>CABMPB010000068.1 GCA_902388365.1 uncultured Bacteroides sp. | reverse complement strand
GACTATCAAAATGACACTCAATTAAATCTTAATTTTTTTTAGTGGACACGTGTGGATTGAATCCGCCCGAACCAGCGGTCACGACCTTGGGAGTAATGCATAAAGAAAATCGTTTTCGGGCAGATTCAATCCGCCCCTACGGTAGATGAAAGCGTTACTGAAAATGTTTACGAGAAGTAGAGAAAGACTCGCTTTTTAAGGAGGATGTTTTAGCAATCAAAACAGCCAATATAACTCTCCCATTAATTTTTCAACGCCAACACATCCGTCCCCGTAGGACTTTGGAACACCCGTAATCCAAACTCGGGAAGTACAGCCAATAAGTGATCAAAAACCTCTGCCTGCAAGCGTTCATACGGAATCCAATCCTTATTGGCAGAGAAGAAATAAAGTTCTATAGGCAATCCTTGCGGAGTAGGTTGTAATTGACGCACCATTAAAGTCAACTGTGTATTGATACGGGGATTGTGACGCAAATACCGCTCCAGATAATGACGGAAAACATACAGATTCACTTCCTCTTTCCCTGTAATCTCAAAGCCTTCCAGCCAACCTTGTTTCTTGAACTTTTCCATTTGTGCAGGAGTGCAGAAATGAACTGTATTCATATCTATATTGATGGAACGCTTCACGCGACGCCCGCCACTCTCACGCATACCACGCCAGTTTTGAAAAGAATCGCTCACTAAGGCATAAGGAGGAATAGTAGTAATGGTATTATCCCAGTTACGCACCTTCACCGTAGTAAGGGTTACTTCTATCACCGTACCATCCGCCCCGTACTTCGGCATGGTGATCCAGTCCTCCGGACGGAGCATATCATTGGCAGAAAGTTGTACTCCGGCTACCAATCCCATAATCGTATCCTTAAACACCAACATCAGGATGGCGGCAGATGCTCCCAAACCTGTGAGGATATTCACCGGATCTTTGTCTATCAAGGTACTGATAATGATAATGACACCCACACAGACTACAATCAGCTTTATCATCTGATAGACACCTTTCAATGGGTGGTTCTTTAACTTTTCGTGTTCGCTGGAGATGGTGTATAGTGAGGTAAGGAAAGAGCAGATCAGCTTCATTGCCACTGCGGTGATGTACACCCAGCAAAGTTTCAGGATAAAGGATAGCGCAACAGGTTCGTGCGGAAAGGCAAAAGGGAGTAAGGCATATAAGATAATAGGTGGAATAAGGTGACACATATTATTGAGCACCGCATCATTAAAAAGATAATCATCCCATGTAGCCTGTGTCTTTGCTGTTATTTTCTTGATGGCCGGAACGATTACTTTCCGGCAGAAGTAGTCGGCAACGAAGGCGATTATCAGAATGCCGGCTATGATGATGATGCGCTGTGTAATGTCAAGGCTTTCTTGTTGAACGCCCATTTGCTGTAGTAAATTTGTAAGATCGTTGTTTATTGTATCCATATTTATTTGTTTTCTGCAAAGATAATATTTTCATTAAAGATGGAAACAATTCGGTGGGGGATAAAAATGTTTATGAGGAGATGTTTTTAAATGAATTATTTAAGGTAAACCTCCACCGTAGGGGCGGATTGAATCCCATAGCCGTCAGGCTAAGGAATCCTACTAAATAAAAGGTAGGTATTCTTATCCTTCTGAAATTGTTTTAAATATAGGTGTTC
>CABMPB010000067.1 GCA_902388365.1 uncultured Bacteroides sp. | reverse complement strand
AGTTCTGCAAAGACTTTGGTGGTTTCGTTTATCGGTATGGCTACTCAAGAAGTGCCTGTTAAACACAATATTAGTGTTATTCTAAAGGCAGACACAGAAGTACTTGAAGAAGTAGTAGTAACTGGTTATGGTAATTTTAAGAAGACTTCATTTACAGGTTCTGCATCAAACATGAGTACAGAGAAACTGCAAGACGTACCTGCATTAAGTATATCCAGCAAACTAGCTGGTGGAGTCTCAGGTGTACAAATTACTTCTACCTCAGGACAGCCGGGTGCAGTTGAATCTGTTCGTATACGTGGTATGGGATCTATTAATGCGAGCAATGAACCTTTATATGTTATTGATGGAGTACCAATGTATTCTGGAGATGCGAGCGGTTTTTCTTATTCTCAGGCTGGTAGTAGTTTGCTTGCAACCCTAAACAGTAATGATATTGAGTCAATGACAGTTATTAAGGATGCAGCAGCTGCCTCTTTGTACGGTTCTCGTGCAGCTAATGGAGTAATTGTTATAACCACAAAAAAAGGTTCAGCAGGTAAAACTTCATTTAATTTAAAAGCTGACTGGGGATTCTCTGATATGGCTATTGACTATCGTCCTGTATTAAATGGTACCGATAGAAGAGAATTGTTGCATACTGGCTTAAAAAACTATTATTTAAATGCAGGTAAAAGCGAAACAGAAGCTACCACTTTTGCTGATAGCCAAATTGATAAATATGCAGCAGAGCCATGGAGTGGATATACAGACTGGAAAGATGTACTCTTCAATAACGGTTCTCATCAAAACTATGAGTTTAATGCACAAGGAGGCAACGACAAAACTAAGTTCTATGCTTCATTATCTTATACTAACCAAAAAGGATTAACTCAAAATTCTGGATATGAAAGATTTACAGGTCGTGCAAACTTAACCCACACTGCTGGACGTTTTACATTTGATTTTAGCACAATGTTTGCTAAAACAAATCAAAACCAGAACACTGAAGGTACAAGTTTTGCCAGCCCCATTATGTGTGCAGCTATGACAGCATCTCCTTCTACATATCCTTATAATGAAGACGGTTCATATAGTACTACTTTCCCTGCATTAAATGGTGCAAACGTAGTGAAAACGATGGATTACAACTATGATAGAAATACCATCAACCGTTCTCTTAATACAGTATCTGTAATATGGAACATTTGGGATAACTTACGTTTAAAAGAAGTCCTTAACTATGATTTCAATCAGTCAAATAATCGTGTTTGGTGGGATCCTCGCTCTAATGACGGACGTTCTTCTAATGGTGTTTACCAACGCTATATGATGAATCGTGACAAATGGTCTACTCAAACTCAGCTTACCTATGATAAAACTTTCGCAGAAAAGCATTCTATTGACGTTTTGATTGGTTTTGAAACTGAAGATTATACACTGGATTATACTTATTCCAATGGTAGTGATTATCCGGGATATTTGGAAGAAATTACCAATGCAGCTACTACTAGAGCAAGTAGTTATAAATCAAAGTATCGTATGACCTCCATGTTGGGACGTTTAAATTATGACTATAATCATAAGTATTATATTAGTGCAAGTTTTAGACGTGATGGCAGTTCCAGATTAGCAGAAAACAGTCGTTGGGGTAATTTTTGGTCAGTATCGGGATCGTGGAGACTTTCTCAAGAAGCGTTTATGGAATCGTTGAACACTGTCATTACTGATGCAAAGATTCGTGCATCTTATGGTATCAATGGTACTCAGCCTAAAGATTATTATGAATATATGGGTGTTTATGAGTATGGATACAACTATAATGGTAAACCAGGTTCAGCAGAAACACGCTTAACCAATCCAGAATTGAAGTGGGAAAAGAATTTTGCCACCAATATAGGCCTTGATTTAACTTTATGGAATAGACTTGCTATATCTTTCGATTGGTACAATCGTGATACAAAAGATTTATTATTAGATCAACCTATATCATTGACTACTGGTTTGAAAAATATTTTGAAGAATGTAGGTTCTATGAGAAATAGAGGCTTTGAGTTAGAAATCAAATCTACTAACCTTTCAAATAAGGACTTCTATTGGACTACTTCATTCAATATAGCACACAATAATAATAAATTAACAAAATTAGACGGTGAGCAAACCGAAATGGTGGATGTTGATTATTCACAACTTATGCATCGTGTAGGTGAAGCATTCAATTCTTTCTATGCTTATGAATATGCAGGTGTTGATCCTGAAACTGGTAAAGAGTCATTTTACATCAATGATGGTACAGAAAATGCTCGTAATACAACAACCAATTCAGCGCTGGCTAAAAAGGTCATTATAGGAAATGCTAATCCTACTGTTCAAGGTGGTTTATCTAACTTCATAAGTTGGAAGTTTATTGATTTGAATCTAACATTTACATACGCATTTGGAGGACATGCTTTTGATAGAGCTAACTGGATTCAGTCAAATGGGGGAACTTATCATTACTTAGGTAATATCCCATCTTATTGGAAGACAGAGGATATGTGGCAAAAACCAGGGGATCAAGCAAAATTGCCTCAATTTGCATATAATAATTCTGCTGTCAGTTCTTCGCGTTGGATGCTATCAACAGATCATGTACGCTTGAAAAACATCACTTTAGGATTTACAATTCCTCAGAATTGCATCAAAAAGTTAGGTTTAAATAAAGTAAGAGCATATGCCTCTGCAAATAATTTGTTTACAATCAAATCCAGTGATTTGTATGTTGATCCAGAAGTTCCTGCAAATGGCATTGTAACATTTGAAACTCCTGCTTTAAGGACTGTCACTTTTGGTGTTGAAATAGGATTCTAATATTTTTCAACTTTAAAAACGTAAAATGGATATGAAAAAAATATGTAACTTAATAGCAATTTCTCTTTCGCTAATTGCTTTTACATCATGTGGGAATGATTGGCTAAATACGGTGCCGAGCGATTCTGTACCCGCAGATGATGCCATCACTTCTTACAAAGCTGCAACTGTAGCTTTAACAGGTGTATATGATGGTCTTCAAGGTAGTTCAAGTCGTGTAAGCTATTATGGAGCCAGAATGTTTTATTATGGTGATGTACGAGGTGATGACATGCAAGCAAGAGCGCAAGGTATGCGTTCGTCATCATGTTATGAGATGAAATATACAGCCGACGATGCTCCTGATATGTGGACTGTTCCTTATAATGTAATTCGTAGAGCAAATAGAATATTGGAAGCCATTGAGCAAGACAAGATACTAGATGCTACGGCAGAGCAATTAACAAATATCAAAGCTGAAGCTCTTACTGTTAGAGCCTTAGTACATTTTGATTTATGCCGAATCTATGCAAATCCATATACAATGGACAATGGCGCTTCAATGGGAGTACCTATTGTTACAGCGCCGTTAGAAATGGATGCACTTCCATCAAGAAGTAGTGTTGCTGAGGTTTATACACAGGTAATAAAAGACTTAACAGACGCCTTATCATCTGGTGGATTATCTAAAGATCAAAATTATGGTTATGTTAATACATGGTTTGCTAAAGGTTTATTGGCCAAAGTAAACTTATATAAAGGCGATAATGCTACTGCATTAATCCAAGCCGAAGATGTTATTGAGAATTCTCCTTATGAATTATGGACAAATGAAGAATATGTAAACGGTTGGACAACGACAGATTCCGGAAGAAAAGAAATGATTTTTGAAATAGTTAATAAAAGTTCTGATGACTGGGCTGATCGTGAAGGTATAGCTTACTTAATGAATGAGAATGGCTATGCAGATCTTATTGTAACTAAATCTTTTTTAGAATTAATGGATGAAGATCCGTCTGATGTACGTAATGGAATATTAATCCCTGCTACTTTGGATGAGGATTTACAAAAAGAATATGGCGATGCTAAGATTTTTGTTAATAAATTCCCTGCTGATGCATCAAGTGGAGAAATGCGTTTGAATAGTCTTCCGATCATGCGTCTATCTGAAATCTATCTGATTGCTGCAGAAGCTGCTACAAAAGTAGGTAATAGTTCTAAAGCAGCTAAATATCTGAACAAGATTGTTCTTCGTGCTAATCCGAATGCGACTGCTGTTAGCGAAAATGACGCTACACTAGACCGCATTATGTTGGAAAGAAGAAAAGAGTTTATAGGGGAAGGTCAGCGTTTCTTTGATGCTATGAGAAATAATGAAACTATTACTCGTTATACAAATGATGCAGATAAAGGTTTTCATTATTCATTAATCAGCGAGTCTATAAAATTTGATAGAACTTATTTTCGCACAATTCTTCCGATTCCGGTTGACGAAACTAATGTTAATCCGAATCTGAAAGCAGAACAAAATCCAGGTTACTAATTTTTTAATTAACAATAGAGAAAGAGGGCTGTACTTTTATAAAAAGTGCAGCCTTTTTGTTTTTTAAGTAGAATATAAGTAGAAAAATATCTTTCAGAAACTTTATTTACATTGATATCTTCTTGGCTCACAATAGTTAGATTCTATATGCCATCAATATCTTTACAATTCTAAATTGTTAGTAATCAACATATTAACCATTCTGCTAGTTCTGCAAAGACTTTGGTGGTTTCGTTTATTGGTATGGC
>CABMPB010000066.1 GCA_902388365.1 uncultured Bacteroides sp. | reverse complement strand
TGTTTAAGGTAAACCTCCACCGTAGGGGCGGATTGAATCCGCCCGAATGCATCCAGAGATACACCATTCGGATGTTATCGGGCAGATTCAATCTGCCCCTACAGTGGACGACAAGGCTATTCATTCCCGTTCCGTTTTCAACTAAATTGAAGAAGAACTGAATAAGTTGTCACATCCTATTATTCCTAACTGAATAAGTTGTCGCTTTCTATTGTTTGCTTACCTTCGGCTTGAGTGGGCAAGATGAATCATTTCATGAAGGAAAATGAAGCATTTATGAAGCATTCCTGAAGGAAATTAATTCATGATTTCCTTTATTCATCGGCATTACAGAGAATTTATGAAGCAATGAAGCAAAAATAGGCAAAAATATATATGTATGCGATTTGTTTGAAGTCAATAATCTTAGCTAGAAATAAGAGGAGAAATGCACTAAATATAAAATAGATTTTCTATATTTGGGCAATCTAACAATCTACATTATGACTGAACACAACCCCATATTTCTCCTTATATGCTTGTCACTGCTATTGGCTATGCCTGCGTGCCGGCCCACCACCGCCCATACCCATTCTCCCGAAGCCTCCCCGCATTTTTACGAAGACAGCCTGCGCACCTTCGGACGTGCCGAGCAACTATACTCTGCCGGGAAATATGAGGAAGCGAACCTCTGCTACGACTCCCTGTTCATCCTCCCCATAGCCGATGCCGACCATCCCGATGCAATGACGGCGGAAGAATTCAGAAAACTTGCGGTGAAGACATTCAACAGCCTGATGGTAAACTACAACATCTTGGGCGAATACCAGCAAGGTTACAACCACCTCGATTCCATCGAGAGATTGAACCATCCGGTAATCTCCCGTCATGCCCGTCGCGAACTGTGGGTTGCGAAAGCTCAGATGCTGATGGCACTGAACCGTGCTGCCGAAGCGACGGACTATCTGAACCGCGCCATGGCACTGCAAGGCGAGAATGATGACCCGGAAAGTGAAATCTATTGCACCTCCGTGGCAGGCATCACCTATATGGGCGTAGACACCGCCACCACTCATGCCGAGCGGGCCTTTGTGCGTGCTTACGAAGCCGTGAAACGGGCGGGAGGCACCCGTGTGGGCTGTTATCCCATGGCAGTGGGCAAGCTGGGATTCATCTATCAGATGCAGGGAAAATACGAGGAATGCATCGCCCTCAGCCGTGAAGCAGTGGAAGGGGACACCATGGACACCGCCATGCAAGGCAGACTGATGGCCGCCGAAAATCTGATGAATACCTATATGGAACTAGGGCTGTATGACGATGCCTTGCGCTATTGCTCCATCGGTACCAACGCCAAAGAGATAGAAGGGATAAGCAACCTCACCTCGCGCTTTTTCAGGGTCAAAGCCGATATTTATGCACGGACCAACCGGATGGACTCGGCACTTTATGCCTATGATCAGGCAGATAGTTGCCTGGCTATCTTTAATAATCCGGACTTGCGTGACCGCATGCGCTTGCACCGGGCTTTCTGTCTCAGTATGATACCGGATTCCATCCGGTCGGCACTGCACACATTGTCCCAAGTGGTTCCACGCATTTCCGATTCTTATTCGGCCTACAGTTATTGTATGTACGGAGAGGCGCTTGTCCGTGCAAAGCGTTGGGATGAGGCTGTGCATTGGCTGGAACCGGGCATGCAGAAGGCCAAAATGCTGGATTTATCCCTTTGTGCCACTGCTGCCGAAAACTTGGCGGATTGTTACCAGCATTTGGGGCAGAAGGATAAGTTGACTGCCTTTTTCCCCGAATATCGTGCCCTGCGTAATTCGATTGCCGATAGGGAAAAGGTGCGCCAACTGGCTTCTGCCAATATCCGTTTTAAAACAGAGAAGAAAGAGCAGGAAAACCGTGCGCTTTCTGCGGAAATAGAACTGAAGAATGCTTCTTTAAAAACTTATATGGCGGTGGGAGCCGGTGCTTTGATGCTGGTTTTGGCACTCATCGGTTGGTTTGTGATGCGTCACCGCAACCTCTCCCTGCATCTCCGCCTGCAAGAGCAGCAACAAGAAATGGCGGATGAACGCCTGCGCGAACAGGAGGCGCAGCTCCATCGCCTCATTGCTTCCCGTCAGGAACTGAATGAACGGAATCGTGACTTGCTGCGCCAACTCTCCGACATACAGGCGGCGCACGAAAACTCATGCGATTTGGACCGGGTGATGGAAAGCCTGCAAGACAATCTGCTGACCCGCGAGGAAGAAAAGCATTTCCGTTCCGCTTTTTCGGCAATCTATCCTTCGGCATTGACACGCTTGCGCGAAGCCTGTCCGGCGATAACCCGCAGTGAAGAATTGTTTTGTATGCTCATTTTGTTGAAGCAGACCAATGAAGAAGTGGCACGCACCTTGGGCATCAGTGTGGCGAGTGTATCGAAGACCCGCTATCGCCTGCGGCTGAAACTGGAACTTCCCGAAGGTTCGGATGTGGATGCTGAGGTGAGAAAGGTGATGAGAGGGTGATTCCTCGATGGAATGGGGGAAAATTGCACTTCCTCTGCCATCGTGTTGTCTTTCACTTTAAGGTGTTTCCGTGTGTTTTGTCCATCAATTTGTCTATCCCTGTTTGTAGGTCGGTTGGCGCGGAGTGATTACTTTTGTGCAGTGCAATATTCCTTGCCCTACTGTTTGGTAAATAAATGCTTTTCCGTATCTTTGCCGTCGCTCCGCCTTGCGGGGATGGAGTGGAGACATAATTAATATGTGGAAGCGTTTTAAAGATATCATCTTTTCCAATCAAACTTCGCAACTTTGACTAGGGATACCGTAAAGATGATAACAACAAACGCTCACGTCCTTTGTTTATATGCCCGGAGGTGGTGAACAGGTTCTGCCTTTTTTCCGGATTGTACAACATAAGTGGCGTGGGTGCTGTTGTTTATCTACGGTATGGGCAATGCGAAGGCCTGATTGGTGGATAGACTGGCAGTTACCCACGCTTTTTTGTCCTTCATAGTCTATCCTTTACCCCAACCAAGAACTGCATCCGCCGTAGGGACGGAACATCTTCCGCCCGATAGCGCATAATGATAATGTATGAAGCCCTTACCTGTTTATATAACTTTTCAGCGCATCCACATATTCCTCAAAGGCTTCCACGCCTTTCGGAGTAATTTTGCAGATGGTACAAGGCATTTTTCCTTTGAAAGTCTTGGTGACTTCCACATACTCTGCCTTGTTCAGTTTGTCTATTTGTACACTCATATTTCCTGCCGTCGCCCCCGTCTGTTGTTTCAGATAGCTGAATTCGGCTTCTTCCACCGAAACCAATATCGACATGATGGCAAGGCGCAGTTCGGAGTGTAGCAATGGGTTTAATTCTTTGAACATAGGCGCAAAGTTACAATTTTTTTTGTTTACGGGCGGCATGGTTTAGCATATGGCCCGGAATTACCATCATAAAGATGAATACAGGAGCAAACACTAAAATCTGATTAAAATCTTGATAGAACAGACAGCCAATGGAGCATAAGGCTCCCAAGATGCCGCAGATTGTTACAATCCGGTAGCCGATGACCAGTCCGGTAAGTGTCGTTCCCATTCCCATCAGCAACAAGATGATGAATAAGATAGGAACGTGCCAGAAAAATATGGCAAGACAAGATACGGCAAATCCGGCTATGCCAAAGACCATCCAAATGTAATTGATGACTTTGTCTAAATGCGTTTTGACAGATGGCTGCTTGTTGCGGGTGGACAGGTAAGTTCCTGTTCCTGCAATGGCGGGTAATAGGAACCATACATATTGCCAATAGTAATTTTGGGTAGTGGTGACCAAATACCAGACTAGTATGCTGATAAATACAGTGGTATATCCCCAAAAGAGGAATGGCATTCCGCAGTTTGTTTCCAATCTGCTTTTCGTGTTTTGAATCATTTGAGTGATCAGCTCCAGGCTTTCTTTCTCATTCAATTTTCTTTCTTCCATAATGCTTTGTTCTTTTGAAAAAGGATAATAATCAATACTTCATGCTTTTTTCTATAGCTGTTATAAGTAGGCTGATTCCCCAACCGCCTATGACCCATAACACCCACCAGTGGTGTGGGCTGGTAAACCAGTTCACTGCTATGAGGAATAGGTTTACCGCCACGTAATAGACCAATGCCCAAATGAGCCAATTCCAAAAATACCGGGCTCTTTGTCTGCGTACTTGCTCAATAGCTTCCCATGAAGGATACTGAGGATTTTCTGTTTGTGTAGTGTTTGCTTCCATAAATTGTTCCGTCTTTTATATATGTAAATAGGTTTATGTTGTTTGATTACTTTGCAAATATAATCTAGTTTATAATATAAACCAAATTATAAAGAGACTTTTTTTGTTGAATATTCATGGAATCTTTTTAGGGAATATTTCTCTTTTCGTGCGCGCGTAAATATATAAGGTGTATGGCTGTAGAGGAGTGTTCTGTGTATGTGAAAATTATAAAATGAAATACAACTGTAAATCAACGTATTACAAATTAGTTTCAAAAAAGTTCAGAAAAAGAGTGTGATATGTTTGGCTGATATGCATAAATCGTGTACTTTTGCATCCGCTTTCGAGAGAGAACGGGAGCTTAAGTGAA
>CABMPB010000065.1 GCA_902388365.1 uncultured Bacteroides sp. | reverse complement strand
ATGAGATTATCCGCCTGGTGGTTTATTGCAATTACGGCATTATCGGCCATCCCGTGTGGCAGGCTATCACCGACATACGCAATGCGGCGGGGAAGATTCAACAGCCGGTTAAGTTCATCTGGTCGCGGTTGCGGAAGGGTGGTGCTTAGGATAACATCGGGTAACATTTGCAATAGCATCATTATTTTCAGGAAAAAGACGAGCCGCTCAGATAAAAAAGACTACTTTTGTGCGTTGAATTTAAACTTAAAAGAATCAAAAAACATGAGTAAACCACTAAAAGGCAAAATTGAGAACACTACTGCATATATGCTTGCTATTCCCCGCAATGAAGCGGATATAGAGAGTCCCGACAAGCTGTTCGCCCACCTGCGCGGAGCAAAGGACTTTACCCTGATGAACATCAGTCACGATGAAGAACTGGATTGCCCCACGCTTTACATAGCTTACAAAGAAGAAATCTATCTGATTGCCGTGGAACCGGCGGATTTTAATTACGATGAAGGATACTTTAAGCATAAATTATCCGATGAGAACATTGAAGAACTGGAAGCCGCTACCACCGGGCTGCAACTCTCCATGCTGTTCAGCAAGCATGCATTGGACTCTTATCATCTGTTGTTGAAAGTGCTCTATTGCCTGGTGCCTGATTTGATAGGTGTTTATAACTGCAACAGCTTTATGCTCCTTTCTCCCTTATGGGTAAGGACGGCTGCCGAAGCTGCCACTCCTCCCGCACCCTCTTATCTGTACACCATTCATGCCGTAAGTGATGATAACGGCAAAGTATGGCTTCACACCCACGGATTGAACTGTTGCGGTGTAATGGATCTGGAGATCATTGAAACGGACAAGGAACATTACTCCAAACACGGTGATGTATTGACCAATATGGCAGATAATGCCATCAGCAAAGGTACTTTGGCCGATGAGAAAGAATTGATCTATACCGGTTCACTGGCTAGTGGGGAATATCTGGTTACCACATGGGTGAATTGGAGGGAAGGATTGAGAATGTATGATGAGAATGTAATGGGAGGCATCAAAGACCGTGAGGATGAAGCACACGCACAGGATACCGGATTGGTCTTTGCCTATCTGTCCGAAGGCGATTACAAGAAAGGCAAGTACACCCCATTGACCAAGATTAAGGAGGAAGAATGGGAGAATCCGTTGTACATGGTATCTGATGAAGAAACCTTGCGAATGAGTGAGCTGGCGCGTGAACGCCTTCCTTATCTGCGCGAAGGATTGAAAAGGGATGGAGCCCAGGCTATCGTAAAAATAGGATTGGATGTGGACAAAGACTCATTGGAGGAAGCCGGATGCGACCATGAACATATATGGTTTGAAGTGGACGAGATAACCGGGGATCGTATTTCGGGAAGCTTGATACAAGAGCCTTATTTCGTGGCATCCATGCACGAAGGATCTACCGGAACCTATACATTTGATAAACTGACAGACTGGATACTGTATGTGGACGATCAAAAGATTACTCCGGATAGTGTCTATCTGCTAAGTCTGTTGAATTAGCATTTACCGTGGAAATCCAAATAAGATGTAATATCCGATTCTTGTAGGGGCGGGGTTTGCCCGCCCGAATACATAATGTGAAGTGTCTTCGGGCAGGCAAACCCTGCCCCTACAAGAATCGGCATGATACAAAATCCCTGAAAACTATTTCCACTCTCCACAGAGTACAAACTTCCCCTCTTCTCCGTCCTCCTTTCATCATTAATTAATGTTTGAAAGGATGAACAATATGAAGAACATAAAACTACTGCTTTTACTAGCCGCTACCGCCACCACTGCGGGAGCATTTGCCCAGTCGGACGGCTTAACCGACATGAGCCGAAGTAATTTTGCCAAAATGGCAAATACAGACCTGTCTGCCGTGCACTGGACCGGCGGTTTCTGGGGAGACCGTTTCAACGTATATAGCCACACCTCCCTGCAAAGTATGTGGAACACCTGGAACGATCCCGACATCTCCCACGGTTTCCGCAATTTTGAAATCGCATCCGGCGCTTGCGAAGGCGAACACTGGGGCCCTCCTTTCCACGACGGTGATATGTACAAATGGCTGGAAGGCGTAGCCTCCGTATATGCCATTACCAAAGACCCCGAACTGGATAAACTAATGGATCATTTCATAGCCCATGTAGTACGGGCGCAGCGCAATGACGGCTACATCCATACCCCCGTCATTATCGAAGAAAAGAACAAAGGAATAGATACCCACTCCCAAGCCCATAAGCAAACTGTAGTGGGAACCAAAGTGGGCGGCGAAGATGAAAAAGGCGCATTCGCCAACCGCCTGAACTTTGAAACCTATAATCTGGGACACCTGATGATGGCAGGCATCATCCACCGCCGTGCCACGGGAAAGACTACTCTTTTTGATGCCGCCGTAAAAGCGACTGATTTTCTCTGCCATTTCTATGAAACAGCTTCCGCCGAACTGGCGCGAAATGCCATCTGCCCTTCGCACTATATGGGAGTGGTGGAAATGTATCGGGCTACCGGAAACCCCCGTTACCTGGAACTCTCCAAGAACCTGATTGATATAAGGGGAATGGTGGAGAATGGTACGGACGATAATCAGGATCGCATTCCTTTCCGCCAGCAATATAATGCGATGGGCCATGCTGTACGCTCCAACTACCTGTATGCCGGCGTAGCCGATGTATATGCCGAAACAGGCGAAGAGCAGTTGATGAAGAACCTCACCAGCATTTGGAAAGATATAGTTACCCGCAAGATGTATGTCACCGGCGCTTGTGGCGCATTGTATGATGGTACTTCGCCCGATGGCACTTGCTATGAGCCCGATAGTATTCAGAAAGTGCACCAGAGCTATGGCCGCCCTTACCAGTTGCCCAACAGCACGGCGCACAATGAAACTTGCGCCAACATAGGCAATATGCTTTTTAATTGGCGTATGCTGGAGGTGACAGGTGATGCCCGCTATGCCGATGTGGTGGAAACAGCCCTATACAACAGTGTGCTGAGTGGCATCAGTCTGGATGGAAAGAAGTATTTCTATACCAATCCGCTGCGCATCAGTGCCGATTTGCCCTATACGCTTCGTTGGCCTAAGGAACGCACGGAGTATATCAGTTGTTTCTGTTGCCCGCCCAATACGCTTCGCACGGTTTGCCAGGCACAGAATTATGCTTATACGGTAGCGCCGGATGCCGTTTATTGTAATCTTTATGGAGCCAATACATTGGAAACGAATCTGAAGGAAATAGGAAAAATTGCCTTGGTGCAAGAAACGGACTACCCTTGGGACGGGACGGTGAAAGTAACGGTTTCGGAAGCTCCGAAAGCATCAAAGAAGAAAGCCTTTTCACTATACTTCCGTGTTCCCGAATGGTGTGGCAAAGCAACGATGAAAGTGAATGGCGAACGTGTAGAGGGTGATTGGAAAGCAAACACATATGCCGAAGTAAAGCGCGTGTGGAAGAAAGGCGACAGCGTGGAGTGGGTGATGGATATGCCTGTGAAGTTGTTGGAAGCTAATCCGTTGGCAGAGGAGATACGCAATCAGATTGTAGTGAAACGCGGCCCGTTGGTGTATTGCCTGGAGAGTATGGATATAGAAGGAGGACACAAGATAGATAATGTGCTGATTCCTGCCGATATAAAGTTGACTCCGAGTAAGATAACGATAGAGGGCAGTCCGATAGTGGCACTGGATGGCATGGCTCGACTGGCGGATGAGGTTTCATGGAAAGATACCTTGTATCGCGAGATAGGGAAAGCCGAAAAGCCGGTGCATATCCGTTTGATTCCCTATTATGCATGGGGCAATCGTGGCAAGGCAGAAATGACAGTTTGGCTCCCCTTAGCACGATAAACATCCACCGTAGGGGCGGAATACTTTCCGCCCGAGCTGTAATACTAAGTTTTATTTTGTTGAAATTCATAGTCGAAAGTAACTTCATCCCCTCTTGAGAGGGGTAGGGGTGTGTGAAATGCACAACTTATAGATTCGTTTATGTATTCTAACACACCCCCTACCCCCTCTCAAGAGGGGATGAAGATACTTCCGACTAGTCAATATACCAGTTTTTAAAATCACACCAATGAAAAGATTATCCATAACCACCACCGCCTTGCTGATAGCCTATACCTTATCAGCCGCCGACATCTTCGTATCCCCCCGGGGCAACGACCAAAACCCCGGTACCGATACCTCTCCCAAAGCCACCCTTACCGCCGCCCTCCGCCAAGCCCGTGAACTCCGCCGCCTCCAAGACGAAAGCATAAAAGACGGCATCACCATCCATCTGACATCAGGCGACTATCACCTGTACGAATCCGTCTTTATCCGCCCCGAGGACAGCGGAACGGAATCTTCACCCACCACCATCACCTCCGACGGACACGCCACCCTGAACGGTGGAGTGGAAATAAAAAACTGGAAAAAACAAGGCAAGTTCCTGGTAGCTGATGTCCCCACCTTCAACGGACGCCCCCTTGATTTCCGCCAACTGTGGATAAACGGCAAGAAAGCCACCCGCGCCCGCGATGTGGCAGACTTTGAGAAGATGTACCGCATCATCAACAACGACCCCAAGAATGAAATCCTATGGGTACCCACCGCCGCCGTAAAGAAAATACAAAGATCCCCTTATGCCGAAATGGTACTCCATGAAATGTGGTGCGTAGCCAATCTCCGCATCAAGTCTATCGACATACAGGGAGACAGTGCAGCCGTGCGCTTCCACAATCCCGAAAGCCGCATTCAGTTTGAACATCCCTGGCCGCGCCCCATGGTGACCAAAGACGGTCATAACTCAGCTTTCTATCTGACCAACGCCATGGAATTACTGGATGAACCCGGCGAATGGTATCATGATATAGAGAACCGCAAACTTTATTATTATCCCCGGAAAGGAGAGAAGATAAGCCAAGCCATCGTGCCCGGAATTGAAACCTTGGTACAGGTGGAGGGCACATTGGATCGTCCCGTATCCTATATCCGATTTAAAAACATTACTTTCCAATACACCACCTGGATGCGTCCGTCCCTGAAAGGCCATGTTCCCCTTCAG
>CABMPB010000064.1 GCA_902388365.1 uncultured Bacteroides sp. | reverse complement strand
CGAGTACTTCTTCGGTGCATCTCTACCGCAATTTTCGCCAACTGAGTGAACAACTTTCTATGGAAGAAGTCTTCCGCCGCATTCATCAGGGTATGTATGAAAGCGTGATAACCGTGTTGCGCCGCGAAAAAAAGGCAGGCCACAAGGACAAGGCAGACGGGGTGAAGAAAACCCTACCTGCCGTTACGGTGTCCGCCGATTACCGGGGACGCCGCCTGCTGGAGAATATCATTGCCTATTATCCGTGGCTGGTGCTGGACTTTGACGGCATCCCTTTTAGTCTGGCGGAGCAGGTACGTGACAAAGCAGCCAAACTTCCCTATACACTGATGGCTTTTGTCAGCCCGGGTGGGGAAGGAGTGAAGGTGGTGTGCCACACTCCCGGTAATCCCCATAACCTTGCGGGTGAAGCACTGGTGACACTGCACCGTTCCTATTTCAAAGCTCTGGGTGGTTATTATGCCCGCCATCTGGGTTGGAAAGTAGACCCTTCGGGTAGCGACATCAGTCGGTTGATGCTGCTGGGCTTTGACCGTGGCGCCTATTGTGTGGAGCATTGGCCTGCCGCTCCCTACGCGGGGGAGTTCCCTGTGGCAGAGGCGGAAGTTCCTGCCCCTATCCATCAAAAAGAGGAAGTGGCGCTAGTCTCCGATGGCAGCATCGCTGTTTCGGACACAAAGGCATTTATCGCCGCCCGCGAGGAACTGCGCAGGCAAGGTGAGGAATATAAACCACATAATCATAATAACTATCTGTATAAGATGGCACGCAAACTGAATGCTTCGGGCGTATCGCAAAAGGCTACGGAGGCGCTGGTGATGGCCAACTATGAAGACTATTCCTCTGCCGAGCAACGCCAGTTGATAGACAGTGCCTATCACAACCATTCCAATGAGCACGGCACCAAACCTACTGCCGCCCATAAACACAAGGTTTCCGTTCAAGAGGTGGAGACCTACCTTGCCACGCACTACAAGCTGCGCTATAATACCATCACCTGCCGCCTGGAAAAAGCGGAGGGGGATGAGCCGGAGAATTACGTTCCACTGGATGATTATTATGAGAACTCCATTTATCGTGCCCTGTGCCTGGAGGGGCTCACCGTGCGCAAAGCGATGCTGGAATCTCTGCTGCGCAGTGATTTTGTGCCTCGCTTCAATCCTTTTGTTTCTTATATGGAAAGCCTTCCGGCGTGGGACGGGGTGACGGATCATATCAGCACCCTTGCCGCCACGGTAACCGTGGCGGGTGACCAGAAACGTTGGGAGAAGCATTTCAAGAAATGGTTTGTGGCAATGGTTGCCTCATGGCTCCGTCCGGAGGTGGTGAATAATGTGGCGCTGATCTTGGTAGGTAAACAGAATGTGTATAAGACCACTTGGATTACTTCCCTTCTTCCTCCCGAACTGAAACGCTACCTGTATAGCGGCCCTGTGAACCCTAGGGACAAAGACCATATTTTGAACCTTTCGCGCTGCGCGCTTATCAATAATGAGGAAATGGACGGACTTAGCGGGGAACAACTGAATCATTTTAAAAGTATGGTGACCCAGCCTTCCACCAATGAGCGTGCCGCCTTTGGGCGCAACATAGAGTACCGGCCCCACTGTGCTTCCTTTGCAGGCAGCACCAATTTTATGGAAGTGGTGGGTGATTCTTCGGGGTTGAGGCGGTGGTTGCTGGAATTGGTGGAGTCCATCATTTCCCCCTACGAACATCCGTTTGATTATGTGGGCATCTATTCGCAGGCATTGCATTTATTGAATGAAGGCTTCTGCTACTGGTTTGATACGGCGGAGGTTCGCGATATGAATGAGTATAATGAGCGTTTTGAAATGAAAAGTGTGGAGGAGGAGATGATCCGTGTATGGTTTCGCATCCCTCTGGAGCATGAAAGTTATGTTTCGCTGACGGCTGCCCAGGTATTGCAAAAACTCTCCTGCCTGGTGCATACTCCCATGAATAAGAATAATGTGGGCAAGTCGCTGAAGCGTATCGGCTTCGCGTTCCATTTATTGAAAGGGGTGAACTATTATCATATGATTGAACTCTCGGTTCAGGATGTGGAAGCAAATAAAAGCTTGCTGTGATCTACTCTTTCTGCATATCTCCATCACCCACCGTAGGGGCGGATTGAATCCGCCCGAAAATGATTTGCATTACGCATCCGGGCGGATTCAATCCGCCCCTACGGCAAATGTAAACGGAGATATGTAGAAAGAGCAGGCTATACCTTATATATTATAGCATTCTTTTTTTCGTCCTTGTGGTGGAGGTGATGGACGTTGTTTCTATATATACTATATATAATAAGGTGTACTACATCATTATATATATAATAGTATATAGGGAGAACCTCCATCACCTCCATCCCTCCCTCAAATTACACACCGTGTAAAACCCAATAAGACACCGCGAAAAACTTTTTTCGCGGTGTCTTATCACCCTTCCCGTACTGTGGGACTCAGCCCGGCGTCCCCAGGTATTTCACAATCAGTTCCACCTCTTTGGGCAGATAGGATCTTCTTAGCGGATGCCAGTCCACTGCTTCCAGTTCTTTCATCAGGCTGCCACAGCCTTTCACCCATCGGGTCAGTTTCTTTTGTGCACTCTCTATCTTCATATTGGGATTGTACAATATGGCGAGTTCCAGCTTGGTGTACTCGCGTATGGGGAATTTTTCATCCTCCGTTTCTTTTTTCATCATGGTTTATTTGTTTTTTATACTCTATAAAGGTAGTAAAAAAGGCTGAGTTATACAAGCTTATTATCCGAAAAGATACATCTTCGGACACTTATTCCTATCCCCGTACACTGCCGGACAATGGCGGTTAATCATCCCGTTTCATTCTACTATCTTTGCAGTGTTCGAACAAGAGGAGAGTATTATTTTTTGATTTCTAATTTTAAAAACTGAATTTATTATGTCAATACCTTACAAGAAAGTAGAGAGGGGGAATCCTTTGGATTATAAAGCCAATCCTAAGTTCTATTTGCAGTTGGTTACCATGGGGCAAGCTACGCTGGAAACCATTGCCTATGATATGAAGGAAACCAGTTCGTTGTCCTTGGGGGACATCAAGAGTGTGCTTGCCAACTTTGTGAGCGCCATGCGTCGTGCCCTGTACAATGGTCATTCGGTGAATATCCCTGATTTTGGGGTATTCAGCCTTTCGGCCCGTTGCGAGGGAGCGGAGACGGCAGAATCTTCTTCGGTAAAAAATATCCGGAGTGTGAAAATCAATTTCCGTGCATCCAGCAGTGTCCGTCCCAACCTTACTTCGCGCAATGTGGGTGATGTGATGACATTTGTGGATCTGGAAAAAATATTGGAAGAAAAAAACAAAGGAGAGGAGGTTAACGAATGAGTGAGTCAAGTAAATCAATTTGGGGATTAATCCTCAAGGTAATTATTGCAGTGGCTACGTCTGTTGCAGGTGTAATTGGGGTGACATCATGTGTGGGATAAGAGAGTTGGATTTGGCGGAGCTTCCCGCACGGGAGGTTCGTTTGATAGTGATACATTGCAGTGGGACGCCCTGCAATGTGCCTCTCACTCCCTGCCATTTAGAGCAGTGCCACCGTTCCGTGGGGCTGAGTGGGATAGGTTTTCATTATTATGTGACTCGTGATGGTGCGGTTTATAATACCCGTCCTGTGCATGAAGTGGGGGCGCATACGCCTGGTTTCAATCTTCATAGCATCGGCATTTGTTATGAGGGTGGGCGGTCTTTTGATAATGTGCCTTGTGATACTCGTACCACTTTCCAACGGTCGGCATTGCTGGATTTGGTTCGCCGGTTGCAGAAGGAATATCCGGGGGTGATGGTGAAGGGACATCGGCAACTGACTGGTGATGCGGGGGTGGTTTGTCCTTGTTTTGATGCGGAGGGGGAGTATATGCCCCTATGATTGATTTTATATCACCCTCACATTATTTATATTGCTCTTTTATTAATTGCTTTAGTTCCTCTTTGCTGGGCAATACTGTTTGATATTTGCTGGCAAATATTTGATTATTGTCTTTGGGTAAAGTTATTTCCACCATGGCATCGCTCTTGTCGGTGCAAAGTAAGATGCCAATGGTTGGATTTTCATCCTCTAATTTAACAAATCGGTCATAATAGTTGACGTACATTTGCATCTGTCCTAAATCTTGATGCCGCAACATACCACGCTTTAGGTCTATGAGTACAAAAGCCCGTAATAATCGATTATAAAAGACTAAGTCTACACGAAAATGCTGTTCGTCAAAGGTAAAACGTACTTGCCTTCCTACGAATGTAAAACCCTTACCTAATTCAAGTAAAAAGATTTGTAGATTGTCTATTAGTCGTTGTTCTAGCTCGCTTTCCGAATATTGTGGTAATTCTGGCAATCCTACAAACTCCAAAATATATGGATCTTTGATCATATCTTGTGCTTCTTCTATTATTTGTCCTTTCTCTGCTAATGTCTTAATAGCTTCCGTATCACGGCTTAGGACTAAACGTTCATAGAGAGAAGAATCAAACTGGCGTTCTAACTCTCGTAAACTCCAGTTATTGTTTGTAGCCTCTATCTCATAGAAATGACGTTCATCAGGATTCGTTATTCGCATTAATTTAAGGTAGTGGGACCAGCTGAGGGTGAATTGTCTTTTGGCAGATTCCTCAGACAGTGTCTGAGGAATTGAAGTGGAATATACCTTATAGAATTTTCTCATCTGCTCTAAGTTTGTGTATGAGAAGCCTCTACCATATTTAGTTATCAACTGTTTGGATATTGCTTTTAACATACCAGTTCCATACTCTGCCCGTTCTTTGCCTTCTTGTTCTTCTTCAACAATCATTTTCCCTATTTCATAATAAGTATAAACCATTGTTGTATTAACTGTTGAGATTACTGTTTTACGAGCTTCGGCAATCAGTCTTTCTATGCGGTTGGCTAAGGAGGAAGTATTGGGTGTTTGCAACGTATTCATTTGGGTATATGTTTTGCTTATATCTACAAAGATAGATATTTAAGTCCATAACTTTAGCATCTTGGCAATCTTTATTTGATAAATGATCATAAGGGTAATGTGTTTTATGCGCGCGCATGATATATAATAATGTGTATTCCCTTAAGCTTCATTTTCGTTTTCCGCAAAAGCTCCCCTTCTAACCTGCCTATAAATCAACGTATTACAAATTAGTTTCAAAAAAGTTCAGA
>CABMPB010000063.1 GCA_902388365.1 uncultured Bacteroides sp. | reverse complement strand
TCTACAACCGATACGGAAAAGTAGCACAGAAACTGGGAGTGGTAAACCAACTGACCCGGTCTTTTCTGGAAGACATCAAACTGACAGATTGCTGAAAAAGAAAAATTACTAACATAAAAAGTCAACTTATGAATAAAAAACAAGTATTGCGAACCTTGTTCGCCTTGGCCGCCATTGCACTAACCAGTGCCGGATGCAGTAACCAAGAAATGTTGCCGGAAACGACAGGCAACAGTACCGAAGAAACAAATGCCATCGTCACTTTCCAACTGGGATTACCTGGAGGCGATGAAGTGAATTACAACCGGGCTGCCACCACGCAAGACGCCACTGAGTCTACCTTCAAAACATTAATTGTGTATGACTTCAAGTCTACCAACACAACCGAAAGCGTAACCTCCACTCTGGCAGGTATATACAAAATCAACATCAAGACTACGGCGACCAATGCAGATACCCCTGCGGTAGGTTCGGGAGAATGTGCCCCCTCAGCAGATGGAAGCGGATATAACGTAAAATTATCCCTACGTGCCAAGGCAGGCGATTACCACCAGTTTGTATTTGTAGCCAATGACCAATGTACTACATATGATGATGTAGCCAAGATTGGGACAAGCACACTGGGCGAACTACTAACAAGCATTTCAGACAAAGAAGTTTCCAACGGAAGCACTCCCAATACTTTCCTGGGAGTATCAGACAATACCCCTGTAGACCAGCTAACGGGTGAAGAACTAGCGAAAGCAGGACTTGCCATGACAGGAAAAAGCCTTGTGCTGACAATAAACAGTGATAACAGTCAGAACATTGTAAGTACTCCCGTCCTTATGACCCGCCTTATGGCACGTATCGACGTAAAGAATTACATTCCTACGTCGCGTAACTTCAAGCTGAAATCAGTAAAGATGGCAAATGCCGCGCCTAAAAGTTACCTGTTCGAAAATTGGACGGGAAGCATCTGGAATGATCAAAAAACATTTGTCACATTGGAGCAAAACCCTTATTACAAAGATGGATATAAAGCATATGCCAATGGCACTTCCAACGAAGCATGGGTAGCCTCTATCACCAGCCCCGAGGGACGGGAGGGAACTTGGTACAAAAAAGTGCTTTATGCCTATGAATATCCTGCAACTGTAGTTGGAACAGACACAGCAACACCCCAGCTATTGGTAGAATATGTACTGAATGGTTCTCTTTATACTCAAACAGTGAATATGGTGAAAACAATCACCGGAAAGCCCACAGAACGCTTCAATATAACACGTAACCATGTGTACACATTGCAAATAGGTGATACAGGAACACCGGGCGGAGAAGTGCAATTCACTTTCCAAATCAATAACTGGACTAGCCACGAAATTGATGCCGACTTAAACGGTGGAGAAGATGTAAAAACGATTTAAAACGACTTAAAAGAAAGAATATGAGAACAATAAGAATCAATATAAAGCGCACAAGCATGGTACTGGCATCGGCTCTGGTGCTGGGAGGAAGTACATTGATAAGCGGATGTACCACCAGTGACAATGAACTGATAGTAGAGAATGACAAGACACCGTCTGCGCAGAAAGCCGGAACATTTACTTTCCAATTGAATGGAACAAAAGCAAGATCTTCTTTTGCACCGGTGAGCCGGGCGGAAGATCCACATGCATTTGAAAGCGATATAAAGACCGTGTATGTGGCTTTCTTCACAAAAAAAGAGAATACGGAAGAAAGTACGCTAAAGAAACTCTATATCAATGATAGTGGAGATGATGAGAATGGCGCAAGCATTACAAAAGCAAGTGGAAATGGTACAACTCCCGATAGCTACACCATTACAGATGAAAACTTATTCACCGGTGACTATATAGCCTATTTTATAGCCAATCCGGGTGCAAAGCTAAAAACAAGCCTTAAAGACCTGACTCCCGGAACCAGTAAGTTAAGTGATTTCAAAGCAATATCTATTGAGGATACTCCTAATGGTGATGATACCAAAGATAGCAAAAATGGAACAGGCCTCGTGATGATTAGTGACGAAATGAATATCACCATTACGGAAGATAAAACAACCAGTAATATTACTATGACTCGTCTGGGTGCACGTTTTGATATTATTAATACGCAACCGGCAACTGGTGAAAATGACCAGAAGCATGGTGCTACCATCACCAATGTAACAATTACAAATGAAGCTGTAAAGTCAGCTCTTATTGTGCCTGCTGCAAACACGGATGCTAATAATCTTTCTACCAAGGCAGCAACGACATGGACTGCTAATGCTACGGAAATGACATTCTACACTTATGAGAATTTCCCCAAGACCGAAGAACAGAATAACAATACTTCCCTAACAGTGACCTACACACTGGATGCAAGCACAACCTCTAAAACTCTGACCATATACCTGACAGACAAGAATACCGGTACACAGTTGGGAGTGAAACGTAACCATCTCTATAGCATCTACCTGAACTGCGTAACAGGACAATATACACTGAGTGTAAAAGACTGGGAGGCAGGAGAAACTGTTAATCTGCCGGATAAGAATATCTATGTAGAGTATACAAAAGATGATTTAGGTAAGATTGGGGATTATGCGTATAAAAACGCTCTAGGAGAACTAGACTTTAGCGATGGTGGATTACGCAAAATGTACCTAAATGGGAAATTGGGCTGGGAGCAAACACGTCCTTCCGTAGATACCAATAAAGGAACTTGTATTGGTATCGTTTTTTCTAATATGACCAGTGACACTGATAATAAGAGTGGATATACACATGGGTACATAATGGGACTGAAAAATGCCGGGACTTATATAGCTTGGGGTAGCTCAGCAAGCATGAATGATTTATCAGTATCAGCAACCACCCTCGGTGCGGCAATTCTTGATTTGGATGGATTGAGCCACTATAATGAGGTTAAAAGCAACGATGGAACTTTTAGCAATCACCCTTCCTTTAAAACTATATTAAATTATAAGGTAGAATTACCCGCTAAAGGCACCAGTGGATGGTATCTTCCCAGCTTGGGACAAGTAGCCCAAATAGCTTATTATCTGGGTGACTTTACGGAACTAAAGTCTTATGAATCAAGTAAAAATCAAACAGCCGGTAAGAGAACAACAGTCAGTACTAGTGGTAGGAGCTTTGTTATAGCAAAAAATATCAATGATAAATTAGCAGGAGTCGGGAGTGGAAACTATGATGAGTTTACTCCTTCGGCTACGAGTGGATATTGGTTACAAACCAGCACCCAAGCAGGTCAAAACAATCCTGTTGTTTTGGATTTCAGCAATGTAGGAAGTATGGTTATAGCTTCTGACATAAGTAAAAATATTGCTAATAATGGAGCTCATACACGAGCTGTTTTGGCGTGGTAAAACATTAGGCGAAGCATAGCGTCACTAAGTAGACACTATTGGAGTGTATCAAAAGTCTAAAGTAACTATCAAATCATCACCAGTAGGGGCAGGGTTTGCCTGCCCGTATACATATAGTAAACTGTTTTCGGGCGGGCAAACCCCGCCCCTACAGCAAAACGATAGCAAATTCTTGTTTTGGCACACTTCCCCAATAGTATCACTATCAAATAAAAACAGAATGAAAACAAAGCAAGGAGGGAAATTCCATTATATCCTTTTCACTATAATCACCGGCCTCTCGTTTATCCTCCCCTCCTGCGATTTGGAAGATGAACGGGATCTCTGTTGTGAAAAGACAACCATGGAATACCGCTACATATCCGACGACAAAGACCTCTTTGAAAAAAACATCACCTCATTAAAACATTTCCTGTTCAACGAGCAGGAAATGTTTCTTCGTGAACTTCCACCGGGACAGAATCCCAAATATCAAGACCTCAGCGAACTGGAAACAGGAAGCTATATCCTGATAACCATAGGCAACGCCTCAACAGCTACCCGGCTGGATACTCCGCAGCAGGGAAGCCCCATGAAAGACTTCTTACTTTCCGTAAAGGGAGTGGAACCCGTGCCGGCCGATCCGCTATATTACGCCATCCGTCCCTTTACGATAGGACGGAAAGGACAAAAACTGGTAACACAGCTAGCCAACGTACATTGCCGCTTGAAGGTGACCGTGAGGTGGAGAAACCTGCCGCCCCGGCTCACTGCCGATCCGTGTTACCAAATGGAACTGTCGCAATGCGCCAATGGCTATCAACTGGATGGGAAAGAAGGGTATGCCATAGGGGAAAAACAATTCCCCTACTCTGCCACATGGGACAGGGTGCACAGCATCCGCCTGGGATTGAAAAGCCAGGAATTGAGAGGGGAGTTTGTGACACTGAGGTATGCCGACGGGCATCTGCCTGTGCTGCGCCTCACTTGTGCACAGCAGGATGGGGAATACCAGGAGATAGCTCCGGTTATGAATCTGAATAAAGCGTTTGACGCATGGGGATACCATCCCTCCAACGTGGAAAGGCAGGAATATAAGATAATCGTCACCATCTATATAGACGGGCACGTGGGCATCACGGTAGAAACAGAAATGGGAATACTGGACTGGGTAGATGGCGGAGCATTTGGATAAACCTCAATGAAATAAAATAAAGAGATGAGAACAGGAATATTATTTTTTGCCCTGCTGATGGCAGGGTGTAGCAAGGACGAGATGCCGGCAAATGGAAAGGATACGGAAACTGCCGTTACTTTCCAACTGGGCGTGCCCGGAGGAAACGAGGTGGAATATGGACGGGGAATCGCTGGCGATGCAGAAGAAAATGCTGTTCATGCACTAACTATTTATGATTTCGTAGTGAATAGCGAGAGCCGGGATACGCTGTTTGCGGAAGCCTATTCTTTGAAAAAGAGCGAAGCGGAAGTGCCTCCCACAGGGAGTTTTACGAATAAGGGAGGGACGATAACCGCCCGTATTCCTTTATCGGTGAGATTGAACCGCGAGCATATGTTTGTATTTGTAGCCAATGAGGGAGTGACCGGTTTTGATGCCCTGGTGCAGGCAGCCAGCAGTCCGGTGGAAGATGTACAAAAGATCTCGATAGACCGATTGAGAAAGACACCCTCCACCCGATTGCCGGGCAATGGAGATAACACGGATGTACTAATGAAGAACGGGGCAGTAATGACAACGGATTGTTATCTTTCCATAACGGAGGAAATGATTGCGGCAGGAAAGATCAATATTTCCTCTCCCCTATACCTGCAACGCATAGTGGCGCGGGTGGATGTGGTGGACAGGGTGGATGCCTCGATGAACTTCAAACTGGTAAGTGTGGGAGTAAAGGGGACGGCCGCCCAAGGGTATTTGTTTGAGAGGGGAAGTGACGGAGAACGAACGGCTTCACTATGCACCGGCACTGTGGAGTTGGTGCAGAACAGTGGGATGTCTGCGGATGAAACGACGCGTCCTTATACTTATAAAAAAGCATTGTATTTGTATGAGTCTGATGCCGTTAGTCCGCCTACACTGGTGGTGACCTATACGTTGAACGGTTCACGGGGAACGCAGGAGGTGGAGATGAAGGATAATACCAATAACCCTTTTGATATTCGCCGCAACTGGGTTTATACTTTAGAAATAGGAGGTATAACGAGTGCGGCGCTGAGTTGCCAAATGGGTAGGGAGGAGATTATAAATAAAGAATAAGAAGCATGATGAATAAGGTGTATCAGTTAATAAAAACAGTAGGAATAGTAGGATTGTTGC
>CABMPB010000062.1 GCA_902388365.1 uncultured Bacteroides sp. | reverse complement strand
TTTTCGTATATGTCATCGGGCGGATTCAATCCGCCCCTACGGTGGAAAGTGTGGATGTTATCGGGCGGAAAATGTTCCGCCCAAACGGGAAATTATAAGCTTTTGATGCAAGCTATCAGCTTGTCTACATCTTCATCTGTAGTATCGAAAGAAGTCACTAATCTCATTTCTCCTATTGCTTCATTCCAAAAATAGAAATGATAGTATTCTTGCAATTTATCTTCTTTTTCTTTGGGCATGGTGAAGAACAACTGGTTACTTTCTACTGTTTGCGTGAACTTCACATCCGGCATTGCCGAAAGCTCCTTGTACAATCGTTGTGCCATTGCATTAGCATGCTGTGCACACTTCAACCATAAATCATTCGTAAGGAATGCCGTAAATTGGCAAGAGATATAACGCATCTTGCTAGCCAACTGGCAAGCCTGTTTGCGCGCATAGCGTGCCTCTTTAATCAATGCTTCATTAAAGACCACCACACACTCAGCTCCCATCAATCCGTTTTTAGTTCCTCCTAAAGTTAAGGTATCTACTCCGCAAGCTCCCGAAACTTCGTCAAGACTTACGCCCAATGCTGCTGCGGCATTGGAAATGCGTGCACCATCCATATGTACCATTAGTCCATGGGCATGGGCAAACTCAGCTAAAACACGTACTTCTTCCGGTTTATAAATAGTACCCAACTCACTACATTGGCTGATATAGATAGCTCCCGGTTGTGAATGATGCTCCACACCGAAATTTATCATATAAGGTTTTAATAGTTCCGGAGTCAGTTTGCCATCGGGGGTGGGAATGGTTCGCATAAAGCAACCGGTTGCTTTGCTGGGAGCACCACACTCGTCTACCGCAATATGGGCAGTGTCTGCACAAAAAATAATGTGGTAAGGACGTGTCATCATTTGTAATGCCATCGTATTACTACCTGTTCCATTGAATACAAATAATGCTTCGCAAGGGCGTGCAAATTGTTCTTTTACTTTCCGGGTGGCTTCCTCTGTCCAAGGGTCGTCGCCATAGCCAAAGGCATGGCCGGTGTTTGCCTTCATCAGCGCGTCCATGATTTGCGGATGTACGCTTGAGTTGTTATCAGATGCAAAACTTCTCATCTTTATTCTTTTTTTGATTTTACAATTTGATTGCAAAGGTAGAGCCTTTCTTGCAAAAAGCAATGAAATAGGATTGAAATAAATATGAGAAGAAAGTATCATACTCCTGTTTTATGTGTGTAATATGCTTGCCCGATCTTTGCCAACAGAAAAATAAAGATAGAAATAGAATGAAAATGAAGATGAAAGGCATGGGCCTAATGATGATTTTCTGGTTGTTGGCAATGGCAACAGTACAAGCTGCCGCTCTGCGGGGTATTGTAACGGATAAGATAACACAAGAACCATTGATTGGTGCAACCGTGCAAATAAGCGGTACCACTACCGGAGCTATTACAGACATAGATGGAAATTTTGAACTGGCAGGTTTACGCAATGGGAGTTATAAACTCATTGTATCGTATATATCCTATCGGACGAAGACTCTAGAAGTAACTGTGAACGGTATGTCCGAGATAAAGGTGCAATTAGATCCCGATAATCAGCAGTTGGAAGAAGTCGTGGTAGTGGCAGAAGCTAAAAGGAATACGGAAAACGCCATTATTACCCAGCAACGTAACAGCTTGGTGATGCAAACGGGGGTTTCTGCACAGCAAATCACCAAAACACAGGATAAGGATGCATCCGAAGTGATTCGCCGTGTGCCGGGAATCAGTATTATTGACGAGAAATTTGTAATGGTACGCGGGCTCTCCCAGCGTTATAATAATGTATGGATTAACAATAGTGCCGTGCCTAGTTCGGAAGCCGATGCACGTGCCTTCTCTTTTGATATTATCCCATCGTCGCAACTGGATAATATGTTGGTAGTAAAATCCCCTGCACCGGAATATCCCGCCGATTTCAGCGGCGGTTTTATTCTGGTGAATACCAAGGATGTACCGAACAGCAATGTATTCAATATAGCAGTGGGAGGAAGTATCAATGACCAGACACATTTCAAAGATTTCAAGTACAGTAAGGGAAGCGGTACGGATTTTTTTGGTTTCGACAGCGGTTTCCGCGGTCTGCCGGGAGGAATTAATGGTAAACTGAATCCGAGTGGCAATGGTTACGAAAACAATTATAGCCTGATGAATAACGGACTGAATAATGACTGGACGCTGAAGAACCGTAAGCCGATAGCCGATCTCAGCCTGGCTATGAACTTTGCACGCCGATGGGTGAGCAACACGGGGCGTACATTTGCCATGCTGGGTGCCCTGAATTACAGTAACAATTACAAGACTTATCTGAATATGACCAACAATATGTTTGGCGCCTACGATGTGACTCACGACAGATCCAATTATTTGAAGCAATACATGGACGATCAGTACAACCACAACGTGCGTCTGGGTGTCATGCTGAATTTTACATATGTTCCAGCCAGTGGAAACAGTCGCTACGAGTTTAAGAATATCCTTAACCAATTGGGTAAAGACCGCTATACTTACCGCGAAGGTTATGATGCCCAAAGCGACAAGGAGCGCCAGGCGGAATATTACTATCAAAGCCGCACTACTTACAACGGACAATTCACCGGGAAGCATACCCTGAGTGACAACGATAAATTGAATTGGAGCACAGGCTATTCCTATGCCAACCGCAATATGCCGGACCGTCACCGTTTTACCACTGTGCAAGACAGGGAAACCGGCCTGTTCGAGATTGAAAACCTGAATGATGTGAACCGTGAATTCTCTCGTTTGGATGAGCATATCCTGTCCGGCAATATCAACTATCAGCATGATTTTGACTTCGATGGTTTTAAGCCTGTGCTGAAAGCCGGAGCCTATACCGAATACCGCACAAGAACCTATACCACACGTAATTTCATCTATACATGGAATGCCGGACGCTTGCCTTCGCAGTATGCCGTGATGGATATACCGACAGAATTGATGAAGCCGGAAAATTATGGAGATGACAAACTTTCTTTGATAGAAGAAGTTAACTATCTGAACAATTATGATGCTAACAATACTTTGGGTGCAGGATACTTAGGGGTAAACCTTCCCTTCGGCAAGTTCAATATTTATGCCGGAGTGCGATATGAACATTCCAAAATGGAGTTGGTAAGCAACACCAAGATTTATGAGGAAAGCAAGACCAGTCGCTATTATACTTATGATGATTTCTTCCCATCGGCCAATGCCACTTACCGCCTGGACGATAAAAACCAGTTTCGCTTGTCATACGGTCGTACGGTGAACCGCCCGGAATTTCGCGAAGTATCTACCTCTGTGTTCTATGACTTCGATCTTGCCAGTGACGTACAGGGAAATGCTTCCTTGAAACCCGCTTATGTCGATAATATCGACCTTGGTTATGAATTCTATCCCAGTGCCGGAGAATTGTTTTCCGTTTCCTTGTTTTACAAGAAATTCAAAGATCCCATTGAGTGGACTTACACTCTGACCGGAGGAACAGACTATATTTACTCTAACGTCAATGCCAAAGGCGCCGATAACTATGGCGTGGAAGTGGATATTCGCAAGAACCTTGACTTCATAGGGTTGCGTGATTTCAGTTGGAGTTTCAACGGTGCGCTTATCAAGAGTAAGGTGAAAATAGCAGAAGGCGGTCAAGAGCAATCACGCCCCATGCAGGGACAATCTCCTTATCTGATTAATACCGGAGTCTTTTATCAGAATCCTAAAAAAGGCTGGAATGCCGCTGCCATGTACAACCGCATCGGTAAGCGTATTGTAGGCGTAGGACGCAGTATAGGAATGGAACAAACAGTGAATGTACCCAATTCATATGAGATGCCCCGCAATGCGATAGACTTGAGTGTTTCCAAGAAATTCGGTGAACACTTCGAAGTGAAATTTGCCGTGCGTGACTTACTGGAAGAAAAGGTATCTTATATCCAGTTCCAAGACACGGATAATGGGGAAATAGAGCAGATAAACCGCAGCTACAAACCCGGTCGCAGTTTCAATCTGAATATCAGCTATAACTTCTAATCAATATATGAACAAAACTTTTTTAAACTAGAAAAGAATATGAAAGCTAACAGATTTATGATTTATGCTTTTTCGGCAATGATGCTGGGAAGCTTTGCTGCTTGCAGTGACAACAATGACGATCCGGACAATGGCGGTAACGGCGGTGGCGGCGGAAACGAGGACAAACCCTATGTATGGGGAGAAGATAACGGTGACGGTAACTTTTTCTCTGCAAAAAGTGTAGACCATCTGCTGTTCAATGAAGCAGGAAAAGAAGACGCTAACGGTAAAGTGATAGGTAACGGCGAACAGAATCTGGTATTCAAAGGTACACAGACTTTGGCTAAAGGCACTTATACTCTGAAAGGTTGGATTTATGTGGCAAAAGGTTCTGTGCTGACCATCGAAGCCGGAACTGTAATCAAAGGTGACCGGGCTACACAGGCTGCTCTTATCATTGAACCGGGTGGTAAAGCCATCATGCAGGGAACAAAGGATGCACCTATCGTCCTGACTTCCGGTGAACCCAAAGGACAGCGTAAACCGGGTGACTGGGGAGGTTTGATTATCTGTGGTAATGCCAAGAACAACAATGGTGTGCTGGCTCAGCAGATAGAAGGCGGTCCCCGTACCAAACATGGTGGTAACGATGATAACGACAACTCAGGTGTATATAGTTATGTACGCGTAGAGTTTGCAGGTTATCCCTTCAAGGCTGACCAGGAAATCAATGGTATCACTTTCGGTTCTGTAGGTAAGGGTACAAAGGTAGACCACTTGCAGGTATCTTACTCTAGTGACGACTCTTATGAATGGTTCGGCGGATCAGTAGATTGCAAATATCTGGTTGCCTACAAAGGGTGGGATGATGATTTCGATACAGACAACGGTTTTTCGGGAAGGGTGCAATACGGCCTTGCAGTGCGTGACCCGAAAATTGCCGACCAGTCACAATCCAACGGATTTGAATCTGATAACAATGCAGACGGTTCTATGGCTGCTCCCTACACTACCGCTACTTTCAGCAACATTACTTTTGTAGGTCCCAACGGACGCGATAACTTTGTGAATACTACTGACTACATCAACGGTGGCGACTACTTCAATCCCAACAGTACTGCCCGGCTGGGTAAGTTCCAGGCAGCTATGCAGATACGTCGTTCCAGCCATCTGGCTTGTTTCAACTCTGTAGCTATCGGTTTCCCCATCGGTCTGATAGTGGACGGTGAAAAGGGTAATACCGTGGAATTTGCGAAAGCCGGTGATCTGAAATTGCAGAATATCTACTTTGCAGGAATGGATGTTATCGGTACGGACGCAAACAAGAAGTACGAAGATGTATTGGCTGATGGAAAGGGTAATGTGATAGATGCTAACCAAGTGTCTTATTCACATACATTCTTCCTGGCACAGAAAGGCAATAAGAATTTTGACAGCGCTTCCGAACTGAAGCTGAAGGACGGACGTAAGGTGGGAGCCAACTATATGCCTGATGCCGATAGCCCTGTACTTGGCGCTGCGGCATGGGATGTATTGACAGATTCTTACTTTGAACATACTGATTATATCGGAGCATTCGGTACAGACGACAACTGGCTGGAAGGATGGACCAACTTCGATCCTAATAATACAGATTACTAATACACTTTTTGAATACACACACGCAGCTGTTGATTTTTTAAGGGGATTCTATGCGGTAAAGTCATAGAATTCCCTTATTTTTGTATCCAAACCTAGAAACTATTAATAAATACACCTATGTATCCATTTAAATTTAACCCCATTCTGAAATCCACCATTTGGGGTGGAGAGAAGATTATCCCGTTCAAGCATCTCAATATTGAACAGCCTCAGGTTGGCGAAAGCTGGGAAATCTCTAATGTTCCCGGTGACGAGTCGGTAGTAGCCAATGGCACTGATGCCGGCAAGAATCTGAGTGAACTGGTAAAGGAATATAAAGGAGCGCTGGTAGGCGAAAGCAACTATCAACGTTTTGGTGATAATTTTCCCCTGCTGATAAAATTCATTGATGCTTGCGACGACCTGTCCATCCAGGTACATCCTGATGACGAACTGGCAAAGAAGCGCCATAACTCAATGGGTAAGACGGAAATGTGGTATGTCATCGGCAATGACGGTGGTAAGGCTCATCTGCGTTCAGGCTTGAAAAAGAAAATCACTCCCGATGAATATGCTGCCATGATTGCCGACAATACTATTTGTGATGCATTGGCAGACTATGCCGTAGAACCGGGTGATGTGTTCTTCCTGCCTGCCGGTCGTATTCACAGTATCGGTGCCGGATGCTTTATCGCTGAGATTCAGCAGACTTCAAATGTGACTTATCGTATTTATGATTTCAATCGTAAAGATAAGAATGGCAATACCCGTGAATTGCACACGGAATTGTCAAAGGATGCCATTGATTATTCAGTAGAAGAAGATTATCGTACACACTATACTCCAAAGCAGAATGAATCTGTGGAGTTGGTTACTTGTCCTTATTTCACTACTTCCGTATATGATTTGACTGAGGATATGACAATGGATTATAGTGAATTGGATTCATTTGTAATTTATATCTGTATGGAAGGTTCTTGCACTGTGACAGATGAAGAAGGTAATGCTTTGGAATTGCAGGCCGGTGAATCTATCCTTGTCCCTGCTACTACAAAAGAAGTGAAGGTGGCGGTGAATGGTCATGCTAAGTTCTTGGAAACTTATGTATAATATTTACATTCTTTTATAGGAATGGGGGTGTGTCAAAACTCTAAAGTAACTATCAAATTGTTCACCGTAGGGGCGGA
>CABMPB010000061.1 GCA_902388365.1 uncultured Bacteroides sp. | reverse complement strand
TGCCGTTTTACAGAAAGCCTTCAGAACTGAGAAGTTTTGGAGGCTTTTTTGCGTTATCATCCCCCGTAGGGGCGGACCCGTGTGTCCGCCCGAATACATTCACTTGAATACATTTGTATTATGCATTTGGGCAGACACATGGGTCTGCCCCTACGGTGGGAAATGTGGACGTTATCGGGCGGAAAATGTTCCGCCCCTATGGGAAATGATCCTTTTTATGGGGTGAAAAAGGAATTAAAATCAAAAATATATGCTGATTATGGTATGATAATGGAATATTATTCGTATCTTTGTCGCCCGATTTATATAGTATTGCATTGGGAAAGTTTGATAAATATAAGGTTGAATTGAAGAATATGAAGGCGGACTCTACTCAGTACGAGTTCACGCTGGATAATCAATTCTTTGTAGATCTGGATGGACCAGAAGTGCAGAAAGGAAAACTGACTGTTGAGCTGAATGTGAAAAAAACATCCGGCGTATTCTTGTTAGAATTCCAGACTGAAGGCTATGTCATCGTACCATGTGATCGTTGTCTGGACGAAATGGAATTACCTGTTTCTTCCTCAGATAAACTGAAAGTGAAACTGGGAGCTACATTTGCCGAAGAAGGTGATATTGTTGTAGTACCTGAAGAAGACGGTTATATCAACGTATCATGGTTCATGTATGAGTTTATAGCTTTGAACATTCCCATGAAGCATGTACATGCACCTGGGAAATGCAATAAAGGCATGGTAGGTAAGTTGAGCAAGCATTTGCGTACTTCGGCAGACGAGGAAGATGATGATATAGCAGTGGAACTGCCCGAAGCTGAAGAAATCAACGAAGAACCTCAGGAAATAGATCCGAGATGGAATGAATTAAAAAAAATATTAGATAATAATTAAAGTTTAGAAAAATGGCACATCCTAAAAGAAGACAATCAAAAACGAGAACTGCAAAGAGAAGAACTCATGATAAAGCAGTTGCTCCTACTTTAGCTATCTGTCCTAACTGCGGCGAATGGCATGTTTACCACACTGTATGTGGAGCTTGCGGTTATTATAGAGGTAAGTTAGCAATCGTAAAAGAAGCTGCTGTATAATCACAGTAGCTTTAAAACACGTTTGTACGTTTTATGAAATAAAGCCGGCGAGCTTCGGCTCTGTCGGCTGCTTTTTTAATAGAGGGTACAAACTAATTAATTTGGAATGATGGAAAAAATAAATGCAGTAATTACAGGAGTCGGTGGATATGTACCTGATTATGTCTTGACTAACGAAGAGATATCAAGAATGGTAGATACCAATGACGAATGGATTATGACTCGAATTGGAGTTAAAGAGAGACGTATCCTGAATGAAGAAGGATTGGGTACATCGTATATGGCGCGTAAAGCTGCCAAACAACTGATGCAGAAAACCGGCTCTAATCCGGATGACATCGATGCGGTTATTGTAGCTACAACTACTCCTGACTATCATTTCCCTTCAACAGCTTCTATTCTATGCGAAAAATTGGGCTTGAAAAATGCATTTGCATTTGACTTGCAGGCAGCTTGTTGCGGATTTTTGTATTTAATGGAAACTGCTGCTTCACTGATTGCATCAGGCAGACATAAGAAGATCATTATTGTCGGTGCAGATAAGATGTCGTCTATGGTGAACTATCAAGACCGTGCAACTTGCCCTATCTTTGGTGACGGTGCGGCTGCATGTATGGTAGAAGCTACCACAGAAGACTATGGTATTATGGATTCTATCCTGCGTACGGATGGTAAAGGTCTTCCTTTCCTTCACATGAAAGCAGGCGGTTCTGTATGTCCTCCTTCTTATTTCACTGTAGACCATAAAATGCATTATCTTTATCAGGAAGGAAGAACAGTATTTAAATATGCTGTTTCCAATATGTCCGATATTACAGCGACTATCGCAGAAAGAAACGGTCTGGATAAAGAAAATATTAACTGGGTTATTCCTCATCAGGCTAATTTGCGTATTATCGACGCGGTAGCTTCCCGTTTGGAAGTTCCTTTGGAAAAGGTGATGATCAATATTCAACGTTATGGTAATACCAGTGGCGCTACACTTCCGTTGTGCCTTTGGGATTATGAAAAGCAGTTGAAGAAAGGCGATAACCTGATATTTACAGCATTCGGTGCAGGTTTTACTTATGGAGCTGTTTATGTAAAATGGGGTTACGATGGTAGTAATGGTAAGAGATAATAATCTTTAAACTACAAATACAAATGAACGCATCCATATTTCGATGCGTTTTTTTGTCTGTAACCAATTAAATGAATGAAATTATGCATAAGGCAGGATTTGTAAATATCGTGGGAAACCCCAATGTAGGCAAGTCTACATTAATGAATTTGCTGGTAGGCGAACGTATTTCTATCGCAACGTTCAAGGCGCAAACAACTCGTCATCGTATCATGGGTATCTTGAATACGGATGATATGCAGATTGTATTTTCGGATACACCGGGAGTGGTGAAACCGAATTATAAATTGCAGGAGTCAATGTTGAACTTCTCGGAGTCGGCATTGGCGGATGCAGATGTTTTGTTGTATGTGACAGATGTAGTAGAGAAACCGGATAAGAATGCGGACTTTATAGAGAAGGTGCGCGGATTGAAGGTTCCTGTCTTATTATTGATTAATAAAATAGATTTAACGAATCAGGAAAACCTGGTAAAGCTGGTGGAAGAATGGCATGAGCAGCTTCCGCAGGCTGAAATAATTCCGATCTCCGCTACTTCGAAATTCAACGTGGATACGGTGATGAAGCGCATTAAGGATTTATTGCCCGATTCACCTCCTTATTTCGGAAAGGATCAATGGACGGATAAACCGGCACGTTTCTTTGTGACCGAGATTATCCGCGAAAAGATTCTGCTTTACTATGACAAGGAAATTCCTTATTCGGTAGAGGTGGTAGTGGAACAATTTAAAGAAGATGCTAAGAGTATCCATATCAACGCAGTGATTTACGTGGAACGTGAATCGCAAAAGGGTATCATCATAGGTAAACAGGGCAGGGCACTGAAGAAGGTGGCTACCGAGGCCCGTAAGACACTGGAACATTTCTTCCAAAAGTCTATCTATCTGGAAACCTTTGTTAAAGTGGATAAGGATTGGAGAAGCTCGGACAAAGAATTGAAGAACTTTGGGTATCAAATGGATTAAACTCGACTGTGATAGCCGTAAATAAGAAATAAAATGGGAAATTTAGTAGCAATAGTAGGACGCCCCAATGTGGGAAAGTCTACACTTTTTAATCGTTTGACTAAAACACGTCAGGCAATTGTAAATGAGCAGGCAGGAACCACCCGTGACCGCCAGTATGGCAAGTCGGAATGGCTGGGACGTGAGTTCTCTGTCGTTGATACCGGTGGATGGGTAGTTAACTCGGATGATATTTTTGAAGAAGAAATCCGTAAGCAGGTGAATCTTGCTATAGACGAAGCAGATGTGATTCTGTTCGTAGTGGATGTGGTGAACGGAGTGACGGATCTGGACATGGCGGTTGCCGGTATTCTGCGTCGCACTCAGAAGCCTGTTGTGATGGTAGCAAACAAGACAGATAACAATGAATTGCAATATAATGCTGCTGAGTTCTATAAGCTAGGCTTGGGAGATCCTTACTGTATTTCTGCTTTGAGTGGAAGTGGTACGGGAGATTTGCTGGACTTGGTAGTAAGTAAATTCAGTAAGGAAAGCGAAGAATTGCTGGATGAAGAGATCCCCCGCTTTGCAGTGGTAGGACGTCCGAATGCCGGTAAATCATCTATTATCAATGCCTTTATCGGCGAAGACCGTAATATTGTGACTGAGATTGCAGGTACTACCCGCGACTCTATCTATACTCGTTACGAAAAATTCGGTTTTGACTTTTATTTGGTGGATACAGCCGGTATCCGTAAAAAGAATAAGGTGAACGAGGATTTGGAATATTACTCTGTTATCCGTTCTATTCGTTCTATTGAGAATTCGGATGTATGTATCTTGATGATAGATGCGACTCGTGGTATTGAAGGACAGGATTTGAATATCTTCTCATTGATACAGCGCAACCAGAAAGGATTGGTAGTGGTAGTGAATAAATGGGATTTGGTGGAAAATAAGGATGCTAAAGTTATGAAGACTTTTGAAGACGCTATCCGTTCACGTTTTGCACCGTTTGTAGATTTCCCTATTATTTTTGCTTCTGCACTGACCAAGCAGCGTATATTTAAGGTACTTGAAACGGCTAAAGAAGTATATAATGCACGTACTACCCGTATCCCTACAGCGCGTTTGAATGAAGAAATGCTTCCGCTGATTGAGGCTTATCCGCCCCCTTCAAATAAAGGAAAGTATATTAAAATCAAATATTGTACGCAGTTGCCTAACACACAAGTTCCTTCTTTTGTGTTCTTTGCTAACTTGCCACAGTATGTGAAAGAGCCTTATAAGCGTTTCTTGGAAAATAAGATGCGTGATAAATGGGAACTCTCAGGTACTCCGATCAATATCTTTATCAGACAGAAATAGTGAATAGTAAATAGTGGTTAGTGGTTAATGATTAGTGGTTAATACCTGCGGGTATCATGGCGAAGCTCACTAATCACTAATCACTAACCACTAACCACTAACCACTATCTTCTATGCTCCTCCACATCTCTCACTTTTCGAAGTAAATCAGATGCAAAGATAAAGTTATTCAGGCGCTCATTCGTTGCAGTGAATACATCGTCTTTCGTTCCTTCCCATTCCTTATGCCCTTGGTAGATATAAAGAATACTGTCACCGATTCCCATTACCGAATTCATATCGTGGGTATTGATAATGGTAGTCATGTTATATTCGGTAGTAATATCGTGAATCAATTCGTCAATGACCAAAGACGTTTTGGGGTCTAATCCGGAGTTGGGTTCATCACAAAACAGATATTGGGGGTTAAGGGCAATGGCGCGGGCTATTGCTACACGTTTCTGCATACCTCCACTGATTTCTCCCGGGTACTTGCTTTGCGCTTCCATCAGATTGACGCGGTCCAAGCAGAACTGTGCACGTTTCACACGGTCGCGATATGTATCATTGGAGAACATATCCAAGGGGAACATTACATTCTCTAATACGGTGAGAGAGTCGAACAATGCAGCACTTTGGAAAATCATTCCCATTTCGCGGCGCAGAGTCTTTTTCTCCTTCTTATTCATATTGAGAAAGTTACGCCCGTCATACAGTATTTCTCCTTTCTCAGGGGTGAGCAGACCGACGATACATTTCATTAATACTGTCTTTCCTGATCCACTCTGACCGATAATCAGGTTTGTCTTACCATTGTCAAAGGTGGCATTGATATCTACCAATACGTCTTTGCCTTCAAATGATTTATATAATGATTTAACTTGTATCATCCCATTAATAATTGTGTTAATACTAAGTCGGAGAACAAGATGAGTACACTACTCATCACTACGGAGTCCGTACTGGCTTTACCTACTGCTATGGAACCGCCTTCTACCGTATATCCGAAATAAGCGGATACACTGGCAATAATGAAAGCAAAGAACAGGGATTTGATAAAGCTACACCATACGAACCATTCCTGGAAGCTATATTGCAAACCATAAGCCAAATCTTCGGCATTCATCACTCCGCCGAACCAGCAAGTACAAAATGCTCCGATGATTCCCGCGAAGATACTGAAAGTAACCAGAAAAGGAATCATGGTCATCAAAGCTATAATCTTGGGTAGGATAAGGTATCCGGCCGAGTTAACTCCCATGATCTCTAAAGCGTCAATCTGTTGTGTAACTCGCATTGTCCCAATTTCAGAGGCAATATTGGAACCTACCTTACCTGCCAGGATCAGACACATAATGGAAGATGAGAATTCCAAAAGCATAATTTCGCGGGTGGTGTAACCAACAACGAAACGTGGCATCCACGGACTTTCAATGTTTAATTTGATTTGAATGGTGATTACTGCACCAATGAAAAAGGAGATTAGCAGTACGATACCGATGGAGTTTACTCCCAACTGCACCATCTCATTAAGGTATTGTTTGAAAAACATACGCATACGTTCCGGGCGTGCAAAGGTGCGTCCCATCAATATGATATATTTTCCTACCGTTGTTATAGGTTTTATCATCATAGTTTTCACAATTTCCTGCAAAAGTAGCCTTTTTTGTCTATATAAATGCAAAAGAAGTTCTGAATTTCTGTTCTGTTATGCGTTTCCTAAACTTTTTTAGTACTTTTGTCGCAAAATACATGGATATGTCAGAACAGGAAATAGAACAACAGAATGTAGTGACTGAAGATAACCGGATGGTGCTTCGTACTGAAAATCTGGTAAAGAAGTACGGTAAGCGTACGGTGGTGAGTCATGTTTCTTTTGATGTGAAACAAGGAGAAATTGTGGGACTGCTGGGACCGAATGGTGCCGGTAAGACTACCTCATTCTATATGACTACCGGACTGATTGTGCCGAATGAAGGTCATATTTATCTGAATGATTTGGATATAACCAGTTATCCTGTATATAAGCGTGCCCAAAATGGTATAGGCTATTTGGCACAGGAAGCTTCCGTTTTCCGTAAGATGAGTGTGGAGGACAATATTGCTTCCGTTCTGGAACTGACAAATACTTCGCCCGAATATCAGAAAGAAAAACTGGAAAGCCTGATTGCCGAATTCCGTTTGCAGAAAGTACGTAAGAACCTGGGTGACCAGCTTTCGGGAGGTGAACGCCGACGTACGGAGATTGCCCGTTGTCTGGCTATCAATCCGAAATTTATCATGCTTGATGAACCGTTTGCCGGGGTAGACCCTATTGCAGTAGAAGATATTCAGCATATTGTGTGGAAACTGAAAGATAAGAATATCGGTATTCTGATAACCGACCATAATGCGTTGGAAACCTTACGCTTGACAGACCGTGCCTATTTATTGTTCGAAGGAAAGATTTTGTTTCAAGGTACTCCGGAAGAACTTGCCGAGAATAAGGTGGTGCGTGAAAAGTATCTGGGTACAAACTTTGTACTTCGCCGCAAAGACTTCCAGTTGGCGGATAAGGAGAAATAAACATTCATCATGAATAAATGAATAATATATCTCACCTGTTGTTAGATTAATTTCTCCTGTCTGAGTTTTCATTGCGCAGCTTTCCCCTTGCCCCCTTCAAAAGCTACTCTTTCTGCACATCTCGTTAACATATCCCGTAGGGGCGCATTGAATCCGCCCGAATGCATAAAGTAAATCGTTTTCGGGCAGATTCAATCTGCC
>CABMPB010000060.1 GCA_902388365.1 uncultured Bacteroides sp. | reverse complement strand
TTTTGCAGCCAACAACCAGTAAAAGAAAGACAAGTATGTCCAAAATGCGATTTTATGCTCTCCAGGAACTGGCCAACAGACGCCCCGTCAAAGTTGACTATCCTTCTGAGAAGTTATCTGATTACTACGGTGACCACGTGTTCGACCGTAAAAAGATGCAGGAATATCTGCCTAGTGAGGCTTATAAAGCAGTGATAAACGCTATTGAAAAGGGTACTCCCATCAACCGTGAAATGGCCGATATGATAGCCAACGGTATGAAGAACTGGGCAAAGACCTTCAATGTTACCCACTACACCCATTGGTTCCAGCCCCTGACCGACGGAACGGCTGAAAAGCACGATGGCTTCATCGAATTTGGAGATGACGGCGATGTTATTGAACGCTTCTCCGGCAAATTGCTGATCCAGCAGGAACCGGATGCATCCAGTTTCCCCAACGGCGGTATCCGTAATACATTCGAGGCTCGAGGTTATACTGCATGGGATGTTTCTTCTCCTGCATTCATCGTAGACAGCACATTGTGTATTCCTACCATCTTCATTTCATATACCGGCGAAGCGCTGGACTACAAAACTCCATTATTGAAAGCATTGGCGGCTGTAGACAAAGCAGCAACCGAAGTCTGCAAAATGTTTGACCCCAACGTGAAGCGCGTATTTGCCAACCTGGGTTGGGAACAAGAATACTTCCTGGTAGACACCGCCCTGCACAATGCCCGTCCTGACCTTTGCCTGACCGGACGTACCCTGATGGGACACTCCTCAGCCAAAGACCAACAGTTGGACGACCATTATTTCGGTTCCATCCCTCCGCGCGTTACCAACTTTATGAAAGAACTGGAATTGGAATGCCACCGCCTGGGAATCCCGGCAAAGACACGCCACAATGAAGTTGCCCCCAATCAGTTTGAGCTTGCTCCCATCTTTGAAGACGTGAACCGCGCAAACGACCATAACCAATTGGTAATGGATCTGATGAAACGCATTGCCGCCAAACATAACTTTACCGTGCTGCTCCACGAAAAACCATTCAAGGGAGTAAACGGTTCGGGTAAACACAACAACTGGTCACTCTGTACGGATACGGGTATCAACCTGTTCTCTCCTGCCAAGACTGCGGAAGGAAACATGTTGTTCCTCACCTTCATTGTCAATGTGCTGATGATGGTTTACAAGAATCAGGATTTACTGCGCGCCTCTATCGTAAGCGCCGGCAACAGCCATCGTCTGGGTGCCAACGAAGCTCCTCCCGCTATCCTGTCTATCTTCTTGGGACGCCACCTCTCCCATATGCTAGATGAAATAGTAGCCCGCCTGAGTGATGCCAAACTTACTCCCGATGAAAAGAAAGCATTGCAACTGGGCATCGGCCGTATCCCTGCCATCTTGCAGGATAATACAGACCGTAACCGCACCTCTCCTTTCGCTTTTACCGGAAACCGTTTTGAATTCCGTGCCGCAGGTTCTTCTGCCAACTGTGCCGCATCCATGATTGTCATCAATGCTGCCATGGCACACCAACTAAATGAGTTCAAAGCCCAGATAGATGAACTGACAGCCGGAGGAATGGAGCAGGAAGAAGCCTTGTACAAGGTACTGAAAGAAACCATCATCGCATCTCAGAACATCCGCTTTGAAGGCGACGGTTACTCAGAAGGCTGGAAAGAAGAAGCTGCACGCCGCGGACTGACCAACATCTGCCATGTGCCGGAAGCTATTATGAAGTTCAACGACCCGCAATCACGTTCCGTCTTGATAGGCGAAAAGATTTTCAATGAAAACGAACTGAATTGCCGCGTTGAAGTGGAACTGGAGAAGTTTACCAAAAAACTTCAGATTGAAAGCCGTGTGCTGGGAGATCTTGCCATCAATCACATAGTCCCCACCGCCGTAATCTATCAAAACAGATTGCTGGAAAACCTGCGTGGACTGAAAGAAATATTCTCTGCCGAGGAATATGCAGAGATGGCGGAAGACCGTAAAGATTTAGTTCGCGAAATCCAGCGCCGCATTCTCTCTATCAAAGATGCTGTTCAGAATATGACCGAAGCCCGCAAGGTAGCCAATCATTTGGACAGCCATGTAGAAAAAGCATTCAGTTATGAAGAAAAGGTACGCCCCTATCTGGAAGAAATCCGTGACCATATTGACCATCTGGAATTAGAGATTGACGATGAGATTTGGCCATTGCCTAAATACCGTGAATTACTATTTACCAAATAGAAAATCAGAAGAAAAAGAAAGGATAGGATTCAGAATTCTATCCTTTTGTTATTTTTTGAAGATAAATTAATATAATCTCTGGCTTTTTTCTCCGCTTTACTTCGTGCTTTTATTTTTTCTTCTTATATTTGTGCTCTATAACACGGTTTTATAGCACGTTTATGGTTAGAAAAGAATTATCAGAAACTGAGATTGCCGAAAGCATACCAGACTTGTGGCAACCTTTGACTCAGGAGCAAAGAGAATTTTTGGCTCAGAACTTTACGATACAGAAGTATAAAAAGAATGAGACGATTTATTGCGAAGGGGAAACCCCAATGCATCTCATGTGTCTTCTTAGTGGAAAAGTTAAAATCTACAAAGAAGGAGTGGGAGGTCGTAGCCAGATTATCCGCGTTTTAAAGACGAAGGAATACTTTGCCTATCGCGCTTTCTTTGCAGAAGGAAACTTTGTGACGGCTGCGGCAGCTTTCGAACCCTGCACGGTGTGTCTTATTCCCATGCCTGCCATCATGAAGCTGATAAAGGAAAATAATGAACTATCTTTATTCTTTATCCGCCAACTGTCCATAGACTTGGGCATCTCTGATGAAAGAACCGTGAATCTTACTCAAAAGCATATCCGTGGACGATTGGCAGAATCCCTCTTATTCCTGAAAGATACATACGGAGTGGAAGAAGATGAATCTACACTGAGTATCTATCTCTCGCGCGAAGATTTAGCTAATCTTTCGAATATGACTACCTCTAATGCTATTCGTACTCTCTCCAATTTCGCAACTGAAAGACTGATAACCATCGATGGAAGAAAGATTAAAATAATAGATGAAGAGAAATTGAAGAAAATCAGCAAGATAGGATAAAATCTAGTATCAATATACCACACCCAAAAACAGGCGTCCGTTTTTCAAAAACAGACGCCTGTTTTCATAAAATGGACGTCTACATTCATAAAACGGACGCCCGTTTTTTTATAATCTCCCAAAACCTTTTTCATTCCCGGCTGTTATAGAGGAAAACCAAAACCAAGAAACTATGAGCAAAGGTAAATTATGGGGAGTTATCCTCTTTATTTTGATTGTATTGGGATTCGGAATATGGCTATACACCAGTTCCACTGTGAAAAAAGACGTAGACCAGGAAGGCGTAGAAGTGCTGGATGACATGACTATACCTGCCGTGGACTAAAATAATAAAAATAAAAACACTAACTTAAACTTTACATTATGGCTAAAGAATCTGTGAATATCCTGAAGGATAAAATTAACATTGTAGAATTACTGGCTCAGTTAAATGCAGCCTTGTCTGAAGAATGGTTGGCATTCTACCAATACTGGGTAGGCTCATTTGTAGTGGAAGGCGCTATGCGTGGCGATGTGCAACGCGAATTCCAGGAACACGCTGCTGAAGAATATAATCATGCCAAACTATTGGCAGACCGTATTATCGAACTGGAAGGTGTACCTGTATTGGACCCGAAACAATGGTTTGAATTGGCTCGTTGCAAATATGATGCTCCCGTAGATTTCGGTTCTGAAGTTTTGTTGAAACAGAATGTGGAATCTGAGCGTTGTGCCATCTATCGTTACCAGCAGATTGCTGAATTTACAAATGGGATTGATTTCACTACTTGTGATATTGCTAAGCACATCATGGCAGAAGAGGAAGACCATGAACAAGATTTGCAAGATTATCTGAATGATATTGCACGAATGAAGGCATATATCTTGAAGAAATAAACCATATATCTGCCCAATGACTTTCTTTGTAATGGAGAAAGAAGGAAAAGGGGCTGTGTCAAAATAAAAATTGGCTATCATTTTGCTGTAGGAGCAGATTGAATCTGCCCGATAATAGAGTTTACTTGTGCATTTGGGCGGATTCAATCCGTCCCTACGGTGAACAAATTTGATAGTTGCTTTAAAGTTTTGACATAGCCCCTTTCTTTATGGCTTGACTTATAATGCCCGACGAATTCTGACTAACTTAGTAAGCAATCCTTCCAGTAAATCAAGTTTCAGCATATTTGCTCCATCACTCTTTGCCACTGTGGGATCTTCGTGGGTTTCCATGAATAAGCCATCCACGCCCACTGCCACTCCGGCTTTGGCTACCGTTTCTATCAGTTGCGGCATACCGCCTGTCACACCACTGGTTTGATTAGGTTGTTGCAGGGAATGGGTTACGTCCAAAATGACAGGAAAGCCGAAAGTCTGCATCTCCGGGATGCCACGATAGTCCACAATCAAATCCTGATAACCGAAAGTAGTACCGCGCTCCGTCAGCATCACCTGGTCATTACCGGCTTCTACCACCTTATCGGCTGCAAAGCGCATGGCTCCCGGTGAGAGAAATTGTCCTTTTTTTATATTCACAATCTTCCCGGTTTTGGCAGCAGCCACCAGCAAATCCGTCTGACGACAGAGGAAGGCGGGAATCTGTAATACATCTACATATTCAGCAGCCATAATGGCCTCATCGGCTCCGTGGATATCGGTCACTACGGGTACGTCAAAAGTCTCGCGTACTTTGCGGAGGACTTTTAAAGCCTTTTCGTCACCAATCCCGGTAAATGAATCCAAGCGGGAACGGTTGGCTTTGCGATATGAGCCTTTGAATACATAGGGGATGCCCAGTTTATCGGTCATCTTAACCACACGCTCTGCTATGCGGAGAGCCATCTCCTCCCCTTCTATCACACACGGACCGGCCAATAGGAAAAAGTTATCGGTCTTCTTTAAATCTGTAATTGTTATCATATTTATGGTTTATTCGTTTGAGGGAATTTACTATATCGGAAAACTTGTAGGGGCGCAATGCTTGCGCCCGTATGCACAAAGTTTATTGTTTTCGGGCGGATTCAATCCGCCCCTACGGTGGAGGTGCACGAAATGCGGTAAAAACACCTATCCTTATCTTTTTATTTAGGAATAATCAAAGTTATCGCCTCAGGATTAATCGTTATCTCCAATGGAAAATGGCGATCCAGAATACGTCCGTCCAAGCTGACCAGAGCATTCTGTGCACGGAGCACTTTTACCTTGCGGGTGCGGTAGGGCTTCACCATCTTATGATTCAAAATGCGCCCCTGCAACAACATCCACAAACCTAAAAACAGTTGCAATAACTCCGGGCGATAAAGCACCGATACATCCAGCCAGCCATTATAAGGAACCGCACTGGGAGTCAGTCCATACCCACGGGCACTGCCCACGCATACCGTCATGATGCGTCCACGAATGTGCTCGCCATTGATACACAAATGCGTACGATATAACTTACGTTCAAAAAGCAGCAGAAACATAGAAGCAATAAAGGACAACTCACGTATTCCCCAAAAACGTCGCGTTCCATCGGATATCTGCACAATGCGTGCACCCAAACCGATATATATTGCATTCAGGAAATAGCGGGAGGTATGCTTCTCACCATCAAAATAGTTACAGCACCCCACATCAATCTTTCTCAACCGGCGGTTGATAATCCAGTCTACAGCCGCCTTATAGTTATCTTCGTCCAGCCCCCAGTACTTGGCAAAGTCATTGCCTATGCCATTGGGAATGATACCGAAAGCAATATTTTCTTTATCCTCTACAGTAGATGTCATGATGCCATTTATAGCATCATTGATGGCTCCGTCACCACCTACAATCACGATAGTGCGATAGCCATTATTGGCAAGCGTACGCGCCAGGCGCTCCACTGACCCGAAGCCTTCGGATTGCACATAGTCGAAAACCACCTTGCGGCTTTCCATATAACTGCGTATTTCATTCCAACGCTTCTGCGTCTTTCGGCTTCCTGCTTTCGGATTATAGATAATGCCCCATCTGTTTGGTTCTACAGCCATAGTATTTAGTTTTTAGTGTGCAACAAATTCATTATTTTCTCTACCTTTTCCTCCATGGGCAGGCGCGCGTCCAGCCAATGTATGGTGAATCCACGCCGTTCCATACCCCGGAACCATGTCATCTGTCGTTTGGCAAACTGATGAATAGCCGTTTCCAGTTGATGAAACATTTCCTCGTAAGAAAGTTCACCGGTGGCATACAAGGTGAGATACTTATATTCCAGTCCATAATAAATCAAGTCTTCGGGAGTAATGCCGCTATCCAGCAAGGCTCTCACTTCATCTACCATTCCTTCATCCAAACGTTGCTTCAGGCGGCGTGATATTTTTTCACGACGCAACTCGCGGTCTATATCCACTCCCACAATCAAACTGTTTATCTGTGGGAAATCCCTATATTCCGGCGGTTGCTGCCTGTAATACTCCTCTATCTCAATGGCGCGGATGGCGCGTTTCACGGTATCCACATCCGTAGAGTTATGAAGTTTTTTGTACGCAGACAGAAGCTGAGTCAGTTCTTCCAAAGATTTATCTGCCAGCGAAGCCCTCAGTTCGGGATTTTCGGGAACAGGGAGCAGCTTATACCCTTTCAATACAGATTCCAGATACATACCCGTTCCTCCGCACAGTATCGGCAATTTGCCTTTTTCTTTCACTTCCCGGTATGCATTCAAGAAATCATGCTGATATTCGAACACATTATATTTGTATCCCGGCTCTACGATATCTATCAGATGGTAAGACACCGGATGACCGTCTACGGTATAGTCTGCCAAGTCTTTTCCCGTTCCCAAGTCCATACGGCGGTATATCTGCCGGCTGTCCCCGCTGATTATCTCGGTGTCCAACTTGTAAGCCAATGCCGCCGCCAACGGGGTTTTTCCCGAAGCCGTAGGGCCCAATATTGTGATTAAATCATACATTTCCATCTTAAGTTTTCGTAACAGTCGCACAAAGATAACGAAAATGTGCAACTTACCACGCAAAACAGCATAAAAAAAGCCGCCCGAATTACTTCAGGCGGCTTTCGCTATATGGTTTTTAACTGATTAGCAGTTTACAGAAGCCATGTGAGCGATCAAATCCAATACTTTGTTAGAGTAACCGATTTCGTTGTCATACCAAGAAACCACCTTAACGAAAGTATCAGTCAAAGCGATACCAGCTTTAGCATCGAAGATAGAAGTACGAGCGTCACCCA
>CABMPB010000059.1 GCA_902388365.1 uncultured Bacteroides sp. | reverse complement strand
ATATTCAGCAACTTAAGAAGTTTTTTTGAGCTAACATTAGATTCTTAACACCTTACCCCCTACCCCCTCTCAAGAGGGGATGAAGTTACCTCGACTATGATTCATTTCCGTTTTCCAATTATATCCACCCATCATCTATTTTCCATTCAACCACAAAGTTACCCCATTCCCCCACTCCCCCGGCAAGATTCTGTTTCCAATCCTAAAATGATGTGTTACATCATCCCAGCCTTATGTTACATATACCATCGTTCATGTAACATCTATGCCGTAAAGCACAAAAAACACATGGATTCATTCGTCAACATTCCCCTTTTTGGATTATTTTTGCCCTACAAAATGTTTATGAAAAACAGATATTATGAAAACACTATTCACCTTTTTAGCATTATTCTTCTCCATATACTGCTTTGGCCAGTCCGGCAAATTGTTTACCGTAGACAGAGAATTATCAAACAGCATAATCAACTCCATCTATCAAGACAAGAACGGAGTGATATGGATAGCAACGGAAGACGGACTGAACCGCTACGACGGAGCAAAATTCAGCGTATATAAGCACGAAGACGAAAATGAACACTCATTGATAGACAATAACGTAAACGTACTCTACGAAGACAGCAAAGGGCACTTCCTGGTAGGTACATTGCGCGGACTGCAACTGCACGACACCGCCACAGGACTCTTTACGGAAATCCCCCTCAACTATGAAGACGGAACCAATACCGACTCGCACATTACTCAAATATTGGAACGCAAGAACGGCAATCTGCTAGTCGCCACCTCAGGACATGGCATTTATTCCATAGATTTCACCGGAGAAGTCCCCGTAAGCACCCCGATGGAGATAGATATTCCCAGCTTATTCATCAACCAAATATTTGAGGACCTAAAAGGAAACCTATGGATCTCTACCGAAGGAAAAGGACTGTACAGACTGGGAAATTCTCCCCAACCCTACAAATACTTCTCCGAAAAAGAAACTACCTGGAACATTATTACCAGCATTTGCCAAGATACCAATGGCAATATCTATGCAGGCAGCCTGGGCAGGGGACTGTTTATTTATGAAGAAAAAAACGATTCATTCCTCCCCATTTCCTATTCTTCCAACCCCAATCTGGCAATAAACACCCTCTACCCTGCCAATCAGGATGAAATCTACATCGGGACAATGGGACACGGTATAAAAGTATATGATCTCCGCACCGGAAAAATAAAAGAAAGCGAGTTCAATATCACCTCCTTCAACTTTAATAAATCTGAGATACACAGCATCATGAAAGACCGCACAGGAAACATTTGGCTGGGTATCAACACCAAAGGCGTGATGCTGATGCCTGCCATCACCAATGAATTTAAATACTTGGGCTATAAATCGCAAACAGCAAACCCGATTGGCTCCAACAGCATCATGGCTGTGTGCAAAGACCATGCGGGAACCTTGTGGCTGGGAACTGCCAATGACGGAATCTATGGCATCAGCGCCAACGGCGAATTGAGAAAACACTTTGAACACACGGATGATCCTCGCTCCGTGCCTGCCAACGTCACCAGCATTTATGAAGACAGCAATCATAATCTATGGTTGGGTTCGCCACTGGATGGCCTGGCAAAAATGAACACGCAAACCGGACAATGCGAATATCCCACCCTGCTGGATCATAAGTCAAACAAAGTGAAACGTGTATTCTGCATCACCGAGGACAATGACAAACGCCTATGGGTGGGAACCATGGGCGGAGGACTTTTCCACATTGATCTGGGCACGGGAGAAATAACCCGCTGTCCGGCTCCCGAAAGCGGAAAAGAATACACTAAGGATATTAACCTGCTGCACAACCGCTGGATAGCCAGCCTGCTCTGTACTCGCAACAACAAACTATACATAGGAAGCTATGACGGGCTGGGATGCCTGGATCTGAAAACATCCAGTTTTATTTCCACCTATGGCGTCAACCGATTATTCCCAGGAGGAGTAATCTACACGCTCTATGAGGATTCTAAAGGTGACATTTGGGCAGGAACCGCCAAAGGACTGATTCATCTGAATGAGAAGACCAAAAAATCTACCACTTATACCGTCCATGACGGACTTCCCAACAACGTGATCTGCGGCATCCGTGAGGACAGCAATCATAACCTGTGGCTCAGTACCAACTACGGAATCAGCCGGTTTTCTCCACACAATGGCAGTTTCATTAACTATTATGCCGGAGACGGGCTGCAAGGAAACGAATTTAGCAAAAGGGCGGCTTTCAAAGATGAAAAAGGCAACCTGATCTTTGGAGGAATCAACGGAATTACCTATTTCAATCCCAATAATATAACCGTATCCATCAAGAAACCCGAAATACGGATAGCCGACTTCTACATCCACGACCGTGCCGTAAAAAAAGGCATGACCAGCGGAATACACCCCATAATAAGCACTGCTGTAACGGAAGCCGATAAATTCCACCTCAGTTACAAGGACAATTCATTCAGCATCGAGTTCTCTGCCATGGAATTTTATAATCCGGAGCGAATAGTCTATACTTACTCCATTAATGATGATAAATGGATTACGTTGCAACCGGGAATTAATCGCGTTTCATTCACTGACCTGCCGGCAGGAAATTATCGCTTTAAGGTGAAAGCCAAAGATTATACTGCTTATTCGGATGTAAAAGAAATACAAATTATAGTACATCCGGCATGGTATGCCTCCGCATGGGCGCGGCTTGTTTATATTCTTCTGTTGCTGACTATCGTTTATATCATTATTATTCAGGTTCGCCATCGCTATCGTGCACATCAGGAACTGTTGCAGCATATTCATGCCGAGCAGATCAATGAAGCCAAGTTGCAGTTCTTTATCAATATATCTCATGAGATACGAACGCCGATGTCCCTCATCATCAGTCCGCTACAAAAGTTGATTGCTGCGGATAAAGACAAGGAAAGGCAAAAATCTTATCTCACCATTTATCGCAATGCAAGCCGCATCCTGCAACTGGTGAATCAGTTGATGGACATCCGCAAGATTGATAAAGGGCAAATGGCATTGCTATTCCACCGGACTAATATCGTAGAGTTTATCGGTGAGATCTGTACTAACTTCGGGCTGGAGGCAAATCCGAAACAAATCGCGCTCCAATTCCATCCGGAAAACGAAATACCCGATGTATGGATCGACACGAGGCATTTTGATAAAATAATTCTGAATCTGTTATCGAATGCCTTCAAGTTTACTCCTGAACAAGGCAAAGTGGATGTTTATCTTCGCACGGGAGAGGACGAAACAGCAGCCCGGCCGTTGCAACAATACTTGGAAATAATAATTTCGGATAATGGCATCGGCATAGACGAGAAAGAAAGGGAACATATCTTCGAGCGTTTTTATCAGATACGAAACAGTCATAATAATTCGAATGTAGGGACGGGAATCGGGCTGCACCTCACCCGTTCGCTGGTGGAATTGCACTATGGAAGCATTCGTGTAGAAAATAATACGGATCAGTCCGGTTGCCGTTTCATTATTCGCCTGCCGCTGGGCAAAGAGCATTTGCGTGCCGAAGAAATAGAAGATAGTACGGATACGCCAAGAAGCATATGCAATGCGCCCGTTCCTTTGCACGTGGAAGCTGCCTTGCCGGAAGAAGATAATAAAATAAAGGTGAAAAGCAAACGATACATCCTGATAGTGGAAGATGACGAGGAAATCCGCAAATACATTTGCAACGAGATGGGAAAAGATTATCATATGATAGAGAGTTGCAATGGGAAGGAGGCGTTGGCGCTGATATTGAAGAAAGCTCCCGACCTTGTGATCAGTGACGTGATGATGCCGGAGATGGATGGGTTCACGCTTTGCCGGAAGATAAAGCAGAATGTGACGATCAATCACGTGCCGGTGATTCTGCTTACTGCCAAATCCAGCGAAGAAGATAATTTGGAGGGATTGAGTTTGGGGGCGGATGCTTATATAGTGAAACCTTTCAATATTGAGATTCTGAGGAAGACGGCGGAGAATATCATCCGCAACCGCGAACAGTTACGGAATACTTTCAGCGGACAGCAGGATCAGAGTGATAAGATTCAGAAACTGGAAGTGCAATCGCCCGATGATAAGTTGCTGAAAAAGATAATGAAGGTGATTAATGATAATATCAGTAATCCGAGTCTCACTGTGGAAATGATTACTACAGAAGTGGGGATAAGCCGGGTACATTTGCATCGTAAGCTAAAGGAATTGACGAATCAGACTACACGCGACTTGATTCGTAATGTGAGGTTGCAGCAGGCTGCTTCTTTGCTGGCAAGCGGACGGCATAATATAAGTGAAGTGGCAATGCTGACGGGATTTCCAAATGCTACTTATTTCTCGACTGCTTTTAAGGAGATGTATGGGGTTCCGCCTACGGTTTATATGGAGCAGCATGCGGGGGAGGAAAAGGAAAGAGAGTGATATACTGTAATTTTACTTATTACGATGTGGCTTTAAATTAATTATTTAAGGTAAACCTCCACCGTAGGGGCGGATTGAATCCGCCCGAATGCATTCACAGATACACCATTGGAATGTTATCGGGCAGATTCAATCTGCCCCTACAGTGGACGGCAATACTAGTCATTTCCATTATAAATAAATTCAAAACTATCCTCTAATAATAATTTTATGCATACCTGCTACTATATGATATAAGTTTATCTCAATTTCACCTCACTTTTTACAAGAAAGGGAAAAAAGATCTTTTTTATCATCCTCGCAACGAGAGAACAAAAAGTAGAACAATTTTCACCTAACTTTTTGCAAGAAAGGAAAAAAAAGATCTTTTTTTATCATCCTCGCGGCGAGAGAATAAAAAGTATAACTATTTTCACTCAACTTGCTGCGAGAAAGCAAAAAATAGAACTATTTTTACCTAACTTTTCACGAGAGAGCAAAAAACAAAACTATTTTCACTAAACTTGCTGCGAGAAAGCAAAAAATAAAACTTTTTTTGCCTTCCTCGCAAAAAGTGAGGATAAAATTTATCTTTCTTGCCCTCTCGCGTAGCAAGAATAGTAAAATCAAACTTTATTTCCCTCATTCAGATCAAAATCAACATAAACAAAACTTTTCTTTATCCTACTAAAGCCACTTTCATCAATCAATGCAAAGATTTAGTGGCATACATCCCAATCGTAGTCCCCGTAAACCCTCCTGCATTGGCAGTAGACAAATAACCGGCATCTATATTCTTGCATAAAGTTATCCATTCTCCTTTCTTCACCGAATAGCAAAATTCAAAATGAGTACCTTTCGATAGTACTTTTAAATCAATCGCCTTCACTCCATCCTCCAACTCTGCCATAGCAAGCTGTTTATTTGCAGCATCATCTATCTGCGTTAATGCTATCTGTTTCTTACCTCCCGCTTTACCTACCGAGAAGAAATACTGATGCTTCTCATCTTTAAATATCAGCATACCTGCCGCCTCATCCTCATCTATAGGATTAAACAACAGACGCGTGGAAGCCACAAACTTATGATGCTGAATGCGTCGGCACACGAATGCCGGAGTCTTTGTTTCGGAAGAACTTACCGGAGCACATTTCAATGTAAGAAATCCAGGAGTTTCCGTTAAAGAATAAAGTTCTGTACCGGGAGCACGCAAAGTCATCCATTCCAGTCCCAACGCCTCGGCACCGAAATCATCATTCTTTTCAAAATTACCGAAAGTTACCTCCTCTCCTCTTTGTACTCCATCACGTTTCAGAACCATTGGGATCAATTCCTCACCTTCTGTTATATAAGGTATACCTTCCTTATCCCATCTCACAGGCATCATAAATGTTTCACGGCCCAAATTCTCAAACTGATGATTTATAGGTCGGCAAGCCAAAAATACAGCCCACCAATCTCCTTCCTTAGTCTGAATTAAATCGGCATGACCGGCGCAAGTAATAGGATTGGTACGCTCTGGATTTAAATGGCGTTGTGTCAAGATGGGATTGCGCCTTGCCGGAGTGAAACCACCCATCGGTGAGTTGCTGCTGAAAATTACTTCGGAATGCTGGTTACTTGTTCCTCCTTCGGCAGACATCAACAGATATTTGCCATTTATCTTGTATAAGTGCGGACCTTCTATCCAGATAGGCTTGTCTTCGGGATGCGCTCCTTTATTTACCAGCACTTTACGGGGACCGACTGTCCGGTCGTTCTTCCAATCAAATTCCTGAACCCGGATGGTGCGATGCCCGTCATACTCTGCCACACCTATGGGTTCATCATTGTTCACTATATAGGCTTTTCCATCATCGTCAAAGAAAAAAGAAGGATCTATACCTCCTACTTCGGGCAACGGGATAGGATCGGACCACTCGCCAAAGGGATCTTGTGTTTTTACATAAAAATTTCCACTGCCTACATTTGTCGTTACCATGTAATAGGTTTGATTATGCGGATTATAGCTGATAGCCGGAGCGAAGATGCCTCTAGTAATACGCTGCCCATCCAGTTTCAATTGTGAAGGGCGGCTTAGTACATGGCCTATTTGCTTCCAATTTACAAGGTCTTTGCTATGGAAGATAGGTACGCCGGGGTAATAAGAAAAGGTGGAAGTCACCAGGAAATAGTCATCACCTGAACGGCAGATACTGGGATCGGAATACCATCCGGGTAATATGGGATTATAGAAAGAAGATGAATCCGGAAGGGCATTTTGCTCATAGAAATCATCATTGCCACTATAATTGAAGTAATCGAATAGGGCGGTATGATCTTCCACTTCTGGCAGTTTCTCTGATTTATTAGAAGTACAAGCTGCCATGCCTCCGGCTATACAGGCTGAGAACAGTAAAGTTGAAAAGTAATTAAAGATTCTTTTTTCCTTCATTTTAGGTGTTATTTTATCGGTTTATGATGGTTACAAAAGTACAAAGGTCTTTTTATTCAAGCTTTATCATTATGTTACACATACATTAGATTATATTCCAACTTTATAGAATGATGCTTTCTATGCATTTCGTTAACAGTAGTCGGTACTATTCTTATCCTTTCTTGAGTACTCTCTCTACACATCTCGTTAATATCTTCAATAACGCTTTCATCTACCGTAGGGGCAGATTAAATCTCATAGCCGTCAAGCTAAGGAAAACATTGTAAAATTTATAGTCAAATGTAACTTCATCCCCTCTTGAGAGGGGAAGGGGTGTGTTAGAATACACAAACAAATATATAGGCTGATGTATCTCACACACCCCCTACCTAAGGTGTTAAGAATCTAATGTTAGCTCAAAAAAACTTCTTAAGTTGCTGAATAT
>CABMPB010000058.1 GCA_902388365.1 uncultured Bacteroides sp. | reverse complement strand
AAACTCCGGAAATCTCAGAGTTGGAACTTAAATGATTATCTTTCCCTAATAATAGATTACCCTAATAAATAATTTATGGAACAGAAGAAAATTAGAGAAATTGCGATGGCTTGGAAAGAAGACAAGCGACCGTATGTAAAGCAATCAACATTGGCAGCCTATATGTTGATGCTCGAAAACCACATCTTGCCATTCTTCGGTGAATGTGAAGAATTGAGTGAGAAAACAGTGCAAGCATTTGTCTTAGAAAAGATTGATGCCGGACTAAGTGTAAAATCAATTAAAGATATTCTGATTGTTCTAAAAATGGTGATGAAGTACGGGGTTAAGCATGAATGGATGAACTACTACGAATGGGACATAAAATATCCTACTGCCACAACTACAAAAGACATAGAGGTGCTAACTATTGCTAACCACAAGAAGATATTGAATTACATTCAGAAGAACTTCACATTTCGTAATCTCGGGATATATATGTGTTTAAGTACCGGGCTCCGTATTGGTGAGGTCTGTGCATTAAAATGGGAAGACATAGATACTGATTCCGGAACAATAACTGTTCAACGCACTATTGAACGTATCTATATAATAGAGGGTGACAAGAAGCACACAGAATTGGTAATGAACACACCAAAGACGAAAAACTCATATCGTGAAATACCTATGAGCAAAGAATTGCTTACACTTATCAAGCCATTTAAAAAAGTGGTTAATGGTAGCTTTTTTGTATTGACCAATGAAGAAGTACCAACAGAGCCGAGAACATATCGTAACTATTACAAGCAACTAATGGATAAACTTGAAATACCAAAAATCAAATTTCATGGTCTGCGACATAGCTTTGCAACACGCTGTATCGAAAGTAACTGTGATTACAAAACTGTAAGTGTATTGCTTGGTCATTCTAATATCACCACGACACTTAATCTTTATGTTCATCCCAATATGGATCAAAAGAAAAAGTGCATTGCCAAGATGTTCAAATCATTAGGAAAGTAGCTAATTAAGTCAAGTAACGGTTATAAAAGTCAAGCCGTTACTTGATTTAATATAGAATTTGTCAAAGTACTGATATCTGATTATTCTTCTGATACTTGCCGATAAGAGTAAAATTTAATAATTGGTTAAGCCATGAAGTCTCCTCAATCTCTATGTACCTGTGTCGTGACGTGTACTCTTTAGAGGATTGAGCGAGTCCTTGCAGTTCTTCTTTCTGCTTCCTAAATTCGTTTTCTTTTGCGCATTATTTTTTTTCGTACGTTGGCTTCTTTGTCTTCGTAATGACGTTGGGCTCAAGTCATTTACTACCATTTCCTCCTTTTTATTCGTCTATTCCAGCATTTTTGTGTAAGTTTGTGGTAAATCCTAAAAACCTATAACGATGATTGAAGACATTCTGGAATTTAACAAGAAGTTTGTTGAGAGCAAGGGGTACGAAAAGTATATCACGAACAAATATCCCGATAAGAAAATCGCGATTCTCTCCTGCATGGATACCCGGTTGACGGAGTTGCTGCCTGCTGCTTTGGGCATAAAGAATGGTGATGTAAAGATTATCAAGAATGCGGGAGGAGTTATTTCACACCCGTTTGGCAGTGTGATTCGCAGCCTGATGGTGGCTATCTATGAATTGGGAGTGAAAGAAGTAATGGTCATTGCCCATTCCGATTGCGGCGCTTGCCATATGAACAGCGATGAGATGATAGAACACATGAAAGCGCGCGGCATCAAGCAGGAAACCATTGATATGATCCGTTTCTGCGGAGTGGACTTTGCTTCTTGGCTGGATGGCTTTGAAGATACGGAGAAATCGGTTAAAGGTACGGTTGAGGCGATTGTCAATCATCCATTAATACCGGGAGATATTACTGTACGGGGATTTATTATAGATTCGGTGACAGGAGAATTGACAAAGGTATAAAGTGCGCTGATGCGGAAGCAGCAATGAGAAACATAAATAATCAATTTATTATAATGAATAAGAAGTTTATTTTCATAACCCTGTGTGTTCTGCTGTCCGGTTGCATGGATATTGGAAAGCGGGCATCGGTTTCGGCTACTCAATCTTCCGGTAGCGAAAGTCAGCAATCTGAACACGCTCTCAGTCAGCATTGGATTGGGCGGTATTCTTTATATGTCAAGCCCGAAGCCATTATGTACGATGCCAGCAACATCGGAGTCGGTTATGGTTTTGAGATTCGGGATTCGATAGTTTCTTTTGTTGCAGATGGATTTCAAACATATTTTGAATGCGAGTGCTCGTTGCAGGAAGGGCAGGATCAGTTGATATTATTCTACAAAAAGACAACCGAATGCGCCACTCCTGTACCTTTTCAAAACGTGGGTGATACGGTTGCCTTCATTACTTGTGAACAAGGTAAGTATTATATGCAAAGCCCGGTTGTCCCGGATGCCGAGTGGGCTTACAATAAAAAGTTCTTGCTGGAGAAGACCTCTCTTGATACATCCGGGGAGCCGGACGATGACTCGATTCCGAAAATAACCTATTGGCATGAGAACTTTGAATATGGCAACGAAGACGATTGTTTAGACCGTTGGGTCAGTGCTATTGACGAAGCTGAATTCTCGGCGGCATTGACTAACTATAAGAATATGCAGATAGACAGCACAGTTCAGTTGTCTGTTACTAAGGAAGGCTATGTGGTTCCACTGGAAAATGGAAATTCAAGAATACTGTTTGATAACTATGAACAATCCGATGGCCGTTGTATATACCAATACAAAGGATATCTTGCGCAAATAAATTGTTATGTATTCGAATATGAAGGCTTCGAGTGGGAAGGACTTGCATACATTCCTGAAGCAGATGGGAAAGAATGTCTGTTCCAAACTGAGGCTTTGTTTTCGCCGGATCATAAGAATTGTTATTGTATTGATGCAACCACTGAGTCCGGAGACGAAAGAGTCGGAGTTATAAAGGTGTTTCAGATAACACCTGTCAGAATCGAATTCATGTTCGGCTTGTGGTCGGACAGAATATTCCCGCAAACCGTTTGTTGGCAGGATAATACCACACTGTATATGAAAGCTCTCCGAGAGGAAGATGGCGCGGATCAGACTCATTACTATAAGATATCCTTGGACCAGGTACGGTGATATTCAGGTAAGAACCCCGAGTTGGTCAAATCCCCTTTCACACAAAACACGTTGTAAGCCATTGCTTCGGAGTAGGGGATTGCAAATTTCTTATCTCCGCTTTTCTTTTTTCCGGCTAGCCGAAATAAAGGCAGGATGTCCTTGCTCTTTCAGTTAGATTTCGTACTTTTGTCCGTTCAATATTACCGTTTCACTTAGGATGATTCTTTCATTCTACCCGGCTGATACGATCATATCACAAGGTTGAATAGGTCGTTCCACTTGGGTGATATGTTGATATTGAACGGTCGTGGCAACGAAATGTAATAGATGATAAGATGAAAATAAAGTATGATTTGTATAAGAGCCCTCCAAGGAAGATAGGAGGGAAGGAGGTGACACGCCTCCATGCCCGTGTAGCGGACTCCCATACAGTGAGTATGACTGACTTGGCGGGACGGATACAGCGATCCTCCACCTTAACCAAAACTGATATGATGGCAGCTTTGTCTGAAATAGGAGAACGATTTCTGGAAGAACTTCAGAATGGGAACAGGGTACACCTGGAGGGAGTGGGGTATTTCCAGATGACGCTGACTTGTCCGCCGGATATTAAGGATAGGAATGATGTGCGTGCAGAGTCTGTTCACTTTAAGTCCATTGCCTATACGCCGGAAAAGAAATTGCGCAAGCACTTGAGGCATACCAAATTTGTGCGCTCGGATCGTAGCGGGCATACATTGGATTATTCGGGAACAGAGCTGGTAGGGATTCTGACGGATTATTTTAAAGATCATGACTATATCACTCGTTCCGAGTTGGAAAGTGTGTGCGTAATGACGCGCAGTACGGCTTATCGCCGTATAAAGGCGTGGATAGCGGAGAATAAAATGAAGAAGATTCCGGGGATTGATGCATATAGTCCGGTGCCCGGAAATTTTGGTGTAAGCAGGGAGGAATAAACTGCCTTCACACTTATAGCGTTGACTGATAGTGATTTATCGGGCGTTTTGTGTGAAAGCTATAAGTGTAAACTTAAGGCTGCGCGGAGGCAACCTTAAGTTTGTGCTTATACTTTATTTTGCAAAAGCATGGTGATAACCATCCACCTTATTCCAACCACCACGGGTGAAATCGGGAACAGCTACCGGAGCACTGCCGTTTTCAATGGAAAGACGAGTCAAATCGGCCATGCAGCACCATTCTGCCAAGTCGTACACATCCATGTCTAGCGGCAAACCGTTGCGCAAGCAATATACCAAGCGGTAATCCATAATGAAGTCCATACCACCATGACCGCCTACTTTCTTAGCCGTTTCTTCCAACTCCTGATGAATAGGATGTTTGTATTTCTGCATCAAAGCCTCCTTCACCTTTTCGGGCACTGCCGAGTGCATACTCAGGTTTTCATGGTTGGGCACATCATCATTCTTGATTTGATCCGGACGGAAACAATACTCCTCGATAGGATATTTATTGGCGAAACCTTTTGTACCTGTCAACTGGTACATGCGGCTGTAAGGACGCGGATTCATTACGTCGTGCTGAATATGGATGGTCTTGCCGTTTTCGGTACGGATAAATGTCATGGTGTGGTCGCCGTTCTGGAAATCGGGAGCCTCTTCGTTTTGATATTGTTTTACTAGTTCGGGGCCGGTTACGGCTTTTGTATCCATAGCTACCAAAGTCTTCATGCGGTCGCCACGGTGAATGTTCAGTAATTGGCAGGCGGGGCCGAGGCCGTGAGTGGCATATACGTCTCCGCGGAATTCACGGTTGTAATCCAAACGCCAGTTATTCCAATAGTAAGGCCAGAATTCTTCCAGATTGTGGATGTAAGAACCTTCTACATGAAGCACTTCGCCGAACAGGCCTTGTTGTGCCATGTTCAGAGTGGTAAGTTCGAAAAAGTCGTAAACACAGTTTTCAAGTTGCATACAGTGTTTGCGGGTTCTTTCGGAAGTATTGATCAATGCCCATATTTCGTCTAGGGACATGGCGGCAGGTACTTCAATGGCTGCATGTTTGCCGTGTTCCATGGCGTAGATGCCCATTTCGGCATGGTGCTTCCAGTCGGTTGCGATGTACACCAAGTCGATGTCATCGCGTTCGCATAATTGCTTCCATGCGTCTTCGCTGCCCGAGTAGAGGGTAGGGGCGGGCATACCGGCATTGGTTACTATTTTCTGTGCTTTCTCTGCGTTTTCGGGCAGGAGGTCGCAAAGGGCGACAATCTTGGTTCCGGGGATGTGAGTCCAGCGTTCTACGGCGCTGGGGCCACGCATGCCCAAACCGATGAAGCCTACACGGACGGTGTCCAGTTTGGGGGTTACCAGTTCGATAACATCTTGTTGTCCGGCGGGACGCTCGGGGATAGTTACTTCAAGAGGGGTGTACTCGTTGGTGGCGGCAGCTTCTTTCTGTGCCGGAGTGCAGCCAGATAGGCATATCAATGCTATGCCGACGAGGAAGGTGGATAGGTTTTTAATCATGGTTTTTTCTACTAGATTTATGAATAAACAATGTTTGTGACACAAATATATGAAAAAATAAAATATTGGAGAGACCTTTATATGCGTATTTAGCAGAATGATACCTTAAATGATAAAAAAGGTGTGCGCAGGAAGGAAAGTAATTTTTCTATCATGTTGTACGGGCGGATTATTATCCGCCCGTACAGTGAACTATTTGAATAGTTAGCTTTTACTTTTCGATACGTTTCCTTTGATAAATTTTATCTTAGTTGAGGACTACTCCACTGTTACTTGTCGGATTCTGGCTTAATGTTCCGGGGTAAGAGTTTATTGCGTCTTGTGGAATATAATAAACTACTCGGAAATCATTAGCAGGAATATCTTCAAACTGTTTTTGAGGTCCCGGATAACGACGCACTAATGGTGTTCCGTTCCGGAATACATCATAGCTACGTTCTGCTTGATAAGCCAATTCCAGTTGGCGCTCTTTGTCAATTCTTTCACTTGCATTAGTAGCATCAAGTGAAGGGTAACCACCGTTAATGATGGAGCGTTCACGAATGGTGTTTAAATCTATCAATGCCGGACCATATTGTCCTAGTTTAGCATAAGCTTCGGCACGGTTCAGGTATATTTCACCTAAACGGCTGATGACAGGTGAATGTAGTTGAGAATCTTCGCCTTCACGGGAACATTTAGTAATGTAAAACTGCGGATATACACGGTTCAGAGAGATAAAATAATCCAATACACCTTCATAAGTTTTTCCATCTTTATAATTAATGGAATAGATTTCTTGTTCTTTATCTATGGGAGTTAACGTGTAAGTCTGTTCTCCATCACTGCAAGTTATAGTAGTGCTATTGCGGGTTACATTTAACTGTGCATAGTTTAAAACAGTTTCTGAATCTTGCTTGATAAAACGGAATACCTCTTTATTACCTTCTTCGTAAGTTGGTTCAATAAATGAGGCGCGTGCATCTACAATTCTTCTGTGATCCGGACGCCAGTCATTACGTCCTGTTTCATCCAATAAGCCAATGTATTTTGCACTGGCATACATTTCTCCCCAGCCCATGCCGCCGATGTTGGAATACATACCACCGATGCCATAGTAATGATCATCACCCGAAAATTCTGAAGCAACACGCTTTACCACAAAAATGGATTCATCATTATTTTCCGGTACAATTGTATTATATTCCATAAATTCGTTGCGTGGTAGCAATGAATATTCACCTGAATTAATCACTTTGGTTGCATAGTCCACTGCTAACTGAGCGTATTCTGTATTTGGGCTTTCATAAGTTCCACTCATGTAAAGATATACGCGTGATAGCATGGCTTGGGCAGCTTCTTTTGAAGCATATGCCGGACCTTTATTGATCGTCATCAGGCTTTCTGCCTTTTTTAGGTCATTGAGAACTTGTTCATAAGTCTCTTTAACTGTTGCTCTGTCGGGCAATAGCATATCACCCATAATGTCATCCGGGGTACCATTTACGATAGGTACACCCAGGTTTTTATCCGGCGCTTGATAATAAGGACGACCATAAGCACGAACGAAATAGAAATACATCAGACCACGAATATAATAACATTCTCCTATCTGGTTATCTATTTCTGTACTTTGTCCTTCTTCCATCATTTTAATAATATTGGAAGCTTGTGCTACAGCTTTGTAGCCATAGTCCCAAAAGTTTTGCAGGCGGTAATTTACCGGTGTTCTTGAGAATGAAATAAATTCATAGAAAGCATCTGTGGAAGACCCACGAATCATTATATTATCTCCGGCATATTCTCCACATCGGTGCATCGGGTCCGACCATGTTTTTAATTGTGCATATACACCATTCATTAATGCGTCTAATGAGGCTGAAGGATCACTGGTAATCTGTTCTGATGCCATAGAACCGTATGGTAGACGTTCAATATCGCAAGCAGTTAATGTTATGATTGCGAATAATATAGTTAATATCTTTTTCATATTCTTATTGGTCAATTGATTAGAAAGTTAAATTTAAGCCGAACATGAATTTGCGGACAGACGGATAAACGGCAGGTCCGGCACTTCCCATGACAGCACCCTCATCTGATGCAGGAATCTCAGGATCTACTCCTGAATAATCTGTAATGGTAAACAGATTTTCGCCATTAAAGAATATCCGTAGATTTTGGATGCCATATTGGGGGAGTTTGAAATTATAGCCTAATGTCAATGAACGTAATTTTAGGTAATCACTATCTTCCAAGTAACGTGAGGATGCTGAATTGCCTTTATCCTGATTGTTATATTTGGCTACAGGGTGTGTTGCTATGTCACCCGGTTTTTCCCAACGACTCCAACCACTTTTTAATTTCATTTGGTTACGGTCAGTATAAGTTCCGTCCGAATCATATTCCTGTCTGGAATAATTGTAGATCTTACCTCCGATAGAATATCCGAACACTGCACCTAAATCGAAGTTTTTCCAAGTTAATGTAGTGCTGAATCCACCAAATAAGTCGGGAGATGCCGAACCACATTTATAGTAATCTGCCTCTGTGTAATCTGAGGTTGTTTCTTTTCCTCCGCCTTCTGCATCTTTATACCACATTGGAGCACCATTCTCAGGATTTACGCCTGCCCAGTCTTTCAAATAGTAGGTATCTACAGGATAACCGATTTCTAAAACACGCTGAGCTGTACCGGCTATATTCAGTCCATCACTGATGATGACCGGTTTTACTACATAGTTACCATTTGTGTCTTTTTGTTTATACAAATCTCTTAATTCATTGCTATTGTGACCTATATTTAAATCTACTCCCCAATACCAATCTTTTGTACGGATTATGTCCCCTCCTATAGCTATTTCATATCCTTTATTTTTCATTTTTCCGATATTTCTCCAAACTCTAGTTACACCGGTGATGCCTGTAACGGGGACATTATATAGGATATTGTCAGTCTTCTTTAGATAGTAATCAAAAGTAAGACGTAAACGGTTTTGTAAAAAACTTGCATCCAAACCGATACCTGTGGTATATGTCTTTTCCCAAGTCAAGTCTTTGTTACCGATTGAGCTGATCAATGCTCCGGAATTTTCATTATAGCTGGAAGATACCGAATATAAATCGTATTGTGGATATAATGAGCTGGGACGATTACCTACAGAACCATAAGATGCTCGGATCTTTAAATTATCAATCCAAGGAACATTAAACCAATTTTCATGACTGATGATCCAACCTCCGCTGATAGAGAAGAAATTACCATATTTAGCGTTATCTCCAAAGTTGGAAGCACCATCACGACGGAGTGATATTTCTCCTAAATACTTGTTGTCGTAAGCGTATTTCCATTGGGTAAAATAAGATTGAACTGCCCATTCACTGATGCCTCCTTTAGTGCGCTCTGGTTTAGCCACAACATCCAAAATTTCGAATCCGGGAACAAAACCAGTACCATAAACGTCCAGATTTTTATACCAATAGTCGTTGAATTCATAAGCTAATAAACCATTGATTGAATGTTTACCGAAAGTTTTGTTGATAAGTAGTTTCTGATTTGTATATCGGCGAACTACTTCTGCGCGCCATTCAGTAAGGCGTCCATTTACATTTTCGCCAGCATTTGAGCGTGGATCAGCATAACTATGTGAAGTTGAATTGACATATTTGTAATTGTTTAGAGACTGGAAGGTTAACCAATCTGTTATCTTGACGTCAAAATCAAAGCTACCCATGAATTCATAGTAAGTTGACTCTGAATAATTCCATTGCAAATCATATAAGTAGTTTGTTTGCTGACTATTTACCCAGCCACTATAACGATGAGGTACTAAATTTCCGTTTTCGTCATAAGGGCTATCCCAAGGCAACATAGAATACATAGCCGTCACTGAATATTGACGATCTTCAATGTCACGACGAGAACCACTGAGTGATGGCTTGATAGTTAACCAATCATAAGGTTTGTAGCTGGTCTTAAATCGGAAATTATAACGGCTGTAGTCATAACCTTTTACAGCACCTTCTTCATCATAATAACCCAAAGATAAATAGGATTGGATTTTCTCATTTCCTCCTTGCAGAGAAATATTATAGTCTTGAGTAAAACCGCTTTGGGTTGCTAAGTCCCACCAGTCAAAGTTACTATTACGCAAGTCTGCATTCCACCGGGGAAAAGCGATTTCATTGGCATTCTGGAATGAAGTATAATAGTCATACAATTCTGCCCCATTCATTACTTCTAAATTGCCATTATTCAGACTGCTAATACCCATTTTGATTGATGCATTGATTGACATTTTTTCTACCCGTGCATTTTTAGTGGTGACGATAATGACACCATTCGCACCTTGAGAACCATAAATAGCAGTAGAAGCTGCATCCTTTAAAATAGTCATACTTTCAATGTCAGCAGGGTTTAGCTGTCCGGCATCTGAGCCTACAATAACCCCGTCAATAACCCATAAAGGAGAAGTTCCTCCGTTTAGAGTGGCTTGTCCACGAATGACTACGGCGCCGTTGGAGCCCGGCTGACCAGAACCCGGAGCCACATATACTCCAGGAACTTTGCCGTTCAACATATTTTCTACCGATGGAGTAGTGATGTCTTTTAATTTGTCGCTTTTAATGTTACTCATGGAACCCGTCAAGCTTTCTTTACGCTGAGTGGTATAACCTACGACAATTACTTCATCCAAAGTTTCCGAGTCTTCAGCCAATTTGATTGTCTGGGGTTCTGCAATAGCTTTTACTTCGATTGATTTATATCCTATGTAAGATATAATTAAGGTAGAACCGACAGGAGCATCTAATTCATATTCACCGTCGAAATTAGTAATAGTACCGTTTGTAGTCCCTTTTACTAAAACATTGGCCCCAATAATTGCTTCTCCCGTTTTAGTGTCTAAAATCTTACCTTTGATTTTAGCGACTTGTTGTGTAACGTTTGGTAAGGAAATGTCAATATCCCCTGTAGATAGGGAAAATGAGGGATTTGAGAGCATTCCAAGTGCACCTGCTAATAAGGCGCACTTACCTTTTTGAGTTAAAATCTTAATTTTCATAAGTGTTTCATAAGGTTAATAATAAGGTAAACAATAAGGTTTGTATATGAATTGAGAGGAGGACCTGCAAAGTATCTCAAGAACTTATCCG
>CABMPB010000057.1 GCA_902388365.1 uncultured Bacteroides sp. | reverse complement strand
ACAGACTTAAATACTTGCTGTCTTTCATACTTTAATTATTAAGTTAAACAAAAGTAATCCTTAACCTTTTTAGTAAAATCAACTCTTGTTTTGTTAACTAATATTACTAAAGAAGGGACTTTAATAGGAAAATAGGACTAGAAACAGCCTTTACATTACAAAAAGAGAATCCAATCTTACGAAAATTAAGAGTTATAGATGCTATTACTACTAATTGAAGGATAATTATTTCCTCTTTATTGTATTCTATCTAATAGAGAGAATAATATAAGATAATCCTTGAGGATATGTATCTTTCTTAGTAATACGAACCAACAACCAGTCCATTTATTGGTAAGCAATAAAAGCTTTTATTAGTATTACAAGCTATTGTTTATTACAAATAAAAGCTTTATTTTTGCAAAGAACAAAAGCTTTGAAAACCATGGTTAAATATTCCGATATAAAAGTCGTTAGTGAGCAACAATTCTCTGCTTTTAAAGAAGATCATTCGTTGCCGCGTGAGTTATTGCCTTCATTACCATTAGAAAATTCAACTCATGCTTTGGTTATCTCCGGCATACGCCGTTGTGGCAAAAGTACATTGATGAGGCAACATATAGGTAAACAGATACAGGATGCATTCTATTTAAACTTTGATACTCCTAAGTTATTTCATTTTGAAATACAGGACTTTGAATTATTGGATACATTGATCCAAGAAAGTGGGAAGCGGAATCTTTATTTTGACGAAATCCAAGTGGTAGAGGGATGGGAGTTATATGTCCGTCAGAAATTGGATGAGAAATTTAATGTTTGTATAACGGGTTCCAATGCTTCACTATTAAGTAAAGAACTAGGAACCAAGCTGACAGGTAGGCATATTTCTAAGGAACTATTCCCTTTTTCATATGCAGAATATCTTCATTATCATACATTAAAAGCTGATGATGTGTCCTTTATGTCATATCTCAATGACGGAGGATTCCCTGAATATGTAAGGACTAAAAATGGAGATATATTATCAGCGTTATTTGATGATATTCTGTACAGAGACATTGCGGTTCGCTATGGAGTAAGAGATGTAACTTCATTAAAAGCATTATTGCTTTATCTTGCAGCAAATTATGGTAACTTGGTATCAGCTAATAAGTTATCCGGAATAATTGGCATAAAAAGTCCAAAGACAGTTTTAGAATATATGAGCTATTTTGAGGAAGCTTATTTGATAAACCGTATTCCAAAATTCTCATGGTCTCTAAAGGTTCAAAGTCTAAATCCTCAGAAAGTGTATTTCATCGATACTGCATTATCAAAGGAAATCACAGTCTCATTTACAGATAATACGGGAAGACTTTTGGAAAATGTGGTTTATTGGGAATTGCGCCGACATTATAAGCAACTTTATTATTTTAATGAGAATAATAGTGAATGTGACTTTGTTGTATGTGAAAAAAACACCCCAGTCATGTTAATACAGGTGTGTTTAACTTTGAATAGAGAAAATCAAAAAAGAGAAATAGATGGGGTACATGAAGCTATGAAATATTTTAAAATGGATAAAGGGTTTATTATAACTCTTAATCAAACGGATAAGATACGGGTAGAGTCGGGCTGGATTGATGTAATCCCTGTTTATGAGCTTGATAAATATCTTCTAAAATCACTATGAGAGGTAGATAAAGAGAAAAAAAGAATAGAACGGAAATAAAAATAGAGGAGAAAACACTTCTCGTTTTCTCCTACTCATTGAGTCTTTAAGGAATCATAAAATCTTTCAGAGCCATCTTGCTATGTATTTGTTCACTACCTGTGACTGTTTCTGCGTTCAAATATACATCAATAGAATCATTATCATTTAAGCCTTTATCCTGGAACTTATAATATAACTCCATTGGCATTTCAAGACTAATGAAGGATGAAATAGAACTAGAGGGACTCTGTATGCTATTATTGAAATATAAATTAAGAGATAACTTGTTGTCTATAATATCAACATCTTTTTCTCCATTATAATATAACAAAAAGAAGACCGGCCTATAAGGATCATAATCAAATGTAGGAATGATATTCATATAGCCATTTTTGACATAAAAGGTTCCGGGAGACTTTTCAATAGAATGAACCTTTTTGTTTCTAAGCGCAATAGAGTCTTGTCCATTTCTTTGATATTCTTCACTTAAGGTGTCAATCTTAACCGTAAAAGTTGGAATTTGCTGATTCATTCCATCGGTACTGTTCAATATAATATCATAAGTTTTTCCAGCCTCTAGCTGCGTAATACTTTCACTATCTTCCACCAAGTTAAAACTAATAATGGCACGTTGAACTTCTTTTAGCCAAGGCATCTGATTCAAACTTTCAGTAGTGGGAACTAAAATTGCACCAAAATCTGTGTATAATTCATATCCATGAAGCTTATCTCCACTAACAGTGACGTATACACCATTAAATTTAGACCATTGTGTTTCGTCATCATTGCTGAGGCATGAAGTAAACACTTCTGCACATAACATTAAAAAAAATAGAATATAAAAGTTAGATTGTTTCATGTTGTTTATCCGTTTAAAATGAATAATAAGGAGGAAAAAAATCTTCCTCCTTATTTTCTATTTGTCCATTACCACCCCGTATTCTGAGTCAGATTTGGATTTTTCATACGCTCTGACTGAGGAATAGGGAATAAATACATTTTTTCATCCCATATACGATTCACAGTTCTACGTTCATAAGTGATGGTTCCATCATTATTCTTAGTGAGTTTCATTTCAGTAATGTTTTTTAATTTCTCACCATCTTTCCATCTTCTTAGATCATAGAAACGATGACCTTCGAAAGCAAGCTCCACCATACGCTCATTTTGGTATCTAGTCCAAAAAGCATCTGCTGACATACCAGTAGGAAATTCCGGCATTTTCACATCCGCACGATTACGTATCACATTCACGGCTTCACGTGCAGTCATTCCGAATTCTCCTGCATTATCGGCTGAACCTGTGTATTTGAAGATAGCTTCAGCATAATTCAAATAGAATTCGCCCAAACGATAAGTTATCCATGAATGACGGCTGGTTTTGGTCGTACTGCTGGCACTTAAATCGAGAGCTGAATCCAGATATTTCTTTAGATAATATCCAGTTGGAGTTGCTCCGGAAATGGGCTCTGCGTTTAAACCGCCATAAAAAGTTTCAATAGGATTTCCGTTCTTTGAAGGCCATTTGGTATCACCATTTTTGACAATCGTCATGTCAAAACGAGGATCGCGTCCCACATACGGATTAGTTGCATCATATCCGCTTCCTTCTTCATTCCATAATTTCCCGGTATTCTTCATTTCATACGCATCAACCAAATTTTGTGTAGGGCAGTTACCTGAGTTACCTCCGGGAACACCTATTGGAAAATTATATCCTTCCAGCACATTCGAATTCACAGCACTACTCGTATAATAACGGCGAATAAAAATCATTTCGCTGTTGGACCAATTATCAGGACCCCATAACTCAGAATATTTGCCTAGTTTAAAACCATTTGCTGTGCAAGTCTCAATAACAACTTTATTTGCTTCGACAGCTCTAAGCCATAATGCTTTGTCATTATTGGAATTAAACAAAGGACTGGCTGCATACAAAGCAGCCCGTGCCTTCAGCGCAAGAGCTGCATAACAAGTTACACGTCCGCTTTCAGCAGGAGAAATACCATCTAATCCTAATTTAGTATAGTCTGCCGGTAATTCAGTAGACAATTTGTCACATTCTTCAATAATGGCATTGAAGATTTCTTGCGCCGGTGTACGTGTCAAACTATTTACTTGATCCGTAGTTACCATTTCTGTAAAATAAGGAACATCACCATAAGCACGTACCAAGTTAAAATAGAAGTATGCCCGTAAAAAACGTGCCTCTTTAAAACTGTTGTTGTAGCGGAACATTTGTGCACGATAATCATCATTCAATTTCAGCTCATCAAATGTTAAACCTTGAAATTCCGCTATATACTGGTTGCAAATCTGAATAGCCTTATAGCTACTGGTCCAAATATTTGACATTGGATTGGCAGGGCTCCAGGAACCATCTACAAAATCATAAATGTCATTACTTGTATAGGCATATTCCGCCTCATCGCAAGCAGATGCCAGCATACCACCCGAGTATGTCTGCCCAAAATCGTAATCTAACATAGAATAGACATTGGTAATCATACCAATCACATTGTCATAGCTTTCATCTATGTAATCTTTTCCATAATTGGCGTATTCATGATAATCCAGATTACATGCTGCTAAATTTGCCACACACGCTATTCCGCACACTATTTTTTTGAATTTCATAATCATGTTTTTAATTAAAGTTTAACAATTAAAAGCCGATAGTCAATCCTGCTACTACGCTGCGAGTTAACGGATAGGTTGCTCCATAATTTTCTGGGTCGGCAATACTTATATTGTCGAAACATAACAGGTCAATACCTCTCACATAAATCTTTGCATTGTTCAAGATTTTACTTCTTTTTACCAATGCTTGCGGGAACTTATAATACAGTTCTACCGAGCGTAGCTTTAAGAATGAACGGTCTGCCAGCCACAAAGTATTGGTCTGGTAGTTGTTGTCGTTACTTGCCGAGCTCAAACGCGGATATTTAGCATTTTGATTTTCCGGTGTCCAACGATTGTCATAGTATTCTTGCGAAATTGTTGTATTGTTAACCAAAGGCCAATAGAGACTTTTTGTATTCAATACGGCTGAGTATCTTCCCGTTCCTTGGAACACTGCATCAAAACCTAAACCTTTCCATTCAGCACCGAGATTGAATGAGTAATAAATTTCCGGAGCAGTAGTACTATAACCAATAGCAACCTTATCATTTGCATCAATAATATTATCACCATTGACATCTTTGTACTTAATATCACCGGGCTTTACATTGCCAAATGCTTGTTTCGGACTGTTCTCAATGTCTGTTTGATCTTTGAAATAACCAATAACTTCTAAACCATAAGTTTGTTTCAACGGATGATTGGTTGTTATCAGGTTATCATACATACGAGGCTCTTCCATCTGTTCGATGATCTTATTCTTTGCAAGAGCAAAGTTGGCACCTGCATTTAAAGTTATATCACCTATCTTCTTGTGATAGTTAGCGCCAATTTCAACTCCCCAACTGTCTACAATACCCCCGTTTTCATAAGGAGCAGTAAATCCCAGTACACTTGAATAATGGCCGCTTGAGGAAACCCAAATATCCGACCGTCTTTCATAATAAGCATCAAAGGTTAAATCCAATCCTTTGAAAAGACTGGCATCTAAACCAACATTATACTTATATGCTTTTTCATGAGTTGAATTCAAAGAAGCCAAACGACCTAATGACCAACTCTGTGTACCTACAGAATAATTTGTGTCAAATGGATAATAGCTACCTCCACCATAAGTCTGTTCCCAATAATTAGTTACGTCTTTATCGCTATCCAGAGGAAGACGGTCAGTATTGATAACACCAAATGAGGCACGGAGTTTCAAGAAATCAATCCAAGATGAGTTTTGGATAAAGTTCTCTTTTGACATTACCCAAGCCAAACCGACAGTAGGAGATATGGACCATCTGTGTCCCGGGGCGAGTTTATTGGATGCAGAAGCAACTACGGTTACATCTGCGAAATATTTATCTTTGTAGCCATAATGGGTATAGAACGATGCATTTTGGCGATACCAAGTTTGGTCAGTGCCTTTTGTATTGCGATATTCATAATCCCATTTCAACTGAGTATAAATTTTATTATCTTCGTTGATTTGTTTATCATAAAACAAATTTGCTGCAAAGTTAAAAACGCGTGTAAAAGCAATACACTTCGCTGTGCTTCCCATAGAACTTTCCTTACCATCAGTGTAATAAGTGGTATTTCCGGGAACTCCATTTTCCCATGAGGACACAGAGTTACTTCCGTATACAAAAGTTTTAGAATGGTCTTCCCAATACTGGGCATAGTTATCATAAGACAACATACCACTCGCTCCTAGTCCCGGTGTGATAGACGATAAGTCTTGGATTAATGTCATGTCAGCAAACAATGTACGCTCATGAAACTTGGTATATGCGGCAGCTTGCGATACGGCTACAGGATTTTTAGTACCTGCCCAAGTTGCACTTCCTCCCCATGTGCCATTTTCCAAGCGAGCAGGGAATGCAGCCGAGGGTAAAGTGTAAATCATATCCCATAAATTAGCACCTGCCTGTTCATTAGCGCCGGGAGTTCTTGTTTCCGACAAAATACCGAGTATATTTAATCTCAATTTGGTTTTGTCAGTCAAATCAATATCTAGATTTGTGCGCAAGTTAGCCCTGGAATACTGGTCTTGTGTGGAATAACCATCGTTCACATAGGGGTTGGCAATAAAACCTTTATTGGTAGTCAGGTTTGCCATAGCATAATAACGGAATTTGCTGGCACCACCACGGAAACTAATGTTATAGATATTAGTGGCATCCATATCACGGAAAGTTTCTCCCAACCAGTCTACATTGGCATAAAGATATGGATAGTTACCACTACGAAATGCATCCAGTTCATTTTGGGTATAACGTGCAGCCAGACCATCATTAGATAATGCTTCATTCATCGCATTGGCATAGGTATATCCATCGACAAATTTAGGCTTACGTGCCTGCCAACCGAAACCATGATCATAAGTGAACTTAATTTCACGCGTATTATATGCACCACGTTTGGTCGTAATATTAATTACGCCATTTATTCCTTTATATCCGTGGATAGCGACTGCTGCTGCATCTTTCAGAATAGTAACAGATTCTACTTCTTCAGGAGTTACATCTGTAATGTCACGTTCTATACCATCTACCAATATCAGCGGGCTGTTAGTCGAAAGACTTTGCAAACCACGAACAAAGAATGTAGGTTCGGCATCCGCATAGCGACCACTACCTTGCAAAGTAGTCAATCCTGTGCCATATCCAAAAAGCGAATTAGCTATATTTTTAGCACTACGCTTATTGAATTCTTCATTGTACACAGTAGAAACTGATGAGGTGGATTCTTCCAAACGTTGAGCTTTATGATACCCGATTTGTACTACTTCATCGGAGTATTTTGCCGGTTTGCCGGAAGTTACACTATCGTTAAGCTCCTGTGCATATCCTTGCAGATTCAAGAAAGCAAGGAGTGCCGGAATGATTAATCTATTTTTTCTCATAATAATTAGTTCAAATTGTAATTGAAGTACTCATAGTTATTACCAACCTGGATTTTGAACAAGTCCATACCCTTTGTTTACTTCTGTTGATGGGAATGGAGACAGATACCATTTAGGATCAAAACCATTTGTCCACCAATAACGAGTAGGATTATTCAATTTAAATTTCTCATATTCAAAGTGTGTAGGATAAGCCATCTTTCCATCATCATTTCCACGCCAAGGCAAATCTCTACGCGCCCCGTTTTCATCCAAACGGTAAATAAATAGTCCATGTAATTGCTTTTCGAAAACATCAGCTCGCTTATACCGGATTAAGTCAAAGAAACGAGCATCTTCCATACCTAATTCACAAGCACGTTCACGAAGAAGTTCTTCTATAAAAGCATCTTTATTACTTTGTAAATTCTTGTCCGGATTACATTCTGCCAGTCCTTTCATTCCTACTCGTGCACGTACAATGTCTACTTGGGCAATTGCTTTATCCATACTTCCTTTTGAACTTTGGCACAATGCTTCGGCATAGATTAAATGAAGTTCAGCCAAGCGAATACAAGGCCAGTGCACATATCTACGCAGCATGTCATTACCCATCAGAAATTTAATAGGCGCATATCCGGTAGCAAATGATCCGGTTTGACTGGTAGGACCATTACCGGCACTCTTTCCCCCAAGCCATGATTCAAAGCTATATCCTGACATATTTCCGGTAGTCCAGTCCATAGACTCAAGTTGTCCGTTCACTATGATTTCTTCATACATGCGTGGGTCACGGGTTAGTTCTATGTTTGTCAATCCATCAGAAGCAGTGCCTGTTCCTTTTAGGAACATTTCATCTAGTTTACCTTCATTCTTAGCTGTATCCCAGTCAAAAGGCGTACCATCTTTCCAAGGGAACATTTCCATATACTCTTGTGTCGGGCTATAGCCACGATGAATAGTCATAAGCGGATCACCCCATTGATGCCAGTTATAGTTACCAGACTTGAATGCATCCACATCTATTACGCGAGTATTGATTAAAACTTCCGGACTATCCAAATTTGCATATCCTGCGCGATAAGCCAAACGGTAATCTTCCGGGCGAGTGCCCTTCGCCTGTTGCAGGCTATATACACCTTTACTTCCTAGTTCATTAAAGAATTGTTCACAAGCCTCCAAGCAACGATCCCATAATTCCGGTTTATAGCCACCGTACCAAATGGCGGGATTATTAGTCTCACCGGGGTAATAAGGCTGATCTGCGTTAAATAGAGGTGAGGCTGCAAATTGCAAGATACGGCATTTATACGCTAATGCTGCTGCTCGTGTCCAACGTCCTGATTCTGCCGCAGGTGTTTCTACTGTCCAAGGCAATACGGCTGCTGCTTCATCCAGCAATTGTACCATATAGTCCACTGTTTCCTCCACACTGTTACGCGGCATTTCATAGCTGGTATCGGTTCCGCTGAATGTGCTTTTGATTAAGGGAACACCTCCATAATGACGGAATACATCAAAATAACGAGAGGCAAGGATACATTTGGCTTGTGCTACCATAGATGCTTTTTCATCTGTACTCAAACCTGGCACATTATCAATATTCTCAATCAACATCCATACGCCACGTACAGCTTCCCATATATTATTCCTCAGATAATCAAACTTATCAGAACGCTTGCCGTAATTAGCGGTATGTGTACCCTGATAATAGGGACCGGTAATACCTGCCGAAGGATAAGTAAACACATATAGGTCAGTCAATGCTTCCGGTTTACCTACGAAATTATTGGAACTTTCCTGTTTCTCTACATTTTTATAAGGAAGCCCATAATATTGCATACCATAGAGATTGGTCAGAAACTGACGCGCATATTCAGCATTATTGAATACCGTATCTTTTGTCACTGATCCTCCGGGGGCTTTTTCCAGGAATGAATTGCCAAACTTTATTTCATCGACACATGAAGTAGCGATGACAGACATAAAAGCCATTCCTGAAGCAACATTAAAAATCCATTTATTATACTTTTTCATACTATTGCATTATTAAGATTAAAAACCGACCTTCAAACTCAATGAATACGTTTTAGTCAGCGGATAAGAAGGAGAATTGCTGGCCTTAGATTCCGGATCACTGTAGAAATACGGAGTAAATGTCAGCAAGTTATAACCACTCAAAGCAAGCTGCAATGTATTCACTTTCATTTTTTTCATAAATGGAAGGTTGAAATTATAAGCAATCTGCAAGTTTTTCAGACGAAGATACTTGGCATCTTTCTCCCATAAAGTAGACTCTGCATAGTTATTAGTGTCATTGATGAATGTCGCACGCGGATAGTCTGCGTTCGGATTCGGATTTTCGGTAGTCCATGTATGGTTCAACATATATTCCAGTAATCCTCCTTGATCAGAGTTTGTACGATCTGTAAATGGTTGGCGGAATACACTTGAAATACTGCGGCTCACATTCCAGGCGGCTGTCCATTGCATAGAAACATCAAATCCTTTCCAACTGAATCCTAAATTAAGACCGGCCATGTATTCGGGATCGTCTGTAAAACCGAAGTTACGAGACATATCGTTAGAGTCAATCTTACCATCGTTATTCAAGTCAACGTAAACACAGTCACCGTTTTTCAAATCACTAACCAATTGTTCAGGCATATCCGTACCATATACTTTTTTATAATGATCAGGTGTCGTTTCTGAATTATAGTATTCAAAGAATTTATATTGACTGCGTGCACCAAGGCGACGTCCTTTCTGATACATATATTCTTCATTTTGTGGCGCTTCTTTTCTTTCCACAACTCTATTTTGGTTATACATCAGATTTAATCCTACATTATATCTAAAGTTATCACCTATTTGATCGTTCCATTTTAAAGTAATTTCCCATCCCCAACTTCTCATTTCTCCAAGGTTTGCCAAAGGAGGAGTAAAGCCTAAGATAGAGGGAGCTGTACCGTCACTCAACATGATATCAGTACGTTTTTCATGATAATAATCAAATGATGTACGTAAACGATCAGCAAAGAAATTAGCATCGACACCAAAATTTGTTTTTAATGCCTTTTCCCATGTTATATCTTGATTGTTTTTACCATTTTCATAAGCGGCAGGACTTGCTGTAGAGTTATTAATACCGAATAAGAAACCGTGACCGTCACGATTGATCAAGTCTGTATTATTAACAACATAAGGGTCAGACATGTACAGAAAGCGTTGCTTGTTACCATCAAAACTGTCATTACCTACCAAACCAATAGTATAACGGAATTTCAAGAAACTTACTATAGGCTTAATTGGTTTCCAAAAAGATTCTTCACTGACAATCCATCCAAAAGAACCGGCAGGAAATGTACCAAAGCGTTTACCGGGAGCATAGTTTTCAGAGCCATTATAACCTACATTAAATTCTGCCATATAACGGTTCTTCCAGTCATAAGTAGCACGACCAACTACCCCCACCATACCACGGGGAATATCAGAATATGCACTAGGATAATAGATCTTAGACTGATTGTAAAGCAACAATGCTGACACATGATGATCACCAAATTCGCGCGCATAATTTAAAGCTGCTTCCATATACCAATCTCGTGATTTACCAGGATCTTTATCTTCGTATTTTAACTGAGTATTTTGTCCATATTTCTTATAGGCTATCGTACCATCTTCTTGTAAAACCGGAGTATAGGTTGCAATACCTGCACTGGCTTGTGTATAAGACGTAAATCCGCTATTGTACGCGCCCTTAATGTGAAATGACAATCCCTTGGTAATGAAATCCAGTTTTTGTTTTAACTGAATATCAGCATTTAGTGTGTTATTGCTGGTTCTCATGAAACCGGCACCATAATATCCCATACCACTACCACCGGTAAATGGCATTCTTAGGTCAGGATAGTCTGTACCTGCATTAACCAATCTACCATCTACAAGACCTGGGCTGGAGAACGGAGTAGAATAATACATATTAATCAACATACCTGCACTACCTTGTCCGGTATAGGGTTTTGAGGCATTATTAACATTACCGGCAATATTCATAGACAGTGTGGTTGTCTTTGTCACATCAATATCCAAATTTGAACGGTAGTTAAAACGATTGTACTGATAAGACAAGTTATATGGTAAATCGAATTCCTTAAATAATCCTCCTTGTGTATAAGCACCAGCCGATATAAAATAGCGTACACGGTCTGTACCACCTGATATGTTAACATTGTGCTGTGTCTGGAGAGTCATATCCTTCAGACAGTAATCTACCCAATCGACGCTCGGGAAACGAATCGGATCTGAATTATTTTTGAATTTCTCAATGATCTCATTAGAGAATGTAGGATTTAATCCATCGTTGGCATTGATCTGATTGTAGAATGTGGCATATTGATAAGAGTTGGCCATCTTAATGCTTTCGGTCGGAGCAATAACACTTGCCGAAGTTGTAAATGAAATTTTGGCCTTACCTTCTTTACCGCGTTTGGTTGTAATCAAAACAACACCATTTGCACCTCGTACACCAAAGACAGCAGTTGCTGAAGCATCTTTTAGAATCGAAATGCTTTCAATTTCATTCGGATCAATATCATTGAAACTACGTTCCACACCATCTACTTGAATAAGAGGAGCAGATTGATTCCATGTAGCTTGACCACGAACAAAAATATTGGCGGCATCACTACCGGGCTCACCGGAATATTGAACAGTGGTTAAACCTGCCATCTGGCCCGATAGCATATTAGAAATAGAACCGGTAGGGGTCTTAGTTAATTCTTCCCCCTTTACACTAGAAATAGCACCCGTGACAGAAACTTTTTTCTGAACACCATAGGCAACGACTTCTACTTCACCCAACATTTGGGAATCATCTTCAAGAACGATTTCCACATTGGATTGCTTAACTTCTACAGTTTTTGAACTATATCCAATGAATGAAACCAGTAATTTAGCTCCTTTAGGTACATCTAGCTTAAAAACTCCATCAATGTCGGTGATTGTACCTACGGTTTGTCCTTGCACTACAACATTAGCACCGATAATGGGCTCTCCTAAACTATCTACGACTTTACCGGTCACTGATATTTTTTGTTGTAGAACAACATTGGTCGCAGCTGATACCGATTGTACTCCTAAAGGAGGAGCTAAAGGGCCTGCGAACAAACTAAAGAGAAAAAGCCACCGAAATTTTAATCGGCAACCCAACAGACTTAAATTCTTGCTGTTTTTCATACTTTAATTATTAAGTTAAACAAAAGTTA
>CABMPB010000056.1 GCA_902388365.1 uncultured Bacteroides sp. | reverse complement strand
TTGTTTAACTTAATAATTAAAGTATGAAAGACAGCAAGTATTTAAGTCTGTTGGGTCGCTTGGATAAACTCCAGCGGCTGTTCTTTATTGCTTTGTTTTCAGTATTGGCTATAGGCGCCTATGCACAAAGCAAAACTGTTTCGGGTACCGTACTGGATAAGACTGGTGAATCAGTAATTGGTGCCAGTGTTGTAGTAAAAGGCACTACCAATGGTACAATCACTGATTTCGACGGTAAGTTCACGCTTCAGAATGTGCCGGGTAATGGAACCATTCAAGTAAGTTTTGTGGGATATAAAACAGTTGATATCCCGGTAAAAGGTCAATCAACCTTAAAAGTTACTTTGGAGGAAGATACAGAAACTTTGGATGAAGTTGTAGTAGTAGGTTACGGTGTTCAGAAAAAGAGTGACGTTACCGGTGCAATGACAAGTGTAGGATCCGAGCAATTAACAGCACGTCCCGTCAATAATGCTTTTGAGGCTTTGCAGGGTAAAGCTGCCGGTGTAGATATCACAACAAATGAACGTCCGGGTTCCGTTGGTGAAATCCGCATTCGTGGTAATCGCTCGCTCTCTGCTTCAAATACTCCATTATATGTTGTTGACGGAGTACCTTTGATGTCAGAATCTGCTATTGAGACCTTGAATCCTCGTGACATTGAGTCAATTGATGTACTTAAAGATGCTTCTGCAACAGCCATCTACGGTTCTCGCGGTGCAAATGGTGTGATCTTGGTCACTACCAAACAAGGTAAATCCGGGAAATTCAGCCTCGATTACGCAGGAACCTTAACTGTGTCAAATCTGGTCGATAAATCACCGTCCATGAATGCTGCAGATTTTGTTCAATTCCGTCGTTGGGCTGCATATAACTCTAATCCGGATGTTTATGCCCACCCCAATTCTCCTACCAAAGAAAATGATATGCTTCTCTTTGACAGCCCATTGGATGGACAAACTTCACGTGACAATGTCTTAAAAGGTTGGGCTAGCGGCAGCTGGGATCCATCTAAAGTAAGCAATACCGACTGGACAGATTTTGTGACCCAAACCAGCTTGTCACACGAACATACATTGAGTGCCAGTGGTGGTACTGAGAAAATGAACGCATATGGTTCTTTCGGTTACCTTAGTAATAAAGGTACTCAAAAAGGGCAATGGTATGACCGATATACCGCTAAATTAAGTGTTAATGTTACTCCCACCAAATGGTTCTCAATGACCGGATCTGTTAATGTATCATGGAGTGAACAAGATTATGGTATGTCCACTTTAGGCGGACGTAGCGGAAGTGTGCCTGATGCAATTTATGGCGCCGCTAAATCCATCTATAATATGGCTGTCCCTTATGATTCAGAAGGCAATATCATAATTAACCCGGGTGGTGAAAGTGCTATTTATACTATTATGGATGAATGGAACCGTAGTACACAACAGTCTCAGACCATGCGTGCTTTAGGTAATTTCTCAGCAACCCTTGATTTCGGTGAAATGTGGCAACCATTAAAAGGTCTGCGTTATAAAATCAATTTTGGTCCTGACTACCGTAATTGGCGTGAAGGTGTTTACATTGATGGTACTTCTGCACACAAAATCAATGCCGATGGTAGTGAAGGCGTAAACTATGCCCGTTTGAAAAACCGTCGTGACTTCTCATGGACGCTGGATAATATGATTACTTTTGACCGTACTTTTGCAGAGAAACACAAAGTTGGTGTCACTTTACTGCAAACTGCATCGTCATGGAATGTTGAAGAATCTTCAATGGCAGCAAATAAAATCGCTAAACCATCCTTCTTATGGAATGCTTTCGGCAGTGTCGATTTAACAAATACTGACCATAAAGCAAGCATGAGTTCAGGATTAACCGAGCGCCAATTAACTTCCTATATGATCCGCTTAAACTACGGTTTCCACGAACGCTATTTATTGACCGTATCAGGACGTTGGGACGGTGCTTCTCAGTTGGCAGAAGGACATAAGTGGGATTTCTTCCCATCAGCTGCTTTGGCATGGCGTATGAATCAGGAAGAATTCATGAAAAATATTCATTGGTTGGATAATTTGAAAGTACGTTTAGGCTTTGGTACAACCGGTAATGCTGCCGTATCTCCCTATGCTACCAAAGGTGATATCACCTCTATTTACCTGCCATTCAACGGACTGGGAAATGTACCCGGATACACCACAAACGAACCTTTCTACATGAAAGACCAATTAACCATGGCCAATGCTTCATTAGGATGGGAAAAAACAACCCAATATAACTTTGGTATCGATTTCGGTTTCTTAAACAATAGAATCAGCGGTAGTATTGATGCATATTGGTCAAAAACCAAAGATCTATTGATGAAGACCAATATTCCGACATTAACCGGATTCCCCAATACTTATGCTAATGTAGGAGAAACCAGCAATCATGGTATTGAGTTAACTTTAAATGCAATTCCTATTGATTTAAGATGTGGATTCACTTGGGAAACAAACTTCAATATAGCTTATCAGAAAGATAAGATTGACGAATTAGCTTATGGCAAGAATGACATGGTAGACAATGCCTGGTTTATTGGTGAGTCATTAGCCGTACATTATGGATTTGACAATGACGGTATCTGGCAAGACACCCCGGAAGACCGCGCAGAAATGGAAAAATGGAATGCTAACGGCTATCACTTCACTCCGGGTAATGTACGTCCTAAAGATCAAAACGGCGATTATAAGATGGATGTGGACGACCGCGTAGTATTAGGAAACAAGAACCCTAACTGGACAATGGGATGGAACAACAACTTCAGCTATAAAGGAATAGATCTGGGAATCACCATGTTCGGTCGTATGGGATACATGGTATCAACCGGCGGTGAAGCTCTAACATCACATAGCAACCAGCATGAAGTAGACTACTGGACTCCCGACAATCCTAATGCAGAATTCCAGAAGCCAATCTTAGCTCAGGCTACATCCGGTTCTGGTGACGAATTCTCAGGCTTGCTTGGATTCAAAAAGGCTTCATTTGTTAAGGTACGCAATATCTCATTGGGATACAACTTCCCTAAGAGCATCTATACAAAAGCCGGTTTATCACGTCTGAAAGTCTATGCTCAAGTAGTTAATCCATTCAGCCTGTATCAATCTATCGACTGGTATGACTTGGATGTGAACAAGACATATTTCAACCGCAGTTTTGTATTTGGTCTTGAAGTTAGCTTTTAATTGACTGATAGTTATAAGAACATTTAAAACAGATATTTATGAATAAATTAAAATATATCGGACTCGGCATAGTGGCTGTAGCAGGTATTTCTCTCTGCTCTTGTGCCAGTGATTTTCTAGATGAGAACTTGGATACCAAGTATTCAACAGATTATTTTGAAACTCCGGAAGGACTTGAATCCTTGACTGTATCTCTATATGGAAACATCCGTTGGCTTTTCGGATATGAGTGGGCCTATGGCATTACATTGTATGGAACAGATGAGTTTACCAACGCCAATGACTTAACCAACGAACCATGGAATACTTACGACAATCGCCTGAGCCCTATCGACTGTAAACCGGCAACCGGAGCAGCCAATAATAACTGCACTTCTCCGGGCGCCTTGTGGGACCAATTATATTATGGCATAGCATCTTGCAACACCATTATTGCAAAGGCTGATAAAATCAATGATGAAGCATTGCGCAACCGTTGTTTGGCCCATGCCTACTTCCTTCGTGGATACAACTTCTATCGTTTGACTGCCCAATACGGAGGTTGCGTGCTTCAAACAGCTCCGGCAGAAGGTATTGTCCGCAACTTCAACCGTGCTTCCGAACAGGAATGCTGGGAACAGGTTATTTCTGATTTACGTCAGGCCTATAACTTGTTTGAAGGTGAAGTCTTTACTTATGGCAAAGGAATTACATGGACTAAAGCCACAGCAGCTCATTTTTTGGCTAAAGCATTGTTATTCCGTGCCTCAGAGCGTTGCGACGCATGGAACAGTTCAACTAAAGATGCCGATTTAGCAGAAGCCATTGAAGCATCTTCTTACGCTATCAAAGCGCGTGGTAACAAACTTACCGAAAACTATAGTGATTTGTATGCTAACTGGACAGGAGTTGACTGTGCCGCCGAACAGCAAGATGAAATATTAATGGCAGCCGGCTTCAATGCCGACCCCTCTACACAAGGCCGTTTTGGTAATGCTACTTATAATTATTACCAACCTCAGTTTGCAGCCCTGTCAGGTGGTTGGGTAAAACGCGGCGTATGGATTGGCGGAATGGAATTCCAACGCTGTCGTCCTACTGAATATACCTATGCAGCCTATGACCATGTAAATGATGCACGCCTTTGGAAAACATTCAAAACCGTGTTTGGAGCCAATACCGTAGTTGATAAAACTAAAGGGGTAGAACTGGGAGATCCGGCTATTGTTATGATTCTGAATACTAAAGACGACCACACTTATGACAACTATGTATTTGGCGCAAGCGTTCAAAATCCTACCTGGACAGATAGCGAAGGACGCCTTCCCGAATGGAAAACAGGCCAACGCCAGACTGCTACTTCCGGCAGCTTCACATCCAAAAAAGGACAATGGGTTCCTTCTTCATTAGTGTTATACCAAAGAGGCCAATATGTTGCACCTCAATTTACCAGCACACCTATCTGTAATTTCTATGCCGGTATCAATAAAGCTGAGGACGGCACACGTACAGCAGAAAAAGGTAACTCCAACCGTGACGTAATTATGGCTCGTTTAGCCGAAACTTATCTGGTTCGCGCCGAATGCTATGTACGCCAAGGTAAATACAGTGAAGCGATGCAAGACATAAACGTTGTGCGCCAGCGTGCTCAATGGAAAAACGGAGAAAACCGTTCATTCTATATTGACGGTTCTCAGGCTTTTGAAAATAATACATTGAATACAGGTTCATCCGCACAGAATTATATCAATTCAAATTTGAACATCAACACGTATTATTTGTCCAATCCGACATTAGATGTAACAACTGCTTCTTCAGACCTTACTCTGAAATCGTTCCCATCTAACCTGCCCGCTGAGGACGAAGCTATTTTGTCTCAATTAGGCGTATCAGGTGACTATCAACGTGCATTACATTTTATTTTAAATGAACGCACACGTGAGTTAATCGGAGAATGGCAACGTTGGGAAACTCTATCACGTACAGGAACATTGATCCAACGCACCAAAGCATTCAATGTTGAAGCTGCAAGTAATATTAAAGCAAACAAGCACGAATATCGTCCTATCCCACAATCATTTATTGATGGTTTGCTGAATGAAGATGGTACAAACTTATCTGCTGAACAGAAGAAAGCATGGCAAAACCCCGGATACTAATTATAAACAATAGATCCGTTATATAGAAAAAAAGGTCGTTGACAAACTGAATTGTCAATGACCTTTTTCTATTACCCTAATATTCCTTATTCCCATAGTATTGCACAATAACACATACAAATGAATTAAATTCCATGGGATGTCCCATTTACAGTATCTATATTTGCATCTATCTAAAAATCATACATACTATGGAACTGATAAATACCATCAAAAAAAGCATCATTGCATTTACCCTGTTACCTACATTCCTATATGCCGGTATCCCTCCTACTCTGCAAGACAATGCCTCCCAACGAGTAACAAAAGATATAATGGACCGTGCATACATCACCCCCAAACGCATAGTGACTAAATATGCCGGAAGCAAAAACAACCTGATCAAAGACGAACACTACCTACTGATAAAAAGCAACGGACAATCCGAAATGGGTAGAAAGAACTGCTGCCAAATGACCTCCACCGAAACAGAAAAAGCATCCATCCTACTGGATTTTGGCAGCGAACTGCACGGCGGATTAAAGTTGGTACTGGGAAGTTCCAGCCGTCGCCAACCTTCATTGGTAAGAATCCGCTTCGGAGAATCCGTAGAAGAATCCAACAGCACTACCTTAAACTCCGAATGGAAAGTAGGATTCTCCACAGACGATCATGCCAAACGCGACATCGTGATGGAAGTTCCGCGTGACGGCATGATTGAAATAGGCAATACAGGTTTCCGCTTTGTCCGCCTGGACTTATTACAAGATAATACCACCATATCCCTAAAAGAAGTATCCGCCATTCTCCGTTATCGTGATATTCCTTATTTGGGATCTTTTGAATGTAGTGATGCCAGATTGAATAAAATATGGATCACAGGAGCCTATACCGTTCATTTAAATATGCAGGAATACCTTTGGGATGGAATCAAGCGCGACAGACTGGTCTGGCTGGGAGATATGCATCCCGAATTAATGACCATCAGCCGGGTTTTTGGTTATAATGAAGTGATCCCCAATAGTTTGGACCTGGCGTGCCAACAATTCCCCCTACCCGGTTGGATGAACGGAATGAGTGCATACAGCCTATGGTACCTCATCAACCAATACGAATGGTACCAACAGACCGGAGATATGGACTTCCTGAAGAAACATGCCGATTACATCAGCGGATTAATTCACCAGATAGATGGGAAAGTGGATGCGGAAGGAAATGAAACCCTGTCGCCCGCACGCTTTCTGGATTGGCCTTCCAGTGGAAACCAAGCAGGTGTGGAAGCCGGATACCGGGCCTTAATTGTTTGGGCCATGCAAGATGCCTCCCAATTATCATCGAAACTGGGCAATTCCTCAGACTCCTACTTATGCCTGGATATTATAGACCGGATGAAGAAAAAGATCCTGCCGCATAATAACCTGAAACAAGCCGCATCATTAATGGCAATCGCCGGATTAATGGACTCACAAAAAGCGTGTGATGAGGTAGTGGCCGTAGGCGGCGGCAAAGGTTTCTCCACTTTCTATGGTTACTATATGCTGGAAGCCCTTGCCCAAGCAGGCGAATATGAAAAAGCAATGGAAATCATAGACAGCTTTTGGGGAGCTATGCTGGACTTGGGCGCAACCACTTTTTGGGAAGATTTCAATCTGGACTGGATACCCAATGCCGCCCCCATAGACGAACCTGTCCCTGCCGGAAAGAAAGATATTCATGGCGATTTTGGCGCTTATTGCTATCCCGGCTTCCGCCATAGCCTGTGCCATGGTTGGTCTTCGGGTCCTACGGCTTGGTTATCAGACCATGTGTTGGGCATAAAGATTGTAAACGTAGAACGTAAACAGGTAAGCATAAAACCACATTTAGGGAAACTGGCCTGGGCAAAAGGCACTTACCCTACTCCTTGGGGAGTAATAGAAGTGAGCCATGAGAAACAACCGGGTGGTAAAATTGCCACCAAAGTTAAATTGCCCAAAGGCGTAAAACAAGTAAAACTATAATATGAAAAAGACACTAATACTCATTTCTTTCCTCTGCTGCGCAAGACTTTTATCCGCAGAAAGCGGAATTAAATCCTGGAAAGGTATCCACGAGGTGCCTTTGGCACAACTGGAACAGCAATTCACCGCCCCTCCCGTAGAGTTCGCCAACCACGTCATTTGGGGTTGGGAAGGCAATATGGATAAGAAAACAATTTGCAAAGACCTGGATTCCATCAAAAGCAAGGGATTTCATGCCGTCATCTTTGAAGCCGGATACAAACTGCCTTTCAAATACCTTTCCGATGAATGGTTTAAAGCCATCCGCACCGGCGTGCTCGAAGCAAAGAAGCGCGGAATGAAAGTTTGGATTATTGATGAAGGCAAATACCCCAGCGGATTTGCCGGAGGCAAATTCTCACAAGAACGCCCCGACCTGAGAATGCAGGCACTTGTGGTCTGTGATACCTTGCATGCAAAACGGGGAGAATCCTTAGCCCATGTCCAAGTAATGCCGGAAGCCATTAGCGCCGTAGCCATCAGTGCATCCGGAGCACCCAACAGAACCGTAGAAATAAAGAATGGAGAAATAAACTTCCAAGCCGGACTGGATGATTGGAAAATCTTATTGGTAAGAAGCGATTTCAGAACAGCAGTCACCCGTGCCGTCAATAATCCAAACGGCGGAAAGGATGCCACCAATTCATTATGCGATTATCTGAACCCCGTAGCCGTGCAACAGTTCATCGACTGGACGCATGAGCAATACAAAAAATATTTGGGAAAAGAGCTGGGAACCACCGTACTCGGTTTCCGTGGCGACGAACCCGACTATGCACATATGCCCTGGACTCCTACTATCATCCGTACATTCAAGGAACGGAAAGGATATGACCCTACCCCCTATCTCGCCTCATTCTTCACCGCCCTCCCCACCCTACAGGAACAAAGGGTGAAGGCAGATTATTGGGATGTATGGTCCGACCTGTTCGCTACCAATTTCTTCAAGTTACAGGCAGATTGGTGCGAAGCGAATGGCGTAGCCCACATCACGCACCTGAATAAAGAACACGAAATGCCCGCATGCGTAAAAGCCGAAGGAGACTATTTCCGTGACATGAGCAAGGTACAGATTCCCGGAGTAGATGCCATCTGGAACCAAATTTGGCCCGGAACCGTGAACAACTTCCCCAAACTCGCTTCTTCCGTATCACACGTATATGGCAAGCCGCGTGCATTCAGCGAAAGTTTTGCCGCTTACTACACATCCCCCACCATTCCGCAAGCAAAATATGTAGTGGATTATCAGATAACCAGAGGCATTAATTTCTTTGAATTCATGTTCTGGCAGGCAGGCTCGCAACATAGCAACTGGATGACCGACCCGGGCATGAAAAACCTGAATGAATACACCAACCGCACCACCTACCTGATGACCCAAGGAAAGCCGGGAGCCAGAATTGCAATGTACTACCCCACCTCTACTATGTGGATGGGAAACAATCAGATTTATGACGATATAGTTACGTTTACCCAACAGCTATTGACTCATCAAAGAGATTTTGACTATGTAAACGATGATGCCTTCACAGAAGCCCTGACCGTAGGTCCGGGATACCTGGAAAACAAAAGCGGACAAAGATATTACACCTTGATCATTCCATCGGCAGATGTCATATCCTCCCCGGCTTGGAAAACAATAGAAGAATTTGCCTCCCGTGGCGGTAAAGTTTTATTCTGGGGAAGAAAACCTTCTTCTTTAGTAGACAAGACCTTCACAAAGCCGGAATCAATTCCCGATTTACCCGGCATTCAGTACGAACCGGCAACGCATTGGACAGCACGTGTAAACAGCATTCTTCCCGAACCGGAAATGAAAATAGTTTCCCCCGCCAATGATTCTATCCGCTATATGCGCAGAGTGATGCCCGACGGAGACCTGTTTTTTATATTCAACGAAGGAAGCGAAGTATCCCATTTCACCGCAGATTTTGACAAAGTAGGTATTGTAAAAGAGTGGAACGCCGCAGAAGGCACCCTGCAAACCATCAACGCCACCGTAGTCAACAACCGCACCCGCCTGGACATCAAGCTGGAACCTTGGGAAAGCAAACTGATCTCCATAGAAAAAAGCACCCGGGAATATAATGTAAAAGAGTATGGAGTGCAAGGTAACGGCAACCCGGAAACCACCGCCTTGCAAAATGTAATCCATAAAGCAGCCCAACAAGGCGGCGGAACCCTCGTACTCCCTGCCGGAAAATATGTAAGCGGCGCTCTTTTCTTCCCCCGGGGCGTGGATTTGCGGATAGAGAAAGATGCACAATTAATCAGTACCGTAAACCCGGATGATTTCCCGGTTATCCCCACCCGCTTTGAAGGCGTGGAACGTCCCTGGCGTTGTGCTTTTCTGAATTTCAATCATTCGGATGGAGTCAAAGTATATGGAGAAGGAACGATAGACGGAAAAGGAGTAGCATGGAAAGATGTTCCTTTCGGCACTTCCGGCCGCCCCAGGTTGATTTGTTTTACAGATTGTCCCAATGGAAAAATCTCGGGATTAAAGATGGTAAACCAAGCCTCCTGGTGCCTGCATGTGCTTTATACAAACGGATTCACCATTGATGGCGTGGATATCCGCGCACTGGAATACATTCCAAGTTCGGATGGCATCGACATTGATTCTTCCAGTGATATACTCATTACCTCCACCCGCATTGAAGCCCATGACGATTGCATCTCCATCAAGTCCGGGCGCGATGAGGACGGCCTACGGGTAGCCCGCCCCAGCGAAAACATCCTGATAGAGAATTGTCACTTTGCCTACGGGCACGGAGGTGTTGCCATGGGTAGCGAAATATCGGGTGACATTCGCAACGTAACAATCCGTTCCTGCCTGATGGATAATGAGAACTGGAGTCCTCTACGCTTCAAAAGCCAGCCCAGCCGTGGCGGAGTAGTAGAAAACATTACTTTTGAAGATATTACCATTAAGGGAGCGCGCAGCATATTCGACATCAATATGGAATGGCGCATGGTTCCTCCCATACTGCCTGCCCATTATCCGCTTACCCGTTTGCGCAACATCCGTTTCAAGAACATAACCGGAGAAGCACAATCCGTAGGCACCATGTATGGTTTTAAAGAAGCGCCTTTCCAGTCGGACACCTTCTTCTTTGAGAACTGCCGGATAAAAGCCGAAAAGGGATTGAGCATCTCAAATGCAAAAGATGTAAAGTTTGAAGGGTTGACCCTGGAAGTAGCACAAGGAGAAAAGATTTACGAAAGGGCAGCGAAATAAAAAATCTGCTTGAAATGCGTACAGATGCATGGATTTCAAGGAAGATGTACGCATTTCCATTGCACAAAAGCCCCTTCCGCCCTACTTTTGCATCACTATTTAAACACTAAAACAACGTTATGAAAAGAAATTTAGTACTATCGCTCCTTTTTGTTGCATTAGGTTTTGGAGTTGTAAAAGCGCAAACTTTACCTGACCAAAAAGAAACACTGAAAACAATTATAAAGGTCAACGATCATTTCATGGCAAAATGGCCTGATGCAGGAATGCCCACCTTTGTAGGCAGAATGCGTCCCAGCAGTCTATGGACACGCGCCGTTTACTATGAAGGACTGATGGCACTATACACCATACATCCCCAGCAAAACTATTTTCAATATATGTATGACTGGGGCGAAGCACACAAATGGACTCCCCGTGGCGGAAATACGACACGGGATGCCGACAACTATTGTTGCAGCCAGCTCTATATCGACATGTACCGCCTCACCAAGGAATGGCGCATGATTCAAAATGCCAAGATAAATGCCGATATGTTGGTCAACACCCCCCAGGTAAACGACTGGTGGTGGATCGACGCCATACAGATGGGAATGCCCGTACTGGCAAAATTGGGAGCAGAAACAGGAGAACAAAAATACTTCGACAAGATGTGGGATATGTACGAATACACCCGCAACACACACGGAGACAACGGCATGTACAACCCCAAAGAAGGTTTGTGGTGGAGAGACCACGATTTTGACCCTCCTTACAAAGAACCGAATGGCAAAAACTGCTATTGGAGCCGTGGTAACGGATGGGTATATGCCGCACTGGTACGTGTGCTGAGCGAAGTTCCTGCCAACGAAAAACATCGTGCCGACTATATAAATGACTTCCTTGCCATGAGCAAAGCCCTGAAGAACTGCCAGCGCAGCGATGGCTTTTGGAATGCCAGCCTGCATGATGAAACGAATTTTGGAGGTAAAGAAACCAGCGGCACGTCATTGTTTGTATATGGCATGGCATGGGGTGTACGCCAAGGATTGTTGGACAGGAAAGAATACATGCCCGTCCTGCTGAAAGCATGGAATGCCATCGTAAAAGATGCGGTGCATCCGGACGGACTTTTGGGTTACGTGCAAGGTACAGGGAAAGAGCCAAAAGACAGCCAGCCTGTTACCTATGACAAGATACCCGATTTTGAAGATTTTGGAGTAGGATGCTTCCTGCTCGCCGGAACAGAGGTTTATAAGTTAGATTAAAGAAAGAGGTTAACAAATTAGATGAGTTAGATGATTGATTAGTGAATCGATTTTTCATAGACTATGATTTAAAGGTTAGATTTAGGTTAAGGTAAAAGGAACGACTGTGAAGCCGTTCCTTTTTGTTTTAAAATAAAATCGCTACATTTGTGCAGTCATCATATTGACCTAGTTAACGCGAGTCCGATATTAAAGGGAACAATAGTCAAATGTAACCTCATCCCCTCTTGAGAGGGGGTAGGGGGTGTGTTAGACTACATAAACGAATGTATAAGTTAATGCATTTCACACACCCCTACCCCTCTCAAGAGGGGATGAGAATACTTTCGACTATGATTCATCTTATATCGAACTCATATTGATTATTTACAATTAATCCGAATATCATGAAAAAACGTCTTATTACCTGGGCATTCATAGCAGCCCTATCCGTTACAAATTCCTTTGCACAGCAATCAGGAAACGCCTCAACTCCACCATTGCTTCCTCCCCTTATGGGATGGAGTTCCTGGAATACTTACCGGGTAAACATAAACGAAGACCTGATAAAGAAGCAAGCAGATGCCCTGATCAACCAAGGCTTAAAAGACTTGGGCTATATATACATCAATGTAGACGACGGTTTCTTTGGCTGGCGCGACGAAACAGGGAAAATGCACTCCCACCCCGAGCGCTTCCCCAACGGCATGAAACCTATCTCCGACTATATCCATTCTCTGGGTCTGCGGGCAGGAATCTACTCGGATGCAGGAGACGACACCTGCGGTTCCATCTATGATAACGATGAACGTGGCGTAGGCTCTGGGCTTTACGGTCACGAACAGCAAGATATGGATTTATATCTGAAAGAATGGAACTATGATTTCATCAAAATAGACTATTGTGGTGGCAGGGAACTGGGGCTGGACGAAGAAAAGCGTTACACTGCCATCTGCGAAGCCATTAAAAACACCGGCAGGACAGACGTATCCATCAACATCTGCCGATGGGCTTTCCCCGGAACTTGGGCAAAACGCCTGGCACGTTCCTGGCGCATCAGTGCCGACATCAACCCCAGTTGGAAATCTGTAAAATATATCATTGACAAAAACCTCTACCTGGCTGCATACGCCGGAGGCGGCCACTATAACGACATGGATATGCTGGAAATAGGCCGCGGTCTGAAGCCCAATGAGGAGGAAGTGCACTTTGGAATGTGGTGCATCATGAGCTCTCCCTTGCTCATAGGTTGCGACATGACCACCATCCCCGAAGCCTCTTTGAAATTGCTCAAAAATAAAGAATTAATAGCATTGAACCAAGATGTCCTCGGCCTGCAGGCCCATGTGGTACAACATGAAAAGGATACATACGTGCTAGTGAAAGACATAGAACAGAAACGAGGACTTACACGCGCCGTAGCATTATACAACCCTTCGGACAGCACCCGCGATTTCACCGTTCCCTTCCAGACGTTGGAACTGGGTGGCAAAGTAAAGGCGCGCGACCTGGTTCGGAATAAAGACCTAGGCAAAATGCAGCATGAAATACGTCAAACCCTAGCGCCACACAGCGTCATGATATTGAAACTGGAAGGTGAACAACGCCTGGAGCCCAAACGCTATGAAGCAGAGTGGGCATATCTGCCTTGCTATGACGACTTGGTAAAGAATCCGAAACAGATTTTCTATGCAGCATCTCCCCAGTGTTCGGGAGGAATGAAGATTTCTCATTTAGGAGGACAGGAAGAAAACTATGCCGAATGGAGCAATGTATATAGCAAAGAGGGCGGAGAATATGATATGACCATCTATTATAATTGCCCCAAAGACAGAAAGCTGGAAGTTTCCGTCAATGGAGTAAAGACGGAAATAAAGAAGCTGAATGCAGGCGATAAGGAGACTATAAAGTCTGTCACTATTCCGGTTACTCTAAAGGCGGGCGAGAATGTAATCCGTATGGGGAACAGCTTTAGTTGGGCACCCGATATAGATTGTTTCACACTTCAACGCAAAGCGTAATGATTGTGTTTATCAGTGGTTTTGCCTATCACTATCGGTAAAGCAAAAGAATTAGTTAGCTTCTTCCGGGCGATAGATGAATACCTTTACCGTAGGGGCGGGGTTCGCCCCATAGCCGTCAGGCTAAGCCCATTAACATTGAAATAAAGTTAAAAACCTTTCGATTAGAGCTTTTTTTACCCCATTCCTTTTGGGAACGGGGTTTGATTTCG
>CABMPB010000055.1 GCA_902388365.1 uncultured Bacteroides sp. | reverse complement strand
AATGGTTACTGCGACGGGAACATTTGTATCTTGTAAAGACTATGATGATGACATCAAGGATTTGCAGGAGAAGGTCGACAAATTAGCAACTAAAGAATACATGACTTCTCAGATTGCTACTTTGCAGACTGCCTTGACTGCTGCTGCTAAAGATGCTAGCGATGCTATTACTAAAGCTGCTGCTGCCGAAACTGCAGCAAAAGCAGCAAGCGATGCAGCTGCAGAAGCAAAAGCTGCTGCAGACAAAGCAGTTGCAGAAGCAAAAGCTGAATCAATCAAGGCTGTACAAGCTGAATTGGAAGCTTTGAAAAAAGAAGTGACAGAAGCTACAGAGTCTGCTTTAGCCGACATGCGTAAAGAAGTTGCTGAAGCCACTAAAAAAGTGGAAGATATCGTAGGCAAAATTGCAGATATGGTTACTAGTGTGGAATTGGTCGCTTCGTATTCTGCTAACCCTACTGGTGGTGAATTGACTTTTTCAACTGCTATCGAAAAAGAAAATGTATTTAGTAAAGATATTGCAAATGCTATAACATTTACCAAAGACAAACAAGTACAAACTGGTGATAAGTTTGTAGTACGTGTATCTCCGACAAACGCAGTTCTTACTCCTGATATGATTTCTTTGACTAATAGCAAAGGACAGGATTTAAAAGAGTTTTTATCTGTTCAAAAAGTAGAGAAATATGATGGTTTACTAAGCAGCCGTGCTGCAGGAAATAATGGTCTATGGGAAGTTACAGTAGCTTTGAAGAACTATGATGAAAAAGCTTTTGCTGCTGTTACAGAAACCAAAGTTGGCGACGCAACAGAATCTATCCTCTTTGCTGTGCAAGTAAACAATACTTTATCTACAGCTGAAACCAGAGAAGTTATTTCTTCTTATGATTTAACTTTGGATTGGACTAAATATGTAGGTGAAAAAACTTTGAACTATTTTGTTGACAAAACAAATATTAGTAAGATTCACAACCGTTATACTAAGGCAGAAGATGGTACGGCTGTAACATATAAGGAGTTGGGATGGAAGGCTGATGCAGCTACTACTATTATTCCTTTGGATAAAGCGAATACAAATGTTAAGCTAGATGAACCAGATGATCGTCAAGACAAAGATTTATATCCTGCTGTACAAGGAGAAGCTATCAAGATTGCTTTGTCTACAGCTGATGATAAAGTAACTGCTCCGACAAATATTCGCGGTATGTATGTTGTTTTGGATAAAGACAATGCTGTAGAATCTGCACCGTCAGAATTGAACGCATGGAATAGCTATACATATTCTGGCTTGAATACCGTGGTAGAAGGTACTTCTACAGAAATTATTATTAATAGTACTACTGCTATTAATGATGTTATCGGTTTCCGCGTATATGCTGTAAACTTTGATGGTACTTTGGTTGATCCTGATGGTAAAGCATTCTATGTAAAATTAGGTAATGCCGCTACAGATTGGAATGCTACCGCTACTACTATTACTGCTCTTAATCCGGCTGACAAGGCTGTTATTGAAACTCAGTCAGACAAGGTTGCCGTATCTTTGACAAAACTGAATGCTCCTACTGCTGCAACTTGGACAACAGACAAAGTTAATGGTTCAGATAAAGCATTTAATGCTATCTTTGTTAATAACAAAGACGAAGTTCTGTACACCACTGCTAATCTGACCGCATTCACTGACTTCAGCAAGGTTACTAAGGTTTATACTATGCCTACTCTTGATGATTGGAAGTTATATGAAGATAATAAGACTTACAATGGTACATTGACTATCAAGAATGCTTCAGGACATGTATTGGCTACTATGAAGGTTTCTATGACTAAAGTATTGCCTACTACTATTCCTGCTGGATTCTCTGTTAAGACTGCACAGGTTGCTGAAGGTATCTATAATTGCTACATGATTCCTATGAAGGACGATGGCACAATTGCTTGGGTTGCTGAAACTGCAACTAAGGGTTCTATGAAGATGTCTGAAGTATTCAACTTCGGTACAGGTGCTGCTGCTAACTACAATATTACATTTGCTGCATCTCAGAAGGAGAACAATAAAGATGTTGCCACAGTCGTTGCCGGTAGTGAAACTTTGGAAGTTGTTAAAGACTACATTAATAACTCAATTCAACACGCTACTACAGTTGTTTACAACTATGGTAAGATTTCTTCAGTGAAGAACTCTGATGGTGGTTATGATGATGTAACTAGAGCTGCTACTGACTTCCAAACAGTCTATAACTGTATCTACAACAATACTTATACTTGGGCTTGGGCTACTCGTGAACAACTGGGCGCTCCTTACACAGATAAGGTTGACGGTAACTATACTACTCCAATGCCATCTACAGAATTGACTTATGGTACAGATCGTCTTGATTTTGCTGCTGATAGCTTCATTTTTGGTACAAGTACTAAAGATAGCAGATATAGCAAACTGTTGAGCGAACCTTATGAATCAAGTCTGATTATTAAAGATGCAACCTTGACTAGTGACGCAAATGGTGAAGAAGAATACTTTGACGTAGTTATAGCAGATAACCATATTACAGGTTTCAAAGCTACTGCATTGTCTTCTGAAACTAATCCGACTGCTGCAGTTCCTTCTACATTGACTATCAAGTGCAAGGATATGTATGGTCATGATATAACAATTAAGGTTGCTATGACTGTTAAGAAACGATAATCTAAAAGGTAAAGAGTGTATGCCTAATAAGCATACCTCTTTTTCATTATAGATTAAATTTCTTTAAGTGAGGAGAGAACGCAAATTCAATGAGGCGTTTCTTTCCTCACTTTTTTATAAACCTGTTGATGGGTTTTATTGTAAGCATCCGATAAATTCCCGTTGTTTCGTCCTTAGTTTCGTTGCACCTTTGCCTCTCCAATATTGCATAAACCTATACCTACTTAATATCATCACAAAAGAAAACTCCGAAGGCACACATCCACTAAACTAAGTACCCATATCTTTTTCAAACAAAAAAACACCCAATCTTTGTTTATATCCCTCTGCCTTATATTTGTACTAAATTTCGCCACGGCGAAAATAATGACCGCGAAAATTAAAGATATAGCCTTCTGAGGTCATCTCAATAGAAATCATAGATTCAAAAATGCAAGTGCCCGGCAAATAGTTTTTTTCAATAAACCGAATCAATATTCCCTATTATCTTTCAATATACTGAAACTTTTTTCGTATTTTTGTTATTGTAAACAGAAAGATTATGGAAAAGAGAGTCATTAAAAGCTTAATTATTGAAAAGCAGAATGAGATTCCTTCTATGGAACTCATGCCAAGGAAACTGGAGTTGGAAGAAACATGCAACTATGTTTTCGTGGGACTGCGCCGCGCAGGTAAATCATATCTGATGTTTCAACATATCCAGGAGTTGCTGTCATCGGGAAAAGCACAGATAGAAGATATCCTTTATATCAATTTTGAGGACGAGCGTATAGCCGATTTAAAAGCAGAAGAACTGGGACTCATCATAGAAGCCTATCATGAACTGTATCCGGCTAAACCCAAAATCTATTTGGATGAAATACAGAATATTATCGGGTGGGAGAAATTTGCCCGTCGGTTAGCAGACGCTAAATACCATGTCTTTATTACAGGAAGTAATGCCCAAATGCTTAGCCGAGAGATATACACCACTTTAGGTGGGCGATTTATTGCTAAAGAAGTCTATCCATTCTCTTTTACCGAATATTTGGAATACCATCATTTTGAACTGCCCCGCAATTGGGAATACAATTTACAGGTAAAGACTGAATTGGTGAAAATGTTTGAAACCTATTTCTATTATGGAGGATTTGCCGAAACCTTCCATCTTAAAGATAAGCGTTCTTGGTTAAACTCTCTGTTCCAGAAGATTCTGTTAGGCGATGTCATAGCGCGCAATGACATCCGAAATGAAAGCGCCGTGCGCATGGTTGTAAAAAAGTTAGCAGAAAGCGTGATGCAACCACTGGCCCTGACGCGCATTTTGGGAGTAGTGAAATCTGCAGGCTGTTCACTGTCTCACAATACGCTTGTGGACTATCTTCAATACATTAATGATGCTTATCTCCTTTTTGGAATCCCAAACTATACCGATAAACTCAGCGAGAAAGAAAGCATAAAGAAAAGGTATTTCTTTGATAACGGATTGCTGAATACATTCATCATTGAGCCGCAAAGCAAATTATTAGAAAATTTGGTTGCCATAGAATTAAAGAAAAGATATGGCGAGGAAGTTTTCTATTATAATAAAAATGTAGAAGTTGACTTTTACGTTCCTACAGTCAATACGGCGATTCAAGTATCTTTATCCTTGACGCAAAGTGATACGAGAGAACGAGAAGTCAGGGCCCTCCGAAAGATGGCACAAATATACAAATTAGAGAATTTGCAGATCATAACATGGGAGGAGGACAGCGTGGTCAATGAAGAAGACTGCACCATAGAAATTCTGCCATTATGGAAATGGCTACTTGTCTAAGATTTTCGGATTTTGCGTCACATATCAGAAATAAAGGAATGTGATATTTGCGTTAGCCTCTATCTAAATAGAAAAATCTTAGAGGGAAAAAGATGGAAATATTCTCGTCTCTATTTCTGTTTAGAAAAGAAAATCTTATCTTTGTATCAGATACAATAATATTTGATTTATAGCAGATTTCAATTTATAAGATACAATAGTATGCCATTGCTCTATAACTTTGATATTGATACGCCCGATGAATTATTGGCGATTCTAGCTAATAATTTGCAAAAACGCAGGTTGGAAAAGGGACTTTCACGGGAAGCACTCACTGAGCTTAGTGGAGTTCCCACCCCTACAATCGCCAAATTTGAACAGAAGCATACCATTTCGCTGGCATCTTATGTGGCGCTGGCAAAGGCGTTAGGATATGCCAAATCCATTAAAGAATTATTGTCAGAACCACTCTTCAACACAATGGAGGAGTTGGAGATGATTAACAAGAACAAAAATAGGAAGAAGGGGCGTAATGAAATCGGTAAATAAAGTAACAGTAACCTATCATGACCGAAAGGTTGGGGCTCTCAGTATGACTCCTGATAATCGGTTATGCGCCTTCCAATATGACAAAGGCTGGTTGGCAGAGGGGTTTTCCATCTCTCCACTTAACCTGCCACTAAAGCCGGACTTGTTTATAGCCAAACCGGAACCTTTCTGGGGAAACTTCGGCATTTTTGAAGATAGCTTGCCTGATGGTTACGGACGTTATTTATTAAATCGTCTGCTGAAGAAACAAGGGGTGAACGACAGTGAACTTACCCCATTGCAACGACTAAGCATTGTCGGGACATCTGGTATGGGAGCTTTGTGTTATATTCCTGAAACTTATGTAGGCGAAAAGAAAACGCTACCTGAATTGGATGATCTTCAGCAAATGGCATTGGATGTATTATCCGAGAAGTCCGACCAAAATGAAGATGTGTTGTATTTTAACAGTGGTAATTCAGGAGGATGTCGCCCTAAATGCCTGCTTCATGACTCCGATGGTTCTTGGTTGGTGAAATTCAGACACACGTATGATCCCAAAGATATGGGAGTCATGGAATACCGTTATAATAAAATTGCAAGTGATTGTGGCATTACTATTCCTGACTTTAAATTGATAAACGGGAAATATTTTGCAACCAAGCGCTTTGATATTGAAAACGGTATCAGGCTTCACATTGCTACCGCCGGGGCACTTCTTAATGAATCCATTTTGCGCCCCAGGTTGAACTATAAGACGTTGCTTCATTTAACCGGGTATCTTACACAAGATCCGAAACAGGTCGATGAAATGTTTCGCCGCATGGTGTTCAATGTATTGACCGACAACAAGGATGACCACGCTAAGAACTTTAGTTTTATTTGTCGGGAAGGCATATGGTCGTTAGCTCCTGCTTACGACTTGACTCGGTGCAGTGGCTATAATGGAGAACATGCTACTTCCGTCAATAATCATGGGAATCCTACTATTGAAGATATGCTGGTGGTAGGTGAGAGTATCCGTATTCCTCAAAAGAAGGGGAGAGACATTATTCAAAGCATTGCAGAGGGGTGTCGTGAGATAATTGCTGAGAATTATAGATCGGCTTTGGAAGGGAGCTGAGATTATAAAAAAGGATTCATTCTAAAAACATAGGCAAAATATGAAGAAAATAGACCAAAAACATAGGCAAATGTACTTTGTCGGATACTTACACAAATATATGATGAGATGTCCATTGAAACAAAAAAGAGGGTGTCCGTGATGGAACACCCTCTTCTTATATAGTTAAAAGATTAAATTCTATCTTTTCTTAACCTCAACATTCTTAATTGTAATTGTTACATCATGGTTAAAGTAATCTTTAGCCTTGATAACCAGTGTTGAGTATACAGTTGCTTCAGGATTCTGTGCTTTAGAAGCCGGTTTGAATACAATACCCTTACCAGTCTTTGTACCAACAGTTACGCTAGCACTGTATGACGGCACGAAATATTCATTCTTAGATCCTTCCTTGATAGCACCGTCTTTAGCAACTTGACTCCAAAGTTCGTAAGTTGCTCCTGACAGATCAGCGATCATGTTATCACAAGCGTCAGTGATCAACTTATCCAAAGTAGTAGTATATTTACCGTCTCTAGTATTGGTAGATTTGATGTTTTCTAACAATGTCTTAGCATCAGCTTGCTCATAAGTGAATGATGGAGCAGTAGCCCATGCATAAGTATTGATTTCAGCCAAACAAGAGAAAATAATATTCTTAAACTCACCGCCTGTTACAACATAATCTTGCTGAACACCGTTCTTGAATTCGGCTGCAGAAGAAATGTGACCAAAGTTATATGATACAGTTACAGCATGAGGAGTCTTATTATCAATAAAGTCATTGGCAACTGTAAAGACATATGAAGATGTTTTACCTGAAGCACCAGCTATGAAACGTGATTTAACTTCTAAATCATCAAGCTCATCACCATCCTTAACTGCATTCTTGAACATAAAGATAAAGTTTTTATCATTATCCAAGCCATTGAATGATTGATTTAATTCCTTCTGACCATCAAGTGCTGCACCTACAGGTTGCATAAATGCATTCAAAGTACCATCAGCGTTCAATTGGTTAACTTTAGCCTGGAATGCAGACGGGAATGTAGGCAATTGCTTCTTCAATGTTACAGTAATGGTCTTCAAGATGTTACCATTAGCATTCTTGTATGAGATTGTTGCACTATAGGTCTTATTATCATCATACCAATAAGGCAAAGATAATTTAGCAGGATTGATTGTTATATACTTAACATCTTTTGTAGGCTTAGCAACTGATACAGCAGTAGTCTTATCAGCTTTATAGTATTCGACAGCGTCCAAACTAATTGCCTTGTCAGAATTATTACTATAAGCAACAGTATCAGATTTGATTGATGTAGATGCAGATACAACATCAGCAATCCAGCTATCATCAAATACACCAGTTTCAACAGTTTCCTTAGTTATTTCTGAAGAACCATTAGCTTTCCAAGTCCAAGTAGTATTATAAGCAGAGTCTTCTACCTGTCCACCTACAGATACATAGAATGCTTTGCCATCAGGATCAACCAAAGTACCATCGTAGTTTACAGCGAATACACGGAAACCGATGATATCATTGATAGCAGTTGCTTTATTGATAGTAATATCAATAGAAGTACCTTCTACAACTTTATCCAAATTAGTATATGTATAACTATTCCATGCGTTCAATTCAGATGGAGCAGATTCTACTGCATTCTGAGTATCCAGAGTTACATACATAGCACGGATATTGTTCGGAGCAACAACTTTTGAATAACTAGTAGTTAAAGCAATAGTAAATGCTTCTCCTTGAACTACAGGATAAACAGGCTGTGCATCACGATCATCTCCATTAATCAGAACATTTTTATCAGCTCCAGTCTTAATAGGGTCGGTAGCCGGAATCTTATTGCCCAAGCTATAATCCCATACCAGCTCTTTATAAGTAATACCAGAAGGTTGGCTCAAACTTCTACTATTGTTGCTATTACGGTTGTTTATACCGTCAATATTCTTTTCATTAACAAAGAAGTTCAAATAATTTGCTCCGTAATAATTAAGATGAGCTACAGAAAGGTCATAAGAAGATATAACATTTCTTTCAGCTGCTGTAGACAATGTATTATTAACAGAAACAGCAAAAGCAATAGGAGAATTGTCGCTTTGGACTGCTGCCTTAAATGCATCTTTATCATATTCTTTCAATGCGACAGTCACTTCCCATAAACCATTACTTTCCACTCCTCTAGTTAGCAGACCATCAAAATGTTCTACTTTCTGTACTTCTAGAAGATCATTCAGGTTTTCACCCTTACTGTTCACTAAAGAAATCATTGCAGGTGTGAGAACAGCATTAGTTGGAGAAACGCGAACTATAAATTTATCGCCTGTCTGAACTTGGGTATCCTTCTTAAATGTAATAGGACCAGCAATAGTAGCGTCTTTGCTAAAGGTATTATCCTTTTCAATTGCTGTCATTAAGCCTAATGTCTGACCTTTATAACTCTCAGAACGCAAGTTATATAGTTTACCAATGACTGATCCATTAGCATCCTTCACTTCTACATATCCCGGAATATAGCTAGTTGTATACCACCAGTTATTTGCAACATCGTTGTATTCAGCCCATATCGGAGTTAAGTAAGTCTGATTTGAGTAGGAATATACCAGTTCTACGCTAGTAACCATATCAGCAATACTACCAACAATGTCTTCTACCTTTTTAGTAGCAGCGTCAACTTTGTCTGCCATATCTTTCAATGCAGATTCAGTAGACTCTTCCACTTCTTTCTTCAACGCGTCAAGTTCACCTTGAACAGCCTTGATTGCTTCTGTTTTTGCGTCAGCAGCGGCTTTTTCAGCAGCAGCTTTTGCAGCAGCGGCAGTGTCACCAGCAGCTTTTGCAGCAGTTTCAGCAGCAGTAGCTTTAGTGATAGCATCGCTAGCATCTTTAGCGGCAGCAGTTAAAGCAGTCTGCAAAGTAGCAATTTGAGAAGTCATGTCTTCTTTAGTTGCCAATTTGCTGACCTTATCCTGCAAATCCTTGATGTCATCATCATAGTCTTTACAAGATACAAATGTTCCCGTCGCAGTAACCATTAAGGCTCCGAACAGGATTGCACTTAAAAATTTTTTGTTCATAATAGAAAAACTTTAAATTTATAAATTTAAAAAACTCAAAATGTTTTATTGTTTAAAAGGACTTAATTGCTTTGTTTCAGTAAGGGCTCCAAATCTTTCCTTACACTTGCCAAGTACTGCAACGGGGTTATTCCGGCTATTTTTCCAAAAGCAGCATAAAACGCACTCTTCGAGGCAAAACCGCAACGGTGAGGCATTTCATTCATCGGGCATCGTCCGCTGCGGAGCAATTCCTTAGCATATTCTACCCGATAGGTATTTACAAGCTCTTTCAGGTTGCAGCCAAAATACTTGTTCACCACATTGGACAAATAAGTCTGGTTCGTTTCAATCATGGCACTCAATTTCTTTAAGGATAAGTCTGCATCCAGAAAAGCCTGTCTTATCTCAAGCTGGTAGAGGACACACTTATATATGTCGCGGTCTATCTTCCGTCCGTTTACCTCTTGGCAGGCAAATTTTTCCTCCCATTGTCGGTCGGCAACCTTGAACAGCAGATTCTTTTGCCTTTCCGAAGTGAAGGTTGTCTTTTTGCGTTTTAGAAATAGGTATTCCATATATTATTATCCTTTTACTTTCTACTTGTTTGAGATGCCCTATATATACCCTAATTATATATAGCTCTTATGGCACTATTTTGTAGATCTCTTACTAGGAGATCTACTTAACGTATGCAATATTCTTATTATGAGGATATTATGATGGGTTTAGCAGGCCTGAAAATGATGAAATAAATCAATAGAAAAGCGCTTTTTTAAAGAAAAACCAATTTTTTTTGATGAAAAGTGTCCTAGTTCTCAAAACTTTGCTTATTTTTGCACAAAAATAGTAGATCTCCTAGTAAGAGATATACAAATATACTCTCTTTTATTTTGATGTAAACTACTGATAAATAAGATATTATATATGCGTGTGTTAGCCTATGACTACTCTTTTTGCTCCTAATATTTTTTATTACAATACGTACCTTTTATTATTCATTCCCTTTAAAGTCTGAAATAACACGATGAACAATAGGTTGTAGATGGGGAATTTAGTGTCAAACTTCGTCCTGTCCGCATATTGAAGCAAAAGGAGCCATACCCATATCGGTATGACTCCTATCGTAAAACTTTCCTTGAAATTACTGATTTCACTTCCCGGTGACGGACTTGAGAATCAAGGGTAGGCAGTTTACATAATAGAAAGGAAGATTTATCAGCTTAAAGGCTTTTCCATTAGGTGTAGTGACCTTGTCGACGGAATAAGGACCGCTCCAAATTCTTATGGCTGTGTCTCCCGCTGACAAATCCATGAAGGACTGGATAGAACGCAAATGTGCATTATGACCGGATTTGACTTCAATCGGAATCAGCATGCTTCCTTGTTGCCAAATAAAGTCAACTTCAGCATTGGAACCTTGTTTGTTTCTTACCCAGAAATTAAGATGATGTATATAATGATCATTGGCCACTACTTTCAACTCTTGTGCAACAATATGCTCGGCGATAGCCCCTAGCCATGCATCAATAATATCTTTATTACCAATCAGTTCGGTCTGTATATTAGCCGCAAAGTTGACAAGACCTGTATCCAGCCACATTAACTTGGGTGCACGCTTAAAGGCTGATGTTACCGGAGCCTGCACGTTAGTTACCGGATAAACCAGTTCCAGAAGGAAGGCTTTCTCCATAATGCCAAATGCTTCGCGCACCTCTTTGGAATTATAACTCGAATCGCCAAAGTTACCCAGTTTGATCGTTTGTCCGGCTTTGTTCCACCCCGTCTTCAGGATATGCCGGATAATTTGGGTTTGTAGTTGGGTAGGGGCATATTTTTCTACGTCCTCATTGTATCCCATTAACAAGGTGTTATAGATAGGCTGTAATTTCATCAAATCCTTGTGTGCGGCATAATTGGCGACCACCTCGGGCATTCCTCCTATCAGTGTATACAAATTAAAGCGTTTGATGGCCTCTTGATGCAAAAGGGGCGGAAGGGTTGCGGTCTCAATAGCTTCTTTATATTGTGTATCGCCAATGGCTCCCAGAAATTCGCAAAAAGAACAGGGCGCAAGCTGCAAGTATTCTACTCTGCCCACAGGGAAGGAGATACGCTCTTTCAACAGAGATTGCAGTCGTGACCCTGCCGCAATGACAAAGAGCTGAGGCATGTCCTCATAAAAATAGCGTAGCAGGGATACAGCTTTAGGCACATTCTGTATTTCATCAATAAAGAGTAAAGTGCGCCCCTCTTTCAAAGTTATTTTTTTCTGAAAACAGCATAATTGGAGTATTTCTTCTACTGAATCTGATTGTTCAAAGATTCTGGCTTCAACTTCCCTTTCCAAATTAAGATGAATGTAGTTCTCAAATTCTTTGCTGAATTCGTTTACCAAAGTCGTCTTCCCCACTTGCCTTGCTCCCCGTAATATTAGTGGCTTATGACTGGGATTGCTTGACCAGTCCTGCAATTTCATATAAATATTTCGCTGGAACATATTGTTATTCTATTGGTTTACAGAAACAAAGATAGTACTTTATTCTAAAAACATAGGCAAAAATTGAAGAAAATAGACTGAAAACATAGGCAAAAATAGTGAAAGCATACTAAAAATATAGGCATAGTCTTTATTGTTATTATATACAAAGATGATTATTAACAGAGTTTCGCTTTCAGATTACAACCCGGGAGGATAATGGATATATATCAAGAGAAAGCGCGACACCTAATAATAGGAATCGCGCTTAATCTTTAAATGATTCTTAAGGTTTTAACAATCAAAACTTATTTCACAATATTCAGTGTAATAGGTTTAACTGTTTCAATACCCCATTGGTCTACAATCTTAACAGACAATTCAACTACGCCACCAGCTTGCAGAGCTGCACCTTCTTTTGCAGAAACTTTCCAGCCAATTACGAGGTCTTTATCTCCTAATTTTCCTGTTATTTCTTTACACTCAACAGCATTTGCATTATCACCTGTTGCAGTAACAGTTACACTAGCAATTCTAGTATCTGCATTGGCAGTATAAACATCTTCGCCCTTGTCATTTTTTGATTTAGTGTTGAACAAGTTGTATGCTTTCTTAAAGACATCCTTAGTATCGAATGATGCATTACTAAACATAGCTTCAGCACCAGCCTCTAATGACAATTCTTTAATCTTGCTTTCTATTGTACCTTCCTTAATCGGACTCTTACCTGTAACCTTGATTACATCAGTGAACTTATTGTTAGTTGCATTAGTAAAGTAAAGGTATGATACTTCCAATGTGTGAGTTGTGTTGTACAATTCTTTAGTAGCAATAGAAATATTAGAACCACTTGTTACCCAATTGCTCTTCTTTTTATCAGCTGCATAAGTCTTATCTACAACGGTCAGAGCTTGATTTCCTGCGTTATAAAGTTCCTTAATATCAAATGTAAGACCTTTACCGGTATTGCCTGCACCATAAGCTATAGCATCATCTCCACTGAAATAAACAGGAACACGAGTGATTGCTGCAGGATTAGTCAATGTCAGTTCAACAATAGCTTTAGCAGATTTGCCTGTACCAAAGCTAAATGTTGTTTCTCCCTTATATGTATCAACTGTTACGTTTGCTGATGTAGGAACAACTTTAACCTTCAAATATGCAGCTTCACCTAAAGTGCTAGCAGCGTTCTTATCTGATTTAACAAATGAAAGATTAGTTAATTCTGTATTACCCATTGTTAACTTAGCAGCAGGATCGCCATATTTCTTAGAAGATTCTAAGCTAAGACCACTAACAACACTACTAGTAGCAGTAGAATTCCAAGCAATCTTATCTACAGCAGATAGGCTACTAGCCAAGTTAGCTAAAGGAATGTATGTATACATTGCAGCAGAATTATTAGCTGTGCTAACAGATAATTGATGAGTAGCTGCCAAAGTAATGCCAACAGGAGCAGTTGCTTTATTTTGAACAGTAATACTTAAATCAGCTGTTTTGGCTTTCTGGTTTGATCCGTCAACCTCATTATCAGTATAAGAAACCTTGAATGTTAAGGTTTTACCATAAGCTTCTTCACTTGATATCTTGAAAGAGTTACCATTTATTACGATACCATATGCTTGCTTATAATCATCGCCAATACTTAGCTTGGTATCAATAACTCCGGTAAGAGTAGTGATAATATCTTGTTCTTTTTTTGCTAAATCTGTTGCATTCAAGTTTGCAGGTTGCTCACTATAACTTTTACCAAACAAGTTATATTCTTGTCCCAAAAGTACATAGTTAGTTGATTTAAATGTTACTGTGCTAGTGGTAGCTTCAGTTAAAACAACTTTATTATCAAATGCTGTAGATGCACCATCGGTAACGATGGCTAAAGCCTTACCAGAAGAAGCACTACTTGTAGCATAACCTTCAACTGCATCTCCATCAATACCATCAGCAAAAGTAAAATGTAAAGAGTACAAACCATTAGCAGCTCTAGTCAACACATCAGTACATGGTTCTGCTGTAGCTGTAGCAAATACAGTTCCATTCTGAGAATCAACCAATTTGAATGGACGACCTGTTACGTCTACTCCTGTAGGCTCTACAATTACATTTACTTTCAAACCTTTAGATCCATCTGCATTCAATGTCGAAATAAGAGTTTCCTTATCATATACTTTGCCTGATTGATCTTTAATCTTAATTGTAGAAGAAGTAATATAGTTAGCTGTCCAATCTTGTGTGGTCTGAGCTAAAGATAAACTTGAAATAGCTGCAAATTTCGGCAATTTGATCATGGTATCCGTACCGTCAGCTGCAGGGATATGCAGGATGTACTGATTGTCATCTTCTACCACCCAAGTGTTGCCGTTAGCTCTGTAATCAGATTTCTTGTATTCTTTTGCTTCCGCATCATAGAAATACCAAAAACCATCACTTTCTACTTTCGGTGCATTTACTACAACAGCTTGATCTTTCTTATTAGCAAACCAACCTGTCTTTTCATTATTGATTAACCATTCACCGGTAGCCTCGTCGATAGTCAGTTTGTCACCAGCAGCACCGGCTTCACCCTGAGCACCATTTTTACCGTTAGTCAATTTGAATGTACTGTTATCACTCAAAGTAACAGTTACACCTTCTGCAGTTTGTTCCACATTGGTAATCCATTTACCATTGCTTACAGCAGTCTGTAAATCCTTGATTTGAGACTTCAAATCGTTCAACGTATTGTCGATGCGATCGATGTCATCATCATAGTCTTTACAAGATACAAATGTTCCCGTCGCAGTAACCATT
>CABMPB010000054.1 GCA_902388365.1 uncultured Bacteroides sp. | reverse complement strand
ATTCAATCTGCCCCTACAGCAAAATGATAGCTATTTTTTGTTTTGACACATCCCCTTTTATCATCTTAATTATCACATTATCTAACCAAATCTTTCGGATAACTTGGCGGCATCTTCACCCGCTTCCAAGTTTCATAATACCAGGAATTAATTTCATTGCCATCCACATCTGTCTTCACAAAGAACTTCAACACCATTACATCACCGCCTTTCATATCAAACTCCAACACATTGTCCACACCTACCAACTGTGGCAAGTGCAAGTTCTTCTCTACATGCTCCGTATAAGCATTGGCTGCCGTCTGAGCATAAGTGCCCGAACCGATAACGATGGCACCATGATTGGGAATCACAGTCATATTCGTAAATTTGCCGTCATCAGACAGGATCTTGAATGAATTACTAGGCTTTAACTCCCCCGGAATCTGGGGATTTCCTGATACATAAAAACACATTTGCCATATGCCCTTTAAATCTACAGGAGCAAAAGCAGAATTTTCTTGTCCCATTACACGCGATGTACCGATAAGCAAGAATGCTATCACCATTAGAGATAAATAATGCCGTTTCATAGTTGTATATATTTAGTTAACAATCTGCGTTATGTGGATACACAAATTTAGGAAACTTTTTCAAACTTCCGCCTTTTTAAATGACTTTTTTACAGCAAAATACAAAAAAAGTCCTGCTTTATGTTATAAAGCAGGACTTTCTGAGGTATGTATGACAATTAGAATTCAGCATTACGCGGAGTACGCGGGAATGGAATGACGTCGCGGATGTTGGTCATGCCGGTTACAAATAACAACAGGCGTTCAAAACCAAGTCCGAAACCGGAGTGGGGACAAGTACCAAACTTACGGGTATCCAGATACCACCACATATCTTTCATCGGAATTTCCAATTCCTGAATGCGTGTGATCAGTTTGTTATAGTCCGCTTCACGTTCAGAGCCACCAATGATTTCACCAATTTTGGGGAACAGCACGTCCATAGCACGAACGGTCTTACCGTCTTCGTTCTGCTTCATATAGAAGGCTTTGATTTCCTTGGGATAGTCCGTAAGGATCACCGGACGCTTAAAGTGGTCTTCCACCAGGAAGCGTTCGTGCTCTGAAGCCAAGTCTACGCCCCAGTAAACCGGGAACTCGAATTTGTGACCTTTGGCTACGGCTTCTTCCAGAATCTTGATACCCTCTGTATAAGGCAGACGGACAAATTCTTCTTTCAATACGCCTTGCAGACGTTCTATCAAGCCTTTATCAAACATGTCGTTCAGGAACTTCACATCGTCATAACAGTTATCAAGCGCCCACTTTACACAGAACTTGATGAAGTCTTCCGCCAAGTCCATGTTGTCGGTAATGTCATTGAATGCCACTTCCGGCTCAATCATCCAGAACTCTGCCAAGTGGCGCGGAGTGTTGGAGTTTTCGGCACGGAAAGTAGGACCAAAGGTATAGATAGCACCCAAAGCGGTTGCTGCCAATTCACCTTCCAACTGACCGGATACCGTCAAGCTGGCTTGTTTGCCAAAGAAATCATCGTCATAAATGATAGCTCCGTTCTCGTCTTTCTTCAAATCATAGAGGTTCTTGGTGGTTACCTGGAACATCTGTCCTGCACCTTCACAGTCCGAAGCGGTGATGATAGGTGTGTGGAAATAGAAGAAACCACGTTCATGGAAGAATTGGTGGATAGCAATAGCCATATTGTGACGGATGCGGAACACGGCGCCAAAAGTATTGGTACGCGGACGCAAGTGTGCAATCTCACGAAGGAATTCCATCGTGTGACCTTTCTTCTGCAACGGATAGGTATTATCGCAAGTACCCAGCACCTCTATCTGACGCGCCTGTACTTCGGCTGCCTGGCCGGAACCAATGGATTCGGTCAATTCACCGTTTACGCTGATACATGCACCCGTGGTGATGAGTTTCAGCATTTCTTCGTCGAAGTTTGCCAAATCAACAACTACCTGTACATTATTTATTGTAGAACCGTCATTCAGGGCGATAAAGTTTACCTGTTTGCTACCACGGCGGGTACGAACCCAACCTTTTACATTGACCATAGCTCCGAAATCACGGCGCTTCAGCAGGTCAACAATCTTTGTTCTACTAATTTTTTCCATTGTTTTGTCTCTTTGTTATTATTATACTTGTAGGGGCGGATTGAATCCGCCCGAATACATAGACTTATTATATAAGGTGAATACGTTACGGTTATCGGGCGGATTCAATCCGCCCCTACAGCGTGACTGATTATTCGAATGAGCCCATGCGGAGCATGTTCACTTCCTGTTCAGTCAAGTAACGCCAGTCACCGCGACGCAAGCCTTTTTTAGTGAGACCGGCAAAATATACACGGTCCAACTTGATTACCCGGTAGCCCAGTGATTCGAATATACGACGCACGATACGATTCTTTCCTGAGTGGATTTCGATACCTACCTGTGACTTGTCTGTATCCGAAGCATAGTTGATGTCGTCTGCATGGATTTCTCCATCGTCCAGAGTAACGCCTGCTGCTATTTGGTCAAGATCTGCCTTGGTTACATTCTTATCGCAATATACATGATAGATTTTCTTCTTCAAGTATTTGGGATGAGTCAGCTTAGAAGCCAAGTCACCATCATTAGTCAGCAACAATACGCCGGTAGTGTTGCGGTCCAGACGGCCTACGGGATAGATGCGTTCCTTGCAAGCGCCCTTCACGAAGTCCATTACGGTCTTACGTTCCTGAGGATCGTCGGAAGTGGTTACGCAATCTTTCGGCTTGTTCAGCAATATATAAGTTTTACGCTCGATGCTTACGGGTTCGTTATGGAACTTCACTTCATCGGTGCGCTTGATCTTTGTTCCCAATTCTGTTACCACTTCACCGTTCACGCTTACCACACCTGCTGTGATGAATTCATCGGCTTCACGACGAGAGCATACACCTGCATTGGCAAGGAATTTGTTCAAACGGATCGGTTCGTTAGGATCAGTCAGTATATCCTTATATTCTATTTGTTTCTTTACGCTATACTTGGCGTTCGGGTTATAATCGGCTGTACGCGGACGGTAAGGACGGTTGTTGTATCCACCACCTTGATTGTAACCTCCTCCGGTACGAGGACGATATGGGCGGTCACCGCCTTCACGATTGTATCCGCCACCTTGGTTATAGCCTCCGGTACGCGGACGGTAAGGACGTTGCTCGCCACCTTCGCCATTGTTAAAACGGGGACGCGGAGTGTAAGGACGCTGTTCACCGCCTTCACGATTATAGCTGTTGGTACGGGGACGATACGGACGGTCACCGCCTTCACGGTTGTATCCGCCACCCTGATTGTATCCTCCGGTACGCGGACGATAAGGACGTTGTTCACCGCCTTCTTCGCTGTTGTAGCGAGGACGCGGAGTATAGGGACGCTGTTCGCCACCTTCGTGGTTATAGCTGTTTGTACGCGGACGGTACGGACGTTCACCTCCTTCTTCGCTATTAGGATTGAAACGGGGACGCTGCGGACGGTCGCCGTTGTTATTGTAGCGATTGTTGTATGAAGAACGCTCACCGTTGTTGTAAGAAGGACGGTAAGGACGATCTCCACCTTCGCGATTATAGCTGTTCATACGGGGACGGTAAGAACGTTGTTCTCCGTCGTTGTTGTATCTGCTGTAATTACTGTCTCTGTTATAAGACTTATAACCACCCTCACGGTTTGCATTCTGATTTTCTTCATTTACAGTACCTTCTGGTCTGTTTTCATTTTCTGTACTCATGGTTTCCTTTGTTTTTTTAATTTATGAAATAACGCCCTCTCGGGCTTTTTGATTAACAATCTAACTAAATAATATGTTAAATACCAGTATAGTTATGCGGTGTTATCACGCGCAATTCCTTCTTAATTTCTTCGCTTACGTTTAGTGTTTCAATAAATTCTTTAATTGACTCCTCTGTTATAGATTGATTGGTACGGGTAAGCGCCTTCAAAGCCTCATAAGGATGAGGATATGCTTCGCGGCGCAGAATAGTCTGAATAGCTTCTGCCACTACACTCCAACAGTTATCCAGGTCTTCATACATCTTGTGTTCGTTCAACAACAGTTTGCGCAGGCCTTTCAGTGAACTCTGGATGGCGATAACAATGTGACCGAAAGGCACACCTACGTTACGCAACACGGTAGAGTCAGTCAAATCACGTTGCAAGCGAGATACCGGCAACTTAGAGGAGAGGTGCTCCAGAATGGCGTTTGCCATCCCCAGGTTACCCTCGGCATTTTCAAAATCGATAGGATTCACTTTGTGCGGCATGGCACTGGAACCTACTTCGCCCGCTTTAATCTTCTGCTTGAAATACTCCATAGAGATATATTGCCAAAAGTCGCGGTTCATATCAATCATAATGGTATTGATGCGTTTCATGGCATCAAAGATCGCTCCCAGATTGTCGTAGTTTGAAATCTGAGTAGTGTACTCCTCGCGCTCCAGTCCCAGCTTTTCGGCTACGAACTTATTTCCGAATGCTTTCCAGTCATATTCGGGATAAGCCACGTGATGCGCGTTATAGTTACCGGTAGCGCCACCAAACTTGGCAGTAATAGGACAAGCCTTCAATGCAGCCAACTGGCGGTTCAGACGATAAGCAAAAACCATGATTTCCTTACCCAGACGAGTAGGAGATGCGGGCTGTCCGTGTGTCTTAGCCAACATCGGAATCTCTGCCCATTCTTCTGCATAAGTAGTGAGCTGTGCTATCAGTTCTTCAATCTGAGGATAATATACCTGTTCCAATGCTTCCTTGATAGACAAAGGCACAGAGGTATTGTTAATATCCTGCGAAGTCAAGCCAAAGTGAATGAACTCCTTGTATTCTTCCATTCCGCCCAACCGGTCGAATTGTTCCTTGATGAAGTATTCTACAGCTTTTACGTCGTGGTTTGTTACGCTCTCTATATCTTTAATGCGCTGTGCATCAGCTTCCGAGAAGTTCTTATAAATAGCACGCAGTGATTCAAAACGTGCATGATCAAAGCTTTTAAGCTGTGGTAACGGTAGTTCACACAGAGTAATAAAGTATTCAATCTCTACCTGCACGCGGTATTTAATGAGTGCAAATTCAGAAAAATAAGAGGCCAAAGCTCCCGCTTTTCCTCTGTATCGACCGTCAATAGGTGATATTGCCGTGAGTAAATCGAGCTCCATATTATATTCTTTGATAATTATCAGACTGCAAAATTAATTCTTTTTCTTGAGTTTAACGGTCTGAATAAGCATAAAGTTTGCGAAAAAGGAGATTTATTTCACAAATCCTTTCTTTGCCCACTTCAAACTATTCCAACGCTGTACAAAGATGATGCCGCGAAGGTTCTCGTCCAACAGGAAAGCACACCACATGCCCACCAGTCCCCAGCCCCAGTGAATGCCGAACAGATAGCCGCATCCCACGGCAACACTCCATTGCACCACCAGCCCCACATAGAACGGATAGTTTACATCGCCTGTGGCACGAAGGGCATTCGTGGCATAGATATTGATAGCACGTCCTACCTCCAGAATTACATCGACAAACAAGATGATAGTACCCAGGCGGATAATCTCCGGATTGTCCGTGAGCCAAGTGAAAAGGGTATGCCCCATCAATGCCCAGATGCAGGATAGTACCAGGGAAACCAGAATAGAGATACGCATCACATACTTGCCCAGCAGATAGGCCGCATGTATCTTTTTCTGCCCCACCAAGTGCCCGATGCAGATGGCTCCTCCCTGAGCCATGGCGATGGCAAAGAGATAAACGAACATCACAATATTCACTACATAGGTACGGGTGGTAAGCGCCTCATTTCCCAACATATTGATAAAATAGGTCAAGACTACTTGCGAGAAGCTATAAGACATATTCTCTCCTGCGGAGGGAACACCGATCTTCAGAAGGTTCTTCAATTCCTTGACGGGGAAAGGACGGAAATAGGCCAACGGGAACTTAGGGATATGCTTACGGAACAGGATGACGAAAAGTATCACCATTGCCACGCCACGGGCAAATGCAGTAGAAATAGCCGCACCTTCCACACCCAGTGCCGGCATGCCGAACTTACCGAAAATCAAAGAATAGTTACCAAGGATGTTCAGAATGTTCACAACTACGGTCACCATCATGGGGTAAACAGCTTTATTGGCACTGCGCAAAGAAGCGGAAATAGTCAATGAAATGGCTTGGAAGAAGGCGAAAGCTCCTACTATTTCCATATAGTTTACTCCATAATCCATCAATTCGGGACGAAGTCCCATCGTGGTCAGCAGGAAGTGGGCGCCATAGTGCAGCACTGCGCTCACGAAAAGGCCGAAAACCAGATTGAGTATCAGGGAAACGCCTACTACCTGCACCATATTCTTGTGCATTCCTGCTCCCAAGTATTGCGAACAGAGCACGGATGTACCTATATTGATCACCTCGAATATAAGGAAAGCAAACATAATCAACTGGTTGACTACCCCTACGGCAGCCACACTGTTGTCCGAATACTGACTCAGCATCACGGTATCTACCGCGCCCAGCATCATAATCAGTAAAGTCTCAATGAAGATAGGAACCGCCAGTTTGGCAAGGTTCTTTCGCACACTTCTAGGTTCTTGAATTACGTCCACTTAATTCTCTTTGGTTTTCGGGATGCAAAGGTAGGAACTTTTTACGATGTTACGGTTTGATTTATGTCAAGAAATAGCAGCGTAATATTTTTATGAAGAGAGAGGCGGGAATCTGCTCTTTTCTTTTTATCTTTAGACCAAATCTTAAATCGTTATACTAACATGAAGAAAACAATCCTTTTACTGTCTGCCATCTTTGCTCTGGGCACATTATCTGCGTTTGCCCAAAGAAGACCGGCCAACCTGACCGACGAAGAAAAGTACCTGGATGCCATGCATCGCAACATCACTGCCGAAAAACTTTTCGGATATGTAAAACAACTCTCAGACCCAGCACTGGAAGGCCGCTTGGCGGGATCTCCGGGAATGGCAAAAGCCGTAGATATAGTAAAAGGGTATTTCCAGCAATGGGAACTGACACCCGGCGGTGACAATGGCTCATACATACAGGAATTCCCCCACCCCTGCGTAGAAGTACAGCCGGGTAGCACCATGGATATTCTCTTTCCTGTCTCTGCCGGAAAGAAAGGAACAGTCTGGATTTCCAAATCATATCCGTGGGCAGACGGCTGGTTTGCCGGAGGAATGACCGGCAACGGGGAGGTAACCGCCGAGGTGGTATATGCCGGATTTGGCGTCACAGCCCCCGAAATGGGATATGATGATTATAAAGGCATAGACGTAAAAGGCAAAATAGTCCTTGTGGAAGGTGAAACGCCCAATGTGAGCCGCAATCCGGATTCATTGGCTATGTGGTACAAACATACCCTGCACCAAACCAAGCTGAACAATGCCGTAGAACATGGCGCCATCGGATTGCTGTACAAATGGGTTCCGGGCCCGAATGCCCCCTATAATCCGGGCTTTGTGTATTGCCATGTTACCGACACGGTGGTCAATGATATTTTTATGGGAACCGGAAAGACTTATCGGGAAACGATCCGCCAGATATACAAGACACAGAAACCGGCTTCTTTCTATACAGGAAAGAAAGCCCATATCAAGATGAATGCTACTTATAACCCCAATGCTACGGGAAAGAATATATTCGGAGTTATAAAAGGCAGCGATCCGGTGCTGTGCAATGAGTATGTGATTATTTCGGCGCATTTGGATCACTTGGGCATGATTCCTTTCTTGATTGAAGGGGCGAATGATAATAATTCTTCTTCTGCCGTATTGCTGGGAGTTGCCGAGGCAATGGCTAAATCGAAAGTAAAGCCCAAACGGAGTATTATCTTTATGAGTGTGGACGGTGAGGAAGCAGGATTAACCGGCAGTACTTATTATACCAAGCATCCCTTAGTGCCGAAAGAGAAGGTAGTGGCTATTCTTAATATGGAGCAAGTGGGAATAGGATTGATGCTTGGAGTGGATTATCATTACGGGTATCCGGAATTGGCAGAGCTTTCAAAGAAGGCGAACAAGGATTATGTGCATCGCCGTTTGCATGCCGGCGAGAGTCATTTCCTGACTCGTCCCCGCACGGATGGGGCTGTGTTTATGCAGGCAGGTTATCCGTGTATGGATTTGTGGGCTTTGGGAGGAGGATATTATCATCATCCTAAGGATAATACAACATCTATCAATCCCGAAACTTTGAGAGGGGTGGCGGAGTGGTTGTTTTGGACTGCTATTTATATAGCGGATAAGTAACGGAAAATACCCCCGTTTAGATTTCATCCACCGTAGGGGCAGATTGAATCTGCCCGATAACGTTCTGAAAGCCGTATTCGCGAATGTATTCGGGCGGATTCAATCCGCCCCTACAGTGAATGGAACCATTGCAATGGTATAATCTTGTGTTTGTGTCGTCTTGAGTGTGTATAAACTTATCTTGTGTTAGTGTTGTGCCAAATATGCCTTATACATTTTTTCTATCTCCGCCATTGGAATCTCCAATGTCTTTACTTGTCTGAAAAACTCCGGCAAGTCTTCGTGCAGGAAGGTATCTTTGCGAAAAGCTATAATCTTTTCTTTTGCTCCTGCTGATACAAAGTAGCCGATGCCGCGTTTATTATAGATTATCTCTTGTCCCTGAAGGAAATCGTAAGTACGGACTACCGTATTTGCATTCACTTCCACTGTGGAGGCGTATTCTCTGACCGACGGAATACGTTCTTCTTCTGTATATTGTCCTTGCAAGATCTCATCACATATCCGGTCGGCTATCTGCAAGTATATGGATTTACTTTCTTTGAATTTCATAGCAAACGGAATTTGGATTTAATAACTTGTGAACGGGTAAAGAGTTTATAACTCAACCACCAGTTGAACATAGTGCAAGCACTGAAGAATGCAACACCCAATGAAAGCAACTTATTCAATGTCATCCACTGGAAATTGTCTATCAACCATTCTCCAATGTTCTGCATATTGTCAGCCCCTATCCATGATATAACATGAACCAACAACACGGAGCATACAATAGAGATGAGCATCAATGTAGCTACTGTCTTGAAGAACGGCTTTTTATACCAATAACTGCCACCCAGGATATAAAGTGAATGAGACCAAATCAAGAAAGCCCATCCGCATACTTCACCCAGCCAGTTGTTATATCCCATATTAAACGATCCCGGTCCTCTATATACCTGTTCTCCGTCTATGGAAGCCATAGAAATGAGGTTGTACAAGAAAGACTGATGGAATTCCTCAGGTACATTAAACAAAGGAAGTACCAGATAATGAGTGATTTCTGCTAATGAAGTTGCCGCCACTACTGCAAGAGCAAAACCAACAGTTACAATTAGAAAACGCGCCACAAATTTCTCTATCATAGTAGCCGGAAGCATCAGGAAAGAGATGCGCTTCTCCTTTGTAATCATATTCTCCATTATATTGGCAGCATAAGCAAGACTTGCGATGCCAACGATAAGGACAAAAGAAGCCATAATATTAGAGCAGCAACGGTTAAAGAACATTGCCGGATCACTAAAGGCACTTGCATTATTACTTGCTCCCCACATATTACCTATCATCACCAATGCAAATGCCGCATAAAGTCCGATAAAACGAAATATGTTTGTTTTCCAATTTTCCATTATCTCGCGCTTCATGACCATTGCGATGCGCGGAAAACTCAAAAAGTTATTATTATCCATAGTGTTTGTGTGTTTACTTGTTAAACATTGATTGCATTTTCTCTCTTTCTGCCAGCATAGCGTTGAACAATACTTCCAGATTCAGATTTGTTTCCTCATTATGAGCATTCGGGAAGATTACACTGTTTCCCTGAACCGACGGCTGAACATAGAGCGCATTATCTGTCGGTTCATTCATGCCTTGCTCTGCAAAGTACACTTTGTCACAGATAGTCTTTACCGATGCATTCAGCAATACGCGAGTGCCGTCTATTATCACCACATGATCCAGCAAGCTATCAATATCTCTCACCTGATGGGTAGAGATAATCACCGATTTATCATCATTCATGCCCGAAGCAATCACTTTGCGGAACTGGCTCTTAGAAGGAATATCCAGCCCGTTGCTGGGTTCATCCATTACCAATAAGGAAGTATTGGCGGCAAGGGCAAAACACATAAATGCTTTCTTCTTCTGCCCCATGGAAAGCTCTCCCAAATGAATGTCTTCATTCATATCAAAATCACGAAGGCAGGCACTTAATTGTTCATTGCTGAAATTAGGATAGAACGGAGCATTCAGCTTTACGTATTGCTTCAAGCTGACTGCCGGAAGTGCAAATTCCTCAGGTACCAAGAACATATCCTGCAAAGTCAACGGATAGCGTAATAAGACATCCACCCCTTTGTAGAGCACCTTGCCTGCTTGCGGACGAAGCAAGCCTGTCATCAAGTAGAGCAAGGTAGATTTACCTGTGCCGTTCTTTCCCAAAAGACCGTAAACCGAACCTTTGTCTAGTGTGAGCGAAAAGTCATCAAAGACTTTTTGTTTTCTCTTTCCATAACTGAAAGATAAGTTCTTTACTTCAATCATCATTGTGTTTATGGTTTTATTAGTTATTTAGTGTATTAGTTGATTAGTACACTGCAAATGTATATACTTTATTTGAATAAGCAAGAGCAGACGCTTTTATTTAATATCTATTAACTTATAAGAGGTTGGATCATCTATATAGAAAGTAAAGGTTTGGACAATAAAGAAGGCTACTTCATCAAGGCTATAGGTAAATCTATCAATTTTATTAGAATAGTAATTATAAGCAATCACTGCCAATGCCCCCGTTAAGATGCCTAAAGCCATATTGATCAATGTACCGGCAATGCCTTGCGATAAGGCCATAGAGGCTGCAATTCCGCTGGAAAACAAAGCTGCAAATGAACGGGTAATACCGATAAACATACCCAAGCCTCCCGTCAGTATTCCCAGTACGGTAATTATTCCAATGACAGATAAGTTTCGTTTCATATGTGGAAGTTCCAATGCGATTGCATCATCTAATTCCTGCAGGATAACAGATACTTTTTGATTCTCCGAAAGCAGGCAGTCACACTTCAGTTCAGCATATTTCTTTAAGATAGAGCTTAATACATGGGCCACAGTCCCACCCTGCCTGTCGCAAAGTTCTTGCGCTATCTTCATATCTCCTGCATGAAGCGCATTTTTCATTTGGTCTACAAAATTGATCAGAGAGCCTTTGCCGAAAGCAAAACGAAAAACGAAATAGCGTTCTATACTCAGCACGATAACAGCAAACAAAAGGGTTTCAATAAGAGGGATCGTGATGCCCCCTTCATAGATAGTACCAAGGACGTTTCCCGGTAGTGGATAGTTATTCGGATCGTTATTCATAAAGTTATCCGGGTCCCCCAACAAAAAGTAATGCACACAAACTGCAATAATAAAGCAGCACACAATAATCAAACCTAGTTTTTTTAATCCCACAATCTTGTTCATTTTTACGTTAATAATTCAATGATCTATGTATTCAGTTACCCCCACACTCTCACGGGTATAATAATAAGGGGAAACTAGAAAATTTAAACGGTTTATCCAATAAAAATGTGCCCTAGGCATGAACACAAAATAATGATTAGTGACAAATATCTATTTTGAGAACAATAACAAGTCTATAAGATTATTGTTCAGATATGACTCCTCTTTATACAAACATTAAAAATGAAGCGGGCAGCAAACACGTACCGTCCGCTTCAATCCAGCAAAAAATGAAAAAAAGAAGAATTATTTGATTCCTCCCAGTGCCTTGGTGGCAGTTTCGTTGCCGGGATCTATCTCCAGTATTCTGTTCCAATATAACTTTGACTGGTTATAATCTGCTTTCACAAAGTAATAATACCCCAAATAACTGTTACATTCCACCAATACCGATTTCGAAGCATCCGGTTTCTGTTCCAGAATCCCCAATGCGGCTTCGTAATAAGGCTTTGCCAATCCTTGTGTAGTCTCAGGGTCGCGCAGTGAATTGGTGCGGGCGCGCCAGAAGTTGCCCAAATAGTTATCGGGCACTTTCTGAGCCACCTGTGCAAAGATGGTATCGGCTTCTGCCAGATACATCGGTTGCTTATCTAGATATGTTGTGTCGGTCGCAGCATAGTAATTCAGACGCCCATACAGGAAAAGGTCGCTGATGTCCGGCTCGCCTTTCAATCCGCCCAGATAGTTCCGATAGGCTTCTATCGCTTTCGGGAAGTCCCGCTTTTTTTCGTACACATCAGAGAGATCCTTGTAAATTTCCGTGTGCGACTGATCCATAGCCAATGCCTTATGGAACTGAGCGATTGCTTCATCATACTGTTTATCAGCCTCCAGCAAGCGGGCAAAGTAAACATAATCCAGATACACACAATCCGGATTGCCGGCATTGGAGAAGAAAGTGGCAGCCGCTTCCAACCCTGCATCATATTCTTTCAGTTCCAAATCATCATACATGGCAAGGCGTTTCAATACGTGGTTCTCCGGAGCCAGTGCCAAACCTTTTTGGACTACATCCAGGGATTGTGCATAGTCCTTGTTCAGATATAACAGCATGGCATAGCGGGTATAATCCTGTTCCGTCGGCTCGCCTGCTTTCAGGTAGGTTTCATAAGCCTCTTTTGCTTTTCCATACTGCCCCATTGTGTAATATACATCTCCCAGTTCCTTATTGATGCGGTTGTCAGCCGGAGTCTTGGATTGCAAGCGCATCAGCATATCCAGAGATAACTGCGGATCTACACCTTTATATACCTGTGCATATTTAAAGTAAGCCTCGCTACAATTCTCATCCAGGTAAATAGCCTGATTGTAATCGCTGCTCGCTTTGTTTACATCATTCAATGCCAGTGCCACATCTCCACTCAGCAGATAAGCGTCGGCATACTTGCTGTTCACATCCTTGGCGCGTTGGGCATATTCGGCAGCTTCTTCTTTCTTTCCCTGTTCCAGATAAGCATGTCCTATTTCTACCAGCAATGCGGTATTTTTCTTGTTCTTACCTTTTAGCAGATCATCAAAGACCTCAGCGGCTTTCGCCGGGTCCGTCTTTATCAGGGTGGCAGCCTGCTCCACCTGAGGTGTCCACTCGCTGCCTGCCGATGTCTGTCCCCATATCGTTGCGGCCAGGCACAGGCTCATCAGGGTTAATACTAATTTCTTCATGATTCTTCTTTTTTTATTCATTATTCCCCTTTTACATCTACAATCCGCACGGCGGCAGTTGCCGGTACCAATCCCGATTTCAGGATGATGCGTTGCCCCCGGAAATCAGTCAGGAAAGAAGTGAGACCGGTGGGAAGGCCGCTTTTGGGATCATTGAGTAAAATGTACACATTGCGGGTTAGTGGATACCGGTTCAAAGCCAGGTAAGCCTGATAAGGTTTGAAACTGTTCTCCACTGTAGCCGAATCCGCACGGCTTACAGCCATTATACGTATGGCATCATTAAAAGAGAGTCGCGTACTGTCCGCATCATTACCAATCCAGTTGACACCGATCACCCCTATTGCTGCGGGATTCTTTGCTACATACGAAATCACTTCCGGATTTGTTTTCTGCGCTTTCAAGTCACTGGAAAGGGGTTTACCGCCACAAATCGAGTCTATTACATAATGCACCGTGCTTGAATTGGGGTTATCAAATACTAACTCCAGTTGCCCCAGCCGGGAGGCAGGATTCAACTCCTTCCAGTCGGTTATCTTTCCGGTCAGTATCTCCCTGAACTGGTTCACGGTGATCAGTGAATCCATATTTTGCTTGTTCACTATCAGGGCAAGCCCGTCGGTAGCCATCTTTACGGAAGTAGGGAAAAACTTTCTCCCGTTAAAGTATGCCGTTTCCTCCTTAGTCAGTTGGCGGGTAGTGACTGCCAGACGCACCCTGTCCGCCATCAACAGTTTCATGGCATCCACTTCACTGCAATAATTGGGGCGTACCGTGGCATCGGGGGTCAGCGCCCTAAACACTTGCAATTCTTCTTCCATAATGGGGCGGAAGGTTTCATCCACCGCAATCATGATGTCGCCGGAGGTCAGTGTATCATCTTCTCCCTGTTTCGGTTTGTTGCCGCAGCCGGTAAGCATCAGCAGCAAAGCAGCCAGTAACGCAATGTACAGTTTCATCATATATCAATTTTTATTGTAACTTGAAAGTGATAGGAACGGTGTAGTACACCGGAACATTACGCCCATTCTGACGCCCCGGAATCCATTTGGGCAAGGACTGGATAACGCGAACCGCCTCTTTATCGCAATACGGGTCCAGCGAGCGCATCACCTTTACATCTTTTACCTCTCCCGTGGCAGAAACCACGAAGCGTACAAATACCTTTCCTTGTATTCCGTTTTCGGCTGCAATCGTAGGATAATGCAGATTCTTGGCTATGAAAGACAGCAATTCCTTGTCACCACCCGGAAACTGAGGCATTTGTTCTACCATGGTGTATGGTTTTTCCTCCGGTTCGGGAGCTTTTGTTATTACCTCTTTCAGTTCGGCTATATCCTTGCCGTTCAGTTCATCGTTACCCTTTACATCGGCAATGGAGATGGCGACTTTGGTCTGGGTCAGCTCTTGCTGGCTTTTTATCTCGTCGTCTTCATGCACTTCTTCGTCTTTCTTGATGACGGGGGCGGTAAACTTGATAGAGCTTTTCAGCGCAGGCGGCGGAGCTACCGGTTCCACCTTTTTGAATTCTTCCTGTTTCACTTCCGGTTCTTCCAGTTGTGACAGGGTGGTTACTTCGGTCATTACTTCCTGTTGCTTCGGCGTAGCCAGTTTTATCAATGAAGGTATGCTGAACCCCACAGCAGCAATGATCACTACTATCACCATCGCCCAGTTATGGCGTTTCGGTGAGTCGGCACGCATCTTATAGGCGCCGTATGTCTTGTTCTTATCCAGAAATACCAGTTCACACCATTCGGGTGAGGTCAAATCTATTTTTGCCATTTTCTTTCCTCCTTATTCAATGGGTGTTACTTTTCAGCGATATTTTTGGTCAGGTCGCCTTTCGTGTCATAGTTCTTAATCAAGAACTGGTCGGCATCGGCTATGTCCGTTATCACATACTTACCTATATTGCATATTTGCATTTCATCCAGAGCGTCAATCAGATTCTTGTACGAAGATTCGTCCGTTGCTTTTATAATGACGGTCGGGGTTCCCTTTCCACTCTTTATTTCAGCAAGCTTCTTGGAGTAATCATCCTCTGATATTTTAAGGTCAGCTTTCTGCTGTTTCAGGTCGTTCACTTCGCGCACGGCGGCCGAGTTCTTTTTCAGAAGAACCGAGCGCAGGCCGTCCGCCTTGTAGGTCGTTTCCTTCAGCGAGCTATAATCCTTGTAGTTCGGTTCGCCTTCATAGTAATACAGTTTATCGCCTCCCGCCAGCAACAGGGTGATGGCTTGCGAAGCCTTTACCTTGCTTTGTTGTTCTTCGGTGATATTCTTGTCATTGCTCGGCATACTTATTTCCATCGTCTGGGGCTTGCTCAGCGTGGTGCACAGCATAAAGAAAGTAATCAGCAGCATGTTCATATCCACCATAGGCGTAAAGTCCACGCGGACAGTCATCTTTTTCTGCTTCGTACCTTTTCCTTTTTTACTGCTTTCTTGTACTTCAGCACTCATAATTATTCGGTTTTATTTATCAGAAGTAGTCTTCAGAGAAGTAATCAGGTTGTACCGGTTCTCTCTGAGGTCTTGCAGTGAGCTCATCACTTTTTTAATCACAGCATATGGGGTCGATGCATCAGCTTTGATGGCGATACGCAGGTCGGGATTTACCTGACGGGCATTGCGCACCCATGATTTAAACTGATTATCGGTACTGTCACAGGGGATTCCTTCGTGTTTCAACAGTTTGTCCTGCTGGTCGGCGGGGAGATCCAGAAACTTCTGCATGCTTCTGATCGGTACTCCGAATGTAGAAGCAATGGCAAATTTCTTTTCCTGGTCGGGAGTAAACTTCACTCCATATTCTTCACCCATTTTCTCCAATACGGCCTTCATGTCGGGCTGCTTGTCGAGGCTCATAAATATCTTCCCTTGCGGGTCCACCAGTATTTGGAGGATATTCGTTTCCGGTATCTTTATTTCGGAAACGGATGCCGGAGTGTACACCTGTACCGGCTCTTTCTTTACGAATGTTGAGGTCAACATAAAGAAAGTAAGCAGCAGCACGGTGACGTCACTCATAGCCGTCATATCTATGAACGTACTTTTCTTTTTAATCTTCACTCTACCCATAGTAGTTTGTTTTTAAGGGTGTGACAGATTATTTATAAGAGGCCGTAAAGGTCTGTACTATAGAGAAACCTACTTCATCGAGGCTGTAAGTCAATTTATCAATCTTATGAGTATAGTAGTTATAGGAAATAACTGCCAATGCACCTGTCAGGATACCGAAAGCCGTATTAATCAATGCTTCGGAGATACCTTGCGACAGTGCCATAGAGTCTGTACCACCTCCGGCGGACAAAGCTGCAAAGGAACGGATCATACCGATTACCGTACCAAGCAATCCCATCAGTGTGCCTAGGGTGGTAATAGTACCTATCACGGGCAAGTTTTGCTCCATCATCGGGATTTCCAGTGCGGTGGCTTCTTCCAACTCCTGCTGGATGGCAAGTACTTTTTGCTCTTTCGATAAGGTACCGTCGGTCTGCATTTCAGCATATTTCCTTAGGGTGGAAGTAACCACATTGGCTACGGAGCCACCTTGTTTATCACAAAGTTCCTGTGCTTTCTTCATATCGCCAACGGCAAGGGCGGCTTTTATATTGGCAACAAATTTCACCAAAGAACCTTTTCCGAAAGCTGAACGGAGGGCAAAATAGCGTTCTATGCTCAGTGCAATAACAGTGAGCAACAAGGTTTGAATAACGGGAACCACCACTCCGCCTTTATAAATAGTGCCCAGGAAGTTTCCCGGCAACGGATGGTTATTGGGGTCGTTATTCATAAAGTTTGCAGGATTTCCCAGCAAGAAGTTATAGATACAAACTGCAAGGATAAAGCAGCATATAATTACCCAACCGGCATTTTTAATACCAACAATCGTATTAGTAGTTTTATTTTTGATAGTTTCCATGATATGTTTTAATTAATCGTTATTATTTTAGAAAAGAGAATTCGATACCACCCCCGACACTCTCACGGGCGCCGGAGTATGGATAACAACTAAATTTATAACGATTAATTAAATAAGGATGCGTCTCAGGGTGAACACAAAGTAATGACAGGCCGGAGACACACAATGAATGGGATTAGACGGAAAGATTTTGGCATGGTCGGTTACCAAGGTTTCTTCCCGTAATGAGAAATATCCTATGAGAATTTTTAAGAAGTTCTGTTGAAGTTCCTCTGCCCGGCGGATGCGGAAGTCATCGGGTATTAGTTTTACTAACATCTGTTGTTGTCCGGTGAGAAGGGAGTTGGTGAAAGTAAAGGCATCCAGTGTGCTATCATCGGTAGAGGTAGCAGGGTGATGCTCTATGGCAGATGAAGTATATGAGCTTATGGCAGAAGAAACTTCTGCATCGGCGCTCTGGTATTTAATAAGAAATAGGAGAGTGATAAGACCTATTTTAATTATTAGCTTCATCTTGCTATTATTATTAAAGGATTCTCGGTTTATATCATATAAACAATTCTATTGTTCTTTTGTTTTAGAAATCAAATCTTTTTTCCGTTTGGGCCGAACATTTTCCGCCCGCCAACATCCACATATTCCACCGTAGGGGCGGATTGAATCCGCCCGATGACATATACGAAAACATTCCGA
>CABMPB010000053.1 GCA_902388365.1 uncultured Bacteroides sp. | reverse complement strand
TCCTTCCTCCTGTGGGCTATTACTGTGCTTACGAGGAAAATGCCTGCCAGTGGGGAGTGATGGCTTTGGATGGAAAGGTGGTGGTAGAAGCAAGATACCAAGAAGTTGATATAGAATGCAACGGAACCGTTCACCTGACGATAATTCCGGGTAAAGTAAAAACTATAAAGCTCTGAAAAGATAACTTATTCTAAACTTAATGCTTCTTCCAAAATCCCGGAGTAAATAACAAGAGCACAGTAAACAACTCCAAACGACCTACCAACATAAGTAATGCGCTAAACCATTTAGCAGCATCCGGCAATCCACTCCACGAATAAGCGGGACCGCATTTCCCTATGCCCGGACCTACATTTCCCAAACTGGATATCACCACACTGTATGCTTCCTCAAACCCTACACCGAATATCATAAGAACAAGCCAACCCACAAAAACAATCGTTATATATAAAAAGGTGAATGCCAATACTGCCGACCGGGTAGTAGAGGAAATTACTTGCCGGTTGATACGCACCGGAAGCACGGCATTAGGATGAATAATATGTTTGAATTCATTCTTGGCAACACGGCTCATAATGGCTATTCGGATACATTTCATTCCTCCGGCTGTGGAGCCTGCGCAAGCGCCGAAGAACATGATGATACACATCAGTGTCCACAATACGGGAACCCATGTCATGTAGTCCGCCGAAACGAAACCGGTAGTTGTCTGTAAGGAAACAACTTGAAAGATAGCCTTACGGAATGATTCTTCAATGCCCATAGGACTGGTAATTATAAGAGTAACCGTCGTAAAAACAGTAAAGAAAGCAACCGTTCCCAAATACCAATGAAACTCCGTATCCTGAAACAGACGCTTGAAGTTTCCTTTCAGGAAGAACAGGAATAATAAGGTAAAGTTGATTCCCGCCAGAAACATGAATGCCGTGATTACATATTCTATATAAGGAGAATTGAAAGCGGCAATGCTACTCTGCTTAGTGGAGTATCCTCCTGTGGCAGTAGTGGTCAAAGAGTGGCAAACGCTATCGAAAAAGTCCATGCCTCCCGCAAATAACAAAACGATTTCTGCAATAGTCAGTCCCAGGTAGATACTCCATATCCATTTGGCCGTGATACCGATTCGCGGATGCACCTTGTCGTGCGTAGGACCGGTTGCCTCGGCGGCAAATAACTGCACGCCACCTACCCCAAAGATAGGCAATACGGCAATGGTGAAGAAAACAATTCCCAATCCGCCAATCCATTGGGTCATGCTTCGCCAAAATAAAAGCCCGTGCGGCAGAGATTCTATATTGTCCAGAATACTGGCTCCGGTGGTGGTGAAGCCTGACATGGTTTCAAAGAATGCATCTGTTACATGGGGGATATATCCGCTTATATAAAAAGGTAGCATTCCGAATAAGGAAAAGAATATCCAAGAGAACGTCACCACAACATAACCATCACGACGGCTGATCTTTTTCTCGGCATTCTTACCGAATACGGAAGTAATAATCCCTGCTCCGGCCGTTATTGCCGCCGAAGTGAAGAATGCAGAAACATCAGGTTCCTGATAGTAGAGAGCGAGAAGAGAGCACAGAAGCAAAAGTCCCGCTTCAATAAAGAAAAGGGACCCCAAAATTCTGGCTATCATTTTGATATTAATCATCAATTGAAGAATTTTTCTATTTTCTTAATCATCATGCCCAGGCAGAACACCACTACATGGTCGTTGGGCTGTATCACCGTGTTACCTGTTACCAGGATACCTTCACCATTACGAATCAATCCTCCGATGGTTGCTCCTTTGGGCAGACCGAGGTCTTTTACGGCATCTTTGGTAACCCGCGCTTTCTCTTTTACCGTAAATTCGGCTACATCGGCATTGGCAAAAGTCAGGCATTTCACGTTGGAAACGTCGGCATCCAGCATCATTTGGTAGATGTGGCTGGCGGCAATCATCTTTTTATTGATAACCGTACCGATGTCCAGGCTCTCTGCCATGCTGATATAATCTATATTTTCCACCTCTGCCACCGTTTTGGTTACTCCCATGCGTTTGGCGGCCAGGCAAGCCAGGATATTGGTTTCCGAGCTGTCCGTCAGGGCAACAAAGGCTTCCGTATTTCTTAATCCTTCTTCTAATAACAGGTCCATGTCGCGACCGTCTCCATTGATAATCATTACTTTATCGTCCACCACTTCCGTCAGCCGGTTGCAACGGTTGATGTCATTCTCTATGATTTTGGTCTGCATATAGTCCGGCACATACTGCGTGGTGCGAACGGCGATGCGGCTGCCTCCCATTATCATCACATTGCGCACATCGGGGTAAGTTTCCTTTCCGGCTATCTTGCGGATATAAGGGATATACTTCTTGGTGGTGGTGAAGTAAACAATGTCGTGCAGCTTGATTACATCATCTCCCCGGGGAATAATGGTTTCGTTGCCCCGCTTGATGGCTACAATGTGGAATGGTATATTCCGTCCTCCCAGTTCGTGGAGGGGGACATTCAGTATTTCCGCCGTTTCGCGCATCTTTGTACCTATCAGCACCAGTGCACCGCCGCAAAATTCCCACCATTGGCGTATCCAGCTCATTTTGATGGCATCCACAATGTCTTTGGCTGCCAGCATTTCCGGGTAAATCAGTGAGTGTACGCCCAGCTTGGAGAAAAACTCTTTGTGCTTGGGCAGCAAGTATTCGTAATTATCAATTCGGGCTACGGTCTTTTTAGCTCCCATATTGGTGGCCAGCATACAGGCTGTCATATTGCGGCTTTCTTCGGGCATTACTCCGATAAATAAGTCGGCTCCCGCCACTCCTGCATTCTTCAGACCCACAATGGAAGTCGGAGAAGCATTGACTGTCATTAAGTCGAAGTTAGAGTCCAGTTTGCTCAACTTTTCCTCGTCTTCGTCCATCAGTATGATGTCTTGCTTTTCACCTGATAGCAACTTCGCCAGATGGGTTCCTACTGCTCCCGCCCCTGCAATAATAATTTTCATTGTTCTATCTCTTAGAATGATATCAATATTTTGTAAATACCTTCTTCGTCCATGCCGCAAATGCGATAAAGCTCTTTGACGGAGCCGTGCTGGACAAATTTATCCGGTAATCCGATACGTTTCACCTGCGGATTGTATCCGTTGTCTGCCATAAACTCCAGGATGGCGCTTCCCATTCCGCCTTTCAGCACCCCGTCTTCCACGGTGACCACCTGCTTGAAGTTCTTTCCTACTTCGTGCAGCAATGCTTCATCCAGTGGTTTCAGGAACCGGAGGTCATAGTGGGCAATGCTCTTGCCTGTTTCCTGTTCGGCATGGGCAATGGCTTCTGCCGTCAAGTTGCCGATAGGGCCTAACGTAATAACGGCGATGTCTTTTCCTTCTTTCAGCTTTCTGCCTTTGCCTACTTCTATTTCTTTCAATGGGCATTTCCAATCGGTCAGTGAACCCCTTCCGCGTGGATAGCGGATCACAAACGGACCTTTGTCCGGCAGTTGTGCGGTGTACATCAGGCAACGCAACTCATGTTCGTTGTATGGAGAAGCCACGGTAAGATTGGGTATCGGGCGCATATACGCCAGGTCGAAAGCTCCGTGATGGGTGGGGCCGTCTTCGCCTACCAGACCTGCGCGGTCCAGGCACAACACCACATTAAGTTTCTGTATGGCTATATCGTGAATCACATTATCATATGCCCGCTGCATAAACGATGAATAGATGTTGCAGAAAGGCAGTAATCCGTCTTTTGCCATTCCTCCGGAGAAGGTAACGGCATGACCTTCGGCAATTCCCACATCAAAGCCTCTTTCGGGCATGGCTTTCATCAGTATGTTCATGGAACAGCCCGATGGCATGGCGGGAGTAACTCCTACAATTTTATCGTTTTGCTGAGCCAGTTCCAGCAATGTATTTCCAAACACATCCTGAAATAAGGGAGGCAATCCCTCCGTATCCGCTACAATGCGTTCTCCGGTTTCTTTGTCGAATATTCCCGGAGCGTGCCAGATGGTGGCAGCCTTTTCTGCCGGACCGAAGCCTTTTCCTTTTTTTGTATGTATATGGAGCAGTTTGGGCCCCTGCATATCTTTGATTTCTTTCAGAACGCGTGCCAGGTTGTTTACGTCGTGACCGTCTATCGGCCCGAAGTAACGGATGTTCATGCCTTCAAATACATTTTGCTGTTGCACTAGCATGGATTTCAGGCTATTGTTAAACCGTATCAGGCTTTTGCGGCGTTCTTCGTTCAAGATGCCCCATCTATGAAGCATTTGCGAGATCTTATAACGTACCCGGTTGTATCCTTCAGACATCTGGAGGTTGGTCAGGTATTGCTTCATTCCTCCCACGCTACGGTCTATCGCCATATTGTTGTCATTCAGAATAATCAGAAGATTATTCGGGGTAGCCGATGCATTGTTCAGCCCTTCAAAAGCCAGACCGCCACTCATGGAACCGTCACCGATAACCGCAACCACATGGCGATTATTCTCTCCATGCTTCTTTGCCGCCACAGCCATTCCAAGGGCTGCCGAGATAGAATTGGAAGCGTGTCCGCAAGTGAATGTATCATATTCGCTTTCAGAGGGAGAAGGGAAAGGGCGTATGCCGTTCAGTTTCCGGTTGGTGCAAAACACGTCCCGGCGCCCGGTCAATATTTTATGTCCGTAGGCTTGGTGGCCTACATCCCAGATAATGCGGTCGTAAGGGGTCTTGAATACGTAGTGTAAAGCGACAGTAAGTTCCACTACACCCAGGCTGGAACCAAAATGTCCCGGATTGCATGAGAGCTCATCTATAATCTTTTGCCTCAGCTCTTTACATACTTCGGGCAACTTGTCTGCGTCCAATCGGCGCAAATCTTCCGGAGTATCAATGCTCTGTAGCAAATTATATGAATTATCCTGTTCCATTCCTTGTGATATAATAAATATCGTGCAAAAATAGCATAAATATGTGTATTATGATTACATTTGCCCTTAAAATTTAAAAGCTCTCCATATCCTATGAATTTCAGAACGCAAGTAGAACTACCCGAAAAGGAAGCAGAAATTCGGCATTCGGACCGAATCATGCTATTTGGTTCCTGTTTTACGGAAAACATCGGAAATATGTTGTTAACAAATAAGTTCCGCTGTGATGTGAATCCTTTTGGCATTCTATATAATCCCCTGTCTGTTGTCGAGGCTATTTGGCAGATCCTTTCCTATCAAACGTATATGGAGGAAGATTTGTTTTACGCCGCAGGGAATTGGCACAGTTGGATGCATCACAGTTCTTTTTCAAGCACGTCGGTTACTTCCTGCCTGGATTCCATCAACCGGCGGTTAACGCAGGCTTCTACGGAACTTCCCCGGTTGGATTGGTTAATCGTAACATGGGGAACCGCATTTGCTTACCGGCTGAAAGAGAAAATGACGGTGGTGGGGAATTGCCATAAGCAACCCGACCGGCTTTTCTCGCGTCAACTGTTATCGGTGGAAGATGTTGTGACCGAATGGGATTGCCTGTTGGTCGAACTGAGGAAGCTGAATCCGGCATTGAAGATCCTTTTTACCGTCAGTCCCATCCGCCATGCCAAAGATGGTATGCATGGTAATCAGATAAGTAAGTCTACCCTGCTGCTGGCTATTGACGAGCTATGCCGCCGTTGGTCCAACTGCTATTATTTTCCATCTTATGAGATTATGATGGATGAACTTCGTGACTATCGTTTCTATGCCGATGATATGCTCCACCCTTCTCCCATGGCTATAGCATATATTTGGGAATGCTTTAATAAAACCTATTTCAGCAAGGAAACCAATCAAATAATGAACGAATGGGAAGAGATACGTAAAGGTTTGAACCATAAACCTTTCGATGCGGAATCTGAAACGTATCGTAAATTTTTAACTCAAATAGTGTTAAAGATCGGGCAACTTAAAGAAAAGTTCCCGTATTTTGAACTACAAAAAGAATTAGAACAATGCCAAGCTCGATTGAAAATATAGAAAAAACATTGGGCGCAAAGCGGTTTGGAGACCGTAGCGCACAGATTGACTGGATTTTAACTGATAGCCGTTCATTGTGCTTCCCGGAGGAAACTTTGTTCTTCGCCTTGAAAACAAAGCGGAATGACGGACATAAATACATCCCGGAACTTTATGAACGCGGAGTCCGTAACTTTGTGGTAAGTGAGCTTCCTGCCGATATGGAAACTTATCAGGATGCAAACTTTCTGCAAATAGCCAATCCGTTGAAAGGATTGCAAAAGTTGGCGGAAAAGTATAGGGCTCAATTCCAGGTGCCGGTTATCGGAATAACGGGAAGTAATGGAAAGACGATTGTAAAGGAGTGGCTGTATCAGTTGCTCAGTCCCGAGCGTATCATCACCCGTTCGCCACGTAGCTATAATTCACAAATAGGAGTTCCACTCTCGGTCTGGCTGATGAATGAACATACCGAACTTGCCATACTAGAGGCGGGTATCTCTGAAATGGGGGAAATGGAAGCGCTGCAAACCATTATTCAGCCCACTATCGGCATCTTGACCAATATAGGCGGAGCGCATCAGGAGAACTTCTTTTCCTTGCAGGATAAATGTATGGAGAAACTTCTCTTGTTCAAGGACTGTGATGTGATTATTTATGACGGAGATAACGAATTGATCAGTTCATGTGTGGCAAAGTCCCTCTTTGCATCCCGCGAAATTGCTTGGTCGAAGAAAGACAATGAGCGGCCGCTTTTTATTGAATCCATTCGTAAAGGAGAGGATTCCACCACTATAAAGTATCGCTATCTGGGTATGCCGAATGAATACGCTATTCCTTTTATAGACGATGCTTCCATTGAGAACTCTTTGCATTGCCTGGCAGTGGCATTGTATATGATGGTTCCCCCCGAACAGATTACGGAGCGTATGGCGCGTCTAGAACAAATAGCCATGCGCCTGGAAGTAAAAGAGGGAAAAAATGGTTGTGTCCTGATAAACGATAGCTATAACTCAGACCTTGCTTCTTTGGATATTGCCCTCGATTTCATGTCCCGCCGTTCAGAGAATAAGGGGAAGAAACGTACACTTATCCTCTCGGATATGCTAGAAACCGGGCAAACCAGCAAACTGCTCTATCGGCAGGTAGCGGAATTGGTACATAGCCGTGGGGTAGAAAAGATAATCGGGGTGGGAGAGGAAATCCGTTCGGCCTCCTCCCGTTTTGAGATAGAGAAATACTTTTTCCGTACTACAAGGGAGTTGCTGGAATCGGATTTACTGGCAGGGCTCCGCAATGAAGTAGTGCTGATAAAAGGTTCGCGTGCCTTCCATTTTGATGAAATCTCAGATCAACTGGAACTGAAAGTCCATGAAACCATCTTGGAAATCAACTTGAATGCACTGATTGATAATCTGAACTATTACCGTGGCAAGCTGAAACCTGAAACTAAAATGGTCTGCATGGTAAAAGCATCGGCCTATGGCGCCGGTTCGTATGAGATAGCCAAGACCTTGCAAGACCACCGCGTAGATTATCTGGCGGTAGCCGTAGCAGACGAAGGTTCTGATTTGCGCAAAGCCGGTATAACAAGTTCTATCATTATAATGAATCCCGAACTGACTGCCTTTAGGACCATGTTCGATTATAAGCTGGAACCCGAAGTATATAGTTTCCATCTTTTGAACGAGTTGATAAAGGCTGCCGAAAAAGATGGAGTGACTAATTTCCCCATCCATATAAAACTGGATACGGGTATGCATCGTTTGGGTTTTGCTCCCGAAGAAGTTCCGGAACTGATAGAGCGCCTGAAAAAACAAACGGCTGTTATTCCCCGCTCGGTGTTCTCCCATCTGGTAGGCAGTGACGGTTCCCAATTCGATTCGTTCACCCGCAGGCAGATAGAGATGTTTGAGGCGGCTTCGGAAGAATTACAGGCAGCTTTCCAGCACAAGATACTACGTCATATCTGCAATACGGCCGGCATAGAACGCTATCCGGGCGCTCAGTTTGATATGGTGCGTTTGGGAATCGGGCTTTATGGCATTGATCCGTTTACCAATAAGATTATCCATAATGTAAGCACGTTAAAGACTACCATTCTTCAGATTCATGATGTCTCTAAAGAAGAAACGGTGGGGTATAGCCGTAAGGGGCATTTGGAACGTGATTCCCGTATCGCCGCTATTCCTATCGGGTATGCGGATGGTTTGAACCGCCGCTTGGGGAATGGGCATGCCTATTGCTTGGTAAATGGGCAGAAAGCGCCATACGTGGGCAATATCTGTATGGATGTGTGCATGATAGATGTTACTGATATTGATTGTAAAGAAGGTGATAAAGCCATCATTTTTGGAGATGATTTACCGGTTACGGTTCTTTCCGATATTCTGGAGACTATCCCTTACGAGATATTGACAAGTGTTTCCAACCGGGTGAAACGAGTTTATTACCAGGATTAACGAAAAAAACACCTTAAGAAAAAGAACTAAAAAGGGAGAATGTACGTTATTTTTGCGTATCTTTAGGAAGTCACTAAAAGTATGTAGTTATGAAACGTATATTCTTCCTTTTGTTATGCCTGTGTTTATCGGCATTTTCATTTGCCCAGAAGACAAATGAGACCAAGCAGTGGACCAAACAGGATTCTCTTCGTTTGCAACAACTATTGAATGGTCAGGTAGAAATCGTGGTGGATGATGAGGCTCAAAGAGAGCTTGACCGTCTGTTCAATCCCGAGAAATGGAAGCAGAAATCGACTCCTTTCCCCAAAAAGAACATGAAGTTTGAAACGGAACTTCCCCGTTACTATATTTCAAAGGTAGATACGGTGGATGGGAAAGGTTATATCCGGTTATTGCCATACGGGCCGTTTAATAGTCCGGAAGAAGAAAAACTTTATGTGGAGATTCCTATCAATAAAGAATTGCTGGCGGGGTATGATCCCCTCTTGGAACCGGCTCCTGCGGGCAAGTTTACTCCGAGTGCCTTGATGGTGGGAGCAGGTATCAGTGCTACTTTTGATGCGGATAAGTTATTGGGGCTTATCTTTAGTAAGAAGATGCGGGCCAAGGCGCGGAATGCCAAGAAGGCGAATGCTTGGAAAAGCTATTGATGCTGTCACCGTAGGGGCGGACCCATGTGTCCGCCCGATGGCATGGCGTATGTATTCGGGCGGACACGCGGGTCCGCCCCTACGGTGGATGCTACTGGGTAATATTCACATTCTCCCAAGTCACTTTATCAATCAACTCTTTATTATAACTTCCCTTTTTAGTCTTGATATTCAGATTCTCAAATGTAAAGTTACTAAGCTGATATTGCTCTGACTTTTCTACACTAAAGAACTCATCACATTTAAAATCAATATTCCTCATTGTTACATGATCCGAGTAAGAGATTGGAGTATCTTTCCTGTCTTTCAAATCAAAGAACTGTGTCCAAGGCTTGATGTACAGAAAATAGTTCGCATCTCCCGTAATATCTTCTACAAGGATATATTCATATCTTTGGGGAGTATCCGGACGCATCTTCAGCCATAACAACCGATTGGCATTAGTGATGGTACAACGACGGAGAATAATATTGCGATTGTGTATGGATTCACTTCCGCAGGTCAGTGCGCCGTGACAGAAACCGTATGTACAATCCTCTATAATGATATTAAAATTTCCCCCGTTATTCGGGTCTTTGTCAGCCCACGGGCCTTTTCCGCCTTTCAATGCTATGGCATCATCATTGACGGACATATAGCAATTCTTTACCAGTACGTTGCTGCATATATCAATATCAATGGCATCGGTACTAGGGGCGCGTACCGGCTTTTCCGGAGAGAAAATGTACAGGTTCAGCAGCTTTACATTCTTGCATTTATAGAGGTGGGTAGTCCAGAATGGAGAATTGATGAGGCGTACCCCCGAAATTTGTACATCATTGCTATTGGATACGTGCACCAGCCTGGGGCGCATTTCATCCATATTGGTACATTTCGGATTGACTGCGCGGCGTAGCCAGAATGATTTCCAGTATCTGGTTCCGTTTCCATTAATCGTTCCTTTGCCGGATAGGGTGAAGCCATCCACTTTGTCGGCATTCACCAAGGCGGCAAAGTATTTCAGGTTTTGTCCTTCCATGCGGGTGTCTATGACGGGGAAGTTGCTGATGTCGTCACTTCCTTTCAATACAGCTCCTTCTTCCAAGTGCAAATGGGTTTTGGGCTTGAAGAACAGGGCTCCACTCAGGTAGGTTCCTTTGGGGATGATTACGACACCGCCTCCATTTTGGGCGGCAGCGTCAATGGCCGATTGGATTTTCTCTGTTTGCAATAAGGTGCTGTCATTTACTACGCCATAGTTGGTAATAGTATACTTTTTACCCAGTGTGTTGATATTTACTATTTTGCTATCCTTGAACCATTCGGGGATAGGGGTTCCGTCCGGGAATTTCTCCTCTGCAAAAGAGGGCAGGCATAGGACGGCGGCACATATTAAAGTTATTAGTCTCATGAGATTTAATTATTATAATGGGTTTGTTTTCAGGATTTTATAGGGCTAGGTTATCCTTTTGCTGTAGGGGCAGATTGAATCTGCCCGATAACAGTTTGCTTTATGTATACGGGCGGATTCAATCCGCCCCTACAGTGGACCATCTGATCCTTATTTGGATATTTCCTTCATGTTTATCTTTTCATCTGCCGGAAATCAAACATCAAATTCAAATGCAACCCTTCATCACCCGATTTGATACGAATATTCCCCGGCTGACTATTCGGTCCTTGCTGCTCAATAGGCTTAAACGAACAGATAGCCGGAATATCCAGCAAGAAGGACAAATCACCTTCAGGGAATTTAGGCATGGTGTCTTTTACCCGTCCCTTGGGTTCTTCCGGAGTGAACACACGGAAGAAAATACCATCATTCCGGGAATAAACAGTAAATGGAGTTGTATCGCTTTCCAAGGTAGCCCAATACATATTGGCATGATAACCTTTGAATTCGGGATAGATCAAGTTTTCAAAACTTTCCCCGGTAATGGTATTATTGTAATCCTTCTGCCATACACCGTAATTCGTTCCCGGAATACGGTTCTTCCATACCCGGTACGGGCCACGTCCCATCCATTTCATACCGGAACAATTCTGTTCGGGATAAGAGAAAGTCAAGCCGAGATTATATACCTGGGAATCCATAAAGGCATCATCAAACCCGCCTCCGCCGGAAGCACGGTTCAGGAGGATGGCATCCATATAGAGCAACCCCTTGTCTGTGAGACGCCATACGATAGAATCGGCAGCACCTTTGTATTTTGCACAATAGACAGCCTCATTATTGCTGTTACGCACATAACTGAGAGATGGTTCATAACGCATCTTCATACCTACGGCAACAGGACCGTCTTTGAACGGAACTTCTGTTTCACCGGATTTCACACTACGAATCATACCGGTGGCAGGATCGAAAGTAACAGTTACATGGCTGCTTTTCAGTTCGATGGCATCGGCAGTCTGAGTGGCTGTTGCCGGCTGCAGGGCTTCCAAGGTCATCGGGGTTTGTGCCATTTTATGTTCAAAATACTGTTTTGCCAAGCGAATCGGATAGCTCCAGTTACAGATGCTTCTGCCTTCTTTATCAAATGCTTCCAGTTCCAATACGTCCCCTTCGCGGAAAGTATCAGGCAGTGTGAAGCGCGCTTTTCCTGTTTCGCCGGGAGCAATGGCAGGTAATTGCACATTGCCCTCTGCTATGACCTTAGTGCTTTCGGCAGCATTTCTTAAAGGAGTTTCGCAGGTGCGTATCTTGTAAATCATGCGGCATTTGTCCAAATGGGTATAGGTATATTCATTGGTAACCAAGAAGCTGCCATCAAAATGATCGGTAATCAGTAACGGCTTCAGTTGGATAGGCGACCACTGTGCGCGGATGGCATAGTAACTGCCTTCTTTTTCGCGACGGGGCCCTACAATGCCGTCGGGGGCATTGGATTTGTCGGAATCCAGAATGCCTCCCTTGTCGGAACGCTTGGGCGCTTCATCACAGAATACCCAGATAAAGCCTCCGGCAAATAGGGGATTAGTGCACCAGCGATCCCAAAAATCGCGCAGTCCGGCACCACCTCCCTGATCATACATGGCGTGCATAAATTCTGTAGGCATAAATACCTTATATCCGTTGGTGAAGCGTGCAACCCCTGTCAGGTAAGTAGGGTAGTGGTGGGTATCCAGATCATTGAAGTCCGCCCAAGGGTGTACCATGTGGCGTTTCTGCAATTTATCATATTGGGCAAACAGAGGATCGAGCTTATAATTCCATCCCCCTTCGTTACCGTTGCTCCAAATGATGATGGACGGGTGATTCACATCGCGCTCTATCATCTCTTTTACCAGTCCGGGGCCTACCTCAGAGTCGTATCCGTTCTGCCACCCTGCCAGTTCATCCATATAAACGATACCCAGGGAGTCGCACATATCCAAGAAATGTTCATCGGGCGGATAATGTGAACGCACTGCATTCATATTCATTTCCTTTATCAACAAGGCATCCTGACGGCTCATTGCCGCGCTGGTGGCACGTCCGCCATCCACCGAGAATGAATGGCGGTTTACACCTTTTACTATCAGTTTCGCTCCATTCAGGTAAACGCCGTCTTGCGGAAAGAACTCTATGGTGCGGAATCCGATACGTGTTTCACGGGTCTGGATTACTTTGCCGTCGGGGTTTTTCAGTTCCAGTCGGGCTACATACAGGTTGGGGTCTTCGGTAGACCACGGCAGGATGTTGCTCCATTCCCCTTCCAACATTTGTTCCTTGTCCGGGGTGTTTATCTTATATGAGATCGTTGATTGATTGTCTTTGGTACGAGCCTCTTTCCCATCTTTTACAGATTGCACGGACATTGCCAGTTCATAACCTTGGGCATTTCCTTCCAGTTCCACTGCCGCTTGCAGCTTTCCATACTGATCGGCATTCAGAACAAAATGGCGCATATGTACTGCCGGAACCACTTCCAGCCAAACGGGGCGGTAGATTCCTCCGTATAGCCACCAGTCGGCCTTGCGCTCGGCGGCATTGATTGATTTATTGGCGGATTCTTTGGCTATCTTTACTTCAAGCAGATTCTTCTTTCCCGGATTCAGCAAATCCGTGATGTCGTAGTTGAAGCGATAAAAACCACCCTGATGCATTTCACCTGCCGATTTTCCATTGATAAAAACTTCGGTGTCGGTCATTACCCCATCAAAGAATATTTTGACGCGTTCTCCGGCTGTTGTCTTCGGGGCTTCAAACTTATACCGATAAGTGCCCGTTTCATCGCTGGGTCTTGCACCTTTTATGGTGTACCAGCGACCATAGGTATATTCGCCGAATCCTTGCAACTCCCAGTTGCAAGGTACTTCAATCTTTTTCCATTTACCACTGTTTTGTCCGCCGGAACAGAAAAACTCCCACGTTTTTGTGTTGTCTATACCGGTTCCCGACAAGTAGATGCGCTCGGAGTGCGGAGCCTGTGCCTGCATGGGCATACCGGTTCCCAAGGTAGCTGCCCATAGGGCTATCAAGCTAATCCATTTGTTTCTCATAATACCGTAGTTGAATAATATTTTCAGGGTACAAAAATAAGGCGGGGAGCTTTGCCTTACAATGGAAAATCATACAAATCAATGAAATATTATTCAGTTAGCGGTGTTATTTGGGCATAAGAACAGAAGAACATATGTTGTTTCCACTGATTTCCTCTATACTTATTTCTTGTTTTGTTCTTATGTCCTTCTGTCTATAAAAATGTGACATTTATTCGGGACCTTTTGTTGGAAATGTGTTATATTTGCAATAGGTTATAAAATATAAATGAGCTTATGAACACGAATCCAGTTCCAGCATCTCAGCTTCGTAAACTTCCGGTAGGAATACAGAGTTTTGAGTTTCTTCGTACCGAAGGTTATCTTTATGTGGATAAAACCGATCTCATTTATCAAATGGTAACAACCGGAAAGCCTTATTTCCTGAGTCGTCCCCGTCGTTTTGGGAAAAGTTTGTTGCTTTCTACCTTGGAAGCTTATTTCCAGGGGAAAAAAGAATTATTCCACGGACTTGCTATTGAAAAGCTAGAGCAGAACTGGTTTGAGTATCCGGTGCTGCATCTCGACTTAAACGCCGAGAAATATGATTCGCAGGAACGATTGGTGAATAAGTTGGAAAGTCAATTGCGAAGATGGGAGGAAATTTATGGCATAACCGATATAGATTCCAGCTACTCCATTCGTTTTACAAATGTGATTCGTGGCGCTTACGAGCAAACCGGACGCCGGGTAGTGGTGCTTATTGATGAATATGATAAGCCTCTGTTGCGTTGTTTTGATAATCCGAAGCTACAGGAGGAATTTCGTGAAACACTCACTGCTTTCTATACCGTATTAAAAAGTGCCGATGCGTGGCTGCAATTTGTATTTATCACCGGGGTAACGAAGTTTGCGCAAATGGGAATCTTTAGTACTTTGAATCAGCTGAATGATATAAGTCTGGTCCCTGCTTACGCTACTCTTTGCGGTATGACAGCTACAGAGATTGAATCTGTTTTTGCACCGGAACTGGCAGCTTTGGCAGAAGCATGCGAGATGACTCCGGAAGAAGCAATGGAACAGATGACTCGCCTCTATGATGGATATTGCTTTTCCTATCGTTCTCCCGAGCGTATGTTTAATCCTTTCAGTGTACTCAGTGCGTTGCAAAATCAAATGTTTCAAAGTTATTGGTTTGCCAGCGGCACGCCGACTTTCTTGATCGAAATGCTCAAGATAACAGACTTTGACTTACGCAAGATGGACGAAGTGGAAGTAACTGCCGCCTCCTTGAGTGATGATCGTGCCAATGTGAATAATCCTATACCTATGATTTATCAGAGTGGCTATCTCACTATTAAGGATTATGATAAGCGTTTCCAAATATATACCCTTGGTTTTCCCAATGAGGAAGTGAAGTATGGTTTTCTGAACTTCTCTACATCCTTCTATACTCCTGTTTCGGAAAGTGACACCTCTTTTTATATAGGAAAGTTTGTCCATGAGTTGGAACATGGCGATGTTGATTCCTTCCTGACCCGTCTCCGTGCCTTCTTTGCCGATTTCCCTTATGAGCTGAACGTGAAGACGGAGCGCCATTATCAAGTTGTTTTCTATCTGGTCTTTAAATTGTTGGGCCAGTTTACACAGTCGGAAGTGCGAAGCGCCATCGGTCGCTCGGATGCAGTGGTGAAGACACGTGACTATATCTATGTATTTGAATTTAAATTGAATGGTACGGCTACCAAGGCATTGGAGCAGATTGATGAGAAAGGCTATCTGATTCCTTATAGCGCAGACGGCCGCCGGTTGGTGAAAGTCGGTGTTTCTTTTGATGCCGAGGAACGGAATATAGGGGAGTGGATAATAGGCTAATCCCTCCCCACCACACTATAACGGCAAAGTAATAATGAACCGTGCCCCATTTGTATATTTAGTGTCCAACTCCACATCACCCCCCAACCGATGGGCAATGGCGCGTGCCAGCGGCAACCCTAGTCCGAAGCCGGGGACAAATTCGTCTATCTTGGTGAACCTTTCAAAGATCCACTCTGCCTGTTGTGCAGGTATTCCTTTTCCGGTATCCTGTATCTCGATGCGTATTTGCTCCCCTTCCTTTCTATAACTCAAAGATACTTCTCCTTGCGTGGTAAACTTGGAGGCATTGTATAGCAAGCAGTTCAGCAATCGGGTGAATGCCGTTTCATTGGTGCGGAAAGTGGTGATCTCTTTTGAGGGGAGGAACTTTAAGGATACTCCGGGTTGCAAGTGCTGGCGTACCTGTTCTACGGAAATCATGCAACAGATATGCAGATTGGCTTCCGTCATTTCCAATTCGTTGCTGGCGGTGTCATAGTCCGCCAGTTCTATTGTGGTATCAATCAGTTGGGCCAGTTTGTTGCTATGTGTTTGTATTTCTTCCAGCATTATTTTTTCTTCTTCACCGGAAGCGTGCAGCATTTGTGCGAAACCCACAATGATGTTCAAAGGTGTCCGTATCTCGTGCGTTATGTTCATCAGGAAAGAGGTCTTTATGCGGTTTGCTTCCTCGGCACGTTGAAGGGCGGCGATGGTTTCTTTCTCTTTCTTTGCCAGAATGTCGTTTCTCTCCTGCAATTCAGCCTGTGACAGGCGGAGCTTTTTCATCAACTTGTTGTTGCGGTATAGGAATGCAATGCCCGCCAAAATGATGATAATCAATGCCAACGTGACTATTCTATTGCGCTCCAGTTCGGCTTTTTGCGTTTCCATCTGTGCACGCGTGTACTTCAGTTGCAGGGTCTCATTCTCCATAAAGGCGGCAAATTGTCCTACGGAATTATTCCCCATCTCCTGCCTTAGGGAATCTGTTTCCACATACAGTTGTTTGTAAATATGGGCAGCCTCGGCATATTTCTTTGCACCGTCCATGATGCGTGCTTTGAGTTCGGTTGCAGGGTGCAGACGTTCCATTTCCCGGCAATATTCCTGTGCTTTGGCATAGTCCTGATGATACAGGTAATATTCCACCATGATTTCGTAATAGTGGTAAACGTCCTTTGCTGTGATTACCGATAAATCCGGTTTCTCCAACAATCCTTTTTCTTCTAGTTTCCGTCTATACTCGGCTGCGCTTTTCCGGAATTCCGGTTCATCACCGGTTTTTGCATGAAGCAGTCCTTTCAGGTAGAGGAAGGTATTGTCTTGTTCTTTACGGTCTTTGCTTATCTTTTCTGCCACTTCCAGATTCTCTTTTACTGTTTCATAATTCCCGCAACGCAGGCTGCTCAGCAGGTAAGCCAGCATAAAGTCGCCGTAATTATAGTAGGTGTAGTCCTCTTGGGCAATCATAGTCTTGCCCGTTTTATGCCGATATGCCTGATGGATAAGTGACAGGACTTCCTTATAATATTGGGCGGAGAGTTTCCATAATTTTTGCTTGGAGAAGATTTTCCCGATAATCTCGTTACCAAAGATCAGCCCTTCCTCAAAGTTGATTTCTTTGGCGGCTTGCAGCATCTCCTGGGCTTCCATAAATGCCTCATTATCATATTGGTTGTTGACGTATGTCATAATGAGTAGTGCCCATGTGTGCATAAATGTGTCCGGAGGGGTTTCATGCTCCATGGTTATTTGTTTGGCCAGTTCGCAATAGGCGGCAATAGAGTCTTTGGGGATTGAGTCTGCTTGCAGGTATAGCCACAGTTGGATGCGATGCAGTTGCAGGTATCCCATATATTTGGAGTGCTTCATCTCCAGTAACTTGCAGAAGTCTTCGTAATCGTTCTTTGAGGTAGGGGCATCGTTATTGAAAATGTAATTATAAAGTTTATAAAGCTCGGCATCTGTTCCTTGTTTTACTTCTTTTTGCACGGCTGCTTCTTTGGCGCTATCCGTTTCATATTCCATCGTTTGGGAGAACTTTGCTTTCTTGATGTCAAAATCAGCTTTCTCAGCATGGCACGTTGGGGCGGATGAGAGAAGGAATCCCGCAAATATCAAAATGTATAAATAGTAGAATGCGTCTTTCATGTCGGTGATGTTAGTTCCGGCAAAGATAGGATAATATGGTGGAATATGGAACAGGAAGACGAGAAAAAGATTTGATAAAATCCGGATTCCCGGTAGGAGATTCATCTATGAACAGTTCTGTTTCCATATTCTGTTTATGAATGTCCTTATCATCCTTCTTGTTTCAGAAAATCCAAATCAAAGAAATAGTCCTTGTTGTTTTGGGGATTTACATATATGAAGCCCTCTTTGTACATGGCAAGATATACGCCCAGGCTACTTTTATCCATAAAGACAGGCTCGCTGACAAATGTCTTTTTTCTACCTTTGTAGGTGAGTGTTGCCTTTACGGTGCAAACACATCGGTCATACGAAAAACGCTCGTACATTCGTTCGGGGTCAGATAAAGCCTTACCTGCGTTGCTTCGCTGACTATCCAAGGTTTGAAAGGGAATATCCGGCTCGTTCAGTGAGCGTGGAGGGTACAAACGGTCTTGCAATGAATATGCAGGAATATCCTGCCGGTCATAATAAACGGTGTTTTTGTTTTCGTTTATAAGGCATTCGGACAAATCTACTTTCAAGGCAACTCCTTTGCTGCGAAGAAACTCTTTTCGCTTTTCTGCCGCATCATTTGCCCTCTTGTTTTCCAGCTTGCTATGAATAATCATGGCTATTACGGGAGTAGCGGCAAGGAAAGCTGTCACCAGCATACCTATATATTCTCCCATTTTCAGGAACGCATATGTCTGTATGACTAATAAGAATTCAATGCCAATTCCTATCCAATACAAGATATTATAGATTGTTTTTTTCATTCAACTCATTATATATACATAGGTGCGGTAAGCCATATAATATGGCATAAAATTACATCATTCCTTTTGTATGAACAAATGAATGGGATGATTTTTTCGCTTTGCCTTTTGTTTATCTATTATGATTGCTTTACAATCTCCATGAGTCCATATTATGCA
>CABMPB010000052.1 GCA_902388365.1 uncultured Bacteroides sp. | reverse complement strand
GAACACCTATATTTAAAACAATTTCAGAAGGATAAGAATACCTACCTTTTATTTAGTAGGATTCCTTAGCCTGACGGCTATGGGATTCAATCCGCCCCTACGGTGGAGGTTTACCTTAAACATTTACTGTCCCCCACCCGTAAACTGTTATGATAGCAACGTAGTGATCCCCATATAGAGCATCATACCTATAATATCATTAGTAATAGAGATAAACGGCCCCGTAGCAATAGCAGGATCTATTTTCAACTTTTCCAGCGTCATGGGGACCAGAGTCCCGAAAATAGAAGCGAACATAACCACGGCAAACAAGCTGAGTGACACCGAATAAGACACAGTGGCGGTAGCTCCGAAACGAATGAAATTATAGATATACACCAGCATGGAAATAATCGTAGCATTGATTACAGCCACTACAGACTCCTTCACCACCTGCTTCCACGTATTTTGAGCGTCCAGCGAACTGTTTGCCAATCCCTGCACCACGAGCGCCGAAGACTGTGTTCCCACATTCCCCCCTGTACCACCGATAAGCGGAATGTAGAGAGCCATCTCGGGATGGGCAGCAAATGTACTGTCGAAGTTTCCCAGAATCATGGAGTTCCCGATACCGCCTATCATACCGATAAGCAACCAAGGCAGGCGTGCCGTGGTCTGGCGGAATACACTATCATCCGTCTCTACATCCTGTGACAAACCGGATGCCAACTGATAGTCGCGTTCTGCCTGTTCGCGAACTTCATCCATCACATCATCTACGGTGATGCGTCCCACCAAGCGACCTATGCTGTCCACTACCGGGACCGCCACCAAGTCATACTTCTCAATGGTCTGTACCACTTCGTCAATGGGAGTATCCACATGGACAGAAAGAGGATCTTTCCTCATCACATGCTTCACCTTTGAAACAGAAGGACTGGTTATCATTTTCTTTAGAGGAAATACTCCCCGCAGGCGCTCATCGTCATCTACCACATATACATAATAGATCTCGTCCATTTCTTCGGCCTGGATGCGCATTTCTTTCAGACACTCGGGCATACTCCAATTCTCGTTCACCACTACCATTTCGGTACCCATCAAACCACCGGCGGTGTCTTCGTCGTATTTCAACAGGTCTACAATGTCACCCGCCTGCTCAATGTCTTCAATGTGTGAGAGGACTTCTTCCTGTTTGTCTTCATCCATTTCACGGATAATGTCTACGGCATCATCCGAGTCCATATAATCGACAAACCGCTTGGCAATTGTTTCGGAGGGAAGTATCTCCAGGAACTCCTTACGGGCGTCTTCGTCCATCTCGATAAGGACGTCGGCGGCAGTTTCATTATCCAGTAGGCGATAAATGAACCGGGCTTCTTCCGCATCCAGTTCATTGCACAGTTCGGCTATGTCGGCAGGATGTAAATCGGCAAGAAAACTCTTTAGTTGGTCGGAGTCTTTTTGTTCGATTAGCTGTTCTACTTTTTCTAATTCCTCTTTATTCATCCTATTCTTCCGTTAATATAATAAATAGGTGTTATTCTCTCTTGGTAGCCGTTTTCCGGGCTATGTCGTTGCTATAGACTATTTCCGATTTATTTTTCAGCGCTTCTTCTACCCGGTTGGTCAGTTCAATGAACTGTTGCACGGACAGTTGTTCCGGGCGTTTATTGAAAATAGGATCGGCGCTCAACGGATTCTCTCTGTCCAGGATAGAGGAAATAGAGTTCCTCAATGTCTTGCGTCGCTGGTTGAAAGTGGTTTTTACGATCAGCTTAAACAACCGTTCGTTGCATCCCAGGTCGGTAGTTTCGTTGCGCGTCATTCGGATCACTGCACTTTTTACTTTGGGAGGGGGATTGAACACATGTTCATTCACCGTAAACAGGTATTCTACTTTGTACCAAGCCTGTATCAGAATACTGAGAATGCCGTATGTCTTGCTTCCCGGGCCGGCGGCGATGCGTTCGGCCACTTCTTTCTGAATCATGCCGGTGCAGCAAGGTATCAAGTCTTTATAGTCCAGCATCTTGAAAAAGATCTGGCTGGATATATTATAAGGATAGTTGCCGGTGAGGACAAACGGTTTCCCGTCGAATACGCGTTCAAGGTGCAGTTTCAGAAAATCATCTTCTATGATATTTCCTTCCAGTGCCGGAAAGTTCTCACGGAGATAGGCTACGGATTCATAATCCAGTTCCACTACTTTGACGGGGCGTCCTTTCTGCATCAGGAACTGGGTCAGTACCCCCATTCCCGGCCCTACTTCCAAAATAGGGAGATCGGGGCATGCATCTACCGTGTCGGCTATATCCTGAGCAATGCTCAAGTCCTTTAAAAAATGCTGTCCCAGAAACTTTTTTGGTTTAACTAATCCCATTCCGTTATTTTTCTATCGTTTATAAATAGGTTTATTTCGCTAAGATAGTATCTTTGCATCGTGCAAAGGTAAACATTCTAAATTAATATACACAGATTTTGGAACGAACTCGATTAAAAAAGATCATAAATAAAGGTTTGCAGATTGTATTTCCGTTATTTTTAGGGGCAGCGATACTGGTTTGGATGTACCACGGATTTAATTTTGCCCGCGTATGGGAAGTGCTGGACGGCGGAATGAATTACAGTTGGATGCTGTTGTCGCTGGTCTTTGGCGTATTCAGCCATATATTCCGCGGCTGGCGCTGGAAACTCACGTTGGCCCCGCTGGACGAGCATCCCAAGACTTCGGATTGCGTGTATGCCATCTTTGTATCCTATGCAGCCAATCTGGTTGTTCCCCGTGTGGGAGAGATTTCCCGTTGCGGCATCCTGGCAAAGTATGACGGTACTTCTTTCTCCAAGTCATTGGGAACCGTGGTGGCGGAACGATTGATTGACACGCTTTGCGTGGCATTGATAACGGGTGTAACCCTGATTATGCAGGCACGGGTGTTTGATACCTTCTTTAAAGAGACGGGCACGGATGCCAAGGTGCTGTCAGAAGTCTTTTCCTCCACCAATTTCTACATTATTATAATATGTGTACTTGCTGTCCTGATACTGGCTTTCTTTCTGATCAGGAACGTGGCTGTGTTTGCCAAGGTGCGGGGCATCCTTCATAATGTATGGGTGGGCATTCTGTCTTTGCGCCATGTAAAGCGGATGCCTTTATTCATAATATATACTATCGCCATTTGGGTTTGTTATTTCCTTCAGTTCTATGTATCCTTCTTTTGTTTTGATTTTTCCAATGATTTGGGAGTCACCGCAGGACTGGTTATGTTTGCCGTAGGTAGCATTGCGGTAGTAGTACCAACTCCTAATGGGGCAGGTCCGTGGCATTTTGCTGTCATAACGATGATGATGCTCTATGGAGTCGGAAAAGAAGATGCAGGAATTTTTGCCTTATTAGTGCATGGAATACAAACTTTTTTATTAATTTTGTTGGGTATATATGGATTAGCGGCTTTGCCGTTCACTAATAAAACTAAGAAGTTATGAGCACAATTCTCTCTCTTGCTCCGCAAAATGTGTGGAAGCATTTCTATTCTTTGACTCAAATACCTCGTCCTTCAGGCCATCTGAAGAAAATCCAAGAGTTCTTGTTGAACTTCGGAAAGAGTGTAGGTGTAGAAACATTGCAGGATGAAGCAGGCAATATCATCTATCGCAAGCCTGCGACTCCGGGTATGGAAAACCGTAAGACAGTCATTCTTCAGTCACACATGGACATGGTTCCCCAGAAGAATAACGATACCGTACACGACTTTGAAAACGATCCCATCCAGACCTATATAGACGGTGACTGGGTAAAAGCCAAAGGTACTACCTTGGGAGCTGATAATGGTATGGGCGTTGCCGCCATCATGGCTATCATGGAGGACAAGACTTTGAAGCACGGCCCGTTGGAAGCATTGATTACTGCCGATGAAGAAACCGGTATGTATGGTGCATTCGGCTTGAAACCGGGTACGGTGAATGGTGATATTCTGTTGAACCTGGATTCGGAAGAAGAAGGCGAATTATATATAGGTTGTGCAGGTGGTGAAGACCTGACAGCCGTATTGGAATATAAGGAAGTGGAAACGGATCCTACCGACATTGCTTTGAAGGTAAATCTGAAAGGACTTCGTGGCGGTCACTCCGGTTTGGAAATCAATGAAGGACGTGCCAATGCCAATAAGTTGATGGCACGTTTCATGAATCAGGTTATTGCTTATGATGAGGCTTGCCTAGTATCATGGAATGGCGGTAATATGCGTAATGCTATCCCTCGTGAATGCGAAGTGGTGATTACTGTTCCGGCTGACGAAGAAGCGGACGTAATGGAATATGTAAAAGAGTGCGAAGCATTGTGGAATGAAGAATATCATGTGCACGAAACTCCGATCAGCTTTACGGCAGAACGTGTGGAGTTGCCTAAGATGATGGTTCCCGATGAAATAAAGGATAACTTGGTAGATGCAATTTATGCTTGTCAGAATGGCGTGATGCGTATGATTCCTACTATTCTTGATACGGTGGAAACTTCTTCTAACTTGGCTATCGTTACTATTGGCGGTGGCAAGGCGGAAATTAAGATCTTGGCTCGTAGTTCACGCGATTCTATGAAGGATTATCTGAATACTGCATTGGAAAGCTGTTTCTCTATGGCCGGAATGGAAGTTACCCGTTCGGGTGGTTATTCCGGTTGGGAACCCAATGTGGATTCTCCTATCCTGAAGGCGATGAAGGAGTCTTATAAGGCGCAATTCGGTAAGGAACCGGCTGTGAAGGTGATTCATGCAGGTTTGGAATGCGGCATTATCGGTGCGGTTGTTCCGGGCTTGGATATGATTTCATTCGGTCCTACGCTGCGCTCTCCTCACTCACCGGATGAACGTGTGTTGATCCCTACTGTGGCTAAGTTCTATGATTTCGTAGTGGCTACTTTGGAAAATACGCCGGTAAAGGGTTAATGGATTATTTTATTAGATAAGATAAGGGGGCATGCTGAAGGTTATTTGGCGTGCCCCCTTTTTATTAATTTAGAAATCAAAAGCTTGCAGAGTGAATGCCTCTTTGTAATCAATCATCTGATTATTATGATGGTATTTCTTCCATGCTTCTTCTTTATGGCTTAATTCTGAAATGTCGGATGCAGAAGTCTCTTTGAACTTTTCCAGAACAGAATCTAAAATACCGATTTCTTCTGTAGAGAAACAACTATAATCCGGTGCTAGAGTAGAGCATAACTTGGTACCACAATTTCCGGATGTGAACTCTACGATTTCCGGATAAATATCATCCATCAGACTATATACTCTATCCCATCTCACAGGTACCGGTCCAAATTGAATAGCTTTATAAGCTAGACCGCTGATTCCATATCCATAGGTCTTATAAGCCAGGAAATCTGTATAGAATAACAGTTTATTCATTTTGGTATTGAATGTGCTGCCACATTTTTCTATAAAATAAAGTATGATATTTTTCAGCTTGCTGTATGATTGTGTGGCATATCCATTATAGGTTCCCCTTGGATAAGAACCAAAAATGAGTTCTTCTTTAATATGTGGCTTTTCATATTCCATTGCTTTTCTGAGTTTAGCGAGAATTTTCTCAAATTCTTTTGTCTCAAATTGGTTCTTTGCATTTTCTACAAAGGCTTTAAAAATGGATGGCTCTTTTATTGAACTGAGTATTTTGCCGTTTGCTTCGCTCGGCATATCTCCATTTTCATATAGTCTATATTGATTGTCTCCAAATCCCAGGATTTCGGACATTTTGGATGCCGAAAGCTCATACATTTGTCTGATACGCTTAATCTCATCGGGAAATGGAATACCATATTTTATGCGATATTGATTATACACTTGCGAGAGGTTGATTTCGTCAATCTCCGTAGTGGTGAATCGCTCTTTGGTGTCTTCGCATTGATAATACAGATATATATACTGAAATTTTTCTTTGCGAAAGATCAACTCTGCATTTTCTTGGTGGAGGCGAACTTTTCCTCCTGTAAAAGGACTTTTCATTGTTTTTCTCCTTTAAATGGATATTTCATCCTATATTCGGATATATGAAATGAAATACATATTGTTTGACTGTTTTTCTGGCCTAATGAAATCTTTATATAAACCTCTTGCCCTTTTATGTCTTTACCAAATACCCACATTTCTCCTATGTGGTTTAATGTATCAACAATAGGACCTTGAGAATAGTCTTCAACTTTTATTTCTTTTATAACTGATTCTCTATATTTAGGTGTGATTTCTAAGTCTGCTAATGTTTGAGCATTCTTGCCTCTATCATCTCTAAAAATGATATTGAACACTTTTAGTTTTTGATGAAATTGTTTAAGGAATGCTTCTACATCTTCTTCTGTCACCATTCGTTTTTATTCTGCAAAGTTAGTAATAAAGTTTAGAATATTATCGTACAGTGGTACTTTTTCAACTTTAAAATTAAAAATAAGAGAAGAACGTAGTGTATTAGCCTCAATTCCCATCTCATGAAGCTGCTTACTTATTTGTTTCACTTAGGATTTTTCCCGAAATTTCCTTCATTCCTTCATGTTAGTAGATAAATTGTTGATTATTAGCTATCTATCTATTTAATATCCTTCATATTTCCTTCACATATCCTTCATTTTCCTTCATAACTCCTTCATGAATGCTTCATGCTTCGATAAAGCCAGTATTTCCGGCGCGGTACTGGAGTACCCCCAGCATGGTACTCTAGTACTCACGGTATGATACTCGAGTTTTCCCTAGGTGATACTCCAGTTTCGCCTATATGATATTAGCGAGACTGAGTAACATAAACATGATTCATGAAGGACTTCTGAAGGAAAATGAAGGATATGTGAAGGAAACATGAAGGATATTTATTTGTAATTCCCTTTATTCATCGGCGTTTCAGAAGATTTATGAAGGAATGAAGGAAAAATGAAGGAATTTCTATAGTATAGCTCTATGTAAGAGGAGGAGAATTTAAGGAGAGCATTCGTTCTTTTTTGCTTTAAAAAATACTTTCTTGGAGTATCTATAGACTATTCTCCAAATAAATTCTACTTTTGCACCGCAACATCTTCCCCTAGGAGCGTTGTATTGTTCCATTTTTTGTTTAATTTTGCAACGTTGTTTCCGAATAGTGTTTTGGGAATAGCTGAAAATGAAATATATAGGAAGCGTTTAGCTTTATCCTCATTCTAAAAATCGCCAATTTTTGACCAATGGGATAAACAATACAGACGCTCACCAATTCTATACATACAGCCACTGCTGCGTGCATATGATATTGCGTGGGGAAGATGTTGTTTATTATTGGTCGGGTGTTTGGCGATACCTTAGGATGGATAAACAGTCAGTTCCCACGCATCCTTTTTGTAAAATCGCCATTCCGGGAATTGGGGCACCAATATACTAACACAAAGTGCTATTTAATTCTTTTGAGTATCTCATGTTTTTGCCAATAGTCTTTCTACTCTATTGGTTTGTATTCAAGCCATTGCGGTGGCAGAATCTATTTGTGGTAGCAGGAAGCTATCTGTTCTATGGCTGGTGGGACTGGCGTTTCCTTATCTTGATTGCGATAACCACCCTTTGCAGTTTTGCCAGTGGACTACTCTTGGAGAGGCTGGAAGGGCAACGCATGAAACAGAAATGGGTCAGTGCCGCCAATATTGCTTTCAACTTGCTGATTCTCTGTGCCTTTAAGTACTATAACTTTTTTGGAGAGAACCTGGCTGCCTTGTTCAAGGCTTTCGGCATGCAGCTGGATTGGGTTACTTTAGACATTCTCTTGCCTGTCGGTATCAGCTTTTATACCTTTCAGGCATTGAGCTATACCATTGATGTGTACCAGCACAAGATAAAGCCTACACATGATATGGTGGCCTTTTTTGCCTTTATCAGCTTTTTCCCCCAGTTAGTGGCGGGGCCTATTGAACGGGCAACCAATCTGTTACCTCAATTTCTTGCTCCCCGTACCTTTGACTATGCAAAGGCGGTGGACGGCATGAGGCAGATTCTATGGGGATTGTTCAAGAAAATGGTCATTGCAGATAATTGTGCCGTGGCAGTCAATCTGATTTTTGATGAATATCAAACCTTGGACGGACTTAATCTGTTCCTGGGAGCCATCTTCTTCACTTTTCAAATCTATGGAGACTTTTCCGGATATTCCGATATTGCCATCGGCACGGCCCGTTTGTTTGGCATCAATCTGATGCGTAACTTTAATTTCCCTTATTTCTCCCGGGATATAGCAGAGTTTTGGCGTCGTTGGCATATCTCGCTTACTACTTGGTTCAGGGATTATATTTATATCCCTTTGGGCGGCAGCCGTTGCGGCAGATGGAAAGTGACTCGTAATACGTTGATTATCTTTTTGGTAAGCGGGTTTTGGCATGGTGCAAACTGGACGTTTGTGTGTTGGGGAGCTTTCCATGCACTGCTCTTTTTCCCATTGTTCGTTTTGGGTAAAAACCGGAAATATACCGATGTGGTGGCAAAAGGAAAACGCTTGCCCGGGTTGAGGGAAATGTGCCAAATGACGTTTACCTTCTTACTGGCTGCTGTGGGCTGGATTATTTTCCGGGCCGAAACCATTCGGCAAGCATGGGACTATATGGTTTGCATGGTTACCAAGTTTCATCTCTGTATGCCTGAGTATGGAAAGAAGGCATTGATATACATTATTATATTGTTGGTGGTGGAATGGCTGCAACGCGAAAAGCAATTCGGGTTGCAACTGGAAAGTCGGGGAATTCTTCGCTATCGCACCGTGCGGTGGGGAACTTATTATGTGCTGTTTATTGCAACGCTTTTGCTTGCCGGCAAGCAAGAGGAGTTTATTTATTTCCAATTCTAATCAGTTATGAAAAAGTTTTTAAAATATCTTTGTTTGTTTTCTTTGCCTTTATTGTTGTGCGCCATCGGTTTGGAATATATGTTGCGCCAAGTGCCTAATCCATATACCTATAAACGGTATTTGTTGGAGAAGAAAGGGGAAGGGATAAAGAATATGATTATAGGTAGTTCTGTAGTGGATTATGGAATTGATCCCTCTTATTTGCCAGATAGTACTTATAATTTGGCTATTTCGGGGCAATGGTTCCGTTACAATGAGGCCCAGTTGGAGAAATATATAGATGATTTGCCTCATTTAAAAAGGGTGATTTGGGGAGTTTCTTTCCAAGCTCTGTGGAGTGATGAATATGAGGAAGGTGTGTTCTTTCAGATTAGAAAAGAGGATGATAAAATAGCATATCATAAAATATACATGGATCTTTCTTTTGATAATGATTGGAGGCATTCTGTAGAATTGATTTCCACATGGGATGTAGCTTTTGAGAAATGGTCTAAACATTATATTCTTCGGGATAAGACGACGTATTGTGATTCATTGGGGTTGGATCATAAATATGATTTATCTGATAAAGAAGAAAAATGGTTGGCTGATATTTCCAGATCTATGAAGATGCATACAGCATTGAAAAATGAGAAAGCGGAGAGAGTGTACCGGCAAAACGTGCAGCGAATGAATAATGTGGCAAAGTTGTGTCATGATAGGGGAATAGAATTGTATATCGTTATCCCTCCCACGTATAGAAAGTATTACGAACTGGCCGATAGCGCACAATTACAGAAAATGTATGGGGCGATAGAGCAACTAGCCGATAAATGGGACAATGTGTATTGGTCTGATTATTTTAAAGATGATCGTTTTGAGGAGGATGACTTCCATGATGCTAACCACCTAACTTCTGATGTGGGTGCTGTGAAGTTTGCAAAGATATTGAATGAGGATCTCTTTAATGGCGATGTGAATTAAAGTTTTTGTAGGGGAGAGGCTTATCCTATAGTCGTCAAGCTAAGGAAGGCATTGTTAAATCATCGCGCAGCCTCCCCCTTTTTAAGGGGGATTTAAGGGGGATGTTCTCTTTTGTTGGGTTACTTACCATAGCGAGGTACCCTAATCATTTCCAAGAGAACATCCCCCTTGCCCCCTTCAAAAGGGGGAGGCTGCGCGATGATTTAACACTATGAAATTTGAACCTCAAACTTTTTAGCTATGATATAATTGGGGAGATAATCCTACTTATCACATAGCTTCTATTTCAATGTGCAAGTTTAATCTGCTGCTCTAATGCATTTTTAATGTAACTATTGATAGTTGTACCAGTTTCCAAAGCAAGCTTGGCAATGCGGCTATGGACATCCGGAGAAATGCGGATATTCAGTATACCGGAGTATTTTTTATCGGGCGAAATTCCCTTTTCCTTGCAATAGGCTAAATAATCATCAACGGCTTCTTCAAAGGCCGTTTTTAATTCTTTTACGCTCTCTCCCTCAAAGGTTACCAATCCATTAATGCCTTCAACTTTACCGAAAAAAACTTCATCTTCATCACTGTAGTTAACAGTGCCAATATAACCTTTGTACTTCAGTGTATTCATTTCTGTTTCTCCTTTTCTGTTTGCAAATTACAGAATGTTTAGGGCATCGTCCACGTCCGCATTCTTTAATACTCCACCTTATCCGCCTTTTCCATCCATTGCTGAAACGCCTTGATGGCTTCTTCCGGCAATAAAATCTCAGCAGGCAATTTACGGGCGGAAGGTTGCAGGCTTAGTTCATCATAAATAAATGAATCATCGAAACCGATATTCTTGGCATCCGTCTTATTATTTGCATAATACATTTTATCCAGCCGCGCCCAGTAAATAGCTCCCAGGCACATGGGGCAAGGTTCGCAAGAAGTATAAATCTCGCATCCGCTTAAATTGAATGTACCCAGTTTTGTGGCAGCGGCACGAATGGCACTCACTTCGGCATGTGCCGTGGGGTCGCATTGTGAGGTTACACGATTCACCCCCGTTGCGATAATTTTTCCGTCTTTAGCAATGACAGCTCCGAAAGGACCTCCGCCATTTGCTACATTCTCTATGGAAAGCTCTATCGCTTTCCGCATCAATTCTTCTTTCTTCATAGTGGCTTTAATTTTATATAAAGGCAAATGTAGCACTTTTGGTGGATAGAGAAAGCTCAAACAAATGGAATTTAGTTATTTTAATTAAAAGGGGTGCAGTGTTTAAACTAATATTTCGTTTATTTGTTAAATAGGAATCAGTATAAACTAAAATAGTTTTGATATGAATATTCGTTATTTCTCTTTGATAGTGCTATTGATAATGAGCTTTTTAGCTCCTGTACAAGCACAAACCTATGACAAAATGTGGAAAGATCTGGAAGTATTGGAAGGAAAGGACTTGCCCAAATCGGTTGTCTCCGAAGCAATGAAAATATACGATAAAGCAAAAGCAGAGCAAAATGTACCTCAAATGATGAAGGCATATCTCACTGCCATGCAATATCGTGCCCTGCTGACTCCCGATAGTCTGAGTGTGGATATGAAAGGCTTGGAACAGTGGGCTTCCCGGACTACCAATATAGAAGATAAAGCCGTGCTATATTCCATCTTGGGCGAAATGACCATGCGGAACGATGTGAAGCAAGGATTTAATTATCTCCGGTTATCACTAAAAGATAAAGACCGGCTATTGCTTGTCCCGGTCGAAAAACTGAAGCCTATGGTGAAAGTGGGAGAAACCAGTAAGAGGTATTTCCGTGATAACTTGTATAATTTATTGGCGCAGCGTGCCCTGCAAACCATGAAGCAATACAGATGGCAAGCCGCCTCAAAGGGCAATCAGACCAATAGTTTACCTTCGGAAGTGAACACCATAGAGCAGTTTATGGCATATTCCATTGTGCCCGAATCTGATTGTGACTTCTCGGCAGCTATCATGCAGGTTTACCAGTCTTTACTAATGGCTTATGATACGGAAACAGACCGCCCGGCATGGCTGTTGACGGGAATAGATGCTTTGAATTATTTATACCGTTCCTTCCCGCAAAACTTTCCGAATCAGGTATGCCAACAGGAACTTCGGGGATGGATTAATAAATATTCTGCCGTAAAGACTGCTCCCAGAGTCTATCTTTCATTGGCGCAATTCCTGCAAAACCAAAATAATCAAGTGGAGCGTTTGCAGGTGATTCGTGAAGGAATAGCAAAATACCCTCATTATGACGGAATTAACCAGTTTAAGAATATCGAGAAAGAAATATTGAATGCAACACTTTCATTGGAAATATCTCCGGCTTATCCGGGTGAAAAGCAGGATTTGAAGGTGAGCTATAAGAACTTAACAGGTATCACCTTGCAATTATATAAGGTGAACTTGCCCGTAACTTCTGCTGTCTTGCAAAACAGGACTAAGAATTTTGAAAGCAAGTACACTTCTTTGCAACGCGAAGAACATTTTTCTTTAAAGCCTACTGCCAATTATTTAAATGCAGATACAACACTGACCATACAGGCTCCCCAGCCGGGGATTTATTTGCTGAAAGCTGTGCCTGATGGCAAGAAAGGTACTTCGGAAGGAACTTTCCTGTATGTCACAACTTTGAAGGCTATTTATCGTCCTTTGCCTGATAATGCACTGGAACTGGTGATTGTAGATGCTATGACCGGACAGCCTGTTCCTGATGCGGAAGTGGTTACTTATACTCAAAAAGGAGGAGGTTATTTGCCCGAACATACCTATCAGGCGGACGGGAAAGGTACGTTGAGGCTTGACTTCCTGCGTGATAGGAATGTGCTGTACAATGTGCGCACGGCGGCAGATAATACAATGCCTGTCAGACATCTTTGGAAGAACGATTATTATTATCAGAAAGGCAATAAGACAACTGATTTGTTGCAACTGTTTACAGACCGTTCCATTTATCGTCCGGGGCAGACGGTGTATGTGTCGGGGCTGGCGTATGAAATGCAACAAGATTCCACCCATGTGCTTGCAGATAAGAGTTATACGGTTTCCCTATATGATGCAAACAATAACGAAGTGGGCAAAGTGGATGTGAAAACGAATAGTTTCGGTTCGTTCAGCGGACAGTTTGCACTGCCTTCTCCTTGTCTGACCGGGAACTTTACTTTGAAAGCAGGGAATACGTCTGTTCGTTTCAAAGTGGAGGAGTACAAACGTCCTACTTTCGATGTGACATTTGAACCTGTAAAGACTGAGTATCAAGTAGGAGACTCCATACAACTGACCGGTGTGGCAAAGACTTTTGCCGGTGCGCCTGTGCAGAATGCGAAAGTGCATTATGACATTGTCCGTTCATTCTCCTGGTTCTGGCGGTTTATGGGAACCCGTTCTGCTGCTTGGAGTGGGGATGTGGTGACGGATGCCGATGGCAAGTTCAGCATTCCGGTTCGTTTTGAAGTGGACTCGGATATGAAAAAGAATTCCTCATGGTATTATACTTATAAGGTAACGGCGGATGTGACCGATGGGGCAGGTGAAACCCAGCAGGGAAATTTGTCATTGCCGTTGGGAACTACTTCGATGGTACTGAGAATTGATAATCTGCTTGATAAACTGGTAAAAGAGAAGAAAGCAGAGATTGAACTGAGTGCTGCAAATCTTTCCGGTCAGCCGGTTGATACTCAAATCACTTATCAGGTGATTGAAATAGAAGAACAGGAAAACGGACAAATAAAAGAAGGCAAGAGTGTGTTGACAGGAACTGCGCCATCTAATAAGAAATTTGTACCGGAATCCATTTATGCACTGCCTTCCGGCAATTACCGTTTGAAACTTTCCGCCAAGGATGCACAAGGCAGGGAATGCGTGGCGAGTGGCGATTTTATTCTGTTCTCGTTGAATGATAAACGTCCGCCTGTTGTAACTGCTGATTGGTTCTATCAGGATGAGAATGAATTTCCTGCTACTATATATATAGGTAGCAGTGAAAAGAATGTGTATTTGCTATATGATGTTTTTGCGGGAAACAAGCGATTGGAGAGCAAACGCATTCAGCTTTCTGATTCTGTAGTAAGCTTCCGTTTCTCTTATGAGGAAAAATATGGTGATGGTGTCCTGGTCAGTCTGGCATTTGTGAAAGATGGGCAACTTTATTCTCATAATGCACAGATTGTGAAGCCTGTACCGGAAAAGAAATTGCAATTAAAATGGACTGCTTTCCGTGATAAACTTCGTCCGGGACAACAGGAAGAATGGAAACTGAGCGTGCTCTATCCGGATGGACGTCCGGCAGATGCCGAATTGCTGGCTACGATGTATGATGCTTCTCTGGATAAACTTTATCAGAAACATAGGTTGCCTTTCGGGCTGAACTTTTATCGTCCGGTTCCGAATACTTATTGGAACACAACGTATGTGAGCAACACTTATTTGAATGTTGATTTTCCTTTGAAGCGGCTGGATTATCCTTCGTTAAAGTATAGTGAACTGTTGATTCCTAATGCAAACCGATTGGAAGAAGCTATGATTGTAGGATATGGTTCCTCTCCTCGTGCTTCGCTCACCGGCTCTGTAAAAATAAGGGGCATGGCGAATATGTCGGCAGGAAATACTGCCATGAAGCAATCGGCTATAGTCATGGAGGATGCAATGGCTGATGGGGTATTGGCAGAATCGGAAGTGGTCAGTACAGAGGAATTGGCAGAGACAGGTGATATTCAGGTGCGTGAAAACTTTGCTGAAACGGCATTCTTCTATCCCCAGCTTCGTACCAATGAAAAGGGGGAAGTCAGCATATCATTTGTCTTGCCGGAAAGCTTGACCCAATGGCAGTTCTTGGCACTGGCACATACCAAGAATGTGGATTACGGGCAAATAGAAGCTACGGCTACAGCTAGCAAGGAGTTTATGCTTCAACCCAATATGCCTCGTTTTGCACGTGTAGGCGATAAGGCGAATATTGCTGCTTCATTAATCAATTTATCGGATAAAGCGGTAAATGGAACGGTGCGGATGGAATTATTTAATCCGGAAACGGAGAAGGTGTACTATTCACAAAAGCAGAACTTCTCAGTGAAAGCCGGAGAGACCGGACAGGTGAACTTTGCATTTAATGTAAATGATAAATATTCCGTTCTGGCATGCCGAATGGTGGCAGACAGAGGTACGTTCAGCGACGGCGAACAGCGTTATATCCCTGTCTTGACAGACAAGCAGTGGGTGACTGAAACCGTTCCTTTGAATGTGAACGGAAAAGGGAATTATACTTTCTCTTTGGAAGATTTGTTCAACAAGCATAGCAAGACCGCTTCCGAACAGCGATTGACGGTAGAGTTTACAAGCAACCCGGCTTGGTATGCCGTACAGGCTTTGCCGGTGGTTGCCAATCCTCAGAATGAGGATGCTTTGTCCTGGGCTACAGCTTATTATGCTAATTCGTTGGCTTCCTATATGGTAAAAGCGAATCCTCGCATCAAGCAGGTGTTTGATAGCTGGAAGGCGCAGGGAGGTACAAAAGAAACCTTTATGAGTAACCTGCAAAAGAATCAGGAGTTGAAAAATATCCTGTTGGCTGAAACGCCTTGGCTGGCCGAAGCTACCAATGAAGCGGAACAAAAAGAACGTATTGCAACTTTATTCGACTTGAATACGATGAATAGCCGGTTGGCTGTTTCTGTGGATAAGTTGGGAGGATTGCAGAATGCAGAGGGTGCATGGAGTTGGTATAAAGGCATGGAGGGTAGTCGCTATGTCACTACCCAGGTGATGGAAATGCTGGCCCGCCTTCATTCTATGGCGGGTATGGCGATGGATGGTGAGGTACGGAATATGTATCAGAAAGGTATGAATTATCTGGGTGCGCAAGCCGGGAAAGAATACAAATCAATGAAAGAAGCGGAGAAGAAAGGGAGTACCGGACTTAGGCATTCTGAGGAGGCTTTGAGATACTTATATATATGTGCTTTAGATGGTGATGTTGCGGTTGATAAAAAGGTAAACCAATATTTCATTGATAAGTTGGCGGGTAAAGCGACTGAGTTGAGCATTTATGGGAAGGCGTTGGGAGCTATTATCCTGCAACAGGCCGGTAAGACGGCTCAAGCGAAAGAGTTTATGCAGTCATTGATGGAGTATTCTGTAATGACGGATGAAATGGGACGTTACTTTGATACTCCTAAGGCTCATTATTCTTGGTTCAGTTATAAGATCCCTACTGAAGTTGCGGCTATGGAGGCTGTGCAGCGTATTACTAAAGATACGAAGGTACTTGATGAAATGAAATGCTGGTTGCTGAAACAGAAACAGACGCAGACTTGGGATACTCCCATAGCTACGGCCAATGCTGTGTATGCTTTGGTAAGCACGGGGGCTTCTGATTTGCTGGCGAATACAGGAGGAGTGAAGATTTCTTTAGGTAAAGAGGTCGTTCAGACTCCGGCTAATGATGCTATCGGTTATGTGAAGAGAACATTGACCGGTGATGTGATGAATATAAAGAAGGTAACGGTAGATAAGGAAGGCGCCGGAATGGGTTGGGGAGCCGTTTATGCACAATATCTGGAAAGTATGGATAAGGTGGGTGAACAGGGTAATGCTTTGTCTATCAGCCGCCAACTGTACAAAGGTGATGAGGCTCTGAATGAAACAACTGCGCTAAAGGTAGGTGATAAGATCACCGTCCGTTTAACGGTGAAAGCGGATCGCGACATGGACTTTGTTCAGGTAAAGGATGATCGTGCGGCTTGTATGGAGCCGATGCAGGTTATTTCCGGTTACCGCTGGGGAAATGCTTTAGGGTATTATCAGGCAACAAAAGATGCTTCTACCCAGTTCTTTATTGACCGGATGCGAAAAGGAACTTATGTAATAGAATATCAGGTGTATGTGAATAGGATAGGGGAGTATCAGGCGGGTATTGCAAGTATTCAGTCTGCTTATGCTCCGGAGTTCGGAGGGCATACGTCGGGGTATAAGGTGATGGTGGAATGAAAGAAGGAAAAGCAAGTGTGTCAATGCTAATTTTGCTATCATTTTTGCTGTAGGGGCGGATTGAATCCGCCCGAATACATAAGACAAACTGTTATCGGGCGGATTCAATCCGCCCCTACGGTGAACAATTTGGTAGTTACTTTAGTGTTTGGACACTCTCCGCCTTATTTCTTATCTAACTTCTTTGCGCTTCTGCCATCTACCCATTCTAATTCTATTTCAAAGCCATCTTCAGCCGTTTCGTAAAAGCGGTTGTGAGAGACTGATGGATATTTAATGATTAGTCTATCTCCATCCGAATAATACAGATATAACCAACCATCTTGAATTTCCCAATCGAATTTGAATGTGTTATAATAGGCATCATCATATTGGTAACGCCGTTCTTCTGTTCCTACACCGTGATCGGATGATGCTCCGGAAATGAATTCTATATAACTGTAGAGAGGTTCTCCGCGCCTATCTCCAAATCCCATATCTCCACACCAGGTTTTGCCATACATGCCCGAAATGTCGAATCCTCTTTCCTCATCGTCTTCACAGGAGGAGAAACATAACATAGCCATCATGGCCACCAATACAAATGCATAATTTTTTAATGTTTTCATAAATCTCGTGTTTGTTATTTTATCTGTTTGTTTTAACACCTTTGTGTGCAAAGGTAATGCTTTTTTTCCTTACCTTTGTTCTTTAAACGAAGAATAAAACTTGTATGAAGGGCATATTACTGATAATAAGTGTGTTGCTGGGAGTGGGGACATCTGCTTTTGCACAACCAAAAGCATCATTTGATAAAACAACGCACGAATTTGGAACTATATTATGGAAGAATCCGGCAACGGCTACCTTTAAAATCACCAACAGTGGGGATAAACCATTGGTTATATCCAATGTCACCACTTCCTGCGGTTGCACGATCGCTGATTGGACCAAAGAACCGATTGCTCCCGGAAAGAGCGGAACGGTAAGTTCTACTTTTGATGCTAAAGCCATCGGGCGTTTCCAAAAAAGCGTGGGCATTTATTGCAATGCCTCTCCTCAGCCTATCTATCTGGCTATTCGTGGCGAAGTGACGGCTGATCCCAAAAACTATACATTCACCCATCCTTTCCAAATCGGAGCTATCCGCTTAAACAAGGAAGAATTGGAATTTGAAGATGCCAACAAAGGCGAAAAACCGGTTATAGAACTATTGGTTGCCAATACTTCGGATAAACTATACACGCCGGTATTGATGCATTTACCGCCTTACCTAAGCGCTGTTGCCACTCCTGAAAAACTGGGTCGTGGGCGTACCGGTAAAATAAAAGTAACCCTTGACACGGAAAAACTGCCTAAACTGGGGCTGACTACCGCTTCTGTGTACTTGTCCCGTTTTCCCGGCGATAAAGTAGGAGAGGAAAATGAAATTCCGGTTTCTGCCGTATTGCTGCCGGACTTCTCCAATATCAGCCAGCAAGAACGCTTAAATCCTCCTGCCATCCATTTGTCTGCCAAAGAACTGGAAATGGGTACATTGGCAAGCGATGAAAAGAAATCTCATACGATCATTGTAACGAATAAAGGAAAATCGAATCTGGAAATTCGTGACTTGCAGGTATTTAACTCTGCCTTGGGCGTTCAGTTGAAGAAACGTGTCCTGAAACCGGGTGCATCTACCAAGATGAAGATTACCGCTTTCGGCAATAACCTGAAAAAAGTGAAGGGAAGCCCGCGTGTCTTGATGATAACCAACGATCCTAACAACCCGAAGATAATTATCAAAGTAAAAGTAACCTCAAAAAAATAACTATGGAACATCCTGAAAATAGTGAAGAATATAAAGGATTGACTGTAAACAAAGGAATTGCCCAGCCATCCATTGTAAATCCTTACTTGAAACTGAATAAGAAACCTCGCCGTCGCCAGTTTTCCGTAGGCGAGTATGTAGAAGGAATCGTGAAAGGTGATGTAACGGTATTAAGCCAGGCAGTCACTTTGGTAGAAAGCGTTAAGCCGGAGCATCAAGCTATTGCCCAGGAAGTAATTGAGAAATGTTTGCCTTATTCGGGCAAATCCCAACGTATCGGCATCAGTGGTGTGCCCGGTGCCGGAAAGAGTACTTCGATTGATGTATTCGGACTCCATGTTCTCGAAAAAGGCGGTAAACTTGCTGTCCTTGCCATAGACCCCAGCAGCGAACGTTCCAAGGGAAGTATTTTGGGGGATAAAACCCGTATGGAGAAGCTGTCCGTTCATCCGGAATCGTTTATACGCCCTAGCCCGTCAGCAGGCTCTTTGGGCGGAGTAGCCCGCAAAACCCGTGAAACGATTATTCTTTGTGAAGCGGCAGGGTTTGATAAGATATTTGTGGAAACAGTGGGAGTGGGACAAAGCGAAACTGCCGTGCATTCCATGGTGGACTTCTTTTTGTTGATTCAACTGGCAGGTACAGGTGATGAATTGCAAGGCATAAAGAGAGGTATCATGGAGATGGCGGATGGCATTGTGATAAACAAGGCTGATGGTAGTAACATTGAAAAAGCCAAACTGGCAGCCAGCCATTTCCGCAATGCATTGCATCTGTTTCCGGCTCCCGATTCGGGTTGGAGCCCTAAGGTGCTGACTTATTCCGGTTTCTATGGTATCGGCATCAAAGAAATATGGGATATGATTGATGAATATTTTGATTTTGTGAAAGCAAACGGATACTTTGAATATCGCCGGAACGAGCAAGCTAAGTACTGGATGTATGAGTCTATCAATGAGCATCTTCGTGATAGCTTCTATAATAATGAAACGATAGCTGCCATGCTTCCGGTAAAAGAAAATGAAGTGTTGAACGGACGTCTGACTTCATTTATAGCTGCTAAAAAATTGTTGGATGCCTATTATGGAGGGCTGAAAGGATAAGTCGTTTTACTGTAGGGGCAGATTGAATCTGCCCGATAACAGTTTGCTTTGTATATTTGGGCGGATTCAATCCCATAGCCGTCAGGCTAAGGAATCCTAGTAAATAAAAGGTAGGTATTCTTATCCTTCTGAAATTGTTTTAAATATAGGTGTTC
>CABMPB010000051.1 GCA_902388365.1 uncultured Bacteroides sp. | reverse complement strand
GGATAGATATAGCCACCTTTTATTTAACTATAAAAAACTTAGATTGACGGCTATGGGGTTTGGAACCCGCCCCTACGTTACAGTTTTTTCTTTCTGCGATGATGCCTGCGTCTCCGCTGTGCCTTTTCATGCTGATAACGCTGAATCCGCTTATACGCCGTAAAGACTACCATAACACCAAGGGAAACCAAGATAACAATTACAACCCCTACTCCCAGATTATCACCTTTTACACGTGACCACATTTCCAATACTAACTCCGTCTTATCACCGGAATCACGAATCATGGCACACCGTTCCACCACTTTACGGTCGGGATATTGCACCTTATCTATCTGTATGCTATCCGCTTCGGGACCAAAGAAATAACTCAGATCGGCAAAGTAATTCAAAGTAGTATCGATCTTCTCTTCCAGAATCTCGGGAGTAGCCACCGAACTGACATAACCGCAAGTTTCCATATTCCGCAAAGCGACTTCCGGACGGCACAAGTAATTAATGAAGTAACTGGCAGCCTTCTTATTCTTGGCATATTTAGGAATCACCCAACCGTCATACCACACATTACTCCCTTCTATGGGAACTTCATAATCCAGGTTCACACCTACCCCTTTTGCTTCCTCTATCGCCCACACGGCATCACCACTCCAAGTCATATTGAGCCACGCCTTGCCTTTGGTCATCATCTCCTTTCCAAAGTCTGCTTCCCAACCGGCAATCAAAGGCTTCATTGCTTTCAAATACTTTTCCACCGCATTGATGGATGCCTGCGAATAGTCATTCATTAGTTCTTCTACCGTAACTTTGCCTTCTTTCAGATCCTCAGCATTGGCATAGATCAACGCTGTGCCGTAAGCATCACGGTAGCTCTCTTTCATCAGGATTTTATCCTTATATTTACGATTCCAAAGGCTCGCCCACGTCTTGGCATCTGCATCGGGCACAAAGTCCGTATTATAAAGAATACCCGCCGTTCCCCACATATACCCGATGGCATAGTCTGAGGCACGGCGCCCCGGCTGACTCAGTTTATCCAACTGTTCGCGGATATAAGGAGATTCATTGTGCAGGTAGTTGGGTGTCTGGCCGAAAACCGTATCAATGGGCAGCAACAGGTTCTTGCGCAACATGCGCTCAATGATATACTCCGAAGGGCAAACCACATCAAAATCTTCGTGACCGCGTTCTATCTTGGTCAACATGATTTCGTTGATATCGAAAGTCTGATAGACGATCCGTATATCTTCGCCTGTCTGCTCCTTGTACCATTCGGGGAACTCAGCCAGCACATCTTCATCTATGTAATCCGCCCAATTATATATTTTCAGTACCTTTTCACGGGGTTCCGTGTTATAGCATCCGGTTAGTCCGGTCAATGAGAGTAGCCCACAGGCACATGCCACTATCCATTTATTTATCTTCATCATTCTCTATTCCTCCTTTTTCTTGCCGGCGCGGCGGTTGATTATAACAAGCAATACCAGCACCAATACAAATATAATGGTTGAAAGCGGACGAAGTTCGGGAGTAAGTCCACCTTTTCGCGCATCGGCGTAAATATAGGTAGAGAGTGTCTCCAATCCTTCGTTGCCGATGGTGAACACCGTCACGGCAAAATCATCAATAGACAGGGTGACTGCCAGCATGAAGCCGGAAATCATGCCCGGAAGAATCTCAGGGACAATGACTTTGCGAAGCGCCTGCATGGGTGTCGCTCCCAGGTCGAGGGCGGCTTCATAGATATTGGGGTTCATCTGTTTCAATCGGGGAAGCACACTCAGCACCACGTAAGGAGTACAGAAGGTGATATGTGCCAGCACTACCGTGGTATATCCCTGGGGGATGCCCAGCGAAACAAACAGCAAGAACAAGGATATACCTATTATTATATCACCATTCAAAATAGGAATGTTATTGATGAAACCGATGGCCCTGCGCGCACGGGCACGCAGGTTGAAAATACCGATGGCGGTAATGCTGCCCAGCAAAGTAGACACGGTAGCGGCTATCAAGGCAATAGTCAATGTATTAATCAACGCATTGGTAAGCGAATGGTGCGTGCCGGAAACGAACAGGGACGAATAGAGTTTAGTGGAAAACCCGGTCCAGTTACCCAGTACTTTCGCCTCGGTGAACGAATAAATCATTATAATGAAAATAGGTGCGTAAAGCATCAGCAAAAGCAGCCACAGGTATCCCTGGCACAGTATTCTCTTTACCATAGTCCACCTCCTTCATTATTATCTTTCTCATCCGATGCCAGCAAAGTGGTCGCTCCGATCAGGAACAGCATAATCAGGGAAAGTGCCGCACCATAGTTCCACATACTGTTATTGATATTCTCCTGAATGGTGGTACCAAACAGTTTGATATTGTTCATGGTCAGCAATTCGGCAATGGCAAAGGTAGAGATAGTGGGCATGAATACCATCAGTATGCCGCTTACGATACCCGGCATGGACAGTGGCAGCACTGCCTTAAAGAATACCTGAACGGGATTCGCTCCCAAATCCTGTGCCGCTTCCACATAACTCTTATCCAGTTTTTGCAAGGTATTATAGATAGGATAAATCATGAAAGGCAGGAAGTTGTACACCATACCGAAAATCAAAGCTCCCTCGCCCAACGGCACGTCCATAAAGTCGAACAATGCCACCGTAGCCAGTGTGCGTATCAATATATTCACCCACATGGGCAGGATAAACAGCACCACGATAGTAGATGCATACTTCATCCGCGTCTGCGTAAGGATATAGGCGGCGGGGTATCCCAACAGGATACATACCACCGTGGTAATAATGGCTACGCCAATGGAGTAAACAAATGTATTGATCGCCTCGGGATGGGCAAAGAATTTGGCAAAATTACCAAACGTGAAATGGCCTGCATCATCCATAAATGCATAAACCACTATCAATAGTAGCGGAAGAACAACAAATACCGCGGAAAATATCACGTAGGGAATAGTCCAGCTTTTACGTGAAGACAAGAATAATCGTATCGTTCTGAGCACCTCGTTTCTTATTATGATTCTACAATCTGGGTTACTTTTATACTCTGGGGCAGGATGCTGATACCTACATGGTCGCCATTGTCCCACACATCATTGGTATCTACAAAGATGTCCTCGCCCCAGTCCGATGAAACGGTGAGGTGGTAATGATCGCCTTTATAAAGGATAAAACGCACATCTCCGGTTAAGGTTCCATCTTCTTCGTTATCTTGCAAAATAATATCCTGGAATGCTACCTGTATCTTTACTTTCGCACCCGGTTCCATACCTTTTACCGGAAGGCATTCAAAGTGACAGCCCAAGAAGTCCACATGGGTTTCATCTATCAATTCTCCTTCAAAAGTATTGCATACCCGTTCTTTCTTCATGATATGAATATCGAAAGGCTTCACCAGCAGGCCAACTTTCTCTCCCACTGCGAAGTGATGGTAATCTTGCACAATGAACTCGTACCCGTTTGCTTCTATCACCATTTCATAATGAACGCCTTTGAAGATGGAGGAAGTAACCACGCCGGAAATCTGGGCAGCATCCGAATCCGGGAAGATATACCAATCTTCGGGACGCACCACTACGTCTACGGGCATATTCTCGCCAAAACCTTCGTCCACACACTCAAACTCTATTCCTGCAAAACGGACCAGTTTGTCTTTTATCATGGTTCCGTTCAGAATATTGCTTTCGCCTATAAAGTCGGCTACAAAAGAGTTGATGGGTTCATTGTAGATATCTACGGGAGTACCTATCTGTTGTATCTTTCCTTCACTCATCACTACGATGGTATCGCTCAGGGTCAATGCTTCTTCCTGGTCATGGGTGACATATACAAAGGTGATTCCCAGACTTTTGTGCATCTCTTTCAATTCCATTTGCATATCCTTACGCATCTTCAGGTCGAGGGCTGCCAACGGTTCGTCCAACAGCAATACTTCCGGCTCATTTACAATGGCACGGGCTATGGCTACACGCTGTTGCTGTCCGCCCGAAAGGGAGTTGACATCGCGATACTCGTAATCGGTCATTCCCACCATGCGGAGGGCTGCTTTTACCTTCTTTTCTATCGTCTGCTTGGGAATCTTCTTTAGTTTCAGTCCGAAAGCAATGTTATCGAATACATTCAGATGGGGAAATAAAGCATACTTTTGGAACACGGTGTTTACCGGCCGCTTATGAGGCGGGGTTTGTGTTATTTCCTTTCCGGCTATTCTGATCTCTCCTTCCGAAGCCGTTTGGAAACCGGCTACTAAACGCAAAAGGGTGGTCTTGCCACATCCGGAGGGTCCCAAGATAGTCACAAACTCACCTTTCTTTACGTATAGGTTGATATTATCCAATACTGTCTTATCGCCAAAAGACTTGGAAACATCCTTTACCTCTATTATATAATTTGAATTCTGCATACTCCTATTGTAATTGAGCTGCAAAAATACGCTATTTTTCAAGAATGAAAGTAGTATTTGCTATTAAAATTAATAATTCTCCATCGTGCGGACAATTTCTCCTTCATTATCGCCCCCGATAATAGGTTTTACCGGCAATGTAAACCAGAAAGTAGAACCTTCTCCGGGTTGGGATGTGACGCCGATTTGTCCTTCCATTATCTTAATGATGCTGCTACAAATGGAAAGTCCCAATCCTGTACCCTGCTTAAAGCTATCCAATTGTACAAAACGCTGGAACACCTGTTCCTGTTTCTCCTTCGGGATTCCACAACCTGTATCCCTGACATAGAAATACATTCCATCCCCACGCTGCTCATACCCCATTGTGATGCTTCCCTTGGTGGTAAACTTCATGGCATTGGTTAGCAGATTGGATATGACCTGGATCAGGCGTTGGCGTTCAGAGCGTATGATGCAACTTTTCAGTCCGGGAACAAACCGAATCTCAACCTCCGGATTATTCTTGTTACGCAACTGGAATACTTTCTCCAAGTCATACATCATCGCATTGATATTCACATTGCTCCAAATAAATTCCAATGTTCCGGATTCTATCTTTGACAAGTCCAGAATATCGCCTATCAACTGCAATAATAACGCACTGTTTTGCTCTATGATCTGCTTGAAACTATCAAAGTTCTCTTTACTGTCCGCATTCATCAGCAAATTAGAGAAACCCACAATGGCATTCAACGGGGTGCGTATCTCATGGCTCATATTTGCCAAGAAAGCGGATTTCAATTGATCCGAACTTTCTGCACGTTCTTTTGCCTCACGCAGTGCTTCTTCCGTCTGTTTCTGTGCATCGATATCCACATTGACACCTGCCAGAATAACAGCTTTGTTCTCGGGATCAAAAGTCTGCTGAATAAGGTATTGCTTGATCCATCGATACTTACCGTCTATCAAGATACGGACATTCTTTTCCAATGGCTCCATCTTTTCATAGAAAGCCCTTTCCACATATTTCCGGAAGAACTCACGATCTTCGGCATGGGCATGCTCCAGATTGGAAAAGATATGACGCAGGTTCGTACCTTCTTTCACACCCAGGTTCTTTAAATATTCCGGTGTCACCAGTTGTTCATTCTTTACCAGGTTGATAGAACAGAATCCTATCTTGGAAATAGAAGATGCATAAGTAATCATTTCACGGAACGTGGCGTTCTGCCTCAGTGTCTTATGGATAAGGGTATTCTCTACCCAAATAATCAGGATATTTTCTACGGCGCCATGAGAATCACGCATATAGTTTACGATAAAACGGAAATAATGCACATCCTGATGGCAACTCTTTACATAAGATTGATTGATCTTCTCATAATCATACTTCACTTCTCCGGATATAGGAATACCGGCTTTCATCATATCCTTATATTCCTCATTTACACATGGATTGGTATAAATATTAAGCAAATTCACCGCATCTTCCTTTGACTGGATGCCCATATATCGCACGTAGGTATCATTCACTTCAACCAACTTTCCATCTTTGTCGCAAATGGCGCATCCCACGGTCACATTATCAAAGAAACAAAGGAATTTCTCATTGCTGTGTTTTAGTGATGACTTCAATTCATATTCTTCATTAATATCATGCACCGTCAAAAGAACATATTCTTTTTTATCCAGCACCAAATAGCGCCCGGAAACGAGCATATTATAAACACCGGAAGGACGGGAAGCAAACTGGATATCCATTGCAGTCTCAAGATTGTTGAAAGAGGTATGTTCTGCAAACAGATTTTCTATCTTGCTACGTATAAGGCACCCATTACACTTGTTATTGTTAGCACATTTTTCCAGTTCCCTGGCATAGCGGCACTGCAATATGTCTCCAAAGTGTTTTCTTTCCTCATTAACAGGAAGATTACATACTGCATAATAATTGGTATGCGATATGTTCAGAGATTTATCTATCAAAAAGATAAACTCATGCGCATTATTCCATACTGCTTCATGAAACTGTTTTGCTGCTTGTATTTTGCGCCTCTGAGTTCTCTCTCTACTAATCACCAATATTAAAGCAAAAGAAAGTGATATGATCAGAGTAACGCCTACTATTATCATTGACATGGCGGGATTTTACTTTTTATTCCATATAATTTTGCAAATATAACCAAAGGAATTGAATGCGGGTGCATTATTTCCAAAAAAAGCAATGCCAAGCCACAGATTATTACTCACACGATAAAAATAAAAACCTTTTTTTCTCAAACATATCAATTAAGTAGCTATCTTTGTGGCAAATTATAATCATATTGAAATGAAAAAATTAGTTTATTTATTGGCAGCAGGAAGTATGGCTTTCATGGCTTGTCAAAATTCGCCCTCTTACAAAGTTACGGGTACAGTAGAAGACATCACTGATGGTGATACTATTTATTTGCAGGAATATGCAGGTGGCGACCTTGTGAAACTTGATTCTGCTATTGTTAAAGGTGGTACTTTCGTGTTTACCGGCAAGCAGGATACTGCTGTAAACCGTTACATCACTTATATGAAAGGTGACAAACGTTTCTTCACTGACCTTTTCCTGGAAAATGGAAATATCAATGTGACTTTGGGCAAGGAAAGCAAAATTTCGGGTACTCCCAATAATGATGCTTATCAGAAGTTTAAAAATGATTTCATGGCTTTGAGCAAAGAAATGAATGAAATGTATCAGAAAGCACAGAGCGATACCAGCCTGACTGAAGAACAGGTAGCAGAAGTGATGGCTGAAATTGAAAAGAAAGACAGCATCGGTATGGAAATGGTTTATCAGACTATCGAAGCTAACATTACTAACCCTGTAGGTGTATATCTGCTTCCTTCTTATGCCGGAGCATTTGACTTGGAAAGACAGAAAGCATTAGTGGAAAAGATTCCTGCCGGACTGACTGATGAGCGTATCAACAAACTGAAAGCTCATATTGAAACTTCAGAAAAGACTGCCGTAGGTCAGAAATATATTGATTTCTCAATGCAGACTCCCGAAGGTGAAACTGTAAGCTTGTCTAGCTTTATCAGCAAGAACAAATATACTTTAATTGATTTCTGGGCTAGCTGGTGTGGTCCTTGCCGCAAGGAAATGCCTAACGTAGTAGCTGCATACAATGAATTCAAAGCTAAAGGTTTCGGTATTGTAGGTGTGTCTCTGGATGAAAATGCAGAACAGTGGAAAGAAGCTATCAAAGCACTGAACATCACATGGCCGCAAATGTCTGACTTGAAAGGCTGGAGCAATGAAGGTGCTAAACTTTATGGCGTGAACTCTATTCCTGCTACCGTTTTGGTTGACCAGGATGGTACAATCATTGCACGTAATCTTCGTGGTGAAGACATTAAAGCTAAGTTGAGCGAACTATTGAAATAAACTGATTACAAGATATTTCAGAAAAAAGCCGGTATCTCTTTATGAGGTATCGGCTATTTTTATGGACTTGGATTATCATAACAAGAAAGCCGCATCCCAAAGGATACGGCTTCCATTATTTATAAGATATAATCTAAACCAAATTAGATAAACCAACGTACATAGCAGAAATCCTGACGGTGAGGCAGATCGATATTCTTCGGGAACATACGATATGCTACCTTAAAGCTACCAGAATTAGACAAGCTGTGTTTTACCTGGAAAGTATACAGGTTGCCTTCTTTCTTAATTACTTCCATCGGTTCTACAGAATAGATATGTTCTTTACCTTCTGCATTGGTGTAAGTAGTAACCAGTTCAATGCCTACTGCATCATCCAGTCCCTTTTCATCAATCACATAGTTAATGATATATTCTTTTCCGCTTTCAATGTTTCCACCGGCCAACTCTTCTGTCTTTTCGTAAGAAACGATTTCAATAGAATCCCATACTTCAGCAACTTTTTCTTTCCATGCTGCCAATTCCTTAGCTTTTGCATAGTCATTAGCTGCCAATACACCGAAACGCTTAGCTTCTTTAGTATAGAACTTAGAATAGTAATCGTCCAACTGGCGTTTCATGGTATAGTGAGGAGCTACCTGAGCAATAGAGTTCTTGATAGTCTTCACCCAACCTTCAGAATATCCCTTACGGTTACGTGCATAATACAACGGAAGAATCTCATTTTCAAAGATACTGTAGATAGTAGCAGCATCCAACTGATCCTGATGATCCTGATTCTGATAAGTACGCTTTTCTGTCAATGCCCAACCTGCACCTTCGCGGTAGCCTTCCAACCACCAACCGTCAAGTACTGAGAAGTTCACAACACCATTCATCAACGCCTTTTCACCAGATGTACCTGATGCTTCCAAAGGACGGGTCGGAGTATTCATCCAAATATCAACACCGGAAACCAAGCGACGAGCCAACTGCATATCGTAGTTTTCAAGGAAGATAATCTTACCCAGGAATTCCGGACGACGAGAGATTTCTACAATCTTCTTGATCAAACCCTGGCCTGCACCATCGTGCGGATGAGCCTTACCTGCAAACAGGAATTGTACCGGATAGTCGGGATTGTTAACAATCTTAGCCAAACGATCCAAATCTGTAAACAACAGGTGAGCACGCTTGTAAGTAGCAAAACGACGGGCAAAACCGATCAACAACGCATTAGGATTGATTTTCTCCATCAACGAAACGATGCGTGAAGGATCACCTTGGTTCTTCAACCAGCTCTGGCTGAACTGCTTACGGATATGATCTACCAATTTATGCTTCAAAGCCATGCGTGTGCTCCAAATTTCTTCATCGGGCACATTATAGATAGCTTCCCAAATCTTTTCATTAGACTGGTCTTGCAGGAAGTTAGGAGCAAAATGCTTAGCATACAGCTTCTTCCATTCTGTTGCAGTCCAAGTAGGAAGGTGAACACCATTGGTTACATAACCTACATGGCTTTCTTCGGGGAAGTAACCTTTCCAAATGCCTGAGAACATTTCCTGAGAAACCTTGCCGTGCAACCAGCTTACGCCGTTTACTTCCTGACAAGTGTTACAAGCAAATGTAGACATACAGAAACGCTCACCGGCATCACCCGGATTGATACGGCCTAAGTCCATCAAGTCTTGCCAAGTGATTCCCATACGCTGAGGATAACCACCCATATATTTACCAAACAAACCTTCGTCGAAGTAGTCATGACCGGCAGGAACCGGAGTATGAACCGTATAAAGAGAAGAAGAACGAACAACTTCCAAAGCCTGGTCAAATGTAAGACCACCCTCTACATAGTCGCACAAACGCTGAACATTGCACAATGCAGCGTGTCCTTCATTACAATGATAAACGTCTTTCTTGATACCCAGTTTCTTCAGCAGCAATACACCACCGATACCCAACAGGATTTCTTGTTTCAAACGATTTTCCCAATCGCCACCATATAATTGATAAGTGATAGGACGGTCAAATTCGCTGTTCATTTCATTATCTGTATCCAGCAAATACAAAGGCACACGACCTACATTTACTTTCCATACATATGCATGAACAAAATAGTTCAAATAAGGAACGTCAATAACCATAGGTTGTCCGTTCTCGTCCATTACGCGTTCAATAGGAAGGCTACCGAAGTTCTGTGCTTCGTATTCAGCAATTTGCTGTCCATCCATTGAAAGGCTCTGGCTAAAGTATCCATAACGATACAAGAAGCCTACACCACACATATCTACATTACTGTCCGATGCTTCTTTCAAGTAGTCACCGGCCAAGATGCCCAAACCACCGGAATAGATTTTCAAAACATGTGTCAAACCATACTCCATGCAGAAATAAGCTACTGAAGGACGTTTGCTATCCGGCTTAGTATCTACATAAGCTCTGAAGTCAGCATATACATCGTTCATGCGCTTTACGATAGCTTTATTTTTAGCCAGCGCTTCCAGCTTTTCATAGCTTAAACGTTCTAATAAAGCAACAGGATTTTGCCCTACTTCTTTCCAAGTATCAGCATCCAGATCTCTAAACAGTTCAGTTGCCTCATAATTCCATGCCCACCAGATGTTACGAGCCATCTCTTCCAACTTTTTCAGTTCTTCGGGGATGCGCGATTTTACAGTGACTTCCTTCCAGTTAGGAGTATTCGCGTTACTTACTTTGATTTTCATGTCTCTCAAATTATTTATTAATAATCAATTAGCTATTCATAATAAGCCTTTTCTGTGCTTTACGCAATGCCAGATCATAGGCTTCATAATAATATTTGATAAAATGCTTCCACAATGCCTTTTCAGCAACGTCTGCCGCATTCTTACGCATATTCTTGATTACATTCTCCGGTAATCCCGAAAATTCGGAAACAGTGTCCTTTATAACATCGGCAACTTCCGAATAGTTGTAATCAGAACGGTGAATAACCTTCACACCATCTTTTAATTCGCTGTATTTACCCTTCAACGAATTTGCCCACAAGCCAAAGCCTGCTAAATCCGTTGTAATGGTAGGTACATGGAATGCCACACTTTCCAGTGGAGTATAGCCCCACGGTTCGTAGTATGACGGATAGACACTCAGGTCATTACCCAATACCACATCATAATATTCCAGATTCAGGATACCGTCTTTGCCATCCAGATAGCAAGGGATAAAAATCACCTTCACCTTATCTTTGGCGGCATTAGACATACCCATGTATTTCATCATATCAAGTACTTGGTCATGGCTCATATTATGTAACCAGTGAGTAATGAAAGGACATTCCAACGGAGTGTTGAAGTCTTCTTTACTTTTCAGACGGGCTACCAAATCCTCACGTGGCTCTCCTACCCAACCCGGTACATTAATAAATGCCAATATTTCTCTTTTCAGATTTTTGTCACGAGTCAAACGGTTCAATGCTTCCAAGTATACATTAATACCTTTATTCTTAAACTCATAACGACCGCTTGTACCTAAGATCAAGGTTTCTTCACCTAAATTTGTACCCAATAATTTATTAGCCAGATTCAGCATAGCCGCACGCGCTTTTTTGCGTTTTGCAGTAAATGCACGTCCCTGTGGAACAAAATCATCCTCAAAACCATTCATCAACACTACGTCAGCCGGTTTATCCAGCAATTCTTTACATTCATTATTAGTGATTTCACTAACAGTGGTAAAGCAATCCACATAATGTGCTGTCTGCTTCTCAATAGAATGTTTTGCCTCCATATTGAGTTCGCGAGCCATTTGGTCGCCATTATATGCAAACAAGTAATCGTAAAGAGGTTTATTGTTTCCGGCTATGGAACGGCCGATAGAAGTAGCATGAGTAGTAAATATAGTTGCAATTTCCGGCACAGCTTTCTGCAAGTAAAGGGCGCCCATACCGGTCATCCATTCGTGTGCCTGATAAATCACCTTGTCATTTTCAGTCAGATTGAAGCGGTAGAAACTTTCAACTACTTTTCCAGCCGCATAAGAGAACATTGATGCTTCATCATAATCTCCATATCCATGAAGTGAATCAACCTTGAAGTATTCCCACATCTTTCCATAGATTTCATTTCTCTTTGAAAAGAAAGGGTAAAAATCCACTAATATCACGATTGGTTCTCCGGGAATATTCCAGCGTCCGACACGGACTTTCAGGCCATCTTTCTTCAAAGCATGTTCACGCCACGCTGCACAAAGGTTCTCGTTTTCACTAAACAAAGGATTCTCTTTTCCGACCCAAACATCAGGTCCTATAAAGAAGAGTTTATCCTTGTGTGTTTCCTCCAGTGTCTTTGCCCTTGTAGACAACACTGTGTAAATCCCCCCTACTTTATTACATACTTCCCAACTCGCTTCGAAAATGTAATCAGGGGTTAACAATTCTTTTGCCATTTATTATATAACTAATCTTATTTCGGCTGCAAAGGTACACAAATTCAACGAGATAATAAAGTTTTTTTGCAACTTTATCTAATCAAGACAAATTCTTAACTAGAGCTAACTAGTTCCTACTTAACATTTTTCACCAAAAGCAGAGATATTTGCAGCAATAATAAATAAGACATCGGCTTTGACTTACATTAAACAAAGAAAGCGGTCATTTCCATAAATATTAGGAAATAACCGCTTTTTATTTAAAAACTAATCTGATTTATGCTACCAGTGCAGAACCCATCAAGAAGGTAGCAGCCAAAGCTACGATGGCGTACAACTCAGGGAATACAGCCAAAATCAATGTATTACCAAATACATTGTGTCCCTGACCGATTGCAGCAATACCATTCGCACAAACTTGTCCCTGACGGATAGCAGAGAAGAGGGCTACAAGACCCAAAGCAATACCTGAACCTAATACAGCGGCAGCCTGTATGCCTGTGATAGCCGGAGTCAGAACATTAAAAATACTCTGAAACATGAAATAACCTGCAAAACCATACAAACCCTGTGTACCGGGAAGCGCAGTCAGCACCAGGAAGTTACCGAATGCACCATCGTTCTTCTTCAATGCGCCGATAGATGCGTTACCTGCAATGGTTACACCATACGCACTACCGATACCAGATAAACCAACCATAATTGCGATGCCTACATAAGCAATCAATAAATTCATTTCCATAATTCTTCTATTTTTTAATTTTTAATTTTTTAATTCTTAAATGGCTTATACTCTTTACCTCCTCCTTCGTAACCGGAGTTCTTGAAGAACTCTACGAAAGTAAGACGCATCGGGTGAACCATTGCACCCAATACATTCATAAACATATTGATAGAATGTCCTATCAGGAAGATAAGCACCATTACTATCGGTCCTGCAATCGCATTATCAGGACTCATACCGGCAGCCAAGCTATTGAATACACTGGCAAGGATACCGCCTGAAAGTCCTAATGCAAACAAACGTACATAGGAAAGGATATCACCCAGCAAACCGGTAGCCATATTGTAGGAATCCCACAAGCCAAGACCGATATTGAGAAATATATTCTTTCCGGGACTGTTGAACAGGAAAATAAGCACAGCGGCAATACCCAAAATAGCCAAGTGGACGGTTCCACCCATCGGCATGGTATCTCCTAACAAGAATGCCAATGCTGTACTAACCAATACAATAATCCATCCGATAGTAGAAAGCGCATATTTCAAACCAAACTGTATAGTCTGATTAGCAGCTTTCAGTATCATACCGAAAATAATCTGAACAGCTCCCAATATCAATGAAAGATTGAACATCCACTGATTATCAAGGTATAGCAAATCACGCATCTTATTAAAGAACGGAATATCATTGCCATACAGGTTGAATCCAAAGAATGTACCGGTCAGCATACCGCAGAAGAAAGTAGCGGTACCTAATATCTGCACCAATGTCAGAATAGGCTTCATAGAAGCACTGATATTCTTTGCAAATATCCGGTATAAGGTCACACCCAGCACCATGAACAGGCCATAGCCCGAATCTCCCAAACACAGCCCGAAAAAGACCATGAAGAAGGGAGCAAAGAACGGAGTCAAGTCCAGTTCATTATACTTAGGAAGCATATACAATTTCATAATCGGCTCAAACAAACGGAAGAATCCCTTGTTATTCAACAAAATAGGGACATTGTCCTCCGGAGTTGGATCTGTAATTTCAAAGTACACTTCCTGTTGGTTCAGGTAGTCCGTAATCTCTGGAATCTGCGAAGCCGGTGCCCAACCTTGCAGCAACATCAATTTGTTGTCCGCAGCTTGTTCCGTATTCAGCACTACTTTAGAGAATTCTATCTGAGAATGGATATTTCCCTGTGCTGCCTGCAAAGAAAGTAGCTTCTCTCCTGCTATTGCTGCCAGTTTATCATCCACGTCCTTTATCTTTTGTTCCAGGCCTTCACACTTGGCAGTGAGCTGACTCAGGGACATTACCGGCAGTTTGGCTGATTCCACTTCCAGTTCCGGCAGCGAGCCTTTCTTGGTGATGGTAATGAAATAGATACGCGAACCTACACGGTTAATTTCCGTAGCATGGTAAGCCTCCAACCATTCTTCGTTAAAGTTCTTCTCTGAACAGATATAGAAATTCACCTGATAACCAGCACCTTGTAACTTTGCAACCGATGCAGGATCAAAGTCTCCCCATACCTCTAGCGCAGCACGCTCTTTGTCACAGGCTTGCAACTGATGTTGTAACTGAGTCTTCTCCAGTTGAAGTGCTTCCACTTCTTCCAAAGCTTTCTCGCCACGTGCAGCATCGCCTTTCTGTTCTTTCAGCTCAGTATTCAATGCTTGCAGGAACTTGATAGCCGTAGTATAACGGCCGGACAGACGGATGCTTTCCTGAAGTTCGGCATTCTCTGCCGTTCCCTGCGCCTTTTCCGCAACGTGAACCACGCCCAAGTCACGGATGTTTTGCAAGAACTGCTCATATTCCTTATGATAGATAAGGAAAGTCAACTTCTTCATTTTTGTAATCATGCCTCTGCCTCCTTTCGTTTCTCTTGAATGGACTTCAGAATCTTCTGCGATGATTTGGACAAGTTTTCCTCGTCCTCCATAAATCGTTTAATCTTTCGCAGAGCATCCTGGTATCCGGGTATCTGTACCTTCTCAAAAAGATTCACTTTCTGAGTGGTCTTTTTACGCGCATGTTCCAGTAGGTTCAGTTTGGCAAGCATAAATTCCCTTTCGATAGCTGTCTGTGCCAGTCCTTTCAGCAGGTGTATACCATCGGCATACCACTTCGGACTATTGAACAGGCTGAAAGGACGAATGTCAAAGTCTACGTTTTCCAGCAATGGAACACGTACTCCGGCAATCTTCTTTATACCCAAATGAACATCACTCACTTTAATTAATGAAGCATCAAACTCATTCCAAAGTGCGAACATGGCCTCATAAGCCTGAATTTGGTGTTCAAGCCTTTCCTCCAACTCGGCAGCCTCTGTCTTGCATCTCTTTACTTCCATGCGAAGGGCACTCTCCTTGTTCTTGATAATAGGGAGCGTGCGTACACGGACCTTGAGTTGCTTTTCAAGCTGCTGTAGCGAGGTCTTGTTATATTGAAACTTTATTGCCATTTCGTTCTACTTTATATCCTTTAAAAACATCTAGGCCTTTTTTAAAAAGACTTCCATCTTTTCAGAAAACATCCAGACCTTTTTACCGGACAATTGAGTTCTTTATTTCTTCCAGTGTTCGTCTACTAATTCTTTCTTTATGTTGACTTCTTCCGGCTTGAAGTATTTGCTGAATAATCCCCATGTAACATCCAGCATTTCAGTGGTATCCAGGTTCACGTCAATAGCCAATAACTGGTTTGCATAATCCTTGGCAAATGCCAAAGTACGCTCATCGTAGTTAGTAAGGTCGAAACCGTTTTCCATCTTTGTCTTTGCATTGGCAGCATCGGCATACAGACGCACGGCAGCATTCATTACCTGCGGATGGTCTTTACGGGTCTTCTTACCACTTACCAACTGTTTCAAACGGGATAATGAACGGAATGGGTCAACAATAACCTTACCGATATCGCTATCACGACGCAGAAACAACTGACCTTCGGTGATATAACCGGTATTATCAGGCACAGCGTGTGTAATGTCGCCACCACTCAATGTAGTTACCGCAATAATAGTAATGGAACCACCTGCAGGGAACTGCACCGCCTTTTCGTAGATCTTTGCCAAGTCAGAATAAAGAGAACCCGGCATAGAGTCCTTAGACGGAATCTGGTCCATACGATTGGACACGATAGCCAATGCATCAGCGTAACTGGTCATATCGGTCAGCAGTACCAACACCTTCTGATTATGTTCTACTGCAAAATATTCGGCAGCCGTCAGTGCCATGTCCGGAATCAACAGACGTTCTACCGGCGGATTTTCCGTGGTATTTACGAAACTGATGATACGGTCTAACGCACCGGCATTAGAAAATACGTTCTTAAAATACAGGTAGTCATCGTTGGTCATACCCATACCGCCCAAAATAATCTTATCGGTTTCGGCACGGAGCGCCACATTAGCCATCACCTGGTTGAAAGGCTGGTCGGGGTCGGCAAAGAACGGAATCTTCTGTCCGGATACCAGCGTATTGTTCAAGTCGATACCTGCAATACCTGTTGCAATCAATTCCGACGGCTGTTTACGACGAACAGGGTTCACAGACGGACCACCGATAGGCACTTCCTGCCCTTCAATTTCCGGTCCTCCGTCAATCGGGTCACCGAATGCATTGAAGAAACGTCCTGCCAACTGTTCACTTACTTTCAGCGTAGGCGATTTGCCCAAGAACACTACTTCGGCATTGGTAGGGATACCTTCCGTACCCTCAAACACCTGCAAGGTCACTTCGTCGCCCACAATCTTTACCACCTGGGCGAGCTTGCCATTTACCATAGCCAGTTCATCATAGCCTACTCCGGACGCTTTCAGCGAACAAGTAGCCTTGGTTATCTGGCTAATCTTAGTATATATCTTTTGAAATGCTTTTGTTGCCATCTCTTTATTTACATTTAGCTATTTACGATTTACTAATTAACGCTTCTCTCGGCAACCAATTCCTGCAACTGCTTCTTGAAATCTTCGTATTTCTCAGATTTATATTTAGCATAGTTCATCTGCTTACAGATATTAATCATCTTCTTGAAATAATCCATTACTTCAAGGAAGGTATCAAACTTAAATTCTGTATGGCAGATATCGATTACCATATTCAAAATTTCCTCCTGACGCTCCATCGGAGTCACAGAGTCAATTTCATCAAATGCATCCTGTTGCAGAATTACGAAGTCAATCAATTCTGATTTCCAGAAGATTACGTGATATTCTACAGGTACACCATCGTCACCCAAAATATTGATCTGTTCGGCAATTTCCTTACCACGCAGCAATCTGGTCTTTATTTCGTTTACTTTGCCAATCCATTCTCCGTTGATACGTTTTTCTATATAATCTTCAAATTCCGGATACTCCAGATATTTGGAATAAGAATCAATCGGATTCACGGCCGGATAACGTTTACGGTCTGCACGCTCCTGTTCCAAAGCATAGAAACAACGGGCTACTTTCTTGGTATTCTCAGTCACAGGCTCTTTCAAGTTACCACCTGCCGGAGATACAGTACCGATAAAGGTAATAGAACCGGTTTCTCCATTATTCAGATGTACATAGCCTGCACGTCCGTAAAAGTTGGAGATAATGGCCGAAATATCCATCGGGAATGCATCCGGACCAGGCAACTCTTCCATACGGTTTGACATTTCACGCAATGCCTGTGCCCAACGGGAAGTAGAGTCTGCCATCAGCAATACCTTCAACCCCATTGCACGATAATATTCCGAAATAGTCATAGCTGTGTACACAGAGGCTTCACGGGCAGCAACCGGCATGTTTGAGGTGTTTGCGATAATGATAGTACGCTCCATCAACTTACGTCCGGTGTGCGGGTCTACCAGTTCGGGGAATTCAGTAAAGATTTCCACAACCTCATTGGCACGCTCACCACAAGCAGCAATAATTACGATATCTGCTTCCGCTTGTTTGGAAATAGCGTGCTGAAGCACTGTCTTTCCTGTACCAAACGGACCGGGGATAAATCCTGTACCACCTTCTACAATCGGATTGATAGTATCAATCACACGTACCCCGGTTTCCAGCAATTTATAAGGACGCGGTTTTTCTTTATAATTCGTCATGGCTCTCTTTACAGGCCATTTCTGAATCATATTTACAGGAATATCTTTTCCTTCTTTGTCCGTCAGTACTACTACTGTATCTTCGATAGTATAATCACCTTCAGGAACAATGGATTTTACTTTATAAGTTCCATTCAATTGGAAAGGAACCATAATTTTCAACGGTTGGAAGTTTTCATCTACTTGACCTAACCAAGCAGAAGGTCCCACTTCATCACCCACTTTTACCAATGGTACAAAATGCCATACTCTTTCTTTATCCAATGGATAAGTATATTGTCCGCGTTTCAGGAATACACCATCCATCTTATCGAGGTCATTTTGCAAACCATCATAATTCTTGGACAACATACCCGGACCTAGGGTCACTTCGAGCATATGTCCTGTAAATTCAGCTTCGGCACCTACTTTCAGCCCACGTGTACTTTCGAACACCTGCACATATACATTGCTGCCTACCACCTTAATAACCTCCGCCATCAACCGGTCGCCACCTGTCAGAATGTAGCAAATCTCATTCTGAGCTACCGGCCCGTCAACGCTGAGGGTAACCATGTTGGCAATTACGCCACTAACAGTTCCTTTTGTTGCCATATATCTTTTATCTGTTTATTATCTGAATTCTTCGGGAATTTGTACCTCATTCTTCAGTTTGTCAATAATCTGACGGAACAGCTCACTTCCCTTTTCCTTATCCATAGATATCCAGCGGCCAATCATTTCCAGTTTCAATAAGAATACGAAAATCCGTTCCACCGTAAAATAGTCAAAGAAGACAGCGTCTTCCATCCAGTTCCATTTCAGCAAATCTATCTTCTTTTCCCTTTCCACCAGTTCATCAATCTCACTGATACGAAGTATCGGTTCAAAATATTCCAGCATTTCGGTCAATCCGAAATCACGGGCATTCGATGTGCGTATCATTTCGCTCACATCGGTCTTGCCTACTACCACTTGCGACACGTCCATCTTATATTTACGTGCAGCCAATGCAGCCAGTATATTATTAATATTCAAATTGAATTCGAACCAGGAAGAAACAAACTTATTACCGCAATTCATAGCATAGGCATAATAATAACTAGCCAACATATCTTCCGCACGATATAGTTCATCAGCTGGAAGTGCCAGATAAGCAGCAATAAATTCATAAAGATAAGAAGGATATTTTTTATCCGGTGCATCTCCTTCACGTACCGAACTGATAAGTGCAAGCAACTCTTCCGATGAATAATTTCCCTCAGATTCTGTCACCGCTTCTTTATCTTTCAGCAGTTTTAGCAGATTGTCATTATCGAATCTCAGATAAAACAAGTCAATCAACTTTTTATCCTGATCCGACAATTCCGGATATAATTCCGATTTAAAATTGGCCACCGTATAGTTCAGTTTACCATCTTCCAAAGAAAGATCGGGCAAACCGGCTACCAGGCAATAATAGTTTGTCATAGCCACTTGTTAAAACAACATTTCTACTAATTGAGGACGGAGAAAATCTTTGAAGTAGTTTTCAAATTCTTCTTCACCGAAGTTCACCTTATAAGAGCCGTCAGCCGGTGAAATAGTAAATAAAGCTTTTGTTCCATTTACTTGTTCTATCTTCACACCTTTGTCCAACAATGCCTTGGCTTTCACAGCAAAGTATTTCTTCAAACCTTCTGCATCTGCAGTAGAAATAACGATAGGTTCGTTCGCTGACCACTTTGTAGCCATTGCAACAATAAATGTATTCAGATAATCTTTGTCTGCCACAAAGTCCTTCACGGCTTGAGTCACTACCTGATTAGTTAATAAGGTAGCAATTTCGGACTTCAGTGCGTTCACTGCTTGTCCGGCAAACAATTTTATTTCTGATTGAGTATTCTCGGCAGTTTCCGTAGCCGATTTACGTGCTGCAGTAATAATGGATTCTGCTTCTTTACGTGCATCCTCCACTATTTTTGCCGCTTCCTCGCGAGCGCTACTGATAAGTCGCTGTGCTTCTTCGTTTCCTTTTTCCACACCTTCACGATAAATCTTATCGGTAAGCTCCTGAATTTTATTTTCCATAATCTTAGAAGATATTTTTTTGAGTTCGACACTTTCTTTCTTGCAATAAATTCCAAAAAGAATTGCCCAAAAATACAAAATTCGGTGATAGAAAAAGAATTAAATGAGGTAATTTCTACAAAAAGAACTACAAAAAGGGAAAAAAGCACTATGTTTATGTTACAAAACACAATCTTCCCGGAATAGCACACGAAAATTTGTTGCTTTTAGAACTTACAAAGGAGTTTATTTCCCGTAGGGGCGGAACATTTTCCGCCCGATACCATCCACATATCCCACCGTAGGGGCGGATTGAATCCCATAGCCGTCAGGCTAAGGAATCCTAGTAAATAAAAGGTAGGTATTCTTATCCTTCTGAAATTGTTTTAAATATAGGTGTTC
>CABMPB010000050.1 GCA_902388365.1 uncultured Bacteroides sp. | reverse complement strand
ACGATGTCCGCATCCTATTGAAACGCCTTGCCGCCAAACTTACTTTGAAATGGACTTTTGCTGACGCTCTCAAACAAGAAGGATATACCTTGAAAGAGGTAAGATTGAGCCAAGTATCCGGCACAATCCCCAACGGTAGCCCCAACCATGCAACAGGTCGTTTCTACTTTTACCCTGCAAGGGAAAGCAACGATACTTACCCCACGGCAGAAAAAGAATATGTAGATTATTTCCGTTTGAAAGATACAGAATTGAGCACTGCCGATGGAAGCTATAGCATATGGATGCCAGCCAATGTGCGCGGTACTTCCGCCAAAGTCACCGCTCCCCAACACAGGAATAAAGACAATGCCCCGGAAGGAGCTTGCTTTGTAGAGTTTGTAGCAGAGAAAGAAGAAAATAATGAGGTGAAAGACCGATTAACTTATCGTGTCTACCTGGGTGGTGCTGCCGTTAACGATTTCAATATAAAGGAAAACACCAACTATACATGGGATGTAACAATGACCAGCACCAATGTAGCCGATCCCCGTATTACCCGATTGGATATGACTCCAGTAACCAGCAAAGTTCAGAAAAATACCTCTAATTGCTTTATGGTAATTCCGGGTACGGACTTTTATTTCAATCCTTATAAGCATGAGGCGGGAACAAAGGGGTGGAATGATGAGTTGGTGAATAGCCCTTCTTCTGATAGTCCTACTAAAAAAACAGAAATCACTTCCGTAAAAGTTCTATGGCAAAGCCGCGATAATGGAACCGGTGGTGAGTTGGTACTGGGACGGTATATATCGGAAACCAATCATACTAATTTGATCAATTATGAAGAATTATCAGATATAAATAAAGCCAAGGTATATGTAAAAGTACCAGTAAGCAAAGGGGGAAATGCAGTGATTGCGGCATATGCTGCAGATGGAACGACCATTCTTTGGAGCTGGCATCTCTGGATCACAGACTATGTGCCGGAAAGAATGAAAGTTGATGGAGGAACTGTGGATGTCAGGTACAAGGCTGCGCAAAGTGGCACAAAGAATGGAACGGTGCATAAATATCTATCTACTATCTGGTGGGAAGAAGGCAAAACTTATACCAATATGGTAATGATGGATCGAGATTTAGGAGCCAAGAAAGGTGGTTACCCCGGACTAGGGAAAGGCACATATTATCAAGTTTACACAGCTATGGACGGGGTAAACAGAGAAGGATTGCTTTATCAATGGGGTAGAAAAGATCCGTTTTTCGGTTCTGCAGATGGTACTACAACCGAAATCAATGTAATTTATAATGGGGATGGTACGCCATTATCATTGACTAAAACGAATCAATATGCTAGCAAAGACAATTCTATTAAGAATCCATTAACATTCTATCATACAAATAGTATTGGCACTTCTTGGAATGGCAATAATGCAACAGCTCCTGGGAAAAAGACTATTTATGATCCTTCACCCGAAGGGTGGAAAGTTCCAATGAATGGAACAACTCCTAGCCCTCAAGATTTGATAGATAATGGAACTGGCATATTTGCTAAATTTGGTACTATAACAGGTAATACTCCCAGTTATGACGAATACAATATTACACTTAGTGACGGTAATGGTTATTATACTAATGCAAGATATTATTCACAAACTCAATTTTATCAATATGAAACAACAATTCCCAATGCAGACGCAGCCAATCCTAAAGGAGGGCGAATTTACTTTTTAGCTGATGGAATCAGTGACACCCCTAATAGTTGGTCTATCAAAAACACAATGTGGATACCCGTTTCTGCAGAACGTCATTATAAGAGTGGAAATCTGAATGTCCCAAGTTATGGACATCTTTGGCTAGCAGATAATAGAACAGGAAACGATGGAAAGACGAGTGCATTATTTGGAATAATACCTAAAATAACACAGTTATGTTTTTACTATCCTGCTTATGGTTGGTCTGTTCGTTGTATTCAAGATAATAAATAACAACTCAAAAGAATTAAAGAAATGGCATTATCAAAATACACCATCTTAGTAGCCGACTATATCCCCACGGATATGATGCTACTTAAAATCCAGCTCAATCGTTTACATAGCCGATTGCTTTTTGCAACCGATGGTTTTGATGTATTGCGTCAAGTAGAAAAAAAACGTCCGGATCTCATTCTAATGGATCTCTATATGCCTGGAATAAGTGGCTTTGAAGTGGCGGACGTCTTGGCGCAGCAGGAATATACCCGTAAAATCCCCATTATCTATATAGTGAATATGGGAGATTATCCTATCTATACCCCCGACGGAAGATTGCTTTCGCAAAAGGAATATATAGAAAAACCATTCGATATGCGCCAACTGGTAAAGCGCATTTTGCAGTGGCTTGCACCGTAGAGGCGGAACATCTTCCGCCTCTACGGTGGATAGGGAAAGCGTTCTTTGAAAATAGTGAAAATAAAAATGTGAAAATAAGAAGGAAATAAGTAACTTTGTATGTTGTTACTCTAAAACAGAATGATATGAGCAATAAGATTTATCCTATCGGCATTCAGAATTTCGAAAGCCTTCGCCAAGACGGCTATCTCTATATTGATAAAACGGCATTGATTTATAAAATGGTGAAGACAGGCCGTTATTACTTTTTGAGTCGTCCACGGCGCTTTGGAAAGAGCTTGCTTATTTCTACTTTAGAAGCCTATTTCCAAGGGAAACGGGAATTGTTTGAAGGGCTGGCAATGGAGAAGCTGGAAAAGGATTGGATAAAATATCCTATATTGCATTTGGATCTCAATACCCAAAAGTATGATACTCCGGAGAGTTTGGAGGAAAAATTGAGCACTACATTGGATGAATGGGAAGACATTTATGGCATTCGTTCTGTTAAAAAATCGTTGGCTTTGCGTTTCGAAAGCATCATTCAGCGTGCCTATACACAAACTGGACAGCGCGTAGTAATTTTGGTGGACGAATATGACAAACCCATGTTGCAAGCCATCGGTAATGAAGCCCTGCAAACTAGTTTCCGCGAAACCCTGAAAGCATTCTATGGTGCATTGAAAAGTAAAGACGGGTGTATTAAGATAGGTGTGCTGACAGGTGTTACCAAGTTTGGAAAGGTCAGTGTATTCAGCGACTTGAACAACCTGGACGACATCTCCATGTGGAATGAATACATTGAACTTTGCGGCATCAGCGAAAGGGAAATTCATGAGAATCTGGAAGCCGAACTGCATGAATTTGCAGATGCACAGGGTATTACCTATGACAAACTATGTGCTGAACTAAAAGAGTGCTATGATGGTTATCACTTCACACATAATTCTATTGGTATGTACAATCCGTTCAGCCTGCTTAATGCTTTCAAGCGTAAAGAGTTTGGCAGTTATTGGTTTGAAACGGGTACACCTACTTATCTGGTGAAGTTGCTGAAAAAACATCACTACAATTTGGAGCGCATGGCGCACGAGGAAACCAGTGCCCAAGTACTGAACAGTATTGATTCTGAGTCTACTAATCCCATTCCGGTGATATATCAAAGTGGATACCTCACAATAAAAGGATATGATAAGGAATTTGGCATTTATCGTTTGGGCTTTCCCAATCGCGAGGTAGAGGAAGGTTTTATGCAATTCCTATTGCCTTTTTATACCAGTATAAATGAGGTGGAGTCTCCGTTTGAAATCCAGAAGTTTGTGCGCGAAGTGCGCTCCGGCGATTATGATTCCTTCTTCCACCGCCTGCAAAGTTTCTTTGCCGATACCACCTATGAACTGATTCGCGACCAGGAAGTGCACTATCAGAATGTGCTTTTCATCCTTTCAAAGTTGATGGGCTTTTACGTGAAAGCAGAATATAATACCAGCCACGGACGTATTGATATGGTGTTGCAGACAGACAAGTTTATTTATATTATGGAGTTCAAACTGGATGGCACAGCCGAAGAAGCTTTGCAGCAAATAAACGAAAAGCAGTATGCCCTTCCTTTTGAAGCGGATGGACGCAAAATCTTTAAAATAGGAGTAAACTTCAGTGCGAAAACACGTAATATAGAAAGGTGGCTGGTGGAATAACTCCTTCTACATGAAGATAAAAACGCGAATATTCGTGATGCCCATCGTGAATATTCAAAAAAGAAACGCGAATATTCACGATTGAATCCTGAATATTCGCGTTTTCTTTTTGTTTAGTCATCGGGATCACCTAAGTATTTTCTGAGAATTTCCATTTGTTTCGGCAGAAAATAATGTTTGCACTTGTTGTAATGATCTTTCGTTTCCAATTCCTCCTTTAGTTTGGAATCTTCTCTGATTGCTCTTGATAGAGCATTTACTGCCGCTTGTTCTCCCAATCCTTTAAAATAATGCATTGCAACAACTTTTTTCTTCGGCGATCCGCTTAGTTCATCCTGAACTTCTTCTTCTTTAATTACCATAATATTATAACATAATTATTTCACTATAAAAGTAATCATAATATATTTAACTATTGCACCTTTTCTACATATATTTTCATGTTTTTTTTCTAATCCAATCAAATCTCTTCGACTCTCTCCGCGGACAAAAAAATAATGCCGATCTTTGATGCGTGAAAGGGAAAATCCTTTTTACGTAACAGTATTAATTTAAACTTTAACTATTATGTCGTTAATGTTTTCAGTAGGAGCACGCATGAATCCGATGGATAAGAATGCCACTCCAAAGTATTATGCCACCGCACAGGCTGCAAAGATCATTGATGTGAGAGATTTGTGTAAATCTTGCCGCGCACACTCCACCTTTACGATGGGTGACAGCATGGGTGTTATTGAAACAATCCTGGAACATGCCATGGAGGAAATGAAAGTGGGAAATATGGTGAGACTGGGAGGACTTGGTAACTTCCGCCTCACCATCAATGCCCAGGAAGGTACCGATACGGAACAGGATTTTAATGAGTCGAATATCAAAAGCTGTCATGTGTTATTTACTCCGGGTGATGACTTGGTGGACATGTGTAACAACATGACCTATGTGCGTACTCTTTCCAGAAAAGAGGTTCAGGAGATAAAGAAAGCGAAAAAGGAATCTTCGGTAAAACAAGGTGAAGTATGAAAAAAGGAACTTGGATGAGTGTTTTGAAACTGGTGATAGCCATAGCTACGGCTATTGCTAGCACGCTGGGTGTGCAAGCTATGGTTTAAGGTAAAAAGTAAGAAGCCTGTTTCTGAAAAGAGACAGGCTTTTGTCGTAAATATAGAATATAAACAAATAAAAATGAAAAAGAATTATAATAATAGGTTTGTAAAAGGGTTGATTGAAAGGATGCTACGTGGCACTGTAACGTTTAAGGTAAAGAGATATATGCCGGATGATATAAAGGAGGAAGAGCCGGTGGTATGCAAGGTGCAAGGCACGCTGAGAACCTATGAAAAGGAGTTTGGAAGAGGCTATAACCATGGTCCGAAGAACCAGTTTTTATTGTATTATGATGTTGAGCTTTGTGAATGGAGAACCGTTCGTTGTATAAACCTGATAAACCCTGCCGAAGAATGAACTTACTGAGTACCGGACTGGATTTTTTTTATGTCGATGTGAACTTCTTCGACAGTGATTTGATGGTGATTCTGGAAACCAAGTATGGCTGCAAGGCGGCCCTGCTTGCCATCAAATTGATAAGCAAGATCTATGGTGAGAATTATTTCTATCGTTGGGGTGAGGATGAACTGATGTTGTTCACCCATAAGCTGGGTGGAGACTATACGGTGGAGTATGTAAAAGAAGTTGTGGAAGCCCTGGTCAGCCGGGGCTTTTTTGATAAAGGTTGCTATGAAGAACAAGGCATTCTGACTTCGGCTACCATCCAGTTGCATTATTTCGAGGCTTCTCATCGTCGTAAATGCGTGCAGGTGGAACGTGTGCATTTGTTGGTGGATATAAAGAAGTATAAGAATCTAGTGGTGAAGGGGGAGTCTCCCGAGGTAAAAGAACCGGAGGCAAACCGGTCGGCGGAAGTCGGTGTTTCTCCGGTCAATGTTCCGAATGTAGACATTTTGAGTGAAAATGTAGACATTTTGGGTGAAAATGCATACATTCCGGAACAAATGAAAAGAAATGAAATAGAAACCTCCTCCTCAAAGAGTTCCCCCGAAGGAACTCCCGGAGGAGTGAAGAGGGATGAGGAGATTTTGAGTTCCATTCCCCGGGACGGGGTAAAGCGGAATACGGAAGGGCTGCTGCTGGCGCTGGATGGATTGCACATTCCGGTGGCTGATCGTCCCAAGCTGATACGGATGGGGAATTGGGGAGCGATAGGGCATCCCATTTGGAAGGCGATTTATGAAGTCAATAATTCGGGAGGGAGGATTACGCAGCCGGCGAAGTTTATTTATTCGCGGTTGATGAAGCGAACCGGATAGGGTGAGCATAATGGTGTTGGCATTTGCCGCTTGGGTACTGAGTACAAGAGGGCGGGCAATGCGTCTTCTTTCTCAGATAGCATAGAAACCATGAAGAAATTGTTTATTTTACTCGTATGCTTGCTGCCTATGTTGGCGCAGGCTCAGACAGAAACTTCCGTAGCCGGATTTATCCCATTGTCCGGCAGTGGGCGATCAGTATATAATTTCAATCCCGGTTGGCGTTTCCACCGTGGAGACGTGAAAGGGGCGGAAGCAGTGGATTTTGATGATACTGCCTGGCAGGTAGTATCTACTCCGCATACCGTGGAACTGATGCCTGCCGAGGCAAGCGGTTGCCGCAACTATCAGGGAATGGCATGGTATCGCAAGCGTTTCGTTATTCCCCGGGAGATGAAAGGGAAAGAAGTTTCGCTTCATTTTGAAGCTGCTATGGGCAAACAGGACATTTATGTGAACGGCAAAAAAATACAAAGCCACTTGGGCGGCTATCTTCCTTTCACTGTGCAACTGACCCAACTGGGTGTGCAACCCGGTGACAGTTGCCTGATAGCAGTAATGACGGACAATAGCGATGATAAGAGTTTTCCTCCGGGAAAGCGCCAGTACACACTGGACTTTTCATATCACGGCGGCATTTACCGGGATGTATGGATGATTGGAAAATCACCCGTAGCCATTACGGATGCCATAGAAGCCGATAGAGTGGCAGGCGGAGGCGTCTTTGTACACTTTGATAAAATAACGGAAGAAAGTGCGGAAGTATTTGTAGATACGGAAGTGCGCAACAGTGATAACCGTCCCCGCACGGTGACCGTAGAAACCATACTGGCGGATGCAAAGGAAACTCCGGTGAAACGCGCTTCCCAAAAGGTGGCTCTCAACCCCGGAGAAGTAAAGACAGTGAAACAGCAAATGACGGTGCGCCGTCCCAAACTGTGGTCGCCTGATTCGCCTTACCTTTACCGGATTCAATCTCGTGTAAAGTCCGGGCGTGAGGCATTGGATGGCGGTGTTACCCGCATCGGCATCCGCAAAGCGGAATTTAAAGGCAAGGATGGCTTTTGGCTGAACGGCAAACCCTACGGGCAACTGGTAGGAGCCAACCGCCACCAAGATTTTGCCTACGTGGGAAATGCATTGCCCAACAGTCAGCAATGGCGGGATGCCAAGCGGTTGCGTGATGCCGGATGCACCATCATCCGTGTAGCCCATTATCCGCAAGATCCTGCATTTATGGATGCTTGTGATGAAATGGGATTGTTCGTTATTGTGGCTACTCCGGGATGGCAATACTGGAATAAAGACCCTGAATTTGCAAAGCTGGTTCATCGCAATACCCGTGAACTGATCCGTCGTGACCGCAACCACCCCAGTGTGCTGATGTGGGAACCGATTCTGAATGAAACACGCTATCCGCTGGACTTTGCGTTGGAAGCATTGCAGATTACCAAGGATGAATTTCCTTATCCGGGACGCCCTGTGGCAGCAGCGGATATGCACTCGGCAGGTGTGGCGGAAAATTATGACGTGGTATATGGCTGGCCCGGCGATGACGAGAAACCGGACAAACCGGAGCAGTGCATCTTTACCCGTGAATTTGGCGAGAATGTGGACGACTGGTATGCGCATAACAATAACAACCGTGCCAGCCGTAGCTGGGGTGAACGCCCCTTGCTGGTGCAGGCATTGTCCCTGTCTCAAAGCTATGATGAAATGTACCGCACCACGGGACAGTTTATAGGCGGTGCGCAGTGGCATCCGTTTGACCATCAGCGCGGTTATCATCCCGATCCTTATTTCGGAGGAATTTATGATGCTTTCCGTCAGCCTAAATATGCTTATTATGCTTTTCGCAGCCAGTCTCCGGCGGCATTGGAACATCCGGTGGCGGAGAGTGGCCCCATGGTATTTATCGCTCATGAAATGTCTCCTTTCTCGGATGCAGACGTAACGGTGTTCAGTAATTGTGACTCGGTGCGCCTCTCGGTGTATGACGGTACAAAGGTGTGGACACTCCCCGTGGTACATGCACCGGGACATATGCCGAATGCTCCCGTGGTGTTCAAAAACGTATGGAATTTTTGGGAAGCCCGCGAGTACAGCTACAAGCAAAAGAACTGGCAAAAGGTGAACATGGTGGCGGAAGGGATTATAAACGGCAAGGTGGTATGCACCTACAAGCGTATGCCCTCACGTCGCAGCACCAAGTTGCGCCTGTATGCAGATACCGAAGGAAAGCAACTGGTGGCAGACGGGTCGGACTTTATGGTAGTGGTGGCCGAAGTGACGGACGATAGTGGCAATGTGCGCCGTTTGGCAAAAGAGAGTGTTGTGTTCACGGTGGAGGGCGAAGGAGAAATAATAGGTGATGCGTCTATCGACGCCAATCCGCGCACAGTGGAGTTCGGATCGGCACCGGTACTGGTACGTTCTACCCGCAATGCCGGGAAAATAAAAGTGAAAGCGCATGTGCAGTTCGAGGGAACTCATGCCCCGACTTCTGCCGAAATAGAATTGGAAAGTATTCCGGCGGAGCTTCCTTTCTGCTATCTGGAACAGGAGGCGGGAAAAGCGGCAGGAGTAAAATCGCCCAAAGGAATAGGAGCATCTGAAGGAAAGGTGAAACTGACGGAAGAAGAAAAGCAGAAAATACTGATTGAGGTGGAAAGACAGCAAACCGAGTTCGGTACAGGCAAATAATTCTGCATTTTATTTCCCCATCAAACCGAAATAAAGGAGAATTGTTCCTATCTTTGACAGGACTTTAAAGGATACCTATGAAAAAATATATACTGATTATACTTTGTTATCTGATCACCCTTCCTGTGTGGTCATATAATGTAAATATGATTGTAGAGCATTACTCTGTAGACCAAGGACTCCCTAATAACACGGTGAACTGTACCTTGAAGGATAGAGACGGCTTTATATGGTTTGGCACGTGGTATGGCTTGTGCTGTTTTGATGGGGTAAAGTTTAAAACTTTCAATAAGCAGGAATATAACTCGGATGTGCCGCCGCGCAAGATACAGCGCATTGTGGAGGACAAGAACGGCTATATATGGGTAAAGACCATAGACCGTAAACTTTATATCTTCAATAAAGTAACCGAATCTTTTCATGCCGTGTATGACGATATGAAGAACTATTCGGAAAACATTCAGGTTATCAAACTGCAAAGCACTGCCGAAGGCGACATCCTTTTGTTGACCAAGGATAAGAACCTGCTGCTGGCAAGTGTGGACGGGCAGGGACAGGTGGATATAAAAATCCTGTTCGACTCCCGGGATGAAATAAACAAGCATGACTATCGGTTGAAGCACCATGTGTTGTGTGAAACAGAAGAATATATCAGTTGGGTAGGAACGGATTACAAGGTTGCCACTGTGCGCAAAGGCGAGGAACTGGCTTCGCGTCCCTCCGACTTTATAACCAATAAGATTAAATCGGAAAATCAGTTTACCAGTTTCTTTGAAGACGGCAAGAAGGTATGGGTGGGAGAGGACTCCGGAGTATTTTACAGCATTGATGCAAAGACGGGTATGGTGAACCGGTATGTGCTGTCTGATATAAAAGGAGCTATCAGTAACCTGATGGTCACTCCGGCAGGCTGCGTTTATCTGAGTGTGGCAGGGCAAGGTACTTACGAATATGACCTGACCGACCGCAAACTGCAAAAACTGAATACGGAAATGAATGACGCACAGGTGAGTTATGCCTTTATCGACCAATATGATAAAATATGGTTTCACGAAAATGAAAAGGCATTGATCTATTACGATCCCCTGAACAGGACTTCAAAGCGTTTCCCATTTACCATGTCGGGCAAGATTACCACTCTGTATGCAGAGGATGCGGGCGAGCGCGGCCTGTTTTTCCTTTCGCCGGCAGGAGAAGCCTGGGTGTTTGACCGGGAAAACCTTACCATGCTGTCCATCAATGAAATGAAACAGGTGGCCAATGACAAGGCGGGACAACAATTCTACCATCTGTTTCTGGATGGTGACGGAGTATTGTGGCTCTCATCTGCCGTAGAAGGAGTCTATTGCATCAACTTTCCGAAAAAACAATTTAATCTGAATTCCCTATTGCCCTCTCCGGCAGTTGCGAAAGAGAATAATACACAGGGCATCAGAGCCTTGTTTCAGGCAAAGAACGGGGATATATGGGTAGGTACGCGCTGGAAAGAAGTGTACCGCATGGATAAAAGCGGGGAAATAAAACATGTATTTGCATCGGGCAATGAAATGATAGGCACGGTGTATCATGTAATGGAGGATGATAAAGGTAACCTTTGGTTTTCTACCAAAGGAGACGGGTTGGTAAAAGCTGTTCCCGATGCAAAAGCTCCACAAGGGTTCCGCTTTGTCCGCTATATGCATGATGCGGCAGTTCCCTCCTCTATCAGTGGAAATGATGTATATTTCACTTATCAGGATAGCCGGAAACGAATTTGGGTAGGATCGCTGGATGGCGGTTTGAATTTATTATGTGAAGAAGACGGAGTGATTACTTTCAAGAATAAGTATAACGGATTCAAGAATTATCCCAGTTACGGTCTTTACATGGAAGTGAGGAATATGATAGAAGACAACGAAGGACGTATGTGGGTGGGAACCATGGACGGACTGATGTCTTTTAAGAGTGACTTTGCGGAAGTGGAGCAGATTACTTTTGAAACCTATCGGGGCGAGAACCGGGTGAGCTATGCCGACAGTGACGTGTATGCACTTTATAAGGATGAATTGTCGCAAATATGGGTGTGTGTATTTGGAGGCGGACTAAGTAAAATGATTGCTTATGACGAGCAGACGCATCGGCCTTCATTTAAATCATACGGTTTGGAAGACGGACTGAACAATGATGTGGTGATGTCTATCGTAGAGGATGATAACGGCAACTTGTGGTTTGCTACCGAAAAAGGCTTGTCCTGCTTTGACAAGGCCACAGGGCAAGTGCGCAACTATGACAAGTATGATGGTTTTCCGGGGTTGGAAATGGAAGAAAACACGGCATTGAAGACCATGGACGGAGAGTTGTGGTTGGGATGTAAACAGGGCATCTTGTCCTTTTCTCCGGATAAACTGGAAACACAGCGTTTTGATTACAGCACTTTTATTGTAGGCTGCCAAATCTCTAACCGGGACATCCGCAGTTTTACGGATCAGCCTATCATTGATACATCCATCACATATGCCGACCGCATTGTGTTGAATCATAACCAGTCCATGTTCACCCTTGAGTTTGCTGCATTGAATTATAATAATCAGAACCGTGTCTCTTATAAATATATTCTGGAAGGATATGAAAAGGAGTGGCACTATAATGGCAAGAACCGTATTGCCTCCTATACCAATGTTCCTCCCGGCGAGTACGTATTCAAGGTGCAGACATTGGATGAAGCCAATCCGGGACTGGAATCCTTCCGCGAATTAACGGTCATTATTCTTCCTCCCTGGTGGGCAAGCTGGTGGGCGTATGTAATCTATATGATCGTTGCTATCGCCTTGCTGGTTGTTGCCATCAAGCTATCGCTTTTTATGATTAAGGTTAAGAATGATGTATATATCGAGCAGAAGCTCTCTGAACTGAAAATCAAGTTCTTCACAAATATATCTCATGAATTGCGCACTCCGCTTACCTTGATTCAGGGGCCTATACAGGAATTGAAGGAAAAGGAAAACCTGTCCCCCAAAGGGATGCAGTATGTGGAACTGATGGAGAAGAACACGACACAGATGTTGCAACTGGTGAACCAGATATTGGATTTCCGCAAGATACAGAATGGAAAAATGCGTTTGCACGTATCCCTATTTAACCTGAATGACATGGTGAGTTCCTTTGAGAAGGAATTTAGGGTGATGGCGGAAGAAAATGAGGTGAGTTTCACTTTCCAGTTGCCGGGTGAAGATATAAAGGTGTGGGCGGATAAAGAAAAGCTGGGGATAGTGGTTCGCAATATTATATCGAATGCATTCAAGTTTACTCCTTCCGGTGGCAGTATTTATGTAACGATGGGGATGTCTGAAGATGGTGAACATTGCTATGTGCGGGTAGAGGACAGCGGTGTGGGTATTCCCCAAAGTAAATTGGCGGAGATATTCGACAGGTTCTCTCAGGCGGAGAATGCGCGTAGCGCTTATTATCAGGGAACCGGTATCGGACTGGCTTTGTCGAAGGAAATTATCGGTCTGCATCATGGCGAGATTTACGCGGAGAGTCCGGAAGGAAAAGGAGCGATATTTGTCATTGAATTGCAGTTGGGCAAGGAACACTATAAGGCCGGAGAAGTGGATTTCTATATGGGAGAGGATGCCGCGTCTGCTCCTGTTGCCGAGTTGGCTGCCGCCGATGCGGAAGAAGAGGAAGCAGCGGAGAAAGAGCAGGCGATTGATTCGTCTCTGCCCACATTGCTGATTGTGGAAGATAACAAGGATCTGTGTAATATGCTGAAATTGCAACTGGAAGATAAGTTTAATATCTATGTGGCGAATGACGGTGTGGAAGGTTTGAAGAAGGTACACCTTTACCATCCGGATATTGTGGTGACTGACCAGATGATGCCGAACATGGACGGCATGGAGATGTTGCAACGCATTCGCAAGGATTTCCAGATCAGTCATATCCCTGTGATTATACTTACGGCAAAAGGGAATGATGAGGCGAAGACAAAAGCCATCAGCATGGGGGCGAATGCCTATATCACTAAACCTTTCAGCAAGGATTACCTCATTGCACGAATCGAACAACTACTGAATGAACGCAAGCTGTTCCGTGAACGGGTATGGCAACAGCCCGAAGAACATCAGGAAGAACAGGATAGTTACGAACAATTCCTGGTGAAGAAGGATGTGCAGTTCATTGAGAAAATACATCAGGTGATTGAAGAAAACCTGGATAATAGTGACTTTAATATTGATACCATCGCATCGACTATCGGACTGAGCCGTTCCGCATTCTTTAAGAAACTAAAGAGTTTGACGGGCTTTGCACCTGTGGATTTGGTAAAAGAAATACGACTGAATAAGTCCATCGAGTTAATAAAGAATTCGGATATGAGTATTTCCGAGATTGCTTTTGCCGTAGGGTTCAAGGATTCGGGGTATTTTAGTAAATGTTTCCGAAAGAAGTATGACCAGACGCCAAGGGAGTATATGAGTGAGTGGAGGAAAAACTAATGTTGAGATAAAGAAAACAATAGTCGAAAGTAACTTCATCTCCTCTTGAGGGCTACTCTTTCTACATATCTCCGTTAATATTTTTAGTAACGTTTTCATCCACTGTAGGGGCAGATTGAATCTGCCCGAAAACGATTTGCTTTATGCATTCGGGCGGATTCAATCCGCCCCTACGGTAAATGGAATTTTCTTTTAAAAATTATGAATTTTATTGTCTTTATGTGATTACACCCTCTTTTTCGAATCGTCCTTATTTTAAACAATAAAAAGAACGATGAACAAAAGAGGGTTAATTAGTTTGTGTCTACTCCTGTTTATTTTAATTCCGATAGGAGCACAGAACATAAAGAAACAGCAGCGTTATAAAATAGCTGCGTGTGACTGGATGATGTTGAAACGCCAGAAGATTGGCGCTTTCCAACTGATGAAAGAGTTGGGAGGTGACGGCGTGGAAATGGATGTAGGAGGCTTGGGTAAGCGTGATACGTTTGATAATAAGTTCCATCAACCTCACTTCCGGAAACTGTTTAAAGAGACTGCACAAAAATATGCTATAGAAGTCCCTTCGGTAGCTATGTCCGGATTCTATGGACAATCTTTTCTTGCACATCATAATTACAAAGCATTGGTACAAGATTGCCTCAATACGATGGAAGTAATGGGGGCAAAAGTTGCTTTCCTTCCCTTGGGCGGCATTAAAGAAGACTGGACTGTTCCGGGCGAGGCACGCCGGGAACTGGTGCGCCGCCTGCACGAAGTAGGTGACATGGCAATGGCGCAGGGAGTAGTGATAGGCATCCGCACCCCACTGGATGCAAAATGTGAAATAAAACTGCTGAAAGAAATTGACTCCAAAGGTGTTAAAATCTATTATAGTTTCCAGAATGCATTGGATAACGGCAGGGATCTTTGTAAAGAATTGAAACGCTTGGGCAAAGACCGTATTTGTCAGATCCACTGTAGCGATACGGATGGTGTTACGCTTCCCTATAATACCCGGCTGGATATGAAGGCCGTTAAAAAAACACTGGACAAGATGGGGTGGAGTGGCTGGCTAGTCATAGAGCGTTCCCGCAACAAGGATGAAGTAAGAAACGTAAAGAAAAACTTTGGAACGAATATCTCTTATCTGAAAGAGGTATTCCAGAATGATAGAGAGTAATAATATAGTAAATGTATAATTTGTTTAATTTGAAAACTAAATCTATGAAGATTAAATTTAGAATTGTGTGTAGCATTTGCTGCTTATCAACGATTCTTCTTGCTGCTTCTTGTGCCGATGGTGCGGATGATAGTGAAAGATTCTCTGGGGGTATAACAAATGTGCAATTAGAGTCGCCAAAGGTAGATGATAGTAATTTCTCTACTTTAGTCAATCCGGATGGTTCGGAGAGTGTAAAGGTGACATGGCCCGTGGTATACGGTGCAGGGGGATATTTATGTAATGTAACTATTGTAGATGATCCGTCCAATCCGGTCGTGGTTGTGAAAGACAGTATTATTGACGGTTGTTCTACTACTTTTACCAAGTTGGAAGATACGAAGTATGAAGTAAGTATAAAGACATTGGGCAATGAGAAACTGAACAATAAGGAAGCGGAGACGGCAACGGTACATGCTTACAGCACCTTGATTCCGGCAACTACTATTCCGGAAGGACAGGAAATTTCAGAGTATATCAAAAGCAATCTGGTGGCCGGTGACAAGGAGCAGGGTTTTGAGTTGCAAGGAGGAAAGACTTATTATCTGAATGGTGTGATTGATTTCGGCCTGAATACGGTGACTTTCCGTGGAGATAAGTCTAACCGTCCCATCGTTATTGTAGGCGAGAACGGCGGTTTGATGACTCAGGGAGGACTGAAAGTGAAATTCATCAATTTCGATTGTACGGCGATGACTCAGATCGGTTTACTGACCTTGAGCGGTAACCCCGATGCATCTATTTCTACGGAAAGTTTGGGGTATAAAGCCGATGGAGCAAACCAAGATGGTTATGTGATCAATAATCCGGTGATATTCCAGGAATGTAACTTTAAGAATATAAAGAACAGCTTCCTGTATGGCAACAAGCAGAATTGGAGTTTGCGCGATTTCCGTATCACGGATTGTATCATTCAGTTGGATAACTCCGGTTCTAACTCTATTATTCATCTTCAGGGAGCAAGTAATGGCTTGATTAAAGATATGACTATCAAGAATAATACATTCTATAATCTGGCTACCAATAGTTCGGCTTACTTTATCCGTTACAGTAATACTAGCAATGCGCAGCCTAAGAAGATATTTGGTAATAGCGGCAATTCTTCTACGCACGTCGTAACGAACAATACATTCTGCCGCACTATGACCAATAAGGATTTTGCCAATAACATGCCGAATACAAATACACTGGTTACCACCGTGGAATATAACGTATTCTATGATGTGTTCCGTTTGTATCAATATATTCAGTCTCAGGCAAAGAAATCGACCCGTGGCAATACCATTTGGGGCGTTGAAGGCGGTACACCGAATGGCAATGACACCGGAGACAGGAAAGATGATAACGGCAATCCGTATGCCACTTTGGAAGATCCCCAGTTTGCAGGTCCGTTTATGCAGGCATTGGATCTTAATAAAGCCGATGGCGGAGTGAACTTCAAACCCGGTGGCGAACTGGCGGTAAAAAATAAAAGTGGTGACCCGCGTTGGTATGAATAAAAACAGAAACAATAATTAATATAGAATGACGATGAAACATTATAGTATCATAAAGTTATGTTTTGTGCTTCTGGCATTTGCATTGGCTTTGCCTGCTGTGGCGCAGAAGGTGCAGACATACAAGGGAATTGTCCTTGATGAAGCCGGTATCCCTGTGATTGGGGCTACTGTCAAGGTGGTGGGAACTTCTACCGGTACGATTACCGACATGGACGGTAATTTCCAGATCTCGGTTCCTGAGGGTAAACAGGTGGAAATATCCTATATAGGATATATGCCGCAAACCGTTACTGACTTCAAACAAACGCAAGTGGTGTTGAAAGAAGACTCACAACAGTTGGAAGAAGTAGTGGTGGTAGGTTATGGCACACAGAAGAAAGCGCATCTCACCGGTGCTATCGCTACCGTGCCGATGGATGAAATTCAGGATCTGTCTTCCGGTGGCTTGTCGAGCACATTGAGTGGTATGGTCAATGGTTTGAGCGTCAGTGGGGGAGAATCCCGTCCGGGTGAGAATGCACGTATCTATATCCGTAACAGTGATGCATTCGGGGCGATAGGAAGTACTGCCCAGGAACCTCTGTTTGTAATTGACGGTTATGTTTATCCCAATGATGTGAAGATTGGCAACACAACGGAAAATGTAGGTTCTACGGCTTTCAATAATCTGGACCCTTCTATTATAGAAAGTATCTCTGTACTGAAAGATGCTGCCGCTGCCGTATATGGTGCTCGTGCTGCGAATGGTGTTATTCTGGTTACCACAAAGAAAGGTAAACTGGGTGCTCCCAAGATTTCGTATAGCGGGTCAGTAGGTATTACGGACGAAATCTCACGTCCTAAGATGCTGAATGCTTATCAATATGGTAAATTGTGGAATGCTGTGAAAGCTGCCGATCCCACCAATACGACTCTGAACCCTTTGCTTGACTTATACCAAGCCGATGAATTGAATGCCATGAAGGGATTGAACTATGATCTTCTGGATAAATACTGGCAAACAGGCTGGACACAAAAGCATAGTGTAAATGTGAGTGGAGCTACGGAAAAAGCGAACTATTTTGCAAGTATCTCTTATTTTGACCAAGAAGGCAATCTGGGTAAGTTGGATTATAATCGTTGGAACTATCGTGCAGGCGTCGATTTGAAAATAAGCAAATGGATCAAGGCCAATCTACAGGTTTCCGGCGATTATGGAAAGAAGAACACTCCGAATGTGAAAGTGGGAGGTACAAATAGTGAAAAGGATTACAATTTGCTATTGACCCATCCGCGTTATATTCCCGAATATGTAAACGGCTACCCCGTAGCGGCGTATGGTGTGAGCAACAGTGAAGTAAATTCCGACCAGAACTATTCATTCTCCGTTCTTCAGAACTCCGGCGATTATAGCCGCACCATGACATCGAATATGAATATCAACGGTAGCTTGGACTATGACTTTGGATGGAGCGATATTTTAAAGGGCTTGAAGTTGAGAGTATCTTATTCAAAAAGTATCAGTACGGACAAGAACAACCAGTATGGTTCGTCTTACAAAATATATTATCTGTCGCAACGTGCCGGTAGCGGACGCCACCTGTACACACCCATCCCCGGACAAGAGGATGCTTATAATGACTTGATGGTGGAAAACAACTTCTTGTTGGGAAATAACGGTTCCGCTATCTTGAATGGTGGTAAAGGAACCGGTTACCTGTCACGGAATATGGACCGTGCAGACAATTACCAGATAAACTTTACAGCTTCTTACAACCGTGATTTCGGTGAACACCATGTAGGCGCTTTGTTCTCTATTGAAAAATCAGAGTTTGAAAGTGAGTATCTGTATGGCTATGTCACCAATCCGTATGAGTTTACCACAGGACAGTCTAACTCTGTAGCCGATGGCAGTGAGCAGTCTACGACTTTTACCCGTGCAGAATCCGGTACATTATCTTATATCGGACGTGTGAACTATGCTTATAAAGACCGGTACTTGTTGGAGTTCCTTCTTCGTTCCGATTCTTCTACCAAGTTTGCTCCCGAAAACTATTGGGGATTCTTCCCGTCCGTATCAGCCGGTTGGGTGATTTCGCAAGAGAATTGGTTCCAGAACCATGTGAAGTGGGTTGATTATTTAAAGTTGCGTGCATCGTTCGGTCTTACCGGTCGCGACAATACCAACGCATGGCAATGGATGCAGACTTATGGAACCGATAAGGATAAAGGGCCTGTCTTTGGAACAGGGCTTACCGAATCTGCCGGCAGCCATATCACGCTGAACAAGAATAACTCTGCCGTAAACCGCGATGCCCATTGGGATAAATCCTATAAGGCAAATGTGGGAATTGATTTCAATGTACTGAATAATCGCCTGCAATTCAACATTGACGGTTATTATGAATGGAACCGCGAAATGCTGCTTCCTTATTCTGCATCCATTCCCGGCACAGTGGGAACCCAGTCGGCTGCCGTGAATTATGGTGAGATGGATAACTATGGTGTGGAACTTTCTGCAACTTGGAGAGACAAAATAGGTAAAGATTTCAAATACAAGGTTCAGGTCAATACGGGCTATACCGATAACAAGGTATTGCTGATAGACTGGGCGACAGAAAATATATATCGCCAGATTCGTAAGGGAGATCGTTCGGACATAGGTAGCTGGGGTATGCAGTGCATCGGTATGTTCCGCAGCTTCCAGGACATTGAGGAATACTTTACTAAAAACAACATTACCTCTTATATGGGTAAGACCAAAGACCAGGTGCGTCCGGGTATGTTGATTTATAAAGATGTTCGCGGTGCACAGCAGCCGGATGGTACATACGCCGGGCCGGACGGCATCGTAGACAAGGACAATGACCAGGTTCGCCTGTCCAACCGTTCCAATCCTTATGGATTTACCACTAACCTGAGTGCCGAATGGAAAGGTATTTCCCTCTCTGCACAGATCAGTGCAAGCTGGGGTGGTTACAGCTTTATTCCTTCTGCTGCATTGAAACCGGGCAATTCGTTGGAATATACCAATATGCCGTCATTCTGGGATCCGGACAATATGTTTGTTTATAATGATGTGTATGATGCTGCCGGTAATCTGGTGGTTGCTGCCAACAGGGATGCTAAGTATCCCAACCTGAACTACTCGGATGTAAACAGTGTCACATCTTCATTCTGGAGAGTGAGTGGAACGCGCGTTAAATTGAATCGCCTGACACTGGCTTACTCCATTCCGTCTAAGTTTATAAAACGCGTAGGTATTGAAGGTTGCCGCTTTAACGTGACAGGACAAAACCTTTTGAGTTTCTATAACCCTTATCCCGATCATTTTATTGATCCGATGACCAGCTACGGCAGTTATCCTGCTTTGAGGAAGTTTACTATTGGTGTTAATCTCACATTCTAAAGCTAACAATAATGAAAAGAAAGAATTTAAATATAGTGGGTGTTGCCCTGATGGCAACTGTCGTTTTTTCTTCTTGCAGCGACCAGTTCTTGCAGGACAAGAAGAATTACGATAATACAAATGAAGATGCGTACAATTATTTCAGTGGTGCAAAGGGACGTGTAGATGATATTTATTTTTGGTCTTTGCCCAGCGCCAATGATGATCCCAGTTGGAAATACCCCAGTACGGGACGTGCGGACGATCAATCTAAATGTACGGAAGAATATAGCGGATTCGGTGCATTTGTGAATCCGCAAGCGGAACTGACTTACCAGAGTGGAAACAATCCTGTACCCGATTACTTTCAGGGACAGGCAAATAATATCCAGCAATCGGCTTGGGGACGTATCCGCAATATCAATGATGCCATTCGCGGCATCAGCGGGAGCACGCTTTCGGAAGATGAAAAGAACCAGTTATTGGGACAGTTGTATTTCTTTCGCGGTTGGTGCTATTATAATCTGGTGAAATGGTATGGCGGTGTGCCTATTGTTACCGAGGTGCAAGACCCGGTTGCCGAGTCCGTGATACCACGCTCCACTACAAAGGTATGCGTTGATTTTATTTGTGAAGACTTGGATCGGTCGGCTGAGTTGCTGGCTCCGTTCACTACTTCGGGCGGATGGTCTAAATCTGATGATTACGGACGTGTGACTTCCGGCACGGCATTGGCATTGAAAGGACGTTTGCTGGTACTCTATGCCAGTCCGTTGTTCAATCGCAGTAATGATGCTTCGCGTTGGGAGAGGGCTTATGAGGAAATAAAGAACTCCATGGCAACGATTGAATCCTGCGGATATGGTTTGGCTTATGAAAATGAACCGGGAGTGAATGCTTCCAAGTGGGCTGCCATGTTTACTGAGGTAAATAATCCCGAAGCTGTGTTTGTTACACTTTATAATACGATAGCCAGTGGTGGTACTCCGGATTACAGCAGGAATAATTCGTGGGAACACGGTATTCGTCCGTCCAATGCACAGGGTGGGGGTGGAAAGACTCCTTCTGCCATGATGGTAGATCTGTTTCCTATGGCAGATGGAAAACGTCCTGCGCTTAGTAAGGTTTATACCACTTTGGAAGGTTCTTCCCTCTCTTATGATGAATCTTGTCCGTTTATAAATCGCGATCCGCGTTTTTATAGAACCTTTGCTTTCCCCGGTGTGCGTTGGGCGTTCAATGGTGATCCTCGTGGTGAAAGTAATAATAATCCGTATAACGGTACAAGCTATGAACTTTGGAACTATGTATGGTATAATTCGGCTGACGACCGCAATAATATTGAAAGTAGCAAAGCATACGGTTCGGACAATTTGCTGTCTAATGCCAAAGGACTTTATATTCGTAAACGTACAGATGATCTGGATGTGAATAAGAGTGCCAGATATGTATTTGATCCTTCAAACGGTTTTAAATATTCAGCCAGCCCTTATATGGAAATCCGCTTTGCGGAAGTGTTGCTGAATTATGCCGAAGCGGCTTGTGGCGCCGGGCATCCGGAAGTGGCTGTTGAACAGTTGAAACGGATTCGTCATCGGGTGGGATACACGGGTGATTGCGGTTTGCAATCGAATATCTCCGGTGATCAGGCTGCATGTATGGCGGCTATCATTTATGAGCGTCAGATTGAATTGGCATACGAAGGCAAGCGTTTTGATGATTTACGCCGCTGGATGTTATTTGATGGCGGTACGGGTAAAGTGAGTGGCGCTCCTGCTTCATGGAATCTTACCGGTTGGGGAGGCAATACGTGTACTTATCTGGGTTTTGCTCCGTTGAACGGACAGCGTCGTGAAAACCTTGAATTCCGTGTGAAGGCAGATTATAATAATGGTCTTGGCGGTACGGAATGGGGAATAAATCGCGAAGATCCTGATCCGTTGAAAGATGTGGAACGTCCGGATGCTGTAGATCTGCGCAATGATCTGTCTGACCAGTTCACTGAGTTGAAGAATTTCTATAATCAATATTTGGAACGGAACAAAAAGAAAGGTGATGCTTATGACTCTAACCATAGTGAACTTTATATGAAGTTCCTTCCGAAATATTATTTCCTCGGATTCACACAGGGAGCGATGAGTAGCAATGCTACATTACCTCAAAATATAGGCTGGGGTGATTATAATGCAGGAGGTTCCGACGGAACGTTTGATCCGTTAGCTGAATAGCATTAACGCTTTCACCCACCGTAGGGGCGGATTGAATCCGCCCGAATGCATAAAGTAAATCGTTTTCGGGC
>CABMPB010000049.1 GCA_902388365.1 uncultured Bacteroides sp. | reverse complement strand
TCGGGCGTTTAGCTCAGCTGGTTCAGAGCATCTGCCTTACAAGCAGAGGGTCGGCGGTTCGAATCCGTCAACGCCCACCGAAGAAAGAAATTAAATATTGCACGAGAAAGCACTATTGGGCGTTTAGCTCAGCTGGTTCAGAGCATCTGCCTTACAAGCAGAGGGTCGGCGGTTCGAATCCGTCAACGCCCACCAATAGAATGAAGCCTTGCATACCATAATGCAAGGCTTTTTTTATATCATCTGCATTAAGCAAATATGGTTATGAAAACATTGCTACTTATCGATAACCAGGACATTACCCGCGAAGGCATGAAAGCCGTAGCAGCCCGGGTAGGAGGGTTCACCGCTATAAAGGAAGCCGGAAACCAGAAAGAACTTACACAACTTCTGATTGATCATCCTAATGCCGTAGCCGTGTTGGATTATACTTTGCTGGATACGTCGGCTGAGTATCTGCTTATTTTGCAGGAACGATTTAAGGAGGCACATTTTATTTTATTCAGTGATACCTTGAGCGAAGATTTTATCCGCCGCATGGTCTTTAGTGGAGCTTCCTTCAGCGTGGTAATGAAAGATGCGCCGATGGCTGAAATAGAAGAGGGATTGCGGAAAGCAAAACAGCACGTACAATATCTCTGTACACGCATTGCCTGGCAATTGCAACATAAAGAAGAAAAGAAAGATGAACTGGTGTCACCCCTTACGGCAACCGAACGTGAGATTCTGAAACTGCTGGCACTGGGTAAAACAACAAAAGAAATAGCCTCTGAACGTTTCCTCAGTGTGTACACAGTAATGACCCACCGCAAAAATATATTCCGAAAACTGGAAGTAAACAATATGCACGAAGCGACAAAATATGCGCTCCGTGCAGGCATTGTAGATACGGTGGAGTATTACATTTAGATTTTATATAGAGTAACCTCCCTATTTCAATTCGCTTTTATTCCCGTTACGGTCATAGCGTTCCAGCGTTTCCCATGAACCATTCCGGCGCTCGGCTACGGCTTTCAGTTTGCCATTGTCGTAATATTCCTTACGATAAACTTCTGTGCCTTTTTCGCAACGTCCTTCCTCGCGTAGTTTTCCGTTTTCGTAAAAGCGTTTATAAGGACCTTCCTCTTTATTAGCCTTGTAGGTGCGTTCTGATTTCAGTTTGCCATTGCTGTTGTAGTATTCGCGGCGGATGCCATCCCGTTTGCCATTCAGGTAGTTGGTAGATGATTCGGGCTTGCCGCTGGTGAAGTAACGAATTTCTTCACCTGTTTTTTCATCAGCCTTGTAAGTGGTGGAGATAGAAGGTATTCCTTCACTACGGTATTCTATCCATACACCATCCTTCTTCCCGTCTTTGTAAGTACCTTTTTTGCGAGGATTCCCATCGCTCCATATTTCTGAATACTCTCCAGCCAGCAATCCGTTTTTATAGCTGCAACGACGGGTGTAATTTCCCACATTACTAATAAAATGTTGCACCCAATTCCCATCCGGTTTTCCATCTTTATAGTAGGTGTCAAGTCTCAATTCGCCATTCTCATCGTAGCGGCGATCAAATCCATCCTGTTTACCCATCTTGTAACCTACTTCCGTTTCTACTTTCCCATTCGAAAAATATGTTTTTGCGATACCATTCAGTTTACCTCCCGTTAATGGAGATTCTCTTTGCAAAGTCTTGCCGTCACCATAATATACTTTGCGGTATCCTTCCAGATTACCGTTTTTGTAGGTACTCTCTTCGGCCAACACATTTCTTTTGAAGTGGCGGTATAATCCGTCATACATTCCATCTTTGAATGTGGCGAGGATATATTCGGAATGATAACCGTCAATGATGCGGTGTTCTCCCTGTAGCGGTGTTTTGTCCTTGTCCTGCTGGCGGAAAAGCAACCTTCCGTCACCATAGTTGATGACTGATACTTCCTCTATCTGATATACTTTTTCCTGTGCTGATGTGTTCAGCGAAATAATTCCGAGAAGAAGTGCTAAAATAATTTTTCTCATAATTTTAATGATTGGATAAATTGTAGGGTGTAAAAGTATGATTTATGATTCTATTAATCAAATATAGTTTAAAAAAAATGCGTATGTTTGCATTGTTGGTAGCAGCATATATCTTAAAGTTACACAATTATAAACCATGGCATATGAAATTAAAAGCATTCTATATAAGTATCATACTGATTATTTAATGTCCCTTTATCCGGAGGATGGCGGAGAAACTTACAGAATGTTCCGCTTGTTTTTCCATATGCCGAAGGGAGGCTCTGAATTAGAGCTTATCCGATAGAATGTCCGCATTCCTTTCCCTTTTCTTATTGCTCTTTCAGTTTGATATGTTCTTTTCCGGGAAACCATTCCACATCTCCGTCCGAAGTCTTGATGATGACCGGAGATTTGAAAATGCTTGAAACGGAAGGAACATCACTCTGCTGAATATTTTCATCGGGTTTCCCTACAATGTATTGATCTATAGTGTCTTCGGAATCGGAAACTTCGAATACGGGAAACAATTCATCTCCTATTCGTTTAAGGTAGAATCTCAGTATCCTTATTTCGGATACCTCGTTATTATAAAAAGTCAGTAAGGGGCATTGGCTCTTTATGGTCGGATAGTGTCTTTGACACTCCATTTCATCGGTTTCCGTGTACCATTTTTCCTTTTTCAGACAAGCGCGATCATAAAAAGGGGAGGAGAGTTCCAGCTTGGTAATTTCTATCGTTCCTTCATCTCCTATTCTCCAACGGTATTCCTTATGACTTATCAATGGAAATTGGTAGTCTGTGGAAATGTCAAAGTTCGAAGCCTGTTGAACAGAGAGCAGTGTAGTGTCCTGGTCGAAATAGCTGTGCAAGGATTCTTCGCCGCCTTCACCATAATACTGGCTTTGTATGTAGTCTATTGTTCGAGGCAGGTTTCCGTCTTCTGTCATAGTTGCCACAGGCTGGTTGTTCTTATTGTATCGCAATACAAACCGGATGCTGTCTGTATGGTTATCATACGTGCCTTCATTTTCCCGTGTGCCTTCATGGTCTAAGATAAAGAGATTCATTCCCCTGTAATCCATTATTTTTCCGGTGGCATAGAACTTGGACTGCACATCGTTTCCAAACATTTCGGGTACATCAGGTAAAAACTCATCTATCATTTCTTGTGGGATAAGTTTTCCACGCTCATGTTCTTGTCCCAAAACCAAATCGGGGAAAAGGTCAATAAAGCGGCTGTCAATGCTGGGGTAAGGCGTTTCAACGTCTTCCGTTCCCATTGCCTCCCATTCTTTGAAATATACTTTATCATTGGTGATGGTCACAAAGTATGATGGGATTTCCGAAGTTATCCGTGAAAACTCATCTTCCAAATAGACACCGTTGCCAAAACCGCATTGGCATTTATCATTCTTCTGGACAATGGTCAGCGTGTCGCCCCGGAAGTCGAAATATAGCACGCATTCGGTTTCTGCATCGCCAAACCGTGTCCTGAAAGTAGCTTTCCCGTTGTGCACACTGATCTTTCCGTCTATACTTCCACTATTGTAAGAGGGTGCGCCATTGCTGATGAAAACATAGAATATCAGTGTGCTGTCATTTTCCGGATAAATGTAGGCTTTGCCATAAGCCCTTTCATGCTGTAGTGTGTCGCCAAATGCATAGATGCCGCCATAGTGGGGAATTGAGTCTGCTGCTATTGTTGCCGTTTCTTTATTTTGTGATTTAGTTCCGTTACAGGCATATGCCATCAGTGCTAAAATTAATATGAGTAAGTTTTTCATAGGATGCTTCTTGTTTTATTGGCGAAAATAGATCTGTTTAATCTTGTTTATTATAGTTCTCGGCAGATAGAAATTTCTATAGTTTTATTTTTATCGTTCCGAATCCTGTGTAAAGAATCGCTAGCATACCGATAAAACCGATACATCCCAGAAGAAAGCAACATAAATCTTTCTCATCCGTGCGGCATTTCTCGTATGCGGTTTTCCATCGTTGGAAACGTTTGCTGTTTTCATAAAAGAATATCCAGTCTGCAATATAAACTATCAGACCGATTCCAAGGGAATAGTTTTCCAGAAAAGGGATGGACAGGCTCCTGCCTATGACTTGGGTAATAAAGGTGGTGATGAACATTAGCGATACAGAAGTAAAGACATTTAAGAGACTGCTACTTCTGTATGTGGTGCTGCATATTTCTTTGCAATATTCCCCTACGGCTATATGCCAATATATATACCAGTTCATGCTTTAACAGGTTTATGTTTTGGTATAATTCTGTTGTGTTCTATTGTTATACAGCCGCAAAAGTAGAGAATTTATTTGAGAAATGAGGCCTTTTCCTGTTTTTATTGTATTTCTCCGCTTCCTACGCAGATCTCTGCATGTTTATCATACAGCACACCAAATTGTCCCGGAGCAATGCCCTGCAACGGCTCATGGCTATGTATGTGGAATAAACCGTTCTCCCGTGTCAGCGTTCCTTTCATAAAAGGCTCTGTATGACGGATCTTAAAGGAAATATCTATAGGTGAAGCCCCTTCCCATAAATCATCTGTGATGAAATGGAAATCACGAAGGGCAAAGTCCGTTCCGTATTGCTTTTCGGTGTCATAACCGTGGGAAACGTAGATGATGTTTTCGTCTATATCCTTGCGGATAACAAACCAGGGACCGCCACTCAATCCTAATCCTTTGCGCTGGCCGATGGTGTGGAACCAGTACCCTTTATGCGTACCTATCCGCTTTCCGGTTTCCAGTTCGATGATGGCTCCCTCTTTCTCGCCCAGGAAACGGCGGAGGAAATCGTTATAGTTTATTTTCCCCAGGAAGCAGATGCCTTGGCTGTCCTTGCGGCGTGCACTGGGCAGTTTGGCGTGCAGGGCTATATCCCTTACTTCCTCTTTCATCAGGCCGCCTAAGGGAAAGAGAAGTTTGGAAACTTGCAGATGGTCTATTTGTGCCAGGAAGTCGGTTTGATCCTTTATGGGGTCTTGGGCAGTGCCCAGCCATGTCTTGCCCTTCATGTTCAGGATGCTGGCATAGTGACCGGTGGCTGTTTTGTCATACAGGTGTCCGGCTTCCTGCTCGAAGCAGCCGAATTTGATTAGTTTGTTGCACATCACGTCCGGGTTGGGGGTGAGGCCACGCTTTACTTTGTCTATGGCGTAGGTCACTACGTTGTCCCAGTACTGTTTGTGCAGGTCGATGATGTTTAGTTTCAACCCGTATTTGCGGGCGGTGGCGGTACATAGTTCGATGTCCTCCTCTGCGGTGCAGGTGAGGTCTTCATCGCCTTCCATACCTATTTTGATATAGAAAAGGTCTGGTTTATGTCCTTGTTCGCAAAGGAGGTGTACGACAACGGCGCTGTCTACGCCTCCGGAGATTAATGTGGCTATGTTCATTGGTTTCAATTTGTTATATTCTCGTAGGGGCGGGGTTTGCCCGCCCGAATACAATTGCATAAATCATTTTCTGTATGTTATTGGGCAGGCAAACCCTGCCCCTACGGAGGATGTCTACCTCAATGTATTATAACGGGTATTCTTCAAAAGCATAAAGCACGGTAGACAGATATCGTTCTCCCGTATCGGGCAATAACACCACAATCTGCTTTCCTGCATTTTCCGGCAGCTTGGCCAGTTCCAGTGCGGCGTATGCTGCTGCTCCCGAAGAAATGCCTACCAATAATCCTTCCGTCAAGGAAAGTTCGCGTCCCGTGCGGATGGCATCATCATCCTTTACCCGGATTATTTTGTCCACCAACTTTCCATTATAAGTATCGGGTACAAACCCTGCCCCTATACCTTGTATTTTGTGCAGCCCCGGTTTGCCCCCTGAAAGTACAGGTGAGCTATCCGGTTCTACGCCTACAATCTGTATATGGGGATTATGCTGTTTCAATCCTTCCGCCACTCCACTCAGCGTTCCGCCTGTGCCTATTCCGGCTACAAAAATATCTACCTTCCCGTCCGTATCCTTCCAAATTTCCTGTGCCGTGCTGCGCACATGGGCGGCAGGATTTGCCGGATTCTCAAACTGTCCCAGAATCACGGCTCCGGGAGTCCGGGCACGCAGTTCTTCCGCTTTCTCTATGGCGCCTTTCATTCCTTTCGCTCCTTCGGTCAAGACCAGTTGTGCACCCATTGCTTTCAATAAATTCTGGCGTTCCTTGCTCATCGTTTCGGGCATGGTCAGTATCGCTTTATAACCTTTTACGGTGGCAACCCATGCCAGTCCCACGCCGGTATTTCCACTGGTCGGTTCAATGATTACCGCGCCGGGTTTCAAGATGCCTTTTTCTTCTGCATCCTCTATCATTGCCAAGGCAATGCGGTCTTTCACGCTGCCGCCGGGATTAAAATATTCCAGTTTGGCTATAACTTGTGCTTTCGCATCATGCTTTTTGCTGAGGCGTGACAGTTCCAGCAGGGGAGTGCCCCCGATGAGTTCGGTGAGTTGTGTCTTAATTCTTGCCATAATCTTTTTTATTTAATGGGTTATTATTAATAATGCAAAGATAGGTGGAGATGTTCAGTAGGACAATACCATATTTATGGTATATTTTTTAGCTGGTGTTCCAAGTATTGTGTACTTTTGTGGGGTGAAACCAATCTAATCTATTATGATACTGACACGAAAAACTATGTTTATGGCAGTGATCTGCCTGTTATGCCTGGTGGGCTGCACGCCTCAAAAAGAAGTAAAAAAGACCTTGACCGTCCTCTCGTGGAATGTTTGGCATGGCGGACATTCCAAAACTTATCCGGGTAAAGGATGCGAAGGAACCATCGGCATCCTGAAAAAAAGCAATGCAGATGTTATTTTAATGGTAGAAACGTATGGCGCTGCCCCTATGGTTGCCGATTCGCTGGGCTATGGGTATCATTTGATTTCTGATAATCTATGTATTTATAGCCGCTATCCTATTTTGGAGAAATATGCTTTTCCCGATAGCATCAGTACCTTTAATTTTGGTGGTGTAAAGATTGATATGGATGGGACTCCTGTCCGCATATTCGATACATGGTTGCATTATTTGCCCGATATGCGTCTGACGCCTACGGATAAATCCGAAGAAGAAATATTGGCGTGGGAGAGGGAAGGAACGCGTGACGATGAGATAGGCAAGATTCTTTCCGTATTGCGCCCCATGCTGGCAGAGGCGGATAGCATTCCGGTTATTATGGGAGGTGATTTTAATGTCCACTCGCATTTGGACTGGACGGAGGCTACGAAAGATTTGTATAATCATGGCGGCGCGGTAGTCCGTTGGCCTGTTTCTGTGGCGATGGAGGAAGCGGGCTTTAAAGACAGTTTCCGGGAGATAAATCCTGATCCGGCACAGAAACTGGGCGTTACGTGGTTGACTGATGCCGATTCGCTGGAAACGGAAAGGAGAATGGATCGGATTGATTTCATCTATTATCAAGGGAAGACGATACAGGCGATGGAATCGGAATGCTATGATAACAGTTTGGGGAAGACTTTCTCGTTTAAGGGGGAAGATTTCTTTTATCCTTCCGATCATGGCTTTGTGCTGTCGAAGTTTGAGATAGAGTAATGCATTCTGCTTCATCCACCGTAGGGGCGGGGTTTGCCCGCCCGAAAACAGTTTGCTTTATGTATTCGGGCGGGCAAACCCCGCCCCTACAGTGGATGAAAACGCTATTTTACACCTTTTATTATAAACAACAAAAACCTAATTTATAAACAAAACCTCATGAAAAAGACCTTTTTAATATCCTGCCTGCTAGCCGCCGCCCTCCCTGCGATGGCCGCCTATACGGGCCGTGTATATGTAGACAAAAACAACAACGGCGTATTCGACAAAGGCGAAAACCCCCTATCCGGTATCAAAGTTTCCGACGGCTTGAACGTAGTGGAAACCACAGCCGACGGCTCTTTCACCCTCCCCGGCCATGCCCGCGAACGCTTCATCTTCATCACCACCCCTTCGGGCTATAAAACCTTCAACCGCCATTACCACAAAATAGAAAGTAAGCAAGACGGTTACGACTTTGCCCTGATGCCCTATGACGGAGGTATCCGCAAAGACGGCTCCCACAACTACATCCACATAGCCGACACCGAAATCTTCAACACCCAAAACCACGAAGACTGGGTAAACAACGTCCGCGACTATGCCGCCAACGAACACTCCGCCTTCATCATCCACACCGGCGACATCTGTTACGAAAAAGGCTTGAAAGAGCATATCACACTGATGAACACGGAAAACATGAACTGCCCCATTTTCTATTGCATCGGAAACCATGACCTGGTAAAAGGAAAATACGGCGAAGAACTCTTTGAAAGCATTTACGGCCCTGTCTACTACTCTTTTGAAGTAGGAAACGTGCATTACATCGTCACCCCGATGGCAGGTGGCGACCATGCCCCCGGCTACACTCCCGAAGATGTTTACCTTTGGCTGAAGAATGACCTGGCACACATCAAGCCCGGAACCCCTGTCATGATCTTCAACCACGACTTGCTCACTTACGATGACACCTTTATCTTTAAAGGAGACAACGGCGGCAGCATCAACCTGAACGAACACAACCTGAAAGCATGGGTTTACGGCCACTGGCACATCAACTACATAAAGAAACAAGGAGATGTGTACAGCGTCTCCACCGGCACACTGGACAAAGGCGGCATAGACCACTCCACCAGCGCCTTCCGGGTGATGCACGTAGACCGGAACGGAGATTTTACCTCCGAACTCCGCTATACCTATCTTGACAAGCACATCTGCATCGCTTCCCCTGCCGGAGTCTCTCCGTCGGGCACTGTCCCCGTGGCGGTAAACGTCTATTCCTCCGCCTCTCCGGTGAGAGAAGTACTTTACACTTGCCTGCTGCAAGGAAAGCCCGTCCTTAAAAACAAGAAACTGCAACCCTCCACCGACTGGTCATGGAATGCATCTCTGCCTCTCCCTGCCCGCTATCAGGGCAAGGAACTGACTTTGCAGGTCACCGCCCGTTTCAACAACGGCGAAACCGCCCAAGCCGAAACCACTTTCACCTGCCAACCGCAACAGCCCCAAGTTACCTTGGCCGACAACTGGGACAACTTGCTGGGCAACGCCGCCCATACGGCTCCCGTCTCTCATCCGCTGAACACCCCATTGCAACTGGCATGGACCAAGAACGTGGGTGCTAACATCTACATGACCTCCCCCTTGGTGCACAACGGAAAAATATATATCGCCTCCGTAGACGAGAACCTGAAAGGAGAAGCCCATGTCTACGCCCTGGACGGAACGGACGGGGAAATCCTCTGGAGCTATCCCGTCCGCAACTCCATCAAGAACACCATTGCCATAGACAGCAACATCGTCTTTGCCCAAGATGCCCAAGGCTATCTTTACGCCCTTGATGCCGAAACCGGAAAACTCTGTTGGGAAAAGCAACTGCCGCTAAGGGGACTGCCCGCACTGATTGACGGTTTGGTAGCCAATGACGGAGTGGTTTACGCCGGAACAGGCAAAGGACTCTGTGCCTTTGAATGCCAAACAGGCAAGCAACTGTGGAAAAACGAAGACTGGAACCAAGGCGAAGGAACCACCACCACCCTGACCGCAGGCAACGGTCTGCTGATAGGCTCTGTGCAATGGAGCGCCCTGTATGGAAATGATGCAAAAACCGGAAAGAAACTGTGGGCAGCCAGTGAGAACGGTTTGCGCAACCGCGGTTCTTCTGCCGCCATGCACGGATCTTTGCTCTATCTCATTTCCGATAAGTCATTCTTTATACTGGAAGCCGCTACCGGCAGGGTAGTAGTGCGCAAACCTCTACCTTATAATGTAGATGTAACCTCCACCCCGTTGCTCACCGACAAAGAAATCATCTTTGGCACGGCGCAGAAAGGCCTTATCGCCCTGGACAATGAAACCTTGGAAGAAAAATGGAACGCACTGACCGGTGATGCCCTGATCTATACCTGCCCATACACCCGCAAAGGATCGGCAACCATCGAAACCAGTCCCGTACCGGCAGGTAACACCGTTTATGTAGCCGCCTCGGATGGAACCGTGTATGGCATCAACCGTGAAGACGGCAAAATCCTATGGACACATGCCACCGGAGCACCCCTCTTCGGCTCTGTAGCCTTATCGGGCAACGCCTTGATTGTTGCCGATTTTGGTGGAAACGTCTATCTGTTCTGTAAGTAGAGGTAAGTTGTATTGTCGGTTAAACGTTGATAAATCCTTTATTTCATTTGTTTTCATCTGAATAATTTCTACCTTTACAAAATAAAAGAAGGCATATGGCATGAAAACGAGAGAAGAATATATAGCTGATATAAAGCGTTTCAAGGAATGCTTTGCATCCGATTTCGGCATTCGTTCTATCGGTATCTTTGGTTCTGTAGCTCGTAATGAGCATCACGAAGGTAGCGACCTGGATGTCTTTGTCGAACTGGAAGAAGCCGATCCGTTTGTTATGTTTGATATTCGGGAAACATTGGAGAAAATTTGTGGATGCAAGGTTGATTTGCTCCGTTTACGCGATAATCTTCGTAGTTTACTTCTTAAAAGAATAGAGCAGGATGGAATTTACGCTTAAAGAGGAAATCATAGATAAGCTGAACCAAATACTTGAATCTATAGATATAATTCAAGGACGTTGCAAGGAGTATCATTCGGTGGATGATTTCTTACAGACACCGTGGGGAATGACCGTACTTGATGCTTGCATCATGCGCATACAGGTGATAGGTGAAACCATAAAAGCGGTTGATGATAAGACAAAGCAATCTTTGTTAAGTGAATATCCTCAGGTTCCATGGAAGAAAGTTATTGGTCTTAGGAATATAATTTCCCATGAATATGCTAATATTGATTATGATATAATATGGGTGGTTATTGTGAAATATCTTCCTTCTTTAGCGGAAACAGTAAGATTAATTAAGAGTGATTTGTTGTAACAAGTTACTGATATTATAAGACTGGGAGTAATTTCACTTTTTTGATAGTTCTTTGTCCGTTACTGCCCTATCTAGTTAAATAACTATAAACTCTGCCCGGAAATACCTCCGGGCAGAATCATTACTGTACCTTTGTTACCAGTAAAAATAGATACAGGGCCGTGAGGCCTAACTTAATTATTTCACATGACATTTAAAGAATTAGATCTTATAGAGCCCATATTGAAGGCTTTACAACAAACCGGCTATACAACGCCGACCCCCATTCAGGAACAAGCAATTCCCGTATTATTAAAAGGTAAAGATTTGCTGGGATGCGCCCAGACAGGAACAGGAAAAACGGCAGCATTTGCCATCCCCCTCATACAACGGCTTTATCAATCGGATAATAAAAAAGGTATCAAAGCATTGATACTGACTCCCACGCGTGAACTTGCCATTCAGATAGGTGAGAACTTTGACCAGTATGCCAAGTACACCGGAGTGAAACATACCGTTATTTTCGGCGGCGTGCCCCAAAAGTCCCAGGTAGATGCATTGCGTCGGGGCGTGCAGGTGTTAATCGCCACTCCCGGACGTTTGCTGGACTTGCAGTCTCAAGGATTCATCTCATTGAAAGGATTGGATTATTTTGTGCTGGATGAGGCAGACCGTATGCTGGACATGGGTTTCATACACGATATAAAGAAGGTATTGAAACTGATTCCCGCACAGCGTCAAACTTTATTCTTCTCGGCAACCATGCCTCCCGAAATAGAGAAGCTGGCAAACTCCATGCTCACCCAGCCGGAGAAGGTGGAAGTAACCCCTGTTTCGTCTACGGTGGATACCATTCAGCAGAGTGTGTATTTTGTTGAGAAGAAGGAAAAGAGCAGCCTGTTGTTGCACTTATTGAAGAATCCGGATGTGGAATCGGTACTCATCTTTACCCGCACCAAGCATGGAGCGGACAAGTTGGCAAAGATCCTGAACAAGAACGAGATAGGTGCGGAAGCCATCCACGGTAACAAGTCGCAGAATGCGCGACAACGGGCGTTGACCAATTTCAAGGCGCATACCACCCGGGTACTGATTGCCACGGATATTGCGGCAAGAGGCATTGATGTGAACCAGCTTTCACACGTTATCAATTATGAGTTGCCCAATATTTCGGAAACATACGTGCATCGCATCGGCCGTACCGGTCGTGCCGGACATGATGGGATAGCCATTTCTTTTTGTGAATCGGAAGAATTGCCTTACTTAAAGGATATTCAGAAGTTAATCGGCCTACAGATTCCGGTGGTGAAAGACCATCCTTGGGTAACGGTAGAAGGTGTGAAAGCACAAACCGAGAAGACGGAGGAACTGAAAGAGAAGGCAAAAGCGAATAAGGTGTATCGTGGCAGTAAAAGTAACGGTGACTATTGGCGCCGGAAGAAACAGACTCAAAGCAAAGGTGGAAGCAAACCTGCCAGATAAGGCTTTTACCGTAGGGGCGGGGTTTGCCCGCCCGAATGCATACACGAAAACACCATTCGGAATATCGGGCAACCCCCACAGCTGTCAAGCTAAGGAAACCATTATTAAATCATCGCGCTAGCCTCCCCCTTTTGAAGGGGGATGTTCTCTTTGGTACGGTTGCTTTCTGTAGTAAGGCACACCATCATTCCCAAAAGAACATCCCCCTTGCCCCCTTCAAAAGGGGGAGGCTGCGCGATGTCTTAACAAGATGAAACTTAGCTTGACGGCTATGGGGCAAACCCCACCCCGACGGTAATCGCTAACTTACTCTACTAAGGGATTTTTCCTCAAATTTGCTTCATTCCTTCATTGGTGAATGCAATGCACTGGTAATGAATGTGTTACTTCTAATATTAAAAGAAATATCCTTCAGCTTTCCTTCACAACTCCTTCATTTTGCTTCACAATTCCTTCATAATTCCTTCATAAAAGGTAGGATTAGGTTTCAACTCCCATATACAGATAGGTCGTTTATTACAGTGATTGTCTTATCTTCGGCATATCATGCGTCAGTATCTGCCGTGAATACTCCAGTACTCCCGGCATGGTACTCGAGTAGTCCCAGTATGAAACTCGAGTGTTCCCTAGGTGATACTGGAGTCTCCACTGGGTGAGACTCCAGTTTCGCTTAATGAAACCAAGCGAAACTGTAGGATAACCTTTAATTTACCGTAGGTGTATGGCATTACATCTGCATGATGCAAGGGGCTAAAAGTATATATTATTCTTTATCAAAGGAAGAACAAATATACAGATTTTATTATGTGATTGCAACTTTAATATAAAAAGAACTGTATAAGTGGTGGTAGAAGCTCTTTTTAGGGGAATATAATTTCTACTACCACCACCTATCCAAACGCCTTCTCTATCGGGGATTTAAGAATAAAAGTGGTAGTAGTGGCAGTAGAAATGATAAACCTTGGGAGAGAAATTTTGTAAATACAGCGAGGAGCTCTTTTAACTTTTTTAGGGTGTAACATACTGCAAAGTGTAGTGTTCCTCGTTATTCGCAAGGAGAATAAGGCGTCTTTTCATCAAATAAATTATTTTTTTGTTATAAGTCTTTTTATTTGTAAAAAAAGAACTACCTTTGTATCACTCCTTTCACTATCAGCGTGATAGGAAAAGGGAAGGAGGTTTTTATTTATAAATTTGGAATATTACGGTATCGTCTCTAACGACTGAAGTTAGCACCTTTACAATTCATTAGGAGATGATGCAACAGATATTCCACGTCGTGCGTTATATAGTATCTTTATATTATATAGTAAAGGGCGTGGATGTCTGTTGTTTCTTACTATTAATGAAAAGGTATGTGCTAACACCGGGTCGTTATAGTAAAAAGAACAACAGCATCTGCGCTTCTTTTTTTCTGATAAACTAGTTGCAAATGTCTGTTGTTTTAGTAACCTTTAAAACGACAGGATATTATGACACACTGGATGACAAGCACATATATTGCTGCAAAATATGGAGTTAGCGAACAGGAAGTTCTTTCTTGGACGCAACTCAAAGCAGTAACATATACCCATATCAACCATACTTTACTGATAGACTATGATTCCGTTCAGTCCTATTTAGAATCCCAACAGATATTAGCTAATAAACAAGCTATAAAGGAAAGGCTAATTCGTGATGAAGACAAAATAATACAGCAAGAATTAGAAAAATACGATGAATCAGCTTTGCTTATCAGGTTACAAAGCGAGTGTTTTCCTCTGTATGCCCTTCTGATAAAAGTATTGTCGGCATTGATTCCCAATATTCAGGAACGCAGGCTTTTTCGTGCTATAACGGAAGGCCGCAGCATAAAGCGTATCCCTAAGTATAATGGAATGAGTGATGAAGATGCATTCAAAATCTATCTGGAACTGATCCGTAAATTGCATAAAGAATTGAAAAACATACTTCTGTTTCTAAAGCTATCCGGTAAGTCTCTGAAAACGGCTTTGGCAAACGAAAACAGAGAAATGCACGAACTGGAGCAACAATGCAATCTCTGGAAATCAAAATATCAATTATTGGAGGTGGAACTTTGTGAAAGAGACAAACAAAAGGAAGCGTGGTTAGAGCAGAAAGCTGTAATGAGAGCAGAAAATATAGCGCTAAGAGAAAGGATATTGCAAATAAATGCAATGATTTGTGATACAGAAAATAAAATGAAGAACCCGGAAATGGCTTCGGAGAACTCTTTTCCTTCTTGCATACCTCTCCAAGAGGAATGTTGTTCCCGTCACAGTGGTTGGGATCGTGTACTGGATTTTATTTATAATATCAAAGATGTGGTGATGCATAAATGGCAATAAGTAATTTAATCTTCCATATATTTTATTGTCCGCTTTGTCAGTTTCTTAAAGTACCCGTTTGATTCCGATCTTTCTTCGGTCCAATTTCCATATTTATCATACTGATGGTGTGAATAAGTTGTTACAACCGTATCTTTATTCTCGATGTAGATGGTTTCCGTTATATTGCCATCTTTATCGTATTTTATTGCACTTGCCTTTTCTAAAGTATTTGTGCCATTCAGAAATTTAAACTCGTTATTTACCAACAGATACTTGGTCTTTATTATATTATTATCGTCATCGGCCCATGTTTCTTCCTTTGTATATCCGTATTCACCTTCTGAATATTCCAAGCGATATTTTCCGGTCGTTTTTACTTCTTTGGTCCATTGCTGCGTACCGTTACTCTCTTTATAGCGGGGAATGCCATTTTCAATAGCGATAAGTTCCGATGTGCTGGTAAAATTATCTTCTCCTATACGCATTTGCCCATTGCTTGAGAATAGAACATTGTCCTTGTAAACAAAGTTGTTGATGCTAACAAGGCTTGAGTCTGCATTATATGTAGTTGTTTCTACCACATTACCTTCCATGTCAAAGTCTGTTGTTTGTACTTCTATGAGATCCCGGTAACCTTGGTGGAAGCCCTGTAAAGTGCAATCATACAACGTATCCCGGATACTTGCTACTTTTCCGTTCAAACCCATATATTTTTTAGGAGTATAATCTTCCTTACCACACGCAAGTAGTGAGAATAAGATACATCCAATAAAGATCTTTTGAGCTGGTGTCATAATTCTGGTGTGAAGTTTTCGCATTTTATTTAATTCGTTTATCAAGTTAAAGTGCTTCGGGGGCGTGTGTCGAACTCGAGTATGTTATGATGCAAATATAAGCCATCTTGTAATAAAACCAAAGCAAAATATGAGATTCTTTGTAATAAAACCAAAGCAAATAGCCAAGAGGTCGATATGATACAAGTTCTCTTTATATTTGCAAGAAATGAGCCTGTAAGACTCTTTTATGAATTGATGTTCTTATGTTGTCGATTATTTCGTATAACTTTGCGTTCAAATTAAATAGATTTGCAAATGAAAGATTTGAATCGCATTACAGATGTACTTGTTGAAAAGGAACGAACGGCAAAGTGGTTTGCAGAGGAGTTGGGCAAGAATCCAGCTACTTTAAGTAAGTGGCGCACCAACGTGTCGCAGTCCGATCTATATACATTAAACAAGATTGCAACGCTTCTTGACATTGACAAGAGAGAACCATAACAAGTAAAGATTAGAGTTATGACAGATATTATACATATACAAGAATCTGAGTATGATGCAATTCTGCGACAGGCTGTCGCTGTTATTGACAGGACAAGAGCAATGGTGGCAACAACGGTATGTTCGGCCATCGGTGCGGCTCATTGGGAAATAGGAAAGTTGCTTCACGACAAGAAGGTTGAGAGTAAGCATGGGAGTGGCGTAGTCAATCGCTTATCCTTTGACTTGAAACAACACTATCCACAGATGGGTGTTTCTCCAAGAAACTTGTGGGACATGAAGAAATTTTATGAGCGTTTCTGTGATAGCGAGCCAAAACTGCGACAGGCTGTCGCAGTTTTACCTTGGGGACATACACTGACCTTGATGCGTAAGTTTGGTAAGGATGATAATACCATATTATATTACGCACAAGAAATTACTTCTAAGGGTTGGAATCGTGAGCTTCTTTCCAGTGCCATAACTTTGAAAATTCACATGAGGAAAAACAATCCTTCGGACAATAATTTTGAGCAAACACTACCTGCGACACAGGCGATGTTTGCCAATGAGGTGTTCCGAAGTGGCTATAATCTAGGATTCCTTGGTGTAAAAGACCCGATATTGGAAATCGAACTTGAAGCTCGGTTGGTAGAGAAAGTAAAACAGTTCCTTTTGGAACTTGGCAAAGGTTTCACCTATATTGGCAATCAGTATGTACTTGAATATAACGGAAAGCGGAGCAAGGTTGACATGCTTTTCTTCCATCGTGGATTGCATTGTCTTGTAGCTATTGACTTGAAGATTGGCGAGTTCAAGCCCGAATATGCAGGTAAAATGAACTTCTACCTGTCATTACTTGACCGTTTGGAACGTAGGGAAGACGAAAACCGTTCTGTCGGTATCATTCTTTGTGCAGAGAAAGATCATGTGGAGGTGGAGCTGGCATTAGAGGATATGGGTAAGCCCATAGGTGTAGCAGACTATCAGTTGATTGTTCCGCAGGAAGAGTTAAAGAAAGTTGTAGCGGAAGAAGTGGAGGCTTTTGGTAAAGAACTTCCTCGTTGCACAGAAATAGAGGAGGGATTAAGCCAGGAACATCAACCCCAATAATATAGTATCGATAAACATTTTGTGCATGAGAATCATATAAAAGCGGCATTGATATTTATTCATTGAATGCAAATAAACTCCAAACCAATAGGGGATGTGTCAAAACAAAAAATAGCTATCGTTTTGTTGTAAGGGCGGGGTTTGCCCGCCCGAAAATAGTTTGCTTGTGTATTTGGGCAGGCAAACCCTGCCCCTACCAGTGACCATTTGATAGTTACTTCGGAGTTTTGCCTTTCCCCTCTCAGACAAGCCGTGAAATGTGTAACATTACTTTTTGAGGCGAGCGATCAAGATATAATTGTTATCATCTTCGTTGATGCTTCCTTGCAATTCTGTCAGTTTCTTCCGCATTTCATCCGAAATATCTGTATTCTTCAATGCCTTTTCAATATCGGCCAGCAATACTCCCGGTTCCATGTTCCGGATGAAATAGCCTTTAGAAAAAGCATAGCTGGGATAAGGTATTTCCAGATTGCCGAAATAGTCATTGTACATTTTCAGGTAAGCTCCTTTCCCTGTTTTCTTGCTTATGATATAGTGGAAAGTTTCTCCGGGGGTCATAGTGGTTCCATGTTCATGTTGCCTTACTACCGGAGGACCGGAAAAGTTTCCTACAAAATGGTCTGGCCATTCGCAGTATCCATGCCAAGGCACCGGATCGGCTGTTTTATGGTGGAAAGTAAAGACAGGTTGTAACCGGTTGTTGGAGGCATCATACTGATACAGGGAGTCTGCCCGTGTGGGGTCCATGCAGTATAGGCTGAAGTCGGACACATTCTTTACGTTGGAGTAACAGCATATTTCGGTATTGAAGTTAGGTGTTACCTCCAGATGTCCGGGAGCTATTTCCTGAATATGCTTTCCGGTCATATCTTGTGTCCATACGAATGCCGGTAATTGAGGCCATGGCAATGAGAAAACAGTAATGGTTCCCTTGGCTGCATCCACCTTGATCTTAGCCTTTGGACAGCGGATTCCCAGCGGGATGGGATCCAACGCTTTTCCTTGCATGTCAAACACCAGTAGCTTGTCACTTTGCCAAGGCATGAGGTAGATGCGCTGGTTGGATTCATCTATTTGTGCGTCATACACAGTGCGGTATTCGCCCGGTCCTTCTCCTACTGCCCCTACATCGCTGATATAGGTTCCTTTTCTGTCAAACAGTTTGAACGCTGTAGGGGGGTATCCGCTGTGTGCCAGGATATGATTGTCGGATACGGTTATTTCGGTAGCTCCTACCAAAGCTTCTTCCCGATTATCCAGTTTGATGATCTCGATTTCTTCTGCAAAATAGCTGAGAGGAAAGCGGACAGTATCCGTCAGTAATGTTTCCTCACATGACAGTATTTTGCCGTTTTCTGTTTGTACGTACTGTCCTACTACGGGGCAATCGGCTAAAAAATCAGTTCCTTCTGCTGGTGAGTCCTTACTTCCTGACTTGCAGGAAATGGTGGCTGTCATAATAATGAGCAGACCTGATAATAATTTTGCTTTCCTTTTCATCTTTATCAGTACTAAATTGGTTTTATACAAATAAACTAATTTAATTCGTTAAAAACAAGGTAATTACTAATTATTCGTAGATATACTTGCACTTTTTATTTAATTCATTTAGCAAGTTAAAGTGCTTCGGGCTCCTCTGCTTCACAAAGTCCTGCTTTGCGTATATCGTTATTTTATCTAATATTACATGCAGTAGAATGTTTTTTGGGGAGAAATTTGAGAAGAAATTTCAAATTGATGCGGATGAATTAAAATAATTCGACTATATTTGTTTGGAAATTGAAGAAAAAACTCAAAAGACAAGGATATATGCTTATCTCATTCTCTATATCAAACTTTCTTTCCTTTAAGCAGGAGCGGAATTTCAGTATGGCAGCATCTTCCATATCTGAACATAAAGAGAGTATTATTATTCGAGCTAATGGCAAGTTCTTGCGTTCGGCAGTACTCTATGGTGCTAATTCAAGTGGTAAAACAAATTTTATTTCTGCATTATCTCGAATGCGGAATGTGATATTGTCATCTGTTCGGCTGAATGAGCGTGATAAATTGCAGTATTCGCCTTTTCTATTATCTGATTCTCCTGGTGGTGAACCTACGCGCTTTGAAATGGAATTTATGATAGATGAGGAAACTTCCTTTCGTTATGGTTTTTCTTATACGGAAACTAAGATTATAGAGGAGTGGCTGTTCTCTCAGGTAAAAAACCGGACAGAAATTCCTTTATTCATACGTGATGAAGAAGGTATTGCTGTTTCTGACAGCTTTCCGGAAGGTGTAGGGAAAGAGGAACTAACAAATGACAATCGTCTGTTTCTCTCATTAGTCGCTCAACTTAATGGAAAAACGGCACAGAAGGTGATTGAGTGGTTTCAGAATTATGAGGTAATCTCTGGACTGGATCAGCATGATTATCTGGATGATAGCTTGAAAATGATACAAAATGAAAGTATTGGCTACAAAGAGGCGCTATCACTGTTCCGTAATATGAAATTAGGTTTTCAAAATATATTTGTTGAAGAAAATGCCCAAAGGAAGACTTCCCAATATGCGATTAAAACCACTCACAATAAATATGGAAACAATGGAGAGGTTGTAGGAGTCGTAGTTTTTGATAAGGAAGAACAAGAATCTGCTGGTTCAAATAAGATTATAGACTTATCCGGTCCATTATTCACTACATTAATAAATGGAGGATTGATGGTTGTTGATGAATTGGATGCAAAATTGCACCCCATATTAACACGGCGGTTGGTTCAACTGTTTAATGATCCCGAAACAAATCCTAATCAGGCACAACTAATCTTTGCAACGCATGATACTAATCTGTTAAGTACCGAAATATTCCGTCGTGACCAAATTTGGTTTGCTGAAAAAGACAGTATTGAACAGACTGACTTATATTCGCTTGTTGAATTTAAATTACCTGATGGTACTATTCCTAGAAAAGACAGTAATCTGGAGAGGAATTATATTCGAGGAAGATATGGAGCAATTCCTTTCATTACATTTGATTAAGTGTTATGTCTAAACGAAAACAATTAGATAAGAGCCTGACTGATAAATTCTCAAAGAGAACGGGTGGGCAACGCAAGGAAGGAGTGAAAGAATTAAAAGTCTTTTTCCTGATAGTCTGTGAGGGTGAGAAGACGGAACCTAACTATTTCAAATCTTTTCCCGGTCAGGTTGAGGAATTTGTGTTAGACTTGCAGTTTGGAGGTGGAGGTATTTCTACAGTAAAGGTCGTGGATGAGGCTATTAAACTACGGGATAGGTTACCTCAGAAATTTGATCGTGTTTGGGCTGTGTTTGATAAAGATAGTTTTCCTGATGCTGCTTTTAATACGGCTATACACAAAGGAGAACAAAATGGCATAAACTGTGCTTGGAGTAATGAAGCTTTCGAATTGTGGTATCTATTGCATTTTCAATATAGAAATACGCCAATGTCGAGGAATGATTACGCTAATGCGATTGCAAAATCAGTGAATGACAAGCAAGGTAATAAACTATTTCGTTACGCTAAAAATTCAAAAGATATGCTTGCCATATTGCAGAAATATGGTAATGAAGATGATGCAATAAAGAATGCAAAGAGACTGCATGATACTCATTCCGGTACTGCTTATGCGCTGCATAATCCATGCACAACGGTTTATAAATTAATTGAGGAGCTAAGAGGAAAGAATCAGATACTTAATGAGGAAATAAAGCAGAAGTATGAAGATGGGGAATAACTGAGGGTATGTGCGAAGTAAGGGAAATAGATACAGTTTGGTTTTATGCTATCGGGCGGAAAATATTCCGCCCCTAAGTTGAGATGATAGCATAACATACTTTTTTAAATTATTCCAGCTCTTCAATAATCTTCTTCACATCTACCGGTTGCAACCGCCCGTACACTTTCTCACCAATCATTACCACCGGAGCCAGTCCGCAAGCCCCCACGCACCTTAGGCAATCCAATGAGAACTTGCCGTCGGGAGTGGTTTCGCCCACTTCAATGCCCAGTACACGTTTAAATTCTTCCAGCAATTTCTCGGAACCGCGCACGTAGCAGGCAGTCCCCATACATACGGAAATGGGATGCTTCCCCTTGGGAGTCATGGTAAAGAAAGTATAGAAAGTAACCACACCATAGACTTTTGATACGGGAATGTTCAGTTGCCGGGCAATGATGCGCTGCATATCTTCGGGCAGGTAGCCGTGCAGATGCTGTGCCTCGTGCAAAATATTGATCAGTTCGCCCGGATTGTTTCCATGTCGCTCACAAATCGCTTCGATTTGCTTCACCACATCGCAGGCTAGTTTTATATCTGACATAGTTTTCTTTATTTAAAAGGTTAATCAATGGATTTGTTGAAATAGTGCGTATGCAGCAATTTCTCCGATTTCTCGCTCAAAGGCTTGCCCAGGTATTCTTCATACAAGGTCTTGATATACGGATTATCGTGCGATTTGCGCAACGGTTTGTTGGCATCTTCGCGATACAAGGCATTGGCACGGGCATACAGCACTTCCGAATTTCCATGATGAAGCGGTTGACCGCCACCTCCGATGCAGCCTCCCGGACAGGCCATGATTTCAATTACATGATATTCATTGTGTCCGTTGCGAATGTCTTCCAGCAAATGGCGGGCATTGCCCAGTCCGTGTGCGATGCCTACTTTTAGTTCAAATCCGTTCAGGTCAATGCTGGCACGGCGCACGCCACTCAGTCCGCGCACTTGCTCGAAGTTGACGTTTTGAAGCGGCTTTCCGGTATAAATCTCATAGACAGAACGCAAGGCTGCTTCCATTACACCACCTGTGGTCCCGAAGATGACGCCTGCACCCGTAGAGGCTCCCATCGGATTATCAAATTCTGCATCGGGCAGCAGGGTGAAACCTATGTTGGCGCGTTTGATGAGGCGTGCCAGTTCGCGGGTGGAGATGGAATAGTCCACATCGGGGATGCTGTTGGTCTTGAACTCGTCGCGGTCGCACTCATATTTCTTTGCCAGGCAGGGCATGATGGAAACTACCACCAGCTTTTCACGCGGGATTCCCATCTTTTCCGCCCAATAGTTCTTGGCGATGGAGCCGAACATTTGTTGCGGAGAACGGGCGGTGGAAGGAATATCAAGCATATCGGGGAAATGATGCTCAAAGAAATTCACCCATGCCGGACAACAGGAGGTAAGAATGGGCAGGCGTACTGATTTGTCGCCATCCAGATAGTGGGTAAGGCGGTTCAGTATCTCCGATCCTTCTTCCATAATGGTGAGGTCGGCGGCAAAGTCGGTATCGAAAACATAGTTGAATCCCAGTTCGCGAAGGGCGTAAACCATCTTTCCGGTAACCAGTGATCCGGCGGGCAGACCGAATTCTTCGCCCAGTGCGGCACGTACAGCCGGGGCGGTTTGTACCACTACTATCTTGTCCGGGTTGGAGAGGTCTTCTATCAACCGGTTGGTATGGTCGCGCTCGGTCAGTGCGCCTACGGGGCATACGGCTACGCATTGTCCGCAGTAGGTGCATTCGCTGTCGGTCATCATTTTGTCGAAGGCGGGGGCGATGGTGGTATTGAACCCGCGGCGGATGGCTCCCAGTGCTCCTACGGTCTGAACATCGTTGCACACGCTTTCGCATCGGCGGCAGAAGATACATTTATCCATGTTGCGCACGATGGAGGAGGTGACTTCCCGTTTACGTGGGGAAAGCTCGCCGCCATTGAAAGGCATCTCGCGGATATTGAAGCGCAGTGCCAGAGTTTGCAGTTCGCAGTTGCCGCACTTGGGGCAGGTGAGGCAGTCGTTGGGGTGGTCGGAAAGGATGAGTTCGGCTACTACCCGGCGGGCGTTCATCACTCGCAGGGTGCTGGTGCGGACTACCATTCCTTCCGTGCAACGGGTGGCGCAGGCGGGGGCCAGGTTCTTGCGTCCTTCTACTTCTACCACACAGATGCGGCAGGAGGCAGGGGCGTTCTTGATGCAGGTTCCCTTTAGGTCGATGTGACAAAGGGTGGGGATGTTGATACCTATTTTATTGGCCGCTTCCAGAATGGTGGTTCCTTGGTGAACGGTGACAAAATGGTGATCTATCTGTAATGTTATTTGTTTTTCTTCCATAATGTTAGTTATTTGGTTATCGGGCGGATTCAATCCGCCCCTACGGTTAGTGCTTGTCCGAATGGAAACCTCGCCCGGCGCGTGGGCCGGTTAGCAAACGCTGATGGCTTTGAACTTGCAACGTGCCATACACATGCCGCACTTGATACATTTTTTCGGATCAATCACATGAGGCTTGCGCACATCTCCCATAATGGCATCGGCGGGACAGTGCTTGAAGCACAGATGGCAACCGATGCAGGTTTCGGGATTGATGACATAAGTGAGCAGAGCCTTGCACTGTTTGGAACGGCAAGTCTTGTCCTTCACGTGTTCCACATATTCGTCATGGAAATGCTCCAGCGTAGACAGTACCGGGTTGGGGGAGGTCTGTCCCAATCCGCAGAGAGCAGTGTCTTTTATGACACGTCCCAGGGTAGACAGTGTTTCCAGATCTTGCTCCGTTCCCCGTCCTTCGGTTATCTTGTTCAGCAATTCCAGTAATCGCTTGTTGCCGATGCGGCAAGGGGTACATTTTCCACAAGATTCTTCTACCGTAAAGTCCAGATAGAAACGGGCTACGGACACCATGCAGTCGTCTTCGTCCATAACGATCATGCCTCCCGATCCCATCATGGAACCTGCTGCCAGCAAGTTGTCAAAGTCGATGGGGGTATCGAGGTGCTTCTCGGTGAGGCAACCGCCCGAAGGTCCTCCGGTTTGCACGGCTTTAAATTTCTTTCCGCCTTTGATGCCACCGCCTATTTCATAAATAACTTCGCGCAGGGTGGTTCCCATCGGGACTTCAATCAATCCTACGTTGTTAATCTTTCCTGCCAGTGCAAATACCTTGGTTCCTTTGGAACGCTCTGTACCGATGGAAGCGAACCACTCTGCCCCTTTGGTCAGGATAATGGGGATATTTGCCAGTGTTTCCACATTGTTCACGTTGGTGGGCTTTCCCAAGTAGCCGGCTTCGGCAGGGAAGGGAGGTTTCAAGGTGGGTTCTCCACGCTTTCCCTCCATGGAGTGGATCAAGGCGGTTTCTTCCCCGCACACAAAAGCGCCTGCGCCATAGCGTATTTCTATGTCGAAACAGAAGTTAGTTCCCAGGATATTGTTACCTAGTAATCCATATTCGCGTGCTTGATTGATGGCTATTTTCAGTCGTTGGATGGCAAGCGGGTATTCGGCGCGGATGTAGACTAATCCTTGGGAGGAACCGATGGAGTAGCCGCAAAGGGCCATGGCCTCTACTACCGAATGTGGGTCGCCTTCCATGATGGAGCGGTCCATAAATGCTCCGGGGTCGCCTTCGTCGGCGTTGCAGACTACGTATTTCGTCGTCGCTTCCTGCTTGTGGGCAAATTCCCATTTCAGTCCGGTAGGGAAACCGCCGCCGCCTCGTCCGCGCAGGCCGGAGCGTTTGATAACATCTATAATGTCGGTAGGCTTTTTGTTCAGCAAGGAGTCGGCCAAGGCCAGGTAGCCGTGGCGGGCGATGTATTCTTCTATGTTTTCGGGATCAATGAAGCCGCAGTTGCGCAAGGCAATGCGTTTCTGTTTCCGGTAGAAATCCATGTGTTTGGAGTCGCTTACTGTTTGCTCCGTCTTGGGATCGATGTACAGCAGGCGTTCTACCTTTCTTCCTTCAATGATGTGTTCGCTGATGATCTCTTCCGCATCTTCCGGGGTGACTTGCGTATAGAACGTGTTGTCCGGAATGATTTTCACGATGGGGCCTTTCTCGCAGAAACCGAAACAGCCGGTGGTGATCACTTCTACCTTGTCGGCAATGCCGTGTTGCGCGAGTTTCTGTTTCAGATTCTCGACAAGGATGTGGCTGGAGGATGCTTTACAGCCTGTTCCTCCACATACAAGGATGTGCAAATGAGGTGTGCCACAGGCTAGTCCGCAGCTTTTCTCTGCAACTTTCTTGTTGCTTTCTTCACGCAAGAGAAGTGCGCTTTCTGCCCGCTTCATGATTGCTTGCAAATCATGGGTGGATAGTATTTTCATAGGTATTAGAATTGGTTTCTGCAAATATACGGAATTGCAGAAACTGGCAAAGAGAATAGGAGGAAATATTAAAATGAAAGGGAAAAGTATTTGCTAATGGGTAAAAAGGAGGGGATTATATGTTATTTTGGTCGAATAAATGGGGGAAAGTGGTTTTTCAGAGGTAATTTCATCCCCTCTTGAGAGGGGGTAGGGGGTAAGATGTTAAGAATCTCTTGTTTCCTTAAAAATACTTCTTTATAATTTTAGATA
>CABMPB010000048.1 GCA_902388365.1 uncultured Bacteroides sp. | reverse complement strand
GGACTTTATGTACACCACCCTGAAGAATGTAGTGGTGCAACCCTCGGTGGCAGGGTCTACCTCACTCAGCATTCCGGTGTCTACCCCCTTTACACACCTGGGGGCACAGGTCACGGTGTCGGCAAAGGTGAAGAATGGAAGCCAGCCGGTGGCGGTCAATGCCATGTCAGTGAATAAGATAACCATTAAAAATCTGTCTTCCGCCCGTAACTATACCTTGGGAGAGGCTACTTGGGATACCGGCGATACTCCCTCCTTTAATGAATCATTGGAGTATACCACCTTTACACGTCCTAGTAACCATAATGATCCGTCAATAAGCAACCCCAGTGTGCTTCTGCCTGTGGATGGAACGGTGAATCTGAAGTTTGATGTCGATCTGAAAGTGACATACAACACCACGATAACCAAAGATATTGTTTATACCCCCTCCATCCTGAAAGCCTTGAAGTCGGGAATGAAATATAATTTTGAGTTTACATTGACTTTCTATGGAGAGATAACACCCACTGACCTTACGTTGGCGGTAAAGGAGTGGAACGAAATCGGTTTGGAAACAGATGATATGGGAGGAGATAACTAATGGAAAAAGAAAAATACAGTATCATTATAACCCTCCTTTGCCTGTGCATGGCAATGGGCGGGTGTAGCAAGGAAGAAGTAGCGGCAGACACGGCTACCGAAACACTGACCCTGCAACTGCAATTACCTCCTGCACTTACGGTAGAGGTGGGAGAGAGTAAGGGCAGGGCAATTTCATTGGCCGATATTCAAATTAATGATGTATGGGCTGTGCAATATGCTGCAAATGGCAATTTTAAGAAATCCCAATACATAAGCGGGGATGGCAATATTGTTAAGAATGATGAGAATTCCAAATATTTGGTAAGAGTAACTACCAGCGGATTCTTTAATGAGGATAGTAGATTCTATATTTTGGTCAATACAGGGAATAACAGTTTAATAACAAATCAAGATATTACAGAAGAAAACTTGAAGAAACTGACAGTCGATTTGACTAACGGAGTTTCAACGAATGCAGTGCCCGTCTTCCTGACAGCAGGCCCTATCTCATTCACGCAACTGGCGGAAGAAGGGCAGCAGGCAGATGGAGAGGGAGTGAAAGCAATCATCACCGCCCCCTTAAGCCGTCCCTATGCCGCATTAAAGTTCACTTACAACAGCAAGAACCCGGAAAAAGGGAAGTTTGTGCCTACCTCACTTTCCTTGGGGAACTTGCCTACAAAGATGACGGTACACGCTGACGGAAATAGCAGTATCACTGATTTTACTTCTTCGGAGAGGAACCTGACAATTGACGGATGGACGAGTGGAGGACCTTTGAACGAAGTATATATCGGTGAAAACCTAAGAGGCTTTGGAAGCGGAAAGACCTTCCAAGAAAAGAACTTGAATGGAAAAGGTCCTGGTCCTAATGGAAGTTTGGATAAATGCACTTACGCAGTATTGACAGGAACCTATTATTACCGCACAGGCGGAGATGCAAGCAATGGCTACACCTACACCACCAACGGCATAACCGTATCCTACAAGTTCTACTTGGGCGGCAGCCTCTTGGACGATTACAACATCATACGAAACACCCTCTACACCGTTACCATCAACATAGGCGGAGCGAACTCAGCAGACATACGGCTGACGGTGACCAATGGCAATGTATCCTATTTTGATGAAGTAGAAGAAGTACAACCCGAATATGAAGTTATTTTATAAACATACCCAAACAGAAGACACCATGTTAAAGAAAAATATACTTTTTACCCTATTGCTATCTACAGCCATCTTTGCTACAGGTTGCAAGGATGAGTTGGAAATAACACCTACTCCCGATTTAAATCCTAACGAGAGCACCGTTACCTTTCAGATAGGAGTAGAAGATAGCCGGGATGCCTATACAGCAGGAAGCCCGGCTACCAACCGAAGTGCATCTACCGGACTTGATGCAAACTTAGTGGCAAGTGCACAGGGCAGAAGTGCCGGACTAAAACCGCAGAAACTATATAATTTGTATATGATTCAGTTTAAGGATGGGGTAAGAAAACAAGCGAAGCAGATAGGAACGGTTGATCCGGGTTCTACCATTACCACAGAACTGAGTAATTATGATGATTGCCAATTATTATTTATCGCGTTGGGAAATGGACAAACCACAGCCATACAAGCAAACGGAACGTCTACAGTTTATTTAACCGCTAATGATTTGGATGGTAGTACGACTGGCAACCAGACTTCCTTGTCCGATTACCAGCAACTTTTGGCAAATCATATCACTGCATTGGGCACAGATGAAACTGATCAAACTAATGTGGATAAACAACCCTATGTTTTATTCCTTCCCCATGTAAAGGTAAGTAGTAATACTATACAAAGCCCCGATATAGACAGTAACGGCACAGGCCACGATGTCCGCATCCTATTGAAACGCCTTGCCGCCAAACTTACTTTGAAATGGACCTTTGCTGACGTTCTCAAACAAGAAGGATATACCTTGAAAGAAGTCAGATTGAGCCAAGTATCGGGAACAATCCCCAATGGCAAGCCCAACCATGCCACAGGTCGTTTCTACTTTTACCCTGCAAGGGAAAGCAACGATACTTACCCTACGGCAGAAAAAGAATATGTAGATTATTTCCGTTTGAAAGATACAGAATTGAGTGGTACCAAAGGAAGCTATAGCATATGGATGCCTGCCAATGTGCGCGGTACTTCCGCCAAAGTCACTGCCCCCCAACACAGAAATAAAGACAATGCCCCGGAAGGAGCTTGCTTTGTAGAGTTTGTAGCGGAGAAAGAAGAAAATAATGAGGTGAAAGACCGATTAACTTATCGTGTCTACCTGGGTGGTGCTGCCGTTAACGATTTCAATATAAAGGAAAACACCAACTATACATGGGATGTAACAATGACCAGCACCAATGTAGCCGATCCCCGTATTACCCGATTGGATATGACTCCAGTAACCAGCAAAGTTCAGAAAAATACCTCTAATTGCTTTATGGTAATTCCGGGTACGGACTTTTATTTCAATCCTTATAAGCATGAGGCGGGAACAAAGGGGTGGAATGATGAGTTGGTGAATAGCCCTTCTTCTGATAGTCCTACTAAAAAAACAGAAATCACTTCCGTAAAAGTTCTATGGCAAAGCCGCGATAATGGAACCAGTGGAGAATTGGTACTGGGACGGTATATTAGCACTGATAAACATGAGAACTTGGTAAATGGTGAGAATCTAGGTGATATAAATGATGCCAAAGTCTTTGTAAAAGTACCTGTTAGCAAAGGGGGAAATGCAGTGATTGCGGCATACCATGACAATGGCAATGGAACTGAAACCATTCTTTGGAGCTGGCATCTTTGGATTACGGACTATGTGCCGGAAAGAATGAATGCTGCTGGAGGAGATGTAGACGCCAGGTATAAAGCTGCACAAAGTGGCACAAAGAATGGAACAGTGCATAAATATCGCTCTGCTATCTGGAAAACAGGTACTTATGCTAGTATGGTAATGATGGATCGGAATTTAGGAGCACGGAAAGGTGGTTACCCCGGACTAGGAAAAGGTACAGAATATCAAGTTTATACGGCTATGGACGGAGTAAACAGACAAGGAGTACTTTATCAATGGGGGAGAAAAGATCCCTTCTTTAGTTCGGCAGATGGTAGTACCACCGAAATCAATGTGATTTATGATGGAGATGGTACACCATTATCAATAACTAAAATAGGTAATGGGAATTTGGCTAATTCTATAAAGAATCCATTAACTTTTTATACAGGCTATACTAGTGCTAGCAATTCTTGGAATGTAAATAACAATAATACAGCTCCCGGTAAAAAAACTATTTACGATCCCTCTCCCGAAGGATGGAAAGTACCTATGAACGGAACAACTCCTGCTCCTAGTGACTTGCTGAATAATGGAACAGGTATTTATGCTAAATTAGGTAATGTAGCAACTACTGGAACAGGTAATGGTTATGATCTTCCATCGAATAGGCCCAATAATCTTGAACTTACTGACGCTACTAGTTATTTTACGAATGCTAGAATTTATTCAGGAGATCAATTTTATAAAAATGAAAAAACATGCACATATACGGGAGCCGATCCTAAAGGAGGGCGAATTTTCTTTTTAGCTGATAATATCAGTGATACACCTAGTAGTTGGACTATTGAAAACACAGTGTGGATACCAGTTTCAGCAGAACGCTCTCCTGATAACGGAAATCTGGGTGCTCCATCTTATGGACATCTTTGGTTGGCAGAAAGGAATAGCACTAATGCTGCATTTTTGGCGATACTAAAAATGCAAATACAATTAGGTTTTTATAATGCTCCTTTTGGCTGGTCAGTTCGCTGTATTCAAGATAATAAATAAAAACATAAGAAATAAAGAAATGGCATTATCCCAATACACCATATTAGTAGCCGACTATATCCCCACGGATATGATGCTATTTAAAATCCTGCTCAATCGTGCACATTGTCGATTGCTTTTCGCAACCGATGGTTTTGATGTTTTGTGTCAAGTAAAAGAAGAACATCCCGATCTCATTCTTATGGATCTCTATATGCCAGGAATGAGTGGCTTTGAAGTTGCAAATGCCTTGGCGCAGCAGGAAGACACCCGGAAAATTCCTATCCTCTATGTGATAGATATGGGAGATTATCCCGTCTTTACCCCCGATGGCAGATTGCTGACGCAAAAGGAATACATAGAGAAACCCTTCCATATGCATCAACTGGTAAAGCGCATCTTGCAGCGCTTAGCACCGTAGGGGCGGATTGAATCCGCCCGATAGCAGTTACTAAATACATTTGAATTATGCATTCGGGCGGATTCAATCCGCCCCTACGGTGGAATGTGCGTGGAAAAAGCGTTCTTTGAAAATAGTGAAGATAAAAACGTGAATATTCGCGATACCCATCGTGAATATTCAAAAAAGAAACGCGAATATTCACGATTGAATTCTGAATATTCGCGTTTTCTTCTTCTCTTGTTTAGTCGTCCGGGTCACCTAAGTACTTCTTGAGAATTTCCATTTGTTTAGGAAGGAAACTGTGCTTGTATTTGTTGTAATGACCTTTCGTTTCTAATTCTTCCTTTAATTTAGCATCTTCTCTGATTGCTTTTGATAAAGCGTTTATTGCCGCTGGACCTTCTAAATCTTTAAAATAATGCATTGCAACAATCCTTTTCTTAGGTGATCCGCTTATTTCATTCGGACTTTCTTCTTTAATTACTTCCATGTTTTTAATATATTATTATTTCACTACAAAAGTAATCATAATATTTTTAACTATTGCACCTTTTCTACATATATTTTCATGTTTTTTTTCTAATCTAATCAAATGTCTTCAACTCTCTCCGCGGACAAAAAAATAATGCCGATCTTTGATGCGTGAAAGGGAAAATCCTTTTTACGTAACAGTATTAATTTAAACTTTAACTATTATGTCGTTAATGTTTTCAGTAGGGCCTCGCATCAATCCGATGAACAAGAATGCCGACCCCAAGTTTTATGCTACCGCACAAGTGGCAAAGATTATTGATGTGAGAGATTTGTGTAAATCATGCCGCGCGCACTCCACTTTTACTGTGGGTGACAGTATGGGAGTAATTGAAACAATTTTGGAGCATGCCATGGAGGAACTGAAAGAGGGAAATATGGTGAGATTGGGAGGACTTGGTAACTTCCGACTCACTATTAATGACCAGGAAGGCGCCGAAACGGAAAAGGGATTTGATGAGTCAAACATCAAAAGCTGTCATGTATTATTTACTCCCGGAGATGACTTGACGGATATGTGTAACAACATGACTTATACACGTACTCTGTCCAGAAAAGAAGTGCAGGAGATAAAGAAAGCGAAAAAAGAATCTTCCGTAGAACAAGGTGAAGCATGAAAAAAGGAACTTGGATGGGTATTTTGAAATTGGTGATAGCCATAGCTACGGCTATTGCCAGCACGCTGGGTGTGCAAGCGATGGTTTAAGGTAGAAAGTAAGAAGCCTGTCTCTGAAAAGGGACAGGCTTTTGTTGTAAACATAGAATATAAACAAATAAAAATGAAAAAGAATTATAATAATAGGTTTGTAAAAGGATTGATTGAAAGGATGGTACGCGGAACAGTAACATTCAAAGTAAAGAGGTATTTGCCGGATGATATAAAGGAGGAAGAACCGGTGGTATGCAAGGTGCAAGGGACACTGAAAAACTATGAAAAGGAGTTCGGTAGAGCCTATAACCATGGTCCGAAAAACCAATTTTTATTGTATTATGATGTTGAGTTTTGTGAATGGAGAACCGTTCGTTGTATAAACCTGATAAACCCTGCTGAAGAATGAATTTACTGACTACGGGACTGGATTTTTTTTATGTTGAAGTGGACTTCTTCGACAGTGATTTGATGGTGATTTTGGAAAGCAAGTATGGCTGCAAGGCAGCCCTGCTTGCCATCAAATTGATAAGCAAGGTGTATAGCGAGAATTATTTCTATCGTTGGGGGGAAGATGAATTGATTTTGTTTACCCACAAGCTGGGTGTCGACTATACGGTGGAGTACGTAAAAGAAGTTGTGGAAGCCCTGGTCAGCCGGGGCTTTTTTGATAAAGGGTGTTATGAAGAACAGGGCATTCTCACTTCGGCAGCCATACAGTTGCATTACTTTGAGGCTTCGCAGCGTCGCAAATGTGTGCAGGTGGAACGCGCGCATTTGCTGATTGATATAAAGAAATATAAGAACCTGAGTGTGAAGGGAGAGACTCCCCATGTAGACATTAAGCCGGAAAATGTAGACATTCCGCCCGCCCAACCGCAGCCGAATGCTGAAAATGCATACATTCCGGAACAAATGAAAAGAAATGAAATGGAAATGAAAGCCTCCTCCTCAAAGAGTTCCTCCGAAGGAACTCCCGGAGGAGTGATGAATGAGGAGGAAATTTTAAGTTCTGTTCCCCGGGACGGGGTGGAGCGGAACACGGAAGGGCTGCTGCTGGCGCTGGATGGATTGCACATTCCGGTGGCCGATCGTCCCAAGCTGGTAAAGCTGGGGAATTGGGGAGCGATAGGGCATCCCATTTGGAAAGCGATTTATGAAGTCAATAATTCGGGAGGGAGGATTACGCAGCCGGCGAAGTTCATTTATGCACGGTTGATGAAGAAAAGGGCGGGATAAATTTTATATATTTGCATCATCGCATAGAGTACATTTCATTTTTGCTTCCGTCCTCTTTCTAAGAGTTTGATAGATATAGAAATAATTTATAGAACAAATAAATGGAACTGAGACCACTTTTTACCTTTGCAGCAGCTTGCTCACTGGCTCTTTCTGTGTCGGCACAAGACCGTGTGCACTATACAGGAACCGAGCTCTCCAATCCTACCTACCATGACGGGCAATTATCGCCGGTGGTGGGAGTGCACAACATACAGGTGATGCGTGCCAACCGCGAACACCCCGCACCCGAAAACGGTAACGGATGGACATACAACCACCAGCCTATGCTGGCTTATTGGAACGGACAATTCTATATGCATTATCTTTCCGATCCGTCGGACGAACATATTCCCCCTTCGCAAACTTTCCTGATGACCTCCAAAGACGGTTATCATTGGACCCATCCCGTGACGCTTTTCCCCACTTACCGTGTGCCGGACGGCTACACCAAGGAAGGACGCACCGACCGGGCAAAAGACCTGGATGCCATTATGCACCAGCGCGTAGGTTTCTATGTGTCCCGCAGCGGCAAGCTGATAGCGATAGGCAACTATGGCGTGGCACTGGACAAAAAGGATGATCCCAATGATGGGAACGGCATAGGCCGCGTGGTGCGCGAGATAAAGAAAGACGGTTCTTTCGGCCCCATCCATTTCATTTATTATAATCATGCGTTCAATGAAAAAAATACCGATTACCCTTACTTCACACGCAGCAAGGACAAGGAATTTGTGAAAGCCTGCCGGGAAATTCTGGACAATCCCCGCTATCGTATGCAGTGGGTGGAAGAAGCCGACCGCAATGATCCGTTAATTCCTCTGAATAAAGAATACAAAGCCTATTGTGACTATACTTTGCCCGATGGCCGCCTGGCAAGCCTGTGGAAACATGCATTGACCTCTATCAGCACAGACGGAGGAAATACCTGGGCGGAACCGGTGGAGCGTGCCAAAGGTTTTGTGAACAGCAATGCCAAGATTTGGGGACAACGCCTGAGTGACGGAACGTATGCCACGGTATATAATCCGTCCGAGTTCCGTTGGCCGCTGGCTATCTCGCTCAGTAAGGACGGACTGGAATATACCACCCTGAACCTGGTGCACGGAGAGATTACGCCCATGCGTTATGGCGGTAACTATAAGTCCTTCGGCCCTCAGTACACACGAGGTATTCAGGAAGGAAACGGCACGCCTCCCGATGGAGATATGTGGGTTACTTACAGCATGAATAAGGAAGATATATGGGTGTCTCATATCCCTGTTCCTGTCCGTGCCCATGCCAGTGCCCATGCTGACGATGACTTTGCCGGTTACAAGGAACTGAGTGAACTGACAGACTGGAACCTTTATTCCTTGCAATGGGCGCCCGTGTCGCTGGATGGCAAGTGGCTGGTGTTGCAAGACAAGGATTTATTTGACTATGCCCGCGTGGAACGTAAGATTCCTGCTACAAAGGAACTGAAAGTCTCCTTTGAACTGATGGCGGAACAGAACGACAAGGGGATGCTGCAAATAGAGTTTTTGGACGAGAACGGCATTGCCTGCTCCCGCTTGGAACTGACGGCAGATGGTATCTTCCGTGCCAAAGGCGGTGCGCGCTTTGGCAACTTATTGAAGTATGAATCCCATAAGACTTATCAGGTAGAAGCCATTCTTTCCGTTGCCAATCGCACCATCCAGATTTTTGTAGATGGCAGGAAAGTGGGACAGCGTATGTTCTTTGCTCCCGTTCCGGCTATCGAGAGGGTGATGTTCCGCACAGGCGAGCAACGCACATACCCCACGGTGGATACTCCGGCAGACTGGTATGGCATCCTGCCCCATGCGGGCGAACAGGAACCGCTTTGCACGTATCGCATTGCGAATTTCAAGACTTCTTCTGCCGACAAGGATGCCGGAGCAGCTTTCTTGAAATACAATGATTTCAAGCATTATGCAGATTACTTCAATGGCATGGAAGATGAGAATATTGCCCAAGCCATTCCCAATGCCAAGGCCTCAGAGTGGATGGAGGAAAATATTCCACTCTTTGAGTGTTCCCAAAAGAATTTTGAAGAAATGTATTACTACCGTTGGTGGACCTTGCGCAAGCATATCAAGAATACTCCGGTGGGCTATGGCATGACGGAGTTCTTGGTAGACCGTTCTTATGCCGATAAATATAATTTGATAGCTTGTGCTATCGGGCATCATATTTATGAAAGCCGTTGGCTGCGTAACCCGGAGTATTTGAATCAGATTATTCATACTTGGTACAGGGGCAATGACGGTGCGGCGATGAAGAAAATGAATAAGTTCAGCTCGTGGAATGCCGATGCAGTATTTGGACGTTATCTGGTAGATGGCAATAAAGACTTCTTGCTGGATATGGTGAAGGATCTGGAAGCGGAGTATGCCCGGTGGGAGAGTACCAACCGCCTTCCCGGCGGTCTTTACTGGCAGGGAGATGTGCAGGATGGTATGGAAGAATCCATTAGCGGAGGGCGTAGGAAGCAGTATGCGCGCCCTACGATCAATAGTTATATGTATGGCAATGCCCAGGCTTTGTCCATGATTGGAATCATGACAGGCAATGAGGGCATGGCCATGAAATATGGCATGAAAGCTGATTCTATAAAGACATTGGTGCAGGGCAAGTTGTGGAATGCGGAGCATGGTTTCTTTGAGACGATGCGCGGCGATACTTCTGCCGGTGTGCGCGAGGCGATAGGATATATTCCCTGGTATTTCAATTTGCCGGATGCTGCTTCGGGTTATGAGGTGGCATGGAAGGAAGTGATGGACGAGAAAGGTTTCTCTGCTCCTTACGGACTGACTACGGCGGAACGCCGCCATCCGGAGTTTCGCACGCATGGGGTAGGGAAGTGTGAGTGGGATGGCGCTATCTGGCCGTTTGCTTCTGCACAGACATTGACGGCGATGGCTAATTTCATGAATAATTATCCTCAGTCGGTATTGAACGATAGCGTTTATTTTCATCAGATGGAGCGCTATGTGGAGTCACAGCATCACCGGGGCCGTCCGTATATAGGTGAGTATCTGGATGAGGTGACGGGATATTGGTTGAAGGGCGACCAGGAACGTAGCCGTTACTATAATCATTCCACGTTTAATGATTTGATGATAACGGGGCTGGTGGGTTTGCGTCCGCGTATGGATAATACGGTGGAGGTGAATCCGTTGATTCCCGAAGGAAAGTGGGATTGGTTCTGTCTGGATAATGTGTTGTATCATGGACGTAATCTTACTATATTGTGGGATAAGGATGGCAGCCGCTATCAGCGTGGAAAAGGTTTGCACATTTATGTGGATGGAAAAGAAGTGGGATGTGCGGATACACTGACACGGGTGGTTTGTGAAGATGTATTATAATAACTGAATATGGATAACTGTAGGGGCGGATTGAATCCGCCCGATAACATCTACTGTATGCATTCGGGCGGATTCAATCCGCCCCTACGGTAAATAGAAACTATAAATAGAAACCATGAATTATAGAAAACTCTTTGTAGCCTGTATCCTTTGCCTGTCCGCCACGGTGCAGGCAAAGGATATTACTATTACCCGCCTGACCTGTGAAATGCAGGCGGGAATGGTAACTACCTCCAGCGCCCCTCGTCTGGGCTGGCAAATGACCTCCCCCGAAAACGGAACGCGTCAAACCGCCTACGAAATCGAAATCTCCAACCCCTTGACCGGACACACCATCTGGAACTCCGGAAAAGTCCTCTCCCCCCAAAGCCAATTAATCTCCCTCCGGGACTTCGAGAATACGGACCAATTTCCCCCTTCCCAAAACTCCGAAAATACGTCCCTATCCCCCGTAGGGGCGGACCCAAGTGTCCGCCCGAACACACCCACCCATTACACCTGGCGCGTCCGTGTATGGGATGAAACCGACACCCCTTCCGCCTGGAGCCCCTATTCCGATTTCAGAATCACCTCCCCAACCGACGCCTTTGCCCATAGCCACTGGATAGGAGCCATCACCCGCAAAGACGCCCACCTGCCCGAAGGACGCAAATTCCACGGCAGCGAACTAAAGAAACCGGAAGTAAAAGCCGCTTGGGAAGCCGTAGACACCCTGGCCAAGAAAAGCATCTACCTGCGTCGCGAATTCCATACAAATAAAAAGATAAAAGACGCCACCGCCTACGTGTGCGGCCTGGGCTTCTATGAATTTTCCCTAAACGGAAAGAAAGTAGGCGACAGCGAATTTGCCCCCCTGTGGAGCGACTATGACAAAACCGTGTATTACAACACTTACGATGTAACCCGGCACCTGCAAACAGGCGGAAATGCCATCGGCATCTTGCTGGGCAACGGATTTTACAATGTACAGGGCGGACGTTACCGCAAACTGCAAATCAGTTTTGGCGCACCCACCTTACGTTTCCGCCTGGTGGTGAACTATGAAGACGGCAGCACCGAAACCATTGTCTCCGATAAAGACTGGAAATACGATTTCAGTCCGGTAATATTTAATTGCATCTATGGCGGCGAAGACTATGACGCACGCCGCGAACAAAAGAACTGGGACAAAGCGGGATTTGCTGATAACGCATGGCGTCCCGTAGTGATACAGGAAGCTCCGAAAGGAGTGCTCCGCCCGCAGATGGCACAGCCGGTTAAAATCATGGAACACTATGGCATCCGGAAAGTAACTCGGCTGACTCCCGAACAAATAGCCTCGGCCTGCCAATCTACCAAACGTAACGTAGACGCATCCGCCTTTGTCTTGGACATGGGACAAAACCTGGCCGGGTTTCCGGAGATAACCGTCCGTGGAAAGAAAGGACAAAAGATTACATTGCTTGTAGCCGAATCTTTGACGGAGGAAGGCGCTTGCAACCAACGGCAGACAGGCAGGCAGCATTACTATGAATATACCTTGAAAGGAGAGGGGGAGGAGACTTGGCATCCCCGTTTCTCTTATTATGGCTTCCGCTATATACAGGTGGAGGGGGCAGTGCTGAAAGGACAGAAGAATCCCCGGAAGTTGCCGGTTATTAAGGACATCCGGTCTTGTTTCGTTTATAATTCGGCTCCTAAAGTTTCTACTTTCGAGTGCTCGAATCCTATCTTTAATGCTGCCCATCGGCTGATAGAAAAGGCGGTGCGCAGCAATATGCAATCCGTGTTTACCGATTGCCCCCATCGCGAGAAGTTGGGCTGGCTGGAACAGGATCATTTATGCGGTCCCGGATTGCTCTACAACTATGATTTGACGGGCTTTATCCCTCAAACCTTGCAGAACATTGCCGATGCACAACACGCCAATGGCGCAGTGCCCACTACAGCCCCGGAGTATGTAGTGTTTGAAGGTCCCGGTATGGATGCCTTTGCAGAATCGCCGGAGTGGGGGTGCACGTTTGTGGTGTTGCCTTTTATGTATTATGAGGCGTATGGCGATGATTCGCTGATAAAGAAATACTACAATGGGATGCGCCGATACGTGGACTATATGACTACCCGTGCCGATAAGGGCATTGTGTCTTTCGGACTGGGTGACTGGTATGACTACGGAGATTTCCGTGCAGGTTTCTCGCGCAATACTCCCGTTCCGTTGGTGGCTACGGCACATTATTATATGATTGTGCGTTACTTGGTGCAGGCTGCACAGCTGGTAGGCAATCAGTATGATGTGGATTATTATACCCGTTTGGGTGAGGAAATCAATGAGGCGTTTCATCGTGAGTTTTATCATGCGGATACACATCAGTATGGCACGGGCAGCCAGTGCAGCAATGCGTTGCCGTTGTTCCTGGGCATGGTTTCTGTCCATGACAGGCAGGCGGTGCTCGATAATTTGGTAGCGGATATAAAGAAACAGGGCAACCGGTTGACTACGGGAGATGTGGGTAACCGCTATCTGTTCCAAACTTTGGCCCGCAACGGACTGAATGAGTTGATGTACACCATGCATAATCACGAAGAAGCTCCCGGTTATGGTTTCCAGTTAAAGTTTGGCGCTACTACGCTGACCGAACAATGGGATCCCCGGCAGGGTTCATCCTGGAATCATTTTATGATGGGGCAGATTGATGAATGGTTCTTTCATTCATTGGCAGGCATCCGTGCAGTGGAAGGCAAGCCGGGAATGAAGGAGATAGAGATATGTCCTCAGCCCGTGGGAGACTTGAAGTATGTGCGAGCTTCTACCGAAACGCTTTATGGAAAGGTAGCGGTGGAGTGGACGCATGAGGATGGGGTGTTTCATTTGAAGGTGAGCATCCCGGTAGGGTGTGTGGCGCGTGTCATTCTTCCGGGGGGCGAAGCACCCCGGAAGGTGGGAAGCGGCACCTATACCTTTACTGTAAAATGATAATATTCACCGTAGGGGCGGACCCATGTGTCCGCCCGAATGCATACAGTAGATGTTATCGGGCGGACACATGGGTCCGCCCCTACAGTAAACAATAACATTAAAAAACAAAAACATATGAACAAACGTACTTTCTTATCTTTATTACTATGCGCCTGCACCCTGTCGTCCCTCCATGCGGAACGCATCGACATGCAACAAGCCGGCGCCAACGCCCAAGGCAAAACTCTAAACACCCAATTAATCAACTCCACCATCGACCGCCTGAACGCCGCCGGTGGCGGAACCTTATTCTTCCCGGCGGGCACATACCTCACCGCCTCCATCCACATGAAAAGCAACATCACCCTGGAACTGGAAGCCGGTGCCACCTTGAAATTCTCCGACAACTTCGACGATTACCTCCCTTATGTGGAAATGCGCCACGAAGGTGTCATGATGAAAAGTTTCCAACCCCTGATCTACGCCACGGATGCCGAGAACATCACCATCAAAGGGGAAGGAACCCTGGACGGGCAAGGCAAGGCATGGTGGACTGAATTTTTCCGCGTCATAGTAGACCTGAAAGACAATGGAAAACGGAATATCAACAAATACCAACCCCTCTTTGAGCAAGAGAACGACATGAAAACCCTCTATGCCGAAACAAACGAGGACTGGCACACCACACTGGACCGCCGTTTCTTCCGCCCTCCATTCATCCACCCCATCCGCTGCAAGAATGTACGCATCGAAGGAGTGAAAATAGTGAACTCTCCTTTCTGGACCGTCAACCCTGAGTTTTGCGATAATGTAACCATCAAAGGCATTACCATCCATAATGTACCTTCTCCCAACACCGACGGCATCAATCCCGAATCATGCAAGAATGTGCATATCAGTGATTGCCACATCTCGGTGGGCGATGATTGTATCACCATAAAGTCCGGTCGTGACCTGCAAGCGCGTAAACTGGGAGTGCCTTGTGAAAATATCACCATCACGAATTGCACCATGCTGAGCGGACACGGCGGCGTGGTAATAGGCAGCGAAATGAGTGGCGGCGTAAAGAAAGTAACCATCAGTAATTGCGTCTTTGACGGTACGGATCGCGGCATCCGCCTGAAATCTACCCGGGGACGTGGCGGCGTGGTGGAAGATATTCGCGTTAGCAATATTGTGATGAGTAATATAAAGAAAGAAGCTATCGTCTTCAATTTGAGATATAGCAAGATGCCCGATGAACCGAAGGGTGACCGCACACCGGAGTTCCGCAATATCTATGTATCGGGTGTAACGGTGCGCGATGTAAATACGCCTATTATGGTTGTGGGGCTTCCGGAAGCGCCTATCACCGGCATTGTGATGCGCGATGTATATATTCAGAATGCCAAGCAGCCTTGCGTCTTTGAAGATTGCAAAGACTTGGTGCTGAGTGATGTATTTGTAGACGGTAAAGAGATAAAATAAAAGCAGGATGAAAAAACAGATTCTTTTATGCATGGCAGCTTTGTCTTTCTCGGCTGCCTCCGCACAGACTTATGAGACAAAGTTTGCACGTCCGCTGCATGATGTGCTGAATGATATATCCGCCCGTTTCGGGGTGCGTTTAAAGTATGATGTAGACACGGTGGGGCGCGTGCTTCCGTATGCTGATTTCCGTATTCGCCCTTATTCATTGGAGGAGTCTTTGACCAATGTGCTTGCTCCTTTCGATTATAAATTTGTGAAGCAGGACGAGAAGACCTATAAGTTGAAACCCTACGAATATGCACGCCGCACGGAGGCTGATGGTGAAAAGATGCTTTCTTACCTTAGCGGATTGTATGCCGATAAGGAACAATGGGAACAACGCCGCGGGGTGCTCCGTGCGGAAGTTCGTCAGCTTCTCGGTCTGGATGAAATGCTGGCAAAGACGGTGAAAGGTGCAAAGCCTGTTCTTTCCAAAGTGCGCAAGCTGGATGGCTATACGGTTCAGAACTTTGCATTGGAGACTTTGCCGGGATTGTATGTATGTGGTTCTATCTATACTCCGTGCGCCAAGGGGAAGCATGCTCTTATTATTTGCCCCAACGGGCACTTTGGGCAGGGACGTTACCGCAAAGACCAGCAGCAGCGCATGGGCACATTGGCGCGTATGGGAGCCGTTTGTGTGGATTATGACCTTTATGGCTGGGGAGAATCTGCCTTGCAGGTAGGAGATAAGGGGCATCACACCAGTGACGCACACGTAATTCAGGCAATGAACGGAGTGTTGATTCTGGACTATATGCTGGCAAACCGTAAAGATATAGATGATACCCGGATCGGTGTAAACGGTGGTTCGGGCGGGGGAACACAGACGGTATTGCTGACGGTGCTGGATGAGCGTTTTACTGCTTCTGCACCGGTGGTGAGCCTTGCTTCTCATTTTGATGGCGGTTGCCCGTGTGAGAGTGGAAAGCCTATCCAACTGGCAGGCAGAGGGACTTGTAATGCGGAATTGGCTGCGATGTTTGCTCCGCGTCCCCTGTTGATTGTTTCCGATGGGGGAGACTGGACTGCCAGTGTGCCCCGGTTGGAGTTTCCGTATTTGCAACGTGTGTATGGGTTTTATGGGGCGAAGGATAAGGTAAGTAATGTCCATTTGCCCAAAGAACGGCATGATTTTGGGAAGAATAAGCGGGATGCCGTTTATGATTTCTTTATTAAGGTTTTCGGCTTGAATCGAAAGATGCTGGATGAAAGTAAGGTGACGATAGAAGCGGAGAATGCACTGAAAAGCTTTGGGGATAAGGGGGAAAAGTTACCTGCCGGAGCGGTAAGGTGTGATTCATAACGGGGATGCGAATGAATCAAATCGCATTTGTTGGAAAAGACAGCGCAGCCTCCCCCTTTTGAAGGGGGCAAGGGGGATGTTCTCTTGGAATGATGGAGTATCTTACTACAGAAAAGCAACCACACCAAGGAGAACATCCCCCTTAAATCCCCCTTCAAAAGGGGGAGAGGCTGCGCAATGCTTCCTTAGGACAATGCAATTTTATGTTCTTTTGTTCTTCTGTCTAAAATTCATTCATAACCATCCCGAAATGAATTAATTCATTTCCGATTAGAATGAAACTCATCCATCCATCATCACTTTACAAAAATATAATCCGCTTCTGCAATATCGCCGCAATCTGCTTTTTCAACTGTGGCGCATTAATAGGCTTCGCCATATACCCGTCAAATCCATTCTCCATCACCCGCTGTTCATCACTGGCATAAGCAAATGCAGTAACGGCAATGATAGGCACATCTGCCGAAATTTTCCGTATCTCATGCGTAGCTTCATAGCCATCCATCACCGGCATATTAATGTCCATCAGGATAATTTGCGGATTATGTACTTTGTATAACTCCACAGCCTCGCGCCCATCCCAGGCATGGATCAGATTATAATCCCGTCTCAATATAGACTGGAACAAACGGTAATTGCTCTCATTGTCTTCAGCTATCAGGATAGTCAACTTATCTTTATGTATTGTGATAGGCTGATGTTCTTCCTCTTTCTTACCCTCTGCCTGTGCCGGCTTATAGGGCAGGGTAAACCAAAAGGTGGAACCTTTCCCTTCTTCAGAATTCACGCCGATTTTTCCTCCCATGTGTTCCACAATGGTTTGGCAGATAGACAGTCCCAATCCCGTACCTTGTGCAAATGAGTTGAGCTTGACAAAACGACCGAAAATGGCATCCACTTTATCGGCGGGAATACCTGAACCCGTATCGGTGACATAGAAATAGAGTTGCTTGTCACGCAGTTCATAGCCAAAAGTAATGCTTCCCTGCTTTGTAAACTTGGCAGCGTTATTCAATAGATTATTCAGGACTTGCATCAACCGGTTCTTCTCCGTGTAGATGGGACACGATGGAAGGCCACGCTCTGCAATCAGTTGCACCCCATTCGCCTCGGTGCGATAGCGGGTAGCACTTTCTATTTCGGTAATAATATCATTCAACTCCGCATTGGAATAACAGAACTCCAGTGTTCCCGCCTCTATCTTGGAAAGATCTAATATATCACTGATGAGCTGCAATAACAAGGTGTTATTACTTTCAATGATATTGATATATTCCTGTTTCTCCTGTTCTTCTTCGACAGATGCTAGAATATTAGAGAAACCGATAATTGCATTCAGCGGAGTGCGTATCTCGTGGCTCATGTTGGCAAGGAAAGCCGATTTCAGTTTGTTGGATTCCTCTGCACGGTCTTTGGCAGTCAATAATTCTTCTTCCATCTTTTTCCTTTCGGTTATCACCAGGGAAGAACCTACCAGTGTCAGCGGTTTGCCGTCGGCGTCTCTGGTTTCTACGGCCGCTTGTGCTTCCACCCAGTCTATTTGCCAGTGCTGTCCGTCGTTTGCCAGTACACGGTATTCTTCTTTCACTTTTTCCACCTTCCCTTCTGCCAGGTTGCGGTATGCACAGATCACGCGGTCACGGTCTTCCTTTATAATCTTGGCAAAGTACTGCTCATCGGATACGCTCAGTTGTTCTTCGCCTATTTCGCCCGGCATGGCAGCCATTGCGATGGGACGGTTGAGGTCGCACAGAATGGTGTGGGCTTTCAGGTTCCACTTCCAGGGAACAATATTGGCGACTTCCAGTGCCATAGATAATTTGTGGTTGGTGGCACTCAACATCTGTTGGGCATTATGCAGTTCGGTACTGTCCAGACAGAATACATTCACAGTGTCAGGCTCGGAGGAACAACTCAGCACAATATCATAAAAAGTATCGATTGCCCTGAAATAGTAAGGAAAAGTAATAGACTTCTTTTCTTTGAGGGCTATCGTCATGAAATGGGTAAATTCGGGTAACGACTCGGGGAAGATTTCAGAGGCTTTTTTCCCTACAATTTCTTCCTTCTTCACAAATCCCCGTTCAAAGTGCCGATTTACGTCTAGGTAAATGGTGTCAATAATATTTCCATCTTTGTCTCTCACCACCTTTTCTTTCATATAGAGGATGGGCATATTGTCTACCAGGCTGGTATATTGCGCATTGGTCTCTATTTCTTTTTGTTGTGCCAGCCTGAGGGCTTTCAGTATCTGGATGCGCTTTTGTTGTGCCAAGGCTATCAGCAGGAAGGCGATAAATACTATTATCAGAATCCATTTATATTTTTCAAAGAAATTAATGGGCTTGTCATAAAAGAGTGTGTTATCGGGACAAAGTTTAGGATTCAATCCTCTTTGTACCAAGCGGGTATAGTTGAAGGTGGGGTGGGCATCCTTGGGCTCATAAAAGGGAATGTTGCGAGCCGGTGTGCCGCTCAGAATTGCGTCTATGGTTTTCAGCAGTTGGTTGGTAAACTCTTTCTCATTATACATATATCCTCCTACCATGCCGCCATCGTCCATACCGGCATAGCGGATGGTAAATAGTGGCGCGGATATGCTGGAAATACTGCGGTAAGCATTAATCAGCATTTGATCGGATGCAAAAGACTCGGTAAACCAAGTGGAAACTAATACTCCTGTGTGCTTGTCCAGGTTCCTCAATGAATCATATAGTTGATGCAGGGAGTTTGTGCGTGAGGACATATATTGGTAGTCAAGCTGCGGATATTTCTCTTTGATGATATTTTCCAGCTGTCTGCTATATTCGGGATTGGGATAGATTCCATCTCCCAGGAAGATTAGTTTTTTCATCCCGGGAATCATTTGAGCCATCAATTTCACATTTTCTTTCAGGTAGACGGGGGTATGCATATAGGTAAAGTTATACTCACCTGTCAGTGCCTCCATGTGTGTCTTTTCTATTGGGATGTTCACATCTCGTTTTCTATAAAATTCTTCCTGATAGATGTAAGGGTCAGCTCCGCACACAATAGTGGGTACTTCTCCCCAAATCGCTTTTATTTTCTCTCTGAATACCATGCTCATACTTCCCAATACAACAAGTAGGCGGGGAGGAGTGCTACCATATTTGGAGAGGAGTTTCTCTGGGAATTGGTCCACCATGGCAGAGTCTTTCAGCATGAATAGGTTTAGGTGCTCTATGTAAGCATCCATGCTTTCCATATTCGCTATCTTGTGCATGATAGGAGTGGCGATACTGTTGGCCCACGGTGAGGATTCGTTATAACTGTTGAGGACTAATACATAATTCCCCTTGTCGGTATTTGCTGTGGCAGCCTTACAAGTATATGAACAGATAAAAAACAGACTGATGCAAATTAATAGTTTGTGTATGAAGACCATACGAACTCTTCTTAACTTCTTATTCATTATAAATTCTTTACTACTCTTTTATTATGATGTTAATAGGATGATCAAAAATACGATATAATCGCATAGTTAGCTAATAAACCGAAGTGATTAACGAATATTAACCAAGGCTCCGGTTTTATGTAACGGAATAGCTCTATATTTACACTTATAATAAAATGTAATCATGGAATATCACTTAAATACCCCTTTGAACGGGAACATCGCTATGACTTCCCGTTTTCACGAAGATACTGCCTTACAGCGTGACAAGAGTCTCTATAAATTTATATGGGTGCAGAACGGAACATTGGACGTGGAAGTAGACCATGTGGTAATGCATCTGGAAAAAGATGAGATCATTTCGCTGACTCCCCTGCACCATGTGCAGATAAAGAAAGTGGAGGGAGAATATCTTACTTTCCTTTTTAATAGCAACTTTTATTGTATCTATGGGCATGACAATGAAGTATCGTGTAACGGATTCCTGTTTCACGGTTCGTCCAATGTGATGCGCTTGAAACTCTCTGCCGCACAAGCTATGCAGCTCAACAGCATTGTCGAAATATTCAGGGGAGAATGTACTATAAAGGATAATTTGCAGGAAGAAATGCTTCGCATTATTCTGAAACGCTTTATCATTACCTGTACCCGCATTGCACGCGAGAGGTTTGAGGTGAATGAAGAACGGGAAAACAGTTTTGACATCATCCGCCAGTTTTATGTGTTGGTAGACAATCATTTCAAAGAGAAGAAGCAAGTGCAGGACTATGCCGATATGCTGTGCCGTTCACCCAAGACCATCTCCAATCTGTTTTCAATGTATGGATTGGCTTCTCCGCTGCGCATCATCCATGAACGCATAGATGCGGAAGCCAGGCGCCTCTTGCTTTATACCGGCAAAAGTGCGAAAGAAATAAGTGAGATTCTGGGCTTTGAAGATCTGGCTACTTTCAGTCGTTTCTTTAAGAAAATGAATAAAGAAAGTATCTCGGAATACCGGAAAAAGGAAAAACGGGAATAATTGCCAACCGATGCAGTAGTATTGCCATTTCGGCAGTGGGGAAAACAGCCGATCTTTGCAGCAGTAAATTAAACCAATAAAAACTAAAGCAATGATGGCAAAATTAAAATCTCTGTTTGTTGCATTCCTGACTATTGCAGCATCTACCCAAAAGTTGGGTATCAACCTTATTCGTGTGGCAATCCTGGTGATCTTCGTATGGATTGGCGGTTTGAAATTCTGGAATTATGAAGCCGAGGGTATTGTGCCCTTCGTGGCAAACAGCCCGTTTATGAGTTTCTTTTATACCAAGAGTGCGCCCGAGTATAAGGAATATAAGCTGAAAGAAGGCGAGTTCAACGAAGCCAAGCATAAGTGGCATGAAGAAAACAATACCTATGGTTTCTCTCACGGGCTGGGCATCATGATTATGGGTATCGGTATCTTGACCTTCCTGGGTATCTTCTCTCCAAAGGTAGGACTGGTAGGAGCCGGGCTGGCAATCATAATGACCCTTGGAACGCTCTCGTTCCTGGTGACAACTCCCGAAGTATGGGTTCCCGATTTGGGAAGCGGAGAGCATGGTTTTCCCTTACTCACAGGAGCCGGAAGACTGGTAATTAAAGATACGGCAATCTTGGCGGGAGCTATCGTAGTGTTGTCGGACAGTGCAAAAAGAGTGTTGAGCCAATTAAAGAAATAAGTTTCATAGTATGTAAAGCAGGATTAGACACCGCGAAAAAGATTTTTCGCGGTGTCTAATCTTTTTTTCGCGGTGTCTTATGTGAAATAACAGATTATTGCCTACATTTGTTAGATCGAAATAAATGCAAGGAAACATGAGAAAAAAACTATCTGCAACATGTGTCTGCTTCCTTTTTGCTTCGGCCTTGGCCTATAGCCAGAGTTGGAAGCCCTATGAGGAAGCAGCAAAAGGAGAAGCCTATGCCAAGTATGACTGTGTGGCATTGCTGGACAGCACACTGGTATCCGTGCAACCTACCGGACAAGGTTCGTTTGCCGTGTGTAAAGTAATTAAAGTGCAGACTCCCAAGGGAGCCGTGGCAAACCGGGTGATAAAATATGACTATGACCCACTGACGGCACATGCCGAGTTCAAGCGGGTAACCGTTCATCATGCCGATGGGCACATGGAAGAACTGGATGTAAAGAAGACCTGTGACTATGCAGCACCCGCCCGTGCCATTTACTGGGGAGCGCGGCAAATCATGATAGAGGTAGGAGCCTTGCAACCCGGTGATGTGATAGATTACGAGATAGCCAAGAAAGGTTTTACCTATGCTTTGCTGGGAGCGGGCGAGGAAGACGAGTCCCGTTTTATTCCTCCCATGCGCGGGCAGTTCTATGATATTGTCCCTTTCTGGAGCAGCGCCCCCACCGTGCGCAAGGTGTATAAAGTGAACATACCGATGGAGAAAGAAATGCAATTCCAGTTCTATCAGGGGGAATGTGCTTCTTCCATGCGCTACGAGGACGGACGCAAGGCATATACCTTTGCTATGGATGGCATCATGCCTTTCGGTCGCGAGCCGAACATGGTGGATCTGTTTGATGCAGCTCCCAAACTGATGATGTCCTCTACTCCGCATTGGAAAGACAAATCACTGTGGTTCAATAAGGTGAATGAAGACTATGGCAGCTTTGCCCCACTGCCCGAAGCACAGAAGAAGGTGGACGAGCTGATAAAAGGCAAGAAGACCGAGATGGAGAAAATAGCCGTGTTGACGCATTGGGTGGCAGATAACATCCGCTATGCAGGTATCTCGATGGGAAAGGGCGAAGGATACACCCTGCACAATACGAAGATGAATTATACCGACCGTTGCGGCGTGTGTAAGGATATTGCCGGCACATTGGTTTCTTTCCTGCGTATGGCAGGGTTCGAGGCTTATCCTGCCATGACCATGGCGGGCAGCCGCGTGGAAAGTATTCCTGCCGACCACTTTAACCACTGCGTAGCCGTAGTAAAACTGAGTAATGGCACGTATATGCCGTTAGACCCCACTTGGGTTCCTTTCTGCCGTGAATTATGGAGTAGTGCTGAACAACAGCAGAACTACCTGCCCGGTGTTCCCGAAGGTTCCGACCTTTGTCTGACTCCCGTATCGGCTCCCGAAAACCATTATGTACGCATCAACGCCGATAACCGCCTGGATGCTAACGGCACTTTGCGCGGCACATTCACTATTACCGCCGAAGGGCAAAGCGATAGCAATATCCGTGGCATCTTTACCAGAGGCTTCCAAAGCCAATGGCGCAACACCATGGAACGGCAATTACTGGCTGTGTCTCCGAAGGCCAAACTGTTGAGCGTGGATTATGGCAAGGATCCGAAAGACTACCAGGCTGCTCCCATTAAGATTACTTTCCGTTACGAAATACCCGATTATGCGGTGAAGGGGACAGGGGAGATGCTATTCAAACCATTGGTTATGAATAATCTCTATAACCAGGTGCGTTCCTATCTGCGCATCAACACCGATGTGAAGGAGCGTAAATACGGATTTAAGGACGGCTGCTCCCGATTGGTAGAGCTGGATGAAACCATACAGCTACCTTCAGGATACACCTTGATAAACGGAACAAAGGAAGACGCCACGCAAGGAACGGGAGCAGACTTTGAGGGTTCGCTTTCGCAGAAAGGCAACAAGGTGACGCTGCACAACCGCTTGGCGTTAAAGAAACGTGTGTACGAGGCATCGGACTGGGATAGCTTCCGCAAGGCAGTAGAGGCGCATAAGTCTTATGGTGATTATTTGGTGATTAAAAAGTAAAGCAGAATGAAAAAGATACATTATATATATGTGTGCCTGGGAGTATTGTTGTTATCAATCCTTCCGGCAAGGGCGGCTTCCGAAGCGGAGTTCGGCAAACTGGAAAAGACCTATACGCTACACGCAGACGGTAGCCAGGAAATGCGGGTATATAAAGAATTGAACCTGTTCACTCATGCGGCAATGAATGGCCTGTATGGTGAAAGTTTTATTATTTATAATCCGGAGTATCAGGAATTGAAGATACATGATTCTTATACCCGTCAGAAGGATGGAACTATTATAAAAACTCCCGAAAATGCATTTGTAGAAGTGCTTCCTTCTTTGGCAGCCGATGCACCCGCCTATAATGGGTTGAAGGAAATGGTGATAGTACATACCGGATTGGAACTGGGTGCGACTATTTATCTGGATTATTCGGTAATTACCCGTCCCGGTTATCTCCCGGCATTGGACGTTTGCATGCAGGTAGAGGAAATGTCTCCTATAAAGGAATATGTGTGTAGCGTTTCCGTGCCCGAGGGCAAGCCTTTTCATTATACTTTGGCAAATGGCAAGACCATTCCTCAAGTAAAGAGTGAGAATGGAAACAAAGTCGTGACTTGGACATTGAAGAATGTTCCCGCTTATTATCCTATGGAAAGTACTCCGGCTTTATCCGGAAATGTACAGGTTGTGCTGGCTAATACATACGCTTCTGCCGCCGATGCTTTAAAGGTATTGCGCTCTCAGTTAGCTGCCGATGATAAAGAGGTAGCTGCTTTGGCTCAGAAGTTATTGAAGGAAAAGAAAGATGCAGGAAGTGAAATGACTTTGAAGAACTATGTACAGAGTTTGGGAACTTGCAGGCTTTCTTTGGCAAATGTAGGTTATCGCCTTCGTCCTGCCGCCGAAGTGATTCGTACCGCCTATGGAACGGAAGCTGAAAAGATGAACCTCCTTGCCGGACTTTTGAAAGCTGCCGGTCTGCCTGCCGAGGTGAAGGTGGCTTATGCAGTGAAAGCGGAAAACGATAACTTGGGATTAAGTGCCATATCACAGCTTTTCTTGGACTCACCTGTAGTGGCGGACAGACAGGACTATCAACCTGTATTGAACTTGGACGGCAAGCAAGTAACCTTGGAAGCTTCTAAACCCATCCATGAAAAGGATACTTTGAATGTGACTCCCGAAACGGGAAAGGTATTGGCAGGCGGTTATCGTTTGGTAACGCTGCCGCGCGCTAAGAGTGGAATTGCCATGTACGGATATGGATTTGGGAATAGTGAATGTAAGACCAATCTGCTGTTATCGAGCAGAGCGGATGAAACTTATACTTGCCTTGTAAATGTTCCGGCGGATATGCAGGTATGCACGCCGCAGGCAACCAAGGAGATTGCCAATGCAGTAGGGAAACTTCAGATTACAGTAAAAACGACAGGTGGTAAAACAGAGGTTATCCGTTCACTGAAACTGGATAAACAGCTGATAACTCCTGCCCAATATGCAGACTTCCACCGGTTAATGTCGGAGTGGGACGATAGTAATAACACTACTTTATTGCTGAAAGCCAAGGAGTGATGTGGTAAAAATTGATTGAAATAGTTGAAAAGTTGGTCAGTGCCCTAAAAAGGGCGGGCCAACTTTTCTTGTTTTCCGTTAGAGCGCTTACATTTGTAATAATTAAAACCTGTAACAATCATGATTGGAAAACACTGCATAGCCTGTATAGGCTTATTCTTCGTTCTTGCGTCTTGCCACAGCAGCAAGGAGATTACTGCCTCCGGTTTGCAACGCAAGGATTTTCAGACGGAAGTCAATGGACAGCATACCGACTTGTTTACTCTGACCAATAAGGGTGGGATGGAGGTATGTATCACCAACTATGGCGCCCGCGTGGTTTCTATCCTTGCGCCGGATCGTAACGGGAAACCGGAAGATGTGGTTTGTGGTTTTTCCACTATCCATGAGTATATGGGGCAACGTCAGAACTTCGGTTCTACCGTGGGGCGTTACATTGGCCGTATCCTTAATTCCCGTTTCACGCTGGATGGGGTGGAATATAAGTTGATTCCCAATAACGGCAAAGCCGGGCATATCTCCCATGGAGGCAATCCGGGTTTTGCAGATAGGATATGGACGGTGGAGCATCTTGACTCGCACTCCGTATGCCTTTCCTATCTTTCTCCCGATGGTGAGAACGGCTTTCCCGGAAATCTGAAAGTGAAGCTGACTTATCGTTTAACGAATGACAATGCGTTGGATCTGACTTATGAAGCCACTACGGATGCGCCGACTGTGCTCAATCTTTCCCATCATTCTTTCTTTAATATATCCGGAGATTTCACAAAGAGTGTAGAGAATCAGGTGTTGTGGGTGAATGCAAACCGCTTCACTCCGTATGATGACAAGAAGTGTGTGACGGGGGAGTATCTGTCGGTAAACGATACTCCTTTGGACTTCCGCACTCCGCATACTATCGGTGAGCGCATTAATGAGGACTATTCTCAATTAAAGGTGGTGAATGGGTATGACCATACGTGGGAACTGAATACAAAAGGAGATGATACCCGCCCCGCTGCCTGGGTGTATGATGAGGCGAGTGGACGGAAAATGGAAGTTTTCACTACCGAACCGGGTGTTCAGATTTATACCGGTAATGGCTTGAAAGGGAAAATGACCGGTAAGAAGGGGATAGCATATCCTTTCCGTTCAGCAGTTTGTTTTGAGACGATGCATTTTCAGGATAGTCCCAATCAACCTCAATTCCCCAGCACGGCGCTTCGTCCGGGAGAAACATTCCGTAGTCATACAGTCTATCGTTTTTCGGTACAGTAACTAACTCATTAACCGTAGGGGCGGATTGAATCCCATAGCCGTCAGGCTAAGCCCATTAACATTGAAATAAAGTTAAAAATCTTTCGATTAGAGCTTTTTTTACCCCATTCCTTTTGGGAACGGGGTTTGATTTCG
>CABMPB010000047.1 GCA_902388365.1 uncultured Bacteroides sp. | reverse complement strand
ATCCGCCCGATAATGAATTACTTTGTGCATTCGGGCGGATTCAATCCGCCCCTACAGCAAAATGATAGTGCTGTTTAGTTTTGGAATAGTCCCAACAGTGTATGTTAGTGAATGGGGATGGAGAATGCTTCTTCGAATTTCTCTGTGATAAATTTATCGCTCTCATCATAAAGTTGATAAATCTCATCGACAGATGGAGCCTTGGCAGTGCGCCAGTTTTCTATCCGAGGATAGAGCTCCCGGAATAATTCTTGCTCTATTCCTTCATTCAACTGCATATATCCGTTTCCTTTTCTATTGAACAATAGTTCCCAATTGAAATAAGTTTCGGCATTGTTGCCCCGTGCATAGCTATACACCTGATTGCGAAGCAGGGAAGTAGCATTGCATAGCGGACTGCTATATTTATCACCCTGCACACATAGCAAGTGAGGTAATTTCTTGGCTGCTCCTTTTACCCATACCGGAATGGCAGGAGTCACGGGCGGATAACCGATAACAGTCCACATTGTAGTGAACGAAGCATCTTCTCCCGGTTTCACTCCTTGTATGGCAACGGCGCAAGATGATTTCTTGCGGGCAATAAAATCTTGTTCCACAAACCAGCCATTGGTCTGAGGTTTGTTGAAAAGACCGCTCTTTAAATCTATTCCCATCAACGGATTGGCAAAAGAGCGGGATAAATTGCTGAACAGCCATTGCGGAGTAATCTCTTGGGTTGCCGCGGCAGTGAAAATCTCCTGTTCTGCCTGCTGGTAGCGCACATATCCCGCGCCTTCATCCAGCTTTCCGCTTACGGAGAAGTTTGCACGGACTATGTAACCATGCGGAGCCACTGACGGATCATTTACATTATATTCCGTGTAGTGTGTATAGTCCACTTCAAAGTAAGCTCCATTGCCTTGTGCATCAATCACTCCGAAATTAGTTTCCACATACAGGGGGCGTGGCAATGTATCCAGGTAATTCTTGAAGTCGTCTACGGTGGCACAGATTTCCAATGCCCGTCGCATCACGGTTCCGTTTCTGCTTCCGGTCTTTTCGCCTTCTTTTTTCTCTATCAGATTATAAGACACCGTATTCATAATTGAGAATCCGGCTTCATTGGTACCTATCCATATGGAACGGGGATTCTTGGCATAACCTGTTACGGCTATGAAATTATATTTTTCCCCTTTCATGTACCTCACGCAATTCAGCAGATCGCTTGTATCACGGTTTTTCCACATGATAGGGCGTCCGTCCGGAGTAACCTTGCCGGAGATAATGGCAGAAGTACATGCCCGGATTGTTTCCATGCCTGCCATCAGCAGACAGCAGAAGCACAATATAATAATGTATGTTCGTTTCATAATCAATGTTTTTTTATAAACCAACCTTTAAAGCGGGCAGTGAGCAGCACGGCCAGTCCTGCCGCCAGACAGATACCTGCAAATAGCAATCCGTATCCGTTCAGGAAAGCTACCGGTGCAAAAGTAATCAGCGAAATTTCCACCGGAGCGATAAACAGATAGGCCAAAGCGTAGCTGTCCAGGCAGCGGCTTCGCATCTTGGGGTCCACTACACGTAGCAGGGCGATGCCCATAGCCATAGTTCCCGTGAACCATCCCCATGTAAAGATAGCTTTCTCAAACCAGCATTCTTTCATCAGCTTGCGTGCCATGATGAGTACATAGGTTAAGGTTACCACCAGTCCCGATACCAGCAAGATAATCAATGGCACGATATACTCCATCACTACCGAGATTTTGATGGAAGCGATGCCGAAGGCTACCAATAAATCAGTAAAAGTTCCACTGATGTGTCCCACCGTTTGCGGGCAGATATACTCACTGACCTTTGTCTTGTCGAAAATCTTTTTCAGCAGGATACCTACAACGAAGGCGCAACTGAACACCGGCAATTCGAATCCGGGCATAAAATACGAAACAATTTTGCTGATGCAATATCCTCCTAAAGCGATTATTGTCACAATGATGAGGTTGAAAGTCAACGGATCGATAGAAATGGAGGAGCAGGAACTTTCGCCCATGCTTTCCCGCTTTTCTTTGGGTAATAACCCGGTGCGGAGTTCATGGGGCAGATCGTCATAATTGGTAAGGAAAGAGGTATATCCCTTTTTGGTTCCCCATTTAATGATGGTTAGCCCCAGAATAACAGAAGCTACAATGCCGAATGTGGCGGCTGTCATAGCCAAAGTCAGTATTTCATCATATCCGAATTGTCCGAAAGCCTGTCCAATGGCGGCGGCTGTGCCATGCCCTCCGCAAAAACCGCTGGGCATGGTAATGCCGAATGCCGGATTCAGCGGCCATATCTGGTTCAGGATGAGCAATCCCAGCAAACCGCCGAAAGCCCATTGCAGCAACATCCCTGCCTGCGAGTATGCCCACATACTTCCTATGGTGGCTCCGTCACCTTTCGCTTTTTGCGAGGTGAGGGGGAGGGCGCCAAAGATGAAAGCAATCAATATTCCGGCGTAAGTCCCTGTCTGGGTGGAAAGCGAGATTACATCGAAACCGTGCGGACCTAAAGCCAATCCCATGAACCCGGCCAACAGGCTGGGCGGGATAAATAACTTTTGGATCAGCTTTATTTTTACTCTCATGAGCTTGCCGATCAGTAACAATACAGAGATAATGCCTACATCGACAAATAGTGTCCAGGGAGTGAAGTCTGCCATAGGAATGTTTTATTTAATGCATTCGTTGAAGAATACAGCGTTCATAAATAGTTTACTTGTTCCGAACCAATAAGAACGGAAGTTCATGTCATCTGCAAATATAATGACGCAACCGCTTTTATAAGGCTTTGCAAAGACTGCCGGTGTATCTTTTAACAGTTTTTGGTTTTTAGCCGAAAGGAATCCCGATAATAAAGGTTTGGAAGTGTAATGCAATGGAGAAATATAGGGGTTTGCATCTTTCTTGAAGATGATATTTCCTTTCTTCATTACGGCTATTTCATTTTGTTCCAGTCCCCAAGCCAGCGGGTGAGTCTTGTCCAGATGGCAATTCAGGATCACTCCGTCTATATCGTTTCCGGCGTTAGCTGTCTTTTTGCTTTCATAGGATAGATAGGCGGCAGAATCCGCTTTGATTGCCGTGCTCTTTGTTTTCAGCGCCATAATTCCGGCATCGTTTACCCATTGCCAGGCTTTGCCGGTGGCTATCAGCGTACCGCCGTTTCCTATCCATTCTTTCAGCGCCGTTTCACTGGCTTTTCCCAGTGCCGGAACTCCGTTTGCCATTACAATCACGTTGTAGGGTTGAAGTTTCTTGGCGGTCAGTATGTTGCTTTCTATCAGGACGGGGCACATTTGGAAACGCTTGTCCAGCAGATACCATATTTCTCCGGAATCGGGGATCCCCATTGTTCTACCCACTAATACGGCAACTTTAGGTTGCCTGATCGGCATATAGGCAGGGCTTGCCAAGTCTACATCTTCCATCAATCCGGTGGTGGCGGCATAGATATCCACTCCTGTTTCTTTGGAAAGCTTGACCATCATATTATAAATTTCATCGGCGGAGACAGGTTGATTCTGTGCCATGACCTGAACGGTGCCATATCCCATTGTTTTCTTTCTGTCGCCAGAATGGAATGTGAAAGGTCTTCCGCTTACATTAATATATAGCCCTTTCTTTTGTAGTTCATAAATTACTTTGGGGGCATAAAATTCCTTGTTCTCGAATACATATCCGTAGTCACTCTTGCCTCCTATGACCTGTCCCGGTTGGAACTTGTTTTCGGTTGCCGGGTCGCCTATCAGTCCTGCGGTGGTCTTTACGGGTACATACTTCAAGTTGAATGCATGGGGGAAAGTCCAGGTAGAAATATCATAGAATGTACTGTCTATGTATTCCAGGCTGTTTTCCATCAATGCTTTGACCATCATGCTGTATTTTTGTTCTACAGGGATAATGTAAGCATCTTCTTTTTTGAACTGTTTGCCTTCTGCCGAGTAGTCTTTTGCCAAGTGATATACATCTATGCGGTGGTGAGCCATGTTTTCCAGGAAATGGTACCGGATGGCTTTTGAGCCGCGGGTATCAAATACATAACCTTTCACCGTTTCTTTCTGGGCATCAGTTCCGGTCTTTTCATAATACTCTTTCTGATAAGTGAGCAGGCGGTCTTTCATCTTATATCCTGCTATCAAGGTGGCATAGGATGCCAATGCCTGGTTGCGCACGGTCCATGCAAAGGAACGGATGCCGTTGACGGTCATTCTGAGATGTCCGCGTGAGGTTCCTTGTTCATACAGCAAGCACACCGAACCGTGAATGTCTCCATAGGCTGCACCTTTACCGTAATAATAATCATCATATCCTTCTTTGGAGTAATATCCCGTACCTATTTTATCCAGTTCGGTGGCACAATAGGCGGATATTTCCGCAGTCAGGTCTTGGTTGAGTTGCGGCGTAAAGGGATGGGTGCGCTTGGGGTGTCCCGGACTGAAATAGTAGGGACGGGCAGAGCCTTGCTCGTGTTGGTCTACCACGATATTGGGGAGCCAGTCAAAATAAGTATCCAGTCCGTTGATGCCTTCGGGATGTTGTGCCATTAACCAGTCACGGTTGCAATCTGCCCAGTAATGGTTGGTGCGGCTGGAAGGCCAGGGTTCCAGGAACTCACGGGAGTTCAGATCGCTGACGTCTGTCAGGCTTCGACTGGTATTTACCCAGGAGGCGAAGCGGTTGATTCCGTCGGGATTGGCTCCGGGGGTCATTACCACTACTGTATGGTTCAGCAGGTCATTGATTTCGTTTCCTTCGGCTGCCGTCAGGAAGTAGGCGATGGCTAAAGAAGCGTTTACTCCGGAAGGTTCATTGCCATGAATGCTATAGATGAGGCTGACTACTACCGGCATATCTTTCAGGGATAGCGAACCGGATTGGTTGACATCGCTCAACTTGAGATGTTCTTCTTTGATCCGGTCTATTTTCTTCTGGTTGTCTGCCGAGGTAAAGATTACTTCAATGAACGGGCGATGTTGATAGGTTCGTCCCATTTCTTTGATGGTAACTCTGTCGCTGATGCTTGCCAAGGTTTCCATATACTTTACTACCTGTCCCCAGTCGGCGTGTTGTTCACCTATTTGGAAACCGGTGATGCTTTCGGGGGTAGGGATGTTCTTATTATAGGTATAGTTGCCTTGGGGCAGGAAGTATGATAAATCATACGCGTATGGTTCGGGCTGCGGCTGGGCAGTGATGCCTGTTGCCAGGAATACTAGCAGCAGGCATATAGGATAGAATTTCTTCATTGTTCTTACAACGGATTTTGTTTACATTCCGGGTTCACGTCACATTCATCTTTCGGGAACACCCACTGCCATTCTTTGTGACCGGCTTCCCTGTAACGGCAATCTTCACCCATCGGGTGTGCATCGTACATATTAAAGTTAGAGGCTTCGGGATCTACATTGGTTGGCATTTTGGTATTGCTACTCCATGGGTCATCACTATAGCCTAATTCCGTGCGTGTTTTCGGACCTCTGTCCAAAGGCATATTCAGACGTTTTAAATCGAGGAAACGGAATCCTTCTCCCCATAATTCAATGCGTCTTTGGAACATGACTTCTTCTATCAGTTCTTCACCTGTCTTGGTAGAAAGTTTGTATTCCGGATCACGATGATGAGCCAACGGATAAAGGGCATTTGCAGCTTCTGTAGATTTTCCGGCACGTGCATATCCTTCGGCTTCAATAAGCATCATTTCGGGTAGGCGCATCCAAGGTACATCACCACATTTGGCATTTTCATCAGCCAGTAAAAACTTGTTTGCCATGTAGTTGCGAATATAACCTCCTGTCGGAATAACTGGTTTAACGGGCGCTTTAGGATCTTGTGCCCTGGGGAACCATAAGGTTTTGCGTACATCGGTGTCCGAAATCTTGTTATAAAGTAAATTATAGATAGCACGTGGGGTATTCTTATTATAACTTACATTCTTATTAGACATGAAACTATGGAAGTCCTTTAGCGTACCTGCCTGATCTTCCTGTCCTTTCTTTCCCCAAAGCCATTCGGTGTTGGTCTGGTCGCTCATACGGTTGGCGAAGGTGGTGTATGTATCGTCCTGCAATTTAGCTCCGGAATTATCAACTACCTGTTTAGCCATTTCTGCCGCTTCCAGCCATTTGCCTTGTGTCAGTAATACACGTGCTTTTAAACCACGTGCCACATGTACATCAATATGAGATTTGTTTTCCTTTTTTAAAGTCTTCACCTGCGAAAGTAAACTAATGGAATTATCCAGATCTTCATTAATTTGCGCATACACTAGTTCTACACTGGAACGGGGAAGATTGTTTGTTGAATTATCAGTTCGTAGAATTACGCCCAGTTGCTCATTGCTTTCTCCCGCCTTATACCGTTCTGCCCAGCATTGCACCAGGTTGAAATAGGCAAATGCACGATAAGCTAAAGCTTGTCCTTTTATATAGTCACGTTCTTCTTGTGTTCCTGTTGCATTGTCTATGTTGAGGATAATCATGTTTGCATTGGCTATAAATCTATAAAAGAGTTTATAGTGATACTCCAAGTGGCTGGATGAAACATTGCGGTGCAAAGTCCATTTTGCAGATGACTGGAATTGTGCATTGGCACGTGTATATACCAAATCTTCTCCCATCATATCCATCCATATCATAAAGGTTTGGAATCCTCCCTGAGCATATGAACTGGAAAGGGACGGAGTGTACATTAATTTGTGCAAACCATTGACAGCCATCATACCTCCGGCTGTTGTTTCAAACATCTGAGACTGGTCTACAGTCTGGGTGGATTTTGTTTCCATGAAGCTATCTTCACAAGAACTGAATCCTATCATGAATGTTGCGAGTGCTGCAACTAATATTTTTTTATTCATATTCATTTGTCTTTTCTTGGTGAATAAACTTAGAATGTCAAATTAAGTCCCATTGTAAATACTCTGGACGGCAGGTAAACATCTCCATTACTGCTATATCCCGAAATGTTCTTACGTGGATAGATACCTTGCCGTTTGGTTATTTGGAATACGTTGTCGGCCGAGAAATAGAGCTTCAGATCGGATACGCTGAAGCGTGTAATCCACTTTTTGGGGAATGTGTATCCAAAGTTGATGGCAGAAAGTTCCAGCATATTTGAAGAAACCAGCCATTGAGTGGATGAACCGGTCAGGTTACTGGCATCGCTACCATTGGAAATGCGGGGAACATTGGTCACATCTCCGGGCTTCTGCCAGCGTTTCAGCATATCTACATGCAAGTTGGAATAAGATAATGAACCGGTTCCCGGAGACATTAACGAAGAATATGCGGTGTCATACATTTTTCCGCCCAGCTGATAATAGAAGGTCAATGCAAGGCTGAATCCTTTATAAGTTAGATTAGTGCTGATACCGCCACTTACTTTGGGCATGGCGTTTCCTGAGTAGTCTTCCAATGCTTCATTGATATTGGTCGTGTAAGTTGTTCCGTTTACATCTACCAATGATTCTGATTCTTCCAATGCCGTTTCATTGGGCAAATAAAGACTGCTGCCGGTTGCCGGGTCAATTCCTTTCCATTGTTTCAGATAGAACTCATAGCGTGAATGCCCTTCTTCTATTCTGTGTTTGCCGCTAATGAATGGGTCAACAGGTAATTTTGTTATCTTATTCTTGATATGGGTAGCATTTACATTCACATCCCAGGTAAAGTCTTTTCTGTCGAATATATTTGCGTTTATTTCCACTTCTATACCGCGGTTATACATAGTTCCGGCATTCATATCCTGAGATTCCATTCCGGTAGAGAACGATAGGGGAACTGAGAACAGCAGGTTACTGGACTGGCGGTTGAAATATTCTATGCTACCTCTTATTTTATTCAAGAAACTGAATTCCAATGCCACATCAAAGTTGCGTGAAACTTCCCATTTCAAGTCCTTATTTCCTAATGAACTTTGAATATATCCGGCTTCACCTGCATTCTGTGCATTTTCGTAAGTCGCTCTCCAGGGATAATATCCTCCAACGTCGTCGTTACCTACTTCACCATAAGATGCTCTTAGCTTCAATAAATCAATGAAGCTGAATTTCTTCATGAACTTTTCCTTATCAATGCGCCATCCACCGCCTATTGACCAGAAGTTACCCCAACGGGAATCTTTATAAAAGCGGGAAGAACCATCCCGGCGGAAAGATCCGGAAACGAAATATTTGCTGTCATAATCATAGTTGAAACGTGATAGGTAGCCTTCCGTAGCATATTTATTAGTATATGAATTGGGAGTGGTATTTAGGTTGGAGTAGTTTCCCAGTTCGTAGTTGTTGTCAAACTTTTGATCCTTCATGGAAGCGGTAAGATAGTTATATTCATATTCGTAACTTTCGTGTCCCACTAAGATGTCAAAGTGATGTCTGTCTATCGATTTTGTGTAGGTCAGAAGCTCATTGAATGTCCAAGTCGTGGTGAATGAATTGGTTTTGGTTGCAGTACCTGTATTTCCTTTTTCCGGATAAACGATAGCTGCCGAAGAAGATAAATAAGAGTTAGCGCCTACGCCTCCGTTGAAAGTAAATTTAAAGTCTTTCAGGAAAGAGACTTCTGCATATACTTTTCCATTGAGGGTATTTCTTCTATTGCTGTTATAGTTCTTCTGCAATTCCACAGCCGGATTATTGCCCGAAACGTAGTCGCGGGAAGGAACTTCTATTCCGTTTACCGAATACCCTGTTCCAAAGTCATAGATCAAATTTCCGTCGGCGTCTCTCAAATATTCACCGGTTTCCGGATTGTGTACATGGATAGGATAGATAGGACCTACATAGCGTACAAAACGGAAAGGGTTGATATTATTGCCTTGGCTTTCATTTTGGTTTCCATCGCTATAACTCATGTTGGCGGAGAGATTTGTTCCTACTTTCAGCCATTTTGTGATTTGTGAGTTGACATTGGCACGTGCTGTGTAGCGTTTAAATTGTGAGCCGATAATATAACCATGTTCGTTGGTGTAACCGATAGAAGTGAAGTAATCACTCTTTTCTGTACCTCCACTGATAGAGACGGAAGCATCTGTGCGGCTGCCTAAATGCTGGATGGCATCTTCCCAGTCGGTATCGTCTCCCCATAACAGTTGTGCATTCGGATTCACAACTCCCGTACTGCTGAGCACTTGGTCGCGGGGAACATTAAATGGATTGTAAGAAAGATTATCGAATAAATTGGTTGCAGCTTCTGCACCCGCTGATTCCCAACTCTTACCGTCACTCACATATTGGTTACGCAAATTTTCCCAATAGAGTGATACGTAATCATTTACGCCTACTTTCTTGTAGTCACCACTTTGTTTGGCTGTAATACCTTGGTTGAATTTCAGATTGACGGTCATTCTTTCTTTATGACCCTTCTTGGTGGTAATCATAATTACGCCATTGGCTGCACGCGAACCGTAGAGTGCGGAAGAAGCAGCATCTTTTAGAACTGTCAGACTTTCGATGTCATTAGGGTTAATACTGCTGATGGAGTTATCATAAGGCATACCGTCCAAAACGATAAGCGGGCTATTGCTTGCGCCATATGAACCAACTCCGCGGATATAAATAGAAGGTTCGGAGCCCGGTTGTCCGTTGGCAGTGGTTACTTGTACACCCGATGTGGCGCCAACCAATGCGCTGGTGATAGTTGTAACCGGTTTAGCTTCCAGCTTGTCTGCCTTTACCAGACTGGCAGAACCGGTAAATGAGCTTTTCTTTGATGTACCATAAGCTACCACGATAACTTCATCCATTGTTTGCGAATCACTTTCCATGACAATGGTCATGTTCGGTTGGATGGGGAGGATTTGCGTTGTGAGTCCAACAAAAGAAACTTTGATATTTTTTGCATTGGCGGGGATGTTGTTTAAAGTAAATTTTCCGTCAATGTTTGTGATAGCACCTATATTAGTTCCTTCCACTAATACGGTGGCGCCTACCACGGACATGTTGTCTTCTTTAGAGATAACCGTTCCGGTTACTTTTCTGGTTTGTTGGGTTACTTCTGTCCGGATGGGGACAGCGATTGATGTGTTGTAAACTCCTGCCAATAATAGCATTGTTAAGAATACACTTTTCTTTAGTCTGCAACTGCTTCTAAGTGGCTGCACGGCTTTTCTTAGTTTTGCATAGTTCATGTTTTAATCAATAAATTAATTACTAACCATTTTTTATTCCCGATATGTTATCCTAAAAGCTTTATAAGTGTTATAATTATTAAACTTTAGCGTGAAACTATAAACTTTTCTTTGAAAAACAAAATATATCGTAGCGAATTTTATGGTTTGAATTTCATTTTGAAAGTAAAGGTTAAAATATTTAGTTTATTGATTGTTAATTGCTATAAAACCGTAATTACTGAATTGGTGGGGGATAAGAGGAGGGTTTGTTTTGCCATTGGATAATGGCGATAATTTGATTTGTAGGGATTAGTTCTATTCTTAATAATAATTAAAATAGGAGTGGGGCAGTTAGACTTTGATTGCTGGAGTTTAACTCTGGTATTTGGAGGCTGCTGATTTCTTTATGATGAGTTAAACCGCATTACTAGGGTTGTAAACTTAGCAGTGCGGTTTAAAGTAAGAATCACTAGGTTGGCAAATGTGTGATTCAAAGAGTAATATTTTTAGTTATTAGTGTGCTAGGATAAGTTTTTTTAATGCTAGTAACTGATTATGGCTTTCTATGATAATATGAATCTATTTTATGTTTTCTAATTTATAATAGACTTCTGAACCATAATTAAAGAATCCTTTCCACTTGCCTGTTATTTTTATGATTTCTCCATTTTCTTTTGCAAAAGTGGCTAAATAAGTTGCTGTACATTCTTTTGTGTGTATTTTGCTCATTGTAGTCAATCTTGTATGCGGAGGAACTTCTATAGTATCTTCGGTTTTGGAAGAGGGGGGAAGTATCGTTTCTACGAGAGAAAAAGGTACTTGAAGGTCTGACCAGAATCTTTTAAATTCAGAGCTGAAACCGTTTGAATCACGTGTAATAGAAACTAATATACTTCCTCGTTGAGTTAATTTGTTAAATAATTCAGGATCATCGCAGTAAAATTGTGAGGTTTCTACTATATGTTCTTCTATAGAGAATGTTAAATACATGGATTCGTTATTATCATTTGTGTCTATTGTAGTAGGTAGTTCTATAGCACCATCCTTAATTGTATCGTCTGCAGAAAGTTTCCATTCAATAGATTGCAAAGTAAAACCACTATAATCCCCTTCATCATCATTACTGCATGATAAAAGAGATAAGATACATAAAGCGATCATTAAGTAATTGCATAGTTTTTTTAGTGTAGTCATAATTATTAGGTTTTAGTGTTGTTAGATTTCTATCTATCAAAGATATATAAAAGGTGGGAACTTGTTATTTATTATTTGGTTTATCTTCTAATCTTTTGCATAATTTAATAAATCATTAAATAAATGTTAAAGATTAAATTTCTGCGCAGTATTTCTAATAATCTTGCATTTAATCATAAAACAACAAAAAAGAGTTGAGTTCTCTCTTTAGAAACCGATTCTTTTATTTATTTTTGCAAACCCTAATAATTATAGAAGAAGAACAATGAAAAAAATGAAATTGGCAGTAGTATTTGCTGCATTAGTATCGGTATTTGGTTTTAGCTCTTGCTTGGATAGTGGTGAAAGTGGACCATCCACTAAAAGTTGGCTGGTAACAGTTACTGGAGATCGTTATACAGGATTTCAATTTTATGCGGATAATGGTGGAATTTTGGTTCCAACTTCTACCAGTGTAAGTTCTGTTGGCGAAAATTTGGAAAAGGTAAAAAGAATATTATTGTATTACTCATTTGTAAATGAAGAAACTATACCAGCTAATCCGACAGAAACTACAAAATATGATATTACTTTTCAAGGTGCAACAGCAATAGATACGAAAAATGTAATTAATCTATATCAAAATGAAAATGCTGATACTTTGATTACTAATAAAGATGCGATTGGTTCTTTCAATATTGTGAGTGCTTATAAGGGATATATAACTGTAGGAGCGACTTTTAATTATAGTGGTGATGCTAAAAAAATGCCATATATGAATATGGCTTACAGTAGTGATGTAGATGTTGATGCGGCTAATAATACATTAAATCTGACTTTGTATTATGATAATAATGCAGAAAATGCATATACTCAAGCATCAGATGTTCTGTACTCTTTCCAATTACCTTCTGAAGTATATGGTACTTTCTCAAGTGATTCTATAAAATTGGTTGTGAAAGCTGACGGTTCAAGTTCACAAGAGTTAAAGAAAGAAGTAAAAATTGCAAAATCAAGTCTATTTCCTCCTAGAGGTTATTAATATTGATCATCAAAATAAAAAGATCCTCTTTAGTGATAAGCTGAAAAGGATCTTTTTTATGTACTTCTATATATACTCCCAATAATATATACTTTATAGTGGTTCACCCTATTCCTTCTTTGACTCCCCTTTATTCATACGATTTTTAGGGTGAAGGGTAGTTAATAACATTCTTCCACTCCTTTCAAAGTTAAAATTCTCTCTTTTGCTAAAGAACTTTAGGTGCTTCTATCTTTTTTCCAAATGCATTCATTATATCAATTCAAATTTCAAAAACAAACGCCCGAATTTCAAAAACGGATATCCATTTTTAGAATTCAGACGTTCATATTAAGAAAATGGACATCCGTTTTTGGGACTTGAAAAAGAATGAATTGTCTTTCAGGAAACTCTTAATCTTATTTTATAAACGTCTAATTCTTTTTTTTAAAGACAGTTATCTTTTTCAGGAATTTACTGAGGAATGTGAAGTTTCCGATTTCGGCTCTCGAAACATCTCATGAGGTACTGCGAAAATAAAATATTGCGGTGTGTTGTGGAGCTTTTCAATATGTCCTATTTACCCTCTAAAGATAACAGGAGACCTTTCCGAAGATGACGGGAGACCTTCCTGAAGATAACAGGAGACCTTTCACAAATTGTCAAGAGAGTTTTCCAAACCATCAAGATCGTTTTTCATTTTTGTTCAAAACAGAATTTGTAACAAGGTACTGAACGGAAGTGAATAGGGTGAATGGTGTGAAGTTGTTGCCCTTCACCCGTAAACAGCCTATTGGTAGGGGATAGAGATAGGTGAATGGCGTGAAACATGATTAAGCTAAATTATAGTGAGAGAGAAGATAAAACTTACTCTGTTTGATTTTAATCATAATGCGGCTTGTCTTCTATAAGTATTTGTGAAATCCTCTCGAACTCTTCTATGATTTCTTGTAGTTTTGGATTACAGTTTTCTACAATAATGGCAGTATAGAACCCTTCGCCTTCTATTTTGGTATTAGCGGTACGGATTGTAAAACGTTCCGGTTCGGCATTGTGCTCAAACCATGTGAGGAAAAGTCGGTTACGAATTTCTTCGCGATGGTCGGAAGTGTCGCATATATAAAACAAAACATGAGAGTTAGAATGAAAGAATTCATAGATGATAGCAAGAATCGTTGCTTTGACTTTAGAGTCATGTGGCATGTGCGTTTCTTCTATTTTACGGATAATGAATTGATACGTTTCACATCCTCCCAATATAATGTCTTCTTTACTGAAACTTATACTGTAATGTATTCCTTCATCGGTTTGAAAAATAAAATCACCTTCAGAGAATATAATCTCATAAGGTGACTTTTCTTGTATCTGAGTAAGCGAAAATTTGATCATAATATTACTACGTTGCCTTTGATTCCTTCTTTCGCCCATTGCTCTTTAGTACGATTCAAAGCTTCTTTCTTATGTTCTAAAGCCTTTTTAAAGGCTTTAAGAGCCTCTTCTTTTTTTATTTTTGTTTTAGGCATATCTTGATGTTGCTTTAGTTTTGAGCAAAAGTAGTCCTATTTTTCTATTTTTCCAAGAGAAGTATGAGAAAAAGATTCGTTTATTCCAGTGAATTTAGTTACCTTTGCACTTCATTGAAGTTAAACCAAGGTAAATAGATTAGGCATTGAACTACAAAGACTTATTTAAGCGAGTAATGATGTTAATCTCTTCTCCGGCAAAGGCATGGGAAGAAATTAGCAAAGAAGAGGATAGACGCAGAGTGCTGAGCGCATTTGTTTATCCAATGATTGGTTTATGTGGATTGTCCGTTTTTATAGGAACATTTATAGGGAATACGGCTGGGACGGCTGCTTTTCAGATAGCAATGACACGTTGTTGTGCCGTGTTCGTATCCTTGTTCGGAGGGTATTTTCTGGCAGCATATGCCATGGACCAACTGGGAAAGAAACTATTGCAACGGGGAGATCAATATGAACTAAATCAGCAATTCGTAGGTTATTCTATGGTAGTGACCTTTGTGCTTGATGTGATCAGTGGATTGCTCTCTATCTCCATTCTGCATTGGATTTTGCAGTTCTACACTATATTTGTAGTGTTTGAAGGCGCACGCACGCTGATGAAAGTAGAGGAGAAAAAGCTGACCCGCTATACCCTGATTGCTTCGGTGATTATTATAGTATGTCCGGCGCTGATTGCAGCCGTATTTAATGAATTATCTGTTATTTTGAATTAATGAAACCATCTCCTGTTAATATAAAGAATAAGCGTGCATCATTCGATTATGAATTTATCGATACATACACCGCAGGTATCGTGCTCACGGGGACTGAGATAAAGTCTATCCGTCTGGGCAAAGCCAGCTTGGTAGATACCTATTGTTATTTTGTGCAAGGTGAGTTGTGGGTGAAGAATATGCATATTGCCGAATACTTCTATGGCTCATACAATAACCACTCTGCCCGCCGTGAACGCAAGTTGCTGCTGAGCAAGAAAGAATTGCGTAAACTGGAGGAAGCCGGAAAGAATTCCGGTTTTACGATTGTCCCTGTCCGATTGTTTATCAATGAAAAAGGATTGGCAAAACTAGTCATTGCATTGGCAAAAGGTAAAAAACAATATGATAAGCGCGAGTCACTGAAAGAGAAGGATGACCGTCGCGAAATGGATCGCATGTTTAAAAGATAAATAGAGGTGTATCAAAACAAAAAAATGACTATCATTTAGCTGTAGGGGCAGATCGAATCTGCCCGATAACAGTTTGTTTTGTGTATACGGGCGGATTCAATCCGCCCCTACGGTAAAACATTTGATAAATACTTTTAGAGCTTTGATATATCTCCCTTTGAATAATTATGGCTACACTGGAACAAATAATCACCAAACGGGTTCTTATCCTCGACGGAGCGATGGGAACCATGATACAGAAATACAACTTATCGGAACAAGATTTCCGTGGTGAACGTTTTGCGCAAGTCACCGGACAGATGAAAGGCAATAATGACTTGTTATGCCTTACCCGTCCCGATGTGATAAAGGATATTCACCGCAAGTATCTGGAAGCGGGTGCGGACATTATAGAGACGAATACTTTTAACGCCCAGCGGGTATCCATGGCCGATTATCACATGGAGGATATGTGCCGTGAAATAAATGAGGAAGCCGCCCGATTGGCCCGCGAACTGGCAGATGAATATACAGCAAAAACTCCTGATAAACCTCGATTTGTAGCAGGATCGGTAGGGCCTACGAACAAGACTTGTTCCATGAGTCCCGATGTAAATGATCCGGCTAAGCGTGCACTGACCTATGATGAACTGGTGGATGCCTATCGCGAACAAATGGAAGCCTTGCTGCAAGGAGGGGTGGATGCCCTGCTTATTGAAACAATCTTTGATACGCTGAATGCCAAAGCTGCCATCTTTGCGGCAGAAACCGCTATGCAGGCGGTAGGGTGCAAAGTTCCCCTTATGCTATCTGTTACAGTTTCGGATATAGCCGGACGTACCCTTTCGGGGCAAACGCTGGATGCTTTTCTGGCATCTGTGCAGCATGCGCCTATTTTCTCCATCGGTCTGAACTGTTCGTTTGGGGCAAAGCAGTTGAAACCTTTCCTGGAAGGACTGGCTGCGCGTGCACCTTATTATATAAGTGCTTATCCCAATGCCGGATTGCCTAACAGCCTGGGAGAATATGATCAGACTCCCGAAGAAATGGCTTCGGAGATAAAGGAATATATAGAGGAAGGATTGGTAAATATCATTGGCGGTTGCTGCGGAACAACAGAAGAATACATTGCAAAGTATCAGGAATTAATTGTTGCCGATTCTAATTGGATTCCTCCCCATATCCCCGCAAAGAAACCCGAAAGAATGTGGCTTTCCGGTTTGGAACTGTTAGAGCAGAGCCCTGAAATGAATTTCATCAATGTGGGAGAGCGTTGCAATGTAGCCGGTTCGCGTAAATTCCTCCGATTGATTAATGAGAAGAAATACGAAGAAGCCCTGAGCATTGCCCGCAAACAGGTGGAAGACGGTGCATTGGTGATAGATGTAAACATGGACGATGGCTTGCTGGAGGCCAAAGAGGAAATGACTACCTTCCTGAATATGGTAATGTCCGAGCCCGATATTGCTCGAGTCCCCTTGATGATTGACTCCTCTAAATGGGAAGTAATTGAAGCCGGGTTGAAATGCCTTCAAGGTAAATCCATCGTCAACTCCATTTCATTGAAGGAAGGAGAAGAAAAGTTTATAGAACACGCCCGTCTGATAAAGAAGTTGGGAGCTGCCACAGTAGTGATGGCTTTCGATGAAAAAGGACAGGCAGATACATTTGAACGTAAAATAGAAGTCTGCTCCCGTGCCTACAAGATATTGACGGAACAGGTAGGCTTTAACCCCCACGATATTATTTTCGACCCTAATGTGCTGGCAGTGGCCACAGGTATCGAAGAACATAATAACTATGCAGTGGACTTTATCAAGGCTACCGGCTGGATAAAGAAGAACTTGCCGGGCGCCCATGTGAGCGGTGGAGTGAGTAACCTGTCTTTCTCTTTCCGTGGAAATAATTACATCCGCGAGGCTATGCATGCTGTGTTCCTTTACCATGCCATTCAGGAAGGGATGGATATGGGCATTGTGAATCCGGCAACTGCGGTGCTTTATACGGATATTCCTGTCGATGTGCTGGAACGGATTGAGGATGTAGTATTGAACCGCCGTTCCGATGCGGCAGAGCGTTTGATAGAAACCGCCGAAGCATTAAAGAACACAGCTACTGGGACAGAAGCCGTAAGGCATGATGAATGGCGTGAAGCCGGAATGGTGGAGATGCGTCTTCAGTATGCTTTGGTAAAAGGAATCGGTGATTATTTGGAAGAAGATTTGGCGGAAGCTGTGACATTATATGATAAGGCAGTAGATATTATTGAAGGCCCGTTGATGGATGGCATGAATAAGGTAGGGGAGTTGTTTGGTGCAGGAAAGATGTTCTTGCCCCAGGTAGTGAAGACTGCCCGTACCATGAAGAAAGCAGTAGCTATCCTGCAACCATTGATAGAAGCTGACAAGCAGGAAGGTTCCCGCAGCGCCGGAAAAGTATTGATGGCAACCGTAAAGGGGGATGTGCACGATATAGGCAAGAATATCGTATCGGTGGTGATGGCATGTAATAACTATGAGATTATAGATCTTGGTGTGATGGTTCCTGCCGAAACGATTGTACAGAAAGCCATTGAAGAAAAGGTGGATATTATCGGATTGAGTGGCTTGATTACCCCTTCACTGGAAGAAATGGCGCATGTGGCAGTGGAGTTGCAGCGTGCCGGATTGGATATTCCTATTATGATTGGTGGTGCTACTACTTCTAAATTGCATACGGCATTGAAGATTGCTCCTGTTTATGGTGGTCCGGTTATTCATATGAAGGATGCTTCACAGAATGCATTGGTGGCTGCCCGTTTGTTGAATCCCGAATCGCACAACGAGTTTGTGGAAAGATTGAACAAGGAATATGAAGAACTTCGCCGGAAGAATAGTAATAAGCAGGTAAAGACTGTGTCATTGGAAGAAGCGCAGAAGAATAAATTGAATCTGTGGTAATGGCAAGTATCCACTTGTAGGGGCAGATTGAATCTGCCCGATAAGATTCCGAAAGGTTTATTTGTAGTGCATTTGGGCGGATTCAATCCGTCCCTACAAGTGACTTATTTTTTAGATCTTCTTCAAAAATTCTTCCGCCTTTTCCAGCGTCTCAGGTTTTCCTATATCCATTAATTGCAAATCCTCTTTTACATAGCACTGTATTTTCAACTTGTGGCACATGGACAGATAAAAGTCAATGATGGAATACTGACCCGCAGGCAAATAACCATATAGCATGAAGTTCACTACTTGTATGCCGCTATAAGCATATTCCTTGTACATTCCTTCTTCATACTGAAAACCTAAAGGTTTGGTTTCCATTGTATCTTTATTGACCCAGCCGCATAGCATATTGTTTTCATCGAACAACAAGTAGCGTGAAGTTGGTCGTTTACTGACCAAAAGAGTGGCATGCGGAGCTGTATCAAAACTTTGGTGGAAATCCATAAGCTCTTTTAAATCGCAATTAGAAATGATATCTACATTGTGTATCAGGTAAGCTTCCGATTTGTATTTGCCTAACATCTTTTCCAACGTACTTATATTTTCCTTTGAGATTGCAATCTCTCCTGTATCGGAATAGCATGAGTCACTTATAAAGTCTTGAAGTTTTTCAAAGTCTGTAGTCAAAAATAATGGGAGAGCTTTTTCCATCCCTCCTCCGGTATCCAAAAGTGCTTCGGTCTCGTCCGAAATTTGAATATTGATTCCAAAATTATCATTTGCTTCCAGAAAGGCCAGAATTTGATTGGCAAAATGGTGCACATTGATTATTATCTCATCAAATCCTGCGGATTTTAATTTTAGGATGACATGTTCCAACATCGGTTTGCCTGCTACTACTATTAAGGCTTTAGGCCTGTTGTCTGTCAAAGGTTTCAGCCGGGTTCCCAGTCCGGCTGCAAAGATCATTGCTTTCATAAAGTTCTTTCGAATGTTTGTTCTATATTCTGTTCACGGTGTACCAGTTCCACTTTCACACCAAATTTCTTATTTAAATGTTCTGCCATATGTTGTGCCGAGTACACGGAACGGTGCTGTCCGCCTGTGCAGCCGAAGAAGACGGACAGGTTGCTGAAGCCACGCTCCATATATCGTTTTACCGAAGCATCTACCAGTGCATAAGCATGATCCAAGAAAGGGAAGATCTCACCATCTTCTTCCAGGAAACGGATAACAGGCTCATCCAGTCCGGTGAAAGGCTTGTAACGCTCATATTTTCCGGGGTTATTCACCGCGCGGCAATCAAATACATAGCCTCCTCCGTTGCCGGTAGGGTCATCGGGAATACCTTTCTTATAAGCAAAGCTCATGACTTTTACAGTGAGTTGGCGTTTCTTTAAGTCGTCTTTGAATTGCTTCAAATCAGTCAGTTCCCGTAGTACGGAGCATAGATAGGGATATTCGGGATAGTCCTCGCGAAGCAGTTGGCGCAGGTTCTCGATGGCATAAGGAACGCTCTGTATAAAGTGGGGCTTCTTCTCAAAATAGCCTCGGAAACCGTAAGCCCCCAATACTTGCAGGGTGCGGAACAATACAAAGTGGCGCAGCTGGCTGAAGAAATAATCCCGGTCTACGGGTTTGTATTTGCACAGTGCGTCAATGTATTCTTCCAGCAATTCATTACGCAGGGTTTCGGGATACTTGGCTTTTGCCTGCCACAGGAAAGAAGCTACATCATAGAAGAACGGACCTTTGCGTCCTCCCTGAAAGTCGATGAACCAAGGCTCTCCATCCTTTATCATTACATTGCGGCTCTGAAAATCACGATACATAAAGGTGGCGGAAGAACTACGCAGCAATACATCGCTCATTTTTTGGAAATCATCTTCCAGTTTATCTTCCTGAAAATCCAGTCCGGTAGCTTTCAGAAAACAATATTTAAAGTAGTTCAGATCCCAAAGGATAGAACGTTGATTAAATTCGGCTTGCGGGTAACAGCGGGAAAAGTCGAATCCGTCTGCTCCGGCAAATTGTATGGCGGGTAACAGGCGGATGGTTTTGCGCAGCAATTCCTTTTCTTCTTCGGAAAACACGCTGGTGGCCCGTCCTTTTTCGATGGCATTGAACAATAACGTGTCGCCTAGATCTTCTTGCAGATAATAGGTGTGGTCTTCTGAACAAGCGCATACTTGGGGAACGGGCAGACCTTTTTTGCGGAAATGTGCTGCCATATAGAGGAATGCTTCGTTTTCTTCGGTAGAGGTGCCGCATACACCGATTAATGTTTTTGTTCCTGTCAGTCGGAAATAACGTCGGTTGGAGCCGGAGGAAGGTAATTCAGTAATTTCTTCGGGCGCTGTCCCGGTGTATGTTTGATATAGTTTTTGTAATTCGTCTGTTATCATAATCCTTATTTTGGGGCAAAGATAGATATTATTCTCCCTTTTTCTGCTTAAACACAAAGAAAGTTAATACCTTTGCATGAAATTATGAAAAAGGTTGCTCTGTCCATATTAAAATTCCTGATGGTAATATTGTTTATATGTTACTATGTGGGGAATACTGCCTTTATTCATACGCATACTTTCCAGAATTATACCATTACACACTCGCATCCGTTTATTCCGGGAGCACATCATGGGCACAGTAGTGATGGGGAAGTAGAGACTATTGCTTTTTTAAATGCCTTTCTGGCATTGGCGGTTCCTGCCATTGCTGTGGTTTTTCAATTGGCATTTCTGCAAATCATCGTTCAGTTTTATTCTTTAATTACTTCCTTTAGGAAGGTCTTTTCTCATTTGCTGCGGGCGCCTCCGGTGGCGGGATAAGAGGCTGTATCAAAACAAAATAGGCTATCATTTAGCTGTAGGGGCAGATTGAATCTGCCCGAAAATAGTTTGCTTTGTGTATACGGGCGGATTCAATCCGCCCCTACGGTGAACAATTTTATATTTGTTTTAAAGTTTTGACGCATCTTCGATATGTTGGTGAAAACAACCTTCTCTATTTATTAATAATTATACTATAGCAAACATGAAACATATAGCATCACTGTGCCTTGCCGGCATAGTCTTATTTTCGTGCACCGGTAAGCAAGCAGAAAACGACGACTTGAAATACACGGTACAGGGAGACACCGTTATCGTCTCCTCCACTTCTCCCATTGCCAGCAAACTGAAAACGGCAACCATTCGGGAAGTCCCCCATCAAATGGTATTCACCACTTCCGGCGTAGTCAAAGCCATTCCCACCGGCTATGCCGAGATAGCATCACCCTTTGCCGGAAGAATTACTAAATCTTTTGTCCGTCTGGGACAGAAAGTATCCCAAGGCAGTCCCATCTTCGAGATCAGTTCCCCCACATTCTTTGAAACGGGAAAAGCCTATTATCAGGCCAAACAAGAAATGGAACTGGCACTAAAGAACCTGAAGCGCGAGAAAGACCTCTATAATAATAAGGTGGGTGCCCAGAAGGAAGTAGAGGAAGCCGAAGTGAATTACGAACTGAAAAAGAAGGATTACGAAAACGCATTGGCCGCCTTGAAAGTCTTTCAAATCAATCCCGACGAACTGGTACTGGGGCAACCGTTAATTGTCCGTTCCCCTATTTCGGGTGAAGTGGTGACCGATAAACTTGTCATCGGCCAATACATCAAAGAGGATGCCGAGCCGGTAGTTATTATTGCCGATTTAAATAAAGTATGGGTAGCCGCCAATGTGAAAGAAAAAGATATGCCCTTAGTCCGTTCATTGGAGAAAGTGGAAGTATCACTGGTTTCCATGCCCGATAAAATGATTGAAGGTACCATCTACCACATCAGCGAAATGCTGAACGAAGAAATTCGTGCCGTGGAAGTGTTGATAGAATGCGACAATAAAGACCGTGCCATGAAGCCCGGAATGTATGGCGCAGTAACGCTGACCGACAAGGCGGCAAATGTGGTAATGATTCCCACTTCCGCCATTCTTCAGCAAGAAAATCATGCTTATGTATTGGTGGCATTGGGTAATGGCCGTTACCTGAAACGCGAAATCGTAACTTCGGTTACAGATGGGGACAACAGTGTTATTCAGTCGGGCCTGACCCCCGGCGAGGAAATTGTGACCGAAGGTGCATTCTATCTAATCGAAGCCCGCTAAGCAGTTATGAAGAAATTGATTTATCTGGCGATACATCGGCGGGGGCTGATGTTCGTCCTGTTCTGCTTTATAGCAGTGGTGGGATATTATTCATGGACTCGGCTGGCTATCGATGCTTATCCCGATATTGCCGATACCACTGTGCAGATTGTGACACAGGTGCCGGGACTGGCTGCCGAGGAAATAGAACAGCAAATTTCTATCCCTATCGAAAGGGCGGTCAACGGTCTTCCGGGACTGAATGTGATGCGTAGCAAGAATACATTCGGACTGAGTACGGTAGTACTGGTCTTTGATGATGGAGTGGATGATTATTGGGCACGCCAGCGTGTGCAAGAGCGTTTGGTAGATGTAGAACTCCCTTACGGTGCCGTGCCCGGGCTGAATCCTTTGACTTCTCCCACAGGTGAGATCTTCCGCTATGTGATAGAAAGCGACAGTCTGGATCTTCGGGAAATGACCGACTTGCATAAATGGGTGATTATTCCCCGTTTGAAGCAGGTAACGGGTGTGGCGGATGTCAGCAACTATGGCGGTATCACCACACAATATCAGATTGAGATAGATCCTCACAAAATGGAGGAGTACAATATTTCCCTGTCGGATGTGACCGAGAAAGTGGAAATGAACAATGTCAACGCCGGCGGCAGTATGCTGAGTCGTGGAAATCTGAGTTACGTTATCCGTGGCATCGGCTTGGTGAAAGACTTGCAGGACTTGGGAAACATTGTGCTGAAAACGGAAAATGGTGTCCCTGTTTATCTGAATGATATAGGCAAACTGAAATATGGTAACCTGGAACGTAAAGGCGTGCTGGGCTTTAATGACGGTGTGCGTAATTATTCGGATGGCGTGGAAGGTATCGTGCAGATGCTACGTGGCGAAAATCCGTCACAGGTGTTGGAAGAAGTGCATCAGGCGGTAGATGAGTTGAATAATGAAATCTTGCCCGCAGGAACGCGCATCCATCCGTTTATGGATCGCACGGACTTGGTAAATACTACTTTGCACACCGTTTCACATACTTTGTTTGAAGGAATGGTGCTGGTGGTGTTGGTTTTGATTCTTTTCCTCGGCAGTTGGCGCGGTGCTTTATTGGTGGCATTGACTATTCCGCTGGCTTTGCTCATCGCATTTATCTTGATGCACGTGACAAACATTCCTGCCAATCTGCTTTCGTTGGGAGCGATTGATTTTGGTATCATTGTGGATGGGGCTATCGTAATGATGGAAACCATTCTGAAAAAGAGGGAGCGGCATCCCGGAGAGGTGTTGGAAGAAGATTCCATTCTCCGCCGTACCACAGAGGTTGCCCGTCCTATCTTTTTTTCTACCTTAATTATTATTACAGCTTATCTGCCGTTGTTTGCTTTCGAGCATATTGAAAAGAAACTGTTTACTCCTATGGCATATACGGTGGGTTATGCCTTGTTGGGAGCATTGGTGGTGGCTTTGCTTTTGATTCCGGGACTGGCGTATATTGCTTATCGCAAGCCCCGTAAGATTTATCATAATAAATGGCTGGAGAAGCTATCCGCCCTTTACCATGCACAGACTTTAAAGATCTTGGATAAGCACAAACTGGTTTTAGGCTCTTTGGCTATCATCCTGGTGCTGGCAGGTGGATTGAGTTGGATGGTGGGAAAAGACTTCCTTCCTCCTTTGGACGAAGGGTCTATCTGGATACAGGTGCAGCTTCCTCCGGGTATTTCTATTGAGAAATCCAAGCAGATGGGAGAGGAACTGCGTAATGAAGTCCGTAAATTTTCAGAAGTATCTTATGTAATGACACAGGTGGGGCGTGATGATGAAGGAGCTGAAGCTTTTTCTTTGTCCCATATAGAGTGTGCGGTAGGATTGAAGCCCTATAATACCTGGGAAAGCGGGCGCACCAAGGCAGAACTGATAGAGGCGATGAATGATTCGTTGCAGAAATTGCCGGGTTACACCGTCAGCTTTTCACAGCCTATTATTGATATGGTGATGGACCAGATAGCCGGTGCACACAGCGACTTGGCTATCAAGGTATATGGCGATAATATAACAGAAACACGACGCATAGCCGAAGAAGTGGAAGGGGTGATCAAACGCATTCCCGGTGCGGTGGATGTGGCAATAGACCAGGAACCGCCATTGCCCCAGTTGCAGATTATAGCCAACCGTGACCGCATTGCCCAGTATGGCTTGAACGTGTCCGATGTGGCAGACCTTATCGAACTGGCTATCGGTGGAAAGGCTATTTCACAGATTTTTGTGGGTAGCAAGTCCTATGATGTTATTTGCCGTTTCAATGATGAAAGCCGCAATACGCCGGAACGCATCGGCAGCCTGATGCTGACCTCGGGTAGCGGGGCAAAAATTCCATTGAGCCAGGTGGCGGATATAAAGATGACTACAGGTGCCAGCACCATTTCCCGAGAGATGAACAAGCGACATCTCACGGTGCACGTCAACCTTCGCGGGGTAGACCTTACCTCTTTTCTGAATCAAGCCAATAAGGCCATAGACAAAAGTGTGAAGTATGACCACAATGCTTTCCGGTTGAAATGGGCGGGACAGTTTGAGAACCAGAATCGCGCCTATGCCCGTTTGGGAGTCGTGATACCGTTGGCACTGGGCATTATGCTGTTATTGTTATTTGCTGCTTTGGGCAGATTCCGTCAGGCGGCATTGTTGATGTGTGTCGTTCCGTTGGCGTTGTTCGGAGGAATGCTGGCATTGAATGTGCGTGGCATGACGCTGAATGTATCTTCGGCTGTAGGTTTCATCGCGCTGATCGGGGTGGCTATTCAGAATGGAGTCATCATGATTTCGCATATCAATAATCTCCGTTCACGTGGCAGGGACTTGCGCGATGCTGTAATCACCGGAACCCGCCACCGTTTCCGCCCTATCCTGATGACGGCTACGGTTGCCGTGCTCGGTTTGCTTCCGGCTTCTTTGTCTACGGGCATCGGTAGTGATGTGCAGCGCCCGTTGGCTACGGTTATTGTGTATGGATTGTTGTTTGCTACCATTATTACGCTCTATATTCTTCCTTCCTTATATTATATGATGGAGAAGCGGGTAGAGGAATGCAACGGAGTGATGCAACCAGAAAATGTAACGGTAAAGGAGGAAAAGAAATGAAGAAATACATACTATTGACCGGTTTATTGGCTTGTGGAATTTCTCTGCAAGCCCAGACCATTGAGTCGCTTACTTATTCCCAATATTTGGAAAAAGTAAATGCCGGAAACTTGGATTATGCCGCCGAGAGACTGAATGTAAGTGCTGCAAAGGCAGATGTAGTGGCTGCAAAAGTGTTTAATGATCCTTCTGTCTCGGTGGAATATACCAATAATCAGGACCATACCTTGCAGATGGGACAAAGTATAGAGGTGGGGTTGACACAGACTCTTTCGCCTGGAAAGCGCGGTGCCGCCATCAAGTTGGCGCGCAGTGAGAGTGAATTGTCCGAAGCATTATTGGCGGATTATCTTCGTAATCTTCGTGCGGAGGCTACCGTTGCTTATCTGGAAGTGCAGAAGCAGAAACAGATGTGCGAAGTGAAGAAAAACTCGTGTGCGAACCTTTGCGACTTGGCTAAATCGGATAGCATTTGGTTTGCTTCCGGAAAGATAATGGAGGTTGAAGCTATTCAGAGTAGTTTGGAAGCAGGGATTATGCGCAACGAAGTTTTGCAATCCGAGACAGAACTGAAAAATGCCTGTTTCTCTTTGGCTTTGATGATGGGAAAGGCTATGGGGGATACTCTGTATATGCCTCAGGGTGAGTTAAAGCCTGTCACCCGTCTGTTTGTGCTCGATGAATTGATAGCCAATGCTATTGATAATCGTTCGGACTTGATGGCGGCACTGAAAAATACCGAAGTTTCCCGCCGTGCCTTGATCGTGGCGCGTAGGGAGAAATTGCCCGATATTGATTTGTCACTGAGCATCAGTCACAATAACCGTGTGTACAATGAAGAAGCACCGGCTCCCAATTTCAATGGAGTAACGGCAGGTATAGCTATTCCATTGAAGTTCTCTGCTATGAACAAAGGGGCAGTGCATGCGGCAAAATTTCGTGCGCAACAGGCTGAAACGCAATATAATCAGGCTCGTTTGCAAGTTCAGACTGAGGTGATTCAGGCTTATCATCAATTCCAGTCATTGTCCGAGCAGCTTCGCCATTATACCAATGGGATGCTGAAACAGGCAAAGGATGTGCTGGACGGAAAGATTTATAGTTATCATCGGGGTGAGGTGCCTTTGCTGGAGTATCTGAATGCACAGCGCACTTATGATGACGTACAAGCCCAATACATAGAAACATTATATAATTATAATGTTTCCTTGGTAGAACTGGAGAAAGCAGCAGGTATCTGGGACATAGATTAAGGTTTCCGTATGCCGTAGGGGCGCATTGAATGCGCCCGTATGCACAAAGTAAACTGTTTTCGGGCGGATTCAATCCACACGTGTCCACTAAAAAAAATTAAGATTTAATTGAGTGTCATTTTGATAGTC
>CABMPB010000046.1 GCA_902388365.1 uncultured Bacteroides sp. | reverse complement strand
GACTATCAAAATGACACTCAATTAAATCTTAATTTTTTTTAGTGGACACGTGTGGATTCAATCCGCCCCTACGGTAAATGTTAACTAGATATATAGAAAGAGTAGCTCAAGAGGAGATGAAGCTACATCCGACTGATGCTTACGATGGTATAAAGAAGAAGCCCGGCTCTCGCGAACCGGGCTTCTTCAGCTTATTATACTTGTAGTATTACAGATGATTATTCAGCAACTACTTCGAATGGAATTTCTACAGAAACTTCCTTGTGAAGTCTGATAACAGCTTTGTAAGAACCAACTTCTTTCACTGCATCTTTCACTACGATAGTCTTTCTGTCTACCTTGTGACCAAGTTTTTCCAATTCTTCAGCGATCTGGATGTTACCTACTGAACCGAAGATAGTACCTGTAGTACTAACCTTAGTAGCAATAGTCAAAGTTACATCCTTCAACTGTTCTGCCATAGCTTCAGCATCTTTCTTGATCTTTTCCAATTTGTGAGCGCGTTGTTTCAAATCTTCTGCCAACATTTTCTTAGCAGCAGGTGAAGCAATCACAGCCTTACCAGTCGGAATAAGATAGTTACGGCCGTAACCTGACTTTACAGTTACAATATCATTCTTGTAGCCTAAGTTTACTACGTCTTCTTTCAAAATTATTTCCATACTTATTCCTCCTTATTATTTCATCATGTCAGTTACAAATGGAAGTAACGCCAAGTGACGTGCTCTCTTAACAGCCTGCGCAATACGACGTTGGAACTTCAAAGAAGTACCGGTAATACGGCGAGGAAGGATCTTACCTTGTTCATTCAAGAATTTCTTCAAGAATTCAGGATCTTTGTAATCGATGTACTTAATACCACTCTTTTTGAAACGGCAGTATTTTTTCTTCTTAACGTCTACTGAAGGCGGAGTTAAATATCTGATTTCTGATTGCTGCTGTGCCATGATTAATCCTCCTTTTTAGTTGATTTAACATTTCTTCTCTTTGCAGCATATTCAGCAGCGTATTTATCCATTCTGAAAGTCAAGAAACGGATTACACGTTCGTCACGACGGAAGTTAAGTTCTAACTTTTCGATCACCTGCGGTTCTGCTTTAAATTCTACCAGCTGATAGAAACCAGTTGATTTCTTCTGGATGGGGTAAGCCAGCTTCTTCAAGCCCCAGTTTTCTTCATTGATAATCTCTGCACCTTCTGCAGTCAGAATACCTTTGAATTTCTCTACCGCTTCCTTCATCTGAACATCAGACAAAACGGGAGTTAAAATGAAAACGGTTTCGTATTGATTCATACTACGTTAATTAAATTATTAAATTAAAAATTCAAATGCGAGTGCAAAAGTAGGCATTTTATCTTAATCCACAAAGAGTTATCGCTATTTTCTTTTAAAAATATAGTTTCAACTTGCAATTAATCTTCCTTTTTGTATTTTTTATGCCCGAAAAAACAAGATAATTCCGATGATAGTCGTATCTTTGCAAAGTTGTTTAAACAATAATTCCATGATAGAACAATTTAGCTTTGATATTCAATTAATATTTGCCATTCTGAATGGTAAGGTATCTGCCGCCATCAACCGGAAACTAAGTCGCAACTTCCGTCAGAATGGAGTAGAAATTACTCCCGAACAGTGGACAGTGCTCTTATTCCTATGGGAAAAGGACGGGGTGACCCAGCAGGAATTATGCAATGCCACCTTTAAAGACAAGCCCAGTATGACGCGCCTCATTGACAATATGGAGCGCCAGCATCTGGTAGTGCGCATAGCCGACAAGCGGGATCGCCGCACCAACCTGATCCATCTGACCAAAACCGGCAGGGAACTGGAAGGGAAAGCGCGCTTCATTGCAAATAAAACATTAAAGGAAGCATTGTCCGGATTGACATTGGAGGAACTGAAAGTGAGCCAAGATGTATTAAGAAAGGTATTCACCAACATAAAAGACTAAAGTTTTTCTATGATTTCATCTTTTTTTCCTAAAATAATTTCCATCATAACAGAATTATGCTTTAATTTGTACACAAGAATAAATATAATCTATTAATAAAATACACACATGAAAAGCTTACTGAAGAATTTAGGTCTGATACTGATGATCATTGGTGCCGTTATTTTGATCGGCATTTTCTGCGCAGGCAGTGCAGCAGTGAACAATAACTCTGTTTTAGGTGCAAGTGCCGCCCTCATTGTTATTGGTTTAATTGTCTACATTGCGCTGAATAAACGCTTCGTTGATTAGAAGTAACAAGAAATGAACATAAAAAAGCCCGGAACTTTTGTTCCGGGCTTTTTTATATCCTTTTATTTCAATTATCCTTCTACTTCGGGAGTGATCAGCTTATAACCCTTTCCGTGGATATTGATAATTTCGATAGAATCATCTTCTTTCAAGTGCTTACGCAGTTTAGTGATATACACATCCATGCTTCGTGCATTGAAATAGTTATCATCAATCCAGATAGTCTTCAGAGCGAAGTCGCGCTGCAAAATCTCATTAGCATGAGCGCAAAGCAAGCCCAGCAATTCAGATTCCTTGGTAGTCAACTTAGTCTGCTTGCCATCAATAGCCAAAATCTGCTTCTGGGTATCGAAAGTAAAGCGACCGATCTTGTAGATGTTGCTTTCCTTGTTTCTCTTACCACGTACACGACGCAAGATGGCTTCGATACGGAAAGTCAATTCTTCCATACTGAACGGCTTGGTGATATAGTCATCAGCACCAATCTTGAAACCTTCCAGGATATCTTCCTTCAAAGTCTTAGCTGTCAAGAAGATAACAGGAATTTCAGCATTAGCCTGGCGGATTTCCTGTGCCAAAGTAAAACCATCTTTCTTAGGCATCATTACATCCAGTACACACAGGTCGTATTTATTCTTCAGGAAAGCTTTGTAGCCAGCCTCACCATCAGGGCAAAGTTCAGCAGAATAGCCTTTTGCCTGCAAATATTCTCTCAAAAGCATGCCAAGATTCTCATCATCTTCGCACAACAAAATACGCAATTTCTCGTCCATATTATTCATTTTTTAATAAAGGTAATACAATTATAAATTTAGTTCCTACATTTAGTTCACTCTCGGCACGTATCGTGCCTTTATGATCTTGAATTATTTTCTTCACATACGCCAGTCCCAGACCGAATCCTTTCACATCGTGCAGGTTACCGGTATGTACGCGATAGAACTTATCAAATATCTTTTTCAGGTTTTCCTTCTTTATACCTATGCCATTATCTTGTATAGATATATAGAGTTTGCCCGATTCATTCCAGGTACGTATATTCAGCAACAGTTCTCCTTCCGGTTTCTTATATTTCACCGCATTGTCCAGCAGGTTGAAAATAACATTTGTAAAGTGCATCTCGTCTACAAATATATCCGGATTCTCCGCATCGAGGGTGGAAGTAATCTTACCGTTGTATTTCTCCACCTTCAGTGTAAAGGTGTTGACCACTCCGGCAATCAATTCATTCGCATTTACCTCTTTCATCTTCAGCGTTGCCTTCTGCCGTTCAAACATTGACATCTGCAATACTTTCTCTACCTGGAAGCGCAAGCGTTTCGTTTCATCGTTTATCACCCCGGAAATGTGCTGGAACATAGCAGGAGACTTGCCTACTGCCGGATCTTTCAGCATCTGGGCTGCCAATGATATGGTAGAGATAGGCGTCTTGAACTCATGCGTCATATTGTTGATGAAGTCATTCTTTATCTCGGTCAACTTCTTTTGGCGGAAGATGATATAGATGGTAAAGATGAACGTCACAAGCAATACGAGTGTGAAGATCAGTGACGGTATCATAAATTTAACAGAACTGAATATATAACTGTTCAATGTAGGGAAGTGAATATTTACTGATGCCATACGTGCCGGGGGATCATTTTGGAATAAAACCCGCTGATACGTATTCTCACTGCCTTCTGCCGTATAGTCCGGGCATCGGTACGCTTCCGTCCCGTCACGATCGGTCACCGTGAAGTGATAAGGAATATCAATGCCATTATTCAACAATTCTGTTTTTAAGAACAAATCCAACTGCTTAAAGTTGATTCTTTTATTCAGTGGTTTGTCACTAGCCGTATACAATATGTTATAGACCACTTCGTCCAGCAATGCACGCTGGTACACATATCTGTCCTTTATGATTTCCTGCAAGGCTCTTGAAGTCTGCGGAATGTTCTTACCTGTCGAAATAATCGCCTTAGGAATATTGGAGGGACGGTTTGCACTGATTCTCATTTTCAACTCGAATGAAGAATATCCCCCCAGCCCGTCCGTGGTAATGGAGTATGAGTGCGTATGGGCTTCCACCTCGCCTGCATCTTCTCCGTTTTGCCCTTCCGGCACCTGTTCCTTGGATAACTGTGCCGCCCGTTCGGTAGCAGCCACATCATCTTCCAGATACTTCTTCGTTTCCACCAACTCAATATTTCGACATGCCTGGACTAAACTACGCCGAACAGACTCATCAAACTGCTCCCGGCGCATTTTTACCATTTCCTCGATATAGCTCACCTGCAAATACAATAAGCTAAGGAATGATAGTCCCATTACAATACCTAATACCCAAATAGTAGACTTTTTCATGTCAGCAAAATTAAAAGCGTTAAATCTCATTACATAATAGATTAACCTATTTTAAACGGCGATTCTCTATAATTAACCGAAAAAGTCATTTAAGCTGAGATTCTGACTATTATAACAAAATTAACGCGAATTGGTTTGCAAAAATAATAAAAAATTAAGTTCAAAACCAAATAATAGACCGGAAAGTTTAAGTTCTCTTAAATAAAAAAGGATGCATTTTTAACGAAATGCACCCTTTTTATATATCAAATCCTACACTTTAGTTATTCGTCTTTACTTTCTTTAGCTTCGAATTCCTTCATTAATTTATCCTGCACATCGGTAGGAACCAGTTCATAGCTGGCAAACTTCATAATAAATGAAGCGCGTCCACCGGTCAATGAACTCAATGAAGTAGAGTAGGAAGACATCTCTTTCAGAGGTACTTTAGCCACCAGTTTTTCATAACCGCTTTCGCTGCTCATACCCATAATCATGCCACGACGACCTTGCAAATCGCTCATTACATCGCCCATTTTGTCACTGGGTACAAATACTTCCACGTCATAAATGGGTTCCAGAATCTTCGGTCCGGCATTCTTGAAGGCTTCGCTGAAGGCGTTACGTCCGGCAAGCATAAAGGAGATTTCATTTGAATCTACCGGGTGCATCTTACCATCATATACAATGACACGAACATCACGTGCATACGAACCTGTCAACGGTCCTTGCTCCATGCGGCTCATGATACCTTTCAGGATAGCAGGCAGAAAACGAGCATCAATAGAACCACCGACAATACTGTTAACGAATACTAATTTACCACCCCATTCCAATGGAACTTCTTCAGTACCCTTCACATTTATCTTGAATTCCTGTCCGTTGAACTTATACGTTTCGGGTATAGGCATACCATCGTAATAAGGTTCTACGATCAAGTGAACTTCGCCAAACTGACCTGCACCACCGGACTGTTTTTTGTGACGATAGTCGGCACGGGCAGCCTTGGTAATAGTTTCACGATAAGGAATCTTAGGCTCCTCAAATTTGATTTGCAGTTTTTCGTTGTTTTCCAAACGCCATTTCAACGTGCGGAGGTGGAATTCACCTTGTCCGTGGACGATGGTCTGCTTCAATTCCTTGGATTGTTCTACTTCCCAAGTGGGATCTTCCTCACGCATGCGGTTCAGAATCACCATCATTTTTTCTACATCTGCCTCATTTACAGGCTTGATAGCGCGAGAATATTTAGCATTGGGATATTTTATGAAGTTGAAACGGTTTTCACAATCTTTGCCGTTCAGTGTATTACCGGTCTTGACGTCTTTCAGTTTTACGGTACAACCTATATCACCTGCCACCAATTCCTCTACCGGAATACGGTTTGCACCTGCGCAAACAAACAACTGTGCCATGCGTTCCTTAGAACCACGATCTGCATTGGTCAAATCATCACCTTCGTGCACCTTGCCACTCATCACCTTAAAGTATTGCACGCCACCGATATGCGGCTCAACGGCAGTCTTGAAGAAGTAAAGGGAAGTAGGACCATTAGCATCAGGAGGAACAGGAATACCACGTGTATTGTGCACCACCGGCATATCCGAAACGAAAGGAACCACATTGCCCAGGAATTCCATCAGGCGGCGAACACCCATATCCTTGCCTGCACATACGCAGAACACCGGGAACATGCCTCGTGCAGCCAATCCCTTGCGGATACCTTCACGCATTTCGTCTTCGGTCAATGATTCCGATTCAAAGAATTTCTCCATCAAGGTTTCATCATGTTCGGCAGCAGCTTCCACCAAAGCCTTGTGCATTTCCATGGCTTTTTCTTTTTCCGATTCCGGAATTTCTTCGATAGTGGGAGCGCCTCCATCGGGACCCCATGAATACTTTTTCATCAACAGCACGTCAATGAGTTCATGGAAATTAGGACCTGTTTCGAGGGGATATTGCACGGGGACTACCTTGGAACCATAGATGCTGGTGAGTTGTTCCATCACATTGTCATAGTCGCATTTCTCATTATCCAGCTGATTGATGAGGAAGATAACCGGTTTGCCCAGTTTTTCGGTGTAGCGGAAGTGGTTCTGAGTTCCTACTTCGGGACCATATTGTCCGTTCAGCAGCAGGATAGCCGTGTCTGTAACATTTAGTGCGGTCATTGCGGCACCTACGAAGTCATCACTACCCGGACAGTCAATTATATTTAGCTTCTTTCCGTTCCATTCTACATGATAAACGGTAGAGAACACTGAATAGCCATATTCTTGCTCTACCGGAAAATAATCACTAACCGTGTTTTTGGCAGTAATTCTGCCGCGACGTTTTATAATACCACTCTCAAAGAGCAAAGACTCTGTGAGGGTGGTTTTACCTGAGCCATCATTGCCAAGGAGTGCAATGTTTTTAATTTCGTTAGTCTGATATACTTTCATGATATCTAAGATTTAATTATTAACAAACGGATATGTATCTCATATCTCCTAAAAATGTGGAGCGCAAATTAGAAAATAATGAGAAAAAAAGCAACCTAAACGGAGGTGTTACTAAACTATGTTTTACGACAGGTATCCGGATGTGGCATCGATTTATCCCTTCGGAGGGTGGTAATTTCCATCCCGTCTTTAATGGAGAAATCCACTTTCCACATAGAAGAAAGGCAGAAAGAGAGAAAAAGGCAGAAAGAACCGAAGTTTGTTTTTGAAATATCAAAGGACGTAATGCATGATATGACACCGCGAAAACTTTTTTTCGCGGTGTCTTATCATTTTTTCGCGGTGTCAAATGAAAAGTTTTTTGTAGCTTTGCCGCTAAATCAGACAAATATATGGCAGGCATTTATCTTCATATCCCTTTTTGCAAACGGCGTTGCATCTATTGCGATTTCTTTTCCACCACTCAAAGTGAACGAAAGGCAGAATACGTCCGCGCCCTGTGCCGGGAGTTGGAGATGAGAAAAGAATATCTTGATAAAGAACCTATCGAAACTATCTATTTGGGCGGAGGAACTCCCTCACAGTTGGAAAAGAAAGACTTTGAAGATATTTTCTCCTATATATATAAGGCGTACCCTGTAACTTCCGATGCCGAAATCACCTTGGAAGCCAACCCCGACGATCTGACGCCAGAATACATCGCCATGCTGCGTACCCTCCCCTTCAACCGGTTAAGCATGGGGATACAAACTTTCCAGGAACCGATACTGAAATTATTGCAACGCCGCCATACCGCCCGCCAAGCCATAGAGGCCTTTCAGGAATGCCGGAAAGCCGGTTTTCAGAATATCAGCATCGACCTGATGTACGGGCTGCCGGGTGAAACTTCCGCCTCTTGGGAGCAAGATCTGCAACAAGCCCTATCCCTGCATCCGGAGCATATTTCAGCCTATCATCTGATATACGAAGAAGGCACTGCCCTGTGGAAACTCCGCGAACAGCATAAGGTAGAGGAAGTGGATGAAGATTTAAGCGTATCCTTGTTCAGTGCATTGATAGACCGCCTAACGACAGCAGGTTATGATCATTATGAGATTTCTAATTTCTGCTTGCCGGGCTTTCACTCCCGCCACAATTCCAGTTACTGGACGGGAAAAAAGTACTTAGGCTGTGGTCCGTCAGCGCACTCTTATGATGGCATTTCCCGTCAATGGAATATCGCTTCGCTGGATAAATATATTGCAGGAATCACGAATGATTCTCCTGTGTTCGAAATAGAAGAATTAGATCTATATACCCGCTACAATGATTTTATCATTACCAGTATTCGCACGGAATGGGGAATGCCGTTATCCAGACTACAGAATGAGTTTGGCGAGAAACTATATAACTACTGTCTCCGAATGGCCAACCCGCACCTGAAACAAGGAACACTGGAAATAAAAGAAAACACACTAAAACTCACCCGCAAAGGAATCTTTATTTCTGATGGAATAATGAGTGATATGCTTTGGGTAGAATAAGGCGATCAAAAAAAATGATAACAGGAAATTGAGAGAATGTGTCAATAGTAAAAAATGATCATTATACCGTAGGGGCAAATTGAATGTGCCCGATAACATCCACTGTATGCATTCGGGCGGATTCAATCCGCCCCTACGGTGAATTCTTTGGAATTATCCCTATATAAAAAGCTTATTTCTTAGGCTTCAAGAAACTTTCAGGGAATTTCACATTCTGTTCCACCTGATTATCCTTCAACCGAATCCAAGTGCGGAAACCTTTCTCGCCTTCGGTCAATTCTATAACACGGGCGCCATTCGGCAAGTTATTATATACAGTATCACCTCCCGTATAACGTCCGTAAGCCAACAAAATGCCGTGCCACATCACTGCATAATCATCGTCATGATCGTGTCCCACAAATACGCCTTGCACATCACCCATCTCTTTCATGGACGCAAACAACCCTGAATTTAGCTGGGGAGCACAGGCTTTTTCCTTACGTGCACCAAAAAGGACAGCCGTCTCATCTGATGCAGCCTGATTGAACTCCGGCAATGCAATATGGAAGAATGCCAATGACGGAACCGGCTTACCACCATTTGCTTCTGCAAACTTCCGGCTGTTTTCACGATACCACTGAATTTGGTCAAAATCAATGTAGTCATATCCGCCCACTCCCTCAATCAGAGAGTAAGAATGAGAATCTATCAAATAAAGAATCTCAGCATCTTTACTGCCATCCGATGATTGAAGCGGCAATATATAATTGGTCACTCCGGATATGCCTTTGGTGGTAGTAGTCAGGTTGTGAGGAATACTTTGAATTATTTTCAGTAATTCTTCACGGGTCAATCCCTGTTCATTGTCATGGTTACCAAAAGTCACTGCAAAAGGAATGGCACGTTTTGATACCTGATTCAGTACCGTGCGCATACCTTCTTCTGCCGGTTGGCCATAAATCACATCGCCAGTAAAGATTACCAAGTCGGGCTTCTCCGCATCCAGCACCTCATTGATACGCTCTATGGAAATATCGGAATGGGGATCATTGTATATGTAATGTACATCGGTGAACTGCACAATTTTAAACTTGCCATTGGCGTTGAATTTCAAAGTCTGGGCACCGAGGGTTAGTACAAGCCCCAGTAACAAAGATAAAGTAAGGAAAAGTTTTTTCATAATATTCATTGGTTAGTTTGCAAAAGTATAAAAAAACGATCATTAAAAAGAACTTTTACTTTGCTTATTATCTTTTCCTATTTTAAATGCACCATTTGCCAAAGAAGCAGAAGTGTTATAAAGCACCAGCTCAACTGAACACAATGAAAATAACTTTAGTTCATGAGAAAAATTCTAAAAGGAATAGCACATCTACCTACATTTTACTAGCTTTGCATCCAATTTTGAACAACTAACAAGCAAACACGCCTTATTTACCAGGTAATGGAGGTAACAAAACTACTTAACGACATACAGAAGCACGATTCCGAACAGGCTTTCCGGTCCTTATACAATTTGTATTATGACCGATTCTTCCGTATAGCCTTTTATTACCTTCAACGTGACGAATGGGCGCAAGAAGTAGCGCTTGATGTTTTTACCAACCTGTGGAACAACCGTAAACGCCAACTCATTCCCGATGATTTCAATAAATACAGCTATGCATTAGTGCGTAACGCTGCCTTGAACTATCTGGAAAAAGAACAGCGCCGTGAAACGACTCCGCTAGAGAATATTCAGGAAACTTCCTCCCCTACTCTCTCACCCGAAGAACAGGTAATAAACGAAGAATTATTCCATATCTACGAAAATTCTCTCAATGAATTGCCCGACCGTTGCCGTGAAGTATTCATCAAAGTGCGCGAGGAAAAACAAAGCTATGCATCTGTGGCAGAAGAACTTAACATCAGTCCCAAGACCGTAGACGCACAACTGCAAAAGGCTGTAACCCGCCTAAAAGAAAAAATAAATAATTATTTTAAGGGAAAGCAATAGGGAGATTTCCCGGTTCCCCTGTCTTTATTTATAGAAACTAACAAACTAAAAACTTTTAAAGACATGAGAACAAGTACACGTTTAACCCTCCCATTTCTCTACGCACTACTGGCGGCGGGATGCAGTAACAGTAACGACAATTTTCCGAAAGATTACATTGGTTTTGAACGGAAAGCCGATGTGCACAGCTATGACACAAACCATGAAGAAGAAACTGTAACTGTGAAAATAGTAGCAGGCGACAAACAGGACAAAGACAGAAAACTAACTTTAACCAGTAATCAAACACCTAATGTATTTAAAATCAAAGACCCTAACCCGGTTATTCACAAAGGAAAGAAATCTGTAAAGGTAAATGTGACTATCTATCCCAAGAAAATAAATTGGGAACAACGCATCATACATTTAATTTGCAAACCGGACGGAAAAGACGCAAAAGTTTCGGAAATGACTATCCGTCTGCAAAAGAAGTAGTATATTTGCCGGGAAAATAAAATAACATGAATTCACCGAAATCAGATAAAGAGCTGGACGAATGGCTGGAGCAATTGGCTTCATCTACTCATTCACCGCAGGGAAAATTCTCGGCGGAGGAAAGTTATAGCATATTGCAACAACGCCTCATCCCGGCACGCCGCAAGCGGAAAGTACTTTCCATTCGGTATGTAACTGCTGTGGCTGCCGGGCTTGTCCTTCTTATTGGTTTCGGATGGATGTTCTATTCTTACCAGCGTCCTGCGCCTATGTTGACGGTTCTTACTAATGCCGAAACACAACGCATACAATTACCGGATGGTTCGGAGGTGACCTTGAACCGCCATTCACAATTAATCTATCCCGAAACTTTTGGGAAAGAACGCATTGTGAATCTAAACGGAGAAGCCTACTTTGAGGTGAGCAAGAATCCCGAAAAGCCATTTCGCGTAAAAACAAACGGGGTCACTGTCAGTGTGCTGGGCACGCATTTTAATGTCAACGCCTATGCCACCGATTCATTGGTAGAGACCACTCTCCTGGAAGGAAGTGTAGCCGTAAGCGATAACAAAAACGGCAACCAAGTAATATTGAAACCCAACGAAACCGCCGTCTATCGCAAGGCAACCGGTATGCTGACCATGCATTCCGATAGCGATGCCGATAACGAAATAAGTTGGCGCGATGGAATTTTATCTTTTGATAATGCCACCATGGGAGAAATTGCTCGCCAGTTATCCCATCATTTCAATGTAACGATACAAATAGAAGGAGAGCGGTTGCGTAACTATAAACTGAACGCAAGTTTCAAACAAGATGAAACACTGGAAGAAATACTTGAAATGCTAGCTCCTATCGGAGACTTTACTTATAAAACAATATCATCAAATGTTATTGAATTGAAACAAGAAAACTAAAAACTAAATGATTTTTTTTATTTGCCAAAAGTACAGTATCAAGGTTTTATCCTTGATACTGTTACTTACAGTTTCTCTTTTCCTACAAGCACAGACACCGGATATGCCCATCAGCATTCATCTGAAACAGGGCAGCTTGAAAGATTTTGTCACCCAAATAGAGAAAGCCTCCGGCTATTCCTTTATCTATGGCGAGGAAGTAGCCTTTAAGCATCCTGTGACACTCAGCCTGAAGAAAACACCATTAAAAGTGGTCTTGCAAAAAGCTTTTGCAGGAGAACAAATCAGTTTTGAAATAACCAAGCGGCATATCATTTTGAAAAAAGAGAAAGTACAACCCACCAAACGGCATTTTACCCTAAACGGTTACGTGCTGGATGGCATCTCTAAAGAAACTCTGATTGGCGCCAACATCTATGAACGAGAGAATGAGATGGGAACAACCACCAATCCATTCGGATACTTCAGCATTACATTGCCCGAAGGAGACACAAAGCTAGACTTTTCATATATAGGTTATGCCACCCGGCAAGTGTCTTTGCACCTGTGCAAAGACACATTGCTGACGGTACAATTACAAAATGACAACCAACTGGAAGAAGTCGTAATTTTATCTGATAAACCGGAAACGGGAATCCAAAGTAGCCGGATGGGAGCCAGTAGCATTCCTCTTGCCCACATTAAAAATACCCCTGCCTTGCTAAGTGAAGCGGATGTGCTGAAAACCATCCAACTGCTGCCTGGCGTGCAGGGAGGCATTTCAGGTACCAGTGGTTTGTATGTACGCGGTGGCAGCCCGGACCAAAATCTTTATTTGCTGGATGGTGTCCCTCTATATAATGTAGACCATACGCTGGGTTTTCTATCAGTCTTTACGCCCGAAGCAGTAAAGAAAGTAGATTTATACAAAGGCAGTTTCCCGGCACGTTTCGGCGGACGCCTTTCTTCCGTAGTAGATGTACGTACCAACGACGGAGATATGCGGCATTACCACGGCAGTTTCACTATCGGGCTACTCACCTCGCGCATGCACTTTGAAGGTCCTATCTGGAAAGACCGTACTTCCTTTATCATTTCTGCCCGCCGCAGTTACTTTGACCTCTTCCTGAATCCTTTTCTGGATGATGAAGCCAAAGGGGGGTATTACCTCTATGACATTAATGCTAAACTAAACCACAAATTTGATGACCGCAACCGACTCTTTCTCTCTTTTTATAATGGAAAAGATCAGTTGATGTTTAAAAATTCTTATGATTATAATGATTTTGTAGAAAAAGAAAAGCAAAATATCCATTGGGGAAGCACCTTGGGAAATATACGTTGGAATCATGTATGGAATAGCCGCTTGTTTAATAATACAACACTATCCTACAATCGTTTCCGCTTCCGCATTAATAATGACGCAACCCGCCAAAAGGAGAATTTCCGCAGCCGATACCAGTCCGGAATAGAAGATTGGGGATTAATTTCCGACTTTGACTACCACCCAATCCCCACACATTTTATTAAATTCGGAGGCAATTACACCTATCACACCTTCCGTCCCGAAATACAAAATACATTCATACACACTGAAAACGGGGAAGAAAAGCACGACGAAATATTCACTATTGCAGGGCATGAAGCCGTCCGCTCACACGAGGCTTCACTATATGCTGAAGATGATTTCAACATAACCGAACGTTGGAAAGCCAATATAGGTGCGCACTTCTCACTCTTTCAGGTACAAAAGCATACCTACACTTCCCTAGAGCCAAGGCTCTCACTGAGTTTCAGTACACGTCCCGACCTTATCTTAAAGGCTTCATACACACATATGACCCAATACGTACATCTACTATCCTCATCCGCCATATCGCTGCCCACTGATTTATGGGTGCCTGTGACTAAAAATATCCGCCCGATGCTGTCACGTCAATTCTCCCTAGGAGGTTACTACACCGACATACGAGGCTGGGAATTTTCTATAGAGGGCTATTACAAGGCATTGAAAAACGTATTGGAGTATAAAGATGGAAGTGCCTTGTCCGGCAACTCGGCAAATTGGGAAGACAAAGTAGAAATGGGTACGGGCAGGAACTTCGGCGTGGAATTTATGATGGAAAAGAAAACCGGACGTACCACCGGATGGATCAGTTATACACTGGCGAAAGCCGACCGCAAGTTTGCCCCGGACGGAATTAATGGAGGAAAACGTTTTCCTTATAAATATGACCGGAGGCATTCGGTCAATATTACCCTCAACCACCAGTTAACCCAGAGAATAGACTTTAGTGCCTCCTGGACATTTGCATCCGGAAACACAGCCACCCTGCCTAAGCAACAAGCCACTATCATTCTGCCGGAAGGGAGTAGTCTATGGTCAAATGGCTACTATATGCAGATTGCTCCCGGCAACCTTATAGTAACAGGGAATTACAGCAGTTCCCGCAACAATTACCGACTGCCTGCCAGCCATCAGCTAAATATAGGAGTCAATTTCCGAAAGAAGACCAAGCACGGGGAACGTATTTGGAACGTCAGCCTGTTCAACGCTTATAATGCCATGAACCCTAACCATGTATACATAGATTATAAAGAAAACAAAAACACCGGAGTCAAGACACCTGTGCTAAAGAAACTGACACTTCTTCCCTGTCTGCCTTCTTTCTCTTACACTTATAAATTCTAAAAACGATGAAAAAGATATTCTTGCTATCACTATTTATCTGCCTGCTGGCGAGTTGCACCAATGAGATAGGTCCTATTCCTAATGACGAACCTCAGAAGCTCATCATCAATGCGCTGATGAATGCAGGAAAAACAGAAAATGCTATTTATCTGAATTTATCTGATTATAACTCTCCGCAAATAGTAAAGAATGGGATCATCCGGCTTTATATCAATGGGGAATTATCTGAAACAATCACTGAGTGCATCCATCCCTCCGAAGATGAGATTTATACCAGTTATGAAGACTATTATTATAAAGTACATAGCACCTTTAATAGCGGAGATCATATCCGGATTGAAGCTGAAACCAGTGACGGTAAGTTTAGAGCAGAAGCTGAAACGATAGTTCATGAGCCCATTCGGATATTGCAACTGGATACTCTGCACCGCACAGGTAGCTTAACAGGTAATAATCTCTCCAATGGTTCCCTATGGCTATCCGAATACACCCGTTTGAAAATCAAACTAGAGATTCCTTCAAACTCCCAAATGCAATATTATCGCGTCCAGTTCAAAGAAGATTATACTTACTATCTTGTCAATCGTGAAACAAGAAAAGACTCTATCATCACAAATACTTATTGGGGAGTCAGCCAATATTACGATACGGCTCTAATGGATGGAAAACCGGGGAGTTCAAATGATTTCGATTCAAATATAGAGTTTGTTCCTCCTATACAGAATTATTATAGAGTATTTAGTAGTGCCTATTTTTCCAATCGGCAATATACGATGATACTGGAAACGGCTCCGACTTATCCCTGGGATACAGAGAATTATGAAATTAAAAAAACAACTTGCTATGCCACTCTCCAGTATTATGCTATCTCATCCAATGAATATCGGTACTTGTTGGCAGCCAGTGCTTACAATGATCATGATAATAGTAATCCACTGGAAATTCCTGTTATCTTTCCCAACAATATAAAGGGGGGAATAGGTATCTTTGCTATAGAAAGTCCTACAGAATATAAATTTGAACTAAAAAGATAATTGGATCTCCGTGGGGGCGGAGTTGCCCGCCCGAAAACAGTTTACTCTATGTATTCGGGCGGGCAACTCCGCCCCTACGAAGAAAGTGCAAATATCAACGCTTCTCATAATATCTTACCCAATCCACCTGCATCTCCACCGGTAAATCTTTCGGATCAATCCCGCCTACCCAGGAGCCGCCCAACTGCATATCTATCAGCAAATAATAAGGTTGATAGAAAGGGAATTGCCCTTCCTTATCCGTCTCAATACGGGGATAAGTAAAGGTATGCCGATGATTGATAGCAAAGACCAGGCTATCGGGATAAATATCCACCGAATAAACATTATATTCTTCCGGATGAATCTGATTGATTCCCCCATGAGGAGGAGTATCTTGAAATCCCAACTTATACGTATAATAAGAATGAACTGTCTGATAAGCAATGCTATCATAATTCAGCCGTTCCATAATATCTATCTCACCTCCATTGGGCCATTCCGCATTATTAGGAAGCATCCATATAGCCGGCCATGCACCTCTGGCTGCTTGCAACTTGGCACGTACTTCTACTCTGCCCCCGGTAAACAGCTTTTTATCTTTCGTATAAACGCCACCTGTCAAATAGGGAGCCGTATCATTTTTCTGTGTATGATTAACCATTCCACGCAATACCAGATTGCCGTCACGCAGGGCATAACATGAGTCAAAGTCGGACATATAATTCTTCCAATCTGCCGTTCCACGCGGTATTTTACTCCACGTTGCCGCATCAAAACCATCTTTCTGATTAAAGTCTTCCGACCACACCAACCGCCACTTTTTTGTCTTTACAGATGATGTCCCACAAGCACTCATTAGGCACACCAACGCTATGCAGATCCAAACGAATAAAAGGCTTTTCTTCATTGTATTATTTAGTTTTTCAATTAGATTTAAAAAAGATGCCGTATCAAACGAAATAAAATCTCATTCAATACGGCAACAGTTAATATTAATCAATCAAAAACTTACTTTGCCAGACTGTAAACTACATCCATTATCTTCTGTCCTATCTCGTCGGCAGCTTCCATGGTTGCTGCTTCGGAGTAAACGCGGATAATCGGTTCGGTGTTACTCTTGCGCAGATGTACCCATTTATCAGGGAAGTCAATTTTCACACCATCTATGTCGTTTATTTCTTCATTCTTATAGAGTTCCTTCACTTTAGCCAGAATAGCGTCTACATCTGTTTCCGGAGTGAGGTCTATACGGTTCTTTGCGATAAAATAAGGAGGATAAGTAGCACGCAGTTCGCTTACCTTCTTGCCTTCGTGTGCCAAGTGGCTCAGGAAAAGGGCAATACCTACCAATGCATCACGTCCGCAGTGGCTTTCCGGATAGATTACTCCACCATTGCCTTCACCACCAATCACTGCATGGGTTTCTCTCATTTTGGTAACTACATTTACTTCTCCTACGGCAGCTGCATTGTATTCGCAACCATATTTACGGGTTACATCGCGCAAAGCACGGGTAGAACTCAGATTGGAAACCGTATTTCCGGGAGTATGTTTCAATACATAATCTGCCACAGTTACCAATGTATATTCTTCACCATACATCTTGCCATCTTCACAAATCATAGCCAAGCGGTCTACATCCGGGTCTACTACAAAAGCTACATCACAACCGCCTTTCGCCATCAACCCCATTATGTCTCCCAAGTTCTTTTCCAAGGGTTCGGGATTATGCTGGAAATCTCCGGTAGGATCGCAATACAGCTTTTCTACCTTCTTCACGCCCAAGCGTTCTAATAATTCGGGAAGAATAATGCCACCCACTGAATTAACACAGTCTATGGCAACATGGAAATTAGCTTTGCGAATAGCTTCCACATCTACCAACTTCAATGCCAGTACACTGTCTATATGTTTCTGATTGTATGTATTATCTTCGCGATAGCTTCCAATATGGTCTATATCAGCATATTCAAAAGCTTCTGCTTCTGCAATGCTGAGTACTTCGTTTCCTTCTTCTTTGTTCAGGAATTCACCATGCTCGTTCAGCAGCTTCAAAGCATTCCATTGTCTGGGATTGTGACTGGCAGTCAAGATAATACCGCCACAAGCGCCTTCCATCGTAACAGCCAGTTCGGTAGTCGGTGTAGATGCCAGACCGATGTTTACTACATCAAAGCCCATTCCCATCAAGGTGCCGCACACTACGTTCTTCACCATCTCGCCGGAGATGCGTGCATCACGTCCTACTACGATTTTGTTGCTTTTTACTGTGGTTGTCTTACGTATCAGCGTTGCATAAGCTGATGTGAATTTCACTATATCCAGTGGGTTCAAACCTTCCCCCACGTGTCCGCCTATAGTTCCGCGGATTCCGGATATTGATTTAATTAATGTCATCGTGCTAATTGATAAGTTATTTCATAGTAACAAGGGTAGACAGAAGCAGAGGCATCAGATTGTCCTTCACTGTGTGGAACAATCAGCCTGATTTTAGAACGACCGGAGATTTCTCTACCAACCTTTATATAATTAAATGGAATCAACCAGCCGGAAGGGACATAAGTTGTTCCGTAAGTAGCATACATTTGCCCGGAAGTAAAGGTTGCCGAAAAGTTTTTTCCACTTTTGGTCAACTGCATTTCTTCGGGATAAGGATAAAACCAGTTGCCAGACAGTGTATCTACAGTTCCGCCTTCTACAATTCTTTTTTCAATATAACGGGCCAGCACCTCATAACGTCCATCTTCCAGCTTTTCTCCATTCCCTTCTTCTATGATCTGCATATACACACCATTATCCGAAAAAAGAACAAACTGATTCTCATCCACATTTGTGGTAGAATCCTGTTCCTGAAACTGGCTGAGGCTGATTACATTAATATCTTCTTTCTCAATAAACCTCTTGATAGCCTCTCTTTCTTCTTCTTTCATTTCGGCATAGGTTTTTCCATTATTACAAGCCTGGAATACTAATCCCAAGAGGAACACTGATGCTAACAGTATACTTAATTTTTTCATTCTTCTTCTGTTATAATTTCGGGCAAAATTAATAAATAAGCCTCTAACTTTTATATTGTTTTTACGCAATTATACTAAAATAACTATTTTTTTGCCAGCAACAGGTCCTCATACTTCACCAAAGCCTGTTTATAGAGCTCAATAGCTTCGTCCATCGTACCATAAAACTCTCCACCCGATGCATTCAAATGTCCGCCTCCGTTAAAGAATTCGGCAGCTACTTTATTGCATGGGAATGTACCGACAGAACGCAATGATATTTTTATCATATTCTTCTCCGTATCTTCGCGCAAGAATACGGAAAAGATTATGTTCTTTATAGAAAGCGGAATGTTCACAAATCCTTCCGTATCTCCTTTCACGTACTGGAACTTGTTCTGTTCTTCTTTGGTTAGCCAGATCAATGCCGCATTGAACTGGGGGAATACCTGCATTTTATCATAAAGCACATATCCCATCAAGCGCAAGCGTCCCTCGGAATAAGTGTTGTAGACCTTACGGTAAATATCGTCCTTATCAATCCCCTTGGACAAGAGTTCACTAATGATATAATAGATTTCACGGTCATTCGAGTTGTATGTAAAACCGCCTGTATCAGTCATCATCCCTGTATAGATGCACTCGGCACCTTCTTTGGTTATATCTCCAAAATATCCCAAACGGCAGATCAAGCGGAATATCAGTTCGGAAGTGGAAGATATTCCGGGATGGGAAATGATTATTTTACAGAACTCTTCAGGATTCAAGTGATGGTCAATCATCATCTTGCGGGCAGGTGAATTTGCCACCGCATCTGCCATGGCATCAATACGGGACAAGGCATTGAAATCCAAACAACAAATAACATCCGCCTCATTTATCAGCTTATCGGCAAACTCCGTATATTTGTCATAACGGATAATATCTTTGGCTCCCGGCATCCATCTCAGGAAATCAGGGAAAGCATTGGGAACAATGACATTCACTGTCTTTTCCTGTGATTCCAGAAAATGAAACAACCCCAATGAAGAACCTATCGCATCTCCATCCGGCGATACATGGGTAACAATAACTATTTTATCGGCTCTTTCAAACCATTTTTCAGCATGGTCTATATTAGCTTGCGCAATTACTTTTGATAACATATATAATTTCTTTCTTTTGAAACGGCAAATTTACGAATTAATTCTTTATTCACAGAAGAATACGGTAAGAACCTTTCGCCGACAGGTCAATATAATCTAAATTCAAACTCTTACATTCTTCTTTCAGGCGATTACGCTTATAGTCACTGAGGGAAGTATCTAATATAATTTTCTTTATCCGGAAGATATTTTGCAATGGAGCAATCTTTCCCTGATAGCCTCTGCAGAGGTATATATAATCAATGTCCAGCAAATGATCTGATGCTTTATTTTGCCAGTGATCATCAGTTAATAAGCATACTGTTTTTCCTTTATAGCGATAAATACTATCTTGCTGCCACATCTCGGCAGGTGGAAAATTTTTCACTTGCGAATGCGACAGAATAAGTTGGGGTTCTTCCTTGTAATAATGAGTTTGATATAAGCCTACAACCATAAATAAATTGATTCCCAACAAGATAGCAACCAGTAACTTGCGAGAATACCTTAACTGATACCCCAATAGCAAAGATAATAACAAATACAAAAGACAAACCTGCATTACTGAAAAATGAACTTCCCCGGATTGCGCCAAAGGCAAATGTTCCACCCATTGCATACTATTGTTCAATAACCACAATAAACCGTTCAATCCTTTCACCACCCATACATGAATCATTTCAAAAGGAGAAAGCAAAAAGACAGCCACCGCCCCATAAATAATCAGAAAAGCAAGTGGCGCAACCATTAGATTTGCCAACAAGAAATGAATGGGAAAATGAGAAAAATAATAAATGACCAATGGAGCCGTACCCAACTGTGCAGCCAGTGAAACCGCCACCACTCCCCATACATAGCGCAACACCGGATGATAGACAGTCCAACAATGAAAAATGACCGGATAAATCATCAGAATAGAGAATACGGCCAGAAATGAAAGCTGAAAGCCTACGTCAAACATATAAAAGGGATTATAAAGCAACATGAAGAATGCAGCTATCGCCAGTGTATTCAGGGAAAGAGCACGTCCGCCTGCAGCCTGCGCCACGGTCATCAACATACACATCACTACCGCCCTTATCACCGAAGCAGGCAAACCTACCAGGAAAGCAAATCCCCATAATAACAGAATAATGAGTAAACATTTCACCCATCGCAATGACCGTCTTTTGTCCAATGGACGCATCACCCATCCCAGCAATCCCCACAAGATGGCTACGTGCATTCCCGATAAAGCCAATATGTGGCTAACCCCTGCTACCCGATATGTTTCCTGTAACTCATCACTCAATTCTTCCTTATATCCTACAGTCAAAGCGGACAGTACGGCAAATTCATCTCCGGAAAAGCCCCACTGCTTATAGCAGTCCAGTATTTTTTCACGCCAGGCATTTGCTTGTTGCGTAAGGTTCAAAGGTTCACGTAGTCCTGTCGGCTGCCAGTAATCGGAGAAGACTATGGCAGTTCCACTAATTTGTTTCCGGAGCAAGTAAGCCGCATAATCAAATTCTCCGGGAATATCTGTAGGAGGCGGTTGGGCTACACGAGCATAAAAACGCAAATGGTCACCACATCGCAGCTTTTTCGAGAGGCTGTCCTTCGCTATATATATTAATAAGGTACGATCTACAGGAATTGCATTACCTATGGACATTCTTCTATCTATATGCAATTTACAAAGATAAGTTTTTGCCTTTTCCTGTGGAGTTTCCATGATAACACCTTCATATACATTCTTTTCGGAAGGCCATTCATATGCTACCTGTTCCCACTTATGCTGTACCAACAAAGCCCCCAGGCAAAAAAGAAACAAAAAAGCCATGCTTCCGAATAACCAACGAAAGGTATATTTCTGTCGCTTCACCATGACAAACATCCCTACCAGCAACACGCATATAGCTATTCTGAAACCATTCACAGGCAAAGTACCATGAAATACCGCATCGGATAAAAAAATTCCGGCGACTAAAGGAATAGTCAACCGGAATATGGGATAAGGCTTCAAAGCCGTTACATTTCGCACTTCTGCTCTTTAAAAGAATCAAAGGGATTTCAATTGGTGTATCATGTCTATCATATCGGGAGCCTTGAACACAGCATTTCCCGCTACCAACACATCCGCACCAGCCTCAACAAGCAGTTTTCCTGTTTCCAGATTCACTCCGCCATCCACTTCTATCAATGCCTGGGAACCTGTACGGGCTATCAGTTCACGCAATTCCCTTACTTTCTCTAATGTATGGGTAATGAACTTCTGTCCTCCGAAACCGGGATTCACACTCATCAGCAACACCATGTCCACATCGCGGATAATATCAACCAGCATTGCCACAGGAGTGGAAGGATTCAAAGTTACTGCCGCTTTCATTCCGGCATCTTTAATCTGTTGCACCACCCTGTGCAGATGCACACAAGCCTCATAATGCACATTCATAGTCATCGTTCCCAAGTCTTTCACTTCCTTGATGAATTTTTCGGGACTGACAATCATTAAATGCACATCCAAAGGTTTTTGGGACAACTCGGCTACAAATTTCAATACGGGAAAGCCAAAGGAGATATTGGGCACAAACACACCATCCATTACATCGATATGCAGCCAATCGGCTTCACTACGATTTATTTTCTCTATATCTGCCTGTAAATTAGCGAAGTTGGCAGATAGCAAAGACGGGGATATCAGAGGTTTATTCATCATTCACTGTTCTTATTCATATAATATAGAACAAAGATAGCCATATTTTAGATAAGAGCAGTGAAAAAGTTTATTTTATTTTGGCAAAGTTAAACGCACACCAAGCTGTATGTTGAAATTGAACGGGTGCTCTTTGCGGATAGAAGTAACATTGCTTCCATCATCGAAATAATAAACGACACCCGGCTCTGCATAGATACCCAGTTTATCGGTAATCTTGAACTGTGCACCTGCCGCAGCAGACAATGACCATTGCAGCGGTTTCACCTTCACATCTTCTGTTCCACTAGTTTGGGATTTATCTCCACTGACTACATAAGTGGTATGCAGCTTGCCCGACACACTTTTTTCCACAGCGCCACCTGCCGAAGCGTATACCTCAAAACGCTTGTTGCTCCATATCTCACGGTTCACTTTTAAAGGAATACCTACATAGTGTAGCTTTTGCTCCTCACCATAATAATTTTCTTTGGTCCCTGAGCGCCATTCGGAAGAAAGCATTGTATAGGTCAAACCTGTTTCTATAGCCCAGTTATCATCCAAGTCAAAACGGACAGAAGCACCGAAAGTGACGGGCATATGATGCTTTATATCCGATTTAGCATTACCTTCCGATATATTATTGAACATCACCTGGTCAATCTCTGTCGCCCTGATTCCTGCTCCATAAGAATTTAATTGTGCACTTCTGACTCCGCGGGTAGGCAGATATCCATCCACACTATTAGAAGAAGCTAACGCTCCGTTACTGGCAGAAAGCCCGATAGCCCAGTTTTTATCTTTACTCTTACGGGGAGCGATATAAGCATAATTACTTTTATGGCTCGAATAAGTTTTTTTGGCAGCAGGTTGCTGTTGGGTTTCAGCCACTACAACTTCTTCCGCCTTTTTTTCTTCCCTGTTATACGCTTCTGTTTGTTTTTCATCTGTTATTTCATTCGTCACAACCTCTGGCACAGCCTGTGATTCCCCTAATATAGCAGCCGGGGCAACCTTTACACGCTGGGTTCTTATAGAAGGAGTTGCAGGAACAACCTGGGCCATAGGCTGCTCAGGAGTAGTCGGAGCAGGTATCAGTTCATCCGGTTGGCGCAACGAATTTAACTCCGCCGACTGCTGTTCTATGTAGCCTGCCGAAGGCGACTGCCAGAACCATACCGTCAATGAAGACACCACCACCAGCAAAGCAATAGCTGCCACTGCCTGCCAACGGCGCCACATCGGAATCACTTTGGGCGTATCCAATTCCTTTTCCAACTGTCCCCAAAGGTCAGCAGGAACCGGCTCCGAATAATCCTCCATCCGAGTGCGGAAATTCTTTATCCATTTATCTTTTTCTTCCATTCCTATATCCTCTTTCTATATTCATTTATTTTTTTCATCAATAAGGTTTTGGCTCTATATAATTGGGATGACGAGGTATGCTCTGTTATTCCCAACATTTCAGCAATCTCCTTATGTCCTTTATCTTCTAATACATATAAATTGAAAACGGTTCTGTATCCATCCGGAAGTTCTTTTATAAATTGCATCAAGACCGATTGGGGTATTTGTTCAAAGTCGTCATCGTCCCCGTCTGCTACATCGGGCAATTCTTCTACTATTACTTCCTGTTGGTTTGCCGAAGATTTCTTGCGCAGGTAGCCCAATGCTTCATTCACCATAACGCGTGCCAACCATGCTTTCAAAGAGCCCTCTCCTTTATAAGTAAATTGACCGAATGAACGAAATATATTCAAGAATCCATCATGCAGAACGTCTTGTGCCACCTCTCTGTCACCTGTATAACGAACACAAATGGCCATCAATTGTCCGGCATAACGCTCATACAATTGCTTGCGTGCAAGGTTATCGCCCTTGCCGCAACGTTCCACCAATTCTGTTTCATTCATTGTTTGTGACACTTCTTTATAGAGTAAATGATGAGACTGCAAAAATACTGCATCTGATAGAATAAAATTTTTGCTTAAGCAGATTTAACACTTTTATAAGCAGTAAACCTATCCCCTTCGCATTTTACTCACAGAAACGGATTCAATAAGCTGAGAAAATGAAAAGATTTAAAACGATAATTGCTATTGTAACACTGATTATGATGATTCCATCCATGCAGTCATGTCTGGATGACTACGATGATAATTTATACGATATATCCAATAGTATACCGGTCAATGCCGCTTTAGCCACTGTGGTTACTCCAAGCAAGGTTCCCGGTGAAGCCATCATTGAAAGTGACAATGAGGGAACGGCTTATGTTACCAATCCCGAAATATTAACTCAAAATGATGCCAACAATAAAGGGCAACGCATATTCTATACTTACAGAGGTGCAGAGAGCCCCAATGGAAACAGCAATAGTAAAGCTCCATACATACAGATTACAACTTTATACAAGATATTGACCAAGGACATAGACATATTAAAGGAAGAACAAGAAGATATTTTTGGAGATGATGTTATTAATTATATCTCTTATAATATCGGTAAGACCCACTTGACGCTGCAATTCCAAATATTAGGTTACGATATTAACATCAAACACAGAATTAGTTTGGTAGCAAAAGCCGATGCAGTTCCTGACTCTGACGGGTATCTTTCTGTAGAATTACGTCATAATGCAGAAGGTGACAGGCAGGAGAATCTTAGTTCTTCAAGCTTTGTATCTTTCCCTTTATCAAGTGCACCGGGTTATAACGAAGGTACATTGAAAGGATTTAAAATAAAGTATAAATCCATATACAGTGGCGAAAAGACTGTTACAATAGGCTATAATAATAGTAAATCAGCAGACTTCCAATTCGATTGGGAAGCAATGTCCAACACAAAAATTAAATGATTCTTAACTAACTCCTTGTCTATCTTATTGTAACACAAGCGGCTGTATCAAAAAATGTTTTGATGCAGCCGCTTTCTCTTATCTCTTATTCTTTTTATTCTACCTTGTTATTGTCCGAAGACCGGTAACCTCTCAAGAAATCGGCCACGCTCATGCGTTTCTTCCCTGCCAGTTGCAAGGAAAGGACATTGAGAAAACCATCTTTCACGGCTACTTGGAAAGTTGTTTTCGAGTCTGTACGGATATCTCCTATCTTCATATCATGTGAAGTGAAAATCTTTTCCGTTTCATAGATTTTCAATACGGAGCGAGTGCCATCAGACATGCACAGTTCAGTCCACGCAGCAGGATAAGGGGAAAGGCCACGAATAAAGTCATAGATCTGTTTCACACCCTTGTTCCAGTCTATGCGACAAGTCTCTTTAAAGATTTTTGGTGCCGGACGCAAGTCTGTATCCGGCTGAATCAATTCTTCTTGAGGGATAGGCTTCACTGTTCCGTTCAGAATGGCATCCACAGTTTCACATACCAGTTCTCCACCCAGATTCATCAGTTTATCATGTACTATTTCTACATTATCAGTATCTGCAATGGGTACACGCACTTGCTGGATAATCTCACCTGTATCAATTTCATGTTTCAGGAAGAAAGTGGTGATACCTGTTTCCGTATCTCCATTGATTACAGCCCAGTTGATGGGAGCAGCTCCCCGGTAGTGGGGCAATAAAGAGGCATGCAGATTGAATGTACCCAAACGAGGCATATTCCAAACAACCTCAGGAAGCATACGGAAAGCGACAACAATCTGCAAATCGGCTTGCAGAGAACGGAGTTCTTCTACAAATGCTTCATCTTTCAATTTTTCGGGCTGAAGTACGCGCAATCCTTGTGAAACGGCATATTGCTTTACCGGACTGGGTTGCAACACACTGGCATGACGCCCCACTGCCTTGTCGGGCATTGTGATTACACCCACCACGTTATAACCTCCTTCTACCAATCGCTTCAGACTCTCCACCGCAAAGTCGGGAGTACCCATGTATACAATTCGCAAATCTTTCTTTTCCATACACTTACATTATTTAATCTTCAGAGAAATCAACCAATACCTGACGGTAGGAGTTGAATATCTTCGATTTAGAAACAAATCCTTTATATTTTCCTTCTTCGTCAATCACAGGCAGATTCCATGCCTTCGTATCATCAAATTTCTTCATCACTTCTTCCATCGAATCATTGACATAGATACGTGCAGGAGGAGAAACCATGAATTTTTCCACCGTGAAGCGATGATACAATTCCTGACGGAACATGATATTACGAATATCATCCAGAATCACAATTCCCAGCAACTCGCCTTTCGCATCCACCACAGGAAACAGGTTACGCCTTGCCTGAGAAATGACTCTCACCATCCCCCCTAAATCCATATCCGGGCTGACTTCCTCAAAATCTGTTTCAACCACACTGTCTATGTTCATCAAAGTCAATACAGCCTTATCTTTATGATGAGTCAGCAACTCCCCTTTCTTAGCCAAACGCATGGAGTAAATGCTATGCGGCTCGAAGATCATGATGGTAAGATAGGAACTGACAGATACCATCATCAACGGGAGAAATAAATCATATCCTCCGGTCAACTCGGCTATCAGGAAGATTCCCGTCAATGGAGCATGCATGACTCCCGACATCAATCCCGCCATACCCAGCAAAGCGAAATTCTTTTCCGGTATATACGGGCCGATATGGAACTCATTGCAAAAGTGAGCGAATATAAATCCGGTGATACACCCCAAGAACAAACTGGGGGCAAAGATACCACCACAACCGCCACCGCCATTCGTTGCACTGGAAGCAAATACCTTGAAAAGTATAATCATAGCCAGATATACCAGCAATAAATCATCAAACCCATAAAAGATGGAGTTGTTCATTACCGTATTCCAGTCATGGTTGGATATGCCGTTCAGCAACAGGTTGATAGTATCATATCCTTCACCATATAGTGGTGGGAAAAGGAAAATCAAGACACTCAGCATTGCACCGCCAATAGCCAGTTTTACATAGGGACTATTGTAACGGCGGAATATATTTTCCACCCAGTTCATGGCACGCGTAAAATAGAGTGATACCAATCCGCATGCAATACCCAGCAAGATGGCGGAAGGAATACGTTCCATCGTAAACGCCTCATCCATGTGGAATTTAAACATTGCCTCCGAACCGGTCATTATGTAGGATACCGTAGCCGCCGTGACGCACGAAACCAGCAAGGGTAACAGAGAAGCCATTGTCAAATCAATCATCAGTACTTCCAGCGTAAATACCAATCCGGCAATCGGCGCCTTGAAGATACCTGCCACGGCTCCGGCAGCACCACAACCCACTAATAGCATCAGGGTCTTATGTTCCATCTTAAAAGCACTTCCCAAATTGGAACCGATAGCCGAGCCGGTTAATACGATAGGCGCCTCCGCTCCTACTGACCCACCAAATCCGATGGTGATGGCACTGGCTATCATGGATGTCCAGGTATTATGCCGCTTGATGCGACTCTGACGACGGGAAATAGCATATAGAATCTTCGTCACACCATGACCGATGTCATCTTTCACGATGTAACGAATAAACAATCCTGTTAAAAAGATACCGATAACCGGATATACCAAGTACAGCCAGTTGACACCTGTAGAATCAAAGTTCTCTGTCAGGAATTCCTTAATCCATTCTACCAAGAACTTTAAGAACCACGCGGCAAGAGCCGTAAAGATACCGACTAAAAAACTAAGAATAAGAATGAAATGTTTTTCCTTTATCTTTTTTTCGCGCCATAGGATGAAGCGCTGCAACAAACTCTTTTTATCTTCTATAATTGCGTCCATTTTTATCTTATTCTCTAATAATCTTCACTTCTCCACCTTTACCCAGTTTGATAATGCTGGACGGTTTAGGATGGCCGGTTTCTTCTTGTCTATACCCCACAATATAGTCTACCGCCTGTTTTACTTCCTCACTGATTTCACTGAAGTTGGCAGGTGATGGCTGACCGCTGATATTGGCAGAAGTAGACACAATGGCCTTGCGGAAACGGAAACAAAGTTGCTTAGAGAATTCTTCACCGGTGACGCGGATACCTACGCTGCCGTCCTCGGCCAGCAGATTATCTGCCAGATTGCGGGCGCCATCATAAATAATGGTTAGTGGTTTGGTGGCAAATTCTATCAAATCCCATGCCACTACCGGAACGTCGCTCACATAAAAATCCACTTTCACCGTGCTGTCCACCAGTACCAGCATCGCTTTGCTATCAGCACGTTTCTTTATCTCATACACTCGTTTTACGGCCTCCGGATTAGTTGCATCGCAACCTATTCCCCAAATGGTATCAGTAGGGTAAAGTATGATTCCCCCCTTCTGCATCACTTCACAGGCTTTCTTTATGTCCTCCTTAAAATCTTCGTTCATATCGCCTTTATTATTTGGTTCACATTTTAACAAGTTGCAAATGTAGCAAATCCTGTTGAGAATGACGAGTTAAACACAAAAAAAGATGTCTTGAGAGTTTTGCGAAACAATCAAGACATCCTTTTCAAACAATCAAGGGAGTTTCTCCCCCTCTTGATTATAAAGCCTATTTAATGTCGATATAAAGAAAATCATAGTCGGAGTAACTTCATCCCCTCTTGAGAGGGGGTAGGGGGCGTGTTAGAATACATACACGAATGGATACGCTGATGCCATTCACACACCCCTACCCTAAGATGTTAAGAATCTCTTGTTTCCTTAAAAATACTTCTTTATAATTTTAGATA
>CABMPB010000045.1 GCA_902388365.1 uncultured Bacteroides sp. | reverse complement strand
TTTTATGTTCTTTAAAAAACGGACGTCCGAATTTGGAAAACGGACGTCTGTTTTTAAAATTCGGACGTTCATTTTTGGAAAATGGACGTCCGTTTTTTATAAACAGGTATCACACTGTTTCATTTCTATCCTTTAATTCACTCTGCACATCCGCCAGAAAATTCAGTGCCTGCAAGGGGGTAGACCGGGACAGGTCAAAAGACAGAATCCGTTTCCTCCATTCTTCCATATTCGCCTTGTCCGGATGCGGATGATGGTTCTCAGGACCATCTACCAATGCCCTGTCCTCCGTGGCATCCACCCCTGTAAACTCCACCCATGTATCCGTTGCCACCGGCACCTTGCCCCCTGCCCGCTCAATGCGTGCGGCAACCACAGGCAGGTTGTCGGCAGGAAAACCGGCTACCAGCACTTCCCTGCCACCTTTGCGCAGCTTGCGTTTTACCCGGTAATGCATCAGGCGGGCAAGGGCGAACGCACCGGCTCCGTAGGCATGGAAAAACATGCCCACTTTCATTAAGTACAAGGTTTCGTTGTTTCCATTTTCCTGTTTGGCTATCAATTCCTGTTCCGTCATACGGCTTCTTTTTTTATCAGTTGGCAATTCATTATTTCACGGTGCATGGAGCGTTGCATACGGGAGCGTGCGGTATATTGTTTTTTCAATACAATTTTTTCCAGATGCCCGGAGATGTAGATCACTTTCCACCACTCCGGAGCGATGCAGCCACCCAGCAACAATTTTTTCCGTAGATTGTAGGTAGCGAAATGCTTCATTTGACCCAGGTATGAGTTGACCGATGAAACGAAGTCTTCCCCGTGGGTTTCCACATAGCCGGACTCTTGCGCCAGACGGTTGTAACGTGACAGCGCATCATAGAAGTAGCCGACAGTGCGGTTGCTGATATATATCCGTCCCGGTTTCACCACGCCACCCACATACGGGATGCCTTTACCGTAGTGTTGCAGGTACATCTTCAGGGGATGCAGTGTCAATCCATTGGCTGCCAGCCATTCGCGGATGCGTTCACGCACCGTGAGCAGATGTTCACGGCAGGGATGAACCAGCACCATATCGTCCACATACCGGCCGTAGAACGGAACGCCCCACTGCTCCGTAACGAGATGATCCAACGGGCTGAGGAAGAAATTTCCCGCCATCTGGCTGGTCAGGTTGCCGATGGGCAAGCCGTGTTTGCCGTCGGTATGAAACAGGGATTTATTGCGGGGCAGGCCTTTCCAATGGCTCACGGGACAACGGCGGACACAATTCTTTTCGGGGCAGTTGAAAAGGGTTTCACGCAGCAGGTAGAGTAACATTTCCAAGTCGTTCTCCCGATAACGCTCCCTCAGGAAAGTTTCCATACGCTTGTAAAGCAGCTCTTTGGAGATGTTCATGAAGAACGAGCGGATGTCCAGTTTCATTACATGGCAGTCCTGCGTATAGTTTGCAGAGCACTCGCACACAAAGCCTTCCACACGGCGGATGCCGTAAAGCGTTCCTTTTTCCTTACGGGTGCTGTAACTGTCGTTGATAAATTCCGCTTCCAGCAGGGGTTCTATCTTGCGGGCAATGAGATGATGCACCACCCGGTCGCGGAAATCGGCGGCGAATACTTCCCGCTGCACGGGTTTGAATACGATAAAGGCGACAGAACGGGAAGGCTTGTAGGTTCCGGCGTTGATGTCGCGCCACAACCCGATGCACTTCCGTTCATAGTCAGCCTCGAAGGCAAGGGCATTGTACGTGTTTCGTTTACGACGGCGACAGTCGAAGTAGGCACTGAATACCTCCTCCAACGAAATGCCGCCTGTTTCCTCCGGAGAGAAAAGTCCATTTTCCGTTACATTCATACTTTCCATACTTTTTTGTCTTTACAATTTCTAATTAAAAAGGCACACACCGCACGCACGTCGTACATATCGTTCTTATAGTCGGTGTTGCTGTTGCCGCTGTCGAAGCTCACATTCCAAGCGTTGTTGCTGTAGTTCTCGTTCTCGGACGACGACCAGTCTGTGCTGCCTGTGTCTTGTTTCTTTGCGAGCCTCCCTGCACGAGGGAAACCTGCCGGCAGCCCTTTTTCAATTAAAACAGCTCACTCCGGGAAGCCGTAGCCGCCCGAATTCCGACTGACAAAAATCATTGCCTTTTATCATTATTTTTCCTTTGACTTTGTTCGCTATATTGTTTCCACCCGGTGGCCTGCTTGCCTATCTTGTCCAAGAGCAGGGCAAAGCCGGCATACCTGTGTTCCGTAATCACCTTCTGCTCCACGCATACACGGAAAAGCATCTGCAACATACGATATTTATCCTGGAACTCTATAATCACCCCCACTTTCTCGTAACTGCTGTTTGCCCGATAAATCAATGACAGCATATCAAGGTTCAAGTCCACCATACGGTTGCTCAGATTGTATCTGAAGAAACGGGGGAACTCCTGAGTCAACCTCAGCAAGTTGTTCAGCAACCGGTACGTGTCACGGTAGATAGGCAAATCTTCGGATAAAGACATAATATTTCTTTTTATTTTCGACCCGCTTCGCGGGTATTGGTTTTCAATAGATAAATTTATAAATGGATAAATTGGTCAAAAAGCACACACCGCACGCACGTCGTACATACCGAGCTTATAGTCGGTGTAGCTGGGGCCGCTGCCGAAGCTCACACTCCAAGCGTGGCCGCTGTAGTCCTCGTACTCGGACGACGACCAGTAGTACCAACTCGTATTGAACCATTTAATATTACTGTCACTTATGACTTCCTTTATGTTGTTTATACGTGTACTTAAATCACTCCTGTTATTATACAGATATCCCAGTTGTCCGCAAGAAGGAAGAAACCAGCCACTGCTGTTGCTGGGAGCGGCATAATTCTGCTGCCAGCTTGGCGCACTGACAGTCCCATAAAGCTCGCAACCGTAGGCGGCGGGAAAGTCAGACATTTGCCAACCATTACCGGCATCCGTTCCCAGAAACGTATGGAACTGTTGCTGGTTACTATAACCTTTCCAGTCACTGTTAGTAGTTGAAGCACCGACAGCCTGATTGTATGTATATGAGCCGTCGCCGTTTGCTTTATACTCCCAACGCAGACGGTCGGAACCGCCTTGATTTACGTCCGTCAATGCCATGACGTAACCATGAACTTGAATCTCACCATTTGTACCTTTGGGAATACAAGGGCCACCCGCCGTGAGCGGCTTGGAATAATCCGAATCATCTGATTCATGCTTGCCGGCATAGAACACGATGCCGACGCAGTTCAAACCGTTCAAGAGTGAAGAACCCTCTCGGGGCAATATGAAACCACTCCCGTTGGAACTTCTGCAATAAAAATCGCCTATACGTGCATCCGAGAATTCATAATCACCCAAGTCCTGAACCGGAGGAGTGACGGTATAATACCGCCCGGGAACGAATGCAGCAACCGTAGCACCGGTTTCAATCCGTTTTCCCTGAAATATATAGGAACTTTTCACGTTTATGTTACTGCTGTTGCTGTTATTGCTGCCAACAATCACACGGGCGTAGCCGTCTCTACCTACCCATGCCCGATAAGGGGTATCGCCGATATAGAAAATAACATCTGTAACCGGAAACGGGTATTGATATGTGTTATTATCCTCACATTTGCTCTTTACAGGAACACCTGTGGGCATACACAGCATAGAGAACTCGTGAGTGAGCGTGATTTGCAAGGACTTGTTTGCGCCTATTGTGGCCTTTTCGCACGTCATCAGATCCGAAAGGGTATAGCCGGTGACATAGTCGGACTGGTTGGAGAGCGGAGTAAAGGCGGACTTTACATCGGCAAGCGACTTGCCACGCAAAGCTTCCTTGTAAGGGTAGTAGGCGGCGTAACTGTCACGGCTGTCGTAATAGGCGGGGTTGGAGGTACTCCATGATGCATAATAACCGCTGTAGGTATAAACGAAGTGTTCCACACTGTTATCCGGATGGGTAACGATGATGCCCAACCGATCGCCGTCGGTGAACGTGGTGGCAGTTCCCGTATCGCTGGCGCGAGCCCCGACAGAGGAATAAGCGGTGGCATTTACCTGCAAGGAAAGTACCATGCGGGTGGCATCATCCGTACCCTCTTGATACGCATCTTCTTCACTGCACCCCGAAAGCAGCAGGCTGAGTACCGCCGCTATATAGATAAATGTGTTGGTTCTTGTTTTCTTCATTGTACTGTTGTTTTTAAAAGGTAAGGACGGCACGGGCATGGTTGTCATTATTGTCGTTTTTGGTACGGCCGGTAGATACATTCTGATGGAAGGCATATCCTTGTACACTTCCGGCACCCGACTCGGAGCATGACAGATAATCTTTGTTCGGTTTAGAGCCACCCGGACATTTTTCCAAATTGCCCTTTATCCCGTTGATGGCACCCAGCATGGCGGCAGAAGGTAAATACCAACCGCTACTGTTGGTGGGGGCAGCCTGGACATCCTTTTCATAGGTGGCACAGGCGGCAAAAACCGGAAATTCGTATTCAGTTGTTTTAGGTATATAAGTGTCCTTGATGATTTTCGTTACGGAATAGCCATTATAGGAAGTATAATTCCCATTGGCTATTTCGGGAACATCAAAGCTCTGCAACTGATTATTCACTATGGGCAGTCTGCCACCGTAACAGGTACTATTATCGGTATAATTCGCTAAATCTTTGGCAGCCACTACGTAGCCGTGTATCTTGCCTGTAAGACCGCTACCGTTGTAATAACTGACATCATCATCAGGACCGGCACCGGAATAGAACACGACACCGATAGCCGTAGGGGGAGTATCACCGGAAGCGGGAGTGACGGACGTTACCGGAGTTTCGGGAGTCCAGCTACCGTCACTATAATAGTAGTCGCCTGCCTCTGCATAGTCGTCCAAAGCAAGGGTGACATCGGAAACGACACTGCTGTAGTGGCAGGTATATGTTGAATTGTCACTGTCAAAAGTCCGTTTCATCCGGCACAAACCCGAAGTGGGGACAAGACTCTTCTGTTTATCGGAAGGGACAGTGTAGCTGACGCTGAAAGAAGTGGCGGTAGCCGGAAGTTGATATGTGCCGTCCGTTTGTGCACTGATGGTAGTACCGTCAGCATCTTTCACTTCCAAGTTGTTCAGACTGTTGTTTCCGTCTGTAATCGTAATCTTATAATTCTCTATGGTGGAAGGCGTACTGCCGCTGATTTCCGTTCCATTCCCCCATGAAGCGGAAGCCGATGCAACCTGCAAGCCCTCTTTCTTTACAGTGATAGCATAGGTATATGCGTTGCCTGATTCGAGGGCGGCATTATTCTCGCCGGGAGTATAATAGTAATCGCGGGCGGCATTGCCTGTACCTATGGTTACTTTAATGAACTGCTTGCCTGCCATATCCTGCGGAACGACGAGGGCTTCCTTGTCGCTGCCGGGGGTGATCCAGCCGTTATCGCCTATACCGCTTAATGTACCCTTGGTAAAGGTTACTTGGGTATAACCGCCTATCTTTACCCCGGCTGTTTGGAGGTCGGTATCGCTTATACCCTCGCCTGCCGCCAAGGTGCATTTCACTTTTGCCATCTGGTGTTTGAAGGGCAAGCTTACGGCAGCGGTGGTAAAGTCGGTGGTGACATTGGCGGTCAGGTAATCGAAGTCAGAGAAACCGTTCTGCTGGTTGCTGATATCAACGTAAGAAGCTGTAGGATTTGCAGAAGGGTCCGGCGCACCGGCGGCGGGATACCATGCCAGTATTTGCTGGTCTTTGTTCTGTTGCCAATAGCAACACTCGCCGGTAGTGGCAGGTACTAATGTTCCGGTGCCATCGACAGAGGATATACTGGTTATCTTATATTTTTTACTACTGGTGCCGCCATCTACGGAGATGGCTATTTCATCATTCTCTGCCCATGTATCCTTGCCTGTGGCGGCACGGCTCACAGTCAGACCGTCTACAGCGGCGCTGAACGTCATGGGGTATTTGCCATCGGGTAAAGAGGTGTCTCCCCCACTGTCCGTGATGTCTGAACAGGAGGTACAAAGTCCTGCTATAGTTGCCATAAGCAACCATAGACGGGAGGGGTATAATTGGGTTTGAATCATTTAGCTTATAGGTTTTATATTCGTAAAACTATAAGCGTTCTGGTTGAAAGGTTGTGTGGAAGCGGATGGATTAATCCAACCGAACAAAGGGAAATATTATTTAGTCTTCACCACCCAATTTTCAATTTGAATATTTTCAATACGGTTCAGATGCTTGACATTCTCAGTTACCATAATGCAACCGGAAACGACAGCAGTACAGCCGATAAACAAATCTAAATCGTCTATCAGAAGACCTTTCTGCCTCAATAACGCTTTTTGACGAGCATATTCAGCCAAAACGCCTCCTACCGGAATGACTTGCATATCACGACAAAACGATAAAACCTCGCGTTTAGTCGCTTCAACATCTTTACTGCATTCTGCACCATACAATAACTCGGCAACGGTCATTTCTGATATACAACAGTTATTCCAACCTGTTTCTACCAGCTTTTCGTACATGCTCTTTTTACCCCGAAGGATATAAATACAAATATTACTATCCAACAAATACTTCATGTCAATCAAAGTTTAAAGGTGCTTTTGAACTTTGACGGCTTGCGTACAAGTCTTCTATTATCTGTTCGGCACTCCGGTCATCTTTCCATACATTAAAATGTTTTCGCAACATTTCTTCCGTCTTATCCGCACTATTCGCTTTTCCCTCTATAACAGAGGCAGTCAAACGAGTGGCAAGTCTCAACTTCACTTCATCGCTGAGTGATTTCAGCATTTCCCAATAGGATTCCGTTAATTTGAGTGTATTATCCATATCTATGCCCTTTCATTTTTATTTGAGTAAGACAAAGATAGGGATTTTCCCTTTTACAACAAACCAAAGAACGCTTTTCTTTTTCTTAATTTAATTTTATTCCATAGTGGCAGTGCCCGACTTACTAACAGAAGTCCAAGGAGTAATAGCTGATGTGACCTTAAGTTCTGTCAAATTTACCGTTATGGTGTAATTATACACATTGCCACCATCAAGTACTTGGTCAGCATCCGGAGTATAGGTCAATATTCCTCCATCGGCAAGGGTTACTTGCAGCATCTTGGTGCCACTTGTTACCGTCTGGGGAACGACCACTGCACCATAAGTGGAATGGGGAGTGACGGAAGTTATAGCCTTGCTGCCATCTACCGTTGCAGATACCACACCGGTGGAAGCATCGAAGCTGCAGGCAGTAGCGACATTGAGTCATTGTACCTTGGCATTGGTAAGACTGGGACTGCCGTCACCCTGAGTCAACTCATAAGTCAGCTTGCAAAGCTGATGATTGAAGCTGAGAGAATGGGCTTCTTTCTGACGGGCATAGTCTTGGCTCGCCGAATAAAGCAGGTCTGAGGCAAAATAGTCCTTGCCGTCATTGCCACTCTGGTTTGTTTTTACAGTGAAAGTTGTGCCTACATCTGCCGGATGGTAGGCACGGATATTCACGCCTTCACCACTTTCCGGATAAAACATGGAAGTCCCGCCTGTCAATCCTCCACTGCCATCGGCGGTCATTTCCTGCGTATAGCCGGAATAGGCAGTACCGGTGTCTGATGATTTCTTTGTAACAAAAACCTTGACTGTCTGCCCCTCTGCTATCTGCTTGTCGGGAACATCCCCATTATTGGAACGAGCCTGCTGAACTATCAGGCCGCTACCCAAACGGATTTCACCATTCCAATTATCTATTTCTTCGTTCCCGCCATTGCTGCAACCCGCCAATGCCAGTGCGGCGGCCGCCATAGTCATAAATACTGCTGTTCTCATGTTCTTTTCGTTTTTATTGGTTTTTTACTTTATTGTTATTGTCAGTCGGCACTGCCCGATTCACTGCCGCCCGGAATCCAGTCAACGACCTGCGAGGTGACCGATAGTTCTATTTGGGGGGCGGGGGCAGGATCGTCGGGAGTGTCCGGGTCGTCAGGCTCCACGGGATCATCAGGTACTTCTTCCGCTTTCGTCTTCAATGTGATATGGTAGACGGTGCTTTCACCCGCACGGAAGAACTTGTCCGAAGGGATTTCCCAGGAAAGGGCTTCATCAACACCCGGAAGGGAAATGACCAAGCTGCGACCCGAACCCGAGGAAGGAAGCACAAGCGTGGAGTTTCCGGTTAAGGGAAGCATACCCGAACTGTTTCCATCTATAGCCAATGAGCCGTCCACCAATGAACAGGTGGCGGAGACGGGAACGCCCAAAAGCGAAACCCTTGCACCCGAAAGGGTGGATGCGTCCATCCCCTCGCCTGCTATCAACTCCACTTCCACGCGACCCAGCAGGTGGGCAAAGGAAAAGGAAACCGCAGGCTTTGTACGGTCACAACCCGATACACGCGCGGCATACAGGTAATCCGTTTGCGAGGCGGAAAGGTTGATGGAAAGTGAAGGATTATCACTATCCACGCTGTGGGTATAAGGATAATAGGCTATAAAATCCACTTTCTGCGCCACGTCTTGCGGAAACCAGATGGTGTCCGTGGCGGTGAAGGGAGAGAATACGCCGTCTGTTCCATAATAGGTATAACTACGGTTGAAAGCATCTCCTACAATATAGGTGGCAGTAGGTGCTTTGCCTGCTTCCACCATAAAGATGCCGATGCGGTCGCCCCTTTCCCAAGAGCTGTCTGACACACGGGCGGAGCTTGGGAAGTCAATCTTGCCCGATACGCAAAGCGCGGTGCGGGAAAGGGGTGCATCACCACCCGAAGGCAATGAATTGTCCTCAGTGTTGCAACCGCACATGCCAAGGCAAAGCAATGGAAGGATTGCTTTGATACAGGTATAATAGGTGTATGGTTTCATATTTACAGTATTATGTGGTTATTCCTTTTTTATCTATATGGCTATTCCTTTTTTCCCTGTTCTATCTCTATGTATTCATCCGTACGCTTCCAGCCTCCGATGGTGGCAGTAACTCCTGCACGGACAGGAAGGATTAATTCCGCTTCCAATTCCAAAGGGGTATCTTCATCTCCGAAATCCTCCAGACTATCGCTAAGGTCGGCTTCCAATTCCTGCCGGGTGCCATCCGACAAGGTTACCGCCAGAGTGAGTTCTTGCTTCTCTCCTGTCACTATACCTGCTATACGCACGGTAGCGGAAAGGAAGGCATCACCGGCGGCACGGCCCTTATCCCGGTGAATGACAGAGAAAACAGGAACGATGGATGCTCCCGAAGTGGAAAGGATGGCACCATCCGCCAGGCTGAAAGCGGAGGCAATGCCCGACAGGGTGGCGGAAGTGCCAAGGATACGGTATTCATCGCCTGCGGCAAGTGCCAACTTCAAAGTGAGTTCACGGATATGTGGCTGCATCTTCAAGGTGGCTTGCAGGGTATCGCCTGCGGTTATGCTTATCTCCGTTGCGGCAGAAAACAGGTATCCGGGCAAAGGTTCCAATGTACCATCGGCCGTTACATCTATGGTGGCGGTGGTTCCGCTGACGGTGACCTTGTCGGCTTCATTATAAGCTAATAGGGAATACTTGCCGGGATCCAGCAACGTGGGATAGTCATAAACCTTATCCTTAACGGCCTGCGAAGTGTCACCAAGGCGCAGGATATACCCGGAAGGAAGCAGGCAGGCATCCAGGCAAGCGCTCCAATCCGTAGTAACCTGCAAGGCTCCCTGAGTGGGAAGAGGGGGAACGGGATCGGGATCAGGAATGTCATCATCTTTTCCACAGGAGGAAAAAAGAAGCGTCAGGCTCATTCCTGTAAGGATAATTACGTTTTTACAGTCCTTTGGGGTCATAGTGATTATTGTATATGGTTATGTTTATATTTATGATATAAATAATTTCCGTTACTTCCTAAGTAACGGAGGCAGGGCATCTGTCATTCTGACGGACGAAGGGAGGAAGAATCCGATAACGACAGACCGATATTAGGCTGATTTTATCAGGATTAAGGATATAAAGGCTTAACCATCGTCAAAGAATGAACATGGAAAGCAATTTATCGTGTCGAAAAAATGGCAGGATAAGAATCTTTATGTAGTTTTCCGAATTATTTGTGCCCCAAATATTAATTTTTTGTGTTTGCCATGAAAATAATTCCCCTTTTTCTTGTGTGATTAGTTTTAAAACGTGAAATTTGCAGGCAGAACAAGTTTCTCCGTTACTTAGGAAGTAATGCGCCTTTAACAAACTGTAATACAGACGATTATGCGGACTTGGTTATTTTACCCCCTCCTTTCACCAGTCTGATTACTTTACTGTTGGCTTTCCCTATCTCATCGCTTTCAAAAGGTTTCAGATAAAACTCTGTTGTAGGGATAGATGTATGGCCCATCGCACGGCTGATAAGCCCCACAGGAACATTGTTGTGGAAAGCAATATCAGCCCAGGTGTGGCGCGGGCTGTAGGAACTCAGCTTCTCCCCCAGTGCCAGAAAGGCGGAAAGGCGGTGCAATTCCACATTATACATACGCAGGGAATGGCAATAGATGGCATTTGCAACCTCGGCTTCCGGGGTATTTTCGTGGAATGACTTGTATGCCCCGCGGTTCATGGAAATAAGGTAAGGGGAAGCGGGATCTGCATCGGCATGTCGGCGGAGCAGTGCCAGGGCATCGGCAGGCACGGCAAGGGAGATTTCCACCCCGGTCTTGTGGCGGCGGTAGGTCAGGACATTGCCTCGAAGGTCCGCCTTGCGCAGATGGTACAAGTCAACATAGGGCATGCCGCAAAACAGGAACTGGAGGGAGAAGAAGTCCGCGGCAACACGCAGGCGGGCATCAGGCTGCCCCGTGCCGCCGGGTTGCTGTATGCCACCGGATTGCAACACGCCATCCACACCCAGCAGGTGGGAACAGGTGCGCCGGGCAAGGGCGCGACCGCCGGTACTCTTTACGCCTGTATACACATCCTTAAAGATGGAGGGGGTGGGATTAAAATCATATTCCGCAGCCATGCGGTAGTGAACGGCACGCAGGGAACGGATGTAGGTGGAGATGGTATTGGCCGCACGGTTATTCCCCAAAAGCCAGCTTTCATAGGCACGCAGAAGGCAACCATCAAGACGTTGCACGGACTTGTCCCGCTTCTTTGCTTCCAGAAAACAGGAAAAGGAATGCAGGGCACTGCTGCACACGTGGGCAGCGGAGAAATGGGACACGGATTTCAAGCTGTGCACCACAGAATCCATATAGGATAAGAAATTTTCCATAAGGGTTTCTTTTGTTTATAAATAAAGGGAAAAACAAAGGAAACCAATAGTATATACATAAAAAAAAGAAGGGTATCTATCCCAGACACCCAATCTTCATTAACCTTAAATCTAATACCATGAAAAACACACTGCAAATATACGTGGTTTTATGTTATCAAACATAATAAAACAGGAATTATTTGCTTTTGGTTAACACTATTTAAACTTTAAAGGCGCTTTTAGGGGATTTTCTACCCTAAAAGCGCCTTTTATATAGTGATTGGATTATGAAGCCTGTTATTCTACATACAGCACCAGTCCCTTTAAATACTCACCTTCCGGATGATAAATATTCACCGGATGATCTCCCGGCTGCGTTAATTGATGCAAGATGCGCACGCTACGCCCACTTTGGGCAGCAGCCGTAAAGACGGCATTGCGGAAATTTACCTTATCTACCACCTGCGAACAAGAGAAAGTAAACAAGATGCCACCCGGCTTGATCTTCTCGAATGCCTTTGCATTCAGCTTGGTATATCCGCGCAACGCATTGCGAAGGGCATCTTTATGCTTGGCAAAGGCGGGAGGGTCAAGGATAATCAAATCATACTGGTCGCCCATGCGATCCAGATACTTGAAAGCATCTTCGGCATACGCCTTATGACGTTCGTCGCCGGGAAAGTTCAGTTCCACATTCATATTGGTAAGGTCGATGGCCTTTGCCGAGCTGTCTACGGAATGAACAAGGTTAGCCCCTCCGCGCATGGCATAGAAAGAGAAGCCGCCTGTATAGCAGAACATATTCAGCACATTACGCCCCTTGGCATAACGTTCCAGCAAATGACGGTTTTCGCGCTGGTCTACAAAGAATCCGGTTTTCTGACCTTTCAGCCAGTCCACATGAAACTTCAACCCGTATTCCATTGCTATATTTTCGGGACTTCCCCCTTTGATAAATCCGTTTTCCGGGCCTAAATCCGCTTTGAACGGCAGCGTGGTTTCAGACTTATAATAGATATTGCGAACTACATCACCCATCACTTCGGACAACGCCTCGGCTATCTCCATACGATAAACGTGCATGCCGGCAGAGTGCGCCTGCATCACGGCAGTATGATCGTACACATCAATAATCAGCCCCGGCAAGTTATCACCTTCGCCATGCACCAACCGATAGGTATTATTGGTAGGATTACCTGCCAGCCCCAGACTGCGACGCAAGTCATAAGCCACTTCCAGTTTGTGCTTCCAGAAGTCATGGTCCACCTCTCCTTGTGTGAATGAGAGTACACGCACGGCAATGCTCCCTATCTGGAAATGCCCGCAGGCTATAAATTCTTTTTTTGAGGTGTACACATCTACCACTTCGCCTTCTTCGGGTTCTCCCTCTATGCGCTGGATAGCTCCGGAGAACACCCACGGATGAAAACGTTTTAACGACTCTTCCTTACCCGGTTTCAGATATACTTTCTTATAAGCCATCTTTTGTATTTACTGTTGTTTCTATTGGTTCTGTCTCTATTGTCTCATAATCGCCCGTGCGTTCCAGTTCCGACAGGTAATTGTAAATCTCCACACACGCCCATGCATCCGTGGCGGCATATAGTTTTTGCCCTTCGGTCAGCACATCGGCTTCCCAGTTGGAAAGGCGCTGGTTCTTTGATATTTTCTTGCCGAACAAGTTGGCGTATATCTTTTGCAGGCTCTTATCCTCTATGCCGAATTTTCCGACATATTCCTGCAATTCTATCCAGTTGCCTCTGTCAGGATGCATATCCTGCCGTTTACGCAAGGAATTGAAGTCATCCTTCAGTGACAAGCCTATTTTCAGGGTGTCACTCATCAGGAATTCTTGCAAAGAATCGGGCATACCTATCCGGTTCAGGCGGAACAGGAAGCAGGTGTCCTGTGTAGAAATCTGCAACAGGGCCACCGTATGGGTTGTTCCACGCTTAAAGGAAGGACGCGTTTCCGTATCCACTCCCACAATGCGCTGGGCTTTTAAATAAGCTACCGCTTTCTCCGCCTCGCTCTCCGTGAAAATCACAAAGACGCGTCCCGGGAAAAGCACTTTGGGCATTGCTGCTATTTCTGCTTTGGTTATCGTTTTTTTCAGTTGTTTCATAATAATGGGTTCTCATCTTCCGTTTCTTCCTCCTCGTCATCATCGGCATGGCTGTACTTTACATCGTGCAAGGCGCGCATGGTGTTTACCAAGCGTTGCCCCCAAAACTCCTCAAAATGTTCCTTGCAGACTACCAGCGAATCATTCATCGTTTCGTTCAGTCCCAACCGGAACACGCTGATGAAGTCTTTCAAATCCTGATAAATGTCTGCCAAATCCTCAGAAATGCATTTCTTAATCGGAGTGTCACTATACGCCATATCCGGCAGGAATACCTCCAGATAATCGTCCTTGGCTCCCAACACGCCGGCAACCGCCATGCGTATCAGTTCATAATCTTCTTCGGTCACGAATGTTTCCGGTTCATCCTCCCCTATCGGTTCGCACGGAGGCAACAGGGATGCTTTTAAATAAAGCAACGGAAGTATTTTTAAGGCGGTATCTACAAAATCAGAACGTTTCATGTCACGGGCACGCTCCAAGAAACCACAATATTCGGCGGCTACCGTTACAAACTCTACCGTATTTTTGTCAAATATCACCTGACTGTACTTTTCCATAAACATTAAATTTGGAGCGCAAAGTTAAGAAAAAAGAGATTAAATAAGCCAATAATTAATGTTTTTCATGTACATTTGCGAAATAATAAATAGTATTGAGAAGTATGGCTAAGAAAAAATCAGATAAAGAGACAGAGCCTAAGAAGGTCTCTACCAAACGTTTCACAGCTTTTTTAAAGAACGAAACAACACATTTTGTTATTGGATTAATCAGTGTAATATTTGCTGTTTATCTATTATTGGCATTCACCTCCTTCTTTTTCACCGGAGCTGCCGACCAAAGCATTTTGGACAACCAGCAACCGGGAGAGTTGATGCAGACCGCCAACCATGTAAAGAACTATGCCGGAGCACGCGGCGCCCAGCTTGCCGAATTCCTGATAAACGAATGTTTCGGATTGGCGGCTTACTTCATTATCCTGTTCCTTGCCGTGGTGGGTATGAAGCTGATGAAGGCATACCAGTTCCGCATCTGGAAATGGTTTATGTCCTGCTCCATCCTGCTCATATGGTTCTCTATTACATTAGGATTTATATTTGACGGGACTTTTGGCGACAGCTTTATTTATCCCGGCGGACTGCACGGGCACAACGTGAGCAACTGGCTTACCTCGCAGGTAGGTATGCCGGGAGTGGGATTGTTATTGCTCATTACAGCCCTCCTTTTCTTTATTTATCTGAGCAATGAAACCATTCAGGTGATTCGCAAGGCATTGCGCCCCAACTTTAAACGGAAGAAAAAGGAAAATGTATCTGCCACAGAGGAAGACCCGGCCAAAGAGGCTCCCAAAAAGGAAGAAACAAAGAAAGAATACATTAATCCCGGTCCGGCTATCGTAGACTTTGAGTTGGAACATCCCGCCAAGGAGGAAAACACAGAAGAACAGGTGCCCTTCCCTTTTGAGAACAAGCAGGCCACTGAACCGGAAATAAGGGTACAGGAACCTGCCGATGAAAACGAAGATGACGAAGAGAATATAGATGAACCCGATTTCACCATCAGCGATGAGGCGACTGAGGATGACGAAGCATACAAAGGCCCGGTACTCCCTCCTTATAACCCGCGTCTGGATCTGGAAAATTATAAGTTCCCCACACTGGACTTGCTGAACCAATATGATGATGACAGCCCCAACATTGACATGGAGGAACAGAATGCGAACAAAGACCGTATTATTAAGGTATTGCGCAGCTTCGGTATAGAAATCAGTTCTATAAAGGCAAGCGTAGGCCCTACCATTACACTATATGAAATTACTCCGGCAGAAGGTGTGCGTATCTCCAAGATCAGAAATCTAGAAGATGATATTGCACTAAGCTTGTCGGCTTTGGGTATCCGTATTATTGCCCCGATACCGGGCAAAGGAACAATCGGTATCGAGGTGCCGAATGCAAACCCGCGCATTGTGCCTATGCAATCTATCCTGAATAGCAAAAAATTCCAGGAAACCACCTACGAATTGCCCGTAGCGTTGGGTAAAACCATTACCAATGAGGTGTTTATGGTGGACTTGGCGAAAGCGCCGCATATGCTGGTGGCAGGTGCTACGGGACAAGGTAAGTCCGTGGGTCTGAATGCCATTGTGACTTCATTGCTGTATAAGAAGCATCCGGCAGAATTGAAATTCGTGATTGTAGACCCCAAGAAAGTGGAATTTGCCATTTATGCCCCTATAGAGAAGCACTTCCTGGCAAAGCTGCCTGATGGAGAAGACGCGATTATCACCGATGTAACCAAGGTAGTTCAGACATTGAACTCCCTGTGTATAGAGATGGATGCGCGTTATGACTTGCTACGCAAAGCCGGTTGCCGTAATATAAAGGAATATAATGCCAAATTCATCAACCGCCAGTTGAACCCTGAAAAGGGACATCGCTTTATGCCGTACATCGTGATTATCATTGACGAGTTTGGCGACTTGATTATGACCGCAGGCAAGGAAGTGGAATTGCCTATCTGCCGTATTGCCCAGTTGGCGCGTGCGGTTGGTATCCATGCCATTATTGCTACCCAGCGTCCGACGACGAATATCATTACCGGTACTATCAAGGCGAACTTCCCGGCACGTGTGGCATTCCGCGTGGCTGCCATGATGGACTCACGTACGATTCTGGACCGTTCAGGCGCCCAGCAATTAATTGGTAAGGGAGATATGCTTTACTTGCAGGGCAATGACCCCGTGCGTGTGCAATGCGCCTTTGTAGACACCCCCGAAGTGGAAAAGGTGGCAAACTATATCAGCAAGCAACAAGGTTATCCCACCGCATTCATGTTGCCCGAATATGTGGGCGAAGAAAGTGATAGTGGCGTGGGCGAAGTAGACATGAACCGGCTGGACCCGATGTTTGAAGATGCCGCCCGACTGGTGGTTATCCATCAGCAAGGTTCCACTTCACTGATCCAACGTAAGTTCTCTATCGGTTACAACCGTGCCGGACGCATTATGGATCAACTGGAGAAAGCGGGGATAGTAGGACCTACCCAGGGAAGCAAGGCGCGTGACGTGCTCTGCATGGACGAGACTGACCTGGAAATGAGATTGAACAATCTGCAACAATAAATTGTTTAATAGAGTTATGATTAAGATGAAAAAGATATATCTGTTGGCTCTGGCCATCTGCCTGTCCGTTAGTGCATTTGCCCAGAAAGACAAGCAAGCCAGAGAGATACTGGACAAGACCGCCAATGCCTTGAAACAAGCCGGAGGCGTGCATGCCACTTTCGGCGGAACCACCGATGGAACACTTTTGCTGAAAGGCGACCAGTTCTATCTGGATAGCAATGGCGTGCAAAGTTGGTTTGACGGAAAGACGCAATGGAGCTATATGGAAAGTAGCGACGAAGTGAATATAAGCAACCCTACCCCGGAAGAATTGCAAACCATTAATCCGTATGCATTGTTATCCCTCTATAAAAACGGATTCAATTATAAGTACGCCGGAGCAAAGAACCGGAATGGAAAGCAAGGTTATGAAGTGGTTCTCACTCCCGAAACCAAGCAGGACATTGCTTCCATCACGCTATTTGTTTCCAAGACGTACCAACCTGTATATATAAAGGTGGAACAAAGCAATAAATCCGTGAACGAGATCATCGTTACTTCTTATCAAACCAATCAGCCGTTGGATAACGCGACTTTTAAGTTTGATAAAAAGAAATTCCCGAATGCGGAAGTGATAGACTTGCGATAATGGTTCACCGTAGGGGCGGATTGAATCCGCCCGAAAAGAATTCAAGTAAGAGAGACATATAAACATTAACTATTAAACTAAGAAACAAATAAGTATTATGAGTACAGAAAAAGTAAAATGCCTGATTATCGGCTCAGGTCCTGCCGGCTATACCGCCGCCATCTATACAGGACGCGCTAACATTGCCCCGGTGTTATACGAAGGAATCCAACCCGGAGGACAGTTAACCATCACTACCGACGTAGAAAACTTCCCCGGTTATCCCGAAGGAGTAAGCGGAACACAGTTGATGGAAGACCTTCGCAAACAGGCTGAACGTTTCGGTGCTGATATCCGTAGCGGAATCGCCACTTCTGCCGATTTGAGCAAACGCCCCTATCGCATTACCATAGACGATGAAAAAGTGATTGAAGCAGAAACCGTTATCATCTCTACCGGTGCTACCGCCAAATATCTGGGTCTGGAAGATGAACAGAAATATGCCGGAATGGGTGTAAGCGCATGTGCTACCTGCGACGGTTTCTTCTATCGTAAAAAGACCGTAGCCGTAGTAGGTGGTGGTGACACCGCTTGCGAAGAAGCAATCTACCTGGCAGGTCTTGCCAAACAGGTTTACCTGATTGTACGCAAACCTTTCTTGCGCGCTTCCAAGATTATGCAGGCACGCGTAATGAACCATCCCAACATCAAAGTATTGTTTGAACACAATGCCGTAGGATTGTACGGAGAAAACGGCGTGGAAGGCGTTCATCTGGTAAAACGCCAAGGCGAATGCAACGAAGAACGCTATGATCTGGCTATAGACGGTTTCTTCCTGGCTATCGGCCATAAACCGAACTCTGACATTTTCAAAGCATACATAGATACAGACGAAGTGGGTTACATCATTACCGAAGCCGGTACTCCCCGCACCAAGGTTCCCGGAGTATTTGCCGCAGGAGACGTGGCAGATCCGCACTATCGCCAGGCTATCACCGCCGCAGGAAGTGGATGTAAGGCAGCTATCGAAGTAGAAAGATACCTCTCTGCCAACGATTTGCTATAAATCTAACCATATAAATTAATTTCACAACAAACACTATGACACATTTTCTTAAGAAGATGGTAGCTGCCTGGTTCATACTGGGCAGCGTATCCGTAGGATTTGCACAGCAAATGCCTCCGATCCCAACGGATCCTAACGTCCGCATCGGTAAATTGGACAATGGTTTGACGTACTACATACGCCACAATGAACTCCCCGAAAAGAGAGCTGATTTCTACATTGCTCAAAAAGTAGGTTCTATCCTGGAAGATGACAACCAGCGCGGTTTGGCGCACTTCCTGGAACACATGTGCTTCAACGGGACTAATAATTTCCCCGGAAAGACATTGACCCAATACCTGGAAAGTATCGGCGTAAAATTCGGTGAAAACCTAAATGCCTACACCAGTATAGATGAAACCGTTTACAACATCTCTAATGTGCCGGTAATACGTGACGGCATTGTAGACTCTTGTCTGCTGATATTGCACGACTGGGCAGATGACCTGACACTGGACCCTAAAGAGATAGATAGCGAACGCGGCGTTATACACGAAGAATGGCGCACCAGCACAGGCGCACAAATGCGTATGCTGGAAAGAATGATGCCTATCATGTATCCCGATAGTAAATATGCATACCGCCTGCCTATCGGTACCATGGAGGTAGTTGACAATTTCCCCTACCAGGCGCTTCGCGATTACTATGAAAAATGGTATCGCCCCGACCAACAAGGTATCGTTGTGGTAGGTGACATTGACGTAGACAAAGTGGAAGCCAAGATAAAGGAAATGTTCTCCCCTATCAAGATGCCCGAAAATGCGGCTACACGCGAGTACTTCCCTGTGTCCGACAACAAAGAACCGCTCATCGCCATAGACAAGGATAAGGAACAGACCGTTCCCATGATCTACCTGTTCTACAAGCATGATGCCATACCCAATGAGCAGAAAAACAATATGGATTATCTGGTAGTAAACTACATGAAGTCCATGATTGAAAATATGCTGAATGCCCGTCTGAATGAGCTGAGACAATCAGCCAACCCGCCTTTTATCCAGGCACAGGCCGGTGACGGAGAATACTTGTTATCTAAAACCAAATATGCATTTGCCGGTATGCTATTCAGCAAAGAAGACGGCATAGACACCGCTTTGGCATCCATGCTACGCGAAATAGAACGTATGCACAAATACGGCTTCACCGCTTCCGAGTATGCACGCGCCAAGGCAGACTATCTGCGTATGCTGGAATCTGCTTACAATGAACGCAACAAGACCAAGAATGATTCGTATGTAAATGAATATGTACGCCATTTCATTGATAACGAACCCATCCCCGGAATAGAGGCTGAATATGCTATCATGAACCAGATTGTTCCCAACATTCCGGTAGAAGCGATCAATAGCCTGATTCCCGCTATGGTAACCGATAGCAATATGGTAGTAAGCATATTCTGCCCCGAAAAGGAAGGCATGAAATATCCTACTAAAGAAGAAATTCTTTCTGTTATCAATAAGGTAAAAGCAGAAAACATCACCGCTTACGAAGATAAAGTTTCTGACGAACCGTTGATGGCTGAAAAGCCCCAGGGAGGAAAAATCATAAAGAGCGAAAACGGTCCTTTCGGTTCTACTATCCTGACTCTATCCAACGGTGTACGCGTGATTCTGAAACCAACCGACTTTAAAGCGGATGAAATCACCATGAAAGCATTCAGCCCCGGCGGCAGCTCCTTATTCCCGAATGATGAGAAAGTGAATGTCAGTTCCCTGAATGCCGTAGCAGGTATCGGTGGTCTCGGTAATTTCAGTAATGTGGATCTGGAAAAAGTACTTGCCGGCAAGAAAGCCCAAGTAAGCACATCCGTTGGTGAAAACACGGAAGGTTTAAACGGTAACTGTTCTCCGAAAGATTTCGAGACATTGATGCAACTTGTTTATTTGTCATTTACTGCTCCGCGTATGGACAATGACGCTTTCACTTCTTACAAGAACCGCATGAAGGCATCCTTGGCAAACCAGGAAGCTAATCCTATGGTTGCGTTGCAGGATACTTTGCGCAAAGCACTTTATATGAACCATCCACGTACTTTCCGCATGAAAGCCGACCTGGTAGACCAGATAGACTATGCTAAAATCATGGATATGTATAAAGACCGCTTCAAAGATGCCAGCGACTTTACTTTCATCTTTGTAGGAAACATCAAACCGGAAGAAGTGGAACCGATGATTGAAACTTATCTGGGTTCTTTGCCGTCTATCAACCGCAAGGAAACATTCCGCGATAACAAAATCTATATGCGCCAAGGCGAATACAAGAACATATTCAGCAAGCAACTGGAAACCCCGAAGGCTACCGTGCTGGTTATCAACAACGGTAAGTGCGCCTACACACTGAAGAATCAGATTATGATGAGTATGCTTTCGCAAATTCTGGACATCATGTACACCGAGAGCGTACGCGAAAAAGAAGGCGGAACTTATGGCGTAAGCGCATATGGCAGCATCAGCAAGTATCCCAAAGAAGAAGCAGTATTGCAAATCTACTTCGATACCGATCCTGCCAAACGTGCCAAAATGACGGAGATTATCCTGAACGAACTGAACCAATTTGCCAATGAAGGCCCATCTGCCGAAAACCTGAACAAAGTGAAGGAATTCAAGCTGAAGAAGCATAAGGAAGATACAAAAGAGAATGGCTATTGGGTAAGCGTACTGGATGAATACTTCTGGGATCAGACAGATATGAATACCGGCTATGATGAAATAGTAAACAGCATCACCGCCAAAGACCTGCAAGAATTCACCAAAGCCTTGTTAGACCAGAACAACCGGGTAGAAGTGAGCATGACTTCGGAAGAAACAAAATAATCCCTCCAAGCCTATGCTTCTATCTATCATCAGACAGAATCAAAAACTTGCCGCCAAGCGGAATCCTGCATTCGACAGGAACCGCTTTGCCAAGTTTTTAATCTACTTTATGGTGGCATTTTGGGCAGCATACCTCATATTTATTGGGGTTATGCTGTCCTTTGCTTTTGAAGATATCTTTCCCAGTATGGAACCCTATCATATACTGAACCAGGGATTGATCTATCTTTTGATACTCGATTTCTTGTTACGCTTTATGCTTCAACCGGCTATGTCGCAAGAAATCAAGCCCTACCTGCTTATGCCTGTAAAGAAAAACAAACTGATTGATACCTTGCTATTGCAATCGGGCATCAATAGTTATAATTTCTTCTGGTTCTTCTTATTCGTGCCTTTCGCATTGCTTACTATCATCCGTTTCTATGGTTTCACCGGTGTCTTGTGCTATATGTTCGGCATCTGGTTGCTGATGGTGATGAATAGTTACTGGTTCCTGATATGCAAAACTCTGCTTAATGAGAAGCTACTCTATATCCTTCTTCCCATAGGAGTGTACGGATTGGTGGCGGCGGCGGAATTCATTCCGGAAGGTAACCCGGTCACTACGTTTGCCATGAACCTGGGTGAAGGCTTTATAGAAGGAAACATACTGGCGTATGCGTGTGTCATTGTAGCTATCTTATTACTTTTGTTTATCAACCGCAGGATGCAATTACACTTTATCTGCAATGAAATATCAAAGGTGGAAGATACGAAAATGAAACACGTATCCGAATACAAGTTTCTGGATCGTTATGGCGACGTGGGAGAATACCTCCGCCTGGAGCTGAAACTCTGCTTCCGCAACAAGACGGTAAAGACTCAGTTCCGCATGGGATTCATCATCATGCTTGCTTTCTCGGCATTGCTGGCATTCACCGATGTGTATGACGGAAGCGGGATGGTGAACTTTATCTGCATTTACAATTATGCCATACTCAGCATTATGACGCTGGGACAAGTGATGTCCTTTGAAGGCAACTACCTGGACGGGCTGATGAGCCGAAAGGAATCCATCTACAACCTGCTCCGTGCCAAGTATTACATGAATTGCATCATCGTACTCATCCCGTTCCTCATTATGATGATACCGGTAGCCAAAGGGAAAATATCTTTCCTCATGGCACTATCCTATATGGTGTTTACCGCAGGGTTCGTATTTGCCATGATGCTTCAACTGGCGGTGTACAACAAGAAAACACTCCCGCTGAACGCCAACGTGATGCGTAGCAACAGGGGAAGTTCCTTGTTCCAAACCGTCATCATCTCGTGCGCATTCTTCCTGCCTCTGATTATCAATAAAGTATTGACCGCTTTCTTTGAGCAGGACACGGCATGCATCATCCTGATGTGCATAGGGCTGGCACTGATGGCAACCCACAACCTCTGGATAAAGAATATCTATAACCGTTTCATGAAGCGCCGTTATGAAAATATGGAAGGCTTCCGTGACTCACGATAAAACGAATAGCGTATGAAAATCATAATAGACCAACTAAAAAAGAACTTCGGCACAAAGGTAGCCGTGGACATAGAGAGCTACACCATACAAAGCGGTGATATGCTGGGACTGGTGGGCAATAACGGCGCCGGAAAAACAACCTTGTTCCGCTTGATGCTAGACTTGCTGAAAGCTGATAACGGCAACGTGTCCATCGGCGAAATCAATGTGAGCAAGAGCGAGGAATGGAAAAACATTACCGGAGCATTTATTGACGAAAGTTTCCTGATAGACTACCTCACCCCGGAGGAATATTTCTATTTTGTAGGCAAGATGTACGGCCTGAAAAAAGACGTAGTAGATGAACGCGTTGCCCGGTTCGAGCGTTTTATGAATGGCGAAGTCATAGGCCAAAAGAAACTGATCCGTAACTATTCGGCGGGTAACAAGCAAAAGATAGGCATTATCTCTGCCATGCTACACCAACCGCAATTACTGATACTGGATGAACCGTTCAACTTCCTGGATCCCAGTTCGCAATCCATCATAAAGCATATATTGAAAGCATACAATGAAGAAACCGGGGCAACGGTATTGGTATCCAGCCATAACCTGAACCACACGGTAGATATATGCCCGCGCATCGCCCTGCTGGAAAACGGAAGTATTATCCGCGATATTGACAACAAAGACAATTCTGCCGAAAAAGAATTGGAAGACTATTTTAATGTAACCGAATGAAAAGACTACTCTCCCATCTGCTGATACTGGGTACGCTGGCCGTGATCTTGGCTTCATGCGGAACCTCCGCACCACGCTACAACTATAAAGAGTTGGCACGTGCATCCATCCGTCTGGGTATGGATATTGACATGAAAGACAATCACCAATTGTATGTAGAATCAGCAGAATGGCTGGGAGTGCCCTACCGCGGAGGCGGAAATAGCAAACGGGGCGTGGATTGCTCCGGGTTGACCTCTCACCTGTACAGGAAGGTATATCACAAGAAACTGGAACGCAACTCAGACGACCAGCTCACCAAGAATTGCCGCAAAGTGAGCAAAGGGAATTTGCGCGAAGGCGACCTGGTATTCTTCCATAACGGGAAAAAGAAACGGGTAGCCACCCATGTGGGAGTTTATCTGAAAAACAATAAATTCATCCATGCCAGCACCAGCCGGGGAGTAATAATAAGCAACCTGAACGAGGACTATTACCGGAAACACTGGCTCAGCGGAGGACGTCCTTAGGATGCAATTCCTTTAAAAGATGGATCGACAAAAGAAAAAATTCTCTACCTTTATCACAAAAAACAAAATGAAATACACAACATACCTTTTCGACTTTGACTACACACTGGCAGATTCCTCACGCGGAATTGTAATCTGCTTCCGCAATGTATTGGAGCGTCACGGACACATGGGCATCACCGACGAAGCCATAAAACGCACCATCGGCAAGACACTGGAAGATTCATTCAGCATCCTATCCGGTATTACCGATACCCAGACACTGGCAGACTATAGAAAAGAATATGTAAAGGAAGCCGATACGCACATGACCGTAAACACGGTATTCTTTCCCGAAACCGTAAGCGTATTGACAGAGCTGAAAGAACAAGGAGTCAAAATAGGAATCATCTCCACCAAATACCGCTACCGCATCCGCGAAATGCTGGATCCGCATTTCCCCAAAAACTTTTTCGATATTATAATCGGCGGCGAAGATGTGAAAAAGCATAAGCCCCATCCGCAAGGAATAAGGAAAGCCCTGCGCCGCCTGCACCGCCGTAAAAGCGAAACACTATACATAGGCGATAGCACCGTAGATGCCGAAACCGCCCAACGGGCAAAAGTAGACTTCGTGGGAGTGCTGAATGGCATGACTACCCGCGAAGAACTGGCCGCTTATCCCCATAGGCAGATATTGGACAACCTGTCACTATTGCCCCGGGTTGATAAATTTACCCCATACAAGCCCAACAAATATTTGCCCGAAAAAGTAATCAGTTGGTACAGGTTGCTCCACCAAAAACAAATAAGAGGAAAACATGAAATAAAAGAGACAAAAGCGCCTTGTACCTGCAAGAATTGCGGCAGGCCCTATCATGGAAACCATTGCCCCCATTGCGGACAAAGCCGGAACACGCCCCGCTTTACCATACGCAATGCTTTTCAAAATGTATTGAGTGGGTTCTTCAATATAGATAATGGTTTCAGCCGTAACCTGCTGGAGTTGCTCTATCGCCCCGGATACATGATTCGCGATTACATGAAGGGAAAACGAATACATTACTACAAACCCTTCCAAACCCTATTCGTGTTGGCCGCCATCTACATCATGGCGGTGCAACTGATTGATCCCGAATCAATGGAAAAATTGAAAAAAGAAGAAAAGCAAGACGTCACTTTAAGCGAGTTGAGGGACGACATCAGGCTTCATGAAGATATGGCAAAAGATGATAGCGTAAGATACTATCTGGGACAAAGTGCAACGTATGTAGATAGTGCCCGGATAGCCCTGGAAAATCCTTCACCCAAGAAAACACCCCGACCAATAGGCTACGAACTGGACGCTGAAACCAGAACAAAAATAAAAGAAGAACTGAATGCTGAAATAAAAGAAGAAATCAAGCAAAAATCCCAAAAGGATGTAAAAAACCTATCCAATTGGAAGAAACTAATCAGAGAGGTGCGCGATAGCCTGGACCGTAAGGACGACATCCGAATAGCCGCCGCCGGAGGCAAAGCCAGCAAACAAGACACAATAAGAAAAAAAATGAGAAAAGAGATACTGGCAAACATGGCGCCGGAAGTCAACTATGATTACGATGATGATAGTGATATAGTAGACGACTTGGTAGAAGCCGGACAACTTCTAAGAGAGCCATTCGACAAGGCCATCGGTCATTATTTTACCGAAAACGGATTCATTACCGCCGTTACGAATCTGATGAAAAGTTGGGTACACGGCAACAAAGCGTTCAGCATCCTTGCCTTGTTGCCCCTCCTCACGCTAGGTACTCGTTGGAGTTTCCGAAGGACTCCCATCGGACGCCGCCTGAACCTGACGGAGAATTTCTTTGCACAAGTTTATATAGCGTGCCAAATCCTATGGATCTCATTACTGATCCTTCCATTCACCGGACAAGCCCATCTGGATGACATATTCGATTTAAGCTATGAAGCCATCTTCCTGCTATTCGTGTGGGATTACCGCCAACTATTCGGACTCACATGGAAGCAAAGCTTTTGGCGCACCATCATCATGTGCTGGTATTGCCTGCTCGTGTTAGTAATAATTTGTAGCATTATTATAAGCATTCTCATTATAGCCGCCTATGCCATACAATGGTCTAAATAAAGAAGTAGCTGAAAATCAGAAAAAAGAAGGAGATTTTCTTTGCAGATACAAATAAATACCGTAATTTTGTGCCCGATTTAGTCCGCGGAGGTAGAAAAAGTGAGGGCAGAGATGCAATCCACCTTACGGAGAAAACCGTTTAATATTATAAAAGATGTACGTAATTGTAGAAATTAACGGTCAGCAGTTCAAAGCTGAAGAAGGCAAAAAGCTGTTTGTACACCACATTCAGGACGCTGAAAACGGCGCAACTGTTGAATTTGAAAAAGTATTGTTGGTAGACAACAATGGATCAGTAACCGTAGGTGCTCCTACCGTTGATGGTGCCAAAGTAGTTTGTGAAGTAGTATCTCCGCTGGTAAAAGGCGACAAAGTACTCGTATTCCACAAGAAAAGAAGAAAAGGTCACAGAAAACTGAACGGTCACCGTCAGCAGTTTACAGAGTTAACTATTAAACAAGTTATTGCTTAATCATTTAAATTTTAAGAAGAAATGGCACATAAAAAAGGTGTAGGTAGTTCTAAGAACGGCCGTGAATCAGCAAGTAAGAGATTAGGCGTTAAGATATTTGGTGGACAGGTTTGCAAAGCCGGTAACATCATTGTTCGTCAGAGAGGTACAGAATTCCATCCGGGTGAAAACATTGGTATGGGTCGTGACCACACTCTTTTCGCTTTGGTAGATGGTACAGTATGTTTCAAAGTAGGTCGTGACGATAAGAGATCAGTTTCTATCGTTCCTGCCGTAGAAGCATAATCGGTTACACAATAAGGAAACGGAAGGCCTTTCATTATGAAGGGTCTTTTTTCTTTTTATAAGAATCAGAAAGTACGAAAGACTAAGATCTTACCATTGGTATGAATCGTAAAGCAATCTGATAGAGCTTCATTCAAAGTACCTTGCCACCAATTGGTGAATGCAGATAAAGGATAAGCCAAGCCTTCGGCAGACAACTCCGTGCTACCCATATTAAAGATTGATACCTGTTGCCCCGGATAAGAACAGAACACACTATCCTCTTTAATGGGAATAAAGACTCCATAATCCGTCACCATCTTCACTTCCGCTTGCTCCATATAATCTGCCAACAAGCTGATATTGCCTATCGTATGGTCTTCCCGTTTCCCAGTAGCCCCCATAATGGTGATATTCCTCCTCCCTTGGGACAGACAAAACCGGAATGCCTTGCTCAAATCATTCGTGTCCTGCTCCGACTCACTATGAATCAGCGAAGCATAACGCACCTTAACCTCCGGCAACAACGAATCGCCATCCCCCACTATTGCATCGGGAATCCGCCCCGAACGGATGTAGGCATTCGCCGCCCCGTCACAACAAACCACGTAAGGGCATTGCCCCAACCACTTCAACGCCAAGGGGCAGGAAGGAAAATCCCCATCGGCCAGAATAATCGTTTCAGGAACTTCTTGTTCCACCCATAATTTATATTGTTTCATCAGACATCCGCATTAATTGTTTCCATTTCAGATAACCAAAGAAGGCTATCACGGCATAAAGCCCGTAGAGGCAAGAAGTGTAATACAAATCTTTATACACATAAAGAGCGCACGACACTACATCCACCACCAGCCACACCAACCATTGTTCCACATACTTATGAGCCAGCATCCACATGCCTATAATGCTCAGCGCCGTGGTAAAGCTATCCCACCACGGCACGGTGCTATCCGTATAGAGTTCAAGAACCTTCCCTATACACACAAACACCACACAAAAAATAATCAGCAAAGGAAGCACCAGCCCGGACGGAGTAAAAGTGATAGGCTTCTCCACCTTTCCCGAAGTGCGCTTCAACCATACCCACCAACCATAGACTCCCGCCAGCAAATAATAGACGCTGATGCCGGAGTCGGCATACAATCCCGCTTGATAATACACTATTATATAAATGGCAGGCATAATGACACTGACCGGCCACAACCAAATGCTCGCCTTGTATTCGAACCACAAATAAAGCAATCCGATAAAAGCCCCCGCTATCTCAAGATAATTCATCTTTCTTACTTTTCATTTTTAAATCAGGCTACAAAAGTAACGAATAACTCATACACCTTACCATTTTTTTATCTATCTTTGTCCACTAATTCAAGAAATATCAAAAAGACAAAAAGATATGCTCACTATTAAACAAATTACAGACAACACGGAAGGAGTGATCCGTGGACTGGAAAAGAAGCACTTCAAAGATGCAAAAGCAACTATAGATCAAGTGCTTGCCTTCAATGACAAAAGACGTAACGCACAGAACCAACTAGATAAGAATCTGGCAGAAGTGAATTCCATCTCCAAATCCATCGGCCAACTGATGAAGGAAGGAAAGAAAGAAGAAGCGGAAGCCGCCAAGGCGCGCGTAGCCGAATTCAAAGAAATCAGCAAGACCCTGCAAGCCGAAATGGATCAGGCACAGGAAGACATGAATACCTTGCTTTACACCATCCCCAATGTTCCTTATGACGAAGTGCCCGAAGGTACAGGCGCCGAAGACAACGTAGTGGAAAAGATGGGCGGCATGGAAACCGAACTTCCCAAGGATGCCCTGCCCCACTGGGAACTGGCAAAGAAGTATGACCTGATAGACTTCGACCTGGGCGTGAAAATCACAGGTGCAGGTTTCCCCGTATATAAAGGTAAAGGTGCACGCTTGCAACGCGCCCTTATCAACTTCTTCCTAGACGAGGCGCGTGCTTCCGGCTATGATGAAATAATGCCGCCCACGGTGGTGAACACCGCATCAGGTTACGGCACAGGTCAGTTGCCCGACAAAGAAGGACAAATGTATCATTGCGAAGTGGACGATTTATACCTGATCCCTACCGCCGAAGTCCCCGTAACGAATATCTATCGCGACGTGATTCTGGACGAAAAGCAATTGCCTATCAAGAATTGCGCTTACACACAATGTTTCCGCCGCGAAGCAGGTTCTTATGGCAAGGATGTGCGCGGTTTGAACCGTCTGCACGAGTTCTCTAAAGTAGAGTTGGTGCGCATCGACAAACCCGAACACTCCAAGCAATCACACCAGGAAATGCTGGATCATGTGGAAGGCTTGTTGAAGAAGCTGGAACTCCCCTATCGCATCCTCCGCCTTTGCGGTGGTGATATGAGTTTCACGGCCGCCCTTTGTTTCGACTTCGAGGTTTACTCCGAAGCACAAAAACGCTGGTTGGAAGTAAGTTCCGTTTCCAATTTCGATACCTATCAGGCAAACCGCTTGAAATGCCGTTACCGTTCTGCCGAGAAAAAGACAGAGTTGTGCCACACATTGAACGGTTCTGCATTGGCGTTGCCACGTATCGTAGCGGCATTGCTTGAAAACAATCAGACTCCGGAAGGTATCCGAATCCCTAAGGCATTGGTTCCTTATTGCGGATTTGAAATGATTGACTAAAATATTTATAGGGGATGTGTTGATATTACTTATTTTGACATATCCCCTTTTTCAAAAGATGTACTCCGTCCTTAACGACAATACGTCTTTTATAATTTTTCACCAACCTAATTTAATTATTAACCACTTAATCTATTATCATGAATAATTCACAAAAAAATCTCATGGTGCCTCTTGCCTTTGTGGGCATGATGTTCTTTGCAATCGGCTTTGCACTGGGTATTAACTCCTTCCTGATGCCGGTACTCGAAAAATCAATGGATATGTCGGCGGCAGAGTCCAATCTTCTGTTGGCGGCTACATTCGTACCATTCCTTATTTTCGGTATTCCCGCTACCAAGTGTATCGAAGCCATCGGCTACAAAAAGACCATGGCGCTTTCCTTTATCTTATTTGCCGCATCTTTCGGATTATTTATTCAGGCCGCCGCTTCTGAATCTATCGGTTGGTTCCTGTTCGCATCATTTATTTGCGGAGCCGCCAATGCGGTACTTCAGGCTTCGGTCAATCCTTATGTAACCATCCTTGGCCCTATGGAATCTGCCGCAAAGCGCATCTCTATCATGGGTATTTGTAACAAACTGGCTTGGCCGGCAACCACCTTGTTCATCACTTTGGTTATCGGCAAGAACATTGCCCAAATCAACATGGATGACTTGTATCAACCTTTCGGCATCATTATCGGCATCTTTATTGTGCTGGGCATCATTGCGCTTATAGCTCCGCTTCCCGAAGTAAAAGCCGCCGGCGAAGATGCAAAGAGCGATGATGAAGAAGCCGTAGCCTGCCCGTATGCAGAAGGCAAGACTTCCATTATGCAATTCCCCCACCTGTTGCTGGGTGTGGTTGCCCTGTTCCTTTATGTAGGTGTGGAAACTATCGCCTTGGCAACCGCTACCGGATATGCTAAAGCACTGGAGTTGCCGGGAGATAACTATGGTTTCATTCCTTCTATCGGTATGGTGGTAGGTTACATTTGTGGTGCAACCCTTATTCCTAAGTACCTGAGCCAGGCAACCGCAATGAAAATATGCGCCATCATTGCCATTATCGGTTCTGCCCTGGTAGCCATCATGCCTGCCGAGATCTCTATCTATTGCATCTTCTTCATGGCATTGGGATGCTCATTGATGTGGCCTGCATTGTGGCCGCTTGCTATGGCAGACCTTGGCAAATTTACCAAAGCCGGTTCTTCATTGCTTACCATGGCTATTGCCGGTGGAGCAGTTATGCCTTTGTTGCGTGGTGTGCTTCAGGATGCTACCAACTTCCAGACTTCGTATTGGATTTGCGTTCCTTGCTTCCTTTTCATTCTTTATTATGGAATGGTGGGATACAAAATCAGAACCAAGAAATAAGATAGGATATATTACATTTATTGGAATATAAACTGAAAGCGCATTCATAGCGCAACCTCCCCCTTATGAAGGGGGATTTAAGGGGGATGTTCTCTTTTTGCATGGTTACTCTTTAATAATCATTCTCAAGAGGACATCTCTCTTTTCTTTGCAAAAAAAAGCCATTCTAATTTCACATCTCTGTAACCAGAAGTCAAAGATAACTTCATGCCCTCTTGAGCTACTCTTTCTACACAAGTGTTTTAACATTCCCGTAACGCCTTCATCCACCGTAGGGGCAGATTGAATCTGCCCGAAAACGATTTACTTTATCTTTATGCATCCGGGCGGATTCAATCCGCCCCTACGGGAAATGTTAACGAGATATGTAGAAAGAGTAGCCCCAAGAGGGGCATGAAGATACATTCAACTTATGCAAAACGAGAAAAGCCCCTTCCCCGGCACAAAAGCAAAGAAAACTTTTTGTCTTTAAAAAATATAATCCTACCTTTGCACCAAATTTATCAAATTGACAACAAAAGAAGAAAAATAACTAACTTATAGTATAGCAAAATGAACAAGATTATTTCAAAAGAACATTTCTCGGAAAAGGTATTCAAACTGGTTATAGAGGCGCCTCTGATTGCCAAGTCGCGTAAAGCCGGACACTTCGTCATTGTCCGCGTGGGCGAAAAGGGCGAACGTATGCCGCTTACTATTGCCGGTGCCGATCCCGTAAAAGGAACAATCACATTAGTAGTGCAGGAAGTAGGCCTTTCCTCTACCCGCCTATGCGAATTGAATGAAGGAGATTACATCACCGACGTGGTAGGCCCCCTAGGCAAAGCCACCCACATTGAAAACTTCGGAACCGTGGTGTGTGCCGGAGGCGGTGTAGGTGTAGCCCCGATGCTTCCTATCGTACAAGCCTTGAAAGCCGCCGGCAACCGTGTCATCACCGTATTGGCAGGCCGCACCAAGGAACTGATTATCCTGGAAAAAGAAATGCGCGAAAGTTCTGATGAAGTAATCATTATGACAGATGACGGCTCATACGGACGCAAAGGACTGGTAACCGAAGGCGTGGAAGAAGTAATAAAGCGCGAAAAGGTAAACAAATGTTTCTCCATCGGCCCTGCCATCATGATGAAATTCGTCTGCCTGCTCACCAAGAAATACGAAATCCCCACCGATGTATCCCTGAATACCATCATGGTAGACGGAACCGGAATGTGTGGCGCATGCCGCATCACCGTAGGAGGCAAAACCCGTTTTGTGTGCGTAGACGGCCCCGAATTTGACGGACACCAAGTGGACTTTGACGAAATGTTGAAGCGCATGGGTGCTTTCAAAGACATTGAAAGAGAAGAAATCCATAAGCTGGAAAATGCCGCCCAGCCGGTTACTTGCGAAGCTACCAAGGACTTGGACGGACGTGATGCCGAATGGCGTGCCCAGTTGCGCAAAGCCATGAAACCCAAAGAACGTACTGCCATCCCCCGTGTAAAAATGAATGAACTGGATGCGGAATATCGCTCACATAGCCGCAAGGAAGAAGTAAACCTCGGCTTGAATGAGGAACAAGCCCTGACGGAGGCTAAACGTTGCCTGGATTGTGCCAATCCTTCGTGCATGAGTGGTTGTCCCGTAGAAATCAACATCCCTAAGTTCGTAAAGAATATAGAGCGCGGCGAGTTTTTGGAAGCCGCCAAGACATTGAAAGAAACCAGTGCCCTGCCCGCCGTTTGCGGCCGCGTGTGCCCGCAAGAAAAGCAATGCGAATCCAAATGTATCCATCTGAAAATGGGACACGAAGCGGTTGCCATCGGTTACCTGGAACGCTTTGCCGCCGACTATGAACGCGAAAGCGGACAAATCTCCGTCCCCGAAATCGCGGCAAAGAATGGCATCAAGATAGCCGTTATCGGCTCAGGTCCTGCCGGACTTTCGTTTGCCGGAGACATGGCAAAATATGGTTATGACGTAACCGTATTCGAAGCCTTGCACGAGATTGGCGGTGTATTGAAATATGGTATTCCCGAGTTCCGTTTGCCCAACAAGATAGTGGATGTGGAAATAGACAACCTGTCAAAGATGGGTGTGAAATTCATAAAAGATTGCATCGTAGGAAAGACCATCAGCATAGAAGACTTGGAAGCCGAAGGCTTCAAAGGAGTATTCGTAGCATCGGGTGCCGGATTGCCCAACTTTATGAATATACCGGGAGAAAACTCCATCAACATCATGTCTTCCAACGAATACCTCACCCGTGTGAACCTGATGGATGCCGCTAGCGAAGACTCTGATACCCCCGTCACTTTTGGCAAGCGTGTAGCCGTAATAGGTGGTGGAAACACCGCAATGGACTCCGTGCGTACCGCCCGCCGTCTGGGTGCGGAACGTGCCATGATTATTTACCGCCGTTCCGAGGAAGAGATGCCGGCTCGTTTGGAAGAAGTGAAACATGCCAAGGAAGAAGGTGTGGAATTCCTCACCTTGCACAATCCCATCGAATACATTGCCGATGAAAAGGGCCGTGTAAAGCAGGTTATTTTACAAAAGATGGAATTGGGCGAACCCGATGCTTCGGGACGCCGTAGCCCTGTGGCTATTCCCGGTGCAACGGAAACCATTGATATTGACATGGCGGTGGTCAGCGTAGGGGTATCTCCCAACCCGATTGTGCCCAGTTCTATTAAAGGCCTGGAATTGGGGCGCAAAGGTACGATTGCCGTCAATGAGAATATGCAATCATCCATTCCTACCATCTATGCAGGTGGCGATATTGTGCGTGGGGGCGCTACGGTAATCCTCGCCATGGGGGATGGACGCAAGGCGGCGGCTTCTATGCATGAGCAATTGTCGCAGAAGTAAACTACACATATCCATTAACATTCCACCGTAGGGGCAGGGTTTGCCCGCCCGGATACATACACGACACCATTCGGAATGTTATCGGGCGGGCAAACCCCGCCCCTACGGAAAATGTTAACGAGATATGTAGAAAAATAACCAAGCCCATATCCTTCCCTCATTTTCGTCAAAAACCAAGATGTAAACGAACCCTTTTATTAACCAAATAAACATTAAACCATTCACATTATAAACAATTAATAACTCACATTTAACCAGCATTAAACCCACTCCGCCTTACTTTTGTCATCAATTATAATCTATAAAGAGAGAACGAATGACCCAAAGGGTAAGCATCAGCATATTACTCTGTACCATAAGTGTACTGGTAGCACAAGCGCAATGGAACAAACAAGACTCAATCCGTTTACAAGAGTTACTGAACGGAAACGGAGAGCTGAAAATAAACACGGAAGCCGTAAAATCCATCCACTTCGATTTCAAATCGGAGAAAGATAAGATGAAGGGCACTCCCCTGATGTCAGAGGACAAACCGTGGATGAAATTCATAAAAGACTTGCCAAAGAATTTTGGCGATACCACTAAATGGGTGCGCCCCAAATTCGTGCGCCTCACTCCCTACACGCCCTATACCAAGTGGAATGAAGACCCCATCACCCGCATACTTTCACAAGAGGAAAAGGATTCATTAAGGCATATCAAATTATTTTGGAAACTACACAACATTGCCCCCGATCCCGACCGACGGAACGGACACGTACCGGTGCCCGGAGGCATGAATCCTACCGTTACACCTAGCAATAGCCCGCTGATAGGCAATTTTAGCGTAGACCAAATCCTTTATGAGAATTTCTCTAAACGAGGACGCGCCATCCGCCGCAACCGAAAGAATGCCAATGCGTGGAAAACCTATCAAGACTATATCCCTACCAAACAAGACACGGTGAAGAAAGACTCCGTAATAATGATGGAACTCCTTCGCCGGAGGGCAGAAGAACTTTATCCGGGGAAATCAAAATAACGCTTTCATCAACCCGTAGGGAAGTGTGTCAAAACAAAAACTGGCTATCATTTTGCTGTAGGGGCAGATTGAATCTGCCCGATAATAGTTTGCTTTGTGCATACGGGCGGATTCAATCCCATAGCCGTCAAGCGAAGGAAAACATGGTTAAATTCATAGTCGAAGGTAACTTCATCCCCTCTTGAGAGGGGTAGGGGTGTGTTAGAACCAGCGGTCACGACCTTGGGAGTAATACATAAACAAATACATAGCCTGATGTATCTCACACACCCCCTACCCTAAGATGTTAAGAATCTCTTGTTTCCTTAAAAATACTTCTTTATAATTTTAGATA
>CABMPB010000044.1 GCA_902388365.1 uncultured Bacteroides sp. | reverse complement strand
TAGTCTATACGTTTATAGATTAATTTTTATATTCGTAGAATATCGTCTAGCCTTCCATTATCCAATCGCCCAAAGTATGCCTTTCCGAGTCAAAGTTATCGCTTTAGATTTATCTGAGACATGGGGACATCGGCAGACTACAAATCAAGCTCTTTCCTTATTTTTCTAATAACTTCCAACATGGAAGGAAGATTGTTTTTCACCACATCAAAAACGACAGCAGCATCCAAATCAAAATAATGATGAGCTATGATATCACGCATTCCCATTGCCCCTTTCCAATCTATCTCCGAATAATTCACAAACAATCTTCTGTCTGTTACTTTATCTATTCCTTTAAGACCTTCACCTATAGCCATCAAAAGCATACAGGTACTTTCCAGCCGTTCCATACCTGCTGGAGTTAAAAGATAATAATGATATGAATCTATAGTCTGAGAGTTATACAATATACGAACAATGGCTTGTTCTATCTTCCCCAGCATAACATCAACCATTTCTTCCTTACGCATATATCCCCTCCTCCACAATGTTCTGTTTCAACAGCCCATCCATGTCATCGCGCAATCTCACGATATCAACGGCACAGTCAAACAAGAGCTGAAGTTCATCCTTGATATGAACCAAGTCGAACATGCTGGGTGTCTGCAATTCCACACACACATCCACATCACTATCCTCAGTCTGTTCACCACGTGCCACAGATCCGAAAATCCCTATACGTATAATACCGTATTTATGAGAGTTCTCAGTCATATATTTACGTAATAATGCAATGTATTCAGATGTAGTTTTCATATAGTCCATCCAATTAGGTTTACGCAAATATACAACTTATTTTTCTTCAGACAAAGATTTTTTCATTAAAGAATCGGCTTAGAACACCACTCTTCGTAGGCTCCGTGTTCATAAGTCAATACATTTTTCATATGAAAGCTCTTTTTTCTTTGTATCGTTTTCCAAGGGTTACCACATTCAAAGTATCCCACACAAGTTTCTTATAAGGCCGACTGACATCCAGAAGTTCACCTGTACACATCTCGACTCTATTTCCGCATATTCGTGAAACATAGTCCGGATTAATCACATAGGATCGATGAATTTTGAGAAAAGAATCATCCAAATAACTGCTAAGGGCTTTCAGATTCAATGTTACCACAAGGGACTTTTCCTTCTTCGAGACCATTACGACTTTTGTGTAATTACCATTAGCTTCTAGATAAGCGATGTCGCTAAAGTCAAACACTTTGTAGTAGTCTCCTACTTTAAATGTAATTTTTGAATGTTTTTTTCCATGTCATTTTTGCTTTTAAGTTTATATATAAATATATGTAGATCACCTGAATGATAAGCACACCAGTCATGCTGCAATTCACAATGAAGGGCTGAACGATTGTTATCGATAAACCTCTGCCATAGCGGCAAAATGTCCATTCTCTCCTGCTAACAAAGAAGAAGAAAAAAGAAAAGCAAAGAAAAAGATGAGTAGAATTTTGTACAACATATAATTTCTTATTTTATTATTTCAGATGGACTTTAAAAATTAACCCTCCAGAGAAATATCGACAACGGTTAAACTCTACTACTACGTTGATATAGTCTTTCCAAAAGCTATATTCAGCACCTATGTTCGCAGTACGGGCATCATACTCAGCCATCAGACTCAAACCATTCAATACTTTATACATAAATATTTCGTCAGCAGGAAGAGATAAGCGAAAGTCGACTCCAGCACCCAACTTTTTATAATGCGGAATTCCTTGGGCATTACCAATAATATAAGCGACATGTACGCCTAGTGTCCCTATCCCTTCAGATCCAAAATGTTTGGTAGCAACTAAATAAAACCGTGAAAACCAATTGCTTGAGCCGGAATCATTTCCTAAGCCAATATTGCCACCTCCATAAGAGTTATGAGTACCAGGATCATTACTGCCTAATACAACCTGAGGAGTCCACTCCTTCCACCAGCCTTCTTTCCACAGCCTTAGTTTTATAGAAAACATTCTGTCTTGATTGGAGAACTTACCCCATGTCTTTTCAGGCCAGGAACTGCCATAATCAGAATGCTTTAAGGTACAGGTATAGGCAATCTCCAACCAAGGGAAAAACGTCATGTTTAAATAATAATTCAATGTATATCCTACATCCTTACTTTGAAAATACGTGGATAAGGGATGGGTATCAAGATAATTACCACCAAACATGAATGTCTTGTCCTTTTCCATGTTTGCCGTAGGCAGATGAAGAAGTCCCGAAGTGCCATAAAGGGCCTGCCCCCTTACAGACCCCCAAAGTAATATCGCCCCTAACAAACATAGTAGTTTCCTTTTCATCCTATATATCTATTCCAAAAACAGCTGATACTATTTGGAGTATTCAAGTATAAGTCCTCTTGTTTGCTGTATATGTGCGCGTGATGACGCTCCAAACAGTATTGACTCTATTTTAGGAAACTGACACACGTACTCCATAGCTTCCTGCGGTTTTAAGGCACCGGCGGCCAAACACTGCATGGCCATGGGACGAAACTCCCTATCGCTTCTTAAATATTCCTCATACAGTTCAATGCTGCCACTCATGCGAAAACCTATTTTATTGATGGACGAACAAATAATAGGATTCTTTATGCCTTCCCTATCGCACATATCCACCATTTTAGGAAGATTCATTGTAATAAATCCCGGTTCCGCATTATACTTTTCCTTTATATACTCAGCAAAATGTACCAAAATCTTGTCCATTCCCAATCCCAGCAACAAGTCTACAACTACATTCTGAAGAAATATGACCGGAGTATTCAAATCATGGAACATCTTCATTTCCGCATCAACCAGTAATTCCATCAACGCTGGGAAGTCCTTGCGCATATAAGCAATACCGGCCTTAGAGGCAACAGCCAGAATATTCCCCGGAATATAAGCCTTCAACGTACCAACAATCCCCAATTCCGTAACCGCATTAGCATATTTATGGGCATAGGGCATGCAGGGATAAAATTTAAAGTTCTTATATTTTTCCGGGTCTTGACGCATATATCCGCAGATATTGACAATGCGGTCATGAGTGGTACACATAAAGGTATGAATGCCACATTCCATAGCAGTATCCAACACGTCAACAATCGCCTTGTCATCCTTAAAGCGGACAGCCTGTGCACGGCTTCTTTCATCTGAAAGATGGTTTACCGCAAAGAACTGGTTGTCTCCTAAAATAACTCTATCTATCATAATATTCTATTTACCGGCGTCCGCCATTAATTTATTTATAATATAATCCGTCTGCAAAGCGGATTCAAATGAGCTATAGTCATCTGCCCTCCCATCCTTGACACACTGGATAAAATGGTCCACTTCAGAACTGTATTCCTCACCCCGAAGATTAAAGAACACCTGAGGGGTTAAATCCGTTATATACTTCATGTTCCATCCTTTTTCTAATCCTTCTGTGAGATTGTCTTCCTTCACATATATTTTCAAGGTAGTGGCATCTGCCTCCAATTTTCCGCCGTCACCCTCTATTTTGATGGAAGTGGTCATTTTCCGATGGGTGTCATCACTCCAGTTCACTGAAAGCTGCCCTTTCAGGCCATTAGCCAAATAGAGAGTGGAATAAACCGCATCATCCACCTCCGAAGAAAAAATTTCCGGCATAAACGTCCCTCGGGCATCAACCAAAGAACTACCGGTGACATAACTGATGAGATTAAGGACATGGGCTGCATAATCCATTACGCAGCCGCCACCAGTCCTCTTGTCAGAGCGCCATGTCCCACCTTTTGATTTCAACACAACGGGACCGTATGCCTCCCCCATAAAATGAAATGGCCTACCAATTACCCCAGCAGCCAACAATCGTTTCATTTCATTGAAAGTACCAATAAATCTGTTATGATAGCCCACTTGATTCACTAGTCTCCTCGCCTTGGCCACCGCTACCATTCTCTCTCCTTCTTCGGGTGTTAAACTAAAAGGTTTCTCACAAAACACATGACAACCATGCTCCATCGCATACATTACCATTTCATAATGAAGTTTGGTTGGAGTCACAATAAAAACAGCATCCGGTCCTACTTCGTCTATCATTTTCTTGTAATCTGTATAACACTGGATTCTAGTCAGTTTTTTGAAAGCACTCTGCAGCAAATTGTCAGTATCACACATTGCTACCATCTCCACGTCAGGATGTGCTCCCAATATGGCACAATGGGACATGCCCATCTTACCCAATCCGATAATTGTGGTTTTAATCATATACTAATCTCTGTTTATTTACGTTTTTTGATATGGGAAGTATTCTTGTCAAAGTCTCTAATACGAAGTAACGCCAACAACAAATGCCAGAAAAAAATCATCTGATTCGCTATGTTTCGTTTAAATATTTCTGGACGATAAAAAATACGTACCAACCATTCCATCCCTATTTTCTGCCAAAAAATATCAGGCCGCTTAGTATTACCCGCATACCAGTCAAAAACATTTCCGACACAAATAATAATATGCGTACTCAATTTTTCCTTATTCTGATATGCCCATTTCTCCTGTTTGGGGGCAGTCATTCCCACAACTAGCACATCCGGACTAAAAGCATTGACAGCCTCATGCATCAGGTTATTATCATCTTCGCTAAAAACAGATTTATAAGGAGGTGAATAGGCATCGACTTTCACATGGGGAAAATCTTTTTCCATATTCGCCTTAATTTTAGTGAGAGTATCCGCTGTTGAACCAAGGAAGAACATTCTTCCGCCAGTTCTTTCCAAACGGTTTGCGTAATAGATAAAACTATCCCAGCCGGTTATACGTTTTGTACGTTTCCCGTCGCGAAACCATGGAAGCCAACCGAAATAAACGCCATCAAGCTGAAGGTAGTCAGCACCTTTCAAAGCCTCATTCATTTCTTTGTCTTTCACTGAAATTCCATAACTATTAGGACTGATTGTTAAAATCAGATTTTTCCCGTTCATAGGGACACAATCCAGTGAACCTGTTATCAAACAGTAACCATCAAAGAACAGACAGCCATTGATTTCTTTTACCATAAAGAAATAAGCATTAAAAAATTAAGAAATCACTCCATAAGAGCAGTATATAAATCTTCTATTTGTCTATTAATTGTATCTATATTAAATATTGAATGGGATAAATAATACGACTCCCTACTTATATTTACTCTAAGGGTTTTATCATCAATTATCCTTTTTATTTGCAAAGCCATTCCATTCACATCTCCCGGCTTAATCAACAAAAGATTTTTTCCATCCTTTGCTATGTCAGGTATTCCACCAACCGGTGTCGTAATTACAGGAAGTCCATATGCCCAAGCATCCAAGACTGCCATAGGAAATCCCTCTGCATAGCTAGGCAAACAAAAGATGGCAGATTCTTTAAAAACTCGATCTTTAGTCTCTCCAGTTATCCATCCTAAAAAAAGAACTTGTCTTTCAAGCCCCAAAGAGGTAGCTAACCGTTTTCCCTGTTCAATGTCACCATTTCCTGCAAACACAAGCTGCCAATCGGGATATTGAGTAGCTATTATGGAAAAAGCGTTTATTAAATCAACATATCCCTTTCTTCTATTTACAGTACCAGCATACAATATTTGCTTCTTTAAGATATAAGCAGCAGGCGAAATCTCACAAATGCAAGGATTATAAATTATCTGAAGTTTAGTATCTAAATTAAAAACAGAATTAACGATCTCTTTCCAGTATTCAGATAAAACTACAACTTTATCTGCCATGCTAAATAAATATTTATAAATGTATCTATAGTCACTATTAATAGTGGTATCTGGTGAAAATGAATGAAAATGTATAATTATCTTTTTCCTCCATATCTTTGCCCAAAGTATAAACAAAGATTTGCGAAAAGCAGAAGGAGGTTCACTTATATGGATATGGACAATATCGTAAAAAGGTAAAAAGAGGGAATATGTACAAAGTGCTTTCCACAAATAAAAAAGTTTCCACAAGACACCTTTATCAATATGTGTTTCAATCCATTTGCAACGATACTTTTTCCACTGCTTTCCTTTTTGATGAGCTTTAATAACAGAAGTTATTCCACCACGTGTTTGGCGAGAAGTTGCAAGGACTATAACTTTAGTCATAGTATTTATTTATAATTTAATAAATATCCAATTTCAATATACAGTTTATGAGAACCAGCAAATGGTATATCCCTTGCAAATATTCATAAATTAGGTCCTTTTTTAAATCTTATAATTTTCGCAGGTATTCCTGCCACAATTGCATTATCAGGAATATCTTTAGTTACAATAGAATTGGCACCTACTGTTACATTATCACCTATTTTCACGCCTCCTAATATCTTAGCATCCAATCCAAAATAACAATTATCGCCTACAGTTACAGACTCATTGCATGGTTCTTCATACTTATTACCGAATACACACCCTGGGAGTATTGTACAATTCTTGCCAATCGTTACATTTGGTCCAACATGTACGAAACCACCAGAATGATAAATTCTAAAGCCAGAACCAATAGTTCCGGGATAAATAATAAAATGCAATTTAAATCCAAGCCGCTTATAATGAAAGAAATACCAAAGATAGCAAACGGTTCTTATTCCTCTGCAATTTCTATAGTACTCGACATATCTTAGGTTCCTGATATATCGAAATATATACCACACTTCATTATGAAGCAGCCAATCTTTCAAATTAGGAATGTAATTATTGAAACGCTGTAGATCAGCTTGGAGGTAAGTTCTCAAATCTTCTTTTGTCTGTATCATGATCTATATTATTAAACATTCAGTTCTCTTACCATTGATAATCACCATAAAATAATTCACATTTCAATTATTTTTTCAGAATTCATAGTAATACAGCCCCTAAGACAAGTTTTTATGATATTATTCCCTAAATATAATCTGCCAAACCACATAGATTCTATCCTTTGATATCCGTTAAATAGATTTTTGCAGTTTCTACAACAGTATAATAAATAATATCAACACACCCTTTCATTGTCAAAATAAAGAAAATTCTTTAGTAAAACTGTGAAAGAGCAGTTGGTACGTTCGACTGCCATATTGTTTATCATGCAATTATCCCTATGCGGTAATTCAACAGAATAACACTCTTTTGTATCCGGCGACTGCTAATATTCATATATTATTATGTTAATTAAAGCATACCGCTCAAAAGTATATCATGTTCAATAATCTGTTTGTCTGTAAATCTACGTTTTAGTACTTTTGCTGGCACACCGCCAATAATGCTATACGGGGGACAACTCTTTGTTACCACTGCTCCAGCAGCTACTACAGAACCGCGGCCAATCGTTACACCTTTTAATATAGTAACATTAGCTCCGCACCACACATCATCCTCTATCCTTACAAGCATATCATTCTCGGGTAACTTATCGTCAGAATCCATAATATACTTACCAATTACATCAATACGGTGGTCACCAGTGATTATGGTCGGTCGTGGTCCAAATATGACTTTCTTTCCAATAATAAGAGGAGCCTCAGTACAATAAAGGATACTACCTTTGGGAATGCTAGAATAATCACCGATACTTAAATTCCACAAACCTTTAATATCGCTAGACATTGGACGCAAGTACACACCCCTACCACAATATTTCATACTACGCTTCCAAAAAAAGGACCAAAATTTGTCCCAAACATAAGAATATGAAAGGCTTATATTTACTCCCAAATAGAAAAATGATTTCATGTTATTTAGTAATTTGTTAGCGTTCAATCTTGATGTATCACACGTTTAAAGCCGCTACCCAGTGGCCTTCCTATAATGATGCTAAAACAAAGTCCTTTTTAAAACTAATTATTTTTTACTCCTCATATCATCGCGTCAGCTTCTCACAATTCCAACAACCAAGTAAAATCTCATGCATCTTACAAGTAAAAATCATTATATGATACTCTGCCGAAACTTCGGTCATTTTGACACTATCGAAGTCTTCGTTTTTTTCATGCCTCACAAGAAAGCGAATAAAAAGTTCGATTATCAAGTTGTCGATGCATTCATCCTTGAAGGTTAACGATGATTCCAAAAAGTATGAGATAATAAAGCCACATTTCTTTACCGATTAATATAAAAATACTTCTAGAAGATAAAGATACGAATTACCTTGCTGAATATACATCCCATATCAACAAAGATACGAAGTCTTTCCACTCCCAAAGACAGCGAAGATCCATCCTCCACAGAGTAGTAAGATGAAGTTTCTTAAGATTTACCATCCACTTGGACAGAACCCAGATGATGGCACTATCCCTATACTATTTATCAAATAGGCTATAATGGGACTTGGCTACGGAAGCAGAAAGTCTAGATGGACTCCCTCACAAGTACAGTTTCCGCTTTGTAGCAAATAAAGAACGGTTCAAAATCACTTGTTGCTATACATTTATCATTAAGATTTGATTATGGCAACAAATACCTGAATCTATTATGCAATATGAAAGATATTATATTTGAACGCTAATCAATTATAAGCCTAGAAAATACAAATAATTATTCAGTTACAGATGTAAATAACGATAATGTCCTCCCATCCTTTTAAAAATACCATCCCATACGCCCCTATTAAATATTATATAATTCTTCCACGATTTTTGCATAAAAAGATAGAGATAAGAATATAAAAAATAAGTAAATACTATATATCCATAATCATATATTGAAAACCTATTATACACTAAATTTCTATGCTTACAATATATTCTTAGAGGAGTATCCTCAATGCTCAATGTAAAACTCTTTATTCCCAAAGAAAAATGATAGATTTGAGGTATCTTACAGGGATGGTAATGAATTGATTTAACTATAGTAACAGGGATAAAACCAGCTTTTATAGCTCTTTTATGATAATTCGCCTCGTCACCTTGGAAAAACATATTCTGAATTGGATAGCCAATTTTATCAACTAATTTTCTGCTATACAATGTACCATTAAATGGTGCAGAATAATTCAAGATCAGACCATCTTGAGTACATTCTTTCTCAATCAAAGAACGATTAAATCCATATGATTTACGAGGGAACGCTGTCTGAGAGAAATCATTTTCTGATAGTACAAAAGCATTTATATAATCATATTTATTCATATATAGACTTAGATACTTCAGCTCATCCTTATCAGGTACTCCATCATCGTCCATCAAAACATAACCATCATATTTACCTGATTCATGAGCTGTTTTTAAACCAAAATAGAATCCACCACTTCCTCCTTCATTTCTATTCAATCTAAAATACTGTATATCTATAACATCATGCTTCAACAATCCGTTTTGTTGAAGACTATCATAGGTTCCATCAGTAGAAGCATTATCAATAATAAATATACTTTCGGGAAGATAGGATTGGAAGATAGAGGCTTTCATGCATCTAAGTAATAATTCTTTCCGATTATAGGTAACTATAATCAAAGCAAGTTTAAAAGTTTCTTGTCCCATATTATAAATGAAAGTTATATATTCCATGAGCATCCCATACAAATAATTGGCTAGGAAATAAAAGAATATTTTTAACAAAAAAAACAAATATATATATAATAATTATGCAACGCGCGAAATAAACAGTTTTAGACGATGTTTTTAATCGGAAAATATAAGCTATTAAAAATGAAACAAACATATAAAAGGCACTAAAAAAACGTTTTGGTATTTCCATAGTAAAAAATAGCTGTGAAAAAATTAACGAAACACAGAACAGATTATAAAAGAAAATAAACCTTTGATTTTCTCTACTTTTTACCTTTATATGTTCATAAGTAATGAAGACTGTTGTAAGGTCAAAGACCGCAGCACCTATTTTTGTGAGCATACCTCTTGCAAACTTTTCTTTTGTTGCATCACCACCAAACCAACTATCAGCATTTTCAATATAGCTAGACATAGCAGTTCCATCAATAGTAGGACTCAATAAGATTAATTTAGAAACAACACCCATAATTTTAGCATCAATGATAAAGACAGCTAATATATACAAAAGTGCAATTATAAATGGATTTACCATAAAACGGAAATTCCATATTAAAAGTATATAGAAAATAAAAACTACCGAACTGGAATGAATAAGAAAAGCTATTAACGCACAAAATAATGCCTTTCTGTGTTTCTGTTTTGATAAAAAATGAAGAAATACAAAAATAATAGACAAGGCAATATTTTGTCGTATAAAACATTCAAAATTAGCCAAACCAAAAACAATAAATATTGGCAATACAAATGCTATAATCTCTTTATAGCTTCTCAAAAAATAGAGTAAAGTGATAATCCATAAAAAAGCATATATAACAAATATCCCCCAATATGCTACTCCCATAGCATGAAATATTTTTTGCATATATATGTATACTATTTCAATAGAGGCTGAATCTCCATAATACTTATACAACAAAGCATAATTCAAGTAATCTGTTCCCCGCAAATACCGTAAGCCTTCAACTAAAGAAAATAGAAAGATCAATGGAATAGATATTATCCAATATTTTCTAGTTGCAGTTTTTAAACATTTCCCAGACACAATAATGCAGACAAACAATATAGATAACAATATTATATAATCTAATTTTACACCTGTATCATACTGTTTAAAAACATCATATGCTTGATATAACCAAAGATTCCTTATTTCGTCTTCCATCGAACTATTTCCACAACACCAACAAATAATATTAAATGTCTCTTTCCGGCTAACTATTCTTTCTGCTATATAAGCATACAAAGCGCTAGAAAAGCTATAAAAAAAAGCAAAGCGGCAACATAGCCATCCACACAGCCCCCTTCCGGTTAATTATTCTCTACACGATATAAGATACTACATTCGTCCCAAAGACTTTCTCTAGTAACAATGATGAAACAACCTTTCATAGAGTCAAACATCAGGTTCCTCATTACCTGACAGTTTATATAATTACATAGCATCAACCATATTCAAGAAACGCTCAAGAATCCAACAAAGCCACTTCTCATCTCCTGTCAGTTTTTCCACACAATTTGACAGAAATTCGGGACGAGTCGGCCCTTCCCAGTTCTTCAACCACAAATCGGTAGGACGCGGCATAGGTATTTTGGGAGGAATATGAAGTGATGGATATAATCGATGGAATATTTCTCGTATCATATACTTATTTTCACCTCTCCTTATTCGGGCATAATCAAGAGTAACAGCTAAATGTGTATCTGAATATGGGGCTACAAATTCCACTCCTGCCGTTTGGCAAGCATTCACATAAGAATTCATTGATTCTATTATATCAAACTCTGATAAATAGCGATGTACATCAACAAAGCCATCATGTTCGTAGGCCAACACTGGAGAAAAGTCTACTTTGGGATTTTTTAAGACCTTCCAAGGCTTAAGATAAGCATACCTCTCAATAAAATCACCAATTCGCCAATCTCGTGAAAGAATATTACTTAAGCCACCGTAATTTACATCAGCACTTTCACCATATATCATTTTTGTAAATCCATCCTTTTTGGCTTGAAGTCCAGCTTTATAAATTTGTACCTCAATAGAATGCAGCGGAGCTCTTTTATGCTTCATCAAGACAGGCGATAAAGTAACCATATCATCCCATGTAATCTCTATTATTTTATGATTAAGACCACACTCTTTTGCATAAATTGCTGCCATTTCTGTTTCATCAATGGTATTTCCACCATCCCAAACACATTTAAATGTATAAACAGTTGAACCATAAGGCATAAATTTTGCCAAAATAGCGGAATCAATTCCTCCTGATAAAGCTAACGCCGCTTTGCCATCAGATGTGACCTTACATATAACCTCTCGTAAATACTCCATCAATTGATTACTTTCATAGATTTCCAGTTTCTTCCAACTTAATGGAATTGTTAAAGGAGGAGGAAAATTAGGAAATGATATATCCTGATTTACCACTCGTCTATACATGAGAAACGAACTCATACATTGCTCTTTATCTACCATATCTCTATCATTTTACATCATGAAGGTCATGTTTTCGCACTGCATTCAAAGCTTCTGTTATTTTTGTAGAGGAAACACCTTTCGTATAAGGAAAGTAAATTATACGCACTCCAGCCTCAGTAAATAACTGTTCATATTTCTGCCATTTTTCAGTCCCATACCAATCATCACCTACAAATAGATATTGAGCGCCTAACTTTTTACAAGCTTCCAACTTATCCATATTATATTGTGGCACAGCTGCATCCACATATTTGCAACTACGTACAATCTCTATGCGATCTTCAAATGGAATCATCGCCCGTTTACCTTTATAAGAAACCAATTCATCCACAGTGACACCCACAACAAGTTTATCACACATACCCTTTGCATTTTTCAAGAGATTTAAATGACCAATATGAAAAAGATCATATACCCCGGTAGTATAACCTATTATCATTGTTTATTTAATGTTTAAATATTCTTTATATGATTTCTCCGTATCAAAGACTACTCCTCCATGAGCAGACGCCCCTTTAATAAATTTATGCCAATCACCAAAAAAAGAGTTTAAAAACTCCTCATAATGAATAGGAACAGATACCCGAAGCATTTCAAAAGTTATTTCCTTCGTTTCAATAACCCACGATTTTTTCCAACGAAGTCGTTTTTCGAATGGCGTAAAACAAAGTTTTGCTACATATTCAGAATCCAATCCCTTATATCGTATAAGTTCATTTTGAAAAGAAGTATAATGTTGGATTGCCCCAACACTGTCATTAGCAAATAAAAACCTAAGCTTATGATATAGTGATTTAATTGGTCGTTTTAACAGGTTTTTACTTGACATATATCGAAAACTATAGTTAGCACATTTATGGGCCTTCTTATTTAAATAGTGAACATTTTTAACATATTTAATAAATTCATCATTATCAGAAGGGAGTGAATCCAGCGGAAAAATATCAAGGAAAATACCTTGATTAAACGAAAAGCGACCATTCATTTCATCTTTAAGAATCCCTGTAGTTTCACTATTACGCAATTGTGCATGCCCACGCATAGATCCCGGATCTGTTTCTTGAGTTTGAAAAAAATATGGATTTTCAAATTCGTTAGACGCAACTGTACATAATTTATCATAATCGTTACGCAACATTACAACATCAATATCATCATCCCAAGGGATAAAGCCTTTATGCCGTACAGCTCCCAACATTGTTCCACCATCTACGCAATAACGCAAACCATACTTTTTACACACCAATTGAAACTGACAAAGAAGATCCAACTCTACAGCCCACACTTTCTTCATCTCATGCGTCACTATATAGCAACATCTTTCCTCTTCCTCCAAAAAACTTTCCGGAAGTTTCATTTTTATAGGTAACATATTATTTTGTTTGTATTCTATTTAATATCTGCCCTCTAAAAAGAAAATCTGCAAATGTATCTCTTAACACAACAAGTAGTATACAATAAGTAACTGCTCCCAATATAATTTCACAGACAACCGCCAATGAATTTAGACTTATCAAATTATTTATTATACAGATGACCAAGAGCATAACTACTCCAGCAATTATCTTCTTCCACAGAAGTTTCAATACCATACTTATTTCCAAGTAATTATCACAATATTTAAAATAAAGTATTGTGACAACAGATTCAGATATAAGAGATGAAATAGCCGCTCCATAACTTTGATAAAATGAAATCAAAAAATAGCTAATAAATAAATTAAGTATGGCACCATAAATAATAAAACGTGCACTTTTTGCACGTAATCCAGCAGGAGTATAATAATGAGATCCAAGGACATTACTTATAGCAACAATAAGAATAATAGGGCTAAGCAATTGAATAAGCGCTGCTGTTTTTTCAAAACCTGAACCAAAAAACCAAGGAACAAAGCGGCCGGACACTCCCACAAGTCCAAAAACAATGCCAACACCTACAAAAAAAACATAATCAACAGATCGGTAGATACGTTGGTGTATTTCTTCTATTTTATCCTCAGCAAAAAGATAAGACATACGGACCCCAATAACACTATTAAGAGCTATAAATACAAACATCTTTGACATATTAATAATCTTATCAGCTTGCTCATAATAACCATTTTCTCTTGGATCGTTAGAAATGGCTCCAATAAGAACTTTATTGAGAATAGTATATAACGATGCGGCAATAGTAGGCACAAAATAAATCAATGTTTCACGAATGTGCCGAACTATACTAAAATGGCTAAAATCAGGTTTCAACACAATCTTAGGAATATAAATCCACATTGATAATGTTCCAACTAAATTTGTAAATGTCATCAGAAAAATATAGAGCAACAAGTCGTCTTTTTCTTTCACAAAAAGGAAAATAAGCATAACACCTATCAATTTAATAATAGTATTACGACAAACAATATATTTAAACTTCTCTAACCCAGTAAAGAGCCATGATATATCTAACATCGTACCAACAAGTGACATCGTAAAAACAAGATAAATAATCTGATATTGTATCTGAAAATATATCCATCCTCCCCATATTATTATACTAATGAAAGAAGTTATCACAGCTAATGTTTCTATCTCCCAAAAAAGTTGACTAAAACGTTGATGATTGTTACGCGCACGAGCTATTTCTCGTGCGCCATAAGATGCTGTGCCTAATGTAGCAAACATAGAAAAATACATCTGAACAGAATAAGTATAGCTATAAATACCAATGCCATCTGCACCAAGGACACGTGACACATAAGGTGCTGTAATAAAAGGTAGAAACAAAGCAAGGATCTGATATACAACACTCAACAAAAAATTCATTTTAACATTAGGAACAGAAGTCATAAATAAAGTAAACCTCAATCAGTTATACACTATAGATAATTAGTAACATAAAATAATCATAGATAATTAAGCAGAAGGACTTTCCATTCCCTTCTCTTGAAACCATACTTGCCAATCTCCCATCACAGGATTCTTTGTACTTGGTTTTTCATTAATTATCAGCCAAACAAACTATCATTATACACAAACAATATCTATACACCCCGTAAATAAATAAAACTTGGCGTTTTGAACTGTAATTCCTAGCGATCTAATAGCGGTACTAAAAGCTCCCAGGCTCTTACGTTCAAATTTCATACAGCGAAATAGACATTCATTCAGTACATGCATTACTTTTCTGAACTCCAACTTGTTAAACTTAGCATAATAGTTTATCCATCTCATTATTTGAGAATTGACACACCCGCAAATTATTCAAAACTAATCATCGTTTTGCTCGATAAATTCCACAACCTTATAGATTAGTAGATTTTCACCCTCGACTTCTTACTGATACCCAGCAAGAATACCGTAAAAGACTTATAACTCCTCAGATTCACTACCACCCAGAAGCAGAAGATATAACCTAGATAATCAAAGGAGATTTTTTCAAACTTTTGCTTTCTAACTTCACTTTATGTAAAGAACCAACTTCTCCTTTATATAAAGACTTACCACCCTCAGTAACAGTTCATAATCTATAGCTTCGAAGAACCTGTTAATGTTAATGTCCATATCCAATACCCATCCTTTTAAATTGCAATTTTAAATGGTTGCCAATCTTTTTGTAGCACACTTAGTATTCAAATTAAAAATTAGCCTTAACTCCCCAAGAAAAATAAGTTGACTTAAACCGCCAAGTAACTTAACTTACTTACCCAACTAACTTAACTTACTTGGCCAATGAAGTTAACTTCATTTTTTCTCCCAGTTTTGCTCCACCTCTCTGGCGTTTGGCGCATGAAGATGCTGACCACCATAAATATTATAGATTACAGCCGAATCCTGGTGCTCCTTCAACTGCGCTATGGCATCATAATACCGCTCAGGAATCATCTTCTGCAACAGCCGCTGAACACGTGCAAGATCTGCATTGTGGTTCTCGTTCAGAAATTCCTGTGCAGCGGCTATCTGGTCAAAATAGATGGAATCGGTGGCATCAAATACAGTTTCTTCCCTGCCGATATTTTCTATTGCCTTCACCACTTCAGGTGATTGCCCTTTTATTTTCTGAACCAATTCTTTCACCAACTCGTCCATGTTCACGTTCTTCAGTTCATCGCCTGCGGGTTTCAACTTATCTCCTGTGGTAAAGAAAGGCAGAATATTATTGCCCACACATCTGCCCACCGCTACCATTGCGGCAGTCAGGATACTGGGTGGTATCATAAAAAAGGGATACATACGTTCTGTAGATTTTAGTAAATTTAGTTCCGTCTTTTCGGACGCTTAGCCCAAGCATCATTGATGCGTGCACGAATATTGTCAATACTCTTGCCCGATGTAAACTTGGGGGTGATGGAAAGAAACAAGGATATGAATTTTTCCTTCACAATCAGTTCCTGAGTGATGTTCGGTTCCCGTTCCGCCATATTGATGATGACTTTAGCCAACTCGGCAGCACTGGCACATTCTACAATCTGCGACAGATAGAGTTCCACATCCTCCACCTTATTAATATATACAGAGAGACGGGCCGCTACCGATGCAAGGAGATCATCCATGTCTTTTCCCCCGTCTGGCTTATCCTGCAAGGCACGACCGCCATAAAAATTCTGAGTGGCAGTAGTGGCATTGGGAAGTATCTGGTTACTGCCTCCATAGATATGGAAAGTAATACTAGCGCTTTCTTTATCATCCATAAGTCAATGAAATGTCAACGGGATATCAATGGAAAGTCAATAGTTAGTAAACGATTATCAACAGAATTTTATTCCGCATTTTCCCGTATTACCTTTGTCGTGTCGGAAGGATGAACGAACATCCCCATGACAATAAACCTTTTAATATTTATATAATTATGATCAATTACAGCGTATTTATGATGGGCAATCCTGTGAACATCGATGCATCCCCGAAGGCTTATGCCAAGCCTCAAATCTCAGAAATAATGCCGTTCGGCAAGTTTGTAAAACACATTGCCGACCACAATGGCGTGTTCACCCGCGGAACGGTGAAAGGCGTAATAGCCGACATGTGCGAATGCCTGATAGAAATGCTTCTGGAAGGCAAAAAAGTGCAACTGGCAGAGCTGGGTAACTTCTGGCTCTCTCTGACTTCGGAAGGTGCGGAAAGCTTGAAACAATTCACAGAAGGCAACATCAACGCCGTCAACATCGTATTCACACCGGGAGAGGACTTTGAGAACCTGCGCTCTCGTGCCACATTCAATGTGGTGAGCAGCCGCATAGCACAGGCAGCTACCCTGAAAGCCGAAAAGTCCGGCGAAAGTACGGTGGATCTGGATGCCGCAAAAGGCAGAACATCTTCGGACAATGCCGGTGAGAATGCCGCCAAGCTTTAAATAATGCCGTTCAATTATGAAATTACTAATTATCATTCTCTTAAAAACGAAAAGTATGAAAATCAACTGGAAGAACGTAATCCTTTACGTGGTCCGTGTCTTTGAACTGCTGCTGACCGGTGCTGCCGGTGGTGCAATAAGCGGTAACCTTTAAAGACAATGCGCAAGATCACTCTTATTGTAGTTCACTGCTCCGCCAACAGGGAGGGCTGCAAGTTGCGATGTAAGGACATCGACCGTTATCACCGTTCACGCGGCTGGAGCTGCTGTGGCTATCACTATGTGGTGCCTACAGACGGAACGGTAGAAACTGGACGGGCACCGGAAATGGCCGGTGTCCATTGCAGGAACCATAACCGTCACAGTATCGGTGTATGCTATATAGGCGGTCTGGCTTCCGATGGTAAAACTCCGAAGGACACCCGCACGCCCGAACAACGCGCCGCACTCCGAACCCTCTTGACGGCATTGCACGAAAGCTATCCGTCTGCCTTGATTGTCGGGCATCATGACTTGAATCCGCTAAAAGCCTGTCCATGTCTGAATGTCACTGCTGAATATGCAGATTTGCAACCCTGGTTGCATCTGTAACTCTACCGGCCATCCATCGTCCATCAGGGCGTATGGATGGCTTATTAAAAACTAATCAATCTTTTCAAATGGAAACGCATGAAGATAACTGATAGCAACCGTCATATTCCCAAAAGCAAACACAAGTTTGGTGTTCCGGTGCAGACGCATGATGCAACCCTCTTTCCCCTTGAAGATGCCACTCGTGATGCGGATCTTCTGCTTCTTCTGGATATAGTCCTCCAAAGGACGCTCCATCAGCTCAATATTGTAAGGCATGGATTCATACAGATAGATGAATTCTTCCATCTGCCTGTGAGGGATCACTGCCGCACTATAAGACTTGTAATTAGTTGCAAGATATTGCCGGGGAGTCATATTGACCAGGATAAGGTTCAATTCTTCCAAAGGAGCACAGACAAACAGATAGCCATCACCTATGATTTCTTTTTCATTCGTTAAAGCATTCAGCTTCTGTGTAGAACCTGTCGCGAAAGCTTCCCTCACGGCAAGGGCAGATTCACGACGTTCGGCATATGCTTCCTTACTATAAGGGCATTTTTCAAAGCGTTTCTTATGATCGGCAGTAGTGTAGGAGAATACCTTAAAACAAAAACGCCTCTCTTCTTCGACTCCCGATTGGGTTTTAACTATGACGGTTTTCTTACCGGTAAAGATCTCAATATAGCGTTTGAGTTCTTTGTTATGCAGGAACAGATAATACCACTTACCGTCAGAGTATTCTTTTCCTTCCCCCATCAACGACGCGACTCCTTGATTTGACCCCGGGTCTGAGCTGAAAGCGATTGAACTGCTTAGCAGTAACTTAGGCGCCTTGCTCGTTATGTTTTGATCTTTTAGAGGGAGCAGCTGAGTTCCAAGCTCCACATTACTATTTATTTCCATCAAAACATTACAATTAACGATTCATTCCCCTGAAAGATGAGACTCAGATAAGCCACCAAATTTCATTTCTTTTTTGGGGTTCTCTTCAGAAGAGATCCCCAACCTTACATAAGCAACTGATATTATGATATATACAGACTAAATTTCATACAATTCCGACAAACAATGATCTCTTCTTTGCCACTTAGGAGTACTTTTTTGCAGCGAAAATTTTCAGATTACGGAATTATAGCTATCTTTGCAGCACAATGGGGATCTCTTCTGAAGAGAACCCCATTTTTGTTGAATATTTTAAGTAAATAAGTATCTAGTATCCAGGCTATTATATAAAATACTTACGAATGGGATACGTCAATGCCATTCACACACCCCTGCCCCTCTCAAGAGAGGATGGAGATACATTCGACTATGATTTTATTTATGTTGAACTCTTTACATTAAATTTTCCTATTACAATCCTCTTAAAATTCTTTGATTGACTTTGTCTTTTATGGAAAGAAGCACCGGTATTTACTTATGATAACGATTTTTATACATAAAAAATCCAATTTTCCTCAATGGAGCTTCAATAAATTGTCTATCTTTGCAGCCTCATAAAAGGATGACAAGATGAACAATATGCTAAAATCAGTTGTATATATCCTCTTTTTCCTATTGTTTATAGTAACAGTAGGACAGGATCATTATACATTTGAGGCAACAAATTATCATCCGAATACCTCCTGTTATCAGCAACAGCAAGATCCGTGCAAAAGAACAGTAGACTTCATATTTACAAACAACTTTGCCGATGTTCCACAGATTGCCATGTCGCTTGATAATCCGAATACTTCAAAATTCAAGTGCATTGCACGCTTGCTGACCACTCTGAACGAGCATCTGAAGCAAGAGCTACAAACAAATCATATAATTTCTCCTTCCTTTTATTCGCTTCACACGAATGCGGTGGATTACTACATCTACGCGCTTCGGCGAATTATCATTTAAGATTTAACATACTTTCAGCCTTCTGCTGAGTAAGAATCCTTATAATAAGCGTTTTATAAGTAGGTTCATATATTCTTGTTTGTCTAATCAAAAAAAGTTTAGATATGTATTTCACATTATTAGTTGTCGTTATCTTGACGGCAATTGCTTTAGTTGCCGTAGCATTGGGTATTGCCCGTGCTATCTCTCCCCGTTCATACAACCCGCAAAAGGGGGAAGCCTATGAATGCGGTATTCCCACACGCGGACGGTCGTGGATGCAATTCAAGGTAGGTTACTATCTGTTTGCCATCCTCTTCCTGATGTTCGATGTGGAAACGGTATTTCTGTTTCCCTGGGCAGTTGTGGTACAGGATTTGGGAGTGTACGGCCTTGTCAGTATTCTCTTCTTTTTAGTAGTATTGGTTTTGGGTCTGGCTTATGCCTGGAAGAAAGGAGCGTTGGAATGGAAGTAAAGAAACCAACCATAAAGTCTATCCCTTATGAAGACTTCAAAGATAATGAGTATTTGGAGAACATGGTCAAACAGCTTAACGAAGGTGGCGCCAATGTGCTGGTGGGCTGTTTGGACGACCTCATTAACTGGGGACGCAGCAATTCATTGTGGCCGCTTACGTTTGCCACAAGCTGTTGCGGCATTGAATTCATGGCAGTGGGTGCTGCCCGGTATGATTTTGCCCGTTTCGGGTTTGAAGTAGCACGTGCCAGTCCGCGCCAGGCAGATATGATTATGGTGGCAGGAACCATTACCCATAAGATGGCTCCGGTACTGAAACGTCTGTATGACCAGATGGCCGATCCTAAATACGTTATCGCCGTAGGCGGATGCGCCATCAGCGGCGGACCGTTTAAGAAATCTTATCATGTACTGAACGGTGTGGACAAGATTCTGCCCGTCGATGTATATATCCCCGGATGCCCGCCACGCCCCGAAGCCCTGCTGTACGGCATGATACAATTGCAACGTAAAGTTAAACTGGAAAAATTCTTTGGCGGAGTAAACCGCAAGGAAGATAAACCGCAAACCTCTGAAGAAGCATGAGTGAGAGAATAGAAATACCTGCCGGAAAACTGCATGAGGAAATGCTCAACCTGCGGCAAGGCAAACATATGGACTTTCTGCGCAGCCTGACCGGAATGGACTGGGGCGAAGAAGGTTTGGGAGTAGTCTATCATCTGGAAAATACGAACACAGGAGAAAACATGGTGCTCAGCACCCGCACCACCGACCGTGAGAAACCGGAACTTCCCAGTGTTTCCGATATATGGAAAGGCGCCGAATTCAATGAGCGCGAAGTATATGATTATTATGGCATCCGCTTTGTGGGACATCCGGATATGCGCCGCCTGTTCCTGCGCGATGACTGGGTAGGTTTCCCCCTGCGTAAAGACTTTGACGAAAGCCTCAACCCGCTACGCATGACCAACGAGGAACCCGTGGACACTACACAATATATGGAAATACAGCATGACGGTAGTGTCATCGAAAAGCGTGAAACCATCTTTGAGGAAGATGAATACATTATTAATATAGGCCCTCAACACCCGGCAACCCACGGTGTACTCCGCTTCCGTGTTTCCCTGGAAGGTGAAATTATCAAGAAGTTGGATGTGCATTGCGGATACATCCACCGGGGCATTGAGAAAATGTGCGAAAGCCTCACCTATCCCCAAACCTTGGCATTGACTGACCGTCTGGATTATCTGGGCGCACATCAGAACCGCCATGCCTTGTGCATGTGCATTGAGCAAGCCATGGGAGTGGAAGTTAGTGAACGCGTGCAATATATCCGTACCATTATGGATGAATTGCAACGTATTGATTCCCACCTGCTGTTCTTCTCCTGCCTTTGCATGGATATGGGTGCTCTGACAGCTTTCTTCTATGGTTTCCGCGACCGCGAAAGAATATTGGATATATTCGAAGCAACTACCGGCGGACGACTGATACAGAATTACAACACCATAGGCGGCGTGCAAGCGGATATTGCCCCGGACTTCGTACAGAAAGTAAAGGAGTTTATCGCTTACCTGCGTCCTATATTGAAGGAATACCATGAAGTATTCACCGGAAACGTCATTGCCCAGGAGCGCTTGAAGGGTGTAGGAGTTCTGTCCAGAGAGGATGCCATTTCATTCGGAGCAACCGGAGGTACAGGACGTGCCAGCGGCTGGGCTTGCGATGTGCGCAAACGCCATCCGTATGCTATGTATGGCAAAGTAGACTTTAAAGAGATTGTCTATACGGAAGGCGATTGCTTTGCCCGTTACATGGTGCGCATGGATGAAATACTGGAAAGTATGAATATCATAGAACAATTGATAGATAACATTCCGGAAGGCAATTTCCAAGAGAAGATGAAACCGATTATCCGCGTGCCGGAAGGCAATTATTACACTGCCGTAGAGGGTAGTCGTGGAGAATTCGGCGTATATCTGGAGAGCCGGGGAGATAAATTCCCATATCGTTTAAAATTCCGTGCTACCGGTTTGCCGCTGGTATCGGCCATGGAGACGATGTGCCGCAACTCCAAGATTGCCGATTTGATTGCGATCGGTGGAACGGTGGATTATGTAGTACCGGATATTGACAGATAGATAATAACGGTTAGTGATAAGTGGTTAATGATTAATGCCTGAGGAACAATGGCGCCAACTCATTCACCATTTATCACTAACCACTAACCACTAATAATTATGTTCGATTTTAGTATAGTAACCCAATGGGTACACTCACTGCTCACCTCCTTTATGCCCGAGGGACTGGCAGTACTCATAGAATGCATAGCAATCGGCGTATGTATTATGTTGACATATGCAGTCATTGCTATCATCATGATTTTCATGGAACGTAAAGTGTGCGCCGCTTTCCAGTGCCGCCTGGGCCCGATGCGTGTAGGACCTTACGGAACCATACAGGTGTTTGCCGATGTATTCAAGATGTTGATTAAAGAAATCATCACCATCCGCCACGCCGATAAATTCCTGTACAACCTGGCGCCCTACATTGTCATCCTCGCCTCCATCATGGCATTCAGTTGCCTTCCCATCAACAGAGGTATGGAAGTGCTAGACTTTAATGTAGGTGTTTTCTTCCTGATGGCAGCATCCAGCATCGGTGTAGTAGGTATTTTGCTGGCAGGTTGGAGTTCCAACAACAAATATTCATTGATTGGCGCCATGCGAAGCGGTGCACAGATGATCAGTTATGAACTGTCCGTGGGACTGAGTATCCTTACGATCGTAGTCCTGACCGACACCATGCAACTCAGCGAAATTGTAGAGCGCCAGGCAGACGGCTGGTTCCTCTTTAAAGGACATATTCCTGCATTCATCGCATTTGTTATCTATCTGATAGCCGGAAATGCAGAAGTGAACCGTGGTCCATTCGACTTGCCCGAAGCAGAAAGTGAATTGACCGCCGGATACCATACAGAATATTCAGGTATGCACTTCGGCCTGTTCTATGTGGCAGAGTTTGTGAACCTGTTTATCATCGCCGCCGTAGCCGCAACCATCTTCCTGGGTGGATGGATGCCCTTGCATATCCCCGGACTGGACGGATTCAATACCGTAATGGATTATATCCCCGGTTTCATCTGGTTCTTTGGCAAGTCCTTCTTCGTGGTATGGCTGCTGATGTGGATTAAATGGACATTCCCCCGCCTGCGTATCGACCAGATACTGACACTGGAATGGAAATACCTGGTTCCGATAGGTTTGTGCAACCTGTTGCTGATGGTGATTATTGTTGTATTTAAATTGCATTTCTGATGAAAGAAGAAAAACGTTCATATATAGGAGGCTTAATGCACGGTATCGGAACATTGCTCACCGGAATGAAAGTGACAGGACGGGAGTTCTTCACTCCCAAGGTGACCGAGCAATATCCCGAAAACCGTGCAACATTGGAGATCTCTCCCCGCTTCCGCGGACGGCTGATGATGCCGACAGACGAAAACGGTAATAATAAATGTATTTCCTGCGGACTCTGCCAGATGGCTTGCCCCAATGACACCATCCACATAACGAGTGAATCGGTGACAGACGAAGAAACAGGTAAGAAGAAAAAAGTATTGGTGAAATATGAGTACGACCTGGGAGCCTGCATGTTCTGCCAGCTCTGTGTGAATGCTTGTCCGCACGACGCCATCCGGTTTGATACCGAGTTTGAGAATGCCGTGTTCGACCGTAGCAAACTGGTTCTCACCTTGAACAAAAAATAAAAAACAAACGATATTATGACACTACAACTTATTGTATTTATTGTACTAGCGTTGTTTATCGCTGTCTGTTCGGTACTGGCGGTTACTACCTCGCGCATCCTGCGTGCGGCTACTTACCTGCTATTTGTATTGTTCGGTACGGCAGGCATCTACTTTGAACTGAACTACTCCTTTCTGGGAGCCGTGCAGTTGCTGATTTATGCCGGCGGTATTACAGTGCTTTATGTATTCAGCATCTTGCTGACTTCTTCACAGGGAGACAAGGCCGAGAAACTGAAAAACGGAAAGATGGTAGCCGGAGCAATCTCCACCATAGCGGGATTGGCTATCTGTCTGTTCGTCATGCTGAAGAATCAATTCCTGCCCTCGCACTTTGTTCCCGGGGAACTGGATGTACGTACCATCGGCCATGCACTGATGGGGATGGGGAAATATCAATATATCCTGCCATTCGAGGTAATCAGCATTTTGTTGCTTGCCTGCATCGTAGGAGGAATCATGATCGCAAGAAAAAGATAACCAGCCCACGCGCTGGGCGAAAGTCCTGAAGCGTGATAATTTAAAAGAATAAGATTTATGGTACATATGGAGTATTACCTGGTGGTTTCCACCTTTATGATGTTTGCGGGCATCTATGGTTTCTTCACCCGCCGCAATCTGTTGGCCATGCTTATCAGCGTGGAACTGATACTGAATTCTGTCGATATAAACTTCGCAGTATTCAACCGTTATCTCTTTCCCGGCGAACTGGAAGGCTTCTTCTTTGCCTTGTTTGCCATCGGTGTGAGTGCGGCAGAGACAGCAGTAGCTATTGCGATTATTATCAATATCTATCGCAACATACGCAATATCCAAGTGAAGAACTTAAATGAAATGAAGAATTGATTATGGAATATACAATACTAATCCTCATCCTGCCTTTCCTCAGTTTCCTGATACTGGGACTGGCGGGTATGCGCATGAAGAACGGGCTGGCAGGAGCCATCGGCACCGCCTCACTGGCAGGAGTGGCGTTGCTTTCCTACCTCACCGCCTTCCATTATTTCACAGGCGGACGTACGGCAGAAGGCATCTTCCCTACCCTCATGCCCTATAATTTTGAGTGGTTGCCTTTCACCACCAACCTGCATATCAATATGGGTATCATGCTCGATCCCATATCCGTAATGATGCTGGTCGTTATTTCTACCGTCAGCCTGATGGTACATATCTACTCATTCGGATACATGAAGGGCGAAAAAGGTTTCCAACGTTACTATGCCTTCCTTAGTTTGTTCACCATGTCCATGCTGGGACTGGTGGTAGCGACTAACATCTTCCAAATGTATGTGTTCTGGGAGTTGGTGGGTGTAAGTTCTTATCTGCTTATCGGTTTCTATTACACAAAGAAAGAAGCGATAGCAGCCAGCAAGAAAGCATTTATAGTAACCCGATTTGCCGATTTGGGCTTTCTGATCGGTATTCTGATTTATGGGTATTATGCGGAAACATTCTCCTTTACTCCTGTTACTGGAGCTTTAGTTGCTGCCGGAGCCATGATTCCGCTAGCATTAGGACTGATGTTTGTGGGTGGTGCCGGTAAGAGTGCCATGTTCCCGTTGCACATCTGGTTGCCGGATGCGATGGAAGGCCCTACTCCGGTCAGTGCATTGATCCATGCTGCAACCATGGTGGTGGCAGGTGTTTATTTAGTAGCACGTATGTTCCCGTTGTTTATAGGATATGCGCCCGACGTACTTCACTGGATAGCATATATCGGTGCATTTACCGCCTTCTATGCAGCCAGTGTGGCTTGTGTACAAAGTGATATAAAACGTGTACTTGCTTTCTCCACTATCTCCCAAATCGGATTTATGATTGTGGCGTTGGGAGTTTGTACCTCTATGAATCCGCACGAAGGAGGATTGGGATATATGGCTTCTATGTTCCACCTGTTCACTCATGCCATGTTCAAGGCGTTGTTGTTCCTGGGAGCCGGATGCATTATCCATGCGGTACATAGTAATGAAATGAGCGCAATGGGCGGACTTCGCAAATATATGCCGATTACCCATTGGACCTTCCTGATTGCCTGTCTGGCTATTTCGGGCATCTGGCCGTTCTCCGGTTTCTTCTCTAAAGATGAGATTCTGACGGCTTGCTTCCAATTCAGTCCGGCAATGGGATGGATTATGACGGGAATTGCTGCAATGACGGCATTCTATATGTTCCGATTGTATTATTGCATTTTTTGGAATGGAGAATGGAAAGGGCAGACACACGGGTCTGCCCCTACAGCAACCCATGCCACCGTAGGGGCGGACCCATGTGTCCGCCCGGATGCACATACTCCTCATGAAGCACCTTTCGCCATGACCATCCCCTTGATATTCCTGGCAGCCGTGACTTGCGTAGCAGGTTTCATCCCTTTCGGCGAACTTGTCAGCAGTAACGGTGAGCCATACGCCATCCATCTGGATATGCAGGTAGCCACAACGAGCATCATCATCGCCGTGCTGTCTATTGCCCTTGCCACCTGGATATACGCAGGCAAGAAACAGCCCATTGCCGACCGGTTGGCGCATACATTCCAAAGCCTGCATACAGCGGCCTATCATCGTTTCTATATAGACGAAGCCTGGCTGTTCGTAACCAAGAAAATAATCTTCCGCTGCATCAGCACCCCGATAGCTTGGTGGGACCGCCACGTTATCGACCAGTTCTTTAACTTCACCGCATGGGGCACGCATGCCACTGCCGATGAAATAAGAGATATGCAAAGCGGAAATGTACAGCAATACAGCATTTGGTTCCTGGCAGGAGCATTGATACTGACGCTGATATTACTGATTTAACATCATCCGTAGGGGCGGATTCAATCCGCCCGTATACAATAAAAGAAAATGTTATCGGGCGGATTCAATCCGCCCCTACAAGCAAAACGAATAATAAAGTATAAAGATGAACATACTAAGTTTTTTCATTATAGTTCCTTTGTTGATGCTCGCGGGGCTTTGGGCTTCGCGCAGCGTCAATCAAGTCCGTGGGGTGATGGTGGCAGGCGCTTCTATGTTGCTGGCTTTGTCCGTCTACCTCACCATTGATTACATTGGGTTACGCCAGGCAGGTGCTACGGGAGAAATGCTTTTCACTGCCAGCACGTCTTGGTATGCACCCCTCCATATATGCTACTCGGTAGGCGTAGACGGTATCTCGGTAGCCATGTTGCTGCTCAGTTCCATCATTGTTTTTACCGGCACTTTCGCTTCATGGAAGCTGCAACCGCTTACCAAAGAATATTTTATGTGGTTCACCTTATTAAGTTTGGGAGTGTTCGGCTTCTTTATTTCTACAGACTTGTTCACCATGTTCATGTTCTATGAAGTAGCCTTGATCCCGATGTACCTGTTGATCGGCGTATGGGGAAGCGGACGCAAAGAATACGCAGCCATGAAGCTGACCCTGATGCTGATGGGAGGTTCCGCCTTCCTGCTGATCGGTATCCTCGGCATCTTCTATGGTGCAGGCGGCGAAACCATGAACCTGCTGGAAATTGCCAAGCTGCATATTCCTCATGAAATGCAACGCATCTTCTTCCCGCTTATCTTCCTGGGCTTCGGAGTACTGGGCGCCTTGTTCCCCTTCCATACATGGAGTCCCGACGGTCATGCCTCCGCACCGACTGCCGTTTCCATGCTTCACGCCGGAGTATTGATGAAACTGGGAGGCTACGGATGTTTCCGTATCGCCATGTACCTGATGCCTGAAGGCGCTGCCATGTGGGGAGACGTATTCCTGATACTGACTACCATTTCCGTAGTTTACGGTGCATTCAGCGCCGTGGTACAGACCGACTTGAAATATATCAATGCCTATTCATCCGTATCCCATTGCGGACTGGTGCTGTTTGCCCTTCTGATGATGACGCGTACCTCATGCACAGGAGCCATTCTACAGATGTTGAGCCACGGCTTGATGACGGCTTTGTTCTTCGCCCTTATCGGTATGATCTACGGACGTACCCACACTCGTGACGTCCGCCTAATGGGAGGATTGATGAAGATAATGCCTTTCCTTGCCGTAGGCTATGTGATTGCCGGTCTTGCCAATCTGGGACTGCCGGGATTGAGTGGATTCGTTGCCGAGATGACCGTATTCGTTGGTTCATTCCAAAATGATGATACTTTCCACCGTGTATGTACGCTGGTGGCGACCACAAGTATTGTAATCACAGCGGTTTATATCCTTCGCGTGGTCGGCAAGATTCTTTATGGCAAAGTACTGAATCCCGAACATTTAAAGCTGACCGATGCCACATGGGATGAACGGGTAGCGGTAATCTGCCTCATCGCCTGTGTAGCAGGACTGGGATTGGCACCGTTCTGGATGAGCGATATGATAAGCAATAGTGTAGAACCAATAATAAGTCAATTGGTCAATTAAAAATCGAGAATTAAAAATTAAAAAATAAAGATGATGGACATAACTGCAATACTCCATATGCACGCAGAACTGAGCCTGACAGCCGTTTTTATTCTGATGTTCCTGTTAGACCTGTTTTTGGCCGCACAGCAACGCCACTGGCTACGTCCTATGGCATGCATCTTGTTGACTATCCAACTATTGGCAAACCTATGGCCGGAGGAAGTCACCCTATTTGGCGGCATGTATCATTCCAGCCCTATGGCATCCGTACTGAAAAGTATCCTCACCATAGGCACGATATTGGTATTCCTCCAAGCCGACACCTGGCTGAAACGTGAAGATACCCGCCACAAACAAGGCGAATTCTATATTCTTACCCTCAGCACCTTGCTGGGTATGTATTTCATGATAAGTGCCGGACACTTCCTGTTGTTCTTCCTGGGGCTGGAACTGGCAACGGTACCTATGGCATGCCTGGTGGCATTCGATAAATATAAAGGCCATAGTGCAGAAGCCGGAGCCAAGTTTATCCTTTCGGCACTGTTCTCCAGCGGCATCTTCCTGTATGGCGTCTCTATGATTTACGGAACAGTAGGTACGCTGTACTTTACAGATATTCCTGCCGGACTGACCGGAAGCCCGCTGCAAATCCTTGCATTGGTATTCTTCTTCTCGGGACTGGCATTCAAGTTGAGCCTCGTTCCTTTCCACTTGTGGACAGCCGATACCTATCAGGGTGCACCTACCTCTGTAGGCGCTTATCTGTCTGTTATCTCCAAAGGTGCGGCAGCTTTCGCACTGATGTCTATTCTGGTGAAAGTATTCGGCCCGATGGTGGAACAATGGAGCGAAATGTTGTGCATCGTGATTGTGATTACCATAACGGTTGCCAACCTGTTTGCCATCCGTCAAAGCAATCTGAAACGATTCATGGCATTCAGTAGTATTTCGCAAGCCGGATACATTATGCTGGCTGTCTTGGCAGGTACGCCGCAGGGAATGGCATCACTGGTATATTATATAGTAGTATATATTGCTGCCAACCTGGCTGTGTTCGGAGTTATTAATACCATCGAACAACATACGCACGGCATGGTGGAACGTGAAGACTATAACGGGCTTTACAAGAGCAATCCGAAACTGGCTATGGTGATGACTCTGGCTTTGTTCTCATTGGCAGGTATTCCGCCGTTTGCAGGATTCTTCAGTAAGTTCTTTGTCTTTATGGCGGCATTCCATAGCGGTTATTATCTCATTGTATTTATTGCTTTGGTTAACACCATTATTTCCTTGTATTACTACCTGCTGATTGTAAAGACCATGTTCATTACTCCTAATGACGAACCTATCGCACATTTCCGTACAGGTGCACCGATGCGCGCCAGTTTGCTGATTTGCGTAGCGGGTATATTTGCCTTAGGAATCATAAGCGGCATCTATCAGTTGCTGAGTGATACGGCAATGCTATAAGCCTGTCTTCCCCTGACATCGGTTAATTCCGAATCAACCGATGTCAGGGGAAAAATTTAAACAGGCAGATAAATGATTAACCGGGCACCATCCGTATATGCAGGATCTACAGAGATACTCCCCGACAAGCGCGTAACAATTAACCGGCTAAGATACAATCCTAATCCGTTGCCCTGAGCATATTCATCTAACTTAGAGAAGCGTTGAAAAACCACTTCCTGTTTCTCAAGAGGAATGCCGCATCCCGTATCCGTTACGCTTATCTTTAGTCGGCTCTGTGCTTTATCCAACCATATACCCAATGAGACGCTTCCTTTTTCAGTAAACTTATTGGCATTATTCAGCAGGTTTTCAATAACCAATGAAAGATATTGTTCATTGGTGGAGATAAAGATCTCTTCATCGGGCAACTCCAAACGATAAGTTATTTCCGGTTTTGCCTGTCTCTTTACTTTCTCCATCTCCTGCCTGCATATATTTTTTATATCCGTTCTTTCGCAAGGGAGAAGTTCCTCGGAAGAATCCAGATTTGCCACTACAAGCAAGTGATCTATCAACGATGCAAGTACCTGGGCATTGACTGTTATGAGATTATAATATTCCATTTTCATCGCTTCATCGTTTCCCAAAGTATCATCCGTTATGATGCCCGAAAAGCCGACTATGGCATTCAGCGGGGTACGAATCTCATGGCACATCGAATTGACAAAAGCAGTTTTCAACTTCTCACTTTCGCCCGCTTTTTTATTCAGTTCACTCAGTTTCTTCTTCATGCGCCTTTCACGCTTCAAGTCGTAATACAAATAAACGCACACACCTATCACCAAAAACAGTACGGAAGATAGTGCAATAAGCAAGATCCGCTTGTTCTTATTTGCCAATGTTGAGTTCTCATAATTCAATTTATCTATTTCATACTTCACTTGCAGTTCGCCCAACTGTTCCTTAAATTCAGAAGAAGTAAGTGAATCTTGTACCTGGGTATAATATTTATGGTGTCTGAAAGCATCTTTATAGTTTCCCATAGCCTCATATATCTGCGAACTGATTTCCAACAGACCGGGAACATTAGACGGGCTAATCATCCAAGCATATTTTATCAAACTATCATTTGTAGCTAAAGCATTGGGATAATCTTCCTTATGAAGATAATAGTTATTCATAGCCAAAAAGCAATTGTATTTATCAACATCCTTCGTTATTCGGGGACGCATCTCATTGATTAAACCGAAATAATAGTTGATTTTATCTTCCGGCAGTTTATTTATAGCCATGAACAGGGCAGTATAACATTGTAGATACCTTACATCTATATTATAAAAAGGACGCTGGCAAACATAATATCGCTCATAATTATTCTTATACAACTGGCGAAGTTCCTCTATATATTTAATAAATTCCTCTCCCTTATTCTGGTAATTCAAGGAACTGGCATAATTCCATAAAACAAAAGTACGCAGCTCATTTCCTCTTTCAAAAGTCAGTTTGGTAGACAGTTCGTAAGCTCGTTTCCAAAAGGGATAAGCCTCTTGTGCTTTACCTTCATTATATAAAGCGCACCCGGTGGTATAGGCCTGTTCTATCTGTACATAAATATTATTCTTGTCTATATTCTTATCATTCATTACAGCCAGTTCTTCCGCTATAGCTTCGGTCGCCCGATTATTCCTGGCTTTGACCTCAAAAGTCCTCATCCGCAGATAAGATAAGTAGGGGATTGTTTCTTCCATACTACCTGTCCTTTCCATCAGGTTCATATAATACGAAACGGAATCAAACTGAAGGGCTTTGGCATAGGTATAGGACAAACCAGAGAGTGCATCCAGCATATTTTCCTTATCATGAGCCTCCTTGGCAGCATGATACATTTTATGAAGATAGACCACTTCTTCGGGTTCTTCGAAATAAAGGTCTGCTAAATTCCGGTAAGCCATGATCCGCCCGGATACATTTGTCGAGTGTGCAGCTACATTCAAAAGGCTGTCCCTAGTGACAGAAATGCTAGCCAACGAAGCATAAATTCCCCATAAGGATAGCAGTATGTAACAAAAAAGATGTCTCATAGAGTATAGATAATTAATGCGCGAATATACAATAATATCAGATACAATTCACTTTTCTCTCTCTTTTTGTTAGAATTTCCACAAGAACGAATAATTAATCCACTTCTTTTCTGATTATATACATTAATATTGCAGTATCGAAAAGAACGTTTTGAATTTGTTGACTTATTAATAATATGAATATGATAAAGAAACTAGTGAGTGTACTTTGTATGTGTGCATGTGTTTCGCTGACCTACGCACAAATACCGCAAGAGATTTGGAAAGAAAGTGAGAAGATAGAGAAGCAGATCAAGAAGCCATCTTTTCCCGACCGTGTATATAATATCAAGGACTTCGGAGCCAAGGAGGGCGACAATGGAGAAATATTCTGCCACGAGGCCATCAATCTGGCTATCCTTACTTGCAGTCAGGCAGGTGGAGGAACGGTAATCATTCCGGCAGGCGAGTTCATCACCGGGCCCATCACTCTGAAAAGTAATGTGAATCTGCATCTGGAAGAAGGTGCTCATTTGAAGTTCTCTCCCGAAAAGTATCTGTACACTCCCACTGTATTGACCCGTTGGGAAGGTTTGGATTGCTATAATCTGCATCCATTGATCTATGCGTATGGCGAAAGTAATATAGCCATAACAGGTAAAGGCGTGATAGATGGTCAGGCAAGCAATGAGAACTGGTGGAGCATGTGCGGCAGTCCGCGTTACGGATGGAAAGAGGGAATGGTAGCCCAACGGAACGGAGGCAGGGATAAATTAATGATGTATGCCGAAACATTTACACCGATAGACAAACGACAAATGACCTTTGAGGACGGATTACGTCCGCAGCTTATCAATCTGTATCGTTGCCATACCATCCTGATAGAGAATGTGTCATTACGCAATTCACCGTTTTGGGTAATCCATCCCTTATTCTGCGAAAGTCTGACGGTACGTGGCGTCCAGGTATCCAGCCATGGACCTAACAGTGACGGCTGTGACCCGGAATCAAGCAAAAATGTACTGATAGAGAATTGCGTATTCGATACGGGAGATGACTGTATCGCCATCAAGAGCGGGCGCAATGCAGATGGCCGTAAGTGGAACACTCCAAGCGAAAACATCATTGTACGTAATTGCGAAATGAAAGACGGACATGGCGGCGTAGTGGTAGGTAGTGAGATTTCGGGCGGATATAAGAACCTGTTTGTAGAGAACTGCAAGATGGACAGCCCCAATCTGGAACGCGTAATCCGCATCAAGACTAATAATTGCCGTGGCGGTGTGATAGAAAATATCTATGTGCGTAATGTGGAGGTAGGCGAATGCCGCGAAGCTGTTTTAAAGATCAATCTGCAATACGAAAACCGCGAGAAGTGCGACAGAAGTTTCCCTCCCGTAGTGCGCCATGTATATATGGATAATGTAACCAGTGAGAAAAGTAAATATGGTGTATTGATTACAGGATATGATGACCGTATCAACATAGAAGATATTCATGTGACCAACAGCCGTTTCAATAATGTAGAGAAGAAGGGTAATTTGATTACCGGAGCAAAGGATGTGGAGTTGAAAGAGCTGTATATTAATGGTAAAAAGGTGAAGAAATAGAAAGTAATACATGATGATGGTCAAAACAAAAATTGGCTATCATTCTGCTGTAGGGGCAGATTGAATCTGCCCGATAATAGTTTGCTTTGTGCATTCGGGCGGGTTCAATCCGCCCCTACGGTGAACAATTTGATAGTTATTTTAGAATTGTGACACATCCCCATTTTTTATTTCTTCATTTGTTTCTTCGCAAATTCAGTAGAAGTCATTCCCAAAAAGGCCTTGAAACTCTTGCTAAAATAGTGGTGTATTCTTTCTATTGATCTTTACAAGATACAATTAATTTCTCTATCCACGCCTTAAAACGGGGGCATTTCTCCATTATTCTGAGAAAACCGACTTCTAAAGCTATCAGATTCCCTTCGATAACTTTGTCGTAATCTTCTTTAATAGCCAGCAGACGCTTCGAGGGTGCTCCTTCCGGAGTGGTATTGATATCTTCGGGATTATCATAAGAATTGATAATTTGCTGTGTCTTCCCGGCTTGTTCTTCCGAGAAGAAGCCTGCGAATCCATCATTAGACGCAAAGAGTAATGCTTCAAATTCATGCAATTGTATGTAAGGAATGAAACGCGTATCATTGATATCCTCCTGCACACACTTCTCCATTTCCTCCACTTGATCCAAATGATTCGTTTTCCTATTCCATCTTTCGCTTTGGGGGATTTCAGGACATCGGAAAAAATCGACAAACATGGAAACGACGAAGTCGCTTTTCTGTGAACTCAGAAGTCGCTTAGCATCATTCTTCAAGTGTTGATAGTTAACGAATCCTCCCCGGCCATTTTTGCTGGTGTGTATTAGGATAGGCTTCACTTCGTATATTTCATATTGACGTAAATAAGAAGCGATCTGTTCGTTGACAAATTCTTGTTCTGTTTGCCCTTCTACAATAATGTAAAGTCGTTTCATGGCTGTCCTCCTATCACGTTTTTCTCCCAAATGTCGCCAATGTTGTACTCGTCTATCCAAGTGGCCAGTTCATCCGTGTCTAATCGGTTAAAGGTTGTCTGCCGGTCTTTTCTATCCACCACAATAATGTCCTCAGGAGTAAAGCAATTAACCAAGTTGACAGACTGTGTAGCCAGGATAATTTGCTTCTTCAACGATGCTTTGCGCACCAACGCAGCCAGTTTATTGATAGCCATGGGATGCAAACCCAATTCAGGTTCATCGATAATGATCGTTTCAGGCTGATCAGGTTGCAGGAGCAACGTAGTTAGGGCGATGAAACGTAAGGTTCCGTCAGAAAAGCTGTTTGCATCAAGATACATATCTGATTCTGTTTCCTCCCACTCCAACGTTATCTGGTCTGGCAATAAACGGTTGGGACTTAACTTAAATCCTTTGAAATAGGGAGCAATGGAATGAACGACTCCTTCTATCAATTTGAAAGTTTGCGGTTCTGTTTGTTGCAGGCGATAGAGATAAGCAGCCAAATTAGAAGCATCATGCCTGAGGCTTTCGTTATCACTGATTTTACAAGCTTGCCTCATGGGTGAAGTAGAGCTTGTGTCGTGAAAGTGATATACAGTGAAGCTTTTTAAAAACCTGCGCAGATATCCGGCCCGCCATTTGGCACTGCTGATAATATCCGATTCTTCTACAGCCTTGTCCCATGTTGTTTTATTCCATTTATTCTCGTAATCCTTGGAACTTTCCCCTGAGTTATTAAAATAATCGCCGGTATATTCTATGAAGGCTTTTTCGCCTAGGGCGGGTTTGAGTTCAAAAAAGAAAGCGTTGGTGTTCTGAAAGTCTATCAGACTACGCAGACAACTTGAATGCTTCTTCCCTTGATATAATATGCGGTCTATGCCGCCCCGGCTCAGGATATAGCTGCCCAAACGTTGGTTGAGCAGGGCTTGCAACAGCTCGAAGAAAGAGATAAAGTTACTCTTTCCTACACCATTGGAACCTATCAACACATTGAGGTTGCGGAGTTCAATCTTCGCATCCCGGATGGACTTATAGTTTTCTATGAAAAGTTGTTCTATCATAATGCTGTTTTTTAATCAAACCATGTTCTTTTTAGAAACACCTTCATCTAAAAAAGACCAACAAGAGAGATTATTACATCGCTCTTTGCCGGTCTTTTACTCTGTGGAGCTGGAGGGAGTCGAACCCTCGTCCAAACGAGGAAGCCATACGCTTTCTACATGCTTATCTTCGCCTAAATTTTCGAATATAAGCAGGACCGAAGCCACCAACTTATACCTTATCCTCTAAATTTTCGTAAGAGACACGAGGCGGATCTCCAACTATTCCCGATTTTACTGCACCACTTTGTCAAACGCTTCGGAACAAGAGCTTTTGAGTGATGTCTCGTTTCTACCACTGTGGCAGAAATAAAGCTAATCTACTATGATTCGATTAAGCAGCAAGAGCATAATTGTTGTTGCCAGATAAAATTTTAGTAACTGATATTAAAGTGCAAATCACTGACGCACTGCATGCTTACATACCACCTCTGCCCGCTGTCAAATCCAGTCAACCCCGAACTGGTATCTTATTGTAAGATGGTACAAAATTACGCACACTTCTGTTAATATCCAATTATTTATCATTTTATTTTCTGCTTTTTAAGGAGAACTGCGTATATTTGGAAATGTTTTATGTAATTCTAACAGATCTGATAGTATGAATAAAAGTTTAATAGCATTGTGCATGAGTAGTATAATACTGGGAGCTTGCACCTCCTCCCCCAAAAAACAAACAGAACTGATGACAGTTCCTGAAGAAGATAGTAATGTAATGTATATGCTGGTGGGCAGTTATGCCACCCCCGATGAAGAAGGAATCAAAGTATATAGTTTTAATGAGGAATCCGGCAATGCCGAATATATCAGCGGACTGAAAGGGATCTCCAACCCTTCTTACCTCACACCTTCCATAGATGGTGAAAGAATATATGCCGTGGGCGAAGATAACGGAAAAACCTCAACTGCCAACGCCATTAAATTTGATAAAGAAACCGGAACAATGACCTTGCTGGGATCGCAATCGACTGGTGGGGGCGCTCCTTGTTACATCAACCTAAGTCCTGCGGGTAATTTTGTGATAACAGCCAACTATATGGGGGGTAGCATCACTATCTTCCCCATTGATAAAGACGGCAGGTTGAAACCGGATACCCGGCTGATTTCTTTCAGCGGCGGCGGACCGGATAAGGACAGGCAATCACAACCTCATCTGCACTGCGTAGAGTTTACTCCGGACCATAAATACCTGCTGGCAGATGATTTAGGGACAGACCAGATACATGTGTTTCCTGTCAGCGAGGCGGTTACGGATGGCGTAGCCCATTCTTTGCTGGATGAATCAAAAGAGTATAATGTAAAGGTGGAACCCGGTTCCGGTCCACGCCATATTTGTTTCCATCCCAATCAGAAGTTTGCTTATCTTATCAATGAAATATCCGGCAAAGTGATTGTTTTCTCTTATGATAAAGGAAAGCTGGATGCTTTGCAATATATAGAAGCGGATACAGTGGGAGCCAAAGGCAGTGGGGACATTCATATATCACCCGATGGAAAGTTTGTGTATGCTTCCAATCGCCTACAAGCAGATGGATTGGCTATCTTCTCGGTAGACCAGGAAGAAGGAACGCTGACAAAGGTAGGATATCAGTTGACGGGAATTCATCCGCGTAATTTTATTATTTCACCCAATGGGCTTTATTTACTGGTGGCTTGCAGAGATAGCAATAGTATTCAGGTATTTAAGAGGGATAAGACTACGGGATTACTAAAAGATACCGGGAAGACGATACAGACGAGTAAGCCTGTATGCTTGAAATTCGTTTATTAGAGAATTATAATGAAAAGAAAAAATGGGGATGTGTCAAAACAAAAAATAGCTATCATTTTGCTGTAGGGGCAGATTGAATCCACACGTGTCCACTAAAAACCGTTAACAATCTCTGTAACTCGCTATCCACAAAG
>CABMPB010000043.1 GCA_902388365.1 uncultured Bacteroides sp. | reverse complement strand
ATTTCGTGATAGAATTCCCAGAACAGGTCGAAGTCTTTGTCCGTTTGGTTTTGGGCGATGGTGGTGCCGTTTGCCTGTTCCACAGGTCTTACTTTTCGTCCGCAGTGTTCTTCGTAGTAGGGCAAGAGGATGTATCGGCGTCCGTTTCTGCTGATGTAAATTATTAATCCTTCCAATTCCAGTTGTTTCATGAATCGTCTTATGCGGGTGTAGTCTGTGTGGGTGTTTTGTGCCAGTTCTTTCAGTGTGGTGTCTATTTCTCCTCTTTCCAGCACATTGCCTTGCTTGCGGGTGTTGCCATAATTTGCTTCCAGCAATAACAGGGAGTACAATGAAGCTACGTTTTCTATCACTTTCTCCGCCAGTATTGCTTCTGCCAGTGTAGGGGCATCAAATTGAAATGTAGCAAATAGGACATCGAGGGAATACATCGGAAATACTGATAAACAGGGCGTTTGAATAGGTTTGATGAAAAAGACTGATGCAAATTGAAATGTAACAAACATAAGACAAGCATATAACATAGCACAGGGACTTTGAACGGTTTGAACGGTCGAAATGTAACATTGGCTAATAAATACCTATAAAAACCCTCTCAAATGGCTGTAGAACGAAGAATATAGCTGCTTGAGAGGGCTTCTTTTATTGTTTGAACAAGTGTTTAAAGAGAGTTTTCCACATCGAAAAGACGTGCATCGGAAAAAAGGAACGGCTAGTAACCAAAATGTTAAAAACAGAGTTGGTTAGTCATTTGGTTAGCGAGTTGGTTAGTCATTAAATGTCAAATAAAAGAAACTGAGACAAAAGTTGGTTAGTCATTTTGCATGATTTTATGGGTGTGTTTGATACCTGTTATTTCAACTTCGACAACAAAATCATAGGGCTAAACACTTATTTATAGGGGGATATTACGCATAATAATCGACATATAGAAGCGTAATAGATTGTATAAGTCGCTGATTATTAATAGATAATAGAACAAAATGCCTATATTAGCGGCGTAAAAGCGTGTGTGTGGCTTAAATATCGCGGAATAGAGCAGTTGGAAGCTCGCTTGGCTCATAACCAAGAGGTCGGTGGTTCGAGTCCATCTTCCGCAACAAGCTTTTAGCAGGAATTGCGGTATTAGTTTTTATTAGTTAGTTTGGTTCAGCTCCCGGTGTTTGTGCCGGGAGCTTTAATTTAAGAATAAAAAATATGTTCAGAGTATTCAAACAATGGAGGTTGCGACTTTTGAGAAGACGGATAATAATGAAAATATTATCCCATGAAAATTGCTGCAATATACATCCTGATTGGTTTGTAGATGTAGCGCAAAGATTAGTCAACTATATGGAATATGGGACAGAGGAAGCTATATATAGTGAGTCCTCCGAGGAGCAGCAACATAAATAGACGAATCATTGCCACTCTTAGTATTTCCGTTATCTTCTGTAGGAAACACTAATGGAACAGTAAAACGCACGCTTGTCGCAGCAACTGATTTACCTTCGCTGTTCTTGTCGGCCCCCACTTTAAAACCTCCTAAGGCTACACCTATACCGGCTTTATTTTCCTTTCCGGTTGTTGATGTCAAGGCAACTTCAAAATCAATATCTTGTACGGGACAAAACTCATTGTTGACTTTTGCATTAGTTGCATCGGTTGGATTCCTATATTGCTTAGGGTTAACAACGCCACCGTATTCTTTTACTGCTTCCTGTGCTTCTTTCACTCCTCTGGTTATCTGGAGCAAAGTTTCTCTCACAAATTCTTGTAGTTCCATTTCCATGTTTTTATCGTTTTAATACCATTTCAAAAGCATGTATTTTAATCACATAGGATGTTCAACAGAAGCCATCGCAAAAACAATAATCCAAATAATAATACCAGCCACGAGGAAAAAGCCGAATGTCGCAACCCATTCCTTAATGGATTTCATGTACTTACATCGCGTTGACTCTTCAAAGAACTTAATGCGAGTTCCATATACTTCGTATATTTTATCTAGAAGTTCTGATTCGTTCAAACCCTTATTCTCAGATATAAACTTATCTATTTCTCTAGTAAAATCTTTATTGTTTTGGTAGCTACTAATATCCTTAATATGCTTTCTAACTGAATCTATCAATTCCATAACCTTATTTTTATTGTATCATACACTAATTTATTTTAGAAGAACTTACTGATACTGCCCAATACTTCATATATCTTTATGATACGGCTTTTATCAAAGTCTTGGTCATCATATTCCGCTTTATTAACCGGCACATAACGAAACTTGTTGGGGTCTTCTGATTTTCGCAGTATCTTCACTGTTCGTATAGTATCCAGTACGACAGCATAGATTTCTCCATACTGCACGTCATTTACAGTACATTCTTTTAAAGCTATAATATCTCCATGATTTATCTTTTTCTCCATACTATGGCCTGTAACATTACACCATAAGGTTGCTTTTTCGAATGGCTTGAAAACCACATTATGGGCAGGGAGCAAAGTTTGATCATTATATATTTGATCAAAACCACCGATAAAGTCTACGTCATAATACGGAACGCCAACGGAAGGCTCATAACTAATCAATGCTTGTTGATCAGAACGAAGCATGGAACCTTCGCCGGTTAGAAGCCACTTTAAATTCACATCGAGATTTCTTGCGATTTTTTCAAGAAAATCAAATTTAGGCATAACAGAACTGCGATAACCACGTACATTAGCCTCGTTACTTCCTATTATAGAAGCAAATACAGTATTTTTGCCTTTCCCGAAAGTATCTACTAATTGAGTTATTCTTTCGTGAATAGTTTCGCATTTATTCATCTTTTATTGATATTTCGTGAAATAATTCGTTATTTATTTGCTTATATCGAAACAAGTCACGATATTTGCAAAGTCTTCCAACAGACACCGCCTCAAAGATAAGAAAATAACAATTAACAATAATAGCAATATGGAAGAAAAAAGAGAAGAAATCAAAATCAGCCTTGAATTACAAAGAGAGATCGCCAAGGCTTTCAAGGTGACAGAAAGAACTGTGCAGTCGGCAATGAGATTTGAAACCAAGAGTCCTACGGCCCGTATTCTTCGTGCATACGCGCTGAATCATGGTGGAGAACAGTATAAAATTACCACCATTACGGAGAAAGTTGAGAACCCTTACCGTGAAACCATAACTTTATAAATAAATCAGCATGAGTAAAATTATCATTCAGCTTGGTACGAGAATGTTGCTGCTCCTGTTGAAGTTATCATTCGCAATAGCGAAAAGAACAGGCTGTGACAATCGCTCACGTTATTTTCTTTATAAAATGATTTTGTCAGAACAACTGTGTCAATCCTATAATACGCATTGTTTGCTTCACACCAACCTTCAGGTTGGACGTAAGAATCATCCCAACTCATATCCACGTTCAGAGAATCAGCAACCGTCGTTAAATGACGATGAAGAAAGTCGCATTGAAAATTTTGCTCTTTACAATCGGTTCTAGGATACGACAGTGTGATAGTAGCTTTAAAGAGATACATAATAATATAATATGTTTATTATCCAGCTACAAATGTAGCAAAACTATCCCGGTTCGGGATGAATAGGGATAGACTTTTTTAGTAGTAATCATTTAAAAGACAGATATATGAAAACATTCAGAATCATTCAGAGAGTAGCAGCTGGGGCAGGAATGCTGGTAGCACTCAAAATGGCGGACAACCTGCAACCGTCGGATAACGAACTGATAGGTAGCATGGCACTGGTAGTAGTGTGCTGCTTGAGTTTCATCAGCGAAGTATTCTACAAGGAACACAACGCATAATAGCATAAGGAGCAAGTAGAGAACCTTTCTGAGTAATCAGGATAACGGTGTTCTTCATAATAGATAATTATATAACCACGTGTTTTCGGTAGGTGGTAAAGGTAAAAAGAACAGAAGGACGGCCCATTCCCCGGTTCGATTCCGGGGCTTGCACTATAAAAGATAAAGAATTAAGGACTATGGAAATGTACGGAAATGCACGATGCGTCACTCACTCCGAACTAGTAGATGGAGGGATAATAACGCAGGCGCAATATATCAATTACTCAAGGCGCAAGCAGTTCTTCTTCCACCAGCATGGAGGAAACGGCCGTATCGCAATGATTGATTACAATTCACTGCCTGACCCCATCCGCCAGAAGTATGACGAAAAGAATCCCGATGCAGAAACCAAATTAAAAGAAAAGATCATGAGCAATATCCTACGAACAGACAGCAAGGCAATAGATTTCTACCGCCGCCATACTTTGGAAGACGGTAGTGGCCTCACGGACAAGAAACAGGCTGAATATGTGCTGAATGCCGAAGTGATGAATGAAATGATTCGCGTGGAGGCTGAAGCTAGAGCCATGCAAGGCAAGTGCGGGCATAGCCGTCCGAAAGTGGCATGGGAGCTGGCGAAAGGAACTTGTGAGAAACTGCGTACCCTCTATGGGCATACACTCCCAAGCAGTAGCCGCCTGCGCGAAAAATTCAACGCATACAAGAAGTACGGCTACATTGTGCTGGTAAGCCAGAAGAATGGTAACAGCTCTGCCCGCAAGATCGGTCCGATGGAAGCACGCCTGTTGCTGAAATTAAGACGCAGCGTAATGCCTATTTATACTGACCAACAGATATTCGATGAGTTCAACCGCATTGCCGAGGAAAGCCAGTGGAAGGGAAACAAGAAACAGGCATTGACTCCCATCAAATCGCCTAACACAATGCGCAACTACCTGTATGCACCCGAAGTAATTCCACTGTGGTATGCAGCAGTATATGGCATGCAGGCGTGGAAAGGGAAATTCACTACTTTGATGAAGACAGACCAGCCCACTATGCGCGATTCCCTGTGGTACAGCGATGGTACCAAGCTCAACCTGTATTATAAGAATAAAGATGGCAAGATGTGTACCACTTCCGTGTATGAAGTGATGGACGCTTACAGTGAAGTGTTCCTGGGCTATGATGTAGCCCCGAATGAAAACTTCGACAGCCAGTACCGTGCATTCCGCATGGCAGTGGAGGTGGCAGGTGTCCGCCCCTATGAAATAGTGAATGACAATCAGGGAGGCCACAAAAAAGCCGCCGCACAAGGCTTCTTTGACAAGATTGCTGTTCTTCGTAAACCTACTATGCCCTACAACGGCAACAGCAAGACCATTGAATCAGCCTTTGGCCGCTTCCAGTCACAGATATTGCACAAAATATGGTATTTCACTGGACAGAACGTCACTACAGTAAAGAGAAACAGCCATCCCAATATGGAGTTTATCGAAGAAAACGCCTTCGCGCTCCCTACGCTGGAAGAAGTGAAAAAAATATACCGCCAGTGCCGCGAGGAATGGAACAATGCCGCCCATCCGGCAACAGGCATCGCCCGCATTGAGATGTACCGCATGAGCGAGAACCCGGAAACAACACCTGTAACGGGCATTGATATGGTACAGATGTTCTGGCTGAAAAGTAAGAAACCTGTCACTTATACCAATAAGGGACTGGAAATCACCATCAACAAAGAGACCTATGAGTATGACGTATATAATGAAAACGGACTTCGCAACGAGTCATGGGCACTGCGCAACACCGGACGGCAGTTCCACGTGATATACGACCCCATGGACATGACTCGCGTGGAACTGTGGGAAGTCACCGCTACCGGAATCAGGTACAGTACGGACGCAACTCCGAAAGTGGTTATTAGCCGCGGCACGCAGGAGCGCACTTCCGAAGAAACCAGCTTCATGCGCCGCACCATCGAACAAAGCAAGGAAACCATGGCGTTGGTACAGATCACCACCGAAGAATTCGACCTGGACGAAGCCATCGCCGCCGAACTGTTCGGGCTGTCCACTCCAAAGCTAAAGCACGTCAGCCAAGACCAAATGGAAATAATCCGCCATGACTATGAGCACGGCAAACGCAAAGCTCCTATTTCCCTGCCCGAAAAATTGAAGCAGGAAGAAGAAGAGGACGAAATGGAACTGGCATATTCCACACTGGGAGAACAGACCAAGGAACTTTCAAACCTCACCTTTGACGACATTAAGGGTTATGAAATGATGTAACCCGGACACTATTCAAACAGTATTCAATAACTATTAAAATAAAGATCAAATAATGAAAGAACTAGCACTGCAAGATAAGGATGCCATCCGTGACGCACTGAACGCCTATTGCGACAATTACACATCGCGCAACCGCGCCAGCGAGAGCCTGAGCGGAGTGTCGGCGGCAACTATCTCAACCATCCTGAACAGCAAGTACACCAACATCAGTGACGATATGTTTATCCGCATCGCCACCCAGATAGGTTACAGTTTCGAGAAATGGCAACTCCATGAAAGCACCGCGTTCAAAGAAATCACTTTCGCATTTGCCGATGCACAGATGTATAAAAATGTCACTTGGGTAGTGGGTGATGCCGGATGCGGAAAGACTACCGCTGCCATAGACTACCGCAAGAACCACCGCAATGTGTTCTACATACTCTGCTCGGAAGACATGAAGAAAAGCGACTTTGTACGCGAAATAGCCAAGCAGGTAGGCGCACCTACCGACGGTACCAACCTGCGCGAAATGTTGGAATATGCCATCGGCATGATTGCCTTCCTCAACAGCCCCCTGATCATTTTCGATGAGGGCGACAAGCTGACGGACAGCGTATTCAATTACTTCATCAGCATCTACAACCGCTTGGAAGGACACAGTGGAATCGTATTCCTGAGCACCGACTTCATCAAGAGAAGGCTGGCTAACGGATTGCGTTACAACAAGAAAGGCTATAAAGAAATATTCAGCCGCATCGGCCGCCGTTTTTTCGAGGTGCATGCCACTACTCAGAACGATATTTACTCAATCTGCCAGGCAAACGGCTTAATCAATGAGCCGGAAATAAAGAAAGTATTGAAGGATGCCGAAGCCAGCGAAAATGATCTGCGCCGTGTAAAGAAGATGGTACATGCACAAAAGCGTATCATTGAAAAACGTAACAACGGGAAAGGAGAAGCAGAGTGATGGCGGAGGAAGTGAAGAAGAAACGCCGCGCCTCTCAACCGGAACAGCGCATCTTTGAGCGCAATGCGAAGGGAGTACGCGAGATGCTGAGTATCAAGTATGACACATTCGATTTTGATGGCGACTGGTATCAGGCATTCGGCAAACCGGAGAAGCGCGGCGTATGGCTCATCTGGGGACAATCCGGAAACGGAAAGACTTCCTTTGTGATGCAACTCTGCAAATACTTGTGCCGTTTTGGGCGCGTGGCGTACAACAGTCTAGAGGAAGGCGTAAGCCTTACCATGCAGAACTCGCTGAAACGGCACAATATGATGGAAGTAAACCGCCGCTTCCTGCTGATAGACGCCGAAAGGATGGAGCAGCTGGACATCCGCCTGCACCGCCAAAAAAGCCCCGACTTTGTGGTGATTGACAGCTTCCAGTACACACAAATGAGTTTCAAGCAGTATGTAGAGTTCAAGGAGCGTAACAAGAACAAACTGTTGATCTTCATATCTCATGCTGATGGCAAACTCCCTGCAGGACGCGCAGCGCGTAGCGTGATGTACAATGCTGATCAGAAAATATACATAGAGAGTTTCCGTGCATTCAGCCGCGGACGCTACAATGGTCCGAGGAAATATTTCGACATCTGGCCGGAAGAAGCACAAAAAGCGTGGCCTAATAACAATGATTAAAACCAACCGCCTTATGAAGACTATTGACAACAAAACGGTATCACCTCAGCAAATCAAAGCCTTGCATGCCTGTTTCCATAAAATGGGTTATGACGATGACGACCGACACGACTTCATCACCCAATTTACGAATGGACGTACAAGCAGTAGCAAGGAACTTACATTTGAGGAAGCTCGCCGGATGCTGTCCGCATTGAATCAAGAGCATGGCAAGCGCATACAGGAAGAAGCGAAGTTGCTTTGCAAACAAATCTTTTCTCTTTCCTTCCGCATTTCATGGCTGAATAAAGACTACAGCAATGAGAACCGTGAAGAATTTGAGATGAATAAAGCAAAGATCAACATTTTCTGCCGACAGCGCACCAAGTTCCGCAAGAACCTCACTGCTATGACCCTGCCGGAACTGAAAGCGGTAAAGAAACAATTAGAGGCTATTGCCCGAAAAGAAGAACAAGAACTTAACAATAAGAAGAAATGAGAACAAGACAAGAAATCGCCCTCGCTATCAACTTACTGGACGAATACGGAGGCAAGTACAAGAGGTCACAGATAGGTGTATTACACGACCGCATGACCGAATCCCAAGTATTTGACATCTATGTATCGAACTATGTCGGTGATGAGAAAGACGAAGCCCTATTCTTCGCCGTCCGTGAAGCTGCGCAGTATGTAGCCGGAAAATTAACCATACAGGAACTGATGCCGAACCTGCCGGATGGCATACTGGAAAGACAGGTGCTGCATGAAGAAAAAAATGAGGAAACCTTCACGCTTTCCCGACGCGATTATATGGCACTCATACAACGTATCAACAAGTTGGAGAAACAAATACTTTCAATGCGTAAAGAATCAACTATTGTATCAATAACCCAATCAGGACAAGATTACATAAGCCAGACTGAAGCAGCTAGATATATAGGATGTACCCGGTCTGCCCTTGAAAAATGGCGTCACAAGGGTGCAATTGTAGGATATAGAAGCGGGAATCACCTTTACTATAGAAGAAGTGAATTAGATGTTTGCCCTACAATTATCAACTATAAAGAAAAGAAGAATAATGAATGAGACCATCGAAGAATTAAAAGAAAGCATCCGCAAGAAAGTGGAGCGTTTCGGCTATCTGGACCAAACCCTAATGTACACCGAACTGATCAACTTCTGTGATGAAGAAATCCGCCTCAGTATGATGCAGGAATACGGAACCACAGGCTGGGATGATGAAAACGAATAGTATTAATCTTATTAAATAAAACAATTATGGTAAAAAAAAGAGTAAAGAAAACAGTAGTGAGTGGCGTTACACGCGAAACCGCCGAACAGGCATTTGCTGACTATGCGGCAGCCGATGCAAAGGTACAGGGCATTACCGCCAAGATGGATGGTGAAATGACCCGTATCCGCGAAAAGTATGCAGACCAGCTGGCAGAACTGGCTGACACCAAGGAGAAGAACTTTGAGATCATTCAAACCTACGCGATGGAAAACAAGGATGTGCTGTTCAGCAAGAAAAAGAGCATGGAATCTGCACACGGTGTATTCGGCTTCCGCACAGGAACGCCGAAGCTCAAAAACCTAAAAGGCTTTACCTGGGCGGCAGTGACTAATCTCTGCAAAGAATTGCTTCCTTCCTACATCCGCACCACCGAGGAACTGGCTAAGGACAAACTGCTGGCAGATCGTGAGGTACAGGAAGTAGCCGAGATCTTCCCCAAGATCGGCGTACAAGTTGTACAGGACGAAACATTCTACATTGAACCGAAGAAAGAGAATGAAGCCGTTACCTCCGCATCCTAAGTACACCGTCAGCCGCCACTACAACCGTTTCCGCGTCATCCGGTGGAAGCAGGTGGCGGAGCACTGGGAAGGCGATACCGTGGGAGAGTTCGGCGACTACGAGACGGCACGCAAAGCGGTGTACGACCTGAACGGATGGAAGTATAAACCTAAAACAACAGACAGCAATGGCAATACTCACTTATAAATGCAATCTGGCAAAAGAGAAACGCTCCAAGTGGCTTACATACCTTATCGCCACATTGCATAATGCGGAACGCAGGACTTACGATGGCAATATGACAGACTTTACAAACCTGCAATGCGGATTGAACAAGTTCATCAAGGAAATGCAACAGGCGGGCATTCTCGCCCGAAGCAAAGTGACTACAGAAATCAGAGAAGACAGTGGCGAAACTGTGCTTTTCATTAAGCGTAACGGCACACCATTGCTTTCAATCTACATTAAATAACCCTTTAAAAACAAGTAATTATGGCAATGCACACATGGTTTGAGTGTAAAATCCGTTACGAAAAGGTAATGGAGAATGGGATGAACAAGAAGGTCACAGAACCTTATCTGGTTGATGCCCTCAGTTTTACGGAAGCAGAGGCACGCATTATTGAAGAACTTAACCCGCTCATCAGCGGAGAGTTCACGGTGTCCAATGTAGCCCGTGCCAATTATAGCGAGCTATTTCCCTGCGATGAAGATACTTCCGACCGTTGGTTTAAATGCAAACTGTTCTTTATCACGCGGGATGAAAAAACAGGGTGTGAGAAGCGCACATCCACTCAGGTATTGGTACAGGCTGCTGACTTGCGTGACGCTGTGAAGAAGTTGGATGAAGGCATGAAAGGCACCATGGCCGATTACGTCATCGCATCAGTAGCCGAAACTGCCATTATGGATGTTTACCCCTACGAAGCGGAACCAGACAGTCCGAAACCCGAATTTCCCGATGACGATGAAGACTGAAAAGAGATATAAACATCCTAAAGTAGCCCTATGCCGCCATTGCGGCGGCTTGGGCTTTCTTACCAAACTGGATGAACGCGAAGAAAACGAGATCACCGAAACCTGTCCGGATTGTCAAGGCAGCGGGCGCGTATGGGGTGGTGCAGTCATGAATATAACGGTGGATGCCTACCGTCCCGGGGAAAGGACGAAAGTGTTATGATGCCGGGTGGTCTGTCACTGGACATATTCGGTCCGCAACGCATCGCGGTGCAACTGGACGAGGCGCGATGCGTGGAGTTCTTGAGCTACTGGGTGCGCTATGACAGGCCGATACCCATCACATTTCAAGAGGCGAAGACTCCCGGACTGGTGGCAGTGACATTTACCATAGACCCGAAGGACTACAAGGCATTGGAATTTATGGAGCGCGCGGTATCCAAGACAGGCGGAAGGGTATGGAATATAACGAAGAAGTAAAATCAGAACCATTCCGAGGAGATTATCGGAATGGTTCATAACAAGATAGTAATGAACAAAAAACCTCCCGGTGTGGATTGACCCCCTATCCGGGAACAACTAATAAACCTCCTTACAAAGTTTTTTAGTTAAAATCTCAGCAAGCGTGCTTGGATATTCAAAAAGAATTCGCATCTTTGCAACGCTAAAGTATTTTTAAATCACGTGACGGTCAGTCCGTCCAATGCGTTGCATTCGGGCTTTTTTTATGCCCTTATGCGAACCATCATAGTATGGCGGCATCTAACCCCGTGCATAGATTGTAATGGTCTATGCAAGTCACGTGAAAGTACTTTAGCAGCGGGACGTGGATGCCGTTCTTTTTTTATCATCCACACAAATGCTATTAAATTTTCACATTATGGAACAAAACAACGAAAGCCAATCTACAGGATTGGTAGAAGTGTTCAACTTCAATCAAAACAGCACACCTATCCGTGTGCAAGTAATCAACGATGAACCTTGGTTTGTAGCTAAAGACGTCTGCGAAGTGTTAGGAATCAGTAATAACCGTGATGCTGTTTCACGATTAGAAGATGATGAAAAAGCTATGTCGGTATTACCGACACAGTTTGGAGATAAAGAAATGTGGCTAGTAAATGAATCAGGTTTATATGCCTTAATTTTCCAATCCCGCAAGCCGGAAGCCAAAACATTCCGCAAATGGGTGACCTCTGAAGTCCTCCCATCCATCCGCAAAAAAGGATATTATGGAGCCAGAAAGCAGAACAATGATTACTTGGATGCTCGCGATATTCCTTATGAAACACGCAAGTTCAATGACAGTCCCGTGCGTTGTATCACCATTGAAGGCGAAACATGGTACAGTTTGAATGACATACATGCAGCAGTAGGCAGTCGTACTGAAAGTACTCAGGCAGCGAAGAAACTTAATGCCAAACAAACTTTAGCCAAGAAAATTTGGCTTTTTGGTGTGACTAATCCCGGTTGGTTTGTCACTATGCAGGGTGCAATGTTATTGCTCTGTGCCAGTCGTAAAATGGCACAGGCAAGGCAATTAGAGCTGTCATTCAATTAATCAAGTAAGGAGGTTTATTATGGAATGTACATACAATATTCAAGAATTAAGAAAGTTCTTTGAAATAAATGATATGGAAGAAGTCATAGATGCTTTAGATAATATAATATATGCAGCCACGATGCATTATCTTGATACAGACAATCGAGGTATTCCTCTAAAAAGCGATGCTTATGATATTTCTATTACCAGATTCTTATTAGAAACATTGAGAAACGCCAAGAAAGGGTAAATATGGAAGAAAAATATATTGTAAAAGGTATAGATATGACCAGCATAGTGGAAGTCATGACCAGTTGTGATGTATCCGAATTAGCTGAAACATTAGATGAAGCCCTGTTTTGCTATATTTATGAAAGGATAGATAATGGCAGTGCCCCTTCTGATTCTGATAGAATATCCAATCTACGTTTCTTACGTGACGGATTGATTAAGGTGAAGAATGTTACTAAATAGCAATAATCCCCGGCAGATTTGGATCTGCCGGGGATTTATATATAGTTTCTTCATATCTATGCTATGTAAAAATTGATTAAAGCATATCACAAAAATGCACTAAAAGTATAATAAAGTTGCACTAAAAGTATAATAAAGTTGCACAAACGGTTTATTTTTTGTTTATTTGTAGCGTGTTTCAGAATTAAGGAATAGGAAACGAACTATTTATAGCCATTATTGTTTTGCATCATAGCAATATTAGTTTTTAAGGTCAGGTAAAAGATTGAGCAGGATTAAAAAAGAATAATTAATTGCTATTGCATTTATGGAAGATCGATTGATAGAACTCATTACTAGTCATTTTGGACTTGCTTTCTTTATAGGGATTGTTGTCGTTGCAGCACTCATATTTTTTATTTGGTGGGCACGTGGTATGTATGAACGAGTGTGCGCTATTAAAAATTTACCATGTAAACTGAATACAGAAAAAATAGATAGTCATATTGGAAAGCATGGAGAAGTAGATGTTGCCATCTCAAAACTAGAGACTTCCATTAACTATATGCAGAAAAGTATAGATTCCTTAGTCCAATCTTTGCAGAATAATAATAAAATCATTATAGATCCTTTTACTCAGTCACATAGCCCTATTGCTATTACTCCAAAAGGGAAGGAAATGATGGAACGCTTGTCTGTAGAGCAAATGTTTGAAGGCAATTGGTCACGTATCAAGTCAATGATAGAACAAAATGCTGACTCCAAAAATCCTTATGACATACAACAGTATTGTTTAGAACAAGCGATTGTATTTCCTGAGAATTTTTTGCAGCCAGAAGAAATCGATAAATTGAAAACAGATGCATACGAGAAAGGATTACCTTTAACTTCATATATGAGAGTCATCGCAGTATTGGCACGAGACAAATATTTCCACGAGCATAATATAGATGTAAACGAAGTAGATAGAAACGATCCCAATAATAAATAAAATAATAATCCCCGACAGACCCAAATCTGCCGGGGATTATCATGTTTGCTAACATCCGCAAGCCGGTCACTCTCCCGGTTCCCCCAGAAAAGCCACCATCGCCTCATGCTGCAACGGCGTAAGCACCCTCTGTCCCTTGTGGAACGACAGTTCCTCCAGCTTGCGTTGCAACGGCACGCACAGCACCACCCATCGGCGCAATTGCGTGACAGCACTTCTTTTGGTAGACCGGGGAAAATATTCCTGCGCCAGCTCATTCATATAAATTGCTTTCATTGTCTCTAAATACATTTTAAATGGTTCATAAAAAACTACCCCATAGTAGTTGGTCATCTACTACGGGGTAGTTGGTGATTTACTGCATAGTAACCGGAAGATTACTATGGGGGTAGTTTATCCCTCGTTCGCTTCGGAATCTGCCGGAGCCTTATCCGTCTTTCTAGGCACCTTCTTGAAAGTAAGCGTTTTCAGGTTCTGTGCCTCGCGCACCAACGCTCCGGGGCGGAACTGGATGTTTACCTTCTTGATATTGGACGGAGTGAATCCCTTTTCCGTTTCCGCGCCCTCACTGCAAATTTGGAACTGGAAGGAACCGAATTTCTCCATGCGGACAATCTTTCCTGCCATCAGGTTCTTTTTCATCTGCTTGATCAGGGCGCGGAGCACGTTCAGCACATCGCCATCGGTGAGCGTGGTAGCGTATGAGATTTCTTCTGCCATATCGTCCAAGTCCACTTCGCCGGATGCCTGCATTTTGGCGTAATACTTGGGGGCTGCCTCTTTACTGGATGGATTCATCATTGCCGCTATGGAATAGTTTATTTCTGCCATTGTTGTTTTGTTTTAAGTGATTAATAATGTTATCGTGTCGCGAACACAGCAACAAATGTACAGCAAGAAAATGATATGGAGTTGACGAATGTGTGCTTTTATAGAATATTGTTCTGCTAATATTTCTATTTCATAGTGGAATTTACTATTTTTGCAACTGTAATCAGGTATTATTCAATAGGTTTCATATTCGGGAGAAAATTATGCGTAAACATAGAAAATGTATTGGATTGAGTTATGCTTATAAGGTAAAAGAGGTGAACCGCATCTACGAAGAGCATTGCCGCAGTGGGCTTTCCAACCGCGAGATATTGCGCCGTTACATTTATCCCCAGTTTTATATTTGCGAAAAAACGTTCTACAACATTATCAATGCAAGTGCCGACCCGCGCATCATTGAGCGACAAGATGCGCTGGAACGGCAACTGTCATTATTCTGATATTTCCTCCACTTCCGTTTCGTAGGTGTGTTCATAAACCTTGATGCCTTGGGGCAGAGAATAACACTGAGTCTTGCGCCGTATCATGGCACGTGCACAACTGTCGAATTTCCATCCGTGGATACATCCGTTCAGCTTGTTTGACATGGACATACGCTCGGCAACGGCCTGTTCCTGCCCACTGCCATAGTGGGTGTCATCATAGCAGTCGAACGCCAGGCGGACGGTAAGGGTGACAGTTCCCAACTGCATCCCTGTCTTCAGATTACGCCATTCTATGGCGGGCGTGCTTATCAGCACACAAGGAAAGGTGACGGGATACTGGTCTTCTCCGTTCTGCAGGGCTTCCAGCTGGCCATAGTCTTCGTCTGTCAGTGAGACGGCATCACCCATCGTGGTGGCTATCTGGGTTTGAATGTCATTAAAGAGTTGTTCCATTATGATCTGTTTTAAAGGTTATTGTTCCATTATTTTTTTTAAGTCGCTGTCCATACGGGCATTCACTTTTTTCATCAATTCGGGGCCGGGCTTGTCGGGCATGAACCGGCGTTGGGGTACATGGACGTTGAGCTGTGTCTTTTTAGTCAGCGCCAGCCGTTTCCAGTTTCTTGCTTCTTCTGATTCATTAGCCAGCCGGTTCTTGCGCGCTTTGCCGCCACGCTTCATTTTTTTGGTTATTCCGGTTTCCTTATAATACATTGCCCATGCAAATTTTCTCATCTTCGGGGTGACTTTAGGATGGGTAGTACCTCCATTATTATGAATGGCAGCGTATGGCACATCTGTATAGATGCGTACTTCTCCCTGCCCGGGTTGCGAGCCGATGGAGTGCATCAGCCGGTTACGTCCGGAAAGAAGCGGGCCATATTGTGATGACGCATTTTTCCCTCCCGATTTCTGGCGCCGGGTTTCATCCCATTTCTGAAAGCCGTTATGTGTCATTCCGCCACGGGCAAAGTCTTCACGGATATGGTTCACGGCTATCTGTCCGGCAATGCGCGGGGCGGTCCGGCTGATGTATTGCTTCATCTTCACGGCTTTCTTTTTAAGGGCTCGGATAAATTGTTCGGGGGTCATGACAGGTTCTTTTGTTTTTCCATAAATTCTTTCACTGTTTCCGGAGCGCCGCCATAGCAGTTTGCCACATACGGGTGTGAATCGCTGAACAGTTTGCCGTCCTTTCCCGGATTATTGTCCAGTCCCGGTGAAGGCCGGTCGTTCTTAGCCATGCTACTGTCCGGCACCTCCGTTGCCGGAGCATCGGTATTTTCCAGCCAGCATTTGCAATTCCAACGGTTTCCGGGGCGATGCCGGTCCCAGAACGTATGGTTTACCGGCAGGATGGTATGCCAGAATATCCTGTGGTCTTCTCCCGGATGGAGGCTGGTGCTGGGCATCCATTCCAGATGGGGCATGATGTCGGCATTTTCCTCGAAACGCTGCCAGTCTGCCGCCTGATGGATGCGTATGACGGTGGTATCATATTCCGTTTTCAGCCATGAGCCTACATGATGGTCCAGCATCGGTTCCACGTCTTTTTTCCACTGTTCAAATGGTTTTAGATCACCGTTTGAATCGTGTAGCTGAGTGGCGATGTCGTTTTGCATCCGGTGCACTTTGAAGGCACTGAATACAGCGTTGTTGTAGTCCACCTTCCGGCGGAACTGCACATCTATTTCCCGCCCGCTTTCGGAAAGGCCTTCATCGGTAGCTTCGGTCAGGATACGGTAAGTTTCCCTCCACAGGTTTTCTTCTATTTCTTTGGATACATTCAGTTTGCCGCTGTAGATGCGTTTCATGGCGGATAGCAGGGCTTTTTCATCAAAGGTGAAAGAGGTTTCCACTCTGCCATTATTAGCATCATTGGCGGCATCGCGGTAGAGGTCGTCCATTACCAGTCTAAAGCCCCGTCTGTTTCCGGGGCTTCTGCGAAAAAACTTCCGGCACGGTTCTGGGGTTGTGTGCCGTTATCTCCTTTGCCTTGTGTATTCGGGCGGGCAGACCCCGCCCCTACGGGTGATGGCAATGCGGCAAAGGGATTGGAAGCCTTTTTCTTTTCTTCCATGTCGGCTTTCAGCTGTGCGTAGTTGTCGGGCTTTTCTATCTTTAATTGCTCATAGAGGTAGTCGTCTTCCAGTGGGAGTTCGAATACGGTTACGGCTTTTTCCAGCAGGTCGGCTTTCGCCTTTGTGGCGGCTATGTCTTCGGTTTCTACATAGACGAATGTTCCGCCTTCTGTGTTCACACCCAAGGCGGCGAACTGGTCGGTCATGTCATAGTTCAGCAGGTTCAGGATGAAAAGGGCATCCTGCTCTATGAGTTCCTGTTCGGCCTTGTTGTGAACCGTACCCAGAGCCTGCGTACCCGTTTCGCTGGCTTCGGTGGTGAGGGTGTTGCCTAGGACGGCCTTGCTTATTTCTGCGTTGCAACGGTCAACCAATGAGGCGTAGAGATCGCTGCTGCCTGTCTTGTTGCCGGATTCGACAAACTCCAATTTAGTCCCGTCGGGCAATAGATAGACACTGCCGCCGCCCTGGGAATCTGCGTCTTCCATTGTTGCATCGCGTGCTTCTGGATCAGCGGCATCATAGGTATAGACACGGATGGGCATACCGAATATTTCGGAAAATTGCGCCCAGTCTCCCAGTGTACCGCGCTTATAAATTACATACGGTGCGGTGCGTGCCAATATACCTAAAGGTTCTTTTCCGCGTATCATCAGCAGGTCATTATAGTTTTCGAAAGGTTCGCCCGTAATGTTGTCCTGGCGATGCTTGATATGCCCAAGCACCGGGTCCACGTGCTTGCGTGGCACGCAGTAATAGTCTATCCAGCCTTTTTCATTGATAAAGAACTGCACAAGGGTAAAGCCCCAGTACTGGGCATCCAGTGCGTCTTCAATGAAACGAAGGAACCATGGGCTGGAGATCTGTTCGTTCACCCGGTCATCGGCTACGCCATTGCGGCGAAATTCTATTTTCCTACCCAACACGCCGGATTTTCGTTTCTGAATGACACTGAACAAATGGGGGTCCAACAGGGTATCAAGATAGACATCATAGAGCCGGACACGTTGTGTAAAGTCTACGTTATCGGCACTCTTGATACCTGTCATATAATCATCCAACCCAATTCCGAAACGTCTGGGGGCGGTCAGGGTTATGGTAGTTCCGGGACGGAAATTGCCGCCTTCGGTGATGCGCTTCTTTGTCTGCTTTGCGCGGTTTTTGAAATATGGGATTTTATCTAATAGTTTCATATTCTTGGTGTTTACAGATTCTTCACTTTGTTCAGAATGACAAGCCTAAGGCAGGTCACAAATGGTTGTGCCGTTTGGGGTTGCTCCGCATCAGCCAGGGAGAGTTTTTCTTCCGGTCTTCATTGGGCAGCAAGGGTGCGCCGTCTATGCTGATCTGCTGTTTGGCTACTTGTTTCAGCCATTCCACAGCCCGGTCATAGCGGTCTTTCCGCACCTGCGAAAGTTTTTGCGGATTGTGGATGCAGAACAGATGGTAGACGGTGATATCTATTGCCATCATTAGGACCAGCGGCAGGCGTGCTTCGCCTTCGGCTGAAAAAATGGCATCAGCATCATAGCGTCCGCTGAGGTAGCTGCGCATCTCGGCGATGGCACGGTCTTCGCATATTTCCACGATGGCATCGTCGTTGCGGGTCAGGCGGTCCAGTATCTCGGTGTGGATGCTGGCATCGTAGTCTTGGGGGGAGATGAATTTGCTCATAATCGTTTGGAATTGCGGTTCCGGCTGCGGTGCATCACTACCACCGGTTCCAGTTGTTGTACTTTCTTTTTCAGCACTCTCAGGCCACCTTCCACACAGTCGGGACCATCGGCGGGGAATTTCAGACGAAGGGTGAACAGTTTGAACTGGTCATCCAGCCGCTTCATGTGCGGGTTGTCCTTTTCGGCTTCGTTCAGAATCATGTTCCCTTCGCGGTTCAGCGGCTCCAGGTTGGCCTCTATGCGGGTGGCTTTTTCGGTCTTGCGGTCTTCATCCGGATGGATATAGAGCTGCACGTCACGTTCCTTCCGCACCTTTGCCACAAGCGGCTTGAAGACTTGCTGAAAGAAAGGGTCTTGCAGCTTGTTGTTCTCCATGTAGCAATACACAGGGACTTTTCCGTTCACGTATTCCAACAGCTGCACGTACCAGTCGATAAATTCCGCATTCAGTCCACGGTCCAGAAAGGTTTTGATGATGTATAGTTTCTGCCCTATCATGCCCATCAGGATACAGCTTTTTGTACTGCTGTTCTTGGTCTTGTTTTCGCCCGGTGCAGGGTCGCCATAGATCACCAGGAAACGGAACTTGGAGAGTGCCGGAATTTTAGCGTAGGTCAGTTCCTTGAATATTTCGCCCTCGGTTATCGGATTGTTATAATACTCGGTCTGTTGAGCGGAGGTACTGATCTTGCTTAATACTTCGTCTATCTGTTCCTCGGTGTTCTTCTGCGGCCATGTGCTAATTCCGTTCTTATCCCGAATATTCACAATGTCCCAATGATTTGCTTTTTCTCCGGCACGCACCACACAACAATCGCGTGCAATGATGTTGCCACAGAAAATAACCAGTACAGGGCGGGCAGGGTCACGCGTAGGATAAAGGGCCTTTTCCCACCAGTCCCAGTTTTTTTGCACGGTGTCGGGGTTACGGCAGGCTTCGTCCGTATCAAAGTCATCCACCAGCAACACATCAGGACGGATGGCACCGTTACGGCTACCGCGGGGAGCATTACCGGCACCAACGGCACGGAAAGAGCAACCGCATTTGGCTATAAACTCCTCGGCGTTCCAATTTCCGGGGCTTACCTGTGTGCCGTAATAGGCACGCAGCAGCCCGTTTTCCTCGAACATCTTTTTATAAGGGTCCAGCAAACGGACGGCACTGTCCTGTGTGGCAGATGCCATCATCACATTGTGCTTTTTTCCGGTCAGTGCCAGATAGAGTATAATGAACATCACCGTGGTACTTTTCGCCAGGCTTCGCGCCCAGCTCAATACTTCAAACCATTCTTCGTGCTGGATGCAACGGCGAATGGTACGAATATGGAAGGGTGCAAATTCGTATGCTGCGTATTCGGGAAAGAAGAATTTAATCCATGCTATCGGGTCACGTTCCAGCCGTTCACGCTCTTTGGCTATTTCCGCTTGCGTGAGGTTTACTTCCTGATCGGTACGGCGCATCCCGGCCTCGTAGAACACTGCCCATTCTTTCAGTGCATCCCGGTCTTTCTGTGTCAGTTTCATAGGCAATCCTTCATAAAAGCGTCCCACAATTTCAGATACTCCTTGCTCCGGTCGAGGTCATACGGACGCAGCCAGTTGATGAACTTCATGCCCACGCTGATAATATCCGATATGCCTACGTCGGTTTCCAGCTTCTTGATGGCGGCGGACAACTTGTTGATAGTGTCCGCTTCGGAGGCATTGGCAAAGCGTTTCCCGTCCTCGCGTGCGGCTATCACCTTATTTATTTCCGCCACCTGCCGGTGCAGGTTGGCTATCTGTTCTTCGCGGGTCAGGGTAATGCCTACCTTGTGTTCCTCCCACTTTTCTTCTTTTGCCCAGCGAGAAACGGTCTGTCTTGCCACGCCTACCTTTTCGGCTATCTCCTGCTGGGTGAGGTTGTCTTTAAGAAAAAGCATGCCTGCCCATTCCTTCTTCTGTTGTGAGGTTAAATCTGCCATAACTTTTTGTTCTGTTTGCCGCAAAGTTTTGCAGAATCGGCGGGGTATGGAAAAAACTGCGGAATGCTTGCAAGGCTATGTTCACCCGCTGCAGACTTGTGTGGAATGGTTACACACTTTTTTGTAGGGGGTATGGTGTTGCCCTAACTTCGCCGGAAAAGAACGAAGGAATGACTGTATTCAAATCCATATTGAATGATGATACCGCTTGCCTGCTGCTGTATGGCGAGATAAGCGATGAGGGCGGCGAGGGAAAGATTGCCAGCCGCGACATAGTTAATGAATTGATGTACCTGGATAGCAGCTACCGAAACCTGAATATCCGCATCAACTCGGTGGGCGGCGATGTGTATCCCGGCATTGCCATCTTCAATGCCATTCGCCAATGTAAATCGAATGTTACTATCTATATAGACGGAATAGCCGCCAGCATTGCGGGCGTGATAGCCTTGTGCGGACGGCGTGTGGAAATGAGCCGCTATGCCCGCATGATGCTGCACAACGTGTCGGGCGGATGCTATGGCAACAAGAAAGACCTGCAGGACATGATCAGTACCATAGAGAGTCTGGAGGACACCATAGGGGAAATCATAGGAAACCGGTGCAAACGGGACAAGGATGAAGTGAAATCCGAATACTTTGACGGAAAAGACCACTGGTTGAAAGCGGACGAAGCACTGGTCATGGGACTGATAGACGCTATTTATGATGTAGAAGAGTCCGTGCCCGAGGAAAGCACCACGGACGATATATACCGAATATTCACCAACCGGCTGGAGTCTTTCGGGAAACAGCCACAATCAAATGACAATATGAAATTAGAAGATTTGAAAAAGATTCCACGCTTCGCCAACTGTGCGGACGAAGCGGCAGCCCTCTCCATGCTGGGCGAAACGGCAGCACGCGCCGACAAGGCGGATGAGTTGGAAGCGGAGAACGGCACATTGAGAAACCAGGTGCAAACGATGGAAACCGAACGCATTGAAACGGCTGTGGAAGATGCGGTGACGGACGGGCGTATTGATGCAGGACAGAAGGAAACTTACAAGAACCTGCTGAAATCCGACTTTAAAAACGGTATGGCGGCATTGAAGGCATTGAAGCCCAAACGTCTGTTGAAAAACGAGTTGAATACCCCCAAACCCGATGAAGGAAAGAACCCCTGGGAAAAGAAACAGGCGGAAATCCGTAACCGGTATAACAGTAGAAAGGGATAGGCGTATGAAGACACAGCCTCCCAAAGGAGTACGCATCGGTAGTTCGGTGTCCTCCGGAAAGAATACGGGCGCATATATCCGCGGCCGTCAAAGCATCAAAATGTAACAAGCCCACGCTTGGCGTAATTTTTAATTCATAAAATAATAGATATGGCTTTAAGTGTAAAAAACACCAATTACAACGGTGAGGTACTACAAACCTTGCTGACCCTTGCTGCCACAGGCAATGAGATCGTAGAAAAGGGATTGCTTTGTGTTATTCCTAATATCCAGAAAAGCGTATCCGTCCCCCGTATCAAGTCGGGCAAGATGTTGCAGAAACGCAAGAAAAACCCGCAAATATCCGATAGCAAGGGCGATTTTGTCTACAGTGAAAAGGAGCTTGCTCCGAAAGACATGATGGCATTTACTGTATTCGACCCATCGGCTTTTGAATCCATCTGGCGTCCTTTTCAACCGAAAGGCGACCTTGTTTTTCAGGAACTTCCTGCCGAAGTACAGAACAAACTGCTGGAAGAATTGAGCAAGCAAGTAACTTTTGAACTGGGTGACCACTATGTAAACGGTACCTATGGTGACGATGACGATCACTTAATGGACGGTATCCTGACACAGGCGGCAAAAGATTCTGATATTATTATTGTGGAAAGTGCGGAAGCAACCATAACCGGCAGACTGAAAGCGGTACGCGCGGCTATTCCCAAGGCAATCCGTAACAATTCATCACTACGCATTATCATGTCCATTGATGATTTTGACAAGTACGATGATGAGTTGACTGCCCGTGAAGGCAAGAATGCCAGCGAAACGGACGTGAACTCCATGCGCTATAAAGGTATCACTATCGAAACGCTCGCTTCATGGCCGGACGATTTGATTGTTGCAACCTTGTGCTCTCCAAGCTCCTCCACTTCGAATCTGTTTGCAGCAGTCAACTTGAGCGATGACGAAAATGTCATTCAGATAGACAAATTATCCGCGCCGTCCGAACTCTATTTCTTCAAAATGTTGATGAAGGCGGACACCAACATCGCATTCGGTGAAGAATTCGTGGTGCTGGACAAACGCACTGTGCCTACATTCAAAAAAGGGGAATAGTATATGAGCAGAGGTCTAAGAAATTGCAATCCGGGTAACCTCCGCTTGTCCAAGGATAAGTGGAAGGGGCTTCGCCCGGTACAGACGGACAAGGATTTTTTCCAGTTTGTGGATATGCCGCATGGCTACCGTGCCATGCTTATCACCTTGCAGAACTATCGTAGGAAGCATGGCTGTCGAACCATCGCAGCAATGATTAAACGGTATGCGCCTGCTACGGAAAATAATACTTCCGGCTACCTGTCGCGTGTCTGCAATGACTTGCAGGTGCCTACAACCTACGAACCGGACGTAAGTGATAAACAAGTAATGTGCGCCCTGGCTGCCGCCATGTCGCGGGTGGAGAACGGAGTTCCGGCAGTGATGCGTGACATCGAAGCGGGCTGGGATTTAATTTAAAGGGAACAAAACCATGACAACAGAAACTATCATAGAGATACTGCAATGGCTGATACCTACCGGCACTCTGGGTGGCTTGCTGGCATGGTTTACCAACAAAGTGATAAGGAACACCCGTACAGTGAAAGAAGTGCATGATACCTACAAAGAAATGTACGAGAACACCCAGGGAACATTATTGGAACTACAGAATGACAATAAAAGACTTTATCGTGCAGTCTCCAAACTGGAACGCACCATCAGCAAGGCTACTACTTGCGTGCATTATAATGTGTGCCCTTTGCGCAGTGAGTTGCAGGAGCAAACGGGTGATGACACAAACGACATCCGTCCAATCCGACAGCCTGCAAAGCGTAAAAAAAACGGTCGCATGGCTAGAGACAATCCCTCAAAGCAGAGTAAGCCTGAAAGTGCAGATGGACAGTATCTTTAACCTCCCCACCGGCGCATGGTACACCGGCAGGCAGGGACAGGCATCCGTAAAGGTGGGACGTGATTCGGCGAACAACCTGATCGTGGAATCCACCTGTGACAGCATCCAACGCCGGTGCTATTACTTGGAGGAAGAAATAACCCGCATCCGCAACGAATTGCAGGAACAGGAGGCCCGGCCTCCGGACACAGGCCCTACGGGATGGCAATGGTTTTGGATCCGCACAGGGCAAATACTTCTGGCCGTGTGCTGTTTGGGAATCGTTGGAACAGTGATTAAACAATATTTAAACAAGAGAATTTTCAATCATCAATCATAACTTAAAATTCAACAATTTAAAAATTATGGCATCAAAACAAGGATATGTAAACGGCAGTGACCTGCTGATGAGCATCGGAGGCAAGGCGTGCGGACATTGCACCAGCCACACTACCACCTATAACAGTGAAACCAAAGACCGTGCCGTGAAACCGGCATCTACCGAATTGGTCGCCAATGCCGGACTGTTCAAGGAGAAGACCGTGACAGGCCTGAGCGTGCAGGTAAAGTGCGAAGGTCTCCGTTTCTATGGCGAGGAAGAAAACGGCATGAAGGAACTGCTGGCAAAATGGAAGACAGGCGGTACAGTAGAGTTGAAAGGCTTTGCCCGTGGTGGTGACGCTGCGCCTTATATGAGTGGTAACTTTGTGGTCAGTTCATTGGAAGAATCTGCTCCGGCAGGTGATGACACCACCTACAGCGCGACCTTTGATAATACCGGTGCGGTGACCATTGACGAATCAAAAGTGGACGGAGCAACGGAATAGGTAATAAATCGTAATTCATAAGCATCATGATGAATAAAATCAAGATTTACGGAAAAGAATATCCTGCACGTGTCACCATGGGAGCCATGCGCCGCTACAAGCGCGAGACCGGGCAGGATGTCAGCCTGATGGGCAATGACATTGACTTGCTTGTAACCTTCATGTACTGTTGCATAGTAAGTGCCTGCAACGCGGACGATGTGCCTTTTGACATGGATATGGACAAATTTGCTGACGGTCTGGGAATGGATGACCTCAACGGCTTTGCCGAAAGCATATCACCCGCCCGGTCGGATTCAAAAAAAAAGAAGGGGAAAGCTCCGGAAGTGCCATCGACATAGACGAACTGACCGGACTGGCATTGGGGGGCATCGGGATGAGCCTTACAGACTTTGAACGCTGCACCCCCGATGAGTTCAGCCAAATCTATCTATATTGGGAGCGCACGCATGTTCATGAACTATGGGAACAAACCCGGTTTCTGGCCTGCTGCATGTTGCAGCCTTGGAGCAAAAAGGCTTTGAAAGTGACGGATGTGTGCCGTTTTGAATGGGACAACCGCGCTGATCACACGCCACGTCACGAAGAAAGTACGCGGGAAAGGTTCGAGGAACTGGTCAGACGGACGGAACGTCCTTGATTGTGATATTGATTGTGACACCCTTCTTTCGTTCACTTTCCCTTTTTCTTTGCGCTTTCAGAGCAATACGGAAAGCCCAAAAAAGAAGAGCCAGGATACCCACTATGATTCCCCCTACGTAGAGGAATACTTGGATTTTCGGAGGTAAGTCATAAAATGAACCCATCTTTGTTTATAATTGGTTTTTGCAAATATACATTAAATAATTGAATTATGGCAGATAATTTTCTAGATTTTACCATAAGGGTCAAGGATGAAGGTTCTGAAGCGTTCAAGCATATAGGTGTCAGCGCTGAAGATCTGAACAAAGGCATCCGTGCCATAAAGGAGGAAACTGACCGCCTGAATAGCAAGTTGGTGAACATGGCGCAACTCTCGCAAGCCTTTGAGGGTATCAAGTCTATCATTTCCCAAGTCCAAGGGGCTTTCAGGGACTGGACTGCCGCAACCACAGTGCAGATAACCGCCGAAACCCAGCTGAACACGGTGATGAAACAGCGCATGGGGGCTACCGATGAACAGGTGCAGAGCGTCAAGGACTTGTGTTCCGCCCAACAGGAACTGGGTGTGATAGGCGATGAAGTCGCCTTGAGTGGAGCACAACAGATGGCTACTTTCCTGAACGAAAAGAAAAGTCTGGACTCCCTGATTCCTGCCATGAACAACCTGCTTGCCCAGCAGGGAGGCCTGAATGCTACCACTAACGATGCAGTTTCTATCGGCAACATGATGGGCAAAGCCATGCAGGGACAGGTGGACGTACTGCAACGGGTGGGCATCACTTTTTCTGAAGCGCAGAAAAATGTATTGAAATATGGCACGGAAAGCGAGCGTGCCGCCATGCTGGCACAAGTAATCAGGGACAATGTGGGTGAAATGAATGCCGCACTTGCCGCTACGGATGCAGGAAAGCAGAAACAGCTGGAAAATACGCTGGGGGACTTGAAGGAGCAGCTGGGCGGAATGGTGCAGGCGGCAGCTCCGTTTGTGGAGATTACCGCACAATCTTTCATCGCAGCATCCGGAGTGCTGCAACTCACTACTTCCGTCAGTGCTGCCATAGCCGGGCTGAAAGGGCTGGAATTGGGAACGAAGGCCGCCCTGCTACAAGCTAAAGCTATCACCATCGCCACCAAGGCGTGGAGCATAGTACAGGCGGCATTAAACGCCGTCATGAGCGCCAACCCCATTGCGCTGGTGGTAATGGCCATTGCCACACTGGTAGGGGCGGTGATCTACTGCTACAACCATTTCGAAGGCTTCCGCAAGGTATGCGATGCCGCATGGGGAGCCGTCAAACGGGTGGCAACTGCCGTATGGGATTATCTGGTAAAAGCATTCCAGAAGGCAAGTGCCGTCATCAAGGCCGCATGGGACTGGGTGAAGAAGTTTTTCGGCATCAGCGACAACGGTGTAAAGGATACCACCGAAGACATAAAGGAACAGACCGAAGCCATCAATGACAATGCGGATGCGCTGAAGGTCCTGGAAGAAAAATACAAGAATTACAAGCCGGACACGGGGAAAGGCAGAGGGAAAGGCACACCGGAAAAAGTAATGCCCAAAGAGGGCAGCATCGCCTGGCTGGATGACAAGATCAGTAAGAAGCAGGTCGAATTTTCATTGGCAGTCAATGACGAAAGCCGCCGCAATATCCAGATGGAACTGGACGCACTGACAAAAGAGAAACGTACCATAGAACTGAACCTGCAATATGTCAAGCCGGTGGAAGATACCCGCCAGCAGCAGGATATGGCAGGCATGAAAAGCCATTTTGCCGTAGCAAAGACTGACACTTCTGCCATCACTCCGAAGAAACTGAATATAGACCATAAGTATTTCAATACATACGAAGCCGCATTGAAGAAAGCCCAGAAAGCACAAGACAAGTTCCGTAAAGGTACAGGAGCGGTGGCAGACGCATTCGGAAATATAGGCCGTGCTATCGGCGGGGCGGCAGGGCAATGGCTGCAATATGGGGCGAACATAATAAGTGCCATCGGGCAGGCAATTCCCCAAATTGCAGCCATGATTGCCATTATGACCACAAAGACCGCTACCACACAAATAGATACACAAGCTAATGTAGCCAATGCCGGTTCAGAAGTTTTGAAAGCCCATGCAGGCATTCCATTCGTGGGCATCGCATTGGGTGTAGCCGGAGTAGCAGCCATCGTGGCAGCTATGGCAAGTATTCCCAAATTCGCCGATGGGGCTATTGCTTACGGGCCAACAGTGGGACTTTTTGGCGAATACGCCGGGGCAAGCAATAATCCCGAAGTGGTAGCCCCTCTCAATAAATTGAAATCATTGATAGAACCGGCTGGTAATGCAGGTATGGGTGGAAAAGTGGTGTTCAAAATAGAAGGGCGTACCCTGAGAGGAGTGCTGGAACGTGAAAACAAATTAAACCAACGGAGCTGACAACTATGGCAATGTACAAACGATATTCCGGAGAATTCCTCAGCAGGAAAAACGTATGCTGGAGAGTTGACATATATCAGGAAGCAAAAACACTGTTTGAAAATATAGGTGAATTACAATTTCCTGCCGAGAGCCCGCTGACACTGGAATGGGCACATACGGACAAGGAAGAAGTGATATGCGGCAGCACTGCTACCCTTCAGATAGTAAGCCCCGGAGACCGGACTTACGAAGACCTGTATATCATTGCTCCGGGTACAGTACGGATGGATGTGTACCGCAACGGAGTATTCTACTGGAGCGGGACACTGGACCCTGAATTCTATGAAGAACCCTATGCCTATTTTAATGAATACGAAGTGAACCTCACTTTTTCGGATTTCGGGATACTGGACCGTTTCAAATACACGCTGGCAGGAACGCAAAACCTGCAAGAGCTGGTGGAATATGCACTGGCAAAGTCCGGCATCAGGTATGGGGGAATCAACCAGCAGTACATCACTACTTCGCTCACTTCCAACGGTGAGGCAATGGCACTTTCCGATCTGTCCATCCGTAGCGATAACTTCTATGATGAAGATGGGGAAGCAAATTCCTTGTATGAAATGCTGGAAAATATTTTGCAACCGCTGGGGCTGCGCATCATGCAAAAAGGTGGAACTATCTGGGTATACGACCTGAACGGTCTGTACCTGAACGGAACAGCCAAAGAGATAGTATGGGCAGATGAAGACCAGGTGATGGGAACGGACAAGGTGATAAACAATGCAAAAATCACATTCAGCCCGTATGCCAAGGCGGAGACACTGGCGAATAATTTAAAATATGAGGGGGAATACTCCGAAGAACAGACAAACCTATGGGGCAATAAGCCGGGCTGGCCATGTTATTCGTATTTCCCGGATTATGACTTTGACGTATTCACCGTAGACCAGAATAATATATCCTTTACCATATTTTTGAGCGACCAAGGCTCCGGGCTGGCCGAGAGTTATAGCGGTTCTCGTTTTTTTCATATACAGCCCATGCTGGGCGGCCAGGAGGAAGAGGGCATGGCTTATAGTTTCTATACGGGTGGACAAGGCAGTCTGGCAAGTGGAGGTCCCGAAAGATGCTTGAATGATCCTTCCTATAAAGGACAGAACGTACTAATGCGCACTATCCGTATTCCGATACAGGCACTGGAGGAAACAGACCAGAAACGGCATTACCTCCGCCTAAGTATGGAAATGATGCTGGACATGCGCTACAATCCCTTCACGGATGCAAACGACAAAAACGAGCAGGGCAACCAGGAACTTGCCGGTTACCGCTTTAATTATGTGCGGATACCTGCCACTGTCACACTTTACAGCAAAGACGGTATAGCACTGAAGCACTACAACAATGAGGAAGTATCGTCGAAAACAGACTTGAAAGGACAGTTGTCCTACCTGACCGAAGGGAAATGGAAAGACGGTCCTGCCACCTACCAAAGCTGCTGGCTGGTGTGGTATAATCCGGAAGACCGGCATACCAGTTCGGGAGTGCTGGGATGGAAAAAGAACAGGCACAATATTGGATTATCACTCAACAGTGACAATTATGTGTCCTTCAAGAAACTGTCGGAAGGGCAATATATGCCTTATCCGCCACAGGGAGGCTATTTGGAAGTCTGCATCTATACAGGCATATGGATTTATGAATGGACCAAGGGTAAACTGAAGGAAGCCCCACAGGACTGGTACGATAAAATCCGCTGGCTGCTATACAAGGCCCCGACTGTAGAAATGGTAAGGAAGAATATCACGCACAGTTCTGCCGAGAGCGAAGACATAGAATATAACGGTGTTATCAACGAGAATGCCAAGGACAGCCTGGAACTGAACACCACTTGTGGCACAGCAACAGACACGATACCTTCGGCAAAAGGCATCTATCTGCGGACAGCGGACGGGCTGGCTATAAAGACTCTGACCCGCGGCGGACGGACCACTCAGGCGGAACAGTTGCTGATAGGCACCTTGTACAGCCAGTTTGCCGACCGTAAGACCAAACTGGAGGGAACGGCGGAGATAGCATCCGGTGGTCTGTATGCATACATGGAAGGCAACCAGCAACCGAAACGTTTTGTCTGCTTGAGCGATGTGCAGAATGTGATAGCGGACGAAAGTGAAATGGAGATCGTGGAATTCCGTCCGGATGAATATAAGGCAGAGAATGAATAGAGTTTGAGGATTGTTTAAATATTGTTTGAAATGAGCAAATTATACAAGGCTGTCATTAATTTCAGGGAGGCGCTTCCCAGAAGCAAGCGGTTGAGGAAAGCAGGAGTGTCATCATCTGGCGGTTCCACAGTTGTTGCTGTCAATAATGACGCGGCTTCGGGTGACGGACATACACATGACAACCTGGGCGTACTAGACAAACTGTCCATGGATGAGGAAGGCTATATCTGTACCAGGCAGGAAGTGGTGATAGAAGACAATGAAGGAGTAGATGGCACAGAAGACGTTAAGGAAGAGGAAGAAACGGAAAAGGAGACGGTCATCAAGGATGAACGCGCCAAGGTTGGATATGCGGATAAAGCCGGAGACTTGGATTTGAGTGAAGATTCCGGGATTCTAGCTAAACTTGGAAAGTTCTTTCTTCGCAAAGATATAGAAGATATTGCGCAAAAAATCATCAACTTCGTCCTTGGTATTACTTTTGGTAGATTTGTCAAAGGCTCTACTGGTGCTGGCATCTACAAAGACGAACAGGGCGACTGGCATTTTGAAGGTGACTTCTTCCATGTGCGCAAGAAACTGACTGCCGAGGAAATAGAAGTGCAGCGCACAACCCACATCGGCGGAAAATTGATGAATACCGCTGCCGGGATGATATGCAGCAAGGTGGAGGAACATGATACATATTGGCGATGCTTTTTCAAGACGGAAGACGCGGACGGGCGGAAGGTGTACAACCAGTTCCGGGTGAAAGACCAGGCGTATGTTGAGACATTCAATTTAACGAAACAAGCTGATGGGACACTAGGAAATCACTATCTGTGGCGACTGGTGATTAATGTTGGTACGGATTACATTGATCTGTCAAAAAGTGACTGTGCCATTGACAGTGATGCACCACTGGAAGAGGACAATATTGTGCAGTTGGGTAACAGGACGGATGCAAGTCGACAAGGAGCTATCATAGAAGCTGCTGCCGGAGATGGTTCGCCTTATTTCCGCATATACAAGGGTATCAACTCATACACCCTTCCGGCTCCTAAAATAGATCTGAATCCGGACGAAAGCCGTATCTGCGCCAAGTTTATTTCAGTTGCGACAGGCAAAGACCTTGAAGACAGCATCAAGGATATAGAAGTAAACTTGGGGATAGTGAAAGAGCAGACGGATAAGGAATACACGATATGGTTCTATGACTATGCCCCTACACTGAATAATATCCCGGCATCCGACTGGGAAACAGCGGATGACAAGAAGCTGCATGATCAGGATTTGTTCTATAACCGCACTACGGGGCTGGCTTATCGGTTCGAAAACGGCGCATGGGTGGACATCACAGACCAGTACACGATCAAGGCGCTGGAGAATGCCGCAAAGGCACAGGATACGGCGGACGGAAAGAGGCGTGTTTTTGTATCACAGCCTACGGCATCCGATGAATATGATGTAGGAGACATGTGGGTAAATGTAACCTATGGCAGCTATGAGAACGATGAATTGGTATGTGTCACGGCGAAGAAAAAGGGGGCGTCTTTCTCCATTTCTCACTGGAAGCCCTCTTCCAACGCTACCACGGCATACATTGAGAACAAAGGGAATGAAATCCTGCTGGCTGTTTCAAACAGGATTGCAAATGCTGAATCGTTGGCGGACTCCGCGTATGATGAAGCACTGTATGCTTTGGGCATTGCCCGCGGTGCGCAGAGTGATGCTGATGACAACGCTTCCGCAATCCGCGTGAATAGGGATTCCATCGCTGTGGTATCCGGGAGGTTCAACGCGGATGGCACGATTAAGAATACTTCGGGGCTGGTGACTACCGCCGACTTTGCGTCGTTGTTTGCCACGGAAAAGAATGCGGCAGGACTGGTGACCGAGGCGCGGGTGAATGTGCTGGTTAAAGATGGAATCAGTAATATAAGTCTTTCCGCTGACCAAATTAAGCTGGAGGGGTACACCACCATAAACGGAGGCTTTTCCATTGACAAATATGGTAATGTAACAATGGAAGGAGGCTTCATGGGTAATGTGACGATAAACGGCTCTTTGAATACGTCCAGTTCTTCCGGCAAACAAATTTACATAAACCCGGACACGAGCAGCATAACATTCAAAAAGGAGAATGCATCCGGTTCCCTTAAGACATATGTAGAAATTGGATTCGGGATACAGAATTCCAATAATAGCGGCTATTTAGGATTAGCGACCAGGAACGCTCTTGGTGAAAGTGTCTATACGACTGAACTGTTCGGGGCCTATGTCAAAGTTCGCGACAGTGCCTATGGGAAAGCCACTGAAATTGATGCGAACCATGGTCTTACACTATGGTCAAGCTCCATTGTTACTGGATTTTCTATTAAAGAGGATTCCAATGGACGTTATGTCATATACAACAGATACTGGCCGTCTTCTGCCAGCTATGTGGATGTAGGCGGTGTGTATCTGGATGGAAATACTTTAAAAGTCAGGACTTCCTGACCATTATCAATACTAAAAATATAATTATGAAAATCAACTTTAAACAATTTGAAGCACGGGCTTCTTTTGAAGGCGAAAAACAAGTATTTGATATTACTCGGACACTTGGAAATGAGATGATGTTCAACGGTTCAATCTTGTTGGATATTGGTTTTGAGGACTTGGCACGGGAGATTTATTGTTCTGAAAGTGAAGTGGAAGTGCCTGAACAATATTTTGGTGCAATCATAGCAGTGATACGGGCATCGAACTTTATGGCCTGTGTAAAACGTGAAGTAATCAATCTATTAACAAAGGAGGTGCACAAATGAAAATGACAGATAAAACAATTAGACAGGGCGTGTCCGAAATAAGTGGATTCCGCTTGGATTACACCATTACTTACATAGAGAGTATTGTTTGCAAGGTGGAAGCGGAGATAAGGCGGGTATCTTCTGAAAATACACCGGAAAAGCATATCGGCTATGCGCTTAATTCGTTAGAGCCACTTCGCTACACATTTCAGATAACTGCCGAAGCAGTGACCGCGGAAGAACGCCGCACTCTGATTGATGATTTTGAAAAAACTATTAAAGAGCTGATGGAGTAACGATGGGCTATATAAAGTTCGTGCTTGGCGTGAGGAAAACAGACGATAGCGGCAATACGGTCCGTACTGTCATTTCCCGTTTCGAGAGTGATATGGCAAATGCCGCCACTCTTGAAACGAATATCATCATGCACGCACTTTCCTGCCGCGGTAAAGTGGAAACGGAAAGCAAGGGATTCCCATATGCTTTCCCTTTAATATTTAAATCAAAGTAAAAGGTTATGGATGAACTGAACATAGGTACCAAGATAGAGAACGAAGGCAAGACATCGCAAGGGATGCTGTCTGCCGAAGAATTCAATAATCTTGTAAACGCTATCAAGGCATTGCAAAAAAACAATGTGGACAGCTTACAAGCCAAATTGACTGCAATCAACAACAGACTGGAAGAACTGTCCGGCATTGGAGGGGGTGGCTCAAGTTCCGAGGAGATCGCCGAGCTTCGAAAGATGATAGATGAAGTGGCTGCCGGTGCCCTTGTCCTTGGAACAGAGGAAGGTACCGCCTACGATGGCGCGGCGGGAGCCAGCCTTGAACAGATCGTGCGTGAACTGGCAGGTGGTGGCGGTACCATGTATAGCGTCTACATCCGCAATAATCTGGATTCTCTTGGTTTTGCTACACAATATGGAGAGGAATGCGTACTTGACTTTTCGTTTATTTCCCAATATCGGGATAGTTTGGACGATCCTTATAAACCTACAGGCGAACTGGGCATCTGTACCGTCATGGTGAAAAATGCGAAGTACACGGATTTTACCGTTATCAGGCAAATGGAAATTTCCAGTGGTGTTTCCGTCAAACAGGATGTTTCCGAATGGCTTTCTGCCGGAAGTAACAGTTTGAAGATTACCGTGAAAGGGCAGAATACAGACAAGAGTACCGCTCCCGTTACTTATACGGTTCAATTAACGTCATTGGGAGTAAGCGCCCCCAACTTTACTTGGTGGACTGCATTCGTCGGAGACATTACCATCCCGATGATCATCAATGGCAACATCAGCAAGATGCTGCATGTCACTGTAACCGGAAACAATTACAAGCAGAGTTATGACAAGAACATCGGTACCGCTATCTACACCGATACACCTTACAACTACGTGATACCCCATCCGGAAGCGACAGGGGTGTATAATGTGGCATTCTATCTGTCCAATTCCGACAATACCATACAGACAAAAGCTGTATCGGTGAACGTGATGTGTATCTCCACAGCCGGGGAAAGCGTCAAGCTGATGTGCGTGAACAACGTGGCGGAACTGATGACCAACTGGCAGGATAACACCGTATTCGACTATGCGGTTTATGACGGACAGTCAGCCACAACGGATGTGTTGTTCTCTATTACCCGGGACGGTGTGGAAGCGTACAGTTCAGAGAATAACGCCATCATTACCAATGCAAAACAAACCCTTACTTACCCGATGGAAGTGGAGACGGATGACGATTCTAATTTCTATGTGGTGGTGAATGCCATCAGCGGAGGAATCGGGCTGATAACCCCGCTGACCATACAGGTAAACAATTCGCTCGGCTATGCCGCCACATCGGGGGCTGTACTCTATATCAATCCGCGTACACGTAGCAACTCACAGACAAATTACAAAAATATTATCAACGAAGTGGATAAGAGTGCGGTACCCGTAACCTGGAACAATTTTAACTGGGGCAATGACGGTTGGGCAACTGATGAGGACGGAGTAAAGATTCTAAAGATATTCGCTCGGAGTTCTGCCGTGATAGACTACCGGCCATTCGAGACGGAAGCCGCGCGGAAGGGAAAGACTATCGAAATAGATTTCAAAGTAAGGAATGCGGCTGACGCATCGAAAGACATCATCACTATTGCCGAAAATAATGTCGGTCTGCGTGTGTCCGGTGAAAACATTTCCATGTTCTCCCAGTCCCGTCATGACGGTAGCACACAGGATGTGCCCATAGACAACGATACGCGAATCCGCCTGACCGTGGTGGTGATGCCGGACGCATACGGCAATGCGGGTTTCAATATTGTGTGCATTTACATCAACGGAAAGAAGAACCGCCAATACGATTATGAAAACAATGACTACTTCAGGAACAACGGAAAGATAGTGCTGGGCAATGACTATGCCAACCTGTACCTGTACGGGTTGCGTGTGTATGACAGTGCGCTGACTTCCGAAGCGGTGCAGAAGAACTATATCAACCAGCTTACCACCACCGAAGAGAAACAGGCGGAAAAGGATGCCAACAACGTGTTGGACGGTGAGGGGGTAAACATTGACTTCGATGCCACGAAATTGCTATACAATGTGTTTGTTTTTGACAAGCCCTTCCCTAATCTGATGAACCCGTCGGGCGTAGGTGGTAACCTGAACGTCTATTTCAAGGCCAGGCCGGAGAAGAATTTCACAGTCAATGATGTGCTGTGCGAGGGGCAGGGAACATCATCCAAAAAGTACATTGAATGGAATATTACAAGCTGAACGGGCTGAAAGACGCTTCAGGAAACAAGATAAACTCACTTGTGACCTATGCGGACGGCACAACCGAATCAAAAAAGGTCAAAATGTTTGATGGCGTCCCCAAAGCGAACAAGCTGACCGCTAAAAAGAACTGGGCTTCATCCATGCAGGACCATAAGGCAGGTGCGGTTTCCGCATACAATGACCTCGCCAAAGCGACAGGTATTCAGAATGAGTCAATGTCTGCTGACAACGAAGTCCGGGTGGCCGTTTATCAGGAACCGTTTATCGGATTCTCAAAATCAGTCAATGACGAAGGGCAGGATGTATATACCTGCATGGGCGAATTCACCTTCGGCCCGGACAAGGGGGATGCCGCCTGTTTTGGTTATGATACGGAAAGGTTCCCGAACCTCATCTCCGTGGAAGGCTCGGACAATGCACCGCTGGGGGCACTCTTCCGTGTGCCATGGAATGTGAATAAATCTTATTGGGCGTACAATCCGGACGAGGAGGCGTTTCAATACAACGATACGAACTGCTGGGACTTCGGTGCGGGGGAACTGAACGCGGACGGGACGGAACCCCTGTCAGCGCAGAAGTGGATTGATGCCTACAACAAGGTGTATGTGTGCAGCAACCGCATCAGACCTTTTAGCGGCACACTGGCTGAACTAAATGCACAGGTATCAACCTTGCGAAGCGCCGGTTATGAATATTGGATTGCCAAGGCCGGAGACGCAAACCTCTATAACCTCTATTACTTTGAGGCGGCGGAAGGAAGGTTCATTCCTTCGGATACCGGCTCTGGGCAGATCAATCTTAAAACACAACTCAAGGATTATTTAAACAGTGATTTATCAGCGTTCACGGCAGAGCAGCTCAACGAATTGTTCATCAATGCAAGAAAGCAGCTGTTCCGTGCAACCATACCGGCGGTCTTCGACATTGATGACGCCGTATTCCATCATAATTTCACAGAGTTTTATGCAGCTACCGACAATCGTACAAAGAATACCTATCCGTACTGTTTCGGAACTAGCGGCAGCAAATGGAGATGGCGGCAGGATGACCTTGATACGATTCTCCCCATTGACAACCAGGGGCAGGACCGTAAACCGTATTACTGCGAGATGCACGATTTCTATGACAACGGCCAGCCAATATGGAACGGCGAAACTTCCGTATTCTGGAACATGCTGGAACTGGCATTCGGGACTGAGATTATTGCAGGCGCGAAAAAGATGTTCACTGCGATGGAAAGCCTTAGCGGACAATCTTCCGGTACTCCGTATGACAAGGTATATGGCTTTTATAAGAAATATTTCCTCGGAGTCAAGAACTATTTTCCCGCTACGCTTGTCAACGCGGATGCAAAACGGTACGAGATTGCAAAGATAGCCTACGGGAATGGTTCTTATACAAACGATACCGACCCTATCACGCAATCGCATGGTGATTTTTTCAGTGCTGAGACAGCATGGGTAAAGAAGCGCATCATGTACATCATGAGCAAATACAACTACGGCCTGTTCAGTGCTGACGGGACTGACACCGTCATCGTGCGTGCCGCCGGAGACCTGATAGATTACGAGATAACTCCTGCCTTTGACATGTACCCGGCAATAGCTAATGGTACGTCCATTGTGCAGGGAGCACGTACCAAAGCCGGGCAGGTATGTAAAATGACCATTGATCTTGGTGGCTCTGCCGACCAACAAAACGCTATACAGGCTGCTTCCTGGCTACTGAGCATCGGGGACTGGCACAAGAAGAATGTTTCCGGCACCATGGTAGTCCGTGGCAAGCGGTTGACCGAACTCATTCTCGGCAGCAAGACGGACAGCGTGGCCATCTCCATTACCGGGCTTACCTTGTCTGATTGCGGAAGCATGCAGGTGGTATTGCTGTCCAACATCTCTACCTTGCAGGGGACAATAGATTTTTCCGCCTGTCTGAATATGCGTAAAATATATGCCGATGGTACCGGGTTAAGCCAAATCAAGCTGCCTGAAGGCGGTGGTTTGGAACTGATAGAATATCCTGCCGGAAACAAATACCTCACCCTCCGCAATTTCCCTGTCCTGACAGCGGAGAATGTGATTATAGACCAGTGCGCGACCGTTATTACCGACTTTTTCATCACCGGCTGTCCGCTACTGAACCCTATGGATTTATTGGTATCCATCCTTTCCGCACAGGCTTTTCAAGGGATTGACCATGCGCTGAAACGTATCCGTGCCGTAGGCTTTGATGCGACATATACTTCAAACGGTTCTCAAATACTGGATATGTTGGGCACGTTGACTGATGGAACCTATGAGGGCTTGAACAGTGATGGCTTGGCAGGAGAGGACCCGTATCCAGTCTTGGATGGAAAAATCACTGTAAAGGCAAACACATACGAAGACACTGTCAATGCGCTCAGGGAAAGATTCACTAAACTGACACTGGTCATAGATGGTGCGTGGTATATCCGTTTTGCTGATAATGCTGTGAAGAATATAGTCGTGAATAACTGGGGTGATGGCGTTGGGATCACTAAGGAACAGGCGGCAAAAGTGACCACTTTGGGGAATAAGTTCCAAGGGAACTCGGA
>CABMPB010000042.1 GCA_902388365.1 uncultured Bacteroides sp. | reverse complement strand
CTTTGTGGATAGCGAGTTACAGAGATTGTTAACGGTTTTTAGTGGACACGTGTGGATTCAATCCGCCCCTACGGTTAATAATCTGATAGTTACATTCGTGTTTTGAATCACTCTCCTATGGTGATTGATCAGTAAAGTAAATCCCCAAAAAGAAAGGGAGCGATTTCACTATCGCCCCCTTTTTCTTTTACTTGATTTCGATTTCCTCTTTCATATCTATCTCCTCCCTATGTGCATCGGTAAACCGATATTGTAGAAAGGCAAGACTTTGATCCGGGATAATCTTTATACCGAAACCGTATTTCATCTGCCATTTGCGCTTCAAGGATACCAATCCCTGATTTACATAAGCAGCGATATACGGATGGATGTACAGCGTAAATTTCTTAATCTTCAATTTATTGACCAGGTAATCAATCTTACTCTCCAATGTATCCGTAAAGAGAATGGATGGTTTAATGTTCCCTTTCCCGAAGCAGGTGGGGCAGGTCTCAGTAGTGGTAACATCCATAGCCGGGCGTACGCGTTGGCGGGTAATTTGCATCAATCCAAACTTGCTGAGAGGCAGAATATTGTGTTTGGCTCTGTCCTTCTGCATGTTTTGGCACATGCGTTCATACAGTTTCTGTCGGTTCTCAGCCAGATTCATGTCAATGAAGTCCACAACGATGATGCCACCCATATCGCGCAGTCGCAACTGGCGTGCCAACTCATCGGCAGCGCCTAGGTTTACGTCCAGTGCATTAGCCTCTTGTCCGTTAGCAGATTTGGAGCGGTTACCACTGTTCACGTCCACCACATGCAGGGCTTCCGTGTGTTCAATGATGAGGTACGCGCCACTCTTATACGAAATGGTTTTTCCAAAAGAGGACTTGATTTGTTTGGTGATACCGAAGTTGTCGAATATGGGAAGCTGACCTTTGTACAGCTTAACGATTTCCGCCCGTTCAGGGGCGATAAGGGTTACATAATCCTTTATCTCATGAAAAACATTCTCGTCGTTCACGTAAATGTTTTCATAAGAAGGATTGAACAGATCTCGCAACATGGCAACCGTGCGGCTGGTTTCTTCATAAACCAGTTCCGGCAATTTGGGTGCCTTTTGTACTTTTGTGATCGTTTCTTCCCAATGTTTCAGCAAGACTTTAAGCTCTGCATCAAGCTCCGCCACCCTTTTGCCTTCCGCTACGGTGCGTACTATCACTCCGAAGTTTTTCGGTTTGATGCTTTGCAATAACTGTTTCAGGCGGGCGCGTTCTTCGCTCGATTTAATTTTTTGAGATACGGAAACCTTGTCGTTGAAGGGAATCAAAACCAGATAACGTCCTGCGAATGATATTTCGCAAGTCAGTCTTGGCCCCTTGGTAGAGATAGGCTCCTTTACAATCTGCACAATAACTTCCTGACCTTGCTGGAGGGTGGTGGAAACCGTTCCTTCCTTTTCAATGTCGGGCAGCATAGTAGCTTTTGAAATAGGATAAAGTTTTTTGCGGTCGCTTAAAACTTGCTTCAGATACTTCTGATAAGAATGAAATTGAGGACCTAGGTCTAAATAATGAAGAAAAGCATCTTTTTCAAAGCCAACATCCACGAAACAGGCATTAAGGCCGGGCATCAGTTTCTTTACCCGTCCTAAATACATATTCCCCACATTGAAAGAAGCACTTCTTCCTTCTTTTTGAAACTCCACTAGCGCTTTGTCTTCCATCAGCGCTATGGAAATCTCTTTGGGTTGTACGTCTACTACTAGTTCGCTTGTCACTTTTGTCTTCTTTATTTGTTCTCTTTTCTCATTAAACAAAGAACAAACCCGAAAGACTTTTTGTTGCTTTGCAAGGTTTGTTCTTTATTTGTCGTCACAGACAGACTACAAATTATTTTTTGCTCTTATGTCTGTTCTTTCTTAGTCTTTTTTTACGCTTGTGAGTAGACATTTTATGTCTTTTTTTCTTCTTTCCGCTTGGCATTGCTTCAAAATTTTATGGGTTAATACTATTGTTTATTATTTGTTATTTCTTCACTGATAATGTAAATGTCTTAGCTGGCTTAAATGCCGGAATATGATGTTCCGGAATGATGATTGTAGTATTCTTGGAAATATTACGAGCTGTCTTCTGTGCTCTCTTTTTAACTATAAAACTTCCAAAACCACGCAGGTACACATTTTCGTCTTTCGACAAAGTCTCCTTCACTGTATTCATGAAAGCTTCCAGCGTGGTCAACACTGTATCTTTATCAATACCGGTATTTTTTGCAATTTCGTTTACGATATCTGCTTTAGTCATTTCGCTAAATAATTATTGTTATACTTATATCTTAATTTTTTGGACTGCAAATATATAGCTTTTCTCCCTCATTAAGAAATATATTCAGAATAAATTTCTGAAAAAAAGCATCTTATTCAATTTTCTTGGCTTACTTTTGCAGAAACATTGCGTATAATGTGCTCATTTAGAATGACTGATATGAATAATTTTAGCGACGTATTGATTGACTGGTATGAGGAGAACAAGCGTGATTTGCCTTGGCGGAGAACGAAAAATCCTTATTTAATATGGATTTCGGAAATAATTCTGCAACAGACGCGTGTTGTGCAGGGGTATGATTATTACCAACGCTTCATACACCGTTTTCCGGATGTGTTTACTTTAGCCGATGCCGATGAGGACGAAGTGATGAAAAGCTGGCAAGGGTTGGGATATTACTCCCGGGCTCGTAATCTGCACGCCGCGGCGAAAAAAATAAAGGCCGCGGGCTTTTTCCCCACTACTTATGAGGGTGTGTTAGCCTTGCCGGGAGTGGGAGAGTACACAGCGGCGGCTATCTGTTCTTTTGCTTATGGAATGCCCCATGCAGTAGTGGATGGAAATGTGTACAGGGTATTGTCGCGTTGGCTGGGAATTGATACGCCCATAGATTCCACGGAAGGCAAGAAGATGTTTGCCGCTGCTGCCCGTGAGTTGCTGGATAGTAAGCGCCCTGCACTCTATAATCAGGCTATAATGGATTTTGGCGCTTTGCAATGTACTCCGGTTTCTCCCGATTGTATGTTTTGCCCGTTGACTGATAGTTGCGTGGCTCGCCAAAAGGGACTGATTGATTCTTTGCCGGTGAAGCAGCATAAGACCAAAGTGACCAATCGTTATTTCAACTATATATATGTACGCATGGGCGCGTATACCTTTATACACAAGCGTAACGGGAATGATATTTGGAAGAATCTGTATGAGCTGCCTTTGGTGGAAACGGATTGTGAAGTATCCGAAGAGGAATTTTATGCTTCTCCCCAATTTCAGGAGTTATTGGCAAAAGGAGAGGAACCTATGGTCCGTTTGGTTCAGAAAGGAGTGAAGCATGTGCTGTCTCATCGGGTGATTTATGCCAATTTCTACGAGGTTATTCTTCCCGAAAATTCTGCTTCTTTTGCGCAGTATCAGCGAATTAGCATACAAGATTTGCATAAATTTGCCGTTTCGCGTTTGGTGAATCAGTTTTTTTCGCTAATTTTGAAGCCTAATAATTAAAAAGGAGTAATAGAATGTCAGTAAATAAAGTCGTTTTGATAGGAAATGTAGGAAAAGATCCCGATGTGAGATACCTCGATAATGGTGTTGCAGTGGCTACTTTCTCGTTGGCTACCACAGATCGTGCTTATACGTTACAGAATGGAACTCAGGTTCCGGAACGTACCGAATGGCATAATATCGTGTTGTGGCGAGGCTTGGCACAGACAGCAGAAAAGTATGTGCGCAAGGGGGATAAGCTATACATTGAAGGAAAAATCCGCAGTCGTTTCTATGACGATCAGAATGGCATAAAGCGTACTGTAGTCGAAATCTTTGCTGATAATATGGAAATGCTGACCCCGCGTAGCGCTTCACAACAGCCCGGTGGCTCTGCTCAACAAGCACAAGCTGCCCCTCAGCAACAGACACCTGCGCAGGCTCCCCAGCAACAGCAGCAACCATCTGCTGATAACAGTTTGACGGACGACTTACCTTTTTAATTTAAAGAACTTGATGTTTAACTAAAACCGGATTCCTTGGACCCTGACTCGTATTTATGCCGCTTGGCGGATTTATTTGACGGTGTAACCGTTACTACTCCTACAATAGGAGCGATTATAGCTATTATATTAGCTGTTTTATTACTGTATGCATCAGGCTTTGTGTCTGCTTCGGAAATTGCGTTCTTTTCTCTGTCGCCCGGCGATTTGAGTGAAATAGAAGAAGGACAATATGCTTCGGACAGGCGTATTAGCGCTCTACTGGACGACTCTGAACACTTATTGGCGACAATTCTTATCTCTAACAATTTTGTCAATGTAACCATTATCATGCTGTGCAATTACTTCTTTGCCAGCACCATACATTTTGGAAACTCCGTGATTTTGGAGTTTTTGGTTATAACGGTCATTCTTACCTTCCTCTTGCTGTTGTTCGGCGAGATTATGCCTAAGATCTATTCGGCACAGCACACGTTGAAGTTCTGTAGGAAGGCTGCCCCGGTCATCTCTTTCCTGAAGACCTTGTTTTCGCCTATTTCGGCATTGCTGGTACGTTCTTCGTTCCTGGTGAACAAGTGCGTGGCAAAGAAAAACTATAATATTTCGGTCGATGAACTCTCTCAGGCATTAGAGTTGACCGATAAGAATGAAATATCTGAAGAAAGTAATATTTTGGAAGGAATTATTCGCTTTGGTGAAGAAACTGCCAAGGAGGTGATGACTCCCCGCCTGGATATGGTGGACTTGGAAATCAATGCTCCCTATTCGGAAGTGCTGAAATGTATTGTGGATAATGCCTATTCCCGTATTCCTGTTTATGCGGAGTCGCGCGATAATATAAAGGGTATTCTTTATATTAAGGATTTGCTGCCCCATTTGAATAAGGGGGATAATTTCCGTTGGCAGACATTAGTCCGTCCCGCCTATTTTGTTCCCGAAACAAAGATGATTGATGACTTATTGCGTGATTTTCAGGCAAATAAAATTCATATTGCCATTGTTGTAGATGAATTTGGAGGAACATCGGGCATTGTCACCATGGAGGACATCATAGAGGAAATAGTAGGTGAAATCAATGATGAATACGATGATGAAGAACGTACTTATGTGAAACTGAATGACCATACCTATGTCTTTGAGGCAAAAACGCTGCTTTCTGATTTCTATAAGATAATGAAAGTTGATTCGGATCTTTTTGAAAAGGTAGAAGGAGATGCCGATACTTTGGCAGGTTTGTTGCTCGAGATAAAAGGCGAGTTCCCTGTGCTGCATGAGCGTTTGGATTATGAGAATTTTCACTTTGAGGTGTTGGAAATGACTACGCGCCGCATTATAAAGGTAAAGGTAACCGTAGATACTTCCAGTTCGCCGACGGAAGAAAAGAAATAGCCATTATGCCACTATACCGCACACATAGGGAAGAAGGCCTGTTGCTTGGAATATGGAAATCCGATGAAACTACCGGGCAGCTATTGGCATTATTGGAACACTTATCCTGGTATGAGGGCAAGTTGGCTAAGTTTTCCGAAAACCGGAAACACGAATGGCTGGCAGTGCGTGTACTGCTGAAAACCTTGTGTGGAGAAGAAAAGGAAATTGCTTATTATCCTTCGGGCAGACCTTATTTAAAAGATGGAAGCGGATACATCAGTATTTCACATACCCGTGGCTATGTGGCGGTTGCACTTCATCCTTCCCGCGAAGTGGGAATGGATATTGAGCAATATGGCACGAGGGTGAAGAAGGTGGCTTCGCGTTTCATTCGTCCGGATGAAGAACAGAATCTTTCTCACGGAGATGAAATATATGCTTTACTGCTTCACTGGTCGGCCAAAGAAACCTTGTTCAAATTGATAGGAGAGGAGGAGGTGGATTTGATTCATCATCTTCATATTCTTCCTTTTACCCCCTCCGGAGAAGGGACTTTTGAGGCACAGGAATACCGGACGGAACAGCAGGGACATTACCGTATTCATTATTTTACGCATCCTGATTTTGTGTTGACTTGGGCTATAAAATAATGCTCAGGCGAATCACTTCGGCTGAGCACTTCAAATAAACTTGGCAGAGTTTACTTTAATAAATGTTCTTTTTACCTGATATTCTTTTCCGGATAGTGAAACGAAGAAAATAGCGGATGTGAAACCATCCTTTATGTTCAGTGTTCCAAGCTCTTTCCTCGAAAGCTTCAGATTTGAAAATACATAGGCAGGTCTTCTGACTTGTTTCCGCTATAAGCACCTTCCCGGGTGTTATCCCAGTGGTTAATGGTGTTTGCTTACGCGTTTAGTGAAACATACAGCAGCGGGACTGTTCAGGATTCTCACCTGATTCCCTTTTAATCATCACCCCAGGGATGGGATGAGTGAACCGATGCATGGCAAAGATACAGTTTATATTTAGAAAAACAATCTTATCCTTTGATTTTTTTGCTCCATAGCGAAAGAAGGCTAAAGAGTCACTCTTTACTCAGCGTAAATATAAATTCCAGCCCTCCACCCGGGTTATTCTTGGCAAAGATACTTCCTCCATGCAAGATTACTGCATTCTTAACGATTGCCAAACCTAACCCTGTGCCGCCCAATTTTCGTGAGCGTCCTTTGTCCACCCGATAGAATCGCTCGAACAAACGGCTCAGATGTTCGGGACTTACCCCCACACCTGTATCAGAGAAACTAAAATAATAGAACTGCTCATCTTCACGGAAACAACGGACTGTAATGGTGATATTGTTTCCTGCATAAGCAATAGCGTTGTCCGTCAGGTTGCGGAAAATGGAATAGAGCAATGAAGAATTACCTTGCACGGTTAGGTTTTCCGGCAACAGGTTATTTGCTGTTATTTGTTTTTCTTCCAGTTCCAGTGTTACTTCGTTCAGAATATTCTGCATGATAGCAGTGAGGTTCACTGACTCTGTCTCAATCATATTTGGAGCTTCTTCCATGCGGGTGAGTACGGAAATATCGCGTAACAGATGTGCCAACCGATTACTTTGTGCATAACTTCTTTCCAAGAAGGCATTGATTTTTGCACGGGGCAGTTCCGGATTGTTGACAATGGTTTCCAAATATCCTTGAATGCTGCTTACGGGGGTTTTAAGCTCATGGGCAATGTTCTGGGTTAGTTGCTTTTTCAAGCGTGCTTGTTCCTCATCTTGGGTTACGTCGTTGATAGAGATTTCAAAGCTGTCATCTTGGAAAATGATGCATTCCACTGCAAAAATGCGTCCGTTCTTGTCTATATTCAGAGACATTCGTTTTTCCTCTTTTCCTATGCTGCGTTCCTTGTTTTTAGTAATGAACTTGGTGATGGGCTGTAGTTCGGGGATAGAGAATATTTCCTCTGTGCTGCTCAGATTCTTGTCCGAAAGGAGGTTAGCGTACTGCGTGAACAGGTTGTTTACCAATATTTCTTCTTTCCGGTGAGTAAATACTCCCAGTCCTTCGTGCGAAATCCGAAGGTGGGTAATCAGCTTTTCACGTTCTATGTATAAGTCTTCTTTTGCTTGATGCAGACGTTTGTATATCTGGATGATATGTTGTGATATTTCTCCTAATTCATTTTTTGGAAAAGCACTTTGTATATCGGTGTCTATCGGTTCGTTGCGGTCGGCTTTCAAGGCAAACTGTTGCAGTTGGGTGATAGACATACCCAGCCTGTGTGTAAATCTATAGAAAATGAAAATAAGAACAAAACTGATGATTAAGGTGAACCACACATAGTGTGAATCTGCCTTTAAATGCTTTACCAAACTGACTGTATAGGGGAGCGCTGATCGAATAATATAGTTCTGATTCGTGTAATATTTGGCGGAATAAAAGAAATTGCCTCCTATACTTTCGGATTGCCTGTTGATGGCATACCCATCTCCGTGTGTTATAGCTTCCTTTATCTCCTGGCGGCTCAAGTGATTCTCAAACAGGCTGGGATCTTGCTTTAAATTGTCAAAAAGAACAACTCCGTCTTTGCGTATCAAGGTAACGCGCAGGTTGGCCATTGTGTGCTCCTGCACGTATGCATCCAATAGCCGGATATCCAGCGTGTCTTGATTACAGAGAAAATCATTCAAACGGTCATTATAGTTTTGTAGCTGTGTGTTCAGCAAATCTATTTTATACTCCTTCTCTCTGCGATATTGAAAGGACATAAAGCAGATGGCGAAGGCTATAAACAGGGAGATAACCGACAAGAACAGCTTATTGCTGAATGATAATACATGGCTGGATAACTTGATGGTCATAGGAAAAATAGGTTTAGTTATTCACATTCAAAACAGTAGCCATACCCCAAGCGGGTAACAATACATTTTCCGTATTCACCGATTTTCTTGCGCAAACGGGTGATGTTTACATCGATGGTGCGGTCCAGCACATAGACTTCCTCTTGCCATACTTTTGCCAGGATGTCTTCGCGTGAGTATACTCGTCCTTTGTTTTGCAATAGCAGTAACAGGATTTCAAATTCTTTCTTGGTCAGTGAAACTTCTTCGCCGTCTATGCTGACTTTCTTTTTAGTGATGTCCAGCAGCAATCCTTTGTATTCCAGTTGTTCCTGAACTTCTTTTCCCGAGGCTGAATTGGTGCGGCGCAATACGGCTTTTACACGTACCATCACTTCCCTTAGAGAGAATGGTTTGGAGATATAATCATCGGCTCCCAGATTGAAACCGGTTACAGTGTCGTTTTCCGTATCCTTTGCGGTGATAAATATAATAGGAATAGCAGCAGTTGCTTTATTCTTTTTCAGCATATTCGCCATTTTGAATCCCGAGATTTCGCCCATCATCACATCCAGTAATAACAGGTCATACTTCGTCAATTCCATTTTTAGGGCTTCTTCGGCAGAATTTGCTGTGTTTACAAAATACCCTTCGTTCTCCAAATTGAATTTAAGAATCTCGCAGAGGTCCTCTTCATCATCAACAACTAAAATGTGGTAATCGTTCATATCCATCTTTTTTATGTTACAAAACTAATCTTTTCTAATTAGCATTGCAAAGATGGCGCGTTTTTATTACTATTTAATGAAATAGATATTACAATACGGTTACATTCACCACAGATTAACACAGAAAAAGACCTCTGTATTCCTCTGTGGTGAAAAAAACATCTACGATTTGGTAAACTCTCCGGCTACAGGGATGCTCATTTGATAGCGAATTTCTCTTTCACTCTTTCCGTGTCCCAGCAAAAACATCAGTTTTGTCAGTACAGATTCCACAGTGCTGTCATAGCCGCTGATGACTCCTGCATCCAGCAAGTGAAGTCCGGTTTCGTATCTCCCCATTTCTACGCTGCCGGTAGAACATTGCGATATATTGACAATGATGATTCCTCTGGAGGTGGCATCTCTCAGCAATTCGATAAACCAAGGTTTTTGAGGTGCGTTTCCTGAGCCGTAAGTCTTCAGCACTACGGCGCGCAGTCCCGGAGTATGCAGGATATTACTGATCATATTTTCTTGAATGCCGGGGAACAACGTGAGTATAATCACATTGGTATCATATAAATAATGTGGTTTCAAGGGCAGATTCGGGTCTGCCTTGTGTATGCGGTCGTATTCATATTTTATATGTATGCCTGCTGTTGCCAGTGAGGGATAGTTGTATGAACGGAATGCGTTGAAGTTTTCCGCATTGATTTTGGTAGTGCGGTTTCCGCGTAGCAAGTGATTCTCGAAGAAGATGCACACTTCGGGCACAATAGCTGTTCCGTCCGGATGTTTGGCGGCGGCTATCTCTACAGAGGTTATCAGGTTTTCTTTTCCGTCTGTGCGCAGCATGCCGATGGGGAGCTGGCTGCCGGTCAAAATCACCGGTTTGCTCAGGTTCTCCAGCATAAAGCTGAGTGCGGAGGCTGTATATGCCATTGTATCCGTGCCATGCAGAATGACGAATCCATCAAAGTTATCGTAATTGTATTTGATGATTTTTACCAGTTTTGCCCATAGAGCCGGCTCCATGTCCGAGGAATCGATAGGGGGATTGAACTGATAAGAGGATATGCGGTAGTTGAATCGCTTCAGTTCGGGCACATTATCTTGCAGCTGGTCAAAATTAAAGGCTTCCAGCGCGCCGGTCTCAGGATTCTCAATCATACCGATTGTACCTCCTGTGTATATTATCAAAACGGAAGGATATTCACTCTGTATCATATGCTAGTATTGCTAATATTTTGGCACAAAGATAGTGATAATGTGGTAATATGGCAAAAATAGGAGGGGAAAATAACAAAATGTTTTATTGGGAGGAGGTTAGGAGAGGAAATAGAAAAGGGTTTCGCACAAAGCAACATTGTGCGAAACCCTTTATAGAATTTGCTATTGGAAAGATTTCTCTCTTTTATAATCTTTTCTTCCTTCTATAGAAGAAGGTGAATCTTCTGCTATTTTACTTTTATCTTGATGGTGTAACTACATCCCGACATAAGTGCAATATCAAACTTCAGACTCTGACCTGTCAGATCATATCCGTTGATAGTATTAAGGTTCATCATGGTTGGGTATGCACCCTTGGGAATTATGGTTCGGAAAGTTGAGTACTTTGTGTATGCTGCTGACATATCGGCATTGGTAAGGGTCGTTGTGGTTTCAAGTGGAAAATAATATGTTGTTCTTGTACCCTGAATTATATTAACATTAGCAAATTCATCTCCAACATTACCGGCGAAAGATATAGAAAATGTATTAAGGTAACCTGATTGGCGTGTCATCATTACTCTGGTTCTGGCAAATAAATGTTTGAATACAACTGTTCCTAAAGATGTGCTGCTGGGATAGATCGTTCCGGTTTCAGCCCACATCACGTCCTTGTCTTTCTGTTCGGCGTTGTTTTTAGAGTAAATCCCGGCGTCGTCGCCTATCTCCAAAGTTGTTGTTGGCATTAGGGTTGTACTATTATAGGAATAGAACACAACTTTTGAATTGAAGCCAGTAGGAACTATGCATGATAGTTTGTTATTAGCTACCGACAAACTATACATTTTATAAATCTTATTGGTCGATAAATTAATAACGATTGCCAATACTTTGGTTCCATTAGCTACTTCCTGTGGAGCACGGGAATTTTCCGCTTTGTCTCGTTCTATAACAGCTTCTATTTCCATGCCATTATCCAGCTTTTGATAAACGGTATCAGATTTCTCACTAAAAGCACGGCTTTCTCCGTCTGAGCTTTCATTGAAAGTTTCGCTGACATCGAATGTCATGACGCGGCTTCCAGAAGTGTTTCCTTCTTCCATTTCATCATTGTTGCAGGACGTCAAGAAAGCCCCGATAAACAATAAACTTCCGTATACTATATTAAAGAATTCTTTTCTTCTCATTTTATCTTTCTATTGAGTTTGTAAATTAATACGTTTCCTTTTTTTATACTTCTGTAAGTGAGAATCCTGATCTAAGAAGATTAGGATTCTCTTTATACATCGTTGTGTGATGCGTTTTACTTTATCATTCAAAACGGCATAGACTGAAACCGCTAGAGCGAGGGACATAAATGCCAAGCTGTCCATCCTCTATCCATGGGGAATCATACTCCGAGTATAAATCAAGACACGCTGACTTCTCGTGGAATGACAGACTATGAGCTCCGGGTAAAGACTGTGTCTCCGGAGATGGCATACTACTCCAATATCTTCCTCCTATTCCGATATTACTGCTGATTCCATTTATAGAAAGAGAACCCGAAGCTGGAAGGAATACATAATCTTTGCTGGTACGCTGGGTACTTGATGCGGTTTTCGGTGTTACATGATCCGTCTTTAGGCTTGTGTTCCATTTGGACTTTTTCTTTACCCATATACCTGTGGTGTATGGGTTTCCATTATAGTCATACCATGTAGGTCCGGCTGCATCCCAGTATACCCCATTGCCAAGCATGATTTGTATATCATCATCGGTAGGGCAATTCTTACATGAATTGTAGGCAGGGTCCATACCGCCACGCCATAGTGAAGAAGGATTTCCCACACTTGGTGCACTTCCCGGTATGAATCGGCTAACTGCATCCCACTGGTAGTAGTCTGAACTCCATCCCCAAATAACCTTGTTTTCTACAGCTACATGAAGTGTATAGCTGTAGCCTTGTTTAAAAGCATAGGGTATTGTTGTTGTTATAACAGGTGATATAAAACCATTATTGAAACTACTGAGAGTCAGTGTAGATGAAGATTCTCTTATTAAAGGAATAAAGATCTTGTACTGAGAGGTCTTTGAAGTTCCCATGACATTTTCCGTATTCGTTAAATTAGTAGTTGTATAGCTACTGGTTGATTCTATTGTACCACTAAGAAGATTGACATAAGAGTCCTTGCCGGCTGAGAGTGATGCCATGAATGCTGAAACTCCCGAACCGCAGGTTATCTGTAGTCTGACTCTTGAACATACATGTTTGAATGTTATTGATCCTAGACTGGTGCTGCTGGGATAGATCGTGCCTGTTTGGGCCCATAAAATATCCTTGCTGCTTTCCTTATTCCATTTGGTGCTTACGCTTATATCAGCATCATCGCCTACTGCAAGGGTCGTTGATGGTATTTGGGTTTTGCTGTTATAAGAATAGAATACAACTTTTACATTGAATCCTGTAGGAATCTCGCAGGTCAGGAGGCCATTACTAACCGTTAATTGTTGTATTCTATGAATTTTATTTGCCGATAGATTAAGAACGATTGCCAATACTTGTGTCCCATCAGCAATTGCCGTAGCACGGGAGTGCACTATTTTATCTTGCTCTACGACAGTTTGGAGCATCATGCCATTTTCAAATTCTTGATAAATGGTATCCGGCTTTTCCGAAAGAGCGCGGTTTGCTTCGTCCGTACTTTCTTCAAATGTTTCACTGACATCGAATGTCAGGACACGGCTTCCTCCTGTTATAGGATCTTCTTCCGAATCGTCATTGTTGCATGATGCTAGAAAAGCACATGAAAACAATAAACCTCCTAATAATAGATTGAAGATATTTTGTCTTTTCATTTTGTTTTACTAATGAATTTATGAGTTAATCTATTTATTTGGCGAAGAACTCTATAGTGTAATAAGGTAGTCACCCTCAACGTCTATTTCAGTCCAATTCTCTTGCACTTTGCTGCTGGTGCTTCTAGTTGTAGATCCGGCAGCAATCACCTGCTCCAATATCACCTGCTGTTTCATTATAATAGGAGTTTCATAAACTTCTTTCTCTATCTTATTCATAAGTGTTTCTTTATTTAATATTGAATACATTTTCATTCATTACTCATTGCGTGTTATCACTGCACGACTCAATCGCGGATCATCATAGAACATATTGTCCACACCACCTTTATGATCAATGCGAAGTTGCGATGTAGGTATGCCATACTCTTTCACCAGACAATCATAAACCGCCTGTGCGCGTTCCTGGCTCAGACGGCTGTTGATAGCATCTGTTCCTGTTCCTGCATCGGCATAACCTGTAATGGTGTATACGGCATTCGGATCTGTAGTTTTGATTACTTTAGCCAGGAAGCCCAGGTTGACCCGATTCTCACGACTCAACTCGCTTTTACCAATCTGGAAAGTAACCAGATTCGGAGCAGCCACCTCCATCTTGCGAACAATCGTTTCGGCAGCCGATTGGTTACCCTCAGCAATGGCTTGCTGCAATCGTGCATTTTCCGCACTCATCGCATTCATTTTCTCGCGCAATTCATTCAAGGCATCATTGTCATACATCACTACCGTATGGCTACGATTCCATCCACGTTTGGGAAATTTGTAAGTCAATCCTATGGTAGCGGCAAAGAGCCCTTCTTCCCTGCGTCCACCGGTTTCTCCATCAAAGCGATCATTTACCAGCGTTCCGCGGAGATCCAAGTTGATGTCTATAGCCGGAGAAACTCGGAAAGAGTTCAGGATACCTAGATTTGCACTAATCTCGCGTGACGAAGGATGTTCCCATGCCCTCATCCATCCTATTCCTACGTATGGACTGCAATTCCAGAAGCGAGTTTCACTGTATCCGCAAAATAGATTGGAAAGATTGAATAATACATCTCCGTGCAGGTTGAAGAAGTCTATTTCCTGCTCTTTTAGCCAGTATCCCTCCCAAGGTTTGCCACTGATAGGTTTTCCATTGGAGTGGATATTATTTTGTGTCGCTCCTTTTAGGGAGAGTCCGCTATACATCACACGAACCCCTATCCCCGGAGTAAACCATTTACCTACGGCTATATCCAAAGCAGGTGATAAGCGGTCACCAAAGGACATTTGCCTGTCGTGATCGCCAAAATACATTTGGGCACCTCCGCCCACACTTATAAACCAGTTATCCCAAAACCGGTTTGTTTCTACCTTGTGCTTGTCGTTGACATTTTCATTATTTTCAATGCCAGAAGACTGTGCACAAATACTATTGGCAGCCAACGTAAACAGGGCTACACAAAAAAAGGTTTTCTTCATTTTTTTCTTTTCTATTTTAAATTCAAAATATACCTGCTGTCTCACGAACTGGTCGGAGTATGCAGAGTCGTTTATATAGTTTGTTTTATGAAATGTAATAAATTATCTTGTCTCTTTGACGTTCTTTAAAAAAAGATCCATGATCTTCTCAGACTAGGATCTTTTTCTGTATAAAAATGTTTTTTATACCTGATGCCCCCTTCTTGGAGCATTAATACTATATAGGCTTCATATCTTCACAGATATGTAATCTAAAGAAAAAATGAAATATATTTCTGTCGTCTATGCTAACAAATATAGACTATATGTTGAGCATGTAGAAACAATATATCCGTGTATAAAGAGATGGAATTATCGCATCTGTACTAGTAGAAGAATACTTTTTTTGAAAAAAACAAAAAAAAGAGGAATAAAATACTATGGTAATAATGCTATAATACTTATAGCTTTTTGTGTTTAGATATATCGTTTTGTTATCTGATGTGAACCTTTTTCTGTTTAGTATCTGCTGATGATTTAGGCGTGTTTGCATAAAATACTTATTGTCTTTTTGTGTGCTGAATTATTGGTCTGTATTTTTTGTGATAATCTGTTGCTTTTTTTAGGGAATATTTTTATAAAAAAGAAAGATGAAAGAGTGACTAGTAGTAATGATTTTCATGATTCTTTAAGTGTATAGAAAAACAGAAAGGAAACAGAACTCTAAAACTCCATGTAGATGGTAATTTTAAATAGTTCTGTTTCCTTTTAGTTGAAAGTGAGATTGGCAAGTAGCACTAGAAAAGTGCTAGAGAACCAATAAACTAAAATATCTTTATCTTAAGGCGTAGCTTAGGGTGCAGGAATGCTTCTCACGCATCTCACTGCATTTCCTTCTTCTTTCTTTCTTAATGTTTCATAGCACATATCGCCGATTTCACCATATACACTGCCTATTTTGTCGGGATATCTACCTACTCTAAATGCATATGTTTGCCCATCATTCAGTTCTCCTTCTGGGTTTGAAAGTCTATAAAAAGATGTGTTGTTATATTCATAAGTCGATACAGGGTATATGCCATTATTACCAGCCATGGTATAACCATTGAGTGGTAAGAAAATTTCTTTGTCATCTTCTTTTATAAATAATCCATATACTGATTTTGATGGGTGGTTGTCAAACGAAAGCCCTTCATAATTGCCTATCAGTTGTGCCCATTCTGTTCGGGTTGGCGTATGCCAAGTGGAACCGAGTTTTGTACAAGGATCATTACTATCTTTCCACTCTGTGGGGATATAGAATGTTGTCCAGTTATAAGAGTATATAGTGTTCCATGCGAAATGGTCATCACCACCATTTGTATTTTCTAAAGACTTATATGTGGGATCGTCCCCCACAAACCATTTGCCATGACCGTACTGCAAATTTGCTTTTGCTACTTGAATGTTTTTGAATTGTACGTAAGGTACATCTGCTTCTGGCAATGCAGGTCTCTTTATTGTAAATTTAATAATATAACGAGTCCCGGCGTTTAGTGGTAGCTTTGTATTGTCCAAATCTACAATTATAGGCGCTTGAAGTACTTCTTTACCTTCAATCAGTAAGCTGTTGATGCGTACTTTATGGGTTGTTGTACTATTTTTAGGAATTACTATGCTATACAGTGATTGCCTATTCCCCAATCCATAAGGATCATTAGCATTTTTTTCGTCATAACTGATAACGCCTCCATTGTCCCCATTAGTTACATAGAAAGTGATAGCTTGATCTCCATCTCGATCTGTTACATTACCATCTTTAATGCATATAGTTGCTTTTTGGTAAGAACTATTACTGATTAAACCAGCATCAAAACTGCTGACTACACCTGCTTCTTGGCTTATCATCCTGATGGCTATTTGGGGGAATGGATGTTTTAGAACGACTTTGTTTAAATCATCAAAAGGATATGTACACTCTATTGATTCATAAAGAAAATCGTGATCGGAGTTTTGGAAGTCAGAGTCAAGATTAATGGTGTATTTTACGTCTTTGCGGGGAGTTCCCACTTCAGGTTTCCACATTACTCCTTCTTCTGGTTGTGAAAAAAATCTGTAGGCATTCAGGGAATAAAAGTCTATTATAATATCCTGGTTGGGTACTATTAAACGATTTACTTGACCACGTTGAACTATCAACTCTTGGGCTTTATATACTACAAGTTCTTCAGATTCTCCTTTTTTGTATATAATAGCAAGTACTCTGGTTGATGGGTAAAGTTGAGTCTCTGTAGCACGCGAATTGCTTGCATTCTCCCTGATTACTTCTGTCTCCAATATCAACTCATCATTAATTTTTTGTTGTGAAACCTTTGTTGCTTCCGGTAAGTAGCTGCGTGCATCCGTATTATCAAGTGCTTCACTAATATTTAGGGTGATGACACATTCACCATTACTATCGGGCTTTATGTCATCATTCTCATTATTGCTGCATGACAGTAACGAAAGGGTGGATACTGCTAAAAACAAAAGCAGTGACTTGGGTAATATAAGTATTCTTTTCATATTTCCTTATTCTGATGTTTGGGGTTAATTAAAAATCAATGTTTATATCGCCTCCGGATACTTCTTCATATGTCCATTCTTCAGCTACTTCGAAATATGGTGTGTATTTTGATCCTGCCATCATCTGCTCCAGCATCACCTGGCATTTTTCCACCGTGGGGCTTTCATACCTTTCTTTCAGTCTTGATGTATTCATTTTTCTTTCCATTGTTTTAGTCGTATTATTCATTGCGTGTTATTACTGCTCGGCTCAGGCGTGGATCATCATAAAACATATTGTCCACACCCCCTTTGTGGCTCACGCGGAGTTGTGAGGCAGGAATACCATATTCCTTTATTAAGCAATCATACACCGCTTGCGCACGTTCCCGGCTCAGGCGGTTGTTGATAGCATCCGTTCCCGTCCCTGCATCGGCATAGCCGGTAATGGTGTAAACAGCATTCGGGTCCGTAGTCTTAATTACTTTAGCCAGGAAACCCAGGTTAACCCGATTCTCGCGGCTCAACTCACTTTTACCGATTTGGAAAGTAACCAGATTCGGAGCAGCCACCTCCATCTTTTGGATAATCGTTTCAGCTGTAGCCTTGTTTCCTTCCGCAATAGCCTGTTGCAACCGTGCATTTTCCGCACTCATTGCATTTATTTTCTCCCGCAATTCATTCAGTGAAGCATTGTCATACATCACCACTGTGCGGCTCCGGTTCCATCCGCGTTTGGGGAATTTGTAAGTCACGCCTACAGTGGCAGCAAGCAGCCCTTCTTCCCTTCGTCCACCGGTTTCTCCATCAAACCGGTCATTCACCAGCGTGCCTCGAATGTCCAGATTAATATCTATGGCCGAAGATACCCGGAAAGAGTTTAGGATACCCAGATTCGCACTAACCTCTCGAGACGAAGGATGTTCCCATGCCCTCATCCATCCCAATCCTATATATGGACTGCAATTCCAAAAACGAGTCTCATTGTATCCACATAGCAGATTAGAAACATTGAACATCACATCCCCATGCAGATTAAAGAAGTCAAACTTCTGTTCATTCAGCCAGTATCCTTCCCAAGGTTTTCCATCAATGGGTTTGCCATTAGAGTGTGCTCCGTTTTGTGTCGCCCCTTTCAGGGACAGCCCGCTATACATCAGCCTGACCCCTATTCCCGGTGTAAACCATTTCCCTACCGCTATATCCAGGGCAGGGGATAGGCGGTCACCAAAAGACATTTGCCTGTTGTGATCGCCAAAATACGTTTGGGCTCCTCCGCCCACACTTATAAACCAGTTATCCCAAAACCGGTTTGTCTCTACCTTGTGCTTATCGCCGCCTCCTTCATTGCTTCCAATGTTGTTGGCTTGCGCTTGTGCACTTCCGGCAGCCCATAGCATCAAGGCTGCACAAAGAAATGTTTTTTTCATTTTCTTTCTTTCCAGTTTAAAATTCAAAATACTCTCTGCGTTTTCACGGAGTGTTCCGGTTTAGCAGAATTGTTATATCTCTTTTATCATCTGTTCCTTTAGAAATTCCGAAAAATAAGGATCCCCCATCTTCCCAGACTGAATCCTTTTTTATACATTCTGCCCTGTCCTAGGGTCAGTTATAACTACATAAACTTCATATCTTCCCAGATATGTCTTCTAAAGAAAAAATGAAGAATCCTCCCTTTTTCTGTTCAATCAGAACTGTTGCCCACCGGCAACCCGGATAAATTCTATTCATGAATAAAGAGAGTGTGCGATCGGATATGTACTACTAGAAGAATACTTTTTTTGAAAAAAACAAAAAAAACAGGAATAAAGATCTACGGAAATATCTGTATTTGTGATTTGTTATTGTGTTTATATATATTGCCATTTGGACAAAGGCTGTTTTTGTTCCTCTTACCATCTACTGGCATTTTGCGCTTAGTGTTACAATTTTCTTATTGTCTTTTATGAAAAAAGATGCATCCCTTTGGTTTTTATCATACAGGTTTGGAACAATATTTTTAGAACATTTTTTAATTATACCCTCGTAGAAAAACAGAAAGGAAGCAGAACTCTAAAATCCCATATAGATGGTAATTTTAAATAGTTCTGTTTCCTTTTAATTGAAAAAAGATATTGGTAAATAGCCCCCAAAGTACCGGGAAGCTAATAAATAAAAAATCTTTCGTTTAAGTACCTCTGGTCAAGGCATTTTCTTCTGCTGCTTAGCTTTCTTTTTTTACGCGCAAATGAATGGTATATCTACAGCCTGGAAAAAATGGAGTAGTGATGTACACTGGTTTAATAGGATCTATTGGAACATCATTAAGTCTGATAAAGCGAAACTCAATGGGTTCGCCATCATTTCTAGGGATAAAATCCCAATATGGGGACTCTAAAACCTCTACAGGTGAATCACTTTTGCCAATATTAGCAACTGACACATGCCCTCCTCCTCGTTCTAGTTCCAGCGTATATACATTAATATTTGCAGATCCGTTTGAAATTAAATTAGTAAGTGCGTCAAAATCTGTAATGCCACCCTCATAAGACAAGCTAACTCTGACTTGAGAAAGTGCATGCTTAAATACTACTGTCCCTAGGTTTGTAGTACCGGCAGGTATTATTCCGGTGTGGGCAAACATTGCATCCTTTATAGATAAAGCGCTTGCTAGAACTTGATAATCATCATCCAGATAACTTCCATTGCCGGGAAAACTAGAACTGGATGGATATGATGTGCTATTGTGGGAATAGAGAAGTACTTGTACATCCTCACTAGCCGGCGCACTAATTGATAGCTCATTGTTAGCATCCACTGTTATATAAGACTTTTTCAGAATTTTCTTATTCTCATCCATAACTATTGCATATACTACAGTTCCCGGTTTCACCAACTCTTTAGTCGTAGCCCGGGAATCGCCCACACCATCCTGCTCCACAATGGCAGTCATCTCCATGCCATTATCAAGCTTCTGATAAATGGTATCCGGTTTTGCTATGCCTCCGCGTGCCTGTTCATTAAAGCTTTGGCCAATTTTCATGGTTATAATCCGGCTTCCGGATGTAGCTGTTTCTTCTTTTGAATCTTCATTGCTGCAAGATGACATCAAGCCACCTGCCAGCAATAAAACGCCCCATAATAGATTCTTGAAATATTGTTTTTTCATCTTCTTTTCTAATGAATTTATAAATTGATATATTGAATTGTCCGGTGGAGGGTTAAAAGGTAATATCCTCAAGGTATATATCTTCGTCCTCCCACTCATGTATTACTTTCCCCTCGTATGGGCTGGCGGCAATCACTTGTTCCAATATTACCTGCTGTTTCTTTACAGCAGGAGCTTCGTAAGCCTCTTTTTCTGTATTATTTTTGTACATAACTATTGGTCTGTTTTGTTGATACATTTTTTTCTTCATTACTCATTGCGTGTTATTACTGCCCGGCTCAGGCGCGGATCATCATAAAACATATTATCCACACCCCCTTTATGATCCACTTGAAGCTGTGATGCAGGAATACCGTATTCCTTTATCAGGCAATCATACACCGCTTGCGCACGTTCCCGGCTCAGGCGGCTGTTGATGGCATCCGTTCCAGTTCCTGCATCGGCATAGCCGGTAATGGTATAAACAGCATTCGGGTCCGTAGTCTTAATCACTTTAGCCAGGAAACCTAGGTTAACCCGATTCTCACGGCTCAACTCACTTTTACCAATTTGGAAAGTAACCAGATTCGGAGCAGCCACCTCCATCTTGCGGACAATCGTTTCGGCAGCCGATTGATTTCCTTCTGCAATAGCCTGCTGCAATCGTGCATTCTCCGCACTCATTGCATTCATCTTTTCGCGCAGTTCATTCAATGCATCGTTGTCATACATTACTACTGTGCGGCTACGGTTCCATCCACGTTTGGGGAATTTGTAAGTCACGCCTACTGTGGCGGCAAGCAGCCCTTCTTCCCTTCGTCCTCCGGTTTCTCCGTCAAATCGGTCATTCACCAGCGTACCGCGAATGTCCAGATTAATATCTATGGCCGAAGATACTCGGAAAGAGTTTAGGATACCCAGATTCGCGCTGACCTCTCGAGACGACGGATGTTCCCATGCTCTCATCCATCCTATTCCCACATACGGACTGCAATTCCAAAAACGAGTCTCATTGTATCCACACAGCAGATTGGAAACATTGAACATCACATCCCCGTGCAGATTAAAGAAGTCGAAACTCTGCTCATTCAGCCAGTATCCCTCCCAAGGCTTTCCGCTGATGGGTTTACTGCTGGAGTGCGCTCCGTTTTGCGTCGCCCCTTTCAGGGAGAGCCCGCTATACATCAGCCTGACACCAATTCCCGGTGTAAACCATTTCCCTACCGCTATATCCAGAGCGGGGGATAGGCGGTCACCAAAAGACATATGTCTGTTGTGATCGCCAAAATACATTTGGGCGCCTCCGCCCACACTCATAAACCAGTTATCCCAAAACCGGTTTGTCTCTACCTTGTGCTTATCGCCGCTTCCTTCATTGTTGTCAATGTTGTTGGCTTGCGCTTGTGCACTTCCGGCAGCCCATAGAATCAAGGCTGCGCAAAGAAATGTTTTTTTCATTTTTTTTCTTTTCAGTTTTAAAATTCAAAATACTCTCTGCCTTTTCACGGAGTATTCCGATTCGGCAGAATGGTTATATCTCTTTCTTTAGAAATTCCGAAAAATAAGGATCCCCCATCTTCCCAGACTGGATCCTTTTTTATACATTCTGCCCTGTCCTAGGGTCAGTTTATAACTACATAAACTTCATATCTTCCCAGATATGTCTTCTAAAGAAAAAATGAAGAATCCTCCCTTTTTCTGTTCAATCAGAACTGTTGCCCACCGGCAACCCGGATAAATTCTATTCATGAATAAAGAGAGTGTGCGATCGGATATGTACTACTAGAAGAATACTTTTTTTGAAAAAAACAAAAAAAACAGCAATAAAACTCTATGGAAATATCCGTATTGTGCCTGGGTTATTGTGTCAAAATCTGTCTTGTCGCAGGCAGTTATTTTCTCTGTTGCCTTAACCATCTCCTTGCTATTTGCATTTTATATTACGAATTTCTTATTGTACTTTGCGAAAAGATATATCATTGCGTCTTTTTTTTGCCCATATAGGATTATATTTTTATAGTATTGCCTCTGCTGTCTATGTCTTTTTTCAACCATCCTTTCCTTATTCTGTTGTATCTTCGTCCTCATTATCAAAACCTATATAGAAATGGAAACAAAAGAAGAAACATTTGCTTACATGAAATCATGTATTAAGCAGAAGCGTGCCCAGGGCAAGGAGAGTACAGCCGACCTGTATCGCGCCGGAAGCAACTGGCTGAGGAAATTTTGGGGAGAGCGCGACTTGCATTGGGAGGAAATAACGGAAGAAATGGTAGATGCTTTCGAGGCATACCTGAAAGAGCAAAAGCTGGCAGCCAACTCGCGCAACAGTTACCTCAGCAATGTGCGTGCCATGTACAATGCTGCCGTGAAAGGCAAACTGGTAGCCCCCGCCATCAACCCTTTTTCCCACCTGCAACTGACGCGCGAACCTACCGAGAAACGTGCCCTTCCACACGCCGTCACCATGCAGATAGCTGCTGCTGCCCTCATCTGTTCCCCTGCGGAGAGACAGGCGATAGACTTCTACATCTTTAGCTACCTTGCCTGCGGAATGCCGTTTGCAGATATGGCTCTGCTCACCCCGAAGAATATACATGGGGACAAGATAGTTTACCATCGTGTGAAGAACGGGGTGAGGGTGAGCGTAGGCATTACTCCCGGAATGCGCTTTATCATCAACCAATATCACAGAGAGGGGGCATTGCGGCTCTTTCCCATTTTGCCCGATACCAAGGAGGTGGTGCACGAAGTTTACAAGAGTTGCCTGCGCCATAATAACAAATGCCTCAAGAAAGTGGGCGAGATGCTGGGGTTGGATATTACCCTCACCACTTATGGGGCACGCCATAGTTGGGCTTCGTGGGCACATGAGCTTGATATTCCTATAGCTGTTATCAGTCAGGCGTTGGGACATACTTCCGAGAAGACTACGCGTATCTATTTGGCAGCTTTAAGTCAGGAAAAAATGAATGATGCGAATAGAAAGGTGACAAAAGGAGTTGATGATTTCATTTGTGGGGTAGCTTAAAACCTTATTTCTAAAATAAGGGTGCATCTGTGCATAAAAAGCTGTTAGCCAGCATAATAACTAATAAAACAATAAAATGATGTCTTATTTCTGAGAGCAAAAGTAGGACTAATAAGAGGAAAAAACAAGTATTTTCTGTGTTTTTTTTGTAAAATCTAATCTACGAGTCTATTACTGTGTTGTCTTTTACATATTTTATATGTTGATAGTACTATCAATGTCCGATTTGTGAAAAAAGAGTATACGGGTTCTATACTGTCATGTCTTTTCTATTCGCTTAACACTTATTTGCCTCTTTTTCCTCTCTTTCTTGAGGCGTATTTTCGCTGAAAAGTCATACAATATTTATAATAATTTACTTATATACCAGCTTTTTACCAGCCGGTGGCAGGTGGTATCACCCTTATTTTAGAAATAAGGTTTAGCCAATTTTTAGGTTATAATGTTTGAAACATGACTTTGTTTGTATGAAAGGACAGTTCTTTTTTGTTTGTCTACTGGCATCATTTCTATTTGCCGGATGCAGTCACGGTTCTGATGATCCGCCATTGCCTCCTGTGCCCGATAATCCCGATCATCCGGATGAACCCGATGAACCTGATAATCCCGATCCGGAGCCTGTACTTGTTCCTATCGAACTTTATACCTCCCTGCTCAGTCGTTCGGCAGTCGATCAGTTTGATGGTACACCCGTGGGGCTTGCCGTGGGCAGTAATTCCGAAAGCATAGATGAACAATGGGACGCCATAGCCGGAGAACAGCAACTCAACCTTTCATCCGTACATTATTATCCCACGGACAGTTCCGCCGTCTACTTGTGGGGCTTCTATCCCCGCACCCTGCTTTCTATGGGCAAGGCGCATTATGAACTGACGGGCAACGAAGATATTCTCTATGCCGAAGTCCAATCGGGCTCTTTGCGGCTACCGTTTTCAGAGCAGGACAAGAAAATCACCTTCCGCCATCTGCTGGCACAGTTGAATATCTCCGTGGAAACAGGAGAAGACTTTCAAGGCAGTTACCGTTTAAAATACTTGTCGCTGGATGGCTCTGCCACCAGTGCCTCTTTGGATTTGCTGAAAGGTGAAATGTCTTTTGGCAGTGAGCCCATGCAGGTAGTGGTTTACGAAGCACCCGGTACAAGCGGTCTTCCCGTGGAGGCGGGTGTGGAGATTCCTTTGGGCAATATCCTGGTTCAGCCGGGAGCGGAAATGATAATGAACATGGTGCTGGCAAGGGACGGGGATTCTGCCCATGATATTGCTTTCGAAGATATTCCCGTGGACTTTGAAGGTGGAGGATCTGAGTCCGGTTTGTCTTATGACCTGTCGGTAAAGTTGCCGGATAAGCTAGAGCCGGATAAACCCGATAAACCGGAAGAACCGGACAAACCCGAAGAACCTGACGAGCCGGACGAACCCGATAAGCCCGATGTTCCCGATATTCCTGTTCCTCCTCCTTCCAAGGAAATACAGATCACGGTAACCATCACTAAATGGGTGGAAACTACTTGGCAAGGTGGTGATTTGGATATCTTTTACAAGGATGGGAAACAATGAACTAGCATATTAAACAATTAACATAACGAATATGAAAAAGACAAGACAATTAGTTACAATCGGGTTGCTGGCAACAGGTTTGGTAGCCCTTTATGGATGTTCTTCGGATGCAATGCAAGGAGAAGAAGACGGTGATAATAATGGTAATATCCAGCCTGTGGAGTTAAAGATACGGACTTCGGTGGAGATGGCGCGGGCGGCTACTGAGGGTGTAGTGACAGGAGAGGCCTTTGCTGAAGATGATCAGATTGCTGTGTATGCTAATAGCACTAATTATAATAGTACAAGTAATAATTATGCGGTATATAAATTAGGTAGTACTGGCTGGGTTGTAGAGGGAAGTGATAACATTTATCTTGGTACAGAAAATACTAAAATTTATGCTGTTTATCCATCTGATTTGACGGTGGAACATAGTAGTGCCGTTACTGACAATACGAAAGCGACTAATTTAACTTTGTTTACAGGCTCTAGTTCTGACGAGGAAAGTAGCAGGATCACTGTCCCTACTTCTCCTGCCACTCCTCCCGTTTATACCGCAAAGGGTGAAAAGGACTATATGTACGCCACTCCGGTTGCCGATAAAACTGCTACCGCAAACACAGCCGAATTAACCATGCATCATGCCTTGGCAATGATCAGCTTTAAGTTTTACAAGGAGAGTACTTTCAGTGGAGATGGTAGCTTGACGACTATTGTGTTGAAAAATCTAGATGAAAGTACTACTACTCTAAAAACAGGATCAGCATCAATGGCTATTAAAGATGGAACTATCAGTGATGCAGCAGATGGAACAAGTAAATCACTAACTCGTTACCCTTATACAGCGAGTAGTGCCGGATATACATTAACTACGCTAACTGATGGTAATAAATCTAATCTTCCCGCCTTCGGCATGCTGGTATATCCCAATACAGAGCTCCAAGCCAGTAAACTTCAAGCTGTATTCACTATAGATGGAGTAGCCTATCCTGTAGGCATACCGGCAGTAGCCAATAGTAGCAATGAATGGGCAGCCGGTTACAACACCGTTTACACCGTAAAAATGAGTAGTAAAGGATTAGGTATAACTAAAGTAACAGTAACCAAGTGGGAAACAGCTACAGTTAGTGACGACCTTACCCCTATTCAATAACCGAATCAAGAACTTGAATGAAACGAACCCTATACATACCATTCAGCGTCTGTATCCTCATGCTCTCTGCCTGTTCGGGTGACCTGCCCGAACAGCAGGCAGAGAAGCCCTGTGCTTTGCAACTAAACTTTAAACCGGAAGGAGAAGCTACCATTACACGTGCCGACGGAGCATTGATTACCGAGAATGGTACTTTGGAAGCAATAGGACTATGCATCACCAAGGGTATAGGATATGACGCATACCCCGACAGAAACGACACCCGTTTTACATTCCACACAGACGGCTCAGGACTATACGAAGGAAGTAACCCCTCCGCCACCACCATTTACTTAACCGGAGAAACCGCCCATATACAAGCATTCAGCCCTTCAAGTGCCACAGCGTCACAAACCGGCAGCGGCAATGGTTACACCATCCCCGTAACCCTTCCTGCCGAGCAAACATTCTCCACCACCGGCACCCCAGCCACCCCAACTTGTGATGCCACCGACTACCTCTACGGCTCTGCCGGCAGCACCGTAGGAGATGCCACAGCCATCACCGCCAGTGCCAATGGAGCATCTTCCGTAGACATCTACATGCACCACGCCCTGGCCAAAATAATGTTTACCTTGCAATGCGACAAAGACCGCACCCCCAATACCGAATACGACTGCGTAAAAAGCATTAAAATATCCGCACCCTCCGGCAGCACTCCTTTCCTTACAGGAGCTACCGGAAACAGCAATTCCAAAATGCAAATAAACAATGGCCAAATATCAGGTTTAACAAACACATATGCCCTAACCTTTACCGCCGCCACCGGCAGCACCCCCATAGCTATGGGAGCCAACGGAAACCCCACTATCGTGGCCTGCGGACTGGTGGCGCCGCTTTCTAACAACCTCAGTGGCGATTTTACAATAACCGTAACACTGGGAAAAAACGGGGAAACCACCCACGACCGCACCTATACAGGAATTTCCAAAGTCTTTACACAGAAGTGGTTAGCAGGCTATTATTATACCTACCACTTGGTATTGGGAGGCAGCACCCTCTGTATAGATAATACCACCGTGGAATGGGGAAAAATAGATTCTCAAACCAATCTAGCCACCGAGGAGCAAGGAATAGGAAGTGCAGAAGAATTATGGGCATTTGCTAAAAAGTGGAATGAAGATGAAAACCCCTCCGGGAATCTTGGTGCCTACGAGGAATACGGATGGACTGAAAAAGGTGTATTCAAAATAAAACTAACCGGCCCCATCACCATAACGGGGACAACGGATAAAGAAAAATGGACACCCATTGGCACAGATACCAAACCTCTTACCATCCCTTTTGACGGGCAAGGATGGACTATCAATGTAGACTTAACCGGGCTGGGAACGGGCGGCAGCGGAACTCAGCAAACAATACCCACCGCCTACGCAGGAATCATAGGGCATACCACAAGCGACATTAGCAATGTAAAAATCATGACTTCCGGCGCAGCTAGTGCCGCCATAGAATTTCCCGATGCTATCTATGCCGGCATGCTGGCAGGAAAAGTCAAAGGAAATATCACCAACTGCACGGTGGAACTAAACGGCATCACCCTGCTTCAAAAGAACGAATCGGCTGCTAGTGGATTATATTTTGGAGGCCTGGTAGGTAGTTGTGAGGGAGATATTATCAACTCCGCCGTGTATGCCAAAGGAACGAATGAACTGAAACTTAGCTTTACAAAAGCATCGACAAGCAGTTGCGTAGGCGGTTTGGCGGGAGCAGTGGTGGGAACAGTAAATAATTGCTATACGCGCATCACGGAATTAAGTAATCAAGATGCTGAGAATGGAAAACCGTCAGCTGGTAGCTTAGTGGGGAATGTAACCGGAAGTGGCGAAAGTGCTGTGGCTACATTTGCCAATTGTCATTATATAGAAAATACTACATCTCCTGCCACCGGAATCACTGTAACGAATTGCACTCGGAAAGAACCGGATAATGGAGCGTTAACCCAAACTGATTTCAATGGGCTATGCACTGCCTTGAATACAATATCTCAAATAACGCAAAGCTGGGCTACTTGGACCGAGGAAAATACAAATGTGAGTGGTGTAGAAACTGTAGTCAGCGTGTTCCTATTCAGCTATAGGGGCACACCGGAAAACAACAAATAAGAATGAAGTAAACAAAACATTTAGTAATGAAAAAATATAGCATATATCTTGTCCTGCTTGCCGCATGGGCAACCTCATGCACCGATATGGATGAATCCCGTAATGACTTGCCACTTGGCACCCCGTCCGATTACGTGGTTACGGGGACTATTGCGGGTACAAGCATCTCGGCAAGAATGACGGATGTGGACTCGGAAGATGATTTGGGCCTCTATACAGGCAGTAGGACTACTTTTCAGGTAGACGACCCTATCTTGATAGGGTGGAGTGGTAATTCTACTTCCTATACATACCTTTACTCCGGCGAGAATGGTGTATTCACTCCTAAAACAGATACAGGCACCGACAACAATTACGGACTTTGGAAAGATTTGGTAGGCAGTAATACCACCGATGTATATGCTTGGTATGGACAGCAGGAAACAGCATTGCCCGCTATCGGAAGTACGATTTCTGTTCAGACCGATCAAAGTTCGGAAAATGGTTATTTAAAGAGCCTCCGTCTGGCGGCACATGCTTCTGTTACTTCCGGCACTTGCAAGGAACTGAAATTTAGTTTCAAACATTTGATGGCATGTTTCCGCATTCACTTGAGTATTGATGATAGGGAAGTAGGCTCTACTGATATTATCGGTTCATCGGCAAGCATTCTTGGTGTAAAGACAACCGGCATAATCAGTGCTGAAACAACAAGTAATGACTATCAATTGACGGCTGCGAACGGCACTACTGCGAATATAAAAATGTATCGTCGCCCTTGGTCTGAACAGAATCCTTATTGGATTGATTTTAAATGCTTGCTCCCAGCACAAACTTTGCCGAAAGGTCAAAAAATAACGGTGACTTTAGCTAATGGAAAGAAATACAGTTGTACGCTGGAGGGAGATGTAATATTAAGAGCCGGAGAGGTTACCTCCCTGTCTGTTCAGCTAGTGGCAAAGGGGGGAGTTTCGGTTTTTACTCCTATTTGTACGGTTATTGAGGCTGGTAGCTGTGCTTTTTCTGGTAATCGTATAATTTCGGCGGTACAGCAGTCTGCTGGTGGGCAATACTATTTCTATGTATATGATAAACGTCCGGATGGAACATGGACAGCGGGAGAACCTGTATATGCAAATGAAAATCCAACGGCTGGGGATGATTTATTTAAAAAAGACTACAAACTAAGTGGAAACTATATTGTGCCTAATATGGCTTTGTATGGAGACTATGCGGTTGTAGGGTACGGTGTACCGGCTGCAAGTAGCATAACAGGTACTTATTTTATAAAGAAAAGTACAACTACTGGCAGATGGTTTTGTGCGGCAGAACGTAACGATTTTGATGGATATTCAGTCGCTATTAGCGATAAATTTATGATTACAGGTACTCACTTGCATCGTGGTGGGGCAAGTAATCCCAACAACGAAGGGCATAACAGTTGGGTATATCCTATTGATGAGAACGGGAATTTGGGTACGGGGTATAAGGTAACAGGAATGTCCGGTTATAAATTATCTTTGTCGGGAAATATATTGGCTACCAATAATGGCGTTTTTCAGTATGATGAAGGTGCAGAAAAATGGAATAAGTTATATGGTGCAAAACATGGAGAAGGTCAACGTGTTGCCACAGATGGGAAAAGGGTGATTATACAAGCGGATAATGATCAGGATCCTCGTGCTCATATCTATGATTTGGCAGGAAATGAAGAGGTTTGGAGTACGGACAAACCCAAAGCCGGAGTAGATATACCTGTTGGAATTTATGATAAATATGCTTTAGCTGGATCTGATAACATATTAAATATCTGTTATAGAAATCCTAATAACGAAAATAAATGGGAAATAATTAACTCCGAAGGTGGCTTCCTTGAAATAATGAAACGTTGGAATCCTACTATCACTATTGAAACTATAGATGGTAAAAAAATTATTATGAAAGGAACGCGTGCTGTAATTGTTTTTGAAAATAAAGCCTACTTTATAGAAAACATAGACAAAATGGTAGAAGATTGGATCAATACCCCCTATTAATAAAAAACATCATGGCATTATCAAAATACACCATCCTAGTAGCCGACTATATCCCCACGGATATGCTACTATTCAAGATCTTACTGGCCCAAGCCCATTGCCGATTGCTCACCGCCACCGATGGGCAAGATGCCCTGCGCCAAGCCGCAGAGCAACATCCCGACTTGATCCTGATAGACTTTTATATGCCCGGAATGAGTGGCTTTGAAGTGGCAGACCTCTTGCAAGGCAAGGAAGAAACGCGACATATCCCCATTCTCTATGTGGTGAATATGGGGGATTGCCCGGTATTTACCCCCGATGGTAAAGTACTTTCGCAAGAGGAATATGTAGAAAAGCCCTTCGATATGCGCCAACTGGTAAAGCGCATTTTGCAACGGTTGGCGGTGGCAAAGAGTTAAAGTAACTCCATGCATCCACCGTAGGGGCGGACCCATGTGTCCGCCCGATGCCATTGCGCCAGCCTCCCCCTTTTTAAGGGGGATTTAAGGGGGATGTTCTCCTTGGCAGGTTACTTTCTGTAGTAAGGTACGCTATCATTCTAAAAAGAACATCCCCCTTGCCCCCTTCAAAAGGGGGAGGCTGCGCGGTGTCTTAACAAGATAAAACTTAGCTTGACGGCTATGGGGCCAGTCCGACTACAGTTTAATTAAAGTAAAAGAAAAATGTTCTTTGAAAGATTGTGTTGGAGATAAGAAATAAAACTCTTATTTTTGTATAAGAGTAATTATTAAATTTGGAATGAATATGACTACCATAGACTTAAGTGCGGACGAAATATTCCGTAGAGATTTGTTACATTTAGGAAATGAAACAAAAAGGCGACTGATAGAACTATTGGCCTCCTCATTAACTTTTTCCGATAGCCGGACGGCTTCGGCTGAAATCATGGAAAAAAGAAAAGCCTTATTAGATAAAGTAAATGGGGCATGGAGCGATGATGAACTAACGGCTGAAGAAGAAATAAAACATCTGCGTGACGCTCGCGTACAGGGAAAAACCCGAAAAATAGCAGACTTATAGACAATTTGAAACACTTTTCACGCATACCCGGCATCAAAATAGAAAATTGGGTAAAGAGGTAATTTCGCCATGTATTTAAGTAATAAAAGATACTAACTGGTTGATATTGAAAATAGAAAACAAATAAAATAACGCAATTCGCCCTTAATCTCAAAAACAAACGGAGCTGCTATTTCTTGCAAATACATTATCCACAAAGAAAATAGCAACTCCTAATAATTTACATTATAACTCCGGTAATCTACCATGTTCCAAGAAAAAAGATAAGCTGTCAACCAGGCTGATAATCTTCGATTTATCTTCTCCCAACTCGTTTATCACTTCTTCTGCCATCATTCTATCCGCCTTTTTTCTGCCTATATTATCTTTGATGGTGTGACTAACCTCCAACATTTTTGAATGAGGCGAATTTGATCCTATCTGCATGGCAACCCAAGTGTTTTCATTTACTCCCAGCAGGGCCGCCGCCTCATTTACACCGCCTTCCAAATATCTTGCATAATGAGATAAAATCTCCCCGTTGTGGATCATCTGCCTTCGGATCTCATCCGGAATCTTTTCTAATGTGTTCTCTACTCTTTCTCTGATTCTCGTGAGTTTTTGATTTTGTTTTTTGTTATCCATCTTTTTACATTTATTCAAACGGATGCAAAATTATAAAAGAAAAATCATACCCAAACGTAATGCGTTACGTTTGGGTATGATTTGTTTCACGTACCTTTGCATCATCAAACGAAAAATACGTAACAAAAGAATAGTATAAAAATAAAATTTAATTAGTTATGAAACCCATAGAAGAATTTATTGTATCTGTGTACCAAGTAAACAATTCATCGAAAAACGTCCCGGTTCCTCTCATTAATATATTGAAGTCAATCATCACCGGCGAGCAAAAGGATAAAGTGAACGCCATCCGCCGCTATGCCACGGACGGTGACCTTCCGGCAGCCAACGCCTTGAAAGCCACCCTTCCCTGTTTCACCGTGGCGGGCGTGTTCCGGGGCGGCCATGCTGCCAGGAATCTGGAGACGCCTACCGAACTGATCATTCTGGACTTTGACTATGTGGCAGACGTGGAAGCCCTGCGTGCCATCTGCCAGGCCGATCCGCACACTGTAGCCTGCTTCCTCAGCCCCAAAAGCGGGCTGAAAGTGATAGCCCATGTAGAGAACTCCACGGCGCGCCATGCCGAGGCATACCAGTTGGTGCGCCTGCATTATGAAGAAATCACCGGATTGAAAACAGATGAATCGGGCAAAGACCTGAGCCGTACCTGCCTGATGAGCTATGATCCGAATGCCTACATCGCCGCCCTCTATCAGAGCTTTATCCTTCTTCCTCCCGCTGCGGAGGAGGAGACGGTTCCCGGACCCGCGAATCCTTCCGAGCCTGCCAATGCCTCCGAACTCACAGCCCCTTCTACCTCCGAAACCAATCTTCCTTCCTTTGCCGGACAGGAAGCCGCCTTTGTAGCCTACCAACTCACCGCCCATCCCATAGTGGAGGGCGACCGCAACCAAGGCGTTTTTCGCCTGGCTTGTTTTGCCTGCAAGTCCGGTTGCAGCGCCGGGGAAATTTACAGAATCTTGGAGAAAAAACTGTGCGATCCCACCTTCTCGGCTGCCGAGTTGAAGAAGGCGGTAGATAATGGTTATCAGGAAGTTAGCAAGCAAAAAAAGCTTTCCGTCGGAGCAATTTCGGCAAGTGATGAAAGTCTCATAGTATCAAAGTCTCATATGGGTGCACGAGGCAACGCAGAGGGAGAAGAAGAAGCATATTGGCAAGGTGAGGAGTATCGTAAAAAGACGCCTTTTTTCCCCGGCAGTGTGTTTGCCGATATGCCCTCTTTCCTGAAAGACTGCATGCTTCCGGATGTACCTCCGCGTGAAAGGGATGTCTTGTTCCTCTCCCTACTGGTCAGTTTCAGCAGCCTGCTGCCCCGCACGTGGGGACGCTATAGGAGCCACCGCACCACTCCGCATTTGTTTGGCTGGGTGGTAGCCCCTCCTGCCAGCGGAAAAAGCATTGCCCAGCTGGCTGCCAAACTGCTGGATGTGACCGATGCTGCCATCGCCGCCACCAGCGACCGGGAACAGAAAGAATATCGCAAGAAGAAGGTGGAATATACCCGTGCGGCAAGTAGCCATAACGCTGCCGTCACACTGCCCGACGAACCGGTGGAGCCACCATATAAAATGCTCCGCATCCCGGCAAATATCAGTACCAGCCGATTGATTCATGCCCTGCATGACAATGCCGAGATGGGCGGCATTATTTTTGACACCGAGGCACAGACATTGGCAAACACCAACAAACAGGACTTCGGACAGGTGGATTACATCCTCTGCCAGACGGCGGAACAGGAGAGGGTGGCATCGGGCTATCTGAAAGATGGGTTGAAGCCACTGGTGGCCTTCCGTCCCAGCATGGCGATGATGCTCACCAGCACCACTTCGCAGGTGGCGGGACTGATTAATAATCAGGAAAGCGGCTTGGCAAGCCGTGAATTATTCTATACTTTCCGTGCCGCCGCAAAGTGGGAGGATATAGATGATGGCGCCGAGAATGTGGACGACCGTTTCGAGGAACTTTCCGTCCGGGCGTATGCCTTGTGGCAGTTTTGCGAAAAGCATCCCCAGGAGTTCGGTTTCTCATTGAAGCAGTGGGGAGAGTTGAACCGTGTTTTCAGAAACCTGATGCAGGAAGCCGACATAGAGGGCAACGAAGGAGTGCAGCCGGTGCTGAAGCGTTATGGCATGAGGGTGATGCGCATAGCTTGCATCCTGTCCCGCTTGGAGCAGTTTGATGGTGTGGAGCCGGGGGAGAACGGGGTGTGTACCGATAGGTGTTTCCGCATGGCGATGGATGTGGTGATGTGTTGTTATCAGCATAGCCGCCTGTTGTTTACCGCCATGAAGCCCACTGCTTATTATTCCCTGCGGAATCCGAATGCGATGCGCGACTTTTTCGATCGTCTTCCTTCGCGTTTCGTCACCGCCCAAGCCTTGCAGGTAGGCGAGGAGTTTAACATTTCGAAGGCTGCCGTACATCGCTTGTTGATAAAGAGTAACGGGGTGATTATTAATAAGATAGGTCATGGCTCGTATGAGAAGACGGTGGCGTAGCACCCATATGATACTTTGATACTATGAGACTTTGGAAAAGGAGTTATTCACCAAATGTATGTATGGATTAGTCGGAAGTAACTTCATCACCTTTCCAAGCTACTCTTTCCATACAAGTGTTTTCACATCCACCGTAGGGGCGGATTGAATCCGCCCAAACCAACGGTCACGACCTTGGGAGTAATGCATAAAGCAAATCGTTTTCGGGCAGATTCAATCTCATAGCCGTCAAGCTAAGGAAAACATTGTTAAATTCATAGTCGAAGGTAATTTCATCCCCTCTTGAGAGGGGTAGGGGTGTGTGATATGCATAAGGAGATGTATTTGTTTATGTATTCTAACACACCTCCTACCCCCTCTCAAGAGGGGATGAAGTTACCTCTCACCAACGGTCACGTCCTTTGATAAAAAAGCCCGCGTCGTTTACCTTCAAACGACGCGGGCTTTTCCACAAACCTCTCCACGAATTTTCCCCATCTTTCAAGGCTCTCCCAAATGTCCCACTATCAGCCTCACTTCTGCCGAAGAAAACGTCCGGTTCTCCGCCTGATACCCCACTGCCAGCAGTTTTTCCATCAGCCCGATGCACCTGCGTATCCATCGCATCAGTTTGCGCACGGCGCTGGGGGCTTGCAGCACAGGGAAATAAAGTGTGGCAAGTTCGGACTTGCTATAGCATCTCATTTTAAATTTTTCTTCTTCCATTTTTGCGGTTGTATTTTATCATGTTTCTACCTATAAAGGTACTCATTTTTCTTCATATTCATTCCTCTTTTCAGAAGAAAATTCTTCTTATTTTTTCCTGCTGACGTAGGCTGACACAGGTAGACACCGGCGGGATGGCGCAGCGTATCTTTGCATTGTCAGAAGGGGAAAGGCTGCCGGCTGTAATGCTTCTGAATGTGAGAGAAACATTATTTTATTATTACTAATTTAATACTTGTTATTTATGTCACAAAAGTACATTGTTGTAGCGAAAATGAATCCGATAAACAAGAATGCGGATCCTAAGTATTATGCCCAGGCAAAGAGTAACATGAAGGTGTCGGTGAAGGACATCTGTACCCGTATTGCAGAGCGGTCTTCTTACTCCAAAGGGGAGTTGGAAGGGACTATCAATGAGTTCCTGCTGGAAACCGAGCACGTGTTGGGCGAGGGGAATATTGCCCAGTTGGGTGAGTTGGGGAATTTCCGAATGTCTATCCGCACGGCGGATGCCACGGAAACGGCAGAAGCATTCGGCAAGGCGAATATTAAGGATTGCAAGATTATCTTCTGGCCGGGGGCATCGTTAAGAAAGTTGTGCAAGACGATGGATTATGTGCTCTATAAGCCGGATGTGGTGGAGAAAGAGCCGGTGGGATCGGTAGATTAGCATTATTCCTGGCATACCATCCACCGGGAAACCATCCGTCGGGAAACCATCTGTCGGGGGAACATCCGTCGGGAAAAACATCCACTGTAGGGGCGGATTGAATCCGCCCGAATACATAAAGCAAACTATTATCGGGCGGATTCAATCCGCCCCTACGGTAAACCACTAACATTAAAACCCTAAAAAAAACATGAGCGAATCAAAGAAAACCAACTGGACTATTATCTTGAGAATCATTATCGCAGTAGCAACCACTATTGCCAGTGCTGTAGGAATAACTTCCTGCATTCAATAAGAAAAAAACAAAATTACCATGACCCCAAACGAACTAACTACCGCAGAAGTGAATCCAAAGGAACTGAACATCAAAGAGGAAGAATACCTCCCCCGCGAAATAAAACTAATCGTGATTCATTGCAGCGCCACCCGTTGCAACATCCCTTTCACCCCTGCGCAACTGGAAGAATGCCACAAAGCAATGGGCATGAAATGTACCGGTTATCATTTTTACATCACCCGAGACGGAATGCTCCACCACACCCGTCCCCTGGAAGAAGTGGGTGCGCATGCCCGTGGATTCAACCTTCATAGCATTGGAATATGTTATGAGGGTGGTTTATCCCCCGAAGGTATCCCAATGGATACCCGCACCACTTTTCAAAGAATGGCATTGCTGGACTTGCTAACGATATTGAAAAAACTATACCCGAATGCCACCGTCAAAGGGCATTGCCAACTCAGTGCCGACATCCACAAAGCCTGTCCCTGTTTCGATGCAGAAAAGGAATACGGTTTGCTGCAGGGCGCCTAGAAGATGTTGTTCATTTCGGAAAGGACATGAATCAACCGTAGGGGCGGATTGAATCCGCCCGAATGCATCCACAGATACACCATTGGGATGTTATCGGGCAGATTCAATCTGCCCCTACGGTGGACGGCAACGCTATTCATTCCCATCCCCGAAATGAATGACAAAACTATTATTTTTTAATTCTCAATTCTCAATTTTTAATTTAATATGAAATATCTGATAGACCAACTTATCACCGTAGACCCATCTTTCTACCGCCATTACCTTGAAATGCTTCTCACCCTGAACCGCATCCACGCCCTCACTCCCTGGCAAATGTCCATGTTGCTGTGGCGTGCCAAAATATTCAACATTCCCATCCTCTATCCCGAACTGCTAAGAATTAGCATCACCAGCGAACAGGAACGGGATGAAGTGCGATTCATGAAAATATGGAAACTGAAAGAAATCATGAAATTAATGTCGTCCTGGCAGCGACACCAATGTGAAGGAATCAGGAGAGAACGATGGAGATAAACTTACTGTTACTCCACCATATATTGAAGCGCAATCCATACGGACAAGCCGGTTACCGGGAACAAATCTCCCCCGGTAACCGGCTTCTTTTTATCAGCTAAAGCCATTACCAACAATCAGCTTCCCCACTGAACAAAAGTCCGAATCCCTTCGTTTATATAAACAAAATGCAATACCTATGGCAGCCCGGACAACAGACAAGAAAAAACTCACTTTCTCCCTGCTTTTCAAGATCCTAAAAGATACGGCTCAGGGATTTATAGACGACAGTGTTACCCGTTTAAGCGGATCGTTGGCTTATGCCACTTTGTTCTCAATCATTCCTTTTCTCTCCCTTCTGGTCACTATCGGAGTCTTTTTCCATATGGATCTGGCTAATCAATTATATATACAACTGGAACCGGTGGTGGGGACGAAAGTAATAGAAGCGCTCCGTGCCATTTTGGAGAATGCCGAGAAAACGAATGCATCCACTTTTGCTACGGTCGTCAGTTTGTGTGTCACTGTTTTTGGTGCCACTACGGTGTTTGCCGAGATACAGAGTTCGCTGAATACCATTTGGGGGATAAAGGCCGTGCCGAAACGCAGTTGGCTGAAGTACCTCAAGAACCGTTTGCTTTCTTTCTCCATCATTCTTGTGTTCGCTTTTATTATGCTTATTACGTTCAGCATTACCAATATTATTGTGGATCTGAGCAAGCGGTTTATGGTGAGCAATCCGGATGTGGCGGAGTCGTTGGTGAAAGGGGGAGGAATCGTAGTAAATATAGTTGTCACCGCTTTTATCTTTACATTGATTTACAAGATATTGCCCGATGCCCGGTTGAAAAGTAAGGATGTATGCGTGGGTGCTATTGTTACTACGCTGCTTTTGCTGGTGGGGCAGTGGGGCATATCGCTCTATATAGGGATGGCAAATGTGGGCAATGTGTATGGTGCAGCGGCATTTATGGTTGTTTTTATTACTTGGATTTATTATTCTGCCATCATTATTTATATAGGGGCGGAGTTCACTCAGGCGTGGGCGAATGAGATGGGGGGCAAGATTGTGCCCGATGAGTATGCGGTGGCGACTAGGATTGTGGAAATACGAGAGTAACGTTTTCATCCACCGTAGGGGCGGAAGATTTTCCCATAGCCGTCAAGCTAAGGACAACATCCACTGTAGGGGCGGATTGAATCCACACGTGTCCACTAAAAACCGTTAACAATCTCTGTAACTCGCTATCCACAAAG
>CABMPB010000041.1 GCA_902388365.1 uncultured Bacteroides sp. | reverse complement strand
GACTATCAAAATGACACTCAATTAAATCTTAATTTTTTTTAGTGGACACGTGTGGATTGAATCTGCCCGATAACATCCAAATAGTGTATTCTCGGATGCATTCGGGCGGATTCAATCCGCCCCTACAGTGGTATCTAAAGCGGGAAACCTAAAAAGAATATCCTAATGATAACCAAAATGTATTCCGCACAGGACAATCATTTCCAGCAAACAACCAAGCGAAGTCTAAATGAGCACCTTTATACTTCACTCCGGCACCGGCTGTAGCATAACTATTGTCCCCTTTCTCCTTGTCGCCGTAATGATAACCGCCACGCAGCATAAAATGCTCCATCAGAATATATTCAGCTCCTGCACTCACATTCAAAGCCTGCACATCATCCGGTGCCAGCCTGTAACCAAGATCCGCGGTTACTATCAGCCTATGCATCTGCGAAAAAGGCAAATCCGTAGCTCCACCCACCTTAACCATAGCAGGCAAAGCCTCCTTGGAAGTCAGATACTTTATTTTGGGTCCTAAATTGCTTGCCTGTAGTCCAACAGACCAATTTGCACCGTCCATGCCATTCATTTCCTGTTTATATAAAACTCCTAAATCAAAAGCGACCGAACTCGCCCCATCATTATTGCCTACCTTCCCCATATCCGAATAAAGATATTTAAAGGTAGCGGACACAGCCAAATTCTTCACAACTTCATAAGCATAACCCGCCTCTACAGCCATCTCCTTAGGATGAATAGCCGAAGCGCCTTCTTCAATACCCTCTATTTTAGGATAACCGAAATAACGGAATCCCACCAATATGGCATTACGCTTATTCAACTTATAAAAACCACCCAGACTATGTAGTGAGAATCCGGATTCATAATCGCGCATCCAGGGAGAATAGGTATAAGTAACCCCTCCTTTGCCGGTATGATCCAGCAATGAGGTAGCCCCATTATGGAAAATAGCATTATCGCTTCCCGTGAGAGCCACTCCGGTTCCTCCCATTGCCGCACTACGTGCATCGGTTGGTATAGTAAGATAGTTTGCAGCTCCGGTATTGACAGGTTCCAAATCATCCTGTCCATAAGTATGGATAACTGCTGCCCCTGATAGAATTAAATATAATAATATCCTTTTCATGTCCTCTGCTTTATTTCGTTAGGTATCTAGTATTTTATAAACTTCTCTTTTACTTCTACGCCATTGCATTCATATACCAATATGTAATATCCGGCAGAGAGTTTAGAAATATCAACTGAATGCAAAGTAAGTGCTTCAAGCGTTATGCGTTGGCTAAGTACTTTGTTCCCTATGCTATTATATAAAACCAATTTCCCTTCACCTGCCAAGCCACTATTTACACTAAAGACCAATGTATTATCAGTTATCTGATTCGACTTCAAAGTGAAAGGACGAAGACTGGAAACATCTATATTCAGAGCTGCTGTAGCATCAACTCCTCCATGTCCCAACTGCCCGGTGTAGCCGGGATTGTATTTATCCAGATCGTATGCGCTTTCATATAATATTTCTTTCAGCTTATTGGGAGTAAATCCTTTCTTGCCTACTCCATACTTTTCGATGACCAGGGCTGCAACGCCACTTACCAACGGACATGCCATAGAAGTACCTGACCGATATTCATAATAACCAGACGATTTGATGGTGGTACTCCATATTTCTCCACGACCCGATACATTAGATCCGCCGGGAGCCGAGATATCCATATAACTACCATAGTTTGAATAAGATGCTTTCTTATAGTCGGCGGTGATGGCAGCTACGGCAACCACTTCTTCATAGTCGGCTGGCGCTGCGGTACGCGGATTGGAAGTATTATTATTTCCTGATGCAAAGAATACGATTCCCCCTTTCATGGGACTTCCTTCCAGTTGCTCTCCATTATTATCGCATCCGGCATATTTTATAAAATAATCTATGGCAGCTTTATGAGTGGGATCAATATAGGAATACTGCTTTGTATCAGCAGCATACCCCCAACTATTCTGGCTGATGACAGCTCCGTTATCGGCTCCGTACTTGATGGCTGCTCCTATATCATTGGCTATATCATCGCCGAATCCATTATGCTTCAGGATCTGGCAACTCATCAGCTTCACGCCGCTATCCGGTGTACCATTTCCTCCTGCAATACTGGATATTCCGACACCATTATTATTGGTTGCCCCTATGGTTCCCGCCACATGAGTGCCGTGGCGGTGACCTACGATGGTAGCATTATGATCTACAAAGTTATAGCCATGCACATCATCAGTATATCCGTTGCCATCATCATCAATTTCATTATCGGGAATCTCATTCGGGTTTGTCCATAGATTATCCTGCAAATCGGGATGATCCGGGGCAATACCACCATCCACTACAGAAACAATGATATCAGGGTGTCCATTATATTGTTTCCATACATCAAGCAAGCGAATATCCGCTCCTGCCTCTTGCCAGGTTTCCGTGCCGGGATTATTAAAATACCACTGTTTGGAATGTTCGGGGTCATTGAATAACCATTCTCCTGCCCGTGCACCATAGACGGCCCATACTGTTTCTTCATTTGCAGCAGTAGACACCACCTTAGGGATAGGGACAGCCAGTTCTATATCATCCAAAATGGAAACTTCCGTTGCAGCACGGGTGGCAGGGGTATCTTTTGAGAACCATACATTATACCACAAATGCAAACCTTCCTTGCGGGTACGTTCTTCATATTTTCCGGCATAAGGAAAGGTACGCTCCATGCGTGTAATTTTCAGAGTGGAAGCAGAACGGTCTAATGCTTTGACTCCCGTTGTTACGGTATTTCCTACGCTTCTTACACTCACTCCCCCTACCGGTTCTTCCTTCAGCTTCACGCGTATGCAACCCTGAAGCACATCTTCATCTGATAAATCAAATATGGATTGAATCTTTCCGGTTTCATCCGGAGTGGACACTATATCTTCGTGCTGGCAAGCACCCAATAGCATAGTAGCCAGAAAAAATAGAATCGTTTTCTTCATTATAATACTCTGCTTATAAATGGAACTTATAGTTTGGTTCACAAATATAGAGTATTTTCTACTATATCGTAGCATTTCAACAGAGTTTTAATCTGTTACTCAGCATTATGCGTAATTCAAGAGATTAATGAGGAACTGAGAAAGCCTTAAATCATTTCTCTTTTCTTCATTTCTTCTGCTGCTATTTCCAATTCCTGATACCATTCTTCGCCAAACTTCCGTATCAATGGTTCTTTCAAAAACTTATAAACAGGCAAGTTCTCTTTTTCGCCCAACAGCACAGCAGCCTTGCAAACATCCCAACGATGATAATTCACAGCCTTGTATGGACCATAATCACCTACACGAATGGGATATAAATGACAGGAAACAGGCTTATAGAAATCTGTTTTGCCTGCACGATACGCTTTTTCTATGGCACAATAACAGTAACCTTTCTCATCATAGCAGGTAAATACACAGTCTTTATGGTTTACGATAGAGGTCACCAAGTCACCTTCTTCATCCGTATAAACAACTCCTTGCTTATCTATAACGGCACGCGCCTCCGGCGAAAGTTCATCCCATATAACAGGGAGTACTTCTTCCAGCTTCTCTACCTCGTCCAATTCTACCGGTGCTCCGGCATCCCCTTCTATGCAACATTCACCTTTGCAAGCATCCAAATTACAAAGAAATTTCTCACGAAACACATCGAAAGAAACTACTACATCCTCTATCTGTATCATCTTTATTAAATTAAAATGTCATTCCGCACAAAGTGAAGAACCTGTTAGCATCTTACTAGGTGTACACAGATTCTTCGCCTTGCTCAGAATGACAAATGGTAAATTTATATCAAATAATAAATTACTTAATCAGATCCTTCCCTGTCATGTCAGCAGGCTGAGCCATGCCCAAAATATGCAGGATAGAAGGAGCAACGTCTGCCAATACACCATTTTCCACTTTTGCAGCCTTATTTTCTGTTACATATACAAAAGGAACAGGATTCAAAGAGTGAGCAGTGTTAGGAGTACCGTCCTCATTCAGAGCATGATCGGCATTACCGTGGTCGGCAATGATAATTACTTCATAATCGTTTGCCTTAGCAGCTTCTACCGTGTCTTTTACGCATTCGTCAATAGCCTTTACTGCTTTTTCAATTGCTTCATAGATACCGGTATGCCCCACCATGTCACCGTTAGCATAGTTCACAACGATGAAATCGAACTTCTGAGTCTTGATAGCTTCTACCAATTTATCTTTTACTTCGTAAGCACTCATTTCCGGCTTCAGGTCATAAGTGGCAACTTTGGGAGACGGAACCAAAATACGTTCTTCGGCATCATACGGAGTTTCGCGACCACCGTTGAAGAAGAAAGTAACGTGAGCATATTTTTCAGTTTCTGCAATGTGCAACTGAGTCTTGCCGTTAGCAGCCAAGTACTCGCCTAATGTATTCTGAACATTTTCCTTGTCGAACAAGATGTGAACACCCTTGAATGATGCATCATACGGAGTCATGCAATAGAACTGCAAGCCCGGAATGGTATGCATACCCTGTTCGGGCATATCCTGCTGAGTCAATACTACGGTCAATTCTTTAGCACGGTCGTTACGATAGTTGAAGAAGATCACAACGTCACCTTCTTTGATAGTACCGTCTACTGTAGAGTTATGGATCGGTTTGATAAATTCGTCTGTAACACCTTCATCATAAGATTCCTGCATAGCCTGAACCATATCGGTAGCCTGCTTTCCTTCGCCATTCACCAATAGATCATAACCTACCTTTACGCGTTCCCAACGCTTGTCGCGGTCCATTGCATAGAAACGGCCTACGATAGAAGCAATCTTACCGGCTGACTGTTCGCAATGTGCAGTCAGTTGTTCAATGAATCCTTTACCACTTTTCGGGTCAGTATCACGACCATCCATAAAGCAGTGGATAAATGTATTTTCAATGCCGTATTCCTTAGATATATCGCAAAGTTTGAACAAGTGGTCGAATGAACTGTGTACACCACCGTTTGAAGTCAATCCCATAAAGTGAATGTTCTTGCCGTTTTCTTTTGCATAAGAGAAAGCAGAAACGATTTCAGGGTTCTTCATGATGCTGTTGTCAGCACAAGCACGGTTAATCTTTACCAAGTCCTGATAAACGATGCGTCCTGCACCGATATTCAAGTGACCTACTTCAGAGTTACCCATCTGTCCATCGGGCAAACCTACATTTTCACCACTAGCCTGCAACTCAGAGTGCGGATAGCTTGCCAACAGAGAATCCCAGTAAGGAGTGGGAGTGTTAAAGATTACATCGTCTTTACCTTGATCGCCGATACCCCAGCCATCAAGAATCATTAAAAGGGCTTTTTTGCTCATAATCTTATTTTGTTTAAAGTTTATCCTCGCTTTTTACGGGTGCAAAGGTACAAAAAAGCCCTGTCAATAAATCATGTTTCACTTATTTTTTATAGAGGAAGTTCGATGATAAAACGCAGTCCGTCTTTAAATTCCGTATCCCTGCCCAATTTGGCATTCATACGCTCGGCAATCATTTCGCAAACAAACAAAGCAAGATCGGAAGCGCTGGCATTTTCATCCACCTGCACATCAGTTACCGATACTTGTCCTGTGGCTGTCACACAGACAGATGCAGTATGTTTCTCTGCTTCCAACCGGTAAGAAAGCACAATACGCCCCTGCACGGTATTCAAATTGGCATAATTCAACAAATGACCCAATATATATCCTAAATAAGTCTGATTGGTATATGCCACATCATTTTCCTGATTCCCTTCTACCACATATTCTATTTCAGGCTTTAAAGCATATTCTTTGAGTGTTTCCAGTTCTTTGAAACAAAGTGTATGCAGATTGGTCCAGTCCAACGGCAAATGCCCTCCGCAACTATCCAGACGAACTATTTCCTGAATGTTATCCATCATTTTGCCTATCTGGGTGGAATGTTCACTAATGATTTTCAGAAATGTCTTCCTCTCACTCTCCTCCACATCGCTATCCAACAGGAAATCCGAGAAACCTTTTATGGCATTCAGCGGGGTAAAGATCTCATTGCATAAGTTCCGAATGAAAGCATATTTCATTTTCTCACTTTCCTTTAATTGTTCTCCGGCAAGTATCAGTTTATCATTCGTTTCTTTCAGTTCTTTATTCAGCCCCTTCGTCTTACGCAGATAAAAGACCACATACAGAATGGTACAAACAGCTAGAATGAACAGAGTCAGGAACAAGAACATCTGCATCCGGTTCTTCTCTGCCTCCAACGTCTTCTTCTCAATGATCAACTGATCTACATCCTGTCCTATTTTCGCCTCCTTTGCATTGGCTACTTTGTTAGATTCAGCAACTTTCTCCTGCAATTCTTCATACAACCGGTAGGTTTCAAAACCTTCCTTATATAATTTCAAGGTATCACATAGAGCCAATTTCTCTTTCACATATTGGGTAGCATGCTGCTCCATCCCCACACCGCAAAGGTAATCCACCATAGAATCGCAGATAGCCAATGACTTCTGTTTATCTCCCAAAGTAGTATAATAATTATAAGAAGTAAACAAGTACTCATAAGTAGGAGTAAAACTGGCATCTTCCGGGTAAAGACGGTTTAGCTCTACAAACTTCCGGTAATACTTAGCCGCTTCCGCTTTGCCCAAGACGTTAGAAGCACAAGCCAGCATACTATAAGCATTCAAGAAATGGCGTTGGCTTACCAAATAACGCTTCTTGGTTTTCAAGAAATCCCGATACTCCTCCATCATTTTTAAATACCGCAGTCCATACTGCACCCGTATCGTATCCGAAAGCACATTCCCACATATCAGGAAGAAAGAATTAGGACGGAATAACACGGCGGTGCGTATAGGCAGGTTCTCAGTACATTGCAGCACCTGATCCAAGTATTTTACAAGATCGGCCGCCTTCGCCGCATGATCTATCTCAGTCCTGATAGATGCAGATGCCCCCAATAAATAATAATCAGCAGCTTTTTGATACAAAGGTGCGTCTTTATCACTTTTCAGTCGCAACAATGCCTGCGTCAATAAGCTATCTCCCTCTGCATCCTTTTTAAAATAAACCACCCGTGTATCCATTATTGTCTTCATGAATGTCAGCATGTATTTTTTATATTCGCTGTCGGGGAGTACTTTCTCGGCTTCCGCCAAATAATAACGGGCAGTATCTTTTATATCATTATTAACATAGTAACGCAATAGTTCGGTCAGGGCTTCTTCTTTGTAGTATTCATCGCCGGATGCCAAAGCCTCTTTATAAAGTTCTTTTGCCCAATATAAATGTTCAGCGCCCCGGGTGGCATCCATTGAGTTGGTCAAGACTTCCAGTTTTTCCCCTTTGGATAAAGAAGAATTCAAACGCCTTATATCAGCGTCTTTCTTTCCTGTTTGTGCTTGGATAGTGCAAGACAAGATTCCTAGAAACAATGTTAAACAGATGTATTTCATAAAGTGATTATTCTTTTATCATGTATGAAACAAAAGTAGTCAATTGCCAAACAACATCCAATACAAATAATAAAAATATTTTTTCTTTCTGCCCGAAATGCCATCAAAAGTATGATTCCTGTGTTATACAACATACCAATTCATCTTGCTGTTTATGAATAAATTGCATTCCTTTGCATCGGGATGGTTCAGCACAGTTCACCATTCCATGCAAAACCTTTAAAAGCTCATGAAAGTCACCTTTGGACAACAGACCACTAAAGTAAAGCAACTGGCCGATTTAATCAGCCAGGAGATTTCTATGGGTAAATATAAATCAGACTGTGCACTACCCTCTATCAACAATCTGAGCCGCAATTATCAAGTTTCACGCGACACGGTATTCAAAGCATTTATTGACCTGAAAGACCGTGGAATCATAGACTCCACTCCCGGCAAGGGATATTATGTGACCAATAAACGGAAAAACGTCCTGCTGCTACTGGATGAATATTCTCCTTACAAATATTTGCTATACAATAGTTTTATCAAGAACCTGTCTATCAATTATAAGGTCGATTTACTGTTCCACCAGTACAATGAGCGCCTGTTCAACACCATATTGCGCGAATCACTGGGAAGATACAACAAATACATTGTGATGAACTTTGACAATGAAAAGTTATCTCCCCACCTTTATAAGATAGACTCATCCAAGCTGTTGCTGCTGGATTTCGGGAAGTTTGATAAAAAAGACTATTCGTATGTATGCCAGGATTTTGATACTTCCTTTTATAACGCATTGGCCTCACTGAAAGACCGCTTGAAGCAATACCAAAGGCTGATATTACTATTTCCGGAAGATATTAAACACCCGCGCAGCAGTTGCGAATATTTCATCCGGTTCTGTGAAGACCACCATATAGAATCTGCTATCATAGAAAATGCAGACGAAATAAAAGTCCTTCATGGAGAGGCATATATCGCTATCCGTCAGATAGATGTAGTAAGCATCATCAAAAAGAGCAGGGCGGCAGGACTGACTTGCGGAAAAGATTTCGGACTAATCGCTTATAACGACACTCCGGCCTATGAGGTGATAGACCAAGGGATAACCGCATTAAGCATTAACTGGGAGGAACTGGGGCATAAAGCCGCAGAGTTCGTACTGACAGGCAAAGAAATAAAAACCTATCTCCCCACCGAGATACATTTACGAAGTTCATTATAAACTAAATACCTATATTTATATCATGAAAAAGTATCCTAAAATCGGGATTCGTCCCACAATCGACGGCCGCCAGGGCGGTGTTCGCGAAAGCCTTGAAGAAAAGACTATGAATTTGGCAAAAGCTGTTGCCGAACTGATTTCATCTAATTTGAAGAATGGTGACGGAAGTCCCGTAGAATGCGTGATAGCCGACAGCACCATCGGCCGTGTAGGCGAAAGTGCCGCTTGTGCCGAAAAGTTTGAACGCGAAGGCGTAGGAGCTACCATCACCGTAACCAGTTGCTGGTGCTACGGATCTGAAACAATGGATATGAACCCGCATTGGCCCAAGGCTGTATGGGGATTCAACGGAACAGAACGTCCGGGCGCCGTATATCTGGCCGCCGTATTGGCGGGACATGCACAGAAGGGTCTGCCTGCATTCGGCATTTACGGACACGATGTGCAGGATTTGGACGACAACACCATCCCGGCCGATGTAGCCGAAAAACTATTGCGCTTTGCCCGTGCCGCCATGGCCGTTGCCAATATGCGCGGAAAGAGCTACCTTTCTTTCGGTAGTGTCTGCATGGGTATAGCCGGATCTATTGTTGATCCTGATTTCTTCCAGGAATACTTGGGCATTCGCAATGAGAGCGTAGATGAAACCGAAATCCTGCGCCGCATGGAAGAAGGCATTTACGACCACGAAGAATATGCCAAAGCAATGGCTTGGACAGAGAAATACTGCAAGGTGAATGAAGGCGAAGACTTCAAGAACCGTCCCGAAAAGCGTAAGACCCGTGAAGAAAAGGATGCTGACTGGGAATTCATTGTAAAAATGACTATCATCCTGCGCGACTTGATGATAGGTAACCCCAAACTGCGCGAACTGGGATTCAAGGAAGAAGCCATCGGCCACAACGCCATCGCTGCCGGATTCCAGGGACAACGCCAATGGACAGACTGGAAACCGAATGGCGACTTCAGCGAAGCATTGCTCAACACCACTTTTGACTGGAACGGCATCCGTGAAGCATACGTGCTGGCTACCGAAAACGATGCTTGCAACGGCGTTGCCATGCTTTTCGGCCATCTGCTGAGCGGTTGCGGACAGATGTTCTCGGACATCCGTACTTACTGGAGCCCCGAAGCCGTGAAACGCGTTACCGGCAAGGAACTGACCGGAATGGCTCAAAATGGTATCATCCACCTTATCAACTCAGGGGCAACCACCTTGGATGCTACCGGCGAAAGCCACAACGCAGCAGGCGAACCTTGCATGAAACCGAATTGGGAAATGACCGAAGCCGATATGGAAGCTTGCCTGAAAGCAACCACTTGGTATCCGGCAGACCGCGACTACTTCCGCGGCGGAGGTTTTTCTTCCAACTTCTTGTCTAAAGGGGGTATGCCTGTCACTATGATGCGCCTCAACTTGGTAAAGGGCCTCGGCCCGGTATTGCAACTGGCAGAAGGCTGGACAGTGGACATCGATCCCGAAATTCACAACGTGCTGAACATGCGTACAGACCCCACATGGCCTACCACTTGGTTCGTCCCCCGTTTGTGTGACAAACCTGCGTTCCGCGATGTTTACTCAGTAATGAATAACTGGGGAGCCAACCACGGCGCCATCAGCTACGGCCACATCGGACAAGACCTGATTACCCTGGCATCTATGCTCCGCATCCCTGTATGTATGCACAATGTAGAAGATGATAAGATCTTCCGCCCTGCCTCATGGAATGCTTTCGGCATGGATAAGGAAGGTTCCGACTACAGAGCTTGCGCCACTTACGGGCCTATTTACAAATAACACACACTGTGGGGGTGTGTTGAACTATCATTTTGCTGTAGGGGCAGTTTGAATCTGCCCGATAACATTTACCGTATGCATTCGGGCGGATTCAATCCGCCCCTACGGTGAACAATTTAATAGTTACTTTTGACACATCCCCCACAGTTTAACAAATACCTTATTATAATATTACCTTGAATAAAAACAAACCATGAAAGACATCGACCAACCGATTCTGCATAAAGATGGAATCAGCTATGTACTACCTTTTATACTAGTAACCTGCTGCTTTGCCTTGTGGGGATTTGCCAATGACATTACCAATCCGATGGTGAAAGCCTTCTCTAAAATCTTCCGGATGAGCGTCACCGACGGGGCTTTAGTACAAGTTGCCTTTTATGGCGGTTACTTCGCCATGGCCTTTCCGGCAGCTATGTTTATCCGCAAATACTCCTACAAAGCCGGAATCCTGTTAGGACTGGGACTTTATGCCGTGGGAGCCTTATTATTCTTCCCCGCCAAGATGACCGGCAGTTATTATCCCTTCCTACTGGCTTATTTCATCCTTACTTGCGGACTATCCTTCCTCGAAACCAGTTCCAATCCCTATATTCTTTCCATGGGAACAGAAGCTACCGCCACCCGGCGCCTCAACCTGGCACAATCCTTCAATCCGATGGGATCACTGCTGGGCATGTATGTAGCGATGAACTTTATTCAAGCAAAACTTAACCCGATGGACACGGCAGAACGAGCCCAACTCAATCCGATGGACTTTGCAGCGGTCAGAGATGCCGATCTTTCTGTGCTCATTGCACCCTACCTCACCATCGGCATTGTTATTTTCGTCATGCTTCTGGTCATTCGTTTTACCAAGATGCCTAAGAATGGCGACCAGACCCATAGCATCAACTTTGGTCCCACTTTGAAACGTATTTTCTCCATCAGCCATTATCGCGAAGGAGTAGTAGCGCAGTTTTTCTATGTAGGCGCACAAATTATGTGCTGGACTTTCATTATCCAGTATGGCACACGCCTGTTCATGTCTCAGGGCATGGAAGAAAAAGCTGCCGAAGTATTGTCACAGGAATACAACATTGTTGCTATGATTATCTTCTGCATCAGCCGCTTTGTATGTACTTTCATTCTCCGTTACCTCAATCCGGGTAAATTGTTGGCAATACTTGCCATTGCAGGTTGCTGCTTTACGGCAGGAGTTATATTCTTCCAGAATATCTATGGAATGTACTGCCTGGTAGCAGTTTCCGCTTGTATGTCATTGATGTTCCCCACTATTTACGGCATAGCATTGACCGGCTTGGGAGACGATGCCAAGTTTGGAGCAGCCGGACTGATTATGGCTATTCTGGGAGGTTCCATCCTTCCTCCGTTGCAGGCCAGAATCATTGATATGCAGACTATTGGAAGTATGCCGGCAGTGAATCTGTCGTTTATTCTTCCGTTTATCTGTTTTGTGGTGATAACTGTTTATGGGCATCGGTCTTACAGGCGGGGGAAATACTAACCCGTCCTTTCCTTTCTTATAAGCTTTCTTCTTCTAAAGAATAAGCACTTTTGTACTGTCAAGTTCTATCTCCATAGGCTTAGGATTTAAATCCAAGCACTTGGGATTTAAATCCTAAGCCTATGGAGTTAAATCCCAAGCCTTGGGATATAGAATGCGAAAGGTCAAAAAGCCTTAGTTATAAGGCATGAAAGGGTTACTCGAATATACAAACCCTTTTATAGGCTTATTCGAGTCCGTCGGTGCTTCTCCAAAGACAGAAGTTATGGCATGGCGAATAATAGTTGTCAGGTAGGCAAAACCCTTAGAAAGGGATTTCCAGTTGCGGATCTTCTCCCAACAAATTGAAAGTCATCCGGTGATAAGGAGTTGTACCATATTCACGGATACCGTTACGATGCTTCTTGGTGGGATAGCCTTTATTCTTATCCCAGTAATAATAAGGATATTCTTTGTGCAAAGCATTCATATAATCATCCCGATAGGTCTTTGCTAGAATGGAAGCGGCAGCTATAGAAAGATATTTACCATCCCCTTTTACGACTGTAGTATGCGGCAAGTCCTGATATTTCTTGAAACGATTGCCATCTATCAACAGATGCTGAGGGCGCAGCGTTAACTGGTCCACTGCCCGATGCATCGCCAAGAAAGAGGCATTGAGGATATTTATCTTGTCTATTTCTTCGGGAGTCACCACACCCACCGCCCATGCCAGCGCTTCACGCTCTATCACTTCACGAAGGGTATAGCGCTGATGCTCTGTCAGTTGTTTGGAGTCATTCAGTAACTCATTCTTGAAATCTACAGGCAGAATAACGGCGGCGGCATATACAGACCCCGCCAGGCAACCACGGCCTGCCTCGTCACAACCGGCCTCTATCAAGTCTTTATTTAAATAAGGTAATAGCATACACTTTTCTTTATTATTGCCCACAAAGATATTATTTTAAAAGGTAATATCATTAGGCATTTTCAAAATAAACCTCTACTTTTGTTTAACAAAACTCAGATTGATATGAAAACACTAAAATTACTATCACTTGTCATGTTGCTAGCCATAGCACCGATGACAAGTATTTACGCTCAATGCAACAATGCACTACAATGGACTTTATCACGTAACTGGAGTAACGGCTTCAATGCACTACCGGACATCTGCACCAACTTGCAGGAATTTCAAAGCCAATATAATAAAAACCAGGCGCAATGGGATGCCATGTTCAAATGGCTCGCCGGGCACGACCTGCAAACGATTCCTGCCGGAAGACATCCTATAGAAGGCACTTCACTTGTAGTCTCGGTAGAGGACAGCGAGAACGGGACATTAGAAACAAGAGCCTCAGAATCTCATTATCACCATATTGATTTCCAATATGTGGTAAAAGGAACAGAACGCTTCGGACTGTTGGATCATGATTCTTCTTATCCTAATTGTGCCTACAAGCCGGATGTGCTTCATTATGATTATGATGCAAAAAAGGCCCATTTCATCGACTCTACACCGGAACGATTCTTTTTATTCTTCCCCAGCGACTGGCACATTGCCAAGGTTGCCACAGATAAGGATTCCCAGCAGATACGTGTAATCATTGTCAAGCTGGACTATGTTCCCTAAATAAACAAAACAACGGAAAAACGGAACAAAAGACTAACCATCCTCCGTAGGGGCAGATTGAATCTGCCCGATAACAGTTTGCTTTGTGCATACGGGCGGATTCAATCCGCCCCTACAGAGGATGGTTGCTTTAGAGTTTTGATATATTCCTACTTATTTTTTGCAGAAACACGCTTGAGCAATGAAAAACAACTTACTTTTATGTATCCTGTTTTGCCTTCTGAATATCTCGTGGGCAAATGCCCATGATAAACAGCAGGAAGCCGAAATGCTGATTAAAAAGTCAGCCGGTGCCATGTATAACAATCCCAAACAAGCCATGTATTATGCATCTAAAGTTATAGGACTATTTCCGGAAGATCAAAGGAATGACCAAAAGGCGGAAGCAATCTTATATCATAGCCAGGCGGAGCAATTATTAGGCAACTTTGACCAAAGCATAAAGACCTTGTATGATGCTTTGGAATGCGTTACACCGGAAAACAAAGGATTAAGCGCACAAATCTATGCCTTGATGGGCATACTCTATTGCCGACTGACCGATTATAACAAGGCAATAGAACTGAATGAAAAAGCCACTTCTATTTTTAAGTCGTTGGGCGACTCCACTTCCCTTGCCCTATGCTATAATGACAGAGGCATTATCCATGCCTATCTGAATGAATTTGGAACTGCCGAACAATTTCTGCGCCAGGCTCTTGCCATCAACCGTAGCCAAAAGAACCTAAAAAGTGTGGCAGCCAATCTGAATAACCTGTGCCTGTTTGAAGGAAACTTTGAAGAAAAACTGGGATTCATCAATGAAGCAATCGTTATCAACAAGAATCTGAATTCCCAATGGTCACTGGGCGAGAACTATAATAACATGGGAAAACAGTACTTCTATGCCAAGCAATACAATAATGCCTTGCAAGCCCTGCAAAAAGCATACGAAGTAGCCAACAGTATCGGCGCCAAGGAGTTAATTTGCGATAATTACGAATATTCTTCCTGGGTATATGAAGCCTTGGGAGATCACAAGAATGCTTATAAATGCCTGATGCAACTCTACATACTCAGCAAAGACCTGCAAAGTGGAAGCAAGCTGCGCACCGTGGAGCAGGAGATTTCTCATAAACGGTACATGGACCAGCAACGCAAAGCAGAACTCAAAGAACAAGCATACGAAATAGAATTGCTGAAACGGAACCTGTTTGCCGTACTGATAGTCTTCATTTCGCTGGTAGTATTCAGTATCTTCTTATATAAATGGTATAAGCGCAAGAAGAATATGCAGTTGATGGTTGCCCGTTATAATCTGGAGCAATCCGAACATGAACTGGCAGAACTGAAAGTGCGCCAACAGGAACTTGAACTGAAGTCTGTGCAAAATGCATTAGAGAACAGCCGGCAGGAAGCAAGCAGTTTTGCCGTTTTCCTGCATAGCCGTAATGAGATATTGGAGAAAATACGGGAAATGATAAAACAGGGATATAAGATGGATCAGCAGGCATTACTCCCCCACCTTAAAAAAGTCAATGCCTTTATCAGCCAATATCAGAGTGGGGACAAAGCAAACAGCACCTTGTTGATGAATGTGGAGGAAAAGAATCAGGAGTTCCTGCAACGTTTATCAGAACGCCACCCCAACTTGACACAGGGCGAAAAGTATCTGGCTACTCTGTTACGGGTAAACCTGTCTACCAAAGAAATATCCATGCTGACGGGAAATGTTCCCAAAACAATCAACATGAACCGGTATCGTTTGCGTAAATCCTTGAACTTATCTTCCGAAGAAGACTTGACGGATTATCTGCAAAACATCTAAAGAACCTATACTTTTATTGATTTTATTAAACTAGTACTTTGTAGATACTAGTAGCACATTAAACCATTTGTAAATCAACTAATTAAGCAACATATTGTAGACTTAAAAAGGCTCTTTTTCCTTCATTTGTAGTTCATTTGTAGGGTATAATAATTAGGTTTTCACACATCGTTCTCATTACTTAGCGGCGTGAAAAACAATTATTAACCTTAAAATTTATTCACATGAGTCAAAAGAACTATTTCAAGGAAAGGATCACTTTACTGATTCTACTCTTTGCTTTTATGACACCGCTAGGTGTGTTGGCACAGAACATTCAACTGACAGGTCTGGTTACTGATGCTGCCAATGAAGCCATTATCGGTGCCAGTGTAGTAGAAAAAGGCACTACGAATGGAGTTATTACTGATTTTGACGGTAACTTCACATTAAGTGTATCTCCCAAAGCTACTATCATTATTTCTTATGTGGGCTATGCAACACAAGAAATTCCCGTAAACGGAAAGACTAACATCAAAGTAACATTGAAAGAAGACACGGAGATGCTGGATGAAGTGGTCGTTGTAGGTTATGGTACTATGAAGAAAAGTGATATGACGGGAGCTATTTCTTCGGTAGACGTGGACCAGTTAGCAAGCCGTGCCACTACCAACCCGGCAGAAGCATTACAAGGTAAAGTAGCCGGTGTTAATATCCAAAAGGCAGGAGGTAATGCCGGTGCAGGCGTACAGGTTAAGATTCGTGGTGTGAAAACATTCGGCAGCAACGAACCTTATTATGTAATTGACGGCTTCCCCGGAAGTATAGAGAACGTAAACCCCTCGGATATAGAATCAATGGAGATCCTGAAAGATGGTGCAGCTGCTGCAATCTATGGATCCAGAGCAGCAAATGGCGTTGTCTTGGTAACAACTAAAAACGGTAAGAAAGGCGATGTAAAAGTAGATGTAAACGCTTATTTGAGCTCTACACACATTGCAAAGAAACTTGAAATGCTTGATGCTAAAGGATATGTACAAGTACATAAGCAAATGTACGAGAACTACAATAACCAATGGGTAGGATACGAAGAAGACATTCCCGCTTATATCAACAATCCCGGCAATGTAAACACCGATTGGCAAAAAGCAATGACACGCAGCGGTTTGTCACAGAATTATATGATCAGCGTAAGAGGAGGTTCGGATGCCGCTAAATACTCTATTTCATATAACCGTTCGGATGAAAAAGGTATCTTCTTAGGAAATGACTTTAAACAGGACAATGCCCGAGCCAAACTCAGCATATCAAAGTATATTTTTGATATAGATGCCAATGTAGCATTACGCGTTACTTCTAACCATCAACCCAGTTACTCTTTGAAGGAAATGTATATGATCTCTCCTCTTGTTCCTATTTTTGACCCGGAACAAGAATATGGCTATGGATTAACCAACAATAATGATTTGCCCAACAATAGAAATGTTATGGCAGACTATATCAATGAAAAATCAACAGACAAGACCTATGATATGACTGCCAATGTATCTTTGGGGATCAATATTACCAAAGGACTGACATTCAAAACCAGCTATTCTTATCGCGGTGCTCACGAAAGACAAACCTATCATACACCGACTTATATTGCTGATGAGAAAGCGCCTAATGATTTCCCTTACTACAGTGAGGACACTTCTTACTGGGAAGAACAAGTTTTTGATAATGTTCTGAATTTCAATAAAGAATTCAACAAGCATTCTATTAATGTTATGGTTGGTAGTTCTATCAACAGTACTAAATCAACTTGGAACAGTATTGGAGTGGAAGGAAAAACAACAGTTTACAAAGTAGAAGACGGCAAGCTGGTTACCAATGTGATACCCGGTGGATTCCTTGACGAATCATTTGGAACCATTGATGCAGGTAATGGAGGAACATTTAGCGGTTCCGGATCTAAATACACTTATAATAGAGCATCTTTCTTTGGACGTTTAAACTATTCTTATGCCGGGCGCTATTTGGTACAAGCTACCGTACGTCGTGACGGTTCTTCCAAGTTCGGTAAAAACAGCCGTTGGGGAACTTTCCCTTCAGTAGCTGTAGGATGGAGAATCAGTGAAGAAAGCTTTTTCCCAAAAGATCTTGGTATCAGTAATTTGAAAATCAGAGCAAGTTGGGGACGCTTAGGTAACGAAGTTGCCCTAGGATATTATGACTTTTTATCTTTAATCCAGACTTATAATACTATGTTCCAAGGTGCCGTACAAGGTACAGGTAACAATCCATGGCCGGGCAGTATAGCTACAGGAATTTCTAACCAGGACTTGAAATGGGAAACCACTGATACTAAAAATATAGGTATAGACTATGGTTTCTTTAATAATAAGCTGAGTGGTACAATCAACTATTATCAAAACCGCACTGAAGATATGCTGATTACCAAAAAGCTGGCACCATCAGCCGGTATGGTAGATCCGACATTGAATGTTGGAGAAATCAGCAATAAAGGTATTGAATTTGAGATAAATTGGGCTGACCGAAAAGGTGACCTCGATTACTCGGTAGGCATGAATCTGGCAACTACAAAAAATAAAGTGGAAAGTCTGGCAGATGCAGGACAAATGATTCCCGGAGAAGGCTTGAAATATGGAACAGAACATTTCCCCACACAAACGATTGTAGGCAGACCTATCGGTGGATTCTATCTTTACCGGACAGATGGTATTTTCCAATCAATGGACGAAGTCAATGCGCATGTTGACAAAGATGGCAACTTAATGCAGCCCGATGCATTCCCCGGTGATATCCGTTTTAAAGATTTAAATCATGATGGAGTAATTGATGACAACGATAAAGAATATTGTGGTTCGGGTATTCCTAAATTAGAAGTAAACTTGAATTTAAGCGCTGCTTATAAAGGATTTGATTTCTCAATGCTTATTGGTAGTGCATGGGGATACAAGTTATACAATGGTAACAAATATTTCTATGAAGGAATGAGTTCGGGAAGTAACTTCCTTGCTTCCACATTAAATGCATGGACTCCTGAAAATAGAAATACAGACGTGCCACGTGCTGTTTACGCCGATTACAATGGTAATACAAAAGAATCTGACCGTTTCTTGGAGAATGGAGATTTCGTACGTTTACGCCAAGTACAAATAGGATATACAATACCTGCATTCATTACTAAAAAAGCATATATCGAAAAGCTAAGATTTTATGTAAGTGGCGAAAACTTGTTTACCATAACCGGTTATGACGGCATAGATCCCGAGTTCTCACGCGCCAGCGTTTTAAATACAGGTATTGATAAATTAATTTATCCGTTTACCCGTTCGTTTATCTTTGGTTTACAACTTTCATTCTAATACTAAAAACTTTATGAATATGAAAAAGAATATATATTCCTTTGCATTATTACTGGTAACAGTCTTCTTTTGCTCATGCGAGGACTTTCTTACAGTAGAGTCACCGGATAAACTTACGTCCGAAAAATATTGGCGTAATGAATCGGATGCAGAAAAAGGGTTAGCCGCAGCTTACTCTAAGCTGGAACATTTCATCGACACATGGGAATTTGCCGAAGTACGATGGCCGGTAGAAGCATATCGGGAAGATATTATCAATCCGGGAAAAGATGCCATGAACTATCTGAACTGGGTGGAACTATCTAAATTCACGTACACAAACGGTAACTCACAGATTAACTTATACTGGAAAAGTATCTATCGGGGTATCAACTATGCCAATCAGGTAATAGAAAAAGTGCCTAATATTGAAATGGATCCCACTTATCGTGATCAGATACTGAATGAGGCTTATTTCCTCCGTGCTTATTATCACATGAAATTGCTATTAAACTGGAAAGAAATCGTGATTAGAGATACTTATCTCGTCACCGTATCATCAGATAAACTAGGCAAACCTCTCTCAACACGCGAAGAAGCTTGGAACTTCATTATTGAGGATTTGAAGAAAGCTCAAAAGCTTCCTGCTACTTTAAAACCCGAACAGTTGGGACGAGCTACAGCAGGAGCCGCTAATGCTTATTTAGGATTTGCTTACTTAACCCGTGCTTATGAAATACCGGAGAAAAAGACAGAATACCTGACAGCAGCCTTAAACGCCTTTAATGAAGTAAAAGGATACAGCCTCGTAAAGGAGTTCCGCGATATGTTTAATGGGAAAAATCAGAATTCTCCGGAATCTGTATTTGAACTCCAATGTACAATGAACAGTGCAGATGGTGCTCACTATAAAACACAAATGCATATGTGGATAGCCTCCAGTGAGCTAGGCGGATGGGATGAAATCTTGCCTAATCAAATGTTGGTAGATGAATATAAGAAAGAAGGTAAAAGCGCCACAACCGGAAGATATGACACGCGCGCCTATGAAACTCTGTTCTTCGAAGATGAATACTTTAATGGTGGAGGAGATGATGCATACGGTCTCACTTATGACGAGCGCTTCGGAAAAGGTGGACGGGCAGTCTTTCGTAAATTGTTACCTCCAACTTTAGCAGAATTGAAACAATCACGTGTGGGATACAATATTCCGCTTATGCGCTATGCCAATGTTTTACTAATGAAAGCAGAAGCATTAAATGAATTAGGACGCACAAACGAAGCAATTCCTTATATCAATGAAGTAAGAGAAGTACATGGCGACATGCCTCCTATGACAGGAACTTCTGCTGAAGCCGTACGTGCTCAAATAGAACATGAACGCATCTTGGAATTCCCATTAGAGAATTATCGATTCTATGACCTACGACGTTGGGGAAAAACAAAAGAAGCCCTGAAAGCTGTTGGCAGAGATTTTGATCCGGCCAAGAACGACTTCTATCCTACGCCTTTGACCGAATTAAACTCTAACGACCAGATTCAAAAATAAATTCTCTCTTTCAGGTTAGATATATTAGGCAACAAGGCGGTTTTCGCCCCGGTGAAACCGCCTTGTATTATTAAAATGAAGTATCTTTGCCCCTAAATAAAACGACATAGATATGTTTACTATTATTGGATTAATGCTCACGGGGATGCTCCTCGGTTTCCTGCTTCGCAAGCAGAAATTATCAGGAATTCATAAAGTCATCACCGTTCTTATTTGGTTACTACTCTTTCTACTGGGTATAGATGTAGGCGGTAATCAGGAAATCATCAATGGTTTGCACACCATCGGGTTGGAAGCTATAATCATTACCCTGGCAGCAGTGCTGGGCAGTGTGACGGCAGCCTGGGGTTTGTGGTATGTGCTCTACAAAAGGAATAAGGAGGAACAAGTATGAAAGGAAGCTTGATTATTGTCGGGTTCTTTGTACTGGGTGCCCTATGCGGAGTATATCATCTTATTCCTTATGACTTTACACAAAGCAAACTCAGTTTTTATGCACTATGCGCATTAATGTTCAGCGTAGGTGTCAGTGTAGGAAATGATCCGCAGACCTTGCGTAACTTCCGTTCATTGAATCCGCGTTTGATTTTTCTGCCCGTCATGACCATATTAGGAACGCTGGCCGGTTGTGCAGTTGTTAGTTTATTCCTGTCACACCGTTCTGTGACGGACTGTCTGGCAGTGGGTGCAGGATTCGGTTACTATTCTCTATCCAGCATCTTTATTACGGAATATAAAGGTCCGGAGTTGGGAACCATTGCATTACTATCCAATATTACGCGTGAGATTATCACGTTGCTCTTTGCCCCATTGCTTGTACGTTGGTTTGGCAACTTAGCGCCTATTTCGGCAGGAGGTGCCACTACGATGGATACGACATTGCCCATTATTACGCGCTATTCCGGTCAAAGCTTTGTAGTAGTCTCTATCTTTCACGGCTTTGTAGTGGACTTTAGCGTACCTTTTCTAGTGACTCTTTTCTGTTCTATTTAAATAAAAAATAACCATGAAACACTCTCTTAATACCTTTCTTACACTGTTGTTTGTTTGTGCTTCTGCTTGGGGAGAAAATATTCCCTGGCAGAATCCACAAATAAACGAAATTAATCGTGAGCCTGCCCATGCACACTTCATTCCTTATACGAATGAAGCCAATGCATTGAAGCAACAAGCTTTGCCCGCAGCACAGCGCTTCGCTGTGAATCCTGCTACAGAACGCCGCGTCTCACTGGACGGCACCTGGAAATTCTTATTCTCAAAAAACAATGACGCTTGCCCGGCAGATTTCTACAAACCGGGATACAACACCAAACGCTGGAAAAATATACAGGTTCCCGGAAGTTGGGAACTGCAAGGATTTGACGCTCCCATCTATACGGATGTGGCTTATCCTTTCCCCGCCAATCCCCCCTATGTACCTGCCGATTATAATCCGGTAGGCGCATATGTACACGAGTTTACCGTGCCCGAGAACTGGAACGGCATGGATATATTCCTCGATTTTGAAGGAGTGGAGTCCGCCTTCTATTGCTGGGTAAATGGTGAACTGGCAGGATACAGTGAAGACAGCCGACTGCCGGCACACTTCAACGTAACCAAACTGCTGAAAAAAGGAAAGAACAAATTGGCTGTAAAGGTATTCCGCTATAGCGACGGCTCGTACCTGGAAGACCAGGACTACTGGAAATATAGCGGCATTGAACGCGACGTATATCTTTACGCCCGCCCTCAAAGCCGTGTGCAAGACTTCAAATTAGTAGCCGGTCTGATTAATAACTATAAAGACGGTGACTTTAATCTGGATATAAAACTTCACCAGCCTCAACCGGGAGAAACCGTAGAAGTAAAGGTGATGGATAAAGGAAACATACTCTATCAAAATAAAAAAGAAGTAACTTCTGCTACGGATACTCTGTTTACACAGAAACAGCTATTCACCAATGTATTGCCTTGGAATGCGGAGGCGCCTCATCTTTATACATTAGTTGTCAGCACATTCGATGCACAAGGAAAAGCATTGGAATCATTCACCCAACCCTTCGGTTTCCGAAGCGTTGAAGCACGCAACGAAATGCAGTTGGTAAATGGCGTTGCCGTATTATTTAAAGGTGTAAACCGCCACGAGCACGACCAGCACCATGGACGTACCATCACCGTAGAAGGAATGATTCAGGATATTCAGTTAATGAAACAATTCAATCTGAATGCCGTCCGTACCTGCCACTATCCCAACCGCCCCGAATGGTATGCACTGTGCAATGAATATGGTTTGTACATGGTAGCCGAAGCCAATATTGAAAGCCACGGCATGCAGGCACATAAAGATGGCACACTGGCAAACAACCCTGATTGGGAACTGCCTTTTATGCAACGCATGAGCCGTATGGTGCTGCGCGACCGCAATATTACCGCTATCGTTACCTGGTCTTTAGGTAATGAATCAGGATATGGAAAGCACTTTGAAACGATATATGACTGGACTAAGAAATTCGATCCTACCCGTTTGGTACAATATGAAGGAGGAGGATACGATGCCAAATCTGATATTTATTGCCCGATGTATGCCCGCATATGGGCACTGCGTCGCCATGTAAACCAACGGGATGCACGCCCCATGATTCTATGCGAATATGCTCACGCCATGGGTAACAGTGTAGGTAACTTGCAAGATTACTGGGACTTGATCTATAAGTATGACCAGTTGCAAGGTGGTTTCATCTGGGACTGGGTAGATGCGACCTTTGACATTAAAGATAAAAACGGCAACAAGATATGGGCTTACGGAGGAGATATGGGCTATGTAGGCGTTCCCAACGACTCCAACTTCTGTGCCAACGGACTGGTAGCAGCCGACCGTTCCCTGCATCCGCACATTTGGGAAGTAAAGAAGGTATATCAATACATCCATTTTGAACCGGTAGCTTTCACCACCCAACAAATCAAGGTAACCAACTGGCATGACTTTATCGGGCTGGAAGATTACAAACTGCATTGGACAGTAGAAACAGACGGCAAATCCGTAGAAAGCGGAGAAATGGATTTCCCGGTAATCAATGCCCGTTCTTCTGCCATCATCACTATCCCAATGAAATTGATCCCTAACGATGGCAAGGAATATTTCCTAAAACTGGAAGCATTTACCAAAGAAGAAGCACCGCTGATTCCCAAAGGGCACCAAGTGGCTATGGAACAATGGCAACTGAATCCCGAAGGGAAACGTCTGCTGAATGCTACCTGGACAGCACGAGAGATGGCTGACAAGACATTGAATGCAGAGCGTACTGCTGATGCCATTACACTGACCGGAGATAATTTCCGCATTGCATTTTCTGTTGCTAATGGTGAAATGACCGAACTCTCTTATAATGGAAAGAATCTGATAAAAGAAGGTTTGCAACCTAATTTCTGGCGTGCATTAACTGATAATGATGTTGCCAATAATCATCTGGAACGTTGTGGCATCTGGAAGTTTGCCGGAAAGAATGCTAAACTTCAAATCATTGACCTGAAAGAAGATTCAGACAAAAAGTTGGCAACGATTACTGCCAATTATAAGATGGAGGCACAAGGGTCTACTTTACAAACCATTTACCGGATACGTCCGAATGGTGCAGTGAAAGTGAGTATGCATTTCGTGCCGGGTAGTAAAGCACTTCCTGAAATGCCACGCCTGGGCATGCGTATGATTCTTCCTGCAGAGTATGATGTAATGACTTGGCTGGGTCGTGGTCCGCAAGAAAACTATGCCGACCGCAAGACAGGTTATCCCATCGGGCTCTATACCGCAACTGTATGGGAACAGTTCCATCCGTATGTACGTGCACAGGAAACCGGGAATAAGACTGATGTGCGCTGGGTTGCCCTACGCAATAAAGCCGGAGAAGGCCTGCTGGTCACAGGTGAAGAACCGCTGAATGTAAGTGCATGGAATTTCCCATTGGAAGACATTGACTATGTGGCATTCAACACAGAACGCCGCCATGGTGGAAGCATTATGAAAAAGGATATGGTATGGCTGAACATCGACCATTGCCATATGGGTGTGGGAGGAGATAATACATGGGGAGCACAAGTACATCCCGAATATACTATTACTCCGCACGAATGGAATTATAGTTTTACCATACAACCGCTGAATAGCCAGGATGATGCAGCCGAAAAGGCACATAAAGAATGGTTCTAAAAACGATATAAAGTCAAAAGGTATTCAACTTCCCCTCTAGAGAGGGGACCGAGGGGTGTGTTAGATCGCACAAACGAATGCATTTCATCATGCATCTCACACACCCCCTACCCCCTCTCTAGAGGGGATGAAGTTACCTTTGAAATACCCAGTAACAAATAAACGAATTGACATGAAACATAAATTTACCAAAATCATTCTTCTCGCAGCAGTGGTTGCAGGTTTCTTCACAGCATCCTGCACCCCTGCCACCGAGAACACCCCGACAGGCAAACGGTATGAATTCAACAACATACTGGATATTGCCTATACCCCCGACACCCTGACCCGCTGTCGCGGCTGGTTTACAGATGCCGGCTCCTGGATGGGATTCACACTCCCGCAAAAAGACAAATGGGTGAATGGCTTCTGTGGTCCATTCAGCCTGGATATGAACCGCCGCCAATGGATGGCACAATCTGCCGTTACCGTAAATTTCAGCGATAGCAGTAATACCGTATTTACTCCGGACTCTACCTGCTATTTCCCCGGTGAATTATACCTTTCCGCTAACTCAGCAGAAGGACAGATAATCCAGCGCCTGAACTTCTTGGATGCTTCCACTGCCCTGCTCCGCATTCACACGGATGCAGGAAAGGATCTCTCTTTTACCGCCAGTGAATGGGGAAAAGACATTAGCGTACAAACAGACCAGAACACTGTGATTGCCCGCCACCCCTCCGGTGAAATCGTAGCACTGACTTTTACCCCCGATGTAACTGTAGAAAGCATCCCCGGCAACTACACTGCGAAAACAAATAGCAGTGAACATGATACTTACGTTGCCATTTCCTTCTACACCGGAGAGAAAGAACTCTCTGCCGGATTGCAGAAAACGCAACTGGCACTAAGCCATCCACACGAAGGCCTCCAAGCCAACAAAGAGCGTTGGGAAGGTTACCTCACCAAGATTTTGCGCAAGGATATGAAGCCCGAATATGACCGTATAGCTGTGAAAGCCGTAGTCACTTTAATCAGCAACTGGCGTACCCGCCGCGGCGGATTATTGCACGAAGGTATCGTGCCCAGTCATGCCGCCTATTACTTTGTAGGCTTCTGGGCTTGGGACAGTTGGCGTTTCTCTGCCGCCTTGGCTAAGTTTGCCCCCGAACTGGCAAAAGATAATATCCGTGCCATGTTTGACTATCAGCAGCCGGATGGAATGATTATAGACTGCATCTATACCGATCCTGCCGAGAATAATGCACGCGATAGCAAGCCGCCCCTCGTATCTTGGGCTGTGGACGAAATCTTTACCCATACGGGAGACACTGCTTTTATAAGCGAGATGTATCCGCAACTGATGGCATACTATAAATGGTGGTATCAAAAGCGCGACCACAACAAGAACGGTATGTGTGAATATGGTTCTACCGACGGTACACTGGAAGCGGCAGCATGGGAAAGCGGCATGGACAATGCCATCCGTTTTGATAACACCAAGATGCTGAAAAATGAGGGTGCCGATGATGCATGGAGCATGGATCAGGAAAGTGTGGATCTGAATGCATATCTGGCTTTGGAGTGCAAACTTCTGAAAAAGTTTGCAGGTATTCTGGGCGTTACTTTTGATGGCCCGGATAATGGTGCCCAAGTAGCAGATTATTTCTTTGATAAAGAAAAAGGATTCTTCTTTGACCGCCGTTTGAAGGATGGAAGTTTCATTCAGGAACCCGGATGCGAGGCTTATACCCCGATGTGGACAGAGGTGGCTACTGCCGATCAAGTAAAGGCCATGATGCCGTTGCTGACGGATACTGCCAAATTCTCTACTTATATTCCGTTCCCCACGGTCGCTGCTGATAATCCTAAATACAATCCTCGCGGCTATTGGCGCGGTCCTATCTGGCTGGATCAGACTTATTTTGCGATCCGCGGGCTGCGCAATTATGGTTATAATAAGATGGCGGATGAATATACTATGCAGGTATTCGACCGTTTGCAGGGCTTGAAAGAAGGGGCACCTATTCATGAGAATTATGGTACGCATACAGGTGAGTTGCTGAAAGCTCCGCATTTCAGTTGGAGTTCATCACACTTGCTGATGTTGTATGATGATTATGGGAAGTAAATACTCTCTTTTTCTTATCTTTAAAGGAGGGTGTCAAAACAAAAATTGGCTATCATTTTGCTGTAGGGGCAGATTGAATCTGCCCGATAATAGTTTACTTTGTGCATACGGGCGGATTCAATCCGCCCCTACGGTGAACGATTTGATAGTTGCTTTAGAGTTTTGACACATCCCCTTTTAAAACATCTTGCTGACCCGTTCAATACCGGCAGCCAACGCTTCTATTTCTTCTTTGGTATTATACAACCCCAGCGAAGCACGAACCGTTCCTTCAATTCCCAAACGGATCATTAAAGGTTGCGCACAGTGATGTCCGGTACGGACAGCAATACCTAAACGATCCAATAAAGTACCCATATCCAGATGATGGATATTTCCTACCAGGAAAGAGATAACACCACCTTTGTTTTCAGCCTCACCAAAGATGCGCATTCCTTCAATCTGCTTCAACCGCTGCATGGCATACCGTGTAAGTTCATGTTCATGAGCCGCTATATTCTCTATGCCGATAGCCGATACATAGTCCAATGCTTTTGCCAATGCAGTAGTACCGATATAATCGGGAGTTCCTGCTTCAAACTTAAATGGCAATTCATTAAATGTCGTCTTTTCAAAGCTGACACTTTGTATCATCTCGCCACCACCCTGATAAGGAGGCAGTTTATCCAACCATTCCTCTTTACCATAAAGCACACCTACACCGGTAGGGCCATATATTTTATGACCACTGAAAGCAAAGAAATCAGCATCCAGATCCTGAACATCCACTTTCATGTGAGGAACACTCTGTGCACCATCTACTAACGCAGGTACACCATGAGCATGAGCTATGGCGATCATCTCCTTGGCAGGATTCACAGTACCCAGCACATTGCTTACATGGGCAAAACTAACAAGCTTAGTCCGTTCCGAGAAAAGTTTCTTATACTCATCTATCAGCAACTCCCCTTTATCATTCATCGGAATGACTTTCAGCACAATTCCTTTCCTTGTTTCCTGCAATTGCCAGGGAACGATATTGCTATGATGCTCCATCACGGAAACAATCACCTCATCCCCTGCTTTCATTTGGCTATCTACAAAGGAAGAAGCAAGCAAGTTGATGCTTTCTGTCGTTCCCCGTGTAAAGATAATCTCATTGCTGCTACGTGCATTGATAAAACGACGCACGGTTTCGCGAGAAGCTTCATGCAATTCCGTAGCTTGCTGGGACAAGAAATGTACACCACGATGCACGTTGGCATTGACCGAATAATATTCATCGGTTATAGATTCTACCACACAACGCGGCTTCTGTGTGGTGGCACCGTTATCCAAATAGATAAGCGGCTTACCATACACTTCCCGGTTCAGTATCGGAAAATCTTCTCTTATTTTCTGTATATCGTACATGCTTTTTTAGTGGTTAGTGGTTAATGATTAGTAGTTAATAGCCTGCGGTTAGTGGTTAATGATTAGTGAAAACGCACCGTTAGGCATTAATCACTTATCACTAACCATTCACCACTATTTACATATCGCGCATCCCTGACACTTGTTCAGTTCGCCACGGAAACGTTTTTCCACCAACAGATGCAGGCGGTCTTTCAATGCATCCAAGCGGATGGTATCTATCACTTCGTTCACAAAAGCAAACATCAACAACAAACGGGCTTCCTTCAGGCTGATACCACGTTGCTGCATATAGAATAAGGCATTTTCATCCAATTGTCCTACTGTTGCACCATGAGAGCACTTCACATCATCGGCATAGATTTCCAGTTGGGGCTGGGTGTACATATGGGCATCACGGGTGGCGCAAAGATTGCGGTTCGTCTGCTGGGAGTTGGTATGCTGGGCACCTTCGCGCACCAATACCTTTCCGGCAAATGCACCGGTAGCCTGGTCATCCAATACATATTTAAATAGTTCGTTGCTGGTGCAATCTGCTACTTTATGGTCTATGAACGTATGGTTGTCTACTTGCTCATTCTTATCGACAATAGCCATGCCACACAGGTTGATTTCTGCTCCACGTCCGCTGAGGGTTACTTCCGTAGTATTCCGGGTAGTACCATTATGCAGGGTCATACCGTTTAGAAGTACATTGCTGTCAGCTTCCTGGTTCACATAGAGGTTGCTAAGGCGCACGGTGCTGGTATGGGTTTCTTCCAGCTCATAGAGGTCGAAGACAGAGTTCGCACCGGCAAATACTTCGATGACTTGCGTAGACAGGAAATTCACATTATCCATGGCATGGTCGCAGATCAGCAGACGGGCTTGTGCGCCATCTTCCAATACGATCAGAATACGGCGGTTTACCATAAAATTCACATCCGCACGCAAGATATTTACCAACTGGATCGGTTTGTCCACCACTACCCCTTTCGGCACATACAGCATGAAGCCATCTTGTGCAAAAGTGGTATTGAAAGCGGTTACTCCATCCTTTGAAGTATCGGCCAGCTTGCCATAATACTTCTTTACCAGGGCAGGATGCTGTTCGGACAATTCCTTCAAACTACCCAGTAATACCCCTTCCGGCAGTTGTGTCTTGGGGAGAGCCTTGTTGTAAAAGGCATCATTCACTACGAAGTAAAGGGCAGTACTCATATTGGGTACATCACACTTGAATACTTCATACGGATTTACCGGAATATCAAGACGGTTCAGGTTCAAACCATAATCCGGTTCGAACAGCTTGTTCACATCTGTGTATTTATACTTTTCCTGTTTGCAGGTAGGGAAACCCAGCCTCTCAAAGTCTGCAAAAGCTTGTGCACGGGGAGCATTCAGCACCTCGGCACTATGCCTGCAAATCATTGCTTCGCATTGGGAAAAGAGATCAATATATTGTTGTTCTGCTCTCATATTTTTTTCTTTTTAGGCGCGGATTACGCGGATTTCACGGATTTATTACTAAAGACCTTTCTTCTGAATTCTGCACTATGACCAAAATTCAATAATAAGCCAACTTCAAGCCCTGTAGCTTTAAGATAATTAATTAATTGCCATTCATGTTCTATTCTTAAAGATTGAACAGCTTTCAGTTCAAGGATTATTTTATCTTCAACTATCATATCTGCCACATACCGTCCTACTGTTTCACCCTTATAATGTACCATAATTTCTTTTTGGCATTCCACCTTCAAGCCTCGATGGATAAGCTCCTTATAAAGTGAATTCTGATAAACTTGTTCCAAAAAGCCAAATCCTAATATATTATGTACTTCATAAAAAGCACTTAATATTTCATGTGTCAGTTCTTCATATAACATTACAGTATAAATTAATCCGTGAAATCCGCGTAATCCGCGCCTTATTATTTTATTCTCCCAGTTCAGCCTTAATCCAGTCATAACCACGTTCTTCCAGTTCCAAAGCCAATTCGGGACCGGCAGTTTTCACAATGCGTCCTTTATAGAGTACGTGCACTACATCCGGTTTGATATAATCCAGCAAACGCTGATAGTGAGTAATAACGATGCAACTGGTCTCCGGAGTTTTCAACTTGTTCACCCCTTCGGCAACAATACGCAAAGCATCGATATCAAGACCGGAATCCGTTTCATCCAAGATGCTCAATTTAGGTTCCAACATGGCCATCTGGAAAATCTCATTACGCTTCTTTTCACCACCACTGAAACCTTCGTTCACCGAACGGTTTGCCAATTTATTATCCAATTCCACCACCGCACGCTTTTCACGCATCAATTTCAGGAATTCACTGGCACTTAATGCAGGCAGCCCTTTATACTTGCGCTGCTCATTCACAGCCGTACGCATAAAGTTCACCATACTTACCCCGGGAATCTCCACCGGATACTGGAAAGAAAGGAACAGACCTTCATGGCTACGGTCTTCCGGACTCAAAGCCAACAAATCCTTACCTTCAAAAGTAACCGATCCTTTTGTCACCTCGAAAGCCGGATTACCTACCAATACAGATGAAAGTGTACTCTTGCCCGAGCCATTAGGCCCCATGATAGCATGAACCTCACCTTTATTTATGCTCAGGTTGATACCTTTCAATATCTCTTTGCCATTGACGCTGGCATGTAAATCTTTTATCTCCAACATATTCTTTTTCTTTTTTCAGATTCTTCATTTGGTTTGGAATGACAGCCCAAAGAGCATCATCCCACACTTCCTTCCAAAGAAATAGCCAGCAACTTCTGTGCCTCCACTGCAAATTCCATCGGAAGTTTATTTAGTACCTCTTTGGCATATCCATTCACAATCAATCCTATGGCATCTTCCGTAGGGATACCACGCTGATTGCAATAGAACAACTGATCTTCACTGATCTTGCTGGTAGTAGCCTCATGCTCCACAACAGCCGTTTCATTATGAATATCCATATAAGGGAATGTATGAGCACCACACTGGCTGCCGAGCAACAATGAATCACACTGACTATAGTTACGGGCATTGTCCGCCTTCTGTGCCACACGCACCAAACCACGGTAAGAGTTCTGGCTCTTTCCGGCACTGATACCCTTACTTACAATGGTGCTGCGGGTATTCCTGCCCAAGTGAATCATCTTGGTACCCGTATCCGCCTGCTGGTAATTATTGGTTACCGCTACCGAATAAAACTCTGCCGTAGAGTTATCTCCACTCAGAATACAACTCGGATATTTCCAGGTAATAGCCGAACCGGTTTCTACCTGTGTCCAGCTCAGTTTACTATCCACTCCCTTGCAATGTCCGCGTTTGGTCACAAAGTTGTAAACACCGCCTCTGCCTTCGGCATCACCCGGATACCAGTTCTGTACGGTAGAATATTTCACTTCGGCACGGTCATGCACCACGATTTCCACGATAGCGGCATGCAACTGGTTCTCGTCACGCATCGGAGCAGTACATCCTTCCAGATAAGATACATAGCTGTCATCGTCCGCCACAATCAGTGTACGTTCAAACTGACCGGTATTGGCAGCATTGATACGGAAATAAGTAGAAAGTTCCATAGGGCAACGCACTCCCTTGGGAATATATACGAAGGAGCCGTCACTGAACACAGCCGAATTCAGCGCTGCAAAGAAATTGTCACGAGGTCCGACCACCGAACCCAGATATTTCTTCACCAAATCGGGATGTTCACGTACCGCCTCGCTGAACGAACAGAAAATAATTCCCTTTTCCAGCAATGTTTCTTTAAAAGTAGTCTTTACGGACACAGAGTCCATCACAGCATCTACCGCCATGCCACTCAGCGCCATTTGTTCTTCCAAGGGGATACCCAGTTTATTGAATGTCTTTATCAATTCCGGGTCTACTTCCTCCATACTCTTCGGGCCCTCTTTCTTCTTCGTGGGGTCGGCATAGTAAGAGATTGCCTGATAATCTATTTCGGGAATTTGAAGGTGCGCCCATGTAGGCATCTCCAGAGTGAGCCAGTAGCGGTATGCTTTCAGGCGGAATTCCAGCAGCCATTCCGGTTCCTGCTTCTTTGCAGAAATCAGGCGGATCACATCCTCATTCAATCCCCTTTCTATAATATCTGTGTGAACTTCCGTAGTGAAGCCATATTTGTACTTCTCCTGCGTCAGTTCTTTCACATATTTATTGGGTTCTTCTTGCATATCTATATTTCTATTAATTGTTCTGTTACATTCTTGAATACCGGGAAAAAGATATTGGATAAGTCCCTTATAGGATAATATAACACTGATTCCTTCTTCTTTGTTGCACTAATCATCTCATCTTTAGGGTCTATATATTCTATAACATGAATAGCCAACCCTATCAGTATCATATATTTCAGTGCTCCCAGTCCACTGCCCAGCCAACGGTTGAGCCAGCCCAGGTGCACAGCATCCAATGCCTTGGTCAATAAAGAAGCGACAAGTGCAAACCCCAAAGGAACAGCTACCCAGATCAGGATAAAAGCCAGGATCTGAGCAATGGTAGTCGAGGTTCCCAGAGCGGGTGCCAATCTCTCGGCAACCGTACCAAACAAGGCACGCGCCACCAATAATCCGGCTATCAAGCCTATGATGGATGCCATCTGCTTCACGAAACCTTTTATCAGTCCCATGATAACACCCAGCCCGATCAGTGCCAGTATGATAATGTCTATTGTCGTCATCTTCCTCTCGGTTATATATAAAAACAATGTGCCAATGTGCCATAAACAGCACATTGGCACATTAGCATATCGTTATATTCCTTATTACAAAGTCTGTTTCACTTCCACTTCTTCGTAAGTTTCAATAATATCGCCTACCTTGATGTCGTTACAGTTAGTCAGACTGATACCACATTCAAAGTTAGTACCGACTTCCTTCACATCGTCCTTAAAGCGTTTCAACGCATTGATAGTACCGGTGAATACCACGATACCGTCGCGAATCAAACGGGCCTTGTCAGAACGTTTCACCTTACCGGTCTTCACCATAGCTCCGGCTACCAGACCAACCTTAGTGATATTGAAGACTTCACGCACTTCGATAGTTGCAGTAATCTGCTCTTTCAATGTAGGAGCCAACATACCTTCCATAGCGGCCTTCACTTCTTCTATAGCATCATAGATCACAGAATACTTGCGGATATCCACACCTTCCTGCTCAGCCGACTTAGCAGCAGCACTTGAAGGACGAACCTGGAAACCAACGATAATTGCATCCGATGCAGCAGCCAGAGTTACATCCGATTCGGAGATCTGACCCACACCCTTGTGGATTACATTTACCTGTACCTGCTCAGTAGACAGCTTGATCAATGAGTCACTCAATGCTTCTACAGAACCGTCCACGTCACCCTTCACGATTACGTTCAGTTCATGGAAGTCACCCAGTGCCAGACGGCGGCCTACTTCATCCAGAGTCAACAACTTCTGAGTACGCAAGCCCTGTTCACGTTGCAACTGCTCACGCTTGTTGGCAATATCACGCGCTTCCTGTTCCGTTTCAATCACATGGAAAGTATCACCCGCAGCAGGTGCACCGTTCAAACCAAGAATCAATACCGGTTCGGAAGGACCAGCTTCCTTGATACGCTGGTTACGTTCATTGAACATGGCTTTCACCTTACCATACGAAGTGCCCGCTAAAACGATGTCACCCATACGAAGTGTACCGTTTGATACCAGGATAGTAGCCACATAACCACGTCCTTTGTCCAAAGTAGATTCGATGATAGAACCTGTAGCCTTGCGGTCGGGGTTCGCTTTCAAATCAAGCATTTCTGCTTCCAGCAATACTTTCTCCAACAATTCGCGTACACCTGTACCCTTCTTTGCCGAAATATCTTGTGACTGATACTTACCACCCCATTCTTCAACAAGGAAGTTCATAGCAGCCAGTTCCTCTTTAATCTTATCCGGATTAGCATGAGGTTTATCCACCTTATTGATAGCAAACACGATAGGTACACCGGCAGCCATAGCGTGGTTAATCGCTTCCTTGGTCTGAGGCATCACGTTATCATCGGCAGCTACAATAATGATAGCAATATCCGTAACCTTCGCACCACGAGCACGCATAGCGGTAAACGCTTCGTGACCCGGAGTATCCAGGAAGGTGATATGACGTCCGCTTTCCAACTTCACATTGTAAGCACCGATGTGCTGGGTGATACCACCTGCTTCACCTGCAATTACATTCGCCTTACGAATGTAGTCCAGCAATGAAGTCTTACCGTGGTCTACGTGTCCCATCACGGTTACAATCGGAGCGCGCGGTTGCAAGTCTTCTTCAGAGTCTTCTTCTTCGGTAATGGCCTGTGCCACTTCTGCACTGACATATTCGGTTTTGTATCCGAATTCTTCAGCCACCAGATTGATTGTTTCGGCATCCAAACGCTGGTTGATAGACACCATGATACCAATGCTCATACAAGTACCGATAACCTGTGTTACAGGAATATCCATCATACTTGCCAATTCGTTTGCTGTAACGAACTCTGTCAGCTTCAATACCTTGCTGTCTTCCATGTCCATTTCTTCCTGTTCCATCAGGCGATTCTGGACATTTTCACGTTTTTCCTTACGGTACTTAGAGGTCTTGCTCTTAGTCTTATTAGTGAGGCGGGCCAAAGTTTCCTTTACCTGCTTTGCCACATCTTCGTCGCTAACTTCGGCTTTAATAATCGGCTTTTTGAAGCGGTCTTTGTTAAACTTGCCTCCACCCTGATTATTATTACTATTGTTGTTATTGTTATTATACTTGCCGTTGTTATTGTTGTTATTCCTATTCTGCGGCCTGTTATTGTTATCGGTGCGCTGATTGTTATTGTTGTTATTATTAGCTGCTCCACCTGCATTGGTTCCGGCAGCATTTATATCTACGCGCTCCTTATTTATTCTATTACGTTTTTTCTTCTTGGCAGCATCGTCGTTAGAAGCGTTTTTAGTAACCTTCTCATCTCCCTTGCGGATTTCCTTAATAATAGCGTCTTTCATCTGCTTGCGCTGTTCCAAACGCTGCTTATCTTTCTCCTCTCTCTCTTTCCGCTTTTCTTCCTTCGATTTCTTTTTCGGACGGGTAGACTGATTCAATGCAGCCAGGTCAATCTGACCAACTACATTAATTTTTGATTTAAATTCAGTAGGACGAATCTTGAATACGTCTTCTTCTTCATTTTTTTCCTGAACGGGCGTTGCTTCGGGTGCTTCTTTTTCCATCTCTTTCACCTGGGGGATATTTTCTTCCGTCTTTTTAATTTCTGGCTCTTTCTTTTCTTCCTGAACAGGAACAGGTGCCGGAGTAGGCTCAGATTGAGGCTGAGGAGCCGGTGCCGGCTTCTTTTCCTCTACTTCTACTACAACAGGCTGGGGAGTTTCCTTTACGGGTTGAGGAGCTTCTTTCTTCTCAACTACCGGTTCTGCTTTCGGAGCAGGTTCTGCTGCCTTAGGAGCAACATCTGCAACCTTCGGAGCTGGTTCTGCAGCTTTCGGAGCAGGCTTTCTGTTCAAGCTATCCAAGTCTATTTTGCCCACTTGTTTAAATTTGGGGCGTGCCTCCTCGGGAACGACAGTCTTCACCACATCCTCTTGTTTCTCTTTCTTAGGTCCAAAACCTGCGATAGAGATAGAAGCTTTGTTGCGGTCTTTGTTCTGTCTTTCCTGACTAAATTTTTCAGACTCTATTTTTAAATTCTTATCTGTGCTGAACTCTTTCACAAGTACAGCATATTGTTCTTCGGTAATTTTCGCATTCGGGCTGGCCTCGATGGCATAACCCTTCTTCTGCAAGAATTCAACTACCGTCGTTATTCCTACATTTAAATCTCTTGTTACTTTGTTCAGTCTAATCGTCATACTCGTTTTTTAATTATTAACTACGAGCCGGTGCCGAAGAATTACTCTTCAAATTCAGCTCTTAAAATTCTCAACACCTCGTCAACGGTGTTTTCTTCCAGGTCCGCTTTTTCAATCAACATCTCGCGCGGAGCATTAATCACAGCCTTGGCTGTATCCAGCCCGATGTTCTTAATGGCGGCAATTACCCACTCGTCAATTTCATCCTTGAACTCGTCGAGATAGATATCCTCATCCATTGCGCTTTCATCCAATTCGCGGTACACATCAATCGTATATTCGGTAAGCATGCTGGCCAGTTTGATATTCATACCGCCCTTACCGATTGCCAAAGATACTTCTTCCGGTTTCAGATATACTTCTGCTTTCTTATCTTCTTCATGCAACACGATAGAAGAAATCTTAGCCGGACTCAATGCGCGCTGAATGAACAACTGAATGTTAGAAGTATAGTTAATCACGTCGATATTTTCGTTACGCAATTCGCGCACAATACCGTGAATACGTGATCCTTTTACACCAACGCAGGCACCTACCGGGTCTATACGGTCGTCATACGACTCTACTGCTATCTTAGCACGTTCGCCGGGGATGCGCGCAATTTTCTTGATGGTAATCAACCCGTCATTAATTTCGGGCACTTCCATTTCAAACAGGCGCTGCAAGAACACAGGTGAGGTACGGCTCAGAATAATCTTCGGATTATTATTCTTGTTATCTACGCGGGCTACCACGGCGCGGGCTGTTTCGCCTTTGCGGTAGAAGTCGCTCGGAATTTGTTCCGTCTTGGGCAGAAGCAATTCGTTGCCTTCATCATCCAGCAACAGCATTTCCTTCTTCCATATCTGGTACACCTCCGCACTGATCACGGTACCTACCCTATCAATATATTTATTATACAAGCTATCTTTTTCAAGCTCTAAAATCTTAGAAGCCAATGTCTGACGCAAGTTCAGAATAGCACGGCGACCGAATTTCGCAAAGATTACTTCATCGGTCACTTCCTCACCAACTTCAAAAGAAGCGTCGATTTTATGGGCTTCTGTCAGCGAGATCTGCATATTGGGATTTGTCAAATCCTCATCTGCTACAACCTCACGGTTACGCCATATTTCGAAGTCTCCCTTGTCGGGGTTCACAATAACGTCGTAATTTTCATCAGTGCCAAACATTTTCGCGATTACACTACGGAAAGATTCTTCAAGTACGCTCACCATAGTTGTTCTATCGATATTCTTTAATTCCTTAAATTCCGAAAATGTATCAATCAAGCTGATTGTTTCCTCTTTTTTGGCCATAATTATTTAAAACTGATTAAGTATTTAGTGTATTTAATTTCATCATACGTAAAAGTGACATCTTCTTCCACCAGTTTGGGGCGCTTTGCTCCTTCCGGCTTCACTTTCTTCTCAATAGCTACGGTAAAGTTGTTTTCATTCGCATCCTTCAATACACCTTCCAGTTTTTTCCCTCCTTTTGTCAGGACTTCCACTTCCTTATCAATGTGTATCAGGTATTGCTGCAACACCTTAAACGGTTGTCCTATACCGGCCGATCCTACTTCCAACTCATAATCCTCCTCTTCACGGTCCAGTTTAGACTCGATGTAACGGCTCAGTTCTACACAGTCGTCAATCCATACTCCTTCGGCATGGTCTATTTCCACCACAATTTTGTCATCCGGGCTCACAGTGACATCTACCAAAAAGTAATCTTTACCTTCCAGCCACTCGTCAACAATCCGGGTTACTGCATTCTTATCTATCATTTATTCACTTTTAAGAACAAAAAAAGGGCTTAATCAAGCCCCACCATTCATCCATTTCGGTGCAAAGATACAAATTATCTGTCAGTGCTACAAAATATTCTATTAAAAAATTGTAGTTTTGCAAAAACTTATAACGTCATGGGTAAAAACAGTTTAAATACCAACAAGCAATTTATGGTGGGCAATGGTATGTTGGCCTTCGGAGTATTTGCCGTTATCATCATTTTCCTGTATATGTCTTTCCGCTTCCAGCGCAAGGCTGACCGGGTGCAAACCTACGAAGGTGTTTACAATATTGAGCTTGCCAATAGTTTTGCGGGAGACAGCATAGCAGTGTATATCAATGATAGCCTGTTGCTGAATCAAACGATGCCCGACGCTACTTTAAAACTGGAAGTTACCCGCTTTGCCGAGGATAATGTACTGATGGTAGTAGATAATAAGACAGATAAAACCACTCCTTTCAACCTGAACCCGAAAGGTAGCCGGGTAGAGGTGAAAAAGAGTGGTGAGATGGTTTATATTTTAGAAAGAGACGCTGATATAGCTCAATAATATTTCGTGCATAACGGGATGGATATAAATAGCATTGCCGTCCACCGTAGGGGCAGATTGAATCTGCCCGATAACCCCCGAATGGTATATCTATGAATGCATTCGGGCGGATTCAATCCCATAGCCGTCAGGCTAAGCCCATTAACATTGAAATAAAGTTAAAAACCTTTCGATTAGAGCTTTTTTTACCCCATTCCTTTTGGGAACGGGGTTTGATTTCG
>CABMPB010000040.1 GCA_902388365.1 uncultured Bacteroides sp. | reverse complement strand
TTTTATGTTCTTTAAAAAACGGACGTCCGAATTTGGAAAACGGACGTCTGTTTTTTAAATTCGGACGTTCATTTTTGGAAAATGGGCGTCCGTTTTTTATATTTACCCTGACCGATTCCAAACCAATTTTGTCATCGACAAGCGCCTCGGATAGTAAAGGTAATACAAATCCTTCAAAGTCCACAATATTTGAGGATTCTTTTCATAGCTGCTGTTCGCTTTATAAAGTAGCATGGACATGTCCAGACAAATGTCAACCATCCGTGCCCCAAACTATACTTATAGAAACGGGGAAAGTCCTGGGTAGCACGGATCAGCAGGTTCAATAACCGGTACATGGCACGGTAGAGGGGTAAATCTTCGGATAAGGCCATATTTTTTTTTGTTTTCGACCCGCTTCGCGGGAATAGATTTAAATAGATAAATTTATAAATAGATAAATAAAATCAGAAAGCGAGAACACACCGCACCTTAATGTCGGTGCGGTCCTTATAGCTGCCGCCCAGGTAGAGAGGGCCAACGCTGCGGAAATCCACGTTGCAGGCAGTGCCGCTACCGGACTCCGAACTCGACCAAAAATATGTGCCCTTGCTGAATGTCGTTGCGCCATTTACTTTTTCCAAATACACATTCATATTTTTTGTGGCTGTTTCAGCAGCACCGGATATAGATGTAGAACCGCTTGTACTCTCTTGATAGACGGTTAAGTCTATCCCACCCAGATTGGACAGAATATCCCACCACTGACCCATACTGAGAATAAACCAACCGGTGGTATTATTAGGAACGGCAACACTGTAGTCCCTGGCTGCAGCGAAAGCCTTATAGGTATCTGAGCTATATCCTCCATTTGTTAATTTTTCAAACATCCAATGCGTTTCAGCGTAACCGTCAACGTTATTGTATTGTTTATTTAATTTGTCGGTATTTCCGTAGAAAGGTTCTCCTTCACGACCATCTTTATTTTCATCTTTATAGTATTCTCCCCACTGGCAACCTTCCGAAGCATTGGTCAATGCCATTACAAGACCGTGAGGGGTAGTTACGCCATTCTCTTTCAACGCTTCTTTGGCTGCTTCGCCTATACGGTTGGCGTCCGTACAACAAACAATACCTATGCAAGCTGTCTTTTGGTCATTCGTAAGCGAAGCAACTTCACCCGGTATCAAGTAGCCGTTACCGCTTGCATCCTTGCAATAGAAATCACCCACTTTAGCTTTATCTAAAGAATAATCACCGAAACTCAAACTTGGAGTCAATGTGTAACGAGTCTTTTCGGCTAAAGTGGTTACCGACATACTGCCGTTATATGTTTTAGCGTTATATGTAAAGAACCAACGATCACTTGCGCTTATACTCTGCGGAGTTATGATAATCCGGTGACTGCCTTCAGTAGCCTTATAAGCAGAATAAGGATTGCCGTTGAGGGTGAAACTCACGTCACTTATCCAATTACTTTCATAAGTGGTTGCCGCTGATGCCCCGTTGATATTACACGATACACTGACAGAAGGCAACGAAAGGCAGGAATAAACGTGTTCAAGGGTTATTGTCAATGCATTTGGTGAGGTTGTGTATGTTTCATTCCACACCAACAAGTCGGAAGTACGGTAAGCGTCCTTGGTACGTTGGTCGGAAAGAGGTTGGAATTTCTCTTTCAAGCCGTCTATACTATTTATGCCGTTAGCACCCTTACTATAAGGAAAGTAGGCAAGATAAGTGGAGGCTCTATTGTTATAGTTGACAGCCACCTTTCCTTCATTGCTATTGCTGTCAAAGCTCCATGCACTGCCACTGTATATATAAGGAATGTTGTCGGACAGTATTTCACCGTCCTTATCCAACACAATGATGCCCATGCGGTCGCCTTCCTCAAAGCTGCCTGTATTGCCGTTGTCGGTGGCACGGGTATCGAGAGCGCCCATAGGAGTGAAGTCGCTCGTGTTGACTTCTATACGGAGTGCGGCAGACGGAGTATTGTCGCCGCCGTCCGGCAGTTCGTCATAATCGTTGCCACAAGCAGAAAGAAGAAGTAAGACAACATTTACTGTATATAGATGGAATCGTTTCATTTTATTTATTCTTTAAAAAGTTAAGACTGGACGGACATAGGCATTGCTATCATCTGTCCTTATGGAACCCATAAAACCTCCCACATTCCATGTACCGAAGTCAACAAATGCGGCACTACTGTTTTTCTTGGAACTTGTCCAATAAAAGCCAAATCCTATTTGCATATCCGTACCACCGGCTGATGTAAATTTGCTCCGTATCACGTCATAGACCTGCCACAAGGCGTTGTATTCTCCCAAAGAGGGAAGATACCAGCCGCTACTGTTGGCAGGAGCAGCCGGAGTATAATTTACTGCATTATAGCAAGCCCGGAAATTAGATTCGCTGTAATCAATTGCTTTTTTGATCGCTTGTGTATTACTGTAACCATAGAATTTTTCATTATCCGTAGAGAGGGTTACGCTACTAATATTTCCCCATGATTCACGCTTAGCACCTGTGTTTTTCAGAGCTACCGCATAACCATGAATCACATCATCAGTAAATGTGCTCGCGGTATAATTGGAAGCATTGTCGCCTTCGCCCGCACCGACTTTAAATACGATGCCAATACAGGTAGAGGAAGTACCGCTATTATAATCGGGAGAGCAAGTCCCGTCACTGTAGTAATAATAACCCACTTCAGAATAAAATGCATAACTCAACCAAATATCGGAACGGATATTACTATAAGTAAAAGTATACTTCCCGTCGGATTCGGTTGTACGTTTACAGTTTCCTATGCCTTTTGATATAAGATAACCTTTTGAGGGGTCACTACCTGTCACGGTATAGCTGATTGAGAAAGTATTACCGTGGTTGCTTATCTCATAAACATTGGAAGTTCCTACCTGTGTGGCTCCTGTAATATTGTCCGCTATCAGTCCGTGATCTGCGGGCAGATGCACATGGAATGTAGCTTCCGTCCCTTCACCGCCTCCTGCACTGCTGCCCTCCGTCCACGAAGGATAAGTATTTATTGTTACACTTTCCAGACCTTTTTCATTCACCTTAATGGTATAGTCGTATCGCTTGCCGGCTTCGAGGTCGGGGTCATTCTCGCCGGGAGTATAGAAGTATTCACGACCGCTTATCGCCACCCGGATAAATTGTTGCCCTTTCATATCCTGCGGCACTACAAGCACTTCCTTGTCTGTGGTGGGGGTAATCCAGCCGTTACTATTTTCTACTTTGCCAACTATCCCTTTCGCGAAAGAGGCTTTGGTATAGCCGTAGATGCTTACGGTTGCTTTGGTTATGTCTGTAGTAGTACTATTGTCTGTTGTTAGGGTACAGGTTACTTTCGCCATCTGATGCACAAAGGATAATGAAACAGCACCAGTGGCGGAGAACTTGGCGGTTGTTTCCGCTTTCAGGTAATCGAAGTCGGCGAAGCCTTGGGATTGGTCGCTGATGTCTTTAGCGGTAACAGCTTCGGCAGGATACCATGCCAGTATCTTCAATTCTTCCGTATTCGTTTTCCAGTAATACACATCGCTTGGGTTGACGGGTTGCATTGTTCCGTTTGATGCGTCTGTAATCTTATAGGTCTTGCTGTCGCTGCTTTCGTTTAAGGAGACGGCTATTGGGTCGTCTTTCGCCCACGCATCCTTGCCTGCGGCACGGCTCACGGTCAGACCGTCTACGGTGGCGGTAAATGTTATGGGGTATTTCCCATCGGGTAAAGAGGTCTCTCCCCCACTATCCGTGATGTCTAAACAGGAGGTACAAAGTCCTGCTATAGTTGCTATAAGCAACCATAGGCGGGAGGGAGATAATTTGGTTTGAATCATTGAGCTTATAGGTTTTTATATGTAAAACTATAAGCGTTCTTGTTGAAAGGTTGTGTGGAGGCGGATGGATTGCAAGTCCAACCGAACAAAAGCTTAATCGTCTAATTCATCATCGGCTATGGTTGCCAAATCAAAGTAGAGCAAACGGGTATCGGCATCAGCATCTTCGTCATTCAGAGGAACGAAGCCGTTCTTCAAGTAAAAGGGAATGGCATCGGCATAAGCATCAACCGTGAGGAAGCGGCAACCGGTCTTGTTGTTGATGACGAAATAACTCTTGATGAAATCTAATAGAAAAGAACCGATGTGCAAACCTTTTGCAGAGGTGTCCACACCCAAACGACATATCTTAGTAGCCGGATAACTTTTCAAGCGTTTCTCATTTACGAAACGATGCTTACGAAAACGATTAAAATCTGTTTTGCTTTCAAAATCATTCAGAGAAACTTTATCGTTCGCCAAACTGAAATAGGCAGAAACTCTGTAATTATCCAATTTGTTTTCCGCCACATAGCTTACCGCCAACAAGGCTTTCCTGTAATGATGGGATTCATTCAAAATAAAATCGTTCAAGTCGGTGTCACCGCAATCGAACGATTTTACTGTTTCTTTTTTCTTCAAGCGTCGTACTTCATACGTTGCCCGAAATATTTCATCCGTCAAAACCATAACGCATTAATCTTTAAAAACACTCATTACAGCTCTATAATGCGCCAAACGACGTTCACGCTCTTCCTTCGTTTCCTTGGGTGGATTCTTCATCCGTTCCAGGAATCTCCGGGCATCTTCCCCATAAAGTATCGGGGTTTCCTTAATAGGCCTTGCCATGCAGCTTTCCTCCTTTCTATTGGTTTACAATACAAAGGTAATGGTTTCTTTTTAATCTCCAACACAATCTTTCAAAGAACGCTTTTCTTTTTCCTTAATTTAATTTTCATTCCATAGTGGCAGTGCCCGACTTACTAACAGAAGTCCAAGGAGTAATAGCTGATGTGACCTTAAGTTCTGTCAAATTTACCGTTATGGTGTAATTATACACATTGCCACCATCAAGTACTTGGTCAGCATCCGGAGTATAGGTCAATATTCCTCCATCGGCAAGGGTTACTTGCAGCATCTTGGTGCCACTTGTTACCGTCTGGGGAACGACCACTGCACCATAAGTGGAATGGGGAGTGACGGAAGTTATAGCCTTGCTGCCATCTACCGTTGCAGATACCACACCGGTGGAAGCATCGAAGCTGCAGGCAGTAGCGACATTGAGTCATTGTACCTTGGCATTGGTAAGACTGGGACTGCCGTCACCCTGAGTCAACTCATAAGTCAGCTTGCAAAGCTGATGATTGAAGCTGAGAGAATGGGCTTCTTTCTGACGGGCATAGTCTTGGCTCGCCGAATAAAGCAGGTCTGAGGCAAAATAGTCCTTGCCGTCATTGCCACTCTGGTTTGTTTTTACAGTGAAAGTTGTGCCTACATCTGCCGGATGGTAGGCACGGATATTCACGCCTTCACCACTTTCCGGATAAAACATGGAAGTCCCGCCTGTCAATCCTCCACTGCCATCGGCGGTCATTTCCTGCGTATAGCCGGAATAGGCAGTACCGGTGTCTGATGATTTCTTTGTAACAAAAACCTTGACTGTCTGCCCCTCTGCTATCTGCTTGTCGGGAACATCCCCATTATTGGAACGAGCCTGCTGAACTATCAGGCCGCTACCCAAACGGATTTCACCATTCCAATTATCTATTTCTTCGTTCCCGCCATTGCTGCAACCCGCCAATGCCAGTGCGGCGGCCGCCATAGTCATAAATACTGCTGTTCTCATGTTCTTTTCGTTTTTATTGGTTTTTTACTTTATTGTTATTGTCAGTCGGCACTGCCCGATTCACTGCCGCCCGGAATCCAGTCAACGACCTGCGAGGTGACCGATAGTTCTATTTGGGGGGCGGGGGCAGGATCGTCGGGAGTGTCCGGGTCGTCAGGCTCCACGGGATCATCAGGTACTTCTTCCGCTTTCGTCTTCAATGTGATATGGTAGACGGTGCTTTCACCCGCACGGAAGAACTTGTCCGAAGGGATTTCCCAGGAAAGGGCTTCATCAACACCCGGAAGGGAAATGACCAAGCTGCGACCCGAACCCGAGGAAGGAAGCACAAGCGTGGAGTTTCCGGTTAAGGGAAGCATACCCGAACTGTTTCCATCTATAGCCAATGAGCCGTCCACCAATGAACAGGTGGCGGAGACGGGAACGCCCAAAAGCGAAACCCTTGCACCCGAAAGGGTGGATGCGTCCATCCCCTCGCCTGCTATCAACTCCACTTCCACGCGACCCAGCAGGTGGGCAAAGGAAAAGGAAACCGCAGGCTTTGTACGGTCACAACCCGATACACGCGCGGCATACAGGTAATCCGTTTGCGAGGCGGAAAGGTTGATGGAAAGTGAAGGATTATCACTATCCACGCTGTGGGTATAAGGATAATAGGCTATAAAATCCACTTTCTGCGCCACGTCTTGCGGAAACCAGATGGTGTCCGTGGCGGTGAAGGGAGAGAATACGCCGTCTGTTCCATAATAGGTATAACTACGGTTGAAAGCATCTCCTACAATATAGGTGGCAGTAGGTGCTTTGCCTGCTTCCACCATAAAGATGCCGATGCGGTCGCCCCTTTCCCAAGAGCTGTCTGACACACGGGCGGAGCTTGGGAAGTCAATCTTGCCCGATACGCAAAGCGCGGTGCGGGAAAGGGGTGCATCACCACCCGAAGGCAATGAATTGTCCTCAGTGTTGCAACCGCACATGCCAAGGCAAAGCAATGGAAGGATTGCTTTGATACAGGTATAATAGGTGTATGGTTTCATATTCATGTTATTATGTGGTTATTCCTTTTTTCCCTGTTCTATCTCTATGTATTCATCCGCATGCTTCCAGCCTCCGATGGTGGCAGTGACTCCTGCATGGACAGGAAGGATTAATTCCGCTTCCAATTCCAAAGGGATGTATTCATCTCCGAAATCCTCCAGACTATCGCTAAGGTCGGCTTCCAATTCCTGCCGGGTGCCATCCGACAAGGTTACCGCCAGAGTGAGTTCTTGCTTCTCTCCTGTCACTATACCTGCTATACGCACGGTAGCGGAAAGGAAGGCATCACCGGCGGCACGGCCCTTATCCCGGTGAATGACAGAGAAAACAGGAACGATGGATGCTCCCGAAGTGGAAAGGATGGCACCATCCGCCAGGCTGAAAGCGGAGGCAATGCCCGACAGGGTGGCGGAAGTGCCAAGGATACGGTATTCATCGCCTGCGGCAAGTGCCAACTTCAAAGTGAGTTCACGGATATGTGGCTGCATCTTCAAGGTGGCTTGCAGGGTATCGCCTGCGGTTATGCTTATCTCCGTTGCGGCAGAAAACAGGTATCCGGGCAAAGGTTCCAATGTACCATCGGCCGTTACATCTATGGTGGCGGTGGTTCCGCTGACGGTGACCTTGTCGGCTTCATTATAAGCTAATAGGGAATACTTGCCGGGATCCAGCAACGTGGGATAGTCATAAACCTTATCCTTAACGGCCTGCGAAGTGTCACCAAGGCGCAGGATATACCCGGAAGGAAGCAGGCAGGCATCCAGGCAAGCGCTCCAATCCGTAGTAACCTGCAAGGCTCCCTGAGTGGGAAGAGGGGGAACGGGATCGGGATCAGGAATGTCATCATCTTTTCCACAGGAGGAAAAAAGAAGCGTCAGGCTCATTCCTGTAAGGATAATTACGTTTTTACAGTCCTTTGGGGTCATAGTGATTATTGTATATGGTTATGTTTATATTTATGATATAAATAATTTCCGTTACTTCCTAAGTAACGGAGGCAGGGCATCTGTCATTCTGACGGACGAAGGGAGGAAGAATCCGATAACGACAGACCGATATTAGGCTGATTTTATCAGGATTAAGGATATAAAGGCTTAACCATCGTCAAAGAATGAACATGGAAAGCAATTTATCGTGTCGAAAAAATGGCAGGATAAGAATCTTTATGTAGTTTTCCGAATTATTTGTGCCCCAAATATTAATTTTTTGTGTTTGCCATGAAAATAATTCCCCTTTTTCTTGTGTGATTAGTTTTAAAACGTGAAATTTGCAGGCAGAACAAGTTTCTCCGTTACTTAGGAAGTAATGCGCCTTTAACAAACTGTAATACAGACGATTATGCGGACTTGGTTATTTTACCCCCTCCTTTCACCAGTCTGATTACTTTACTGTTGGCTTTCCCTATCTCATCGCTTTCAAAAGGTTTCAGATAAAACTCTGTTGTAGGGATAGATGTATGGCCCATCGCACGGCTGATAAGCCCCACAGGAACATTGTTGTGGAAAGCAATATCAGCCCAGGTGTGGCGCGGGCTGTAGGAACTCAGCTTCTCCCCCAGTGCCAGAAAGGCGGAAAGGCGGTGCAATTCCACATTATACATACGCAGGGAATGGCAATAGATGGCATTTGCAACCTCGGCTTCCGGGGTATTTTCGTGGAATGACTTGTATGCCCCGCGGTTCATGGAAATAAGGTAAGGGGAAGCGGGATCTGCATCGGCATGTCGGCGGAGCAGTGCCAGGGCATCGGCAGGCACGGCAAGGGAGATTTCCACCCCGGTCTTGTGGCGGCGGTAGGTCAGGACATTGCCTCGAAGGTCCGCCTTGCGCAGATGGTACAAGTCAACATAGGGCATGCCGCAAAACAGGAACTGGAGGGAGAAGAAGTCCGCGGCAACACGCAGGCGGGCATCAGGCTGCCCCGTGCCGCCGGGTTGCTGTATGCCACCGGATTGCAACACGCCATCCACACCCAGCAGGTGGGAACAGGTGCGCCGGGCAAGGGCGCGACCGCCGGTACTCTTTACGCCTGTATACACATCCTTAAAGATGGAGGGGGTGGGATTAAAATCATATTCCGCAGCCATGCGGTAGTGAACGGCACGCAGGGAACGGATGTAGGTGGAGATGGTATTGGCCGCACGGTTATTCCCCAAAAGCCAGCTTTCATAGGCACGCAGAAGGCAACCATCAAGACGTTGCACGGACTTGTCCCGCTTCTTTGCTTCCAGAAAACAGGAAAAGGAATGCAGGGCACTGCTGCACACGTGGGCAGCGGAGAAATGGGACACGGATTTCAAGCTGTGCACCACAGAATCCATATAGGATAAGAAATTTTCCATAAGGGTTTCTTTTGTTTATAAATAAAGAGAAAAACAAAGGAAACAATTTTTGGGGAGAAGGGTTGAGGGGAAAGTGATTCATCGGGCGGAAGATTTTCCGCCCGATGGTGAAATGAGAACACAAATTACTTTGATTGCAGTTTGCTAAGGTCTATTTCCTTGTAGGCAATGCGCTGGCGACGCCATGTATAGATAACATGCAGTTTCCCATCTTTCCCCTGAATAATTGAAGGGTAAGAATATTGGCTGATGGGGCTATCCTCCAGGGTAAGAACATTTTCCCACTGTACGCCATCATCGGAGACAGCGATGCACAAGGGTGTACGAGGCCCCTTGGGAGTACCCGGCAAGGTACTGAAATCATTATAGGCCAGTACATGAGTGCCGTCCTTCATGGTTACGGCATCTGTCCCCGAGTTATTATTCGGTACATCAATTAAAGTAACTTTACTCCATGTGTTGCCATTGTCACTGCTCCACGAGATAGCCAATTGGGCATTGCGGGTGCGGCAAAGGACTTGCAAACGCCCATCCTTGTGACGCAAGATGCTGGGTTGGATAGCATAAATAGGCTTTGCGCCCTCCCCTTTTATGGCTTCTCCTCCTTCCTGATCGTCTACATTGGAAACACCTGCTTTGCGCATGGCGGTAGGCACATTCAGTTCCGCTTCTACCGGGCCTACCTTTTTCCAGGTCTTGCCCTTATCGTCCGAGATTTCGAAATGGATGCGCCATCCCCCTTCTCCTTCTGTGCTGGAAGGGCAAATGATGCGGCCATCCACATATTCCGGTTTATTCTTGATGGGGCCCAGGAAACCTTGAGGCAACGGTTCGCGCTTGCTCCAAGTCTTTCCGCCATCGCGGGAGCGAACCAACCAGCCGCTCCAGTCGGCTACCTTCAACCCTATCTTGTAGAATAAAATCAAATCGCCACCGGGTATCTGGAAAAGTACAGGATTCCAACAAGCCTTGCGGCGTGCCTGCGTCTTATCACCTGTGATACCGGCAAGAACTGCCTGGGGATCATCCGGACTGAACACACCATCGGCTGCCAGATAAGGCTCACTCCACCGGGTTGCCCCTTTGGGCTTGCGGCATACCCAGATGCAACAATCGGGATTGCGCTCCTTGGTGCCTCCAAAGAAAGATGCCACCAAGTCACCATTCTTCAATTCTACAATCGTAGCGCCGTGGCATTCGGGAAAAGAGGCCTGTTCATACAGAAACTGGTCTGCCACAATAGCCGGATGGGCAGGCGTAATGGCTATGCTGTAATGGTAGTTTCCCGAACCTATCTGTTCTACTTTGCCATTGGGCAGATGCACCTCGGCAGTGGAATTAGCAGGAATAGTAATGTCCCATTCCAAATGTTGGAGGGTCTTTTTCCAGTTGCTTACCACCTTTCCGTATGGGGTGCGGTAAGAAACGTTGGCATAACTGATGTCCTGTATATCGAAGTTAGGCTTCATTATAATGTGCTTGAAACCGACCTTTCCACTGCGGCGGTCGCTGCGTATGCCGCCCAGATTCTCATAGCACCAGGGAATAAGGTCGCCCAGCAGCATGACGTGGTTGGCACTGTTCATCTCGGGGTTGGCAGTGTCGCCGTTCCAAAGTTCCCAAATAGTAGTGGCGCCGCGTTCTACCATGTATCCCCATGAAGGATAGCTCTTGTTGGTAGCCAGCAGCCATGCAATATCGGCATGACCCTTGCGGGAAAGTTCGCGCATCAACCACTGCACACCTATCACGCCGCAACTGATATGCCCTTTGTTGGTAGTTATGATGCCTGTTACTACATTTTTTACTACTTCATCCTGATATTCCTTGGGGACTAGTCCGAAGGCTAGCGGCAGGATGTTGGCTGTCACTGTATTGTTTCCATAGAAAACACTGTCGGGATAGAGCGTATGTCCCGGATAGAGTGAAGTTCCCTGTTTTACGGTGAGGAACCGGGCATTGAAGGCATCCTTCATGCGATGTTCCAAATCCTCCCACTCCTGCTTGTCAGCTTCCAGTCCCAGCACATCGGCAAAGCGATGCAGGGTTTGCAATACTTTCAGGGCATAGGCAGTGGCTATCAGTGAGCCATCTGTCCGGCGGGCAGGGTCTTTGCTATGAATCAGTTCCAAGGATTCGGGGGGAACACACCAGTCACCGTATTTATCTTTGGTGATGATATAATCTTCTGTCATATACTCTTCACACATATGTTTCAGCCAATGCTTGATATGAGGATAAGATTTTTCTATCGGCTGTTTGTTGCCAAACTGGGTATAAACCATATCGCAGGAAGAAGGCAGGGCGTAGGGCCAGGTCATATCATCCGTGTAATAATTCCAGTATGCCGGGGCTACATCGGGAATACAACCATCTTCGCGCTGGGCTTCGTAAATATCGCGCGTCCACTTGGCATAGAGAGGGCCGTTCTCGAATATATAACTCTCGCCCCATGCACCCATGGCGCGGTCGCCCAACCAGGGCTGGCGCTCATTGCGCTGCGGACAGTCTACCGGAAGACCTTTATAGTTGCCCAGAATGCCCCAATAGGCATTCTTATAAATTCTGTTCAGCATATCATTGGAGCAAGAGAAATCGCCCAAGATTTCCATTTCGTCACTTACTACTTCGCCGGTAAAGTCACTCAGTTTGGGATTTTTGCAGCCGGTAACTTCTACATAGCGAAAACCATGATACACAAAACGGGGAGCCCATTCGGCACCGTTCTCCCTGCCATTGCAGATGTAAGTATCGGTAACGCGGGCATCGCGCAAGTTCCTTACATAGAGTTCGCCACTGGGTTGCAAGAGTTCGGCAAAACGAAGGCGGATGGTATCACCTGCCGCTCCGCGTACTTTCATCCGTACCCAGCCTACCATGTTCTGGCCCATATCCATGATGTACTTATCTCCTACCTTATTGATAGTCAACGGTGCAATAGTCTGCAATACTTTCATATTGGGAGCCATGGCTCCGCGCAAGGTTCCTGTGGGGATGCTGACACGTTCCGCATCCGTCCAGTTGCGGTCATCATAGCCGGGGGTAGTCCATCCGGTCAGCTCTTTACGGGCGTCGTATTCTTCGCCGTCATATTCGTTGTTGCTGCGGATGGGGCCGTCTGCTGTCAGTTTCCAGTTGGTATCCGATGAGATGGTTTCACGGGTGCCGTCAGTGTATTCTACTATCAGGTTCAAGCGCAGTTTGGGGTAGCCGAAGTTGGGTATCTTATAAGGCTTATAGTGCTGGCGCATGGTGTAGAAACGTCCGTTGCCCAGCGTTACGCCTATGGCATTTTGGGAAGACAGCAGCGGAGTTACATCAAAGGTATTATAAATAATAGTCTTACGATAATCTGTTGGAGCCGGAGCCAGTACTTGGTCGCCCACCCGCCGGCCGTTTATAAATAGCTCGTACATACCCATTCCGGCTATATGCACGGTGGCTTGTTTTACCTGTTTTTTTAAGGCAAACTCCTTGCGCAGATAGCGGGAGCTGAGTCGGCTCCAAGTGGTTTCACTGTCCCAGGGGGCCGCTTTGTCCATACCTATCCACCGGCCTTGCCAATGGGCTTCTTTCAGTAAGCCGATGCTCCAATGGGCGGGACTGCTCCATTCGGTTTCGCCTTGGGTGGTATAACTTTTTACCTTCCAATAAGCACGCTGGTTGCTTTTCAAGGGTTTACCCTGATAGGTGATCCATTGGGAATCATCGGACGATACTTTGCCGGAGTCCCACAGGTCGCCTTTGGCTTGCGCCAGAAGTTCGGGAGAGGAAGCTACCAGTATATGGTAAGCCGTTTGCTTCACATTCTGTTGTGAGGATTCCAGTTGCCAACTCATACGGGGAGTGGCGGTATCCAGCCCCATAGGATTCACCATCTGCTCGGTGCGCAGGGTGGTAACGGATACTGCCGCAGCTTCCAGCAAAAGCGGGAATGCCAGGAGGGTAATCAATACCGAAAAGAAAGCACGTTTATTCATTTTCATTATTTTGAGAGGTGAGTTTTTCATATTCTATGGCAGCCAGGATGAAGGCGCCTACCGACTTCGGATCATTCTCTATCACCGGTTCGCCCACGTAGTAGGCAAAACTTCCGTCACGGTTCCCTTTACCGCCCAGTCCGGCAACGGCACAGCAGTTGGTAATAGTGTACGAGCCATCGGGTTCTTCTTTTATAAAAGTCTTAATCAGACCATTGAAACCCCGTTGGGCGGCAGCCTGATATTCCGCCGGAATGTAGCCTTTATTTACAGCCTTGCACAGGAAGTAGACAAAGAGGGAGGAAGCGGAAGATTCCAGATAATTCCCTTTACGGTTGTTCTGGTCGGTAACCTGCCACCATACTCCGGTTTCGGGTTCCTGGTATTTCACGATACCTTGTGCCAAAGTGTTGATGATGGTGAGGATGCTGTCGCGTCCGTTGAATTGTTGCGGCATATAATCCAGGACATCGACTACGGCTGCGGCATACCAGCCTATGCTACGGCTCCAGAAATTGGGTGAACAGCCAGTTTCCTGGTTTGCCCATGCTTGTTCCTTGCTTTCGTCCCAACCGTGATAGTACAGTCCGGTCTTAGGATCGTAAGTTTTGCGGGCTATCAGTGTTATTTGATTCACAATGTCGGCATACACGGTGGTGTCCCCAAAGGTTTCTCCGTATTGTGCCAGGAAAGGAGATGCCATGAAAATGCCATCCAGCCACATTTGGTGCGGATAGATTAATTTGTGCCAGTAACCGCCTTCACCGGTGCGGGGTTGTTCGGTTAATTGCTTGCGGAGGGTATCCATAGCCGTTTTATAGCGTTCTTCTCCTGTACGGGCATAGAAGTCGAACAGGATTTTGCCTGAGTTTATATTATCCAGATTGAAGGAGAGATATTTCATGGTTTTTATCTTTCCATCGGGGTCTATCAGGCTGTCGGCATATATCTTTGCATAGGTATAGTATGCGGTGTCGCCCGTATGCTTCCATTCTTCCAACATTGATTTTACAACTAACCCGTGGGTGTAGCCCCAACGTGGTTTCTTTGCTTTCTCTATCATCCAAGGCTCCGGGAAGCGCTGCATCTCCGAGCGTGCCATGCGTTCACTCCATTTTATTTCTTCTGTCTGTTTGGGAGTGGCAGTGCATGAGAACATTCCGCCCGCTAACAGTAATGACCAAATGATGTTTAATCCTGTTCGTTTCATATTTATTTTTTTTGTTTTTCTGCGTTAAAAAAATGGTTTTCATTCACCGTAGGGGCAGATTGAATCTGCCCGATAACATACTAAAAGTGTATTTGCGAATGCATTCGGGCGGATTCAATCCGCCCCTACGGTGGATGTGTTTGTATTATCTACCTATTATTGTATACTCCGCACCTGCTTTCGTATCCAGGTCATAAAGATAAGTTTTTTTCAATTCCACTTTATTCAATCGGGCTTCTTTATTTATAATCGGAGTCAATATTTCCGGTACGGCATACAATGCATTGGGATTTTCACCCTTTGCTTTTTTCAGCCCTTTGCCTGCCAGTGGAGTTAATGAACGCAATCGGCAATTACCTCCCTTGCGGGATTTTACTACCAAGCGGCTCACTTTGCCGTTCTTCCAACTCAAATCGAGTTCAAAGCCTCCACGGGCAATGATTCCGTTTACGCTTCCCTCCTGCCACAGCGAAGGCAAGGCGGGTAGTAAATAAATAAAACCATCATGACTCTGCATCAGCATCTCTACAATACCTGCCGTACATCCAAAGTTACCATCTATCTGGAAAGGCGGATGAGCATCGAACAAGTTAGGATAAGTTCCACCTTTTTTCTTTTCATTGCGCACCAAGGTCAGTTGGTCGGTTATCAGCTTATAGGCATGATCGCCATCCAGCAAACGTGCCCAGAGACATACCTTCCATCCCATGCTCCAACCCGTAGAGGGATCTCCGCGATGAATGAGTGAGGTGCGTGCCGCATCAAATAACTGCGGAGTGCGATAAGGAGAAATCTGATTACCGGGGAACAAGCCGTACAAGTGTGATACATGGCGGTGTACATCCTGCGGATCGTCCCAGTCCATCATCCATTCCTGTAATTGCCCCCAACGACCTACCTGCATGGGCGCCATTTCTTTAAGGCGTTGTTGCAGATGGGAAGCAAAATCCGTATCGGTATTCAGCAGACGGGCGGTAGTGATGATCTGGTTCCAAAGGTCGAAGATCAACTGATTATCCAATGTACATCCGGCGGCGGTAGTGGCTTTTCCATGACTGCCGGCATGAACGTTCTCCGGAGAATTGCTGGGGCATACCACCAGCCAGTTATGTAAAGGTTCCTTTACCATAATTTCATCAAAGAAAAGACCCGCTTCTTTCATGATAGGATAAGCGGAACGAAGAAATTCCACATCACCTGTGTAGAGATAACGCTCCCATAAATGACGGCAAAGCCATGCGCCCCCCGTGGGCCACATTCCCGAAGGAGCTTTGTCTATGGCTCCGGTGACACGCCATATATCGGTGTTATGATGCAGCACCCAGCCATCGGCTCCATACATGATTTTTGCCGATTCGCGTCCGGTTTGGCTTACTTCGCGAATGAGTTGCATCAGTGGCTCGTGCAGTTCGGTGAGGTTTGTCACTTCGGCAGGCCAGTAATTCATTTCCAGGTTGATATTGCAAGTATATTTACTGTCCCAGGAAGGAAATAACTTATCATTCCAAATGCCTTGCAGATTGGCAGGCTGCCCACCCGGCTGCGAGGAGCAGATAAGCAGATAGCGGCCAAAGTGGAAATAAGTGGCGACCAGATAATTGTCGTGGGTTTCCTTGAAGTTCTGCACACGCATATCGGTGGTTACATCGGCATATTTATCTGTGCCCAGATTCAGGGAAACGCGATCCATATATTTCTTGAAGAAAGATACGTGTGCCTGCTTGGATGCCTGATAGTCTTTTGTGATGGCCCGGTGCAGGTAGTTCTTTGCACGCTCCACCTGGTCGCCGGTAATGTCTTTGTAATTATTGAAATTGGTAGCAATAGAGACGTAGATCACAGCTTCATCTGCCCCTTCTATGCTGAGTACTCCATCGCGACATTGACGCATTCCCCCTTTTGTACGGGCGGTCATTCTACCTTGAAAAGCGACTTTACCTTTCAGTCCCTCGTGCAAGGATGATACGCCCGAAAGGGTAACGTCCTCTCCTTCCGAGACAATCATTACATCCTGATGGGGAGTGGTAAAGTTTGCATTACAAGTTATCTTTCCGGGCTGACTGGCGGTGAGACGGATCATTACCACCTGATCGGCAAATGAAGTAAGGGTTTCCCGCTGATAGGTTACTCCGTCTACATCATAACGCACCACGGTACGGGCTGAGTCCAGACTCAGTTCCCTGTAATAATTGGAGTAACGGGCGTGTCCGGGGAAAGAAATATGCAGGTCGCCAAACGACTGGTAAGGCATACCGCTATTGGTTTTCGCCATTACTTTTTCGGTGGCGAGCGTCTGTGCTTCCTGATATTTTCCTTCAAAGACCAGTTGACGCACTTTGGGAATGTTTTCCAGTGCATCGGGATTGGCATTATTGTTGGGCTGCCCTGCCCATATGGTTTCTTCGTTGAGTTGTATATGCTCTATGGCGGGATTGCCAAAGACCATTGCACCCAGTCTTCCGTTACCTAGCGGAAGGGCTTCTGTCCATACATGGGCAGGGGTGTCATACCATAACTTATATTCCTGTGCGGCTGCTTGCAGATAAAAACTTGCCCATAGCAGGCCGCCTGCTATCCATTTTATTTTCATGTTTACGTCTAACTTTTATTAAAGGAAGACGAAGAAAATAAAAGGATGTACTCTAAAAAAAGGAATAAAAAAATGAGGGGTTATGACAACCCCTCTATTTCTCCATTCACTATATCTATATGCAATGCCTGCGGCTCTTTGGGCAATCCCGGCATACGCATGATTTCACCTGCAACCACTACCAACATTCCGGCACCGGCATTCATCACAATGTCCTGCACATGAAACTCAAAATTATCTACCGCACCATAAATCTTCGGATCGGTAGAGAATGAATACTGAGTCTTGGCAATGCAGATGGGGAATTTCTCATAACCCAATTCTACAAGTTGTTTCAGCTTCTTGCGAGCAGCAGCGCTATAAGTAATGATGCTGGCACCATACAGATTACAAGCGACTTTCGAGATCTTGGTTTCTACGCTGTCTTCATCATCATAGGCATATTGCAAAGGTTCAGATGGTTTCTCTTCAATAGTCTTCACTACCAGTTCCGCCAGTTCCTTAGCTCCTTCGCCGCCATCGGTAAAGGCGTTATTCACCGCAAAGCCCACTCCTTTCTTCTCGCAATGGGTGCGTACATAGGCTATTTCTTCATCGGCATCATCGCCATAACGATTGAAAGCCACAACCACCGTTTGGCCGAAGTATTTCAGATTGCGCAAATGTTTATCCATATTGGCTATACCCTGCTTCAAGGCTTCCAAATTGGGTTCTTTTATCTTGTCCTGAGACACGCCACCATGCATCTTCAAGGCACGTGCCGTTACTACCAAGACTGTCAGTTTAGGAGTAATACCGGCCTTGCGGCACTTGATATCATAGAACTTTTCTGCTCCCAAATCGGCACCAAATCCGGCTTCGGTGATGGTATAATCGCCAAAGGTCATTGCCATTTTGGTGGCCAAAATGGAGTTGCATCCATGAGCAATATTGGCAAACGGTCCGCCATGAACAAAGGCTGCGGTATGCTCGGTGGTCTGCACCAGATTGGGCGACAGGGCATCTTTCAGCAATACGGTGATAGCGCCTGCTACGCCCAAATCTTTTACCGTGAACGGTTTATTTTCATAAGTAAATCCTAACAAGATATTCTCAATGCGACGGCGCAGGTCTTCCTCGTCTGTGGCAAGGCAAAGGATAGCCATGATCTCGGAAGCAGGAGTAATGTCAAAGCCTGATTCCTGAGTAATGCCATTGGTTTTCGGGCCCAGTCCTGTAACGATATAACGCAAAGAACGGTCGTTCACATCCAGTACACGGCGCCACAATACTTCTTTCAGTCCGAAGCCATTATCGCGGTTCTGATAGAGGTAATTGTCCAGCAACGCCGAAATCATGTTGTGTGCAGAGGTGATGGCATGGAAGTCTCCGGTAAAGTGGAGGTTGATTTTATCCATCGGCAATACCTGTGCGTATCCGCCTCCGGCTGCTCCACCTTTCATGCCGAAACAAGGACCCAAAGAGGGTTCACGCAAGGTCACGATTGCCTTTTTTCCGATCTTGTTCAGCCCCAAAGCCAATCCGATGGAAACAGTAGTTTTTCCGATACCGGCTTTGGTAGGGGTAATGGCAGTCACCAGAATCAGGTTACTTTGTTTTACCTTTTCTTCATCTATCTGGTTTTCGTCCACTTTGGCGATATAGCGCCCGTAATTACTGATGTGCTCTACAGGAATACCTGTGTCGCGGGCTACCTGTTTAATCTTGGTCAGCTCAATGCTGCGTGCTATTTCAATATCCGATTTCATGTTTTTACTAAATTTAGGCGGCAAAGGTAATTAAATTCCTTAACTTTGCTTTGGTTTCGTACAACAAAATATAACAAGGAATAATCAAATGAATAATTTCGTTTTTTACAGCCCTACCGAGTTTGTATTTGGCAAGGCTACAGAAGCACAAACCGGTGCTCTTACTAAGAAGTATAACGCCCGGAAAGCAATGATTGTTTACGGCGGAGGCTCAATTATACGCAGCGGACAGTGCCATATATGATGTGACGCATGGTGCAGGCTTGGCAGTCATTGTCCCTGCCTGGATGACTTTCATGGCAGAGCATAATCCTAAGAAGATAGCCCAGTTTGCCAACCGTGTATTCGGAGTTCCCGAAAGTGAGGATTTGAAGGAAATGGCTCTGGCAGGCGTATCCCGATTGAAGCATTTCTTCAGGTATATGGGACTACCGGTGACATTCCGGGAATTAGGAATTGAGAATCCCGACATAGACCTGCTGGTTAAGAAACTGCATGAGAACAAAGGAGAACTGGTAGGAAACTATGTAAAGCTGAACCGAGAGTATAGCAGGGAAATATTTGAGCTGGCTTGTGGAAAGTAGAAATATTTCACTATAGGGGGAGGGATAGATCCTACCTCCCCTTTACACTTCCTCACATACCCTCATTTCCATCCCTTTATATACCACTACAATCTTGTGCAACTGCGTACTACCTATGGCCTCCTTCACCGTATCGGTATCCGCATAGCGGTTTGCCTGGGCAATACCTTCCAAACGCAATTCCTCCACACGAGTTTCGGGATCTTTGTATTTGGCATATTTCAATTCGATGATGTAACTGTGTTCCATATCCTGATAAATACCCAGTAGCGGGCAGAGGAAGATGTCTACATATCCTGCCTGCGTATCTGCTTCAGAGATAGGACGGTAAAAACGGTTCTGAGCCGTCATAGCCAATGTAAAACCATGTACAAAAGACTCGCCTTTCTGCTTGTCGCGCTGGGAAGCGTAACGCTTCAGGCACTCGGCTATGTAGTCAAAGTAAGATTTCCATGCGCCATCATAGGCCAAGGCAGAGGCTAGTTCATCTTTTTCATGATTGCTAAAGCTGAGGTCGGCTTCATTATACGTGTTCAGCAAATAAGTATAGAGTTGTTCCTGTACCACCTGGTTGGGAATAGTAAGCTTGGTTTTCCCCTTATGCATGCCACTGATGGTAAGCATACCAAAATAATAGAGCAAACTCACAAAATTATCAGAGTCAACAATATTAGCAGCAGGGAATCCTTCTTTTAATTCTCCGGTGATGTAACCTTGGCTCACCAAAGTCTGTATGATAGAAGCATCATGGGCAAACTCCTTGTCCTTGCGGATAAGCATACGCAATTTTTCATAATCAATGCGGATATTGCTTTCTATCATATTTCGCGGCTGCTTACCATATAATATATAGTTCATCACGAAATAGAGAACCATGTTGGAATTGTACATCGTGGCTTGACCATAACATTCCTCTGCAAAACAGTAGTTGTCATACCACGGCTTCATGATTGCTATCAACTGGTCAACGGTGTGGTTGAAGGGACTGTTTGTGGAATAGTATTCCAGCATTTGGCGCACTTCGCTCTCATTAAATCCCATCATTTCATTAAATTCCGGCGATAGCGAGTAATTGGTACCAATGTTGAATCCGCTGGTCAAGTCGTCCATCGTCACGGGGCTTACTCCGGTAATAAAGCAGCGCTTGATGCTGGAATAGGTTCCGGCTTTCACCTTATTGAAGAATGCACGCAGGTAGCCCTCCTTGTGTGTCTCTTCCGTATAGCGGTTCAAGCTTCCGGCATCCGAGAGAATAGCATTGGTAAAGTGGTCATATTCATCTATAAAGAGATAAATATTTTGCCCGGCACGTTCACACTCGTGATAGAGATAATCCAACTGTTCAACGGCTCCGTTTTTTTCGTCCAACCTTTCCCTGATACCTTGCGGCAAATACTCTGCATAGACATTGCAAAAGTAGTCGAAACAAGTTTGGCAATGCGCATCCAGTCCTTCACGATAGTCGTGCAATCCGCCAGAGATTCCGGAGAAATTGAGATACAGCACCAAATAACTGTTACGCTCCGGCGTGGGATGTTTCCCTATGTAGAGGTCGCCATACAAAGCATCAAACAGATCCTTGGTACGCACATCATAATAGTGTTGCAGCATATTCAGCGTCAGACTCTTTCCAAACCTACGGGGACGGATAAAGAAAAAGAACCGGTTCGAGCGTTCTATCAATGGAATATACGAGGTTTTATCCACATAATAATAATTGTCCAGACGAATATCCTTGAAATTCATCATGCCATAAGGTATCAACTTCCTGTCCGAGAATACATATTCCATAATTTACGCTGTTTTTAGGAGTATACTTTGAAATTACTATAGACAAAGGTAATTTCTTTCCGCTACTTTCCCAAACAAACGTTCTTTCTTTTTTGATTTTTGCACATTAATCAAATCATTAGCCACGCATTCTTCGTGAACAATAATCCCCCGCTACAGTTAGAGCAATAATAAAAGGTTATAGGCGATAAAAAAATAAATTCGTCATATTCTATTAAAAAGACCTTACTTTGCATCGCAATTCCAAGACATTAACACCTTAAACAAATATAATTATGTTCAGTGAAAAAAGAAGTAGTATGCTTCACGGAGTTCTGTTAATAGCGTTGTTTTCATGTGCCGCCTTTTACATTGGCGAGATGAACTTTGTGAAAGAGCTTTCATTCAGTCCGATGATTGTCGGTATTATTCTGGGTATGCTATATGCCAACAGTTTAAGAAATAACTTGCCCGATACATGGGTGCCGGGCATCCAGTTCTGTTCCAAACGAATCCTTCGCATCGGCATTATCCTTTATGGATTCAAACTCACCTTCCAGGATGTGCTGGCCGTGGGACTGCCCGCCATATTCATTGATGCCATTATAGTAACCGTCACCATTTGCGGCGGTATCCTGATAGGGCGAATGCTGAAAATGGACAGGGGAATCGCGTTGCTCACCTCCATAGGCAGTGGCATTTGCGGTGCGGCAGCCATTCTGGGAGCCGAATCGACCATACAAACCAAACCGTACAAAACGGCGGTTGCCGTATCTACAGTCGTTATCTTCGGCACCCTCTCCATGTTCATCTATCCTATACTGTACAGAAACGGAACATTCGTTCTTCCTGCCAATGAAATGGGTATATTTACCGGCGCCACCCTGCACGAAGTAGCACATACGGTAGGTGCGGGAAATGCCATGGGAAAGGAAATATCAGACATTGCCATCATCGTAAAGATGATACGCGTCATGATGCTGGTTCCGGTATTGCTGATTACCAGTTTCTTTGTATCCAGAGCAGCCATAAAAGAAGGGGGCAAAGGCGGAAGCATGAAGAATATATCTATCCCTTGGTTTGCTATCGGATTCCTGGCAGTTATCGGATTCAACTCTTTCGACCTGCTTCCACACAGCTTGATCACATTTATCAATAACCTCGATACCTTCCTGTTGACTATGGCGATGACTGCCCTGGGTGCAGAAACCAGCATAGACAAATTCCGGAAGGCAGGTGCCAAACCATTCGTACTCGCTTCCCTATTATACGTTTGGCTGATAGTAGGCGGATACTTCCTGGTGAAATATCTGGCGCCGGTATTGATGTAGAAAATAAAAACTTGACTTTTTGAGACGCATCAACAGATGTGTCTACTACGGTTGAAGTGAAGGGCTTGTGAAAGTCCTTCACTTCTTTTTATTTGGGGGAATAATTCCTCCCCACAGTCGCCGATAAGTTAATAACTACTAAGATTAGTAATTCTACTAATACTTTTAGTAGTTTGTTTGAAATATATTCCATACATTTGCTCCATACATTCATCATAACCCTAAAAGAACCATGAAACGACTTACTGCAAAAGAAGAAGAAATAATGAATATATTGTGGCAACACGATGCAATGTTCATACGCGAATTGCTAAGTTTTTATGATGAGCCCAAACCTCATTATAACACCGTGGCAACCCTGGTCAAGCTATTAGAAGAAAAAGGATTCGTAGCCCACCGCCCTTGTGGAAATACAAATCAATATTATGCAGCAATCAGCGAAAAAGAATATAAGAGTTCGGCATTGAATGATGTAATATCTCAATACTATAATAACTCTTATACAAATGTAGTGTCCCAATTTATTGAAGAAGAATCAATGAATATAGAGGAATTGAAAGAATTAATCAACCGGATAGAAAACGCTAAAAAACGATAGATAGATCATGGCACTCTTCCTGTTATATATCATAAAAAGCAGCATCTGCCTTACGCTGTTCTACCTGTTTTTTGTGCTGGCAATGCGTAACAGTACATTTTTCCGGTTCAATCGCATCACCCTGCTTATCGGAACGGTAGTATGTATGCTATTGCCGCTTTTCCCTGTTACGATAAGTCAGGGGCAATTGGTACAGGTTCCCATGCAGGTGCTTAGTGAGGTGTTGGTAGGAGAAAGCGCCTCGCCCTCTGCCCTATTTACGGATATGCCGACAGCAGGAAAGGAAACACTGATTAAGGAAGGCTCTCCCACTTCGGAATGGGGGCTTACTGGCATTCTGGGTAGTGTATATATAATAGGAATGGTTATTACACTCGGCTTGATACTTTCTTCTCTTTTCCGTATGTGGCAAGTCATACGCAATGCACCACGAAGAAAAGAAAATGGTTACTGGCTCATTGTGATCCCTCACTCTATTCATTCATTTAGTTTCGGTAAATATATTGTTCTAAGCGAAGAGGACTATCAAAACAACTCCATCGTATTGGTGCATGAGCAAATGCACCTGCACTATCGGCATACTCAAGATTCATTATGGTTTATGCTCATCACCATTCTGTACTGGTTTAATCCTGTGGTATGGCTCATGAGACTGGAAATGCAGCAACTCCACGAATTTGAGGCAGACGAGGGAGTGATAAAACAAGGCATCGATGCAACGCAATATCAATTATTATTAGTGAAAAAAGCTGTGGGCACAAGGCTCTACTCTATGGCCAACGGCTTTAATCACAGTAAACTTAAAAAACGTATTACTATGATGTTAAAAGAAAGAACAAATGGATGGGCAAGGCTGAAACTGCTTATAGCAGTGCCCATAGTCATGGGGACAATGCTTGTATTTGCACGCCCCGAAGTAAAGGAAACATTGGATAAAATGGTTCCGGTTACCGAACAGGAGAATAATCAGCCACAGGACTTGATTGCTATGAAAGAGTTCTTCAACCGGGAAATGGAGAAGAATAAGATGGCCCTGCAAGAAACAAAGTCGGGAGTTATTCATAGCTTCCTCATCAACAAAAACAATCAAATTTTGTATGACCGGAAGAAGGCTGTCAAACAAGATGAGATTCTGAAAGTAATCGTAGAATCTTTCCTTAATTCTGCTGCTGACCATAAGGGAAAGACAGGCAAAGATCTTGTTCAAAGTTTGGGAATCACTTATGACATTCATGCGAATGAATATGTGGTCTACAAATACCTGTGTGAAATAAAACGGGCTCTTGAGAAGCTGCCGGAACTGGCCCCTCAGATGGAGTTGGACGGCTCTAAAGAGAAATGGCCGATTCTTGTATTCTTCGATGATCCTAAATCATTCAGTAAAGAAGCAGATTCTAAAAGATATGCAGGTATAGAAGTGAAGCTTTACAATGAAGACACTGAAGTCATTGGGATAAAAGACTTTACTGAAAATGAACTGAAAGATAAACTTACTAAATTAAAACATGATCAGAATGATATAATGACAGTGCAATTAAAATTTTCGCCCAATGCACAGACTGAAGAAATAAACAGAGTAAAAGAATTATTGAGAATGCTTTATGTCCCTCAAAAAATAGAATTGGACAAAATGGTGGTTGCTAAATAATTTTGATTTGCACAGCTTCCTCCTTTGGAAGCTATTCTTTTTCTACACGTTTCGTTAACATTTTCCGTAGGGGCGGGGTTTGCCCGCCCGAATACATAAAGCGAACCGTTTTCGGGCGGGCAAACCCCGCCCCTACGGTGAATGAAAGCGTTACCGGGAATGTTAACGAGATGTGCAGAAAGACAACATGACACCCTACATTTCCCAATACCGTTCACAAAGATTGAGATACTCCATCTCCGGTCTATTCCCGAACACCAACCCGAAGAAAGAAGTTTTCCTTCGCTTGATTTGTTTCATCTGCTCTTGCAGATCTCTGGAAAGCGGAGGCATTTCAAAATCGGAGATCAATACAATATCCGACTCCCGGAAGTCATTGCCATTGATAATGTGAGTGGCTTCACGGAGAGCAGGTTCAATATCCGTTCCGCCATCAAACCGCTTATTCAGGAACTCCGCCAGTTTGGGCATATCGCGTCCCAGGTCTTCTATGAGCAGAGACACGGCTTCGTCCGAGAAATTGATAACATAGCACTTGCGATGCGTCCTCTCCGTCAGTTGGGCAATGGCAAGGATGGCAGATTTGGAAAGAAGTTCGCGATCTCCCTGCATGGAGCCGGAAGTATCCACGCAAATGATATACGGCCCTTGTCCCGAAACTTTATGCTTATCATCTTGTACCGGATCTTTTTCATTCGATTTATAATCGAACATTTGCAGGCGTTTCTCGGCATATCGCTCCATGAATATGGCACGCAGCGAGTCTTCCGCCAAGTAACAATATTCTATGGGCAACAGACTGTTCAAGTCATTCCCCAACGTCACCCCGGTAATGTCACTGTGCGGAGAGTGACGGAGAAGCATCTTCTTATCCACCCCCGACAGGGAGTCATACTTCTGCTGCTCCCTATGCTTTTTCCCCAACAAGCGTGCCAGTTCCTGAATGCACGGATTACGCTTCATCACCTGTTCAAAGGGTAACATACGCTGATACAAATCGGGATAGTTATGGAGCAGCCATTGCATACGCGAACCCAGCGTGCGATTACCCGATTCCTGTCCCTGCTTCCTTATCAGAAGATCAAAACTTTGGCACAACGCATCGATGTGCACATACTGGTAATCATACTCCTTGCGGGTGAGCAACTGATGCCATTTGTCCAAAAAGAATTCTTTGATCTGCGATGCCTCACCTTTCAACAAGGAACGGTTCTCCATCTGAGTAATGTAATAATCTATGTTCAGTTCAGACAGCTCGTAACGCTTCTTGAAAGCCCCCCGCATCTGTTTCAGATATTGTAGGAAAGCCATGTCCGACAAGCGTTCCGAGGAGTAGAAAGCCTCCCACTCCGGCGTGTAGCGCGAGTAATATTCCTGCAAGGAGGGCGTAGTGCGGCGATAATACATCAGCACCTTTTCTTCCAGTTCGCGCTGACGCACTATCCCGTTATTCACATCCGCTTCGTAAGCCTTGAAGGTCCTCTCTTTCAGCTCATGAGAATAAATCATTTTCAGGCTTCTCAATCTTATATTCCTGGTTCTCTTTCCGGTAGGCATCACCTAATTCGTTCAAATCGTTCTTGTATCGGTCTATATTATTCTTTTGATGACGAAGCATACGCCTCATTATCCCGCGCTGCTTTTCGCCCAGGAACAAATGTTGTTCGTAGTACTCCGTTTCGGCATTCATCAGTTCGTTCCAGTCCTTTTCCGCCCTTCCCACGGCTTCTGCCACCGAGCGATATTTGGCGCCCAGGTCTTCCGGTTCCGGTTCGGGTGGCGGAGGGGCGCAATCCTCGTAGCACATCAAGTGGTATTCATAATTATTTATATAAACGGAACGGGTACCCCGTTTTAAAGTGTACATCTTGTCACGGGGCACTTTGGCATGGAGTATTGCATCATACTTTTTCAAGATGCAGCAATTCGCCTTGTACTTGTCTTTATGCAGATAGAATAGTTTTCCGGTCTTGTCCAAGTGTTGGTAATCTGCCGCAAAGATAAGGAGGCGTTCCTTCATGCGTACCCCTTCTATCTGATAATAATAAGTATCTACAATCTGAATGCCGGGATCATTCACCTCGCGCAAGCTGTGTTCGGAAGATTGCCGGTCTTTCAGTTCGTCAATGTCCTGTTCCAGTCCTTTGATGTTCAGCAGATAACCTTCGGCACTCTTTTGGATGGCAGAGCTCACCATTTCATCTGCTATTTCCATTTGGTCTATCTCGCTCCAAAGGCAATATGCCAGCAGGGTACAGTCCGAAAGGCGGATGGTATCCGAGCCATTGAGGAAGGCGGAAGTCTTGAGCAGCTTTATCATCTTTTTCCACCGGCGGTCCGAGACGTATAGGGGGGCGGAGATACCTCCTTCATTCTGCACCTGGAGATTGTATTGCTCTATTTTATCTTTCAGTGCATGGATTATCTCAAAGATGGAATAATGGATCTTGACGGCAGCTATTTCCTTTTCCCATTGAATGTATTCTTCGTCCGTTATTTGCAGAGATTCATCTACCACCGGCTCCGATTCGTCCGTAGAAGAAATCATGCGGTCAAACTCTCCCATATCCTCTATTCCGCTCACCAGGCAACGGAGCAAGAAACGATCCCACAAGGCTTCCAATCCCTGCCCTTGCGCGGGAAGTTCGTTGGAAGCGGCAATCAGCCCCTTCAGGGGGACGTGGATAGAGAACTGTCCGTTACGATAAATCTTTTCATTGATAATGGTGAGCAAGGCATTCTGAATAGCAGGGCCTGCCTTCCATATTTCGTCCAGAAAGGCGATGGTGGCAGAAGGCAGATAGCCATCTACAATGCGCTCATACGTGTCTTTATCTTTCAGTTTGGAGATGGACACAGGGCCGAAGATTTCATCCGGAGTGCTGAACCGGGACATCAGATACTCAAAAGCGGATGCGTTGCGGAAAGCCAGTTTCAGGCGGCGTGCCACCATACTCTTGGCGACTCCCGGAGGGCCTAACAGGAAAATACTTTCCCTTGCCACGGCTGATAAAAGGGAAAGGGCTACCACGTGCTCTTTCTCGAATACCCGTTCATTCAGTTGTTGCAACAGGGAGACTATGCGGGGTTTTAATACATTCATTCGTATGTTTTTATTATTTACCCTGCAAATATCGGCAAAAAAGAGCAAAGAATAGATACTTTCTGCCTTGAATTATCTACCTTTGCGCCTTTAATTACAAATGATAATTCAAATGGAAACAAACCTACTTACTACCGATAAAGACCCCATGGGGGCTGCTATATCCGATTATTACAACCACCACAAAGCCGGAAAACTGCGTGTGTTTTCTTCACAATTTGATGAAGATGAGATTCCGGTAGACCAGTTATTCCGTTCTTTTGGGGAGATGCCGGAACTGGAACAGACTGCTTTGCAGATGGCAAAGGGAAGCATTCTGGATGTAGGTGCGGGAAGCGGTTGCCATGCGCTGGCTTTGCAGGAAATGGGGAAAGAGGTGTGTGCCATTGATATTTCTCCCCTTTCTGTGGAAGTGATGGAGAAGCGAGGGGTACGTGATGCCCGGTTGGTGAATCTTTTTAGTGAGCATTTCCTGGATACATTTGATACGATTGTGATGCTGATGAACGGATCGGGAATTATCGGGAAATTGGAGAATATGGATGGGTTCTTTGGGAAGATGAAACAGTTGCTTCGTCCCGGTGGGTGCATCTTGATGGATTCCAGTGATTTGCGTTATCTTTTTGAGGATGAAGATGGTAGCTACTTAATAGATCTTGCCGGAGATTATTACGGGGAGATTGATTTCCGGATGCAGTATAAGAATATAAAAGGCGGGGCTTTTGATTGGTTGTATGTAGATTTTCAGACGCTTAGTCTTTATGCTGACCGGTGTGGATTTGAGGCGGAGTTGGTGAAGGAAGGGGGGCATTATGATTATTTGGCTTGTTTGAGGAGGAAAGGGTAATATTATCACCTACCGTAGGGGCGGGGTTCGCCCGCCCGAATACACCCACCGAGTATACTGTCTGGATGCTATCGGGCGGGCAAACCCCGCCCCTACGGTAGATAGATTTATGCCATCGACCCGCCCACAATATCCAGCAACTCATTCGTAATGGCCTGCTGGCGGCTCTTGTTATACATCACTGTCAAATCCTGCAACAATTCATTCGCATTATCCGTAGCAATTTGCATGGCCATGGTGCGTGCCGCATGCTCGGCAGCATTCGAGTCCAGCAATACGGTGAACATCTTCATTCGAAGCACCTTGGGCAGCAATTCCCGCATCACTTCTTCCGAGGATGGTTCTATGATATAATCAGGCTCTCTCCCACTCTTTTCCCCGGTTTCCTCCTTAGACAAATCGATGGGAAGATAAGTTTCACGGGTCAGAATCTGAACTGCCGTAGAACGGAAATGATTATACAGCAACTCCACCTTATCTATATCATGATGCAGGAATCGGTTCATCAGGTCTGTAGCCAAATCGGCAGCCTCCTGATAAGAAGGCTTGTCCGCCATGTGCTGAAAGTCACCCTCCATCTTGAAGCCCAACTTCTTCACACCTTCCGCTACCTTTCTGCCTACCGGGAATACCAGCACATTCTCCATACCCAGCGACTTATATTCGTCCAAAATCACCGTGAGGTGGCGAATGACATTCGCATTGAAACCACCACACAGACTGGTATTGGAGGCAAACACCACAACAGCCACACGCTTCACTTCACGTTTCACTATGAAAGGAGACTCCACCTCAGTGCCCGCACTCAGAAAGTTGGTCAGTATGTGGTTCAGTCTTCGCTCGTAAGGAAGCATATTCTCTATGGCCGCCTGCGCCTTGTGCAGCTTGGCAGATGCCACCATCTTCATAGCCGAGGTAATCTTTCGGGTATTGTTTACCGAGGCTATTCTTCCTTTTACTTCTTTCAGTGATGCCATGATTATTGATTCACTTTAAATTGTTGAGCCATTGCGGCCGCTACTTTCTCTATGGTGGCAGTTACTTCATCGTTTATCACACCGCTTCCCAGCACATCCAGCACATCTTTCTGATGTTCGGCGTGCATCATGTCCAGGAATGACTTTTGGAAGGCCTGCACCTTGTGCAAAGGCACATCGCGCAGCAAGCCATGCGTGCCACAATAAAGAATGGCGATTTGTTCACCCACGGGCATCGGGCTGTATTGCGGTTGTATCAGCAACTGGTTATTCTTGCGTCCGCGGTCTATCGCCATGGCAGTCACCGGGTCCATATCACTGCTGAACTTGGAGAAAGCCTCCAGTTCGCGATACTGTGCCTGGTCTATCTTCAGTGTACCTGCCACCTTCTTCATACTCTTTATCTGTGCACTACCACCCACACGGGATACGGAAATACCCACATTGATAGCCGGGCGGAAACCTTGGTTGAACAAGTCCGTTTCAAGAAATATCTGACCGTCCGTAATAGAAATTACATTGGTAGGGATATAAGCCGAAACGTCCCCTGCCTGAGTCTCGATGATGGGGAGCGCGGTAAGCGAACCGCCTGCCTTCACCTTGCCCACCAGGCTGGGTGGAAGGTCATTCATCTGTTCCGCCACTTCCTGCTGGTTGATAATCTTTGCCGCACGCTCCAGCAAACGGGAGTGCAGATAGAAAATATCACCCGGATAAGCCTCACGGCCGGAAGGACGGCGAAGAATCAAAGACACTTCACGATAGGCTACGGCTTGTTTGGACAAGTCATCATACACCACCAACGCATCCCTGCCGGTATCACGGAAATACTCTCCGATGGCAGCTCCGGCAAATGGGGCAAAATACTGCAATGCAGCAGGGTCGGCAGCCGTAGCGGCTACCACAATGGTATAATCCATGGCACCGCGTTCGCGCAGCGTATTTACCAAACTTGCCACCGTAGAACCTTTCTGGCCAATGGCTACATAAATGCAATACACCGGCTTTCCCGCCTCATAATTGGCTTTCTGGTTCAAGATGGTATCTATGGCGATGGAAGTCTTTCCCGTCTGGCGGTCGCCGATAATCAGCTCACGCTGTCCACGGCCGATGGGGATCATGGCATCCACCGATTTCAATCCGGTTTGCAACGGCTGGTTCACGGGCTGGCGGAAGATTACTCCCGGCGCTTTGCGTTCCAACGGCATCTCGCAGGTTTCGCCACCTATGCGTCCACGTCCGTCCAAAGGCACGCCCAGGGGGTCTATGACACGTCCCAACATTCCTTCGCCCACATTGATGGAAGCAATATGCTTGGTGCGTTTCACCACCATTCCTTCCTTTATCTGATCGGTAGGACCTAGCAACACCGCACCTACATTATCTTCTTCCAGGTTCATTACGATAGCCTTGATGCCGTTGTCAAACTCCAGCAACTCATTGGCTTCCGCATGGGTCAACCCGTAGATACGAGCCACACCGTCACTCACCTGCAACACCGTTCCCACCTCCTTGAATTGGAGGCTGGTATTGATGCCTTTCAGTTGTTGAAGCAAGACTTCGGATACTTCACTGGGTTTTATATTTTCAGACATAATTCTTTTAATTTACACGATTCTTCTATTCTTGGCAATGAACTGTCGCTTCACCCTTCTTATCTGGTTGGCGATGCTCGCATCCATCCTGTAGAAATTGATTTCGAAGATGAAACCACCTTCCAGTTTCTCATCCAGTCTGGTTCTGAACTCTACAGTTCCGTGGGTCTTTTCGGTGACCATTGCCCGTATACGGTTCACCACTTCGTCCGACACGGGACAGACCGTGGTGATTTTGCCGACACTGATATTCTTCTGTTTCCGATAGAGGTCGATATACGACATTATCATGAACTGAAAGAATTTCTCTCTCCGTTCCTGCAATACCAATTGGGCAAAGCGCTTCATCTCCTTGCTTACGCCGGCACCTCCGGCAGCTTCGCATATCAGTTGCAGCTTTGTCTTTACCGGCAACACGGGATTCTCTACCGCCTGACGCAAATCGGGCACCAGTGTGTAGGTGTCTGCCAGCCTTTTGGCTTCCTCATACACTTGGTCCTCTACCCCGCTTTCATTGGCATACGCCAGCAAAGCCTTGGCATAACGCATTGAGAATACTCCTATATACATATATCAATCAGTTTTTGGAAACAGTCAATTCATCCAGCAAACGGTCTATCATTTCCATTTGCTTCTTCTCGTCATCGAGGTTCTTGCGCAAAACCTTCTCAGCAATGTCTACAGACAGTACAGCTACCTGGCGGCGGATGTCGCTTATAGCGCTGTCTTTTTCTATCTGGATTTGCCTTTTGGCTTCGTCCAGCAGTTTCTGTCCTTCAACCTGAGCCTGTGTTTTGGCTTCCTTCACAATGCGCTCGCGGGTAGCGAGAGCCTCGTTCAGGACGCGCGCCTGCTCCTCGTGAGCCTTAGCCAATATCGTTTCACTTTCCGCCTTGATGTTTGCCAATTGTTCATTGGCCTCACGGGCGGCTACCAGTGATTTGTCGATATATTCTTTCCGCTCATCCACCATTCTGGTAATCACCGGGAAACCGTACTTTGCCAACAGGACAAAGACGATGCCGAAGACGATGACCATCCAGAATAACAGACCGCTATCAGGTGTTAATAATGACATACTACTCTAAAGATTATAAGAACAAAGTTAATAAACAAACGATAATGGCAATCAGAGCCACACCTTCTACCAACGCAGCGATGATGATCATATTCATACGAATATCACCTGCCGCCTCGGGCTGACGGGCAATAGCTTCCATGGCCGAACCACCGATTTTACCGATACCGATACCTGCACCGATTACTGCAATAGCTGCTCCAAGTGCAGCACCTAATTTTCCTAAACCTGCCGCAGCAGCGGACTGTAATAAAATTGCTAGTAACATAATAGTCTGTTTTTAAATTAATTATTTGATTTTTTATTTCATTTTTTTCTCCTCACTCACTTCTTCCGTGCGGGATAGCCCGATGAAGACTGCGGACAACATGGTGAACACGTATGCCTGGATAAAGGCAACCAGTATCTCCAACGCCGTCATGAATATGCCGAAAGCCACCGCCACGAATCCCATCGAACCGTTAATCAGCGGCCCCAGATTTGCCGTGATAAAGATGATGGAAATCAAGCTGAGGATAGCCGCATGACCTGCCATCATATTGGCAAACAAACGGATCATCAATGCAAACGGTTTCGTAAAGATTCCGAATATCTCGATGATAGGCATCATGGGAAACGGAGCTTTGAGCCACCAAGGCACATCCGGCCACAGAATCTCTTTCCAGTATTCCTTGTTTCCCCACAGGTTCACGGCCAGGAACGTGCACACAGCCAATACAAACGTAATGGCAATATTGCCCGTAATGTTGGCGCCGCCGGGGAAGAAGGGAACCAGTCCCATCAAGTTGTTTATCAGGATAAAGAAGAAGGCGGTGAGCAGATAAGGAGCATAACGCTTGTAATCCTTACCGATGCAACCTTTTATCACATCATCGTTTATGGCAAGGATACAGGCTTCCATCATCCCCACCATGCCCTTGGGAGCTTCTTGCTCCACCGGATGCTTTTTGTACCAGCGGGCACAACTCAATACCAGTATCACCAGCAGGGCACTATTGATAAACAATCCCGTAACGTCCTTTGTAATAGAGATATCCAGAGGTTTTACTTCCTTGCCGGTGGCATCCCTTTCTACTATCTTGCCTTTGTATTCACCGTCGCGGGCTATGTACAAGCCTTCGTATTCGCCGTTTCCTTCCTCAAACCGGGAAGAAAGAAAGGTGTGCCAGCCCGTACTGCTCTTTACGATGACCGGCAGGGGGATAGCTATGGAGGTCTCTCCTATGTCGGTGATGTGCCACTCATAGGAATCACCTATATGGCCGAAAACGATTTCATTCACGTCCACCTGCTGCTCCTTGTAATCGGCCTTCGATTCCTCTTGGGCGCCTGCCCCTTGCAGGAAAGCAACCAGCAATACTAAAACCGTTCCTATGTATCGTAAATTTCTCATACTTACTTATACTTATACCTATTACTTTTATGTTTTATCTCAAAGTGGAAAAAGAAGCGAGTCTCAAAGATCAGAAAGACAAAATAGAATACCATATAGGTTCCTATGAATGATAACACCTGATGCGCCACCGCTACTGCGTATATCGACATAATCAAAATACTGAGCAACATCTTTGTGACCTTTGCCACCAGATAAACCGCCACCATTCTCTGTGGACTCACCCGGTAGCAATATCCAAACATAAATATGTAGAACAGACCGAAAAGATAAAAGAATATCGGTATGGAGGGATACCAGGCAAAATAATACCTGGGCAATAAGGTGTGAAACACCAGGGCTCCTCCCCAACTCATGATCACCATCAAGATGGTCAACGAAACTATAAACTTTTTCTTTGCGGCTAACAAAAACATAATTATGTATTAGATTTCTACACAGGCTGAAACTATATTATCTCTCACCTCAACGAACCCACTCGATATTCCAATTGATTTTTCCAGTTCGTCTTCCCTGTACTTTATCTCCCCCTGCACCAGCGACGATATAAGCGGAGCATGATCATACAGCACAGTGAACGAGCCCACTTCCCCCGGCAGTGTCACCATTTCCACTTTGCCGTCAAACAATGTACTTTCCGGAGAAACCACAATCAAATGAAGTTCTTCATGATGTTCCATATTTCTTTATTTTTAGCCGGCAGCATCCAGCAATTTCTTTCCTTTTTCTATGGCTTCCTCTATGGTGCCCACGTTCAGGAAAGCCTGTTCGGGCAGATAGTCCACCTCGCCGTCCAGAATCATTCTGAACCCTTTTATGGTGTCTTCTATGGAAACCATAACGCCCGGCACGCCCGTAAACTGCTCTGCCACCGCAAAGGGTTGCGACAGGAAACGCTGCACGCGGCGGGCACGGTTCACCGTCTGGCGGTCTTCATCGCTCAGTTCGTCCATACCCAGGATAGAAATAATATCCTGCAATTCCTTGTTGCGTTGCAATATCTGGGTTACGCGCTGTGCCACATCATAGTGCTCCTGGCCCACAATAAGCGGATCGAGGATGCGGGATGTGGATTCCAACGGGTCTACAGCCGGATAGATACCCAGTTCGGTTATCTTGCGGCTCAATACCGTTGTGGCATCCAGGTGGGTAAAGGTAGTGGCGGGCGCAGGGTCTGTCAAGTCATCGGCAGGCACATATACCGCCTGCACGGAGGTGATAGAACCGTTCTTGGTAGAAGTGATGCGCTCCTGCATCTGTCCCATTTCCGTAGCCAGCGTAGGCTGGTAACCCACGGCGGAGGGCATACGTCCCAGCAAAGCCGAAACCTCGGAACCTGCCTGGGTGAAACGGAAAATATTGTCGATAAAGAACAAGATATCACGCGGGCCGTTGGCGTCGCCATTCTTGCGGTCGCGGAAAGACTCCGCAACGGTAAGCCCCGACAGGGCGATGGAAGAACGTGCGCCGGGAGGCTCGTTCATCTGCCCGTACACCAACGTGGCTTGTGACTTCTCTACTTCATTGTAGTCTACTTTGGAGAGGTCCCAATGACCTTCTTCCATGCTTTTCTTAAATTCTTCTCCATAGCGTATTACGCCGGATTCTATCATTTCGCGCAACAGGTCGTTACCCTCACGCGTACGTTCGCCCACGCCTGCAAATACGGAGAATCCGTTGTGCTTCTTGGCAATGTTGTTAATCAACTCCATGATAAGCACCGTCTTGCCCACACCGGCACCGCCGAAAAGTCCGATCTTGCCACCCTTGGAATAGGGTTCCAGCAAGTCTATCACCTTGATACCTGTGAAAAGCACTTCCTGCACCGTAGACAATTCCTCAAACTTAGGCGGTTCGCGGTGAATGGGGAATGCGCCTTCTTTACTCAGCGGCTTCATTCCGTCCACGGCCTCGCCCACTACGTTCATCAGGCGGCCTTTTATCTGGTTGCCCACCGGCATAGTGATGGGGTGACCCGTGGAAATGACTTCCATGCCCCTTTGCAGTCCGTCCGTGCTATCCATAGCCACTGTGCGCACCGTGTCTTCACCAATGTGTTGTTGCACTTCCACGACTAGTATTCTGCCGTCGTTGCGTTTGATAGTCAAAGCATCGTGTATGCTTGGAAGAAGAAGATCGGCGTCGATGTCTTTGCCACCAAAATACACATCGACCACCGGTCCGATAACTTGTGAAATATGTCCAATGATCTGTGACATAAGCTTCTCTATTTACTTTTATTTTATAAATTACCTTTTGCGTATTAACAATTTTGCCGATGATTTTGTTTACCACCTTTTTTCCAAAACCAGTACCGCAAAGGTAAAGAATATCTCAGTAAATGGAACTCCAGCTAACATTTTTTACACATCAAAACGACATTATTCCACCAAAAGAGGAAAAATAGAACAATTCTGCTACTCTTTATACATGCCTTCGCGAGATAATTGTTTACTTAAATTAGCAATTCCCAAAGCCACAACAGCCGTAACAGTTGCTGCATGTTCTTGATATTCGGGAATATTCTTGGTATACAGGTCGCGCTCCGTGTGCCATATTTCCCCATAAGAGAAATTGTATCCTTTGATGTCTTGTGTGTTAAAGCCGAAAGTGGGCACGCCCTCCACGGCAAACACGCTGGCATCGGTACCACCACTCTGTGTAGGACGGCGGAAGGGTTTTGCCACTTTCACCTCAAAAGGATAGTCGGCACGAATCTCTTTCACGGGTTTGCATACCTCTACCATGTCGTCATACATGGCTTGGGGAACAGAGATGCCCACCGGAGGGGTAGGTCCGCCGTCGCGGTTGAACAGGTTGGCTATCTTGCCCAGTTCCTTGGCATGGGTCTTCACATAGGCTTTGGAGCCCAGCAGCCCGAATTCCTCGCCTGCAAAGGCAACAAACAAGATAGTGCGCTTGGGTTTTGCGCCGGACAGGGCTATCATGCGTGCCGCTTCCATCATGGGTCCTATGCCTGTGCCGCAGTCAATACCTCCGGTTGCTATATCAAAAGCATCCAGATGGCCGCTTACCATTACATATTCATCGGGATATTTAGTACCCTTGATAGATGCCACTACATTGTGATACTTCACCGGGCCCAGCTTAAAGTGGTTGCGGATGTCAAATTCCAGCCAGAAATTGCGACGTTCTTTCACCATCTGCTTTATTACCTTGTATTGGTGTTCGTCCAGCTTGATGTCGCATACTTCGGGCAGATTGTCGAAAGTGGTATTGGGGTCGTTCAGCAAAGCGCGGTCATACAATGCACGCAGGGGCACAGGGGCGGATTGGATAAAGCCCAGCACACCGGCTTCGCACATTTCTTTATAGAACAATCCCGGCATTTCGCGCAGAGGAATCATGGCATGCTTGGTTCCCTTGCTCCAGTTTTCTTCCATCAAGGCATCGTTCTTCTTCTCTATTTCTATGTTCTCGGCTTTTATGGCAGCACGTATGGAGTCTCCCTTAGCGGAGTGGTCGATAGGCCAGCCCACGTTTTCGCCGCATACCAATACCCATGCTCCTTTCAGCTGGTGCTTCATGCGGTTCAGTTCTTCCTCAGTGCGTGGTTCTATCAGTACGTGTCCGCGTTGCAGTCCTTTGGTTCCCGAGGTGTAGGAAGGGGTTACAAAATGCAGATCCATTGCCTGGTCGCCACCTATCATGCGTCCAAACCAAGGACCGCGGTTGAATCCTACGGGCAATTCTCCGGCTTCTTCCAGATGGGCTTCAATTCCCCATCGCTTATACTCGCGTATCATCCATTCGGCGGCATTCTCGTATGCGTCCGATCCGATGACTCTCCCCCCGAAACGATTCGTGAGAATGTCCAGCTGATGCATTACCTGATTGTCTGTTTGCCCCGTTTCAATAATCTTTTTTACGGCGGCAGGCTGTGCAGAGATAGTTCCTGCACACAAAGTGGCAGCAAAGATGGCTGCCATGCACATTTTGTTCATCATGGTATTTTCTTGTTTGTAAGTTGTTAACGATTACAAATATAAAGGTTATTTTGGAACTTCAATCCTAAAATTGAAACAATTTATCAGCGGGGAGGATTTATTTTTCAGTTAGAGAAACAGGGATGATGTTAAAATGGTAGTTCGAAGGGGAGCTACCGTAGGGGCGGATTGAATCCGCCCGATAACATCAACTGAATACATTTGACTAATGCTTTCGGAAGTAATGTATTACTCCCAAGATCGTGACCGTTGGTTCGGGCGGATTCAATCCGCCCCTACAGTGAACGGTATTCTTTCTCGGCATTGAAGCAGGGACAGGCTTTATGAATGCTTGCACTCAGTTGGTAATGCCCTTTGATGGATGCTTTCGGGAATTGCTGTTTCAGTTCCATGAGAAGATTTAGTAAGGCTGTTTTTTGGAAAGTGGTTCGGGTGTCTGAGGGAGTTCCTTCCTCATTCAGTCCGCCTTCATAGCAGATGCCGAGGCTGTGCAAGTTGAAACCATAAGCATGCGCCCCGATCTGTTCTATGGGGCGGGTGTGATGTACCACTCCATCGCGGGTGATGTAGAAATGATAACCGGTTCCTTTATAGCCTAATGACTTGTGGCATTCCTCCAACTGTGCAGGAGTGAAAGGGATGTTGCAACGCGTGGCGCTGCAATGGATTACGATGAGTTTGATTTCTCGCGGAAGGTAGTCTTCCGCGAGTAGTTCTTGATTCTTCATTCTGTTCTTTCTGTTTTTTTAGTTAGTTGATGCAGGAAGTGATTCCCACTACACTAGCAATGGACGTAGCCACTGCGATTATTACTTTGAGGATCAATCCCCAGGTAGATTTGCTTGTACTCATTTTGTTTATTAAGGTTGATGGTTTACTGTAGGGGCAGATTGAATCTGCCCGATAACAATTTACTTTGTGCATACGGGCGGATTCAATCCGCCCCTACGGTGGAGGTAATCCGGGGCCGTCCCCGGCGCGTTACTCCTGAGGCACTCCTTCCGTCCCCCTGTCCAAAGCCTTCTCCACATCTACAAACTCCATCACATCACCCGCATTCTTCGATGCCAGACTGGGCTTCACATTGCTGGAAGCACGGAAATTGATCTTCACTTTACGAATCATCTTCACCGAGCAAAGATCCAGCGTCTTCGCCCCGTCGCAATGCGCCGACAGGCTGAAGACTCCGAAACCGGGAATGTTTACCGAATGACCGTTATACAAAGCCCGGCGCATAGCCGTCACGAAATTTGTCAACACACTCTTTATATCGCCCAACGAAAGAGAACTGGTTTCTTTCATCTCATAAGCGATGGATTCCAAGGTGGCCGTCTGTCCCAGTGTCACCAACTGAATGTAAAACAACTGATCAGCCTTGGGATCAATAGGGTTACTTCTCTGTACTTTCTTGTAAGGTATAGCCATGATAAATTGAAAATTAAGAATTGAAAATTAAAAAATAATACTCTCTCTGTTTGTTCGAACACTGCAAAGATAGTATATGTGGCAGCAGCGGGATCGGGTTAGCGCGGTTCCGTGAAGCAGTGGGTAATCTATTGATATTTAAGCCGTTTATTACACATAAAGCGGTAAGAAAAGCGGGTATAAAATTGCAGATACGACCTTATTTTCGTAACTTCGTAGAGTGATAAACAGAATAATAAAATGAAACAAAACGAATTAGAGGAAGAAGTTTTTCCCATCCGCATTTATTCCAAGGCGGATTTGGCGGTGTTGTATTGTCCGGATTTTGCCATAAGTACTGCCATGCGCAATTTATCGGCATGGATCCGTAAGAACCATGCCTTGTGGCTTGCCTTGCAAGCCATTGGTTATAACCGTTACCGCCGCTGCTATATGCCCAGGGAGGTGGCATTGATCGTGCAATACCTCGGCGCACCCGGGTAACCCGTAGGGGCGGACCCATGTGTCCGCCCGATAACATTCCGAATGGTGTACTTGTGGATGCATTCGGGCGGACACATGGGTCCGCCCCTAC
>CABMPB010000039.1 GCA_902388365.1 uncultured Bacteroides sp. | reverse complement strand
TCAATCCGCCCCTACGGTGGAGGTTTACCTTAAACTATTGATTCATAACCATTCAATAAGGAAATAAACATTGGAAGATAATAAAACATCTAGAAACAAAAGAAAATGTAGCTTTTGTGGACGTTCGGAAAGTGAAGTCAGCTTTTTGATAACCGGCATGAACGGCTGTATTTGTGACAGTTGTTCAGAGCAGGCACATGAAATTGTCCAGGAAGCTTTGCAGAAAAAGCCTGCAGCAGGCGAACTGAACCTGAAAGAGTTGCCAAAGCCCAAAGATATTAAGGACTTTTTGGATCAGTACGTTATTGGTCAGGATGATGCTAAACGCTATCTTTCCGTGGCTGTGTACAACCACTACAAGCGTCTGCTTCAGAAAAAGGACAAAGATGATGTGGAGATTGAAAAATCGAACATTATCATGGTAGGTAGTACGGGTACGGGAAAAACCTTGTTGGCACGCACTATTGCTAAATTGCTGCATGTACCTTTCACTATTGTTGATGCTACGGTACTGACCGAAGCCGGATATGTGGGTGAGGACATTGAGAGCCTCTTAACCCGTTTGCTCCAGGTGGCCGATTACAATGTGGCTGAAGCTGAAAGAGGTATCGTATTTATAGATGAGATAGATAAAATAGCCCGCAAGGGTGACAATCCTTCCATCACCCGCGATGTAAGCGGTGAAGGTGTTCAGCAAGGTTTGTTGAAACTGCTGGAAGGTTCTATCGTAAATGTTCCTCCACAGGGAGGACGTAAACACCCGGATCAGAAGATGATTCCGGTCAATACAAAGAATATCCTGTTCATTTGTGGCGGCGCATTTGATGGCATTGAACGTAAAATAGCGCAGCGCCTTAATACTCATGTGGTAGGCTATAGTGCAGCAAAGGACGTGGTGAAAATAGACCGCGGCAACCTGATGCAGTATATTGCCCCCCAGGATTTGAAATCATTCGGACTGATTCCCGAAATTATCGGTCGTCTGCCTATCTTGACTTATCTGAATCCGCTGGATAGAACCGCTTTGCGCAACATCTTGACGGAGCCGAAGAACTCCATTATTAAGCAATACGTTAAGTTGTTTGAAATGGACGGAGTCGAGCTGGTATTCCAACCCGAAGTTTTTGAATATATTGTAGACAAAGCTATTGAATATAAGCTGGGTGCACGTGGATTGCGCTCCATCGTAGAGACAATTATAATGGATGTAATGTTTGACATACCCTCGCAGAAGGTAAAAACCTACGAAGTTACATTGGATTATGCCAAACAACAGATGGGGAAAGCAAATATTTCACGGTTGCAAACCGCTTAATATCAAGGGGTAAAGAAAGAGAGAGAAAAAAAATGCAATTCTTCTGAAAAATATTACCCTAAATATTCGTGTAATTCCAGAACTTGTTTATAACTTTGTTAGGAAACAAAAGATGTAGAACAAGAAACTGTGAAAACCGTGAAAAACTATTGATACAATGACGGAGAATATAAATCTAACTGACGCATTAAAAAAGTATTTTGGATTTGATACTTTCAAGGGGAACCAGGAAGAAATCATCCGCAATCTGCTTGCCGGGAATGATACATTTGTACTGATGCCTACGGGCGGTGGCAAATCGTTATGTTATCAGTTGCCTTCACTTGTGATGGAGGGCACTGCTATTGTTATTTCTCCTCTAATTGCATTGATGAAAAACCAGGTGGATGCCATGCGTAATTTCAGCGAAGAGGATGGAATTGCACATTTCATCAATTCTTCCTTAAATAAGTCGGCTATCGACCAGGTAAAATCGGATATCCTGAGTGGTAAGACAAAATTGCTCTACGTAGCCCCGGAGTCATTGACAAAGGATGAGAACGTAGATTTTTTGAAAGGAGTGAAGATTTCATTTTATGCAGTAGACGAAGCACACTGTATTTCGGAGTGGGGGCATGATTTCCGTCCGGAATATCGCCGCATCCGTCCTATTATTAATGAGATAGGAAAGGCGCCGGTGATTGCATTGACGGCTACGGCTACTCCCAAAGTGCGTATGGATATCCAGAAGAATCTGGGAATGCAGGATGCACAAGAGTTTAAATCTTCATTCAATCGCTCGAATCTGTATTATGAGGTACGCTCTAAGACGGCGAATATTGATAGAGATATCATTAAATTCATCAAGTCCAATCCGGGAAAATCAGGCATCATTTATTGCTTGAGCCGTAAGAAAGTGGAAGAATTGTCCGAGGTACTTCAGGCAAATGGAATTAATGCACGTGCATACCATGCCGGCATGGATTCTGCTACGCGAACAGCCAACCAGGATGGTTTCTTGAAAGAAGACATAGACGTAATTGTGGCTACCATAGCCTTTGGAATGGGAATTGACAAGCCTGATGTGCGTTTTGTAATACATTATGATATTCCGAAGAGTTTGGAAGGTTACTATCAGGAAACCGGTAGAGCCGGACGTGATGGAGGAGAAGGCCAATGTATTACATTCTATTCCAACAAAGACCTTCAGAAACTGGAAAAGTTTATGCAGGGCAAGCCTGTGGCGGAACAGGAGATAGGCAAACAGTTGTTACTGGAAACAGCAGCCTATGCCGAATCGTCCATCTGTCGTCGCAAGTCGTTATTACATTATTTTGGTGAAGAATATTTAGAAGAGAATTGTGGTAATTGTGATAACTGTTTAAATCCTAAAAAGCAAGTGGAGGCTCAGGATTCATTGTGTGCTGTGATTGAAGCAATCATAGCGGTAAAAGAAAACTTTAAAGCAGATTATATAATTGATATTCTTTTGGGTAAGGAAACTACGGAAGTACTTGCTCACAAACATGAGGAACTGGAAGTATTCGGTTCGGGCATGGGAGAAGAAGAGAAGTTATGGAATGCTGTCATCCGTCAGGCATTGATAGCGGGTTATTTAAGTAAGGATGTGGAGAACTACGGTTTGTTGAAAGTTACGCCGGAAGGTCATAAATTCTTAAAGAATCCAAAGTCATTCAAGATTGTGGAAGATAATGACTTTGAGGAGGAAGAAGAAGAAACTCCGGTTCGTGGAGGTGCTTCCTGTGCGGTAGACCCCGTTCTTTACTCTATGTTGAAGGATTTGCGTAAGAAGCTATCCAAGAAATTGGATGTTCCGCCTTACGTTATTTTCCAAGACCCGTCTTTGGAAGCGATGGCAACCATCTATCCTGTTACATTGGATGAACTGCAGAATATTCCGGGGGTAGGTGCCGGAAAGGCAAAACGCTACGGGCAGGAATTCTGTGTGTTGATAAAGAAGCATTGCGAAGAAAACGAAATAGAGCGTCCGGAAGACTTGCGTGTACGCACGGTTGCCAATAAGTCAAAGCTGAAGGTATCTATTATTCAGTCTATTGACCGCAAAGTGGCACTGGATGATATCGCTGTGTCCAAAGGATTGGAATTCAGTGAATTGCTGGATGAAGTGGAAGCTATCGTTTATTCGGGTACTAAACTGAATATTGATTATTTCTTGGAAGAGATTATGGATGAGGATCATATGGAAGACATTTATGACTACTTCAAGGAATCTACCACAGACAAAATAGATGATGCGATGGATGAATTGGGTGATGATTACACCGAAGATGAAATCCGATTGGTGCGTATCAAGTTTATTTCTGAGATGGCGAACTAATAATTTTTATTCTATATTATTTCAAAAAAAAGCCGGATGCACATGCTGTAATCCGGCTTTTTCATGAAATATAAAGATAGTTGTCATACGTGTCATGCCCGTAACTCGTTGATAAATAGGTAGATGAAATGAACTGTACGTTTCATCTGCCTTCATCACCTTTCATGACTAAGGCTTCTTATTCTTGATCCCTAGAAACCCCGAAATTTCCCGGCACTGCCCGATAGCGCGGTGCATGTTTGTTTGCTATGTTTTTCAGTTTTCCTTCCTCCACCAGCCGTTTCAACCACCGCAGGGCAGTGCTCCTTCTGAATCCGCAGAGTCCTTCAAAAACAGTGCGGTCCAGTTCCTCGTGGTCTGCAAAATAATTCGTCAGAATATCCATTACGCTGATGTCAGTCTGCTTGGACGAGTGGCGTTTGGCTTTCGGTGGACAAAATTCCGATACTTTTCTCATATCTTCTATCAGTTCCTTTTCGGGGCGGAAGGTAACCGATTTGATATCCACTTGCGGTGCGCGTACCTTCTGCATATTTTCTGCATTATTGTCCGTTGGGACAGCTTTCAGGGTGAGATAGAAATAACCGATGCCGCGCAGGTGGACGCGGCGCCCCTGCAATAGTTCCTCTTTCATAATGTCCGACAAGGCGGAAAGTGCCGCTTTTACGTCGGTAGTGGTCAACGTGCATCGTTCTTCGATTCTCTTTTCCATCATTTTGGGAGTCATCGGGGTATCGGGCACTACACGGACATGATATAATTCATTCTCCGCATCCTGTGGGTCGGGAATGGTGTAAAGATCGTATTGAACAGCCATATTTTTTCTTGTTTTTCAGTTTCTAAATTTCTTTTTCCATACTACGTCCTACCATGGTGGGACTTCCGTCCAACCCCTATGATGCGAACATCCCACCAAGGCGAGACGATCGTCTCAGCTTGGCGGGACATTTCAAGAATCGAGGCAAATGTAGCAATAATAATCGGCTTTACCAAGTAAATTGAAGACTTTTCTTATCGTAGGGGGATGTGGGGAAACAGGTAGAAAATAGTTGGAAATGGGCATCTTATACCTATATATTTGCAGCATTGTTCAATATTAAAAACTGGAAAGAGTATGAAAACGACATGGAACGAAATGAAAGAATGGTGCAAGAAGGTATTTGTTTTTAAAACCGATGGCACTTCAAGTGACGAACCGATAGGGCAGGACAAGGATGCCTCTGTGGAAACCAAAGAGAAGGATAAGGAGCAGGATTTGCGCAGCAAGCTGGAAAAGTATCTGTGGAAGCGGTATGATTTCCGCTTTAATGTGCTGACGGAACAGGCGGAGTATCGCCTGAAAGACGGTAAGGCGGGCAAGTACAAGGTGGCGACAGTGCGTGCCATGAACACGCTTTGCCTGGAGGCGCAGGAGCATGGCGTTAATTGTTGGGACAAGGACGTGAGCCGCCTGCTTAATTCGGAACGGTTGGCGGACTATCACCCTTTCCTTACTTATATGGACACGTTGCCCCGATGGGATGGGGTGGATCGTGTTACGCCTTTGGCAAGGAGGGTGACGGGAAAAGAATTTTGGGTAAAGGGCTTCCACCGCTGGATGCTGGGTGTGGCTGCGCAGTGGTCGGGACGGACGGGACGATGTGCCAATACGGTGGCACCGATGCTCATCAGCCGTGAACAAGGGATGAATAAATCTTCTTTTTGCAAGATGCTGATGCCTGAAAGCCTGAGTGATTATTATACGGACAGTTTCGACCTGACGGGTCAGGCAGGGTGTGAACAGAAGCTTTCGCTTTTTGGACTGATCAATTTGGATGAGTACGATAAGTTGCCTGTGGGGAAATTGCCCTTGTTGAAGAACCTGATGCAGATGACTTCGCTGCATTACCGCAAGGCGCATCGGGCTTCGTACAGCCACCTGCCGCGCATGGCTTCGTTCATCGGGACCAGTAACAAGAAGGATTTACTGGCCGATCCTTCGGGCAGCCGCCGGTACCTCTGTGTGGAGTTGAAGCAGAAACTGGATTGTACTCCGTTGGAGCACGGGCAGCTTTTTGCCCAGTTGAAAGCGGAGTTGGCGCAGGGGGAAAGGTATTGGTTTACAACGGAGGAGGAGTTAATGCTTCATAATGAGGAGTTTTATATTGTTCCTCCCAGCCACGATGTGTTTTTCCGTTGTTTCCGCTTGCCGGAAGAAGGGGAGGAGTTTAAGCTGTATGCCGCCAGTACGCTGTTTGTGATACTTTCCGGCAGGTTTCCGGTGGCTATGCGGGGGATGAATGTGAATAGTTTCGGCAAGTTGCTTACTGCGCTGGGGTGGAACGGGTACATACCATGCGGGGGAATATGTATAAGGTGGTGCCGGTGGATGGGGAATCGAAAAGAAAGAAATTGCCATCAAGTCTAAATCATATTTAGACGATAATGAACAAATATTCTTAAATGCAAGTTGATTCATCCTGTCTTGAAAACAAGTATATTCCGACCGTATGATGATATATTTCTTTATATCATTATATGATGTTGATGTTTTATTCTCAACTAGATATGATAATACTAGTTCGTCAATAGGAGATAATATTTCATCTATATTACCTTCTACAAATTTCTTTTTAATCAAAAAAACATTCCCCATCCGATACCGCTTAGTCCCTTTTCGAAAGACAGAGGAATTTCGTCCGTAATGTCTTCATATATTTCTTCTATAAGTTCATTGGCAAAATTGTGGTAAAGCGAGTTTGAACAATATTTTCCATACTCGAAAAAAAAAGATAGACAGACCCATTTTTCCTGTATATAAGCTAAGGTCATTCATGTAAGCAGTTGACCACATAAGAGACTGAGCGAATCTATTCCATTGTTTCTCCATCAATGTAATATTTAGCATTAGAGGAAATTTTCCATACTTATATTGCTAAGAAATATTTTATATGTTGCATAGTGTTAATTGCAATGCTTTTTATCTGCATATTTTTGTTCTTTCTAATTATTTCTTGTTTTTTTGTTTAAAATTTAATCACTATGAAAAGACGCCGTTATTTAATCCGTTTAGGCATCGCTTTCTTAAGTTTGCTGTGGGGCTTCGGTTGTACTCCTTCAAAGAAACAGGAAACGGCTGGATTGCCTCGCATCTCCTTCAAGAATTATCTAGATAGCAATGATAAAATATCCATTGGCGCAGACGAGATAGACAGTATAGAATATATACCTCTGGAACTGACCGATGATAATGCTTCGCTGGTGGGATATATACAAGGCATTGCGCTGACGGATGAATATATGTTTATACTTAGCTTTGAAGACTATAAAGTATTTCAGTTTGACCGCAAAGGCAAGTATATCCGCACAATAACCAGGCAGGGGGAAGGTCCGGGAGAATTGCAGACGCCGGGACTCACAATATGGACGGACGATGAGCAACGCAAAGTTTATATCTCTGAATTGGAAAATATTTTGATATTCTCGTATGATGGAACATTCGAGAGGAAAATCAGTAGGAACGGGCGTTATGTCGCTTATGCTGGTGGCAAAGGAGTGGATTGGGTGGCAGAGACCTATCGAGACCTGTTTCCTATGGATTATGAGGAGTATTTTGGTATCGGTGCATTCCGTTATAACGAAGACGGCTCTTGCGATACTTTGTATATGAAGAAAGATATTGGCAATCTGTCGCCTCTCCCGCTGGCTGAAACGAATTTCGTTATGGGAGTTTTCTTCGAGGGCGCCGGGGGATATCGTTATAGCGTGGGATGTAACGATACTTTGTTCACCTTTACCGAAAAAGGAGTGGAGCCGTATTTGGTTTTTGATTATTCTCCCAGGTCGGAAGAAGAAAAGAAGTATTATTTTTCTTTTCATCAGAAATGCCATCCTGATATGATTTTTATACAATGTGCTTGCGAAACCCCGTCGCACATCTATTTCCGGTTTTCCCATAATGAAACTTTTTATGTCATGTCTTACGAAAAGGAGACAAGAAAGATTCTTTGCCGGAAAACAGACATCACCTTTCAAAATTCCCAAGATTATGATGGGTGTGGCACCCACCCGGGCATTGAAAATGAAGTAAATGGCGCACTGCCTATTTGGTTCAGGTATTTTGACTCGAAAAGAAATATAGCCGTGCAACCCACCTCGGCAGCCACTATTGCATGGATGAAGGAAGAAGGGGCGATAAAAAATATTCCCGATTTTCTACAGGATTATCCGGCTGATGCTAATCCGGTGGTGGCTATTTATCATTTTAAAAAAACTAATTAACCCAATTTTTTTGTCCCATAATTATTCTAAGCAAGAAAGAGAGAGCATTGAAAACTCTAGATATGATGAAAGAGAATGATTTCTTCAAGCCTTATAGCCCTACTATTATTGGAACTTTTGATTTTCATGATTTTGATTTTACCGCTTTAAAGGTTATTACATTTGAGGTTACTCAAAGATGTAACCTAAGATGTAAATAAAGATATGTTTGTAAATCCCATTTTATTCTATTATATTGCTTGTGGATAGCTTTTTTCTAATTGAAATCCAATCTATGAAACTTATAGTATATTTTAACGTGAGTTCGGGATAAAAGTTTATAGAAGAAAGCAGGTAATCACTTGATGATTTGGTTTCCTTGCATTTGAAAATGTACATAACATTATCATTGCCCCAAATAGCGTTGCGAAAATATTTTGTATATTGGATGAATTCAGTCAGAATTTTGATAAGGAAGTAAAAGAAAAAGGGGGATAAATACATGTGAATAGTTTCGGCAAGTTGCTTACTGCGCTGGGGGTGGAACGGATACATACCATGCGGGGGAATATGTATAAGGTGGTGCCGATTGGGAAAGAATGATTACAGGTAGGGGGGATACCCCTGTTTTGGAACAAAATTATAGATATGTCTCTAATAATGAACGAAATAGTAAATGAGCTGGATAAATTTGCTGCAGAAATACGGATGTGATAAAAAAATCCGACTGATAGTCGGGGATTTTGTGTCTTGTTCTAAATAAAAGGAGAATGAAAAATGATTAGTTCAAGCAATAGAGGACTACATATTATAAGATGTCATTTATAAGTTCTTCAGCAGGTTTGCCTTTCAATTTACCTTCACGGGCTAGTTTTATTTCTTTGCACATCTCTTGGAGATCTGCTGTCATCTCCGCTTTTGTTTTGTATTCCACTTCGTTTTCCATGACAACGTCTGCGGTTGTCGGTGCTTCATTGAGAAATACTTGCTTCACTTTATCCAGTAGCTGACGGCTGTCCGACATCAGTATCATTCGTGCCAGTTCTGCTTTATATGCTTCCAGTTCCATTGCTGTCATAGTTATGCTCCTTTCTCTTTTTCGTTGTTTGACGACAAGGTAATAATAAAATCGTTAACATCTCCGCACTAAACAATCATTAATAAAATATTAGTCGAAAACTTGGCGTGAATGGATTTTCCTCTTTATTATCCATCCCCTTCCTCAATGCCGCCTTTTTGATAAAGAAAACTAAACGCACAGCTTGCAAAGTTTAAAAAAGTATTTTTTTTAGGGAATATCTTCCGGTTATTTGTTATATTCTTATTTCTTTATATATTTTCGGACACATCTAAAAACAAACAATTATGCGAGAGGAATTTAAGGAAATAGGAGAAAATGCCGGAAAAGTCTGGCGTTATCTGAATGACAAAAGAATTGAGATTGCCATTCAAGATCTTAGTAAGAAAATAGATTTGGGGGTTATTGAAATTGCTATGGCAGTAGGATGGTTGGCAAAGGAAAAGAATATCACTATTGAGAGGAAAGGCTATTTATTCTATGTGAGTCATGAGGGTTTCTGAAGCCCTTTAATGTTAGCCATTAGGAAACCAGGCTCGGGGGCGGGTTGCACTGCGAAAGACAATGATGAAACGTACTGAAACGATATGAAATGTACAATTCATCTTATTTCCTTATCTATCAGTTGCTTAACCCCTGTGACACATATGATATGTATTTCTATAATTCCCATTGCAACCCACCTTTAATCTGAAATATGCTTTTCATCTTTGCTAAATTTCATAATCACTTCACAAAAAAATATTCTATCGTTTTTCCAGTTTGAATAAAATGCGTATATTTGCACGCAATAAAATCTAAACGCATAAAGCCCTATGTCATTTATTGCAGATAAAATCGTAATGGACGGATTAACCTACGACGATGTATTGTTGATCCCAGCCTATTCAGAAGTATTACCAAAAACAGTCGAGCTATCGACTAAGTTTTCACGCAACATTGAGTTGAAAATTCCGTTTGTAACTGCTGCGATGGATACAGTTACCGAGGCGAAAATGGCTATTGCCATTGCTCGTGAAGGCGGTATCGGTGTAATCCACAAAAACATGTCTATTGAGGAACAAGCACGCCAAGTCGCTATTGTGAAGCGTGCTGAAAACGGTATGATTTATGATCCCGTTACTATAAAAAGAGGTTCAACTGTAAGAGATGCTTTGGCATTGATGGCTGAATACAGAATTGGCGGTATACCTGTGGTAGACGATGAAAGATACTTGGTAGGTATTGTTACCAATCGCGACCTTCGTTTTGAGAAGGATATGGATAAACATATCGACGATGTAATGACAAAAGAAAAGATCATTACTACCAACCAGTCTACTGATATGGAAGCTGCTGCACAGATTCTTCAACAATATAAAATTGAGAAGCTGCCCGTTGTTGACAAAGACGGCAAACTGGTAGGCTTGATTACTTATAAGGATATTACAAAAGCAAAAGACAAACCGATGGCTTGCAAGGATAGCAAGGGCCGTTTGCGTGTAGCTGCCGGGGTGGGCGTGACTGCCGATACACTGGACCGTATGCAGGCTTTGGTGGAAGCAGGTGCCGACGCTATTGTGATTGATACTGCTCACGGACATTCCATGTACGTTATTGAAAAGCTGAAAGAAGCCAAGAAACGTTTCCCACACATTGACATTGTGGTAGGTAACATTGCTACGGGTGAAGCTGCCAAAATGTTGGTTGAAGCAGGTGCCGATGGTGTAAAAGTGGGTATCGGTCCGGGTTCTATCTGCACTACCCGTGTGGTGGCAGGTGTGGGTGTACCCCAGTTGTCTGCTGTATATGATGTAGCTAAAGCATTGAAGGGTACAGGTATTCCTTTGATTGCCGATGGTGGTTTGCGTTATTCGGGAGATGTGGTGAAGGCTTTGGCTGCCGGTGGTTACAGTGTGATGATTGGTTCACTGGTTGCCGGAACAGAAGAATCACCGGGCGATACGATTATCTTCAATGGCCGTAAATTCAAATCATACCGTGGTATGGGTTCTTTGGAAGCTATGGAGAATGGTTCAAAAGACCGTTATTTCCAAAGTGGAACTGCCGATGTGAAGAAACTGGTTCCGGAAGGTATTGCTGCCCGTGTTCCTTATAAAGGTACTTTATATGAAGTAATCTATCAGTTGGTAGGCGGTCTTCGTGCAGGTATGGGATACTGTGGTGCCGGCAATATTGAGAAATTGCATGATGCTAAATTTACCCGCATCACCAATGCCGGTGTGCAGGAAAGCCATCCGCATGATGTAGCTATTACCAGTGAGGCGCCTAACTATAGCCGTCCTCAATAAAACTTATAAATAATGCCGCGTAGAATTGTCGGTATTCTGTTACTTCTCCTTGTGTTCGCATTTGAAATGCGGGCGCAAGGAGAAGTTGTGTTATATATCGGTGGAGAACCGGTAAATCTTTCCGAATTTGAATACTATTATCATAAGAGTCCGAAACAGACTCCGGAATCATTCTTGCAATCCTTTATCAACTATAAGCTGAAAGTGCGCTACGCCCATGATTCGGGAGTGGATACTTTGCCTGCATTTCGTATGCAACTTGCTTATTATCAAGGAAAACTTCTCAAACCTTATCTGGCTGATTCTGCCAAAGAAGAACAAACTATCCGTCAAATTTATAATCAAAGCATACAACGCTTGCAGATGAATGATTGGATACGGATTGCCCACATCAGCAAATATCTGCCTCAAAATGCCAGTCGGCGCGTTGAAATAGCTGCACAAGAGTTGATGGATTCCATTTATTCTGCTTTGCAGGGAGGAGCCGATTTTTCAGCTTTGGCTCGTCAATATTCTGATGATGAGGACAGTAGGGGTGAAGGAGGATTATTGCCTTGGATGCCTGTTAAACAGAATATGCAGGAATGGGTAGATAGATTGGCAACGCTCCAAAAAGATAAGATTTCCCTTCCTTTCTATTCTCCGTTGGGTATTCACATTGTGAAGTGGATAGACCGTAAACCTTGCATCAGTTATGAAGAAGAACGAGAACAGATACTAGATTATCTGGAAAGGAACGGTAATCAGACATTGACAGATATTCCTGCCGATAAGAAAAAAGAATTGGAATTTCAAATGCAGGAATTGCAAGACGGATTGCTGGCAGCCTACCTGACAGGGAAATACCAGTCTGGCGATGAAAGTAGTTACCGGGAAAGTGATTTGGAACGCTTCTTCAAGCAGCATAAATCAGATTATGTATGGGATTTGCCTCATTATAGGGGAGCTGTTATTCAGTGCAAAGACAAGAAAACAGCTTCTGCTATCAAAAAGTATTTGAAAAAGAAACCGGTTTCAGAATGGGAAGAAGCATTGAATCAGCTTGTAGGAAATACTACTTCTCCTAAAGCCCGGATTGAAGCAGGAATTTTTCAGATTGGAAAGAATAAATACATTGATAAACTGGTCTTTAAATGTGGTGATTTTGAACCGGATGCCACTTTACCTTATACATTTGTAATGGGAAAGAAGTTGAAAAAGGGACCGGAAAGCTATGAAGACGTGAAACAGGAAGTTCTTCGGGATTATCTGACGGTTAATGGAGACTCTTGGATGAAGGAATTGAAGCAAAAATATAAGGTTGAAATTAACCAAGAGGTTTTAAAAACAGTTAATAATGACGGAAGTAATTAATTATTGCAGTATCTTCGTTCACTATTTTAATATAATATGAATATCGTGAGAAACTGGGGAGTGTTACTTGTAATTGCAGGTGCCTTGTGCGGATGTAGCCAGGAGCACGACCATAAAGGAAAAACTCCTTTGGTGGAAGTTGCCGGCGAGCATTTGTATAAAGAAGACTTGCAGGCGGCGCTTCCTCTCAATATTTCAAAAGATGATAGTGTCCTGTTTGCTGAACATTATATAAAGAACTGGGTGGAAGACGTTTTGCTTTTTGAAAAAGCAGAAGGGAATATCCCGGATAATGCAAAGATAGCCAAGTTGGTAGAGAATTATCGCCGGGCGTTGATTATGCATACTTATCAAGAGGAACTGGTGAGCCAAAGGCTGGCAAACGAGATAAGTGATGAGGAAATCAGTGATTATTATGTGAAGAATAAAGAGTTGTTTCGTACAGAACATCCTTTTGTAAAAGGGCTTTTTATAAAAGTACCTCTTCATTCCCAAGACTTGGGTAGTGTGCGCAACTGGTATAAGAAGAATAATCAAGACGCTATTGAAAAACTGGAAAAATACAGTTTGCGCAATGCTGTGAGTTATGATTATTTTTATGACAGATGGTTGCCGGTATCCGATATTGCTGCAAAGATTCCTTTGAAAGCTTTGGATGCGGAGGAAGACTACCTGGATAAGAACCGGAATATAGAAGTAAAAGACACGGCATTTTGCTACTTCTTGCATGTGGAGGAGTTTTTGGGCAAGGATAAACAAAGACCGTTGGACTTTGCAAAAAATGAAATAAGAGAGATTTTAATAAACCTGAAGCGGGTTGAGTTTATAAATAAAGTCAAGGAAGAATTATACCAGCGTGCTTCGGATAGGAACAAGATTAATTACTATTATTTGAATTCAAATGAATAAATTGATGTGTAACAAAGTTTATGCACTGGTGCTGATGCTATTTGCAGCCGTTTCCGTATACGGGCAAGATAATGTGATAGACGAGGTAGTTTGGGTAGTAGGTGACGAAGCCATTCTTAAATCAGATGTAGAAAGTGAGCGCTTGAATGCCCAGTATGAAGGACGTAAGTTTGACGGTGATCCGTATTGCATCATTCCGGAACAACTTGCTGTTCAGAAATTATTCCTTCATCAGGCGGCAATCGATAGTATTGAAGTTTCCGAACAGGAAATTATCAGCGATGTGGAAAGACGTACCAACTGGTTGATTGACCAGATCGGCTCTAAAGAAAAGGTGGAAGAATATTATAATAAGACTTCTACGCAAATACGCGAAATGCTTCGCGAAAATGTACGCGATGGAAAGACTGTGCAGAAGATGCAACAACATATTGTAGGTGATATAAAGATTACGCCTGCTGAAGTACGCCGCTATTTTAAGGATCTGCCATCTGACAGTATTCCATTCATTCCTACACAGGTGGAAGTACAGATTATAACTTTGGAGCCTAAGATTCCGCAGGAAGAGATAGACCGCGTAAAGAAGACATTGCGTGACTATACAGATCGTATTAATACAGGTGATATTTCTTTCTCTCTTTTAGCGCGAATGTATTCGGAAGATGCAGGTTCTGCCCGCCGCGGTGGAGAGCTTGGTTTTATGGGGAAAGCAGAATTAGTGCCGGAATATGCTAATGTGGCATTCAACTTGCAGGATCCGAACAAAGTTTCTAAAATTGTAGAATCAGAATTTGGTTACCATATTATTCAGTTAATTGAAAAACGTGGTGATCGCATCAATACCCGCCATATTTTGCTGAAGCCGAAAGTGGAAGAAAAAGATTTGGAAGCAGCTTTGTTGCGTCTGGATTCTATTGCCAACGATATTCGTAACCAAAAGTTTTCTTTTGACGATGCTGCCACTTATATTTCACAAGATAAGGAAACTCGTAACAATCATGGTTTGATGGCTAACCCGCAGACCGGTACGGCTCGTTTCGAAATGCAGCAGTTGGCACAGGTGTCTCAGGAGGCGGCTAAGATGGTGGAAGGAATGAATGTAGGTGAGATCTCCAAACCGTTTACCATGATTAATGCAAAAGGAAAAGAAATTTGTGCGGTTGTGAAGTTGAAAACCCGTATCAATGGTCATAAGGCTACCATCACAGAAGACTACCAGCGATTGAAAAATATCGTAATGGAAAAACGCAGTGAGGAAAAGCTGGAGAAATGGATCAAGGATAAACAAAAACATACCTACGTGCGTATTAATGAGAAATGGCAGAAATGCGATTTCAAATATCCGGGTTGGGTAAAGAAATAAAATGTAGTGTATAAGATATATGCTTGGAAAAAGAAAGAATAAATACTCTTCGGGCAGGCATAGGATACTTGTTGTAAGTATCCTGTGCCTGTTCGGCTTTTGCTTGTTGGCACAGGTAAAGCCGACTCAAAAGGGAGAACAGAAATCTGCCAAGAGCAAGGTTTATCTGTTACATTCGGATGTGTTGAAAAAGAGTCCTTTGAATCCGGACCCTGATGCGCAGATATTGATTGGGAATGTTGCGTTCCGCCATGACAGTGTATATATGTATTGTGACAGTGCCTGCTTCTACGAAAAAACAAATTCATTGGAGGCATTTGATAATGTGAAGATGGTGCAGGGCGATACATTATTCCTTTATGGTGATTACTTGTTTTATGACGGGAATACACAAATAGCCCAAGTGCGTTACAATGTGCGTATGGAGAACAAGAATACCACTTTGTTGACGGATAGTTTGAACTACGACCGTATCTATAATTTGGGCTATTACTTTGATGGAGGAACCTTGATGGACGAGGAAAATGTATTGACCTCGGAATGGGGGGAGTACAGTCCGGCTACAAAGATCTCCGTGTTTAATTACGATGTGAAGCTGGTAAATCCTAAGTTTACATTAACTTCGGATACATTGAGATACAGCACAGCAACTAAGATTGCAAATATTGTGGGGCCGTCTGATATTGTCAGCGATGCGAACCATATTTATTCGGAACTCGGCTTTTATAATACCCAGATAGGACAGGCAGAATTGCTGAACCGTTCCGTGTTGACCAATGAAGGCAAGCGAATGACGGGGGACAGTTTGTTTTATGATCGTGTAAGAGGATATGGAGAGGCTTTTGATAACGTGGTGATGACCGATACCATCAACAAGAATATGCTGACCGGCGATTATTGTTATTACAATGAGCTGACCAAATATGCTTTTGCTACCAAGAAGGCTGTGGCGGTGGACTATTCGCAAGGCGATAGTTTGTTTATGCATGCTGATACGTTGCAGATGTACACTTTCCACTTAAATACCGACTCCATGTTTCGCGAGACAAGGGCTTATCATAAAGTTCGTATGTATCGCACGGATGTGCAGGGAGTATGTGATTCGTTGGTCTTTTCTTCTAAAGACAGTTGCCTTACCATGTATTATGACCCCATCCTGTGGAATAACAATCAGCAGTTATTGGGCGAGAAAATCATGATATACATGAATGATAGTACCATAGACTGGGCGCACATTCAGAATCAAGCTTTATCTGTAGAACGACTGGATTCAGTGAATTATAACCAGGTGACGGGAAAAGAAATGAAAGCCTATTTCAAGAATGGCGAGATGCACAAAGTGGATGTTATCGGTTCTGTCCGCTTGGTATACTATCCGATGGAGAGTGACAGTACCTTGATTGGTATGAACGTCTCGGAAACGAGTCTGCTGAATATGTTTCTGGAAAACAGGAAGATGAAAAAGATGGTTATGAGTCCCAAATCAAACGGTACACTCTACCCGATGCACCAACTTCCTCCTGAAAAGATGAAACTGGATAATTTTGTCTGGTTTGACTATATCCGCCCGCTGAATAAAGAAGATATTTTTGAGTGGCGCGGAAAGAAGGCCGGACAAGAATTAAAGAAGAGCAATCGAAGTGCTGTTCCTTTGCCGAATCAGAACTTATTTAATAAAAAGAAGTAGCTTATGGGAATGTTTAAAATGGAAAAGCCCCGCCGTTTCAACCATCAGTATATTTACGTGGACGAGCGCAAGGAGAAACTGCAAAAGTTAGAGGAAAATGCCAAACGTGATTTGGGTATGCTTCCTCCGAAAGAATTTTCCCCGGAAGACATTCGTGGAAAGTTTGTGGAAGGAACCAAACATCTGAAACGCAGAAAAGAAAGCGGCCGTAAGCCTTTGACATACGGGGCATTGTTTGTCGCCATCCTGGTATTGCTGTATATTCTGCATTATCTGGTGACTGGTGAATTGACCTTTTAATTAAAAAAGTTGATAAATTTATGAGCGATATTATCCGTTTGCTGCCGGATTCCGTTGCTAATCAGATAGCAGCGGGAGAGGTGATACAGCGTCCTGCATCAGTGATTAAGGAATTGGTGGAGAATGCTATTGACGCAGGTGCTACCCATATAGATGTATTGGTGGTGGATGCCGGAAAGACTTCTATTCAGGTAATTGATGATGGAAAAGGCATGTCGGAGACAGATGCACGTCTGTCCTTTGAGCGTCATGCCACTTCCAAGATACGCGAAGCGGCAGATTTATTTGCTTTGCACACCATGGGGTTTCGTGGTGAGGCATTGGCTTCTATTGCTGCCGTTGCCCAAGTAGAACTTCGTACCCGTATGGATGGCGAAGAATTGGGGACTCTGTTGACCATAGCCGGTTCCAAGGTAGAGAGTCAAGAGGCTGTTTCCTGTCCTAAGGGGAGTAGTTTCAGCGTGAAGAACCTTTTCTTTAATGTTCCTGCCCGCCGCAAGTTCTTGAAATCCAATCAAACGGAACTGAGTAATATACTGACGGAATTTGAACGTATTGTATTGGTTAATCCGGATGTATCTTTTACATTGCACCATAACGGTTCCGAATTGTTTAATCTTCCTGCCCTCCAGCTTCGTCAGCGCATAATGGGAGTTTTCGGAAAGAAAATCAATCAGGAATTGTTATCGTTGGATGTGGATACGACAATGGTTCGGGTTTCGGGCTTTGTAGGCAAACCGGAGAGTGCCCGTAAGAAAGGTGCGCGTCAGTATTTCTTTGTGAATGGACGCTATATGCGGCATCCTTATTTTCATAAGGCAATAATGGATGCTTATGAACAGTTGGTTCCTGTGGGCGAGCAGGTTTCATATTTCATTTACTTTGAAGTAGACCCCGGAAATATAGATGTGAATATCCATCCTACCAAGACGGAGATTAAATTCGAGAACGAACAGGCTATCTGGCAGATTTTGGCTGCTGCGGTCAAGGAAACTTTGGGCAAGTTCAATGCAGTTCCCTCCATTGATTTTGATACGGAAGGAATGCCGGATATTCCTGCTTTTGATGCATCTCCCTATGCCGGTATCCAGCCGCCAAAGACAACTTATAATCCGGAATATAATCCTTTCAATACCTCTGCCGCTCCGCCTTCTTCCTATTCAAAACCGAGTCGTGATTGGGAACAATTGTATTCGGGATTGGAGCAGCATGTGTCTTCACAGGTTTCTCATCCGGATGAAAGTGATTATATGATGAATATGCCCCCTGCCACAGAAAATCCCGGTTTATATGACCATGTGGAAGATGCAGGTGTCAGTGAGAAGTCTACACAGCACTATCAGTTTAAAGGACGTTTCATTCTGACTTCGGTAAAATCCGGATTGATGATTATTGATCAGCAACGTGCGCATATTCGTATTTTGTATGATAAATATTTGGATCAGATAACCCGTCGTCAAGGAGTTTCTCAAGGAATGCTATTTCCGGATATCGTGCAGTTTCCTCTGTCCGAAGTTGCTATCCTGCAAGAAATAATGGAGGATTTATCTTTCTTAGGATTTGAACTGACTGACTTGGGAGGAGGAAGTTATGCGATTAATGGTATTCCGGCAGGCATTGAAGGTTTGAATCCCATAGAATTGATTCAGAATATGGTGCATACTGCTATGGAGAAAGGCGGAAAGGTAAAAGAAGAGGTACAGAGTATTCTGGCTTTGACTTTGGCAAAAGCAGCGGCTATTGTTCCGGGACAGGTCTTGACGAATGAAGAAATGACCAGCTTGGTTGATGGTCTTTTTGCTGTGGCTACTCCTAATTATACTCCGGATGGAAAAACGGTTCTGTCTGTGATAAATGAGGATGATTTGGAAAAGCTTTTTAAATAATAGAATCCCATAACCGTCAATATAGAATGGCTTCCACCGTAGGGGCGGATTGAATCCGCCCGTATACATAAGTAAACTGTTATCGGGTAGATTCAATCTGCCCCTACGGTGGAGAATAGCAAACAATACTTTCCTAACAACCTTCACATCCCAAGAGGAGTAACCGCACTAAATAGGTTATCGAAAGTGAAGATTCTTGAACTAAATTAAAACAATCCCACCATAACACCAATCTTAGGCAATACTTTTGTACTTTTGAAAACTCATTTGCGATAGAAAGTTTTTTGGGGATAAAAACTTTCTATCGCAAACAATAAACTATTATATGAAAATAATATTACTTAGTTTGGCTTTGTGCCTGTTTGGTTCTTTGGATGTTGTGGCGCAGGGGAATAATATGAATAGTAATTCAACAGATTCTATTACTCATCAACTTTCGAAGAAAGAATTAAAGCGCCAACAGGTAGCCAAGCGCAATATACATTATAATATATTAGGAGGTCCTAGCTACACTCCGGATTTTGGTGCATTGATAGGAGGTAGTGCTCTTGTCACATTCCGTATGAATCCATCAGATACCTTGCAACGGCGTTCGGTGTTGCCAATGGCTATTGCCGTTATGTTTGAAGGTGGTCTGAACCTGATGGTGAAACCTCAGCTATTCTTTAAGAATGACAAGTTCCGTATTTTTGGTAAATTCACTTATAAGAATACGCGCGAGAACTTCTATGGTATTGGCTACACCACCAACAAGCATTATGAACGTAGTGATTCTACCAGTGAATATCGTTATAGTGGTATTCAGATTAATCCCTGGTTTTTATTTCGTTTAGGCAAAAGTAATTTCTTTGCCGGTCCACAAATTGATGTTAGTTATGATAAGATTTCAGACCCTGCCCAATACTTGGTAGAGCAACCGGATTATAAAGAAGCGGGAGGAACGGAGCATGGATATAAGAACTTTAATTCCGGGCTCGGATTTCTGTTGACTTATGACAGTCGGGATATTCCTGCCAATGCATATAAGGGTATTTATTTGGACTTCCGTGGCTTGATGTATCAAAAGTTTCTGGGAAGTGATAATAACTTTTTCCGTTTGGAGATAGACTACCGGCAATATAAAAGCGTAGGTAACAGAAAAGTAATTGCATGGACAGCACAAACAAAGAATGTATTTGGCAATGTCCCGTTGAACCAATATGCTTTGAGTGGTACCCCCTTTGACCTTCGCGGATATTATATGGGGCAGTATCGTGATAAATCTTCACATGTGCTGCTTGCCGAGTACCGTCAGATGATTAATACAGACAAAGAAACCTGGGTAAAACGTATGCTGAACCATCTAGGTTTTGTGGCATGGGGAGGTTGCGGATTTATGGGGCCTACAATGGGTAAGATAGAAGGTGTATTGCCCAATGCCGGTGTGGGGCTTCGTATTGAGGTGCAACCGCGTATGAACGTCCGGCTGGATTTCGGGCGAAATTTTACCAACGACCAGAGTTTGTTCTATTTCAATATGACAGAAGCATTCTAATTTGAACATGATATGTGTACCGAATATATTCTAAAAGCGATTGATGCAGCCTTGGCTGCCGGTAAAGTAATCTTGGACGTTTATAATGATCCGGCTTCTGATTTTCAGATTGAGAAGAAAGCGGATAATTCTCCTTTGACCTTGGCAGACCGTAAAGCGCATGAGGTAATAATGAGTTATTTACAAGATACGGAGTATCTCGTATTGAGCGAAGAAGGGAAACACCTTCCGTATGAAGAACGATCACAGTGGCATACATTATGGATTGTTGACCCTTTGGATGGAACCAAAGAGTTTATAAAAAGGAATGGTGAGTTTACGGTTAATATTGCTTTGGTGGAGAAGGGTATTCCTGTCTTTGGCGTGATTTACGTGCCTGTGAAAGAAATACTTTACTGGGGAGAAATAGCTTCCGGTGCTTATAAATTGGAAGGAATCATAGCACGTAACGGACACTCATTGGGAAAGCTGGAACAATCTGCTGTCAAGATGCCGTGTCCAAGAGAGAACGATACATTCGTTATAGTCGCCTCCCGTTCACATCTTTCTGAGGAAACAGAGTGGTATATAGAAGAAAAACGCAAAGTGCATCCGGAAGTAGAATTAGTTTCTGTGGGTAGCTCAATTAAGATTTGTTGGGTGAGTGAAGGAGTAGCTGATGAATATCCTCGTTTTGCTCCCACTATGGAGTGGGATACTGCTGCCGGTCATGCCATAGCGAAAGCGGCAGGGGCAGAGATTTATCAGGCAGGAAAAGAGGAACCACTTGTTTATAACAAACCTGATTTACTGAATCCTTGGTTTATCGTTAAACGGAACTAATCCCTAGAAAGCGATGTTGACATTCGAAATGATTATAGTTTTCCTTGGACTGATAGGAATGGTGACCGCACTGATCCTTGATAAAATGCGTCCCGGAATGATCCTTTTTTCTGTAGTAGTGCTTTTTCTGTGCTCCGGAATTCTTACTCCGAAGGAAATGCTGGAAGGATTCAGTAACAAGGGGATGATTACGGTTGCATTACTTTTTTTGATCAGTGAAGGAGTGCGTCAGTCAGGAGCATTGGGGCAACTGATTAAGAAACTTTTACCCCAGGGAAAGACTACAGTGCTCAAAGCACAAGCACGAATGTTACCTGCCGTATCATTCGTATCGGCTTTTCTGAATAATACTCCGGTTGTTGTTATCTTTGCGCCGATTATCAAGCGTTGGGCGCAGTCAGTCAATCTTCCTGCTACTAAGTTCTTGATTCCGCTTTCGTATGCTACTATTTTGGGAGGAATTTGTACGCTTATCGGTACATCTACCAATCTGGTGGTAGATGGTATGATTTTGGATGCGGGACATAAAGGATTTACTATGTTTGAGTTGGGACGCGTCGGCATCTTCATTGCTTTGGCGGGTTTTCTTTATTTATTGCTGTTTTCTTCCCGGTTATTGCCCGATGTCCGTGTGGACAGGGTAGGAGATGGTGAGAAAGAATCGGATGCATCATCGTATCATCGTGTAGAGGCGGTGATTGGAGCACGCTTCCCGGGTATCAACAAGCGTGTGGGCGATTTTAACTTTGTCCGCCATTATGGCGCAGAAGTGAAGGAAATAAAGCGGGGTGGTGAAAGTATTGTAGATAACTTGGCGCGGACAAAGTTTCGTGAAGGTGATACGTTGATATTGATGGCGGATGATTCCTTCATCTCCACATGGGGGGATTCTTCGGTATTTGTATTGCTTGCCAATGGCAAGGACATCGAACCCAAATCCAGTAGAAAAAAGCGTTGGCTTGCATTGACTCTTTTGGTTTTAATGATAGCCGGGGCTACTGTGGGTGAATTACCTTTCATAGAAGAGTTGGATTTGGGCATTGACCTCGATATGTTTTTCTTTGCAGCAGTCACAACGGTGATTATGGCATGGACTAAACTCTTTCCGGCGCGTAAATATACCAAATATATATCATGGGATATTTTGATTACTATTGCTTGTGCCTTTGCCATTAGCCGTGCTATGGTGAATTCCGGAGTGGCAGACAGTATAGCTCATGGCATTATTGAAATGAGTGATGATTATAGTCCCCATGTATTATTGGCTGTATTGTTTATCATCACAAATCTGTTTACGGAGTTGATTACTAACAATGCCGCGGCTGCACTTGCTTTTCCACTTGCCCTTTCGTTGTCCAACCAGTTGGGAGTAAGCCCCATGCCGTTCTTTGTCGTAATTTGTATTGCGGCATCTGCCAGTTTTTCCACTCCTATCGGTTATCAGACCAATCTGATAGTGCAAGGTATCGGAAACTATAAATTCACGGATTTCGTGCGTATCGGTTTACCTTTAAATATCCTGACCTTTATCATATCCGTACTTCTGATTCCTTTGATTTGGCCTTTCTAATAAAAGGATCGGTTCCGCTGTCATTATAAAAAGGAGACATTGGAACCGATATTGAGAAAGGGATTATTTAATTATCATTATGACAGGATTATCATCTTCTTTTAGATTCTTCAACCAGTCAGGTTGATCTGATTCCGGGATATTCTCTCGTGCTTCAATTAAACTTTCTGCTTGATAGCAGGCTACTAATTCTCCGTTGTTAGATACATTATATATTGAAAAATCAGGAAAGGCAATCTTGTCATTCTTAATATTCAGTGTTTCTCCTACTTTAGTTGTACCATCCTTCTTGTTATAAATACCACAATACATAGGAGGCCAATTTCGCTTTATCCAGTTATTGAGATTATACATATTCTGGATCATATTGAAATAAATCAGATTATCTGTTTCTAAAATGCGCGTAATGATGAGTTTGTCAGACATATAATCCTCCGTTTCATAACGTTTGAAACCACCCCATTTGCCTAAATCAAAAATATATCTTGGTTGCATATCACTGAAACTGTTTTTTATAGTAAAAACAGTATCATTATAAACATCTTTTAGACGCAATTCATCTTTGTAACTCCAAAAGGGAGGGTTTTCTCTACTACCGAAAGTCCATGTCTGGTTTTTGATTTTCATCATGAAAGAGCGACCTCCAAACATTTCCATACCACTAAATGGCATTACCATCTCTATTTCTGATGCTGGAATGTTATTGTCGGAAAGTTTCAAACTATCCAATTTGGTCTGGGTACGTAAATCATAAATCTCAGAAAAACAGGTAGTGGCTGGACTGGGTATTGTGACGAAACTATATAGAATCTCGTCTAAGAAAAGAGGGGATGTCAATACTCCTATTGGGGAATTATATGTAATGGTTTTAATAAGATTGCCATCTTTGCTGTATATATGTCGTTGACTGGGGTTCACTTCTACATATATATTTTGGGTTTTAGCATCAATATGAAAAAAAGCTCCGTCTGCATATTCCCCGGGACCATTCCCTATTTTTCCAATTTCCCGCAAATAGTGACCAGTCTTTTTGTCGAAAACTTTAATAGGGTGATTTTTGGTACCGATTAGTATCATGTCGTCCAGCAATCTCATTGTGCTACTAGAGGAAATGCTGACCAAAGACGAATCGGTAGTTTCAAGTGGAACATAAACAACCTCCTTTCCAATGTCCGACAATAGTATCTTTTCAGGTTGTTTTAATGCTTCTTCCACCCGAATTATTTGATCCGTGGTTTCAGAACTTTTGGAACCATTCCCGGAGCAGCCCGATAGTAAAACTATGCAAAGGCTGAGTGTTACTGACATTTTATTCATAGTATTTAAATTTTATGTGTGTGCTCTATACAAATATCCTTCTCTTCCTTCCTAACAAAGATACCCTTTTTGCGGATAAACTCGAAACATTTCTCTTCTTTTTTTAACTTCTATATGGTTTAACTTAAAGAGGTTGCGTTTGAGCTTCCGCATAGGGAACTTTACCTCTTATTTTTCTATAAATTATGGCGGAACTCTAAAAATATATTCGTACTTTTGAACGTAAACATATACTAATATAAACAACTATCTATAAAGTCTGAATAGAGAGATGAAAGACGAAAATATATATCCGATATTTGACAAAATGCAGTCTCGTAAGGATAAAGAAGAGTTGCTGAGGCAACGGGGAATAATGCTTTGGTTGACAGGACTTAGCGGATCAGGTAAAAGTACCGTCGCTATTGCTTTAGAGCGTGAATTGCATAAACGTGGATTGCTTTGCCGTATTCTGGATGGGGATAATATCCGTAGCGGCATTAATAATAATTTAGGCTTCTCGGAAGAAGACCGAACCGAAAATATCCGTCGTATTGCTGAAATCGGCAAATTATTCGTTGATACGGGAATCATCACGATTGCTGCATTTATCAGCCCTAGCAATGAACTTCGCCAAATGGCCGCCCGTATTATCGGACAGGAAGATTTCCTTGAAATTTACATCAGTACTCCATTGGAAGAGTGCGAAAAGCGTGATGTGAAAGGGCTTTATGCCAAAGCACGTCGTGGTGAAGTGAAAAACTTTACGGGGATTTCTGCACCGTTTGAAGCACCGGAACACCCTGCATTGTCTTTAGATACCTCCACGATGAGTTTGGAGGAATCTGTAAATGCTTTGCTAAAGTTAGTGCTGCCTAAATGTTCTTCTTTGTCCTGTTAAATGCAGTGAAGTATCTGTACATCTAAAATATAATTTGTTTGAAAATGGAAGAAAAGTATAAATTGAGCCATCTGAAAGAATTGGAAGCGGAGTCTATCCATATTATTCGTGAAGTGGCTGCTGAATTTGAGAACCCTGTCATGCTTTATAGTATCGGTAAAGACTCGTCCGTCATGGTGCGCCTGGCAGAAAAGGCTTTCTATCCGGGAAAAGTCCCTTTCCCATTGATGCATATCGATTCAAAGTGGAAATTCAGGGAAATGATAGAGTTTCGTGATAAATATGCTCAAGAATATGGCTGGAACCTGATAGTGGAAAGCAATGTGGAATGTTTTCATGCGGGGGTAGGACCGTTTACTCATGGCAGCAAGGTGCATACTGATTTGATGAAGACCCAGGCTTTGCTTCATGCACTGGATAAGTATAAATTTGATGCCGCATTCGGCGGGGCGCGTCGTGATGAGGAAAAGTCCCGTGCCAAAGAGCGCATTTTCTCTTTTCGTGACCGTTTCCATCAATGGGATCCTAAAAACCAGCGACCGGAGTTGTGGGATATTTACAACGCCAAGATACATAAAGGAGAGAGTATCCGCGTATTCCCGTTGAGTAACTGGACGGAACTGGACATCTGGCAATACATCCGCTTGGAGAATATCCCTATCGTACCGCTTTATTTTGCCAAGGAACGTCCTATTGTAAATATAGACGGGAATCTGATAATGGCAGACGATGACCGTTTGCCCGAAGAATATCGCGACCGCATCGAAATGAAGAAAGTACGTTTCCGCACATTGGGTTGCTGGCCGCTGACCGGAGCAGTAGAGAGTGAAGCCGATACTATTGAGAAAATAGTGGAGGAAATGATGACTACTACCAAGAGTGAACGTACCACCCGTGTCATTGACTTTGACCAAGATGCCAGTATGGAACAGAAAAAACGCGAAGGATACTTTTAAGTAGAGAATCAAGAATTAAAAAGAGAGTGATGGAAAATAAACTGAATATAAAGGAGTATCTGGATAAGGATGAACAGAAAGATTTGCTCCGCCTGCTGACTGCCGGTTCCGTGGATGATGGAAAATCTACATTGATAGGCCGTCTATTATTTGATAGTAAGAAGTTATATGAAGATCAGCTTGCTGCTTTGGAGCGTGACAGTAAGCGTATGGGAAATGCAGGTGACCATATAGATTATGCTCTGTTGTGCGATGGACTGAAAGCCGAGCGCGAACAGGGCATCACCATTGATGTGGCCTATCGCTATTTCTCTACCAACAATCGAAAATTTATTATTGCCGATACTCCGGGGCACGAGCAGTACACACGGAATATGATAACCGGTGGATCTACTGCCAATCTCGCTATTATTCTGGTAGATGCCCGTTTGGGAGTGATAACACAAACTTGCCGTCATACCTTCCTGGTTTCTTTGTTAGGAATTAAACATGTGGTACTGGCTGTGAACAAGATGGATCTGGTAAACTTTTCGGAGGATCGTTTCAATGAAATTGTTGCAGCATACAAGAAATTTGTGGAACCGTTGGGTATTCCTGATGTCTACTGCATTCCTCTTTCGGCATTGGATGGAGACAATGTGGTTGAGAAATCGGAACGTACTCCGTGGTATAAGGGCATTTCTTTGTTGGAACTGTTGGAAACCGTATCCATTGAAAACGACCATAATTTGGAGGATTTCCGTTTCCCGGTTCAGTATGTGTTGAGGCCGAACCTGAACTTCCGTGGCTTTTGCGGTAAGGTGGCATCCGGCATTATCCGTAAGGGAGATGAAGTAATGGCTTTGCCTTCGGGCAAGAAGTCACATATAAAGAGCATTGTTACTTATGACGGAGAACTGGATTATGCTTTTCCCCCGCAAGCTGTAACCTTGACTTTGGAAGATGAAATAGATGTTTCCCGTGGCGAGATGCTGGTACATCCTGATAATGTGCCTTTGGTAGACCGTAATTTTGAAGCCATGTTGGTATGGATGGACGAAGAACCGATGGATCTTCATAAGTCGTTCTTTATCAAGCAAACCACAAATACCGGACGTACGCATATAGATCGTATCAAGTATAAAGTGGATGTCAATACGATGGAACATCTGTCTGTAGAAAATGGTAAACTGACCAAAACCGAACTTCCTTTGCAGTTGAATCAAATAGCCCGCGTTACATTTACTACAGCCAAACCGCTTTTCTTTGACCCTTATAAGAGGAACAAGGCTTGCGGATCATTTATTTTGATTGATCCGATAAGTAACAATACCAGTGCTGTTGGTATGATTATTGACAGGGTAGAGGCTAAAGATATGATTCATGCTCTGGATATTCCTGTGCTGAATCTGTCCGGTATGGAGATTGGTGAGGAACATTATGAAGCCATAGAAAAGGTAGTGAAAGAGTTGAACCGGCAGGGAATTGCTGTAAAAATAGAAAAATAGCGTATTACCTTATTAATAATCAAACAAGACAGCAATGGGATTACTAGAATTCAATAAATTACCAATCAATACATTAGTAGGTGCCGACTGGAAAACTTTCAAGGCAATTACTGCCGGAAGAGAGATTGACCCGGCATATAGAGGAAAATACCGCCTCACCAAGATGGTATGCCGGTTACTTTCCACATTAGCGCCTTTGCAGGAAAACAGATACCGGAAACTATTGGCAGACAAACCATTGGAACATGATCCGGTCTTTATCCTGGGGCATTGGCGTAGCGGAACTACCTTTATGCACAATGTATTTTCCTGCGATAAGCATTTTGGCTACAACACTACTTACCAAACCGTATTTCCCCATCTGATGATGTGGGGGCAGCCTTTCTTTAAGAAAAACATGAGTTGGCTGATGCCCGACAAACGTCCAACGGACAATATGGAATTGGCAGTAGATTTACCCCAGGAAGAGGAATTTGCTTTGGCAAATATGATGCCCTATACCTATTATAATTTTTGGTTCCTGCCCCAATATCAACAAGAATATGCCGATAAATACCTGCTGTTCAATGATATTAGTGATGCTGAATTGAAAGTGTTCGAGGAAATCTTTACCAAACTTATAAAGATCTCCCTTTGGAATACAGGCGGTACACAGTTCTTAAGCAAGAATCCTCCCCATACCGGACGGGTAAAAGAATTGGTAAAGATGTTCCCCAATGCAAAGTTTATCTACTTGATGCGTAATCCATATACCGTTTTTGAATCGACGCGCAATTTCTTTACCAATACGATCCAGCCTTTGAAATTGGAAGATATTTCTCCCGAAGTGTTGGAACAGAATATCTTGTCTGTTTATGCCAAACTCTATCATAAATATGAGGCAGATAAACGATTCGTTCCCGAAGGAAATCTGATAGAGATAAAGTTTGAAGATTTTGAAGCGGATGCCACGGCGATGACGGAACATATTTATCAGTCACTTTCTATTCCCGGGTTTGAAGAGGCTTCTCCGGCAATCAGCCGGTATATAGGTGGAAAGAAGGGATACAAGAAGAATAAGTATAAATATGATGATCGCACCATCCGGTTGGTAGAAGAACATTGGAAGTTTGCATTAGACCAGTGGAACTATTCCATCTGAATAAAAATCCCCCACAACTTCACGAATAGTTGCGGGGGATGCTTACCTAATAAAGGCAGAGTATTATTGGGCTTCGATAATTACACGACGGTTGAATGACGGAGGAGTCAAAGTATTGACACCACCCATACCGCTGATGATCAAGTTACTCTTGTTAACACCCAATTTTACCAATTCATTGGCTACATTGTTAGCACGGTCTTCGCTCAACTGCTTATTCCAAGTGGCGCTACCTGTATCGCTATCAGCATAACCGGTTACTTTCAGTTTCATGCCCGGATTGTCTTTTACTAAATTGGCTACCTGTTGCAAGTTCACAATGCACTTTGGAGGAAGTGCAGCCGAGCCGATCTGGAAGAATACAGATTGGGGAGCCGGAACAATTTGATTCACGGTTACTTGTTCTGTTACAACCTCATTCGGAGTATTGGCAAGCTGTGCTTTCAACTGGCGGTTTTGTTCAATCTGCTGAGCCAAAGCTGCATTGATGGCATCCATCTGTGAAGAAGTAAGTGCCATTATTGCATCTACATCCGGAGCTGGTTTAAATCCTCTTTGAGGGAATTTATAAGTGATACCGACAGTTGCGCCCAACATTACGTCCAAACCTTTGGTAAAGGTCTTACCGTCAAATTGGTTTTCTGCACCCATTCCATAAAGTTCCAAGTTCAAATCCCATGCATCTGCAATATGGAACGTGTTAATCAAACCAAAGTTGAATGCAAAGAAATGGCGGCGTGGGGCGTCATCGTTATATGCATGTGTGAAACCGAAGCCCAGGAAAGGAACTAAATCATACACACGATCGGGATTGTAGCCTCCGAACATATTGCTGACATTGAATAAAATGTCACCGTGCAGGTTCATATAGTTGAACTTATCCTGATAGTAACCTTCACTCAACATATGAGGTTTGGAATATGGTGATGGCTCTCTGGAGAAACTCTTAGATTGTAAACCGCTATACTGTAAACGCAATCCTAACCCGGGAGTAAACCACTTGCCGACTGACACCTGAAGGGCAGGAGCAATGCGTTTGCTGAATTTGCCTAGGCTGGCCTGGTCGCCAAATAAAACCTGTGCACCACCGCCTACAGAGAAAAACCAATTATCGAAGAAGCGGTTAGTTTCTACTTTGTACTTGTCTACAGGTACTTGCATTACGTCTACGCTCTCTCCAACGATAGCGTTCTGTGAATTGTTGCTCTGTTGTGCGAATGCTACAGAACTAAAACTGGCAGCAGCCAGCAGAAACATTAATTTTTTCATACTCATTTCTATTAGTTTATTATTGTCTAGGTTTATCTTTCCATTTTCAACTAATAACATGAGTGCTAATAAAAAGTTTGAGGCCGTTTACTATTTAATATTTTTTTATGAAAGAAGGCTAAAAAGGTAATGTGTATCCGTGCTGCACTCTGCATCAAAACTGAATCCTTCCCAGTTGAATCCTTTTAAATCCTCGGGTTTCTCTATGCGGTTCTTAATGATGAAGCGTGTCATTTCTCCACGGCACATTTTGGCATAAATTACGACGGTGGTTAACTTTCCTTTTTTCAGAACTTGAAATTCGGGGGTGATTACCTGTACTTCCTTTTCTACGCGTTTCCAGTCAAAAAGGTCTTTCATCTCGCCGCTGGCGAGGTTTATCAATACACCTCCTTGTTCCTTTATGGCTTCAATGAATCGGTCTGTCAAGATTGGTTTCCAGTAATCGAACATGCTGATTCCTCCACGTTCGGGCAATTTGATATCTCCCTCCATGCGGTAATTCTTTATCAAGTCCAGCGGGCGAAGCAGACCATAAAGAAAAGAAGTGATGCGCAGATGGTCTTGTGCATACATAAAATCTTCGGCGGTAAAGTCTTGTGGCTGGATTCGTTTAAATACGATCCCAGTATAAGCTAGCAATGCAGGAAGTGCTTTGTTTGCCTCCGAACAAAAGTCTTGGAAGCGCAGATAGTTTTCTGCTGCAATTTTACTGTTGACACGTAGCCGATGTTCCAATTCTTCGGCAGGGAACTGGGACATATCAAGAGCGTTTTGTGTCGCTTCTACCTGAAACTCAGGTGTGCTGGTTATAGGAGTTGTTATCTTGCTGCGTGCCGTCATCGTCTTGGCACATGAAATAAAAATCATCATAGGCTAAAAAATAATATATTCTATCGGCAAATATAAGAAAAACAGATATATTTGCCTTTGTTATTTCATAATTAAACATTTGGAACTATGAAAATGAAAAAGTTAGGATTATTGTTCATAATGCTTTGTGTAGCATTTGCTGTAAATGCCCAAGAATTGAAGGAAGGTGATAAATTGCCTGACTTCCAGTTGAAATCTGCTGTGTATGGAGATGTTTCTTCGGCAGATTTGAAAGGAAAAGTGGTTTTAGTAAATCTGTTTGCTACTTGGTGCGGTCCTTGTCAGAAAGAACTGGCAGAAGTGCAAAGTACATTATGGCCTAAATATAAAGATAATAAAGACTTTGTATTGTTGGTCATTGGCCGTGAGCATACGGATGAACAGTTGAAAACTTATAATGAGAGAAAGAAATTCACTTTCCCTTTGTATCCTGATCCAAAGCGTGAAGTATTCTCTTTGTTTGCTGAGAAGTCGATACCTCGTGCTTATTTATTCAATAAGGAGGGGGAAGCTGTTTATACCTCCATCGGATATGAGAAGGAAGAGTTTGATAATTTGATGAATGCTATTGAAGGAGCTTTGAAATAAGTTGTATAAGGGAGGGGGACATTTCCGCTGGGAGTGTCCCCTTTACTGTATATATTAGGAAGGCTAAGATCTTTCTTACTGTAAGCTGAGGTCTTTTAATTGGCAGATTATTACGGCCCACTATGGCAGACCGTATAGACTCTTATGGCAGACTGTATAGTCTGCTATAGTAGACTGTACAGTCTGCCATAAGAGTCTGTAGTAGTCAACCGGTTAAAAGACCTTAATCTAAAGGGAGTAAGCGCTTAGATTGGCTGATAAAATGATTTAGAAAGCCTGTCAGGAGAATTAGGGAGATTTGAGTATACGCAATAAATGTACATGAATGAAAGAGCTATGTCTTACCATTAAATATCGGTCGAGTCTGGGTGATCATCTATTTTAATTTGTCTAATACTATCCGGAAGCCTTGAAATAAAGAAAAGAAAGTGTTATTTTTGCATAGAAATAAAAAAACGAATGAACATATAGAGATAAAAGACATTCGGATATAAGAAATTGACATATTAGTATTTGCATTTGTTTCTTGTATAGATAAAACGACCAATAAAAATCCGAAGAAACAAGTTTGTGGATACACCTTAATGGGGTGTGTTCCTATGGCTTGTTTTAGTCGGATTCGGGTGATTTGGTCGTTACCTTCTATACACTAAAAAAGTCGGGGCACACCTTTTCTTGTATCTATACGTCAGAGTACTAACACTTTAAAAAAATATAGCCTATGACATAATCCCCATTATTCTATTTATTTAATATTGCTCCACCGGCATTTCTTGTATTAGAAAAAACGACCAATTTTATTCTTAGAATCCGAAGAAATCGCACAGGTTGATGCACCCCATTTTATTTTGTTGTGAATGGGCGTGCTCCTTGTTGTATTCTTCTTAGAGATGCACCGGGGGCACGCTTTTAGTTTTCTTAATTTAATCACGACAATTTAAAATGTAATTATGAGTAGAAATGATTTGCGCTCGCAAAGCTTGGACTTGCTGCGCTTCCCATTGGCTGTGGTGGTGCTGGCCATTCACACATTCAGTACAGAAGGATTTAAAATACATGGAACTACAATCTCTTTTGAAAATATGCCTGTATTATTGGAAGTTAACCATTTTATAGATGGCTTCCTCAGAGGGCAGAGTGTGCCAATATACTTTTTTATTTCCGGATTCGTTTTCTTTTTAGGCATTGAACTGACAAAAGAAAAATATATTCAGAAACTGAAGAATAGATTGAAGACTTTGTTGATACCTTATATAATATGGAATATTGTAGCTGTATTATTGGTTCTTCCTCGGTTTTTGCCTTGCTTTTCCTCTCTTTTCCCGAATATTCATAAAATTCGGCTGGACTTTAGCTTTCCGGCTATACTGGAAACCTTTTGGAATGCTAAAGAAGGCATATTCATTCAACCTCCTACTGTAGATGAAGTCATCAACAATAATATTTATCCGCAAGACGTTCCTTTATGGTTTGTGCGGGATTTGATGATAGTGGTGCTATGTACGCCCTTGCTCTATTGGTTGCTACAACGCACACGGCATTATCTTGTATTAGTGTTGGGCGTATTATGGTTTACTTTAGCTTATTGGGATTTGGGACATATTAACCAGTTGTTGACAGCATTCTTTTTCTTTTTGTGGGGTGCTTATATGAGTGTGAACAAGAAGGATATGATGACTGAATTCAGCCGTTTCTTCAAGAGTTCTATGATACTTTATCCGTTGCTGGCTCTACTTTTTGTTGCTTCAGTACATTATTTGCCTATTGTTTCGGATACCATCAAAAGACTGAATGTGTTTGTAGGGCTGTTCTTTGCATATAATGTTGCGGCATGGCTGCTGCGGCGTGGAGTTTGTAAGGTGAGTTCTTTTCTGGCGGCTTCCAGTTTCTTTATTTACATTACACATACACTGCTGTGTGGTGAATTGCTAAAATTGCTGTTTTTTGTTTGTCGCCCGGTTACAGATTTAGGTATGCTTTCTATTTATATTCTGGCAGTGCTCGTTACCGTTGCCTTCCTTTTACTGGTATTTTATCTGTTGAGGCGTTATACTCCTTCCTTCTTGAAGGTGATAGCCGGAAGAAAATAGGAACACGGTTTCCGTCTATTAATGAAATATTTATGAAAGAAGCTGTATCGGAATGGGTGAAACCATTTGGATACAGCTTTTTCTATGTGTTTTAATCTTATTCTGTTTCTTTTCTTTGGTTTGAACCCTATTTATAAGATACCCATTTTATCATCTCCTTCAAAGTCGGTTTCTTGCCATACATCAGAATACCTACTCGGTAAATCTTTCCCGATATCCAGATAAAAGCGAAAGCTGACGCATATAGAATGCATAGGGAAAGGATGATTTGCCAGGTTGGTGCATCCAGTGGTACACGTACCATCATAACAATGGGAGAGGTGAACGGAATGAGAGAGCACCAAAAAGCTAGCGGACCGTCCGGATTGTCACCGCTGTAGATCCCGGCGTAAAGAGAAAAGATCATCAATATCATAATAGGTGTCATGAACTGTTGGGAATCCTCCATGGCATTGATGGAAGCACCGATAGCTGCAAAGATGGAAGCGTAAATCAGAAATCCGCCTATGAAATTCAAGGTAAAAAGTATACCCAGTTTCAGCAGGTTCAAGTTCTGTAGGGTACCGATCATGTTTTCGGCTCCGTTTAATGGTGATATGCCCCCTCCGAAAGTAACGTCCGCAATACTCAGAAGAACAGCGAGCAAGATTCCCCAAATGGCTAGTTGGGTGATGCCTACCAGACCAATGCCGATAATTTTGCCGAGCATTAACTGAAGCGGCTTGACCGATGATACCATTAGCTCGACGATGCGGCTGGTCTTTTCTTCCATAACGCTTTGCATCACCATGCCGCCGTAGGACATGACAAACATATAAATAAGGATTGTCAGTATCATGCCCACGCCTATGGCAATACCGGCGTTTGATTCGTTTGCTGTGCCGTCTTCACTCCATTTGATGGTGCGTGCACTGTATCTTTTGTCGAAGTCCTGCATGATATTTTGCAATTCCGGGATGTTGTAACTCACCATTTTGTCATGTCTTATCTGTTCGTTCAGTGCATTGTTTACTAGTGATAGCAGGCTTTTGGTTACTTCTTTGCGTGAATAGATGGCGGCAGCCGCAGGGTTCTGAATCAAATCATCCGTAATTTCCACTACAGCATCTATGTGGGTAGTGTCGCTCCGATATTCGGGCAGCATTTCTTGTCCGGAGATGAAGTGATAGGATTCATCGTTTTTGAACTGTCCGATGTATTTCTGTGTCCGGTCAATGACTACTACTTGCTTTACTTCATCGCTTTTTACGGTTGAAAGCATGGCGGGGACAAAGATGAGGGCTGCAAAGATGAACGGCATCAGGATGGTGAGAAGGATAAATGACTTCTTGCTTACACGATTCAGAAATTCGCGTTGTATGATGATTAATATCTTGTTCATGGTTTCTTGTTTTTAATGTTTATCCAGACCTTCTACCGTGCGGATGAATATTTCGTTCATGGATGGCAGACACTCGGTAAAAGAGATTATTTCAGTTTGTTTGGCAATATCGGTCAGCAATGCCGAATTGGATATTTCCTGTCGTTTCTGTAATGTGTAGCGGATTTCCGTTTCAGTGGGCTGGGTGGCTACAATATTGAACAGAGGGGATTCCTCTATAGGTTGTTCTTTCGGAGTATTCAGTGTGTAGGTATCGGCTTTGAAGCGTGAACGCACTTCTTTCACATTGCCTTGCAGCACCACTTCCGAATGATTGATAAGGGCAATATTGTCGCATATTTCTTCTACCGAGGCCATATTATGGGTAGAGAAGATAATGGTGTGTCCTTCTTTCTTTAGTTCCAAAATTTCACGTTTCAGCAGTTCTGCGTTTACGGGGTCGAAACCGGAGAAAGGTTCATCGAATATTAGCAGTTGAGGCTTGTGCAGCACAGTAATGATAAACTGTACTTTTTGTTGCATGCCTTTGGAGAGTTCTTCCAGCTTTTTGTTCCACCACGGGGTGATTTCAAACTTTTCAAACCATATCTTCAGCCTGGAAGTGGCTTCTGCCTTACTAAGTCCTTTCAGTTGGGCCAAGTAGATGGCTTGTTCGCCCACTTTCATTTTCTTGTATAAACCACGTTCTTCGGGCAAGTAGCCTATATGGTAAATATCTTCTTGTTGGGACAGATGCCCGTTGAAACGAACTTCCCCCGAATCGGGAGCTGTAATGCGGTTGATAATGCGGATTAGGGTAGTTTTGCCGGCACCATTCGGTCCCAGTAATCCGAATATTTGCCCTTCGGGAACTTGGATGCTGACACCATTCAGTGCTGTGTGGTTGGAGAAACGTTTTACAACCTGATGTGTTTCTAGGAAAAAGTTATTCATAGTTTTTTATGTTTGTTGTTTGGATGTATCGAAATGTCAATTTGATATTTGTTTTAGCTGAATAGGAAACAAAGTTATGAAAATAATCCGATAAGACTCTTTTTTTCTTAGTTTTTTAGTCCTTTCAATGAAATATATTAAGGGGGGGAAGGAAGTATGAGAAATAATAAAATATAAAAAGAGGTGTACCTCAATTCCAATAATGCCATTATTGGAGTTTGGGCACACCTCTTTATTTCTATCTGAAAAGATTATTTATAATCCTGCCAGCTCTTAATCTGAATATCCTTTTCGCTCATTTCACAGAATGCTTCGATGAATGCACTTGCCAAACGGGCATTGGTAATCAGAGGAATATTATGATCGATAGCTCCACGACGAATCTTGTAACCGTTGGTCAATTCACGTTTGGTATGATTCTTCGGAATATTAACGATCAGATCAAACTTGTGTTCAGCAATCATCTTCATTACGTTGCTTTCTGCTTCAGGACGTTCATCCGGCCAGAATACGGGAGTGGTTGTTACTCCGTGGGCATTCAGGAAGGTTGCCGTACCGGCGGTAGCATAAATTTCGTATCCTTTCTCTGCCAACAGGCGGCTGGCTTCCAATAAATCTACTTTAGACTTGGTAGCGCCTGACGAGAACATAACCGATTTCTTAGGAATCTTGAATCCTACGGCAATCAGTGAGTTCAACAATGCTTCGTGGAAATCATCACCGATACAACCTACTTCACCGGTTGAAGACATATCTACACCCAGTACCGGGTCTGCCTTGTGCAGACGAGAGAATGAGAATTGAGATGCCTTTACGCCGATCCAGTCAATATCAAATGCCGATTTATCAGGCTGGCTGTAAGGAGCGCCCAACATAATGCGGGTTGCTGTTTCGATGAAGTTACGTTTCAAAACCTTAGAAACAAACGGGAAAGAACGAGAGGCACGCAGGTTACATTCTATAACCTTCACTTCATTATTCTTAGCCAGGAACTGCATATTGAACGGGCCGGAGATATTCAATTCTTTAGCGATGCGGCGACCGATCTTCTTGATGCGGCGGGCTGTCTCGAAATAAATCTTCTGAGCCGGGAACACCAACGTGGCATCACCAGAGTGCACACCTGCATACTCAATATGTTCGGAAATAGCATATTCCACCACTTCACCATTCTGGGCTACAGCATCGAACTCTATTTCTTTTGTTTCCTGCATGAATTGTGAGACCACTACCGGATATTCCTTGGAAACTTCCTTAGCCATCTGCAAGAACTCTTTCAGTTCATCTTCGTTGTAACATACGTTCATGGCAGCGCCGGAAAGTACATAAGAAGGACGAACCAGTACCGGATAACCTACTTTGTTTACAAATTCTTCCATATCTTCCAGGCTGGTCAGTTCTTTCCATGCCGGTTGGTCAATGCCCAGTTGGTCAAGCATAGCCGAGAACTTGTGACGGTTTTCTGCGCGGTCGATAGAAAGCGGAGAAGTACCCAATACAGGCACCGACTGGCGATGCAACTTCATTGCCAGATTGTTAGGAATCTGTCCGCCTACTGATACGATGACACCGCCCGGTTGTTCCAGGTCAATCACATCAAGCACACGTTCAAATGAAAGTTCGTCAAAGTACAGACGGTCGCACATATCATAGTCGGTAGAAACCGTTTCGGGGTTATAGTTAATCATGATTGATTTGTAACCCAACTTGCGTGCAGTCTGTACAGCGTTTACAGAACACCAGTCAAATTCTACGGAAGAACCGATGCGGTATGCACCTGATCCCAGTACGACTACTGATTTTTCATTCTTATAGTAATTAACATCGTAACCTGTAGTGGCATAGGTCATGTACAGATAGTTGGTCAGTTCAGGATGTTCAGACGCAATGGTGTTGATGCGCTTTACAGCCGGAAGTATGTTCAACGCCTTACGGTGTGCGCGTACTGCCAGGTTTTCTTTTTCCATGTTGCCGGTAGCCTTCAATACGAAGCGTGCAATCTGGAAGTCAGAGAAACCTAATATCTTAGCTTGGCGCAATACATCTTCGGGCAGGTCTTCTATCTTATTATAAGTAGAAAGTTTGGCTTTGTAATCAACAATATTTTTCAGCTTGCCCAGGAACCAAGGATCAATCTTGGTCAGTTCATGGATGCGGTCGATGCTGTATCCTTCTTCCAGTGCAGAAGCGATGGAGAAGATACGGAGGTCAGTCGGATTAGCCAATTCTTCATCCAGATTCTCAAAGTGGGTATGGTCGTTTCCTACGAAACCGTGCATACCCTGCCCAATCATACGAAGACCCTTCTGAATGATTTCTTCAAAAGAACGGCCGATAGACATGATTTCACCTACCGACTTCATGCTGGAACCGATTTGACGGGATACACCGGCAAACTTAGTCAAGTCCCAACGGGGAATCTTACAAATCAAGTAATCCAACTGAGGTGCAGCATAGGCTGAGTTGGGAGTACCCATTTCACCAATCTGGTCAAGAGTGTAACCCAGAGCGATCTTGGCAGCAACAAATGCCAAGGGGAAACCGGTAGCCTTGGAAGCCAAAGCGGAAGAACGGCTCAGGCGGGCATTTACTTCAATAACGCGGTAGTCATTTGTTTCGGCATTGAAAGCATACTGAATGTTACATTCGCCTACGATGCCCAGGTGACGGATACATTTGGTAGATAATTCCTGCAACATGGTTACTTGTTCTTCCGTCAACGAGCAAGTAGGAGCCACAACGATAGATTCACCAGTGTGGATACCCAGCGGGTCGAAGTTTTCCATGCTTGCCACAGTGAAACAGTGGTCATTAGCATCGCGGATTACTTCGAATTCAATTTCTTTCCAACCTTTCAATGATTCTTCAACTAGGATCTGTTTAGAGAAAGCGAAAGAACTTTCGGCCAATTTGATGAAAGCTTCTTCGTCCGGACAGATGCCGCTACCCAAACCACCCAGTGCGTAGGCTGAGCGTACCATGACGGGATAACCGATAGTGCGTGCTGCCTGCAATGCATCTTCCATGCTTTCTACTGCCTGGCTGTGAGGAGTCTTCATTGGAATTTCATCCAGTTTCTTAACGAACAGGTCGCGGTCTTCTGTGTACATAATCGCTTCTACGGAAGTACCTAATACCTCTACACCATACTTTTTCAGCGTTCCGTTCATGTAAAGTTCTGTTCCGCAGTTCAGTGCAGTCTGTCCGCCGAATGCCAGCAAAATACCGTCCGGTTGTTCTTTCTTGATAATTTCTTCAACAAAGAAGGGAGTAACGGGAAGGAAATATACCTTGTCAGCGATACCTTCCGAAGTTTGAATCGTAGCGATGTTAGGGTTTACCAACACCGAGTGAATACCTTCTTCGCGCAATGCTTTCAGCGCTTGTGAACCTGAGTAGTCAAACTCTCCTGCCTGGCCTATTTTGAGGGCACCCGAACCCAAAACCAGGACTTTCTTTAAATCCTTTTTCATTGAAAGTTTCTTTTATAATAGTTGTTTTAATGTCGCTAAAATATAAAAAAAATGCGTCCATCCTCGTGCGAGGACTAACGCATTTGCTTTTATGTCTATATTATCTTTGTTCCTGTAGGATACATAGCATTTTAATTTTGTGCAAAGTAACGACTTATTTCCAAGATAACAAAATAAATTTTGGTCTTTGTCTACACAAATTAAAATAAAACTCTAAAACTCCGGTCGGATGATAACTTTCTTGTATATTTATTCGATATAGTTATCGTCATAGCTGAATCGGAAGGAATATCCTACGGCATTTGACCCTATTAAAGTCATGTCTTTTAATCTTCCGTCTTGGTTGAAACTATAATCGTACATATAATAGGTATCTTCTATAATGTGGCTGCTCCTTTTTCCCAGGATGCCTGCCATCTGTCCCAGGGTATTCATAACTTCCGTGTAGTCTTTACGGTCGTCAATCCATTGTGCCAGTGTGTTTAAATCTAAGTTATAATCGTTGGCAATGCCGGATACTTTGTATTCGCTATTGTAGGCTCCCCTGGGAGTCGAGGTGATAGATTCCAGATTGCCGTTTGCCCATTTATATTCCAGTATTGTTCCGTTATTGTTGGCACTTTTCAGATAGCCGTCATTGTCGTAAGAGTAAGTGATCGGATTCTCCTGATTGGAAAATTTGCAAACGTAGCTTCTCCCGTTCTCTAAAGTGGTGTTGACTTCCACCAATGAAGAATTTTCCGAGGCATAGCTATAGCTTATTTTTGAATTATCGGAATAGGAGTAATTTGCGTTCATTAATGGAGTATCATTGTGGATCAGTGTCGGGCGATTATTGCTGTCGTACACAAAGTTAACGGTACTCAGATGGCTGATAACGTCAGCAATCTTATATACATCTATCCGGGTGATGACTCTTGAAGGTTCCTTTACAGGAATGTTTTTATCGTCATCGTCAGAACATGCTGCAAGGAACATGCCTGCTACTGAAATAAATAGAACTAGTTTGATAGTCTGTCTTAGTTTATTCATGGAAACATTTATTATATGTGAAATAGAGATTCAAAGTTAAGTTTTTGTGCTGGAATATTCCTATCTTTGCGTAATTTTTAATATAAGATAATATTTAAACGAAATGGGAAAAGAAAAAATCATATTGACAGGTGACCGTCCTACCGGAAGATTACATATTGGTCATTATGTGGGTTCGTTGAAGCGCAGAGTAGAGCTTCAGAATTCCGGATTGTATGACAAGACTTTTGTTTTCATTGCCGATGCACAGGCTTTGACTGATAATATTGATAATCCGGAGAAGGTACGTCAGAATGTAATTGAAGTGGCGTTAGACTATCTGGCTTGCGGTTTAGATCCTGCAAAGTCTACTATCTTTATCCAATCTCAGATTCCCGAATTGTGCGAGTTGACTTTCTACTATATGGATTTGGTTACCGTATCTCGTTTGCAACGCAATCCTACTGTAAAGACCGAGATCCAGATGCGTAACTTTGAAACCAGCATTCCTGTCGGTTTCTTTACTTATCCTATCAGTCAGGCTGCCGACATCACTGCTTTCCGGGCTACTACCGTTCCGGTGGGCGAGGATCAGGAACCAATGATTGAGCAGACTCGTGAAATCGTTCGCCGTTTCAACTATATTTATGGTGAAACTTTGGTAGAACCTGAAATCTTGTTGCCGGATAATGCGGCTTGCTTGCGTTTGCCGGGTACGGATGGAAAGGCTAAGATGAGTAAGTCACTGGGTAATTGCATTTATTTGTCTGATACTGCTGATGAAGTGGAAAAGAAAGTGAAGAGCATGTACACTGACCCCACTCACATTAAAGTTTCCGATCCGGGCAAATTGGAAGGGAATACAGTATTTACTTATCTGGACGCATTCTGTAAACCTGAGCATTTTGACCGTTATTTGCCTGATTATCCCAATTTGGCCGAATTGAAGGCACACTATACTCGGGGTGGATTGGGAGATATGAAAGTGAAGAAATTCCTGGCAGCTATTATGCAGGAAGAATTTACTCCGATTCGTGATCGTCGCAAAGAGTTTGAAAAGGATATTCCTGCTATCTATGAAATGTTACGCAAGGGATGTGAAACAGCCCGTGCCGCCGCCGCCGCTACATTGGACGATGTACGTAGAGCCATGAAGATTAATTATTTCGATGATGCGGAACTGATTGCTGAACAGGCAAAACGTTTTGGGCAAGAATAAAAAACGATTGTTTGTTGAACTTATCCACCGTAGGGGCAGGGTTTGCCTGCCCGAATACATAAAGAGAACTGTTATCGGGCGGGCAAACCCCGCCCCTACGCGCCTATGGCAAAAGGATGGCTGATTTCTGTTTTGACGATCTTTCTTTTTTTGATACTCCTTTATATTAATAAGGTGTAACCTCCTTTTAAACTCTATTTCGTTAAACACAATTCTTTTGCACGTTATTTCTTGTATTTCAGATAGTTATGTATTCTCTTGAAAAATAAATGAAAAAATATAGTGCAGAAAATTTGCAGTTATCAGAAATAGCCGTATCTTTGCAACGCTTTTGAAAACAAGAGGCTACGGGCGTTTAGCTCAGCTGGTTCAGAGCATCTGCCTTACAAGCAGAGGGTCGG
>CABMPB010000038.1 GCA_902388365.1 uncultured Bacteroides sp. | reverse complement strand
TATCTAAAATTATAAAGAAGTATTTTTAAGGAAACAAGAGATTCTTAACATCTTAGGTAGGGGGTGTGTTAGAATACACCCACGAACACATAAGTTGATGCCATTCACACACCCCTACCCCTCTCAAGAGGGGATGAAGTTACTTTTGACTGATGTAAACCACAGTCAATAAATAATTCAAAACCTATCCCTAAGATGAACAGAATAACTAATATTAAGAAGTAACACTAAATTAAAAATACAATGAGAACAAAAACAATTTGGATGCTCTGCACCCTGATGAGCTGGCTACTATTACAACCCCTCTCCGCAGTAGAGCGATTTGTATCGAATGACGGAACCCATTTTGCATGGATACAAAATGGAAAAGCCTACCCTATACTGGTAGATCAACAAGAAGACAAAGGAGTATTGCGTTCCATCGCCAACCTGCAAACCGATGCAGAAAAAGTAACAGGAGTAAAACCGGAAATCCGTAATACCATCTCCGGAAACAAAATGCTTATCATCGGCTCCATAGACCACAGCGACTGGATAAAACAACTCTTGAGCTCCGGCAAACTAACAGCCTCCGATCTGCAAGGAAAACGAGAGAAGTATATCATCCAAACCATCAAAAACCCCTTGGACGGAGTCGAAGAAGCCGTAGTAATAGCCGGCAGCGACAAACGCGGAACTATTTACGGCATCTACGAGCTTTCCTCACAAATGGGAGTCTCTCCGTGGTATTATTGGGCAGATGTCCCTGTCGAAAAACAAAATAAGATAAGCATTAAGACAGGAAAATACACCGACGGTGAACCCGCCGTGCGTTTTCGCGGAATCTTCTTGAACGATGAAGCCCCTGCACTGAGTGGCTGGACGCGTGAAACCTTCGGTGGCTTCAATAGCAAATTCTATGAAAAAGTATTCGAACTGATACTTCGCCTGAAAGGAAACTTTATGTGGCCCGCCATGTGGGGCAACGCATTCTATGACGATGATCCTGCCAACGGCCCGCTTGCCAATGAAATGGGAATTGTAATGGGAACTTCGCACCACGAACCCATGGGACTGGCACAGCAAGACTGGAAACGCCGTGGAACCGGTGCATGGAACTATACTACCAATGGCGCCGTCCTCCGCGACTTTTGGCAGACAGGCATGGAGCGTTGCAAGGACTGGGAAGCAGTAATAACCGTAGGTATGCGCGGCGATGGAGACGAACCGATGAGTGAAGACGCCAATATCTCACTGCTACAGAATATCGTGAAAGACCAACGCAAAATTATATCCAAAGTAACCGGAAAGAAACCTTCCGAAACCCCACAAGTATGGGCACTCTATAAAGAGGTGCAAGATTATTACGACAAAGGCATGCGCGTACCCGATGATGTAACCTTATTGCTATGTGACGACAACTGGGGCAACGTCCGCAAGCTCCCCGACTTGAAAGCGAAGCCGCGCAAAGGTGGTTATGGAATGTATTACCACTTTGACTATGTAGGCGGCCCGCGCAACTCCAAGTGGATCAATATCACCCAAATACAACGCACATGGGAACAAATGAATCTGACTTACGAACATGGCGTGCGCCAATTATGGGTAGTCAACGTAGGCGACTTGAAGCCGATGGAATACCCCATCACCTTCTTCCTCGATTTTGCCTGGGATCCCTCACGGTTCAATGAAAATAATCTTTTCAGCCACACCGAACGGTTCTGCGAACAGCAATTCGGAGCAAAGTATGCCAAAGAAGCTGCCCGATTAATCGACACCTATACAAAGTACAACCGCAGAGTCACCCCCGAGTTGTTGAGTGACAAGACTTACAGCTTAGAGAACTACAACGAGTGGCAACGCGTAAAGGATGATTATGTCGCTCTAAGCCTCGATGCGCTCAGGCTTTATTATCTGATGCCGGACAACTATCGGGATGCTTTCGACCAACTGGTACTTTTCCCTATCCAGGCGTGTTCCAATCTATATGAAATGTATTATGCACTCGCCATGAACCGCAGTCTGGCAGCAAAGCATGACACAAAAGCCAATCAATGGGGCACAAAGGTGCGTGACTGCTTTGAACGCGATTCTGTATTGACTTATCATTATAATAAGGTAATGAGCAAAGGCAAATGGAATCACATGATGGATCAGACCCACATCGGTTATCAATCTTGGTTCGATCCTAAATACAATGTCATGCCGGAAGTCTCAATGATACCGGAATCGCGAATTGCTCCTGCACCTTATCTGTTTAAGGAGAAAGACGGATATGTGTCCATGGAAGCGGAACACTATACCCGTTCATCCAATGGTGCAACGGCACAATGGATTACGATTCCTAATTTAGGACGCACCTTATCTGCCGTTACTACCTCTCCCTGCACCTCAATTCCCGATAAAGATATGTATTTGGAGTATGATTTTGAAACAGATAGGAACGGTGAAGCTACAGTAGATGTACGTTTCTCTGCCACATTGAATTTCAATGAAAATAAAGGTTTACGCTATGCCATCAGCCTGGATGGAGAGCCGGAACAAATTATCAATATCAATGGCCATTACAAAGGAGAACTGGGTAAATGGCAGGCGGAACACATCATTACCACTCAGACCAAACATCGGGTAAATCAAAAGGAAAAACATACATTGAGAATACGTCCTTTAGATCCTGCTTTGGTGATACAGAAAATAATGATTAATTTCGGAGGGTTAAAGCCTTCTTTCTTAGGGGCTCCGGAAAGTTTGGAAAATTGATTCTAAATTCTGAGAGTAGCTTAGGATAATCAATACTCAAAAGTATCTTCATCCCCTCTTGAGAGATTTTTATACACATTGTGTTAACATTTACCGTAGGGGCGGATTGAATCCGCCCGAACCAACGGTCACGACCTTGGGAGTAATGCATAAAGTAAATCGTTTTCGGGCAGATTCAATCTGCCCCTACGGTGGATGAAAGCGTTACTGAAAATGTTAACAGAGATGTGTAGAAAGAGTAGCTCAAGAGGGGAAGAAGTTACCTCCGACTAATATAAAATGAAATATGTGCAAAAAGCATAGTTCTTTAAGAGAGCCTTTAACGAACACCAATAACAAAAACTCAAAATATAGGAGAAATAACAATGAAATATAAACTAGCCCTACTCATCTCAGTAACCTTTGCCGCCTCCCTGCTGGCAGAAGCAAAAGTAAACCTCCCCGCCGTCATTTCCGACGGTATGGTATTGCAACGCGAGCGTCCCATCAAGATATGGGGCACAGCAGACCCCGGTGAGAACGTAGTAGTCACCTTCAAGAAAAAGAAATACAGCGCATCAGCCGACGAAAAAGGAAAATGGCACATAATGCTCCCCTCCATGAAAGCCGGCGGCCCGTATGAAATGGAAGTGAACGACCTCAGTGTAAAGAACATCCTGATAGGCGACGTATGGCTCTGTTCCGGTCAGTCCAATATGGAATTGACCATCGCCCGCGTCACCGATAAGTTCCGCAGAGAAACAGAATCGTATGCAAACCCCATGATACGCTATGTAAAAACCCCATACGGCAACGACTTGCACGGCCCTAAAGAAGACGTGTCAAGTATGGCATGGACTTCCCTCACCCCGGAAAGTGCATTGAATTACTCGGCATTGCCCTATTTCTTTGCCCGCGAAATGTACGATGAAACCAAAGTACCGGTAGGCATCATCAACTCCAGTTGGGGCGGGAGCGCTATCGAGGCTTGGATGAGTGAAGATGCTTTGCAGGACTTCCCCAAAAAACTGCGCGAAAGGGATCTCTTTAATTCCGACGAATACAAAGAATTAATCAATAAAAGTAACGCTATGATGTCCCGTTATTGGGATGCTTCCTTATATAAAGGTGATGAAGGGCTTCACGCTTCCATTCCTTGGTATAAACGGGAGTTGGATGATTCGGACTGGCAAACGGTTGACATCTTCTCTCCCGCATGGGGAATGAAGAACGGTTACTTGGTAAACGGTTCCCATTGGTTCCGCCAAAATCTCCACCTGTCTGTCGATCAGGCAAACAAAGACGCAGTGTTGCGCCTGGGATGTATTGTTGATGCCGATTCCGTATTTGTCAACGGCACTTTTGTGGGAACTGTGTCCTATCAATATCCGCCCCGCATTTATAAAGTGCCTGCCCGGGTGTTGAGGGCAGGTGATAATCAAGTCACTGTCCGTCTGATCAGTTATGGCGGTCGTCCCAGTTTTGTGCAGGATAAACTGTACTGCATGGCAATAGATGGCGATACGGTAAACCTGTCCCGTCAATGGAAATACAAATTAGGTTGCGAAATGCCTGCCCGGAAAGGCGGAGTTTCTTTTCAGAATATCCCGACGGGCATGTATAATTCCATGATCTCCCCTTTACGCAATCTTTCCTTTAAAGGTGTGTTGTGGTATCAGGGGGAAACTAATTCGGGACGCCCCAATGAGTACGAGGCTCTCCTCATCGCCATGATTAATGATTGGCGTGAGAAACTGAACGACAAGGATCTGCCTGTTTTTATCATGCAGTTGCCTAACTTTATGCAGTCGCATTCCCAACCGGTAGAAAGTGGATGGGCAGGATTACGTGAAGCGCAACGCCAAGCTGCCTTGAAACTATCGAATGCCGCCCTGACCGTGAACATTGACTTGGGAGAATGGAATGATATTCATCCCTTAAATAAGAAAGAAGTGGCAAGGCGCACTGCACTTCTGGTTAAAAAGAACATCTATGGTCACAAGGATATTGTGTGTAGCGGTCCGATGGTAACCGGCATGAGAGTGGAAGGCAATAAAGCCATTCTTTCCTTTGAACCCGGCACGGACCATTTAATGCCGGTAGATAAACTGAAAGGTTTTGCCATTGCAGGCGAAGACGGGCGTTTTCATTGGGCGGAAGCGGCCATCGAGGGCAATAAAGTAGTGGTATGGAGCAAGGATATTGCCCATCCGGTGAAAGTGCGCTATGCATGGGATGACAATCCGGACTATGCCAATTTAAAGAATAAGGCGGGACTGCCTGCTTCTCCTTTCCAGGTGGTATCGGATAAATAGAAATTATATCCGGCACTACCACAAGGCCTAATGTAACTTCATCCCCTCTCAAGACGATTCTTTCTACACATCTCGTTAACATATCCCGTAGGGGCGGATTGAATCTGCCCAAATGCATAAAGTAAATCGTTTTCGGGCAGATTCAATCTGCCCCTACGGTGGATGAAATCGTTACTGAATATGTTAACAGAAATGTGTAGAAAGAGTAGCTCTCAAGAGGGGATGAGAATAGTATCGCCTACTATCAGCAAGGGTATGCAAAAGCATCTTCTTGTTTTTCCTCAATATTTCCTCCTCAAACCGCTTCATGTCTGAAACTTCCTTAATCTTCTCCATTTGAAGAACATCTTAGCTATCAAATGATTTTAAAGTTTACCTTTGCAATGCAGTTGATATTAAAGGTATAAATATTCTGATATAATAGAAGACTAAAACGAACAGGTGTTGTAAGCGTACAATGCTTTTTGGCGGCCTTATTGGATGCTTGTGTTCAGATTAAAGATAAGGTCACCATATTCTCGTAGAGAATTTAGATTTTAATTTTGATGATACCTGCTCGTGATGAGTAGGTATCTTCGTTTTTATAAGAACCGATAAAAATGGAATAATCCCTTCATTATAGCCTTGAAGAAGGCATTTTGAACAGATTCTTTTAATAAATGAAATAATAGTTCTATCCCTATAGGTGCATAAACCTCTATATTTGCACTCATGAAAAAACATAAATATAATAGTATGAAGAAACTGGTATTTTTAGTGTGCGCAGTCGCTGTAATGATTGCATGTACGTCAAAGAAGAGTAATGAAGAACCACTGACAGAATCCGGATTAAAGAAGAGTAATTTCCAGACAGAAGTGCAGGGTGAGAAGACGGATTTGTTTGTCTTGAAGAATAAGAATAATATGGAAGTGTGCGTCACCAACTTTGGCGGCCGTATCGTGTCCGTCATGGTTCCCGATAAAAATGGTGTGATGAAAGACGTAGTGTTGGGATTTGATTCTATACAAGACTATATAAAATATCCTTCGGACTTTGGAGCAAGCATCGGGCGTTATGCCAATCGTATAGATCATGGACGTTTCACTCTGGATGGAGTGGAGTATCAACTTCCCCAAAACAATTACGGGCATTGTTTGCATGGAGGACCGCAGGGTTTCCAATATCGTGTTTATAAAGGAACACAAAGCAATGACCAGGAACTGAAACTTACGTATTTGGCAAAAGATGGTGAAGAAGGATTCCCCGGAAACCTGAATTGCACGGTTACCATGAAACTGACCGATGATAATGCCATTGATATTCAATACGAAGCCGAAACAGACCAGCCGACTGTTGTCAATATGACCAATCACTCTTATTTTAATCTGGATGGAGATCCATCCAAAGATAACTCGGATTACTTGCTAACCCTGAATGCTGATTATTATACACCGGTTGACAGTACATTTATGACTACCGGAGAGATTCTTCCCGTTGAAGGAACTCCAATGGATTTCAGAACTCCTACTGCCATTGGTACGCGGATTAATCAGGATTTTGAGCAGATAAAGAATGGTAAGGGCTTTGACCACAACTGGGTATTGAATACCAAGGGAGATATCAATCAGGTTTGTGCCACATTGGAATCTCCTGCATCGGGAATCGTGCTGGATGTTTATACCAATGAACCCGGTATCCAAACTTATTGCGGTAATTTCTTGGATGGAACATTATCCGGTAAGAATCACACCATTTATAATTTCCGTGCCTCTGTCTGCCTGGAAACGCAGAAATATCCTAATAGTCCTAATGAAAAGGATTGGCCGTCGGCAGTGTTGAGGTCCGGAGAAAAATATGAAAGTCGTTGTATCTATAAATTTTCAGTTCGCAAATAGTTAATGTTTTTTTGTAGGAAAAGGTTTCAGAATCTTTGAATTCAATAGGGAGATTGAGGATAGCCCCTTTCGATATTTGATTGTTGAAAGGAATGAACAGCCCCAAGGAAACAGCTTGAGTTAAAGTTATTTCTTTTGGGGCCTTTATTTGTTGCTAAGTTTGGGCTATATAAATATCTCTTGTACTTCCTCGCATTTCACCAAATCCCAGCCATGGAATTGCAGTAACAGGCAATGGAGTGTTGTTCCTTCGGCAAGTCGGCGGGCTATCCGGTCTTCGCTGTATTGCATGAGCTGCTTTCGTCCCTCTTCGGATTGTGCTTTAAGCTCGGCGGCTGAGGCAGTTCGGGCAGAATACTTTAATTCCAAAATATAGCTATGTCCTATGTCGGGATAACGTTGTTTATCCGGGAACAGAAAAAAGTCACAGTAGCCGTAGTTCATTTCCAATTCCGGTTCTATTAAGTAATAGGAGGCCAGGGAGAGATAAGCTTTCAGGAAACCTTGCAGGTTTCGCTCACCTTCCATGGCATCGCGCACGGCGGAGTTCTCGCGGTAAGCTTGGGCAATACTTTCAAAAAAGGATTTCCATTTGCCATCATATGCCAAGTCAGTCAACATTACATTCAGATAATGCAGATCAATGGTACTGTACTGCTGATAGTACTCTCGCAAAAAGCCAAAATACTGCTCACGTACGCAATTGTTAGGGATACACATTTTTATTAGATCGCCTCGCGTGCCACACATTGTCAGCAATCCATAGTAATAAAGCAGGCAGCGAAAATTGTCTATGTCCGCTATTTTTTCTGCCGGGAAGGAAGTATGCAGGTTCACTAGAATCTCACCTTTCGTTGCAATTTCCTCAATGGTACTCATGCGGGTTCCGTCTTGCTCCGTGTCGCGGTCTATGCGGGCCAGCATCTTTAGTTTACTATAATCGGTGCGGATGTTCTTGTCTACCATCTCCTCGGGGGCGCGTCCTTTTTGTACCCGATGGCCCAGATAGTAGAGGGTCATGTCGCAATTAAATACCCTATCGTCATTCAAGCTCATGCGTGCAAAACAGTAATTGTCATACCATGGCTTCATTTCTTTAATCATCTCCTCTATATCTCCTGCCAACATGCCGTTTTGTTGATAATACCGGAACATTTCCCGCACTTCTGTTTCATTGAATCCCATCATGGCGTTGAATGTTTCATCCGTAGAGATATTCCAATCAATATTATATCCGCTGGACAGATCGTCCAATGTGATGGGACTGACACCCATCATAAAAATGCGGTCGAACATTCCTTTGAACTGTTTGAAGTATTCACGATAGAATCCGCTGGTATGGGTAAGGTCCTGGAACATTTTTTTTCCATGCTCACTCAGTATCACGTTGGTAAAGTTATCATATTCATCAATAATGAGGTAAAGCGGGTAGCCCAAGCGTTTGGCGGTAGCTTCCAACCAATGTAACTTGTCCGAAGCTTGGGACTGGTTTAGTAATTCTTCCAATCCTTCATTCTGATAATATGAGGCATATTGGCGCATAAAGTCTGTCAGCTGGGAATTGCAGTAATTGTTAAAGTTTTCTTTCAATGTTCCATTGCCCAAATTGGCTTTTGAGAAATCGAAGTATAGCATCTGATACTGATTACGTAGGCTTGTAGGATGGCTTCCTATCCATAAATCACCGAAATATTTATCGAAGTTATCTCGCTGGGATATGTCATAATAAGTACGCATCATGCTTAGGAATACACTTTTCCCAAACCTGCGCGGGCGGATAAGAAACAGGTAACTGGGCATCTTTTCGATGAGCGGCAGATACATGGTTTTATCTACAAAATAAAAATTACCGTTTCTTATTCGGTTAAAGTCGGCTATTCCGTAAGGTATTTCTTTCACTTTCTCCATACTGCTGTTGTATCTATAAGAATCAGAAAAATGCTGAGCAAAGGAATGCTTCCTTGGTGCTCAGCTATACAAAGGTAAGTAATTTCTTGGGAAAAAGAGGCTTGAGGGATGTTTTTTTGACCCTTTGGAAATTTATTATGAAAGGGCGAAAAGTATTTTAGACACCGCGAAAAATGAATAAGACACCGCGAAAAGTAAGGCTCAAGGAACACCAAGAATACAATGAAAGGGAGATGGGGAACAAAGAGGTATTTGCAAATTCCCTAAAAAAAGTTTCTACAACAGAGTTTATGTTTTCTACTGTCACTACTACCACGGTTTGTACTATACAGCCGATGGATAAAGGGATTGGATATGTGGTGGTAGTAGAATTTGGAAGACGATAAAAAGGTGTACTACCACCACTATTCTTTGCTTTTCTTATTAAGGGGGTGTCTTTTACTATGGAAGTTTAACGGTAAGGAGCTTAACTTGGCGGCTATAGATAAGGAGTTTCAATGAGTTCCATAAGGCTGGAACTTTAGTTCCAACAGGTTGCAACTTTTGTTCCGTCAGGTTGAAACTGTAGTTGCGACCCTATGGAACTTTAGTTGCGACTGCATGAAACCGATTGAAACACAGTATGATTGTTGTGTCTTGATGGCAGGATAGCCCTGTATCAATGGTAGTGAGTGATGGCTTGGGATATAGAAAAAGCCGGAAACTTCCTCACGGAAGCTTCCGGCTGCAATAGTTTTATTGGGATGAAAAGAAAAATCAGAATTATTCGAAGTCTACAATACCACCTCCGGCATTAATGTCATCGCCATGACCGTGTCCGTGTTCTGATTTATAGACTACGTTTACAGTTCGACTGCTAACTGATTTTACACCGATACTGAATTCCTTGTCACCTACTATAATAGTATATACTTTTACTATGTAGTTAGTAGTCAGCTGGATATAATCAATAGTAGTATTTCTTTGTACAGGCACAGTGAACGTTTTATTTACTTTTGCAAAAGCACTGCTGGTAGGACATATTTTGTTGTTGTCAGACTTGATTTTATCATATAACTTTTTGAATAAATATTCTTTAGTTGAAGCTGCATTCGCCAAGTCTGAGAATAATTGTTGACCCATTACATCTGTTGTGTAACCGGGATAGCTTATTGTGGCGCCGTTTTCATCTGTATAGATCATTCCGTCTTCTACTTCTGCTGTAAAATCAAAGGAATCTTTGGTGAAAAGTTTGCCTGAATAGGTCTTTGTATCTTTCTTTTCTGTTTTCATCGTTGATGAATTGATTTTCTTGATCTTCATATCAAAGCCCGGAGCAAACATAGAGAAATGGTTAACTTCAACAATCATCTTTCCGTCTTTACAGGTAGCTTTACCCATATCTGCTGGTGCGACTTCCCACGTTTTGCCATCATCATAAGAAGTTAAAAGAGCCATTGGCAATTCTACATTATCAGTTGCAGCTACTCCTGTTGGTACGGGAGATTCGATTGTTAAAGGTGCACCTTCAAATTTTGTTCCACTAGGTTCTCCTGTGAAGATACGTTCAACAGTTGCTGTTGGGACTTGTACTATTGTTTCTGGATCAGTTAAATCTTCTTTAGTAACAGTTTCAGGAACAAGATTTTCTACTTTTTGCTCTTTATTTATTACAGTTTCTTTATCAGCGTCACGTTTCACTACAAGTGTTTGGTTCACAGGCTGACCTGCTGCATCTTCTTTAGGTATGATTATTTGTGCAGCTTTCCCCGCGGGTGCTGTGAAAGAGATTTCATCTACAATTTCTTTCGTTCCACTTTCGGTGCTTGTTTCTTTTGCTTCAATAGTACCAAATTCTACTTTCTCATTAGCTTTTACTGTTGTAACTGTTGCATCTACTGTTTTTTCTTCAGTTGTGCCGTCAGGCTTTGTGAATTTTACAGTTTCTTTTACGTCTTCTTGCTTCTCAACAGCTGCATTGTTTTCAGGTTTCAAAGCCTCAGTGCTTGTTTCTGTACTAGGTTTAGTTACTGTCGTGGTAGTGTCATCGTCCGGTGTAGGATCAGGAGTTGGATCTGGAGTCGGATCTGGATCAGGTATTACCACCACCTTGCTCAACACTACATTAATAACTTCATTCCAAGTCTGTCCGGCAGCAACCTTGTTCAGTTTGAAAGACCAAGAATAAGTAGTATATCCGCTAGCTTTCACTGTTAAGAAGAAAGTAGCACCGGCATCTACCAGTTTCGGATCAATCTTTTCTGCGCTAAACTCAGCAGCATTTACAGTTTGAGTAGTAAAGCTTTCGTCAGAGCAAGACAAGGTGATAGTACTTGTTACAGCTTTCCCATCAGCATTTGTAATTTTTCCGCTGATGTTGTAAGCAGCTTCTGCCGGAGTTAAGCTGGCAGTTTTCATGGTGAATGTAGCACCGGTCTTCACTTCAAATGTACCTTCGCCTTCTACTTTCTCAGTCACTGCATTTACCAAAACCTTACCACTGGCAATGTCATAACCTGTGGCAGAAGCTTGGATGCTGTAGATGCCTGATTTCAAGTTAGTCAACTCGAAAGAAGCCTCATTTTTAGTGATGTCCACGTCACCACCCTTAACTGCAACTTTCAGGTCTTTGGCATCAATAGCCTTACCATCAGCATCGGTAATGTTGATAGACAGTGAGTAAGTAGGTGTTTTGTAATGCTTTTCCGGTTCCGGATCAGTGCTTTCGCCCTTTGCCATGGCAGCATTTACAGAATAATTAATAGTACCGCTAGTGATAGCAGTTACTGTTACGGGAACAGACATTGATTTGTAACCTTCCTTAGAGAATTTTACAGTGAAACTACCGGTAGTAGTATCCAGATCGAACTTATAAGAACCATCATTGCCACTGGTGGCACTTGCACTTTTTGCACCACTCAGTTCTACGGTCACACCACTCAGTGCAGTGGTTGCGTCGTTGCTATACACGGTACCGCTGATAGAATAAGTTGCTGCTACAGGCTCCGGATTGGGAGGTGTAGGATCATCTTTGTCGTCTTTACATGCTGTTACGCTAGTCATAACAAACGCAGTTAAAGCCAAGACACCCCATGTCTTGAGCTTCTTTAAAAAATCACTTTTCATTTTCATGTTTTTTTTATTAAACAGTTAATAATTAAATAGTTCCGATGTTATAAAGTACGGATTAAATTCATTCTCTTTCATCATGTTATCTTCCGGCAACGCCCGGAAAGTCTTGTAATAATATCTTTCATTCCCGGCATTGTATGCCATTCCCATCTGTTTGGACGGGGTGACACGCAGCCATTTGCGTTTATACTTATAGGGTGGCAATGCTACTTGGAAGCGGAAGCCTCCGTTCTTGTTGGCATGCTGGGCAGCCATGGCATAGAATCCCACGGAGCAGTAGCGGAAATGGCGGATCATATCGAAGCGTACTCCTTTTTCTTCCAACAGATACTTTTCGGCTTTCAGGCTGAACTGGGTGTTGTACAAGGGTAAGTAAAAACTTCCTCCCAATGACCAAGTGACACGGCTCAGGGAACCGTAATGAAAACGGAAACCTTCGTAACCGCCGGGACCCGTATAGGAGATGCGCCCTTCTGCCGAGAAACGTGCGTCGTTGAAAATGTGCTTTACTTTCAGATCCACTCCATAGCGGTCTGAGTAAAATAATCCGGCGCTGATGCGTGCAAAGGTTGTCCCCCTCCAAGGCAGGCGAAAAGACTGGGAAAGGGCGATGACGCGCGGATGAATTTTGCTGTCATTTACGGAATAACCATCATTATATATAGGGAATACCATCTGTGCAGTGAATTTCATCCCTTTCCAAAAAGAGACTTCGATGGCGGGGGATAAATTAAATAGTACTTGATATACTTGGGTGATTACCAGGTTCTTTAGCGAGACTTCCGGATAAACCACAACATCTACTTTGAACAGGGAACTATTGTGGCGGTATGCTTTTCGAGCTTCTTTCCAGTTATCCCCCAGTCCGCAAGAAACTTCCCAACCTTCGCGGGCGGGGATCTTTATGCTGTCTTGTTGGGGGATGGATAGCTGGTTGTTGCGATGATAAAAAAGAGAGATTTGGGGCACATTATTATCCAGAACAATAATGCGACAATTCTTGTCTAGTGGGAGTCCGCTACTTTGAATGCAATCTATAGCTTTGCTGATACCTACTCCCGAAAGGCGATAGGCAGCATTTTCAATAACGTACACTCTTTCGCTTTCGCTTTCAGTGCAAGAAACGTTTTCAAATCCCAATTTGACTAATAAGTCTACGGGAGAGAATGTTAGATCTTCTTTTAATTGTGCTTGAACAGAAACAGATGTGAGGAAGAAAAAAACTCCGAACATCCATACCGTCAGCTTACTTTTCTCTTTCATGAAACCATGAGAGTTTAGCTTGCCTGCTGTTTTCCAATATGCAGACGTATTTATACAAGGAAAGCGTGGAAACTGCTATTTATTCGAATTCGAGGTATCGCCAAACACCCACTCTAAAGAACAAACAACAGCCCACGCCCTTATATAAATATACGGCATGCTTGTGACTGACGTATATAAATGCGGAGCGCGAGCGTTTTGTTGTCTATTATCCCTTTAGAGTCTAAAATTTGGCGAATTTTCGAATTCAGGATAATATCTTAAACGCTTCTTAATACTAATGTTAAATGTCTTGTTTCTTTATCCTCCTTACAAAAGAGGGAAGAAACAATGCGGCAAATTTCACATTATTTATCGAAAAAAACAAGTAAAAGAGAAAATTTTTCTGTTTAAGATAACAATAATCTTTTATTTCTTAACTTTGCCGTACATTAAAAATGACTTACTGTAGATGTTTTAACAATCCATGATGCAACGATATAATAAAATAGAAGCAATACAATGTATGAATGAATTGGCGGGTGCCCGGAAACCGTTTCTATTTATTATAGACTACAAGCAAAAGTGCTCTTATATAAAAGAGGTGAACAAAATAGATCCTTCTTTCTGCCGTTACAATTTCAATGGAGTGAAAAACGTAGAAGATGCCGTAACTTCTTATCAAGGAGAATTGGAATGGCATTTTACCCCGCCGTCACTGTCCGATTATCAGAAATCTTTTGAAACCGTAAAGCGGAATATACTTGCCGGAAACAGTTACTTGACTAATCTGACTTGCAAAGTGCCCATTACTACCAATCTGAAACCGGAAGATATATTCCATCATTCAAAAGCCCTGTATAAACTCTGGCTGAAAGACCACTTAGTTTGTTTCTCGCCCGAAATATTTGTCCGGATAGAAGAGGGGCAAATAAAATCTTATCCCATGAAAGGAACGATTGATGCCACTCTGCCGGATGCCGAATCCCGCTTGATAAACGATGTGAAAGAAGCTGCCGAACATGCCACCATTGTAGACCTGATACGAAATGACCTGAGCATGGTGGCAGAGCAAGTCCGGGTGGCACGTTACCGATATTGCGACCGTCTGGAAACAAACAAAGGCGCTATCTTTCAAACCAGTTCGGAGATATGCGGCACATTACCTGCCGATTATCCTTCCCGTATGGGAGAAATCATCTTCCGATTGCTACCGGCAGGTTCCATTACCGGAGCTCCCAAACCTAAAACCATGTCTATCATAGAGGAAGCAGAAGGCTACGAGCGAGGTTTCTATACAGGAGTGATGGGGTATTGTGACGGAAAAAACTTGGATAGTGCAGTCATGATCCGTTTTATAGAACAGGAAGACGGTCGGCTTTATTATAAAGCAGGAGGTGGAATAACCTCTAAAAGCGATTTGCAGAGTGAATACAACGAAATGATACAAAAAATATATGTGCCAATTTATTGAAACCATACGAATAGACCGGGGGGAAGCGTGCAACTTGCTTTACCATGACAAAAGACTAAATGTCACCCGTGCCCATTTTTGGCCCGGAAGTGATTGCATTCATTTGGCAGAACATCTGAAACTGTCGTCGGATATGGATGGAATGAAATGCCGGATTCTCTATGATGGAGAAGGAATAAAAGAGATCTCGTATGCAGAATATACAATGAGACCTATACATTCCTTGCGGTTGATCTGCTCGGATGGAATAGACTATACCTATAAAAGTACGGATAGGGAGGAATTGAACCATCTGTTTGCCCGCCGTGGTGAGCAGGATGATGTCTTGATAGTGAAACAGGGGCTATTGACTGATACGTCTATTGCCAATATCGCATTATTTGACGGCACAGACTGGTACACCCCGCAATCGCCCTTACTGAAAGGAACCCGGCGCGAGGCACTGATCGATAAGGGAATAATAAAAGAAAGAGAAATAGCTATGAGAGAACTATCTTCATTTTCTTTTGTTAGGTTATTTAACGCCATGATAGGATGGGGTGCTTTAGAGCTTTCAACGGAGCTCATTTATAATCCGTTATAAATGAGGTCTTTTTTTCAACTTTTTTATTGGTTTCCTTAAATTATTTGCTATATTTGCAAAAAAAACATAAATATAGGTAGGTATGAGATTGCGGACAGTTGCCAAATTGGGTATGGTGCTTTCAGTTGTATTGTTTTGTACGGCTGTTGGTTTGTATGGCTTTGCCAAATTAAGCACGACTGATAAGGGAAAAGATTTTAATCTCTTTTCGCTTGTACCGGCTGATGAGTGTATAGGTGTGTTGGAAAGTGACAACATCAATTACTTCCTGAACGGCTTTCCTGAGTTAAACTACAGTGAGGAATTAGGTAATTTTCAATTTCCCGGTTTATTTAATTATGTATTGGGTGGCTTGAATGAGTACACCACGAATAAGGCACATGGTTTGAGCAGCAAGATGAGCCGCGTGGTGGTGAGTTTCCATGCTCCGGGTTCTCCGCGCGACCAGGTGGTGTATTTCCGTATGGGCGATAGTGACGAAAAGACTTTGGGAGATATGTTGCAGGAACGGGCTCCAAAGGATTTTTCACCGAAGAAAGAAAAATATAGAGGTAAGAATATCTATGTCTATCCGTTGAGTAATGATGATTTCCTGGCTGTTTACAGTGAGGCGGGATTCTATGTGGTGAGTTATCAGAAGCGGTTGATAGAACAGGTGATTGATGCAAGGGAGGACGAAGAAAAAGCATTGATCAATGATGTTGTATTCTCAAAAGCAATGCAGAAAAAGAAATCGCATAATTTCCTGACCCTGTACGGGCGTACTCCTTCTATGCCTTTCCTGCAGGACAATAAAGGATGCTGGAGTGAGTTTGATTTCCATATGAACAGTGATGTGGTCTACCTTACCGGAGATACTTATATGCCCGATACTTGTAGCTGTATCCTCCAGATGGCAGAGAAATTGAAGAATATTCCGGATGTATGCGAAGATAGCCTTATTATTTCCGCCGACAAGGAATCCATGTCGGCATACATGGATGAAGCATGCGAAAGAAACAGACGTACCTTATTTAATGAATGTGTGGCAAACCTCTCGCGCGAGGCCGCTTTCATGTTGGTGGCGGATATGAATAAAGTATCCGAAGAACCCAAACGTTTTGCACCTTATCTGCCCGGTTTCTTATTAGAAAATGCGGCTATGTTTCATTCGTTTATCCTTTCCACCCAGTTGTCGCTGGTGAATGATAAACTTTCCCATATCATGGTGCTGACGTATAAGGATTAACGCAACTTGTGCCGATGAAAATGCGGCGCAACCTTCCTTCTGAAATAAAATAAGGAAATGACGGTGAGCACGGCTCCAAACAGATAGGCCATCTTGAAGGTGGCTATTTGTGCTATGTATCCTCCTAACAGCATACCTGCCCCGATACCCACATCCCACGAAGTAAGATAAGTGCTGGTGGCAGTGCCGCGCTGGCTATTGGGGGCCAGGTTTACAAACAAGGTGTTGAATGCAGGAAACATGGTTCCGAAACCTATACCCAGTAGCAGGGCGATAAAGAAAAAGAAATAAGTAGTCCATTGGACGCTCCAATCTATCAGCCATCCGCAGGCACTCAGTCCGAAGAAACAGAAACATACCAGATACAATCCGGCTTCTATTACTTGCGTTATCTTGCCGCGGTCTACCAGGCGTCCGCTGAACAACCGGCTGGTGGCCATGCCGAATGCCATGAAAGTAAAGAAGAATCCGGTTTCGGCAGTGATACCTATTTGCAGGGCATACATGGCTATGTAGTTGGAAGTCATTCCGTAGGGAACGGACAGCAGCAACAGGCAAATGCCGGCAGGAATACCTTTCAGCAAAATAAAGCGGTCTAGTGAGATAGGCTCTCTTTTCACCGGCTCCTTGGCAGGCGTTTGTACCAGGGAAGCCATGATGAATCCCAGTGCACAACTGATAAGGGCACACCAAAAGATGACTTCGAATGAATAAACATCATGCAGGAATAATCCCACCATAGGGCCTATGCTCATGGCCGTATTGTTCATCATGCCGTAATATCCCAATCCCTCTCCGCGTCGGGAACTGGGCATAATATCAATGACAACTGTGTTTCCGGCTACGGTCACCGTTCCGAACGCCAGTCCGTGAAAGATACGGATAAGGGTAAAAAGAGTCAATGTCCCCGCCAGCAGGTAACCGCCAAAGGCTGCCGTGAACAGGAAATAAGCTAATAAGTAAAGGGGCTTTCGGGCCAGTGTATCCAGCAGGTAACCGGAGAACGGGCGGATGCAGAGTGCTGCCACAGTATAACACGAAAGTATAATGCCAATGGTTCCGTTTTCGCTATGGAAAACCTCGGAAAGATAGAACGGCAGTACCGGCATCAGCAGATAAAAGCCGAAGTATAATAGAAAATTGGCAGACAAAATTTCTATGTAACTCTTGGTAATTAGCTTATCTTTCATAAATATTTGTATATAAAGAAACGATTAATGAACAGAGCCGAAACTCGTCCATTAACCGTTTTATTTATAAAAAAAGAAACTTCTATTAATTGGCGGCTTCGAACTCTTTCAAGAAACGGGTATCGTTTTCAGAGAACAGTCGCAAGTCGTTTACGCGGTATTTCAGGTTGGTGATGCGTTCAATACCCATACCCAGTGCATAACCGGAGTAAACTTTGCTGTCAATGCCGTTTGCTTCCAATACATTCGGGTCTACCATGCCGCAACCCAAGATTTCCACCCAACCTGTACCTTTACAGAACGGGCAACCTTTACCGCCGCATATATTACAGCTGATGTCCATTTCGGCACTGGGCTCAGTGAACGGGAAGTAGGACGGACGCAGACGAATCTGGGTTTCTGCACCAAACATTTCTTTGGCGAACAATAACAATACCTGCTTCAAGTCCGTGAAAGATACATTCTTGTCTATATACAATGCTTCCACCTGGTGAAAGAAAGCGTGTGCCCGATAGCTGATTGCCTCGTTGCGGTAAACACGTCCCGGACAGATGATGCGGATAGGCGGCTGTGTCTTTTCCATCACTCTTGCCTGTACGGAAGAAGTATGGGTGCGCAGCACAATGTTCTTGGCTACATCTTCCGAGTTTGCTTCTATAAAGAAAGTATCCTGCATATCGCGTGCGGGATGGTCTTCGGCAAAGTTCATGGATGTAAATACGTGCCAGTCGTCTTCTATTTCGGGACCATCGGCTATGCTGAAGCCCAGACGGTGGAATATATCTATAATTTCGTTCTTTACAATATTCAGCGGATGGCGTGTTCCCAGTTCAATGGGGTAGGCCGTGCGGGTAAGATCCAACTCGGCAGCGCCGTTGTCCTGAGTTTCGAACGCTTCTTTCAAAGCAGTGATACGTTCCTGAGCCTTGTTTTTCAGCTCATTCAGTTTCATACCCACTTCTTTTTTCTGCTCGGCAGCTACATTGCGGAAATCTGCCATCAAGTCATTGATTGCTCCTTTTTTGCTAAGATATTTAATGCGCAGGGCTTCCAATTCCTCCGCATTGGCTGCTTTCAAGCCTTCAATTTCCTGAAGTAATTGTTCTATTTTAGCTAACATACTTTCTTCTTTATTTTTTAAGTGGACGCAAAGTTAACGAATTAAACCGAATATTTTGCTGAAAACTAAAAAAATAGATACTTTTGCATCGAATTTTTCTAAATAGAAAATGAGAAAACTAATAATCGGAGTTTGTCTGCTCATGCTGATAAGCTCCTGTGGAGGCGGGAAAAAGAATATGAACCCCTTCGAGACGCTCACAGAAGAAATTGATTCGCTGACTGCAATCCCTGATACAACAGAAGCGATGGCGACAGTAGAGGACGAACCGATGGTTCCCGCTACGGCCGATGAGAGTTTTGCCGATTTCTTCTATAACTTTGCCATCGACAAGAAGCTGCAACTGTCGCGCATCGTGTTCCCTTTACCTTATTATACTATGGATAAAAAGGAGCATATAGAGAAAAAGGACTGGAAACACGATCCTTTGTTCAGTCAGCAAGATGCCTACACGGTACTTTTTGATACGGCGGAGGATATGGAGATGGAGAAGGATACCGGCATGACCAGTGTAAAGGTGGAATGGATCTATCTGAAGACCGGACAGATGAAGCGTTATTACTTTGAACGGTTGCAGGGGCTGTGGAAACTGGAAGCTGTTGACTTTGCCGATATGCCGAAAAAGGATGACGGGAAAGAGGACTTTTATGAATTCTATGAGCATTTTGCCAATGATTCCATCTTCCAGTTGTCGCGTCTGCATAATCCGTTGAAATTTGTCACTGCCGACCCGGAGGATGAATTCCAGATATTGGAAACCACGCTGGAGCCCGGACAATGGTTTGCTTTTCAACCGGCATTGCCGCGTGAGAATTTGACCAATGTGAATTATGGCCAGAATGAGAATCCTGATTCCAATACCAAGGTGATTGAGATGAAGGGCTTTGGCAATGGATTTAATAATACGCTTTACTTTGAACGCCGCCACGGTGTGTGGAAGCTGATGCAGTTTGAGGATTTAAGCGATTGATACACGATAAATGAAAGAAATAAAGAACTACCCTTTGCTATCGCACAATACATTCGGCATGGATGTAAAGGCCTCTGTGTTTGTAGAGTATGACTCGGTGGCGGAACTGAAAACAATCTTGTCGGATAACAACTATTTGTCCGGGCAATGGCTGCATATAGGGGGCGGAAGTAATCTGCTCTTTACGGGAGATTATGCTGGAACTGTTTTGCACTCGGCTATCCGTGGCTATGAAGTGGTGGATGAAGACGATAGGGAAGTAAAGGTGAGGGTAGGAGCCGGTGAAGTGTGGGATGATTTTGTGGCCTATGCCGTGGGCAACGGTTGGTATGGGGCTGAAAACCTGTCATTGATTCCCGGAGAGGTAGGTGCGTCTGCTGTTCAGAATATCGGTGCATACGGTGCCGAAGCCAAAGACTTGATCGTAAAGGTGGAAACTCTTGCAGTGGAAACCGGCACGGAACGGGTTTTCAGTAATGAAGAATGCCGGTATGCCTATCGTGAAAGTATCTTCAAGAAAGAATTAAGAGGGAAATACATAGTGACATACGTTACTTACCGTCTGAGTAAACAGCCTGTCTTCAACCTGGAATATGGAAATGTGCAGGGTGAATTGGCGAAACGCGGTTGTGAAGTGACTTTGGAGAATGTACGCAATACGATTATTGCCGTTAGAGAGGTGAAATTGCCCGATCCCAAGGTGCAGGGAAATGCCGGAAGTTTCTTTATGAATCCCATGGTGCCACGTGCCCGGTTCGAGGCTTTGCAACAGCAATATCCCGATATGCCGCACTATGATGTGGATGGCGACCGGGTAAAGATTCCTGCTGCATGGATGATAGACCGTTGTGGATGGAAAGGTAAACAAGTGGGGCGCGCAGGTGTTCATACTAAACAGGCGTTGGTATTGGTGAATTGCGGAGGGGCAACAGGTGATGAAGTCATCTCACTTGCCCGCCAAATACAGGAGTCTGTGCAACAAAAGTTCGGGATAAGTATTTCTCCCGAGGTGAATTTTATATAGAGATCCATATGAAGATTACAATACTTGGCAGCGGAACATCTACGGGAGTGCCCGAAATAGGGTGCAAATGCCCGGTATGTACCAGCAGTGACCCGCGAGACAACCGTTTGCGTTGTTCGGGACTGGTAGAAACGGACGGGATACGCATCCTGATAGATTGCGGTCCGGATTTCCGCGAGCAAATGATACGATTAAATGATTTCAAACCCTTGGACGGGGTGCTGATCAGCCATGAACATTATGACCATGTGGGTGGTTTGGACGATTTGCGTCCTTTCTGCCGTTTTCGTGATGTTCCTGTTTATGCAGAGCAATATACAGCCGAGCGATTACGCCAGCGCATACCTTATTGTTTTGCAGAACATCTTTATCCGGGAGTCCCCCGTATCACCTTGGAGGAGATTGTGCCCGATGCCCCTTTCATCGTCAGTAATCCCGAAGGAAAGAAAGTGGAAGTAATGCCCATCCGTGTGATGCACGGCAAACTTCCTATCTTGGGTTATCGCATCGGAAAGATGGCATGGATTACCGATATGCTAACTATGCCCGAGTCTGAATATGAGTTGTTGCAAGGACTGGATGTGTTGGTAATGAATGCCTTGCGTCCCGGACCTCACACTACTCATCAGAATGTGCAGGAAGCATTGGAAAATACAAAACGGATTGGAGCCAAAGAAACTTATTTCATTCATATGAGCCACCAGATAGGGTTACATGCAGATGCGGAGCAATATCTTCCGCCCCATGTGCACTTTGCCTATGATGGCCTGACTATCCAAAGATAACATTTTCCGTAGGGGCGGATTGAATCCGCCCGTATACACAAAGAAACTGTTATCGGGCAGATTCAATCTGCCCCTACAGCAAAATGATAGCAAATTTTAGTTCCGCCCATTTACAGTGTCGGTTTCAGCGAATACTGGCAAAGCCCGTTCAGTCCGCATTCCGTACACTTCGGCGTGCGTGCCACGCACACATATCTTCCATGCAGAATCAGCCAATGATGAGCCGTCGGCACAATCGCCTTCGGAATATATTTCATTAAATATTTCTCCGTAGCCAGCGGTGTAGTACAAGTCTGCGGAACCAGTCCGATGCGGTGGCTTACGCGGAACACATGCGTATCTACCGCCATCGCCGCTTTATTAAACACTACACTTTGTATCACATTAGCCGTTTTTCGTCCTACTCCCGGTAGTTTTATCAGTTCTTCCAGCGTGCCCGGCACTTCACTATTGAAATCTTTCACCAGCATTTGCGCCATTCCTACCAAGTGTTTTGCTTTGTTGTTGGGATAGCTCACACTGCGGATATACTCATAAATCACTTCCGGAGTAGAAGCCGCCAACGCCTCTGGCGTAGGGAAATCCCGATAGAGGGGCGGAGTAATCATGTTCACCCGCTTATCCGTGCACTGTGCACTCAGAATAACTGCTATCAATAATTCAAACGGATTATTGTAATGAAGTTCTGTCTCGGCTACAGGCATGGCTTCTTGAAAATAAGCGATAACCTTGTTATAAAGTTCTTGTTTTTTCATCTTCTATTCTTTTCTCGGTTACAAATATAATGTATAAATCAATAAGGTAGAATTATTCGGGCAATTCATTTGTTTAGTTGAGTAATCTTCTTATATTTGCATAAATATATTAGATTTATGCAGCTTAACATAAAGAATGAAACTTCTACATTAAAAGCTGTGGTGCTTGGACAACCCGGTTCCATAGGGAAAGTCCCCACGCTGGAAGAGGCTTATGATGCCAAGTCATACGAGTCTGTATTGAATAACGTGTACCCCCATGAAGAGGATATCTTTAGAGAGATGAAATGCTTTGAAAGCGTATTGTTGAAGTATGGAGTGCAGGTCTATCGCCCGTGGACACTGGAGAATTGCAATCAGGTGTTTGCCCGTGATGTGGGCTTTGTGATTGATGACAAGATTATTGTTTCCAATATAATTCCCAATCGTGAAGATGAGAAGGAAGCATACGAAGTGGTTTATAATCAGATAGCCTATAACAAGATTTTCAACCTTCCCGAGAAGGCGCACGTAGAGGGAGGTGATGTGGTGCTTTACAATAACATTGTTTTCGTAGGCCTTTATACGCAGCCTGATTATCCGCAGATGAAGACGGCCCGCACCAATAAATACGCCTTTTCTTTTTTGAAAGAAATTTGTCCGGAGAAAATATTCATTCCTTTGGAACTGAAAAAGCATAATACAGACCCTCGTGCGGGAATTTTGCATTTGGACTGTACCTTTATGCCGGTAGGAAAAAGCCATGCGATTATTTATAAGGACGGCTTTATGCACCCTCAGGATTATTATACACTGCTCGACTTATTTGGCAAGGAAAATGTCTTTGAGATAACTCAGGAGGAGATGTATTACATGAATACGAATGTCTTTTCCATTTCTCCTACAGTGGTGGTGTCCGAAAAGAATTTTACCCGTCTGAACACTTTTATGGAGGAGGCATGGGGAATGATTGTAGAGCGTGTACCTTATTATGAAATATCAAAGATGGGCGGACTATTGCGCTGCTCCACCTTACCATTAATCAGAGAAAATGATTAGAACAAAACAAACGACAAACCACATTTTGATGGTAGAACCCGTGGCTTTCGGGTTCAATGAAGAAACAGCGGCCAATAATTATTTCCAGCAGCGGACAGTTGCGGAAGGTGACACTGTGCAAGCCCGGGCTTTGAAAGAATTTCGGGGTATGGTTGATAAACTACGTGCAAACGGTATAGATGTAGTGGTAGTGCAGGATACGCTTGTTCCTCATACTCCGGATTCTATATTCCCGAATAACTGGATATCCTTTCACGATGACGGAACCGTAGTGCTGTATCCCATGTTTGCAGAAAACCGCAGGGCGGAAAGACGGGAGGACATTTTGCAGCGGATAGAGTCGGAAGGCTTCCTGATCCGTCGTAAGGTTGATTATACGGATTTTGAAAAAGAGAACCGGTTTTTGGAAGGAACCGGAGGAATCATTCTGGATAGGGTGAACCGCTATGCTTATGCGGCTTTGTCGCAACGGGTGGACGAAGAATTATTTCTTCAGTTCTGTAAGGAACAAATTTTCGTCCCGGTGGCTTTTCACGCCAATCAGACGGTGGACGGCCAACGATTGCCTATTTACCACACCAATGTCATGATGTGTGTGGCGACAGATTATGCCGTTATTTGTTTGGATAGCATAGATCATCCAAAGGAACGTGAGGCTGTTTGCCATTTGTTGCAGAATAAGGGAAAAGAAATTATTGCCATATCCGAGGAGCAGATGCATCATTTTGCCGGAAACATGCTTCAGGTGGAGAATGAGAAAGGAGAGTTGTTCCTGGTGATGTCTCAAAGCGCTTACGATTCTTTGGATGAAGTCCAGTTGCAGCGATTGTCTAAATATAACACGTTACTTCCCATGTCTATTCCCACCATTGAAACCTTGGGAGGGGGAAGTGCCCGCTGCATGATGGCGGAAATTTTTTTGAGAAAAGGAAAACATTAAAACAGAATAAGTCTATGGATACAAAATTATCAGCAGCTCAACTGATGGAGCTTGAAAATAAATACGGAGCACACAATTATCATCCTGTTCCTGTGGTACTGGACAAAGGAGAAGGTGTGTTTGTATGGGATGTGGAAGGTAAGAAATATTATGATTTTCTTTCTGCTTATTCGGCAGTGAATCAAGGGCATTGCCATCCGCGTATCATTGATACGTTGGTAAAACAGGCGCAAAAACTGACTTTGACTTCACGTGCTTTTTATAACAGTCAGTTGGGGCGGTATGAAGAATTTGTCACCCGCTATTTCGGATATGATAAAGTTTTACCGATGAATACGGGTGCTGAAGCAGTAGAAACCGCATTGAAACTTTGCCGCAAATGGGCTTATGAAGTGAAAAAGCTTCCCAAAGATACCGCGGAAATCGTTGTATGCCGTAATAATTTCCATGGACGGACTACCACCATTGTTTCTTTCTCTATTGATCCGGATGCTTACAATAACTATGGGCCTTTTACTCCCGGTTTTATTGTGATACCTTACAATGATGCCGAAGCGTTGGGAAAGGTACTGGAAGAACATCCTAATGTAGCCGGATTTCTGGTTGAACCCATTCAGGGAGAGGCAGGTGCCTATGTACCCGATGAAGGCTATTTAAAGAAATGTTACGACTTGTGCCGTTCGCACAATGTTCTTTTTATAGCCGATGAGGTGCAGACCGGCATTGCCCGCACAGGAAAATTACTGGCCTGTGACTATGAGGATGTTCATCCGGATATCCTGATTTTGGGAAAGGCTTTATCAGGCGGCGTGTGTCCTGTATCTGCGGTATTGTCACGCAATGAGGTGATGGATGTGATCCGTCCGGGACAGCATGGCTCCACTTTCGGTGGAAATCCCATTGCCGCGGCGGTGGCTGTGACTGCGTTGGAGGTGGTGCGCGATGAAAAGTTGGCAGACAGAGCTTATGGACTGGGACTGATATTCAGGGCAGAGATGGGAAAACTGTGTGAAAATTCTCGCGTAGCTTCTTTTGTGCGGGGCAAAGGACTATTGAATGCATTGATAATCAATAATGATGAAACGAAGGATCTGGCATGGGAAATATGTTTGAAGTTGGCTGAAAACGGTTTGTTGGCTAAACCGACTCATACTAATATTATTCGTTTTGCTCCGCCGTTGGTCATTACGGAGGAAGAATTAAGAGAATGTATCGGGATTATAAAGAAGACAATCGCTCTATTTGAATAATAAAAGATCATTTTTTTAACTAGTAGGGGCAGACCTGTGTGTCTGCCCGAATACATAAACTCTATTCTTCTTGATAAGAATATTTAATGTAATTATATTCAGCTACCTCGAAAATAATTTCTAACTTTGCAGCCCGAATTAAATAATAGACGTATGATGCCGTGAATAGCGGTCGTGTATTCTAGAACACCACGTAAAAAACAGGAAAATGAAAAAGAATAATACTGTATCTGTATCGTTTATGTTGCTCGGCATACTGTTTTGTGTATGTCTTGTTGCGGCAAATTTATTGGAAACCAAAGTCGTCCAGATCTGGAAGATCACGGCAACTGCCGGTTTGGTTGTTTTCCCTATCTCTTACATTATCAATGATTGTATAGCCGAAGTATGGGGCTTTCGCAAGGCGCGTCTCATCATTTGGATGGGCTTTGTCATGAACTTCATGGTGGTAGCTTTGGGGCAACTTGCCATTATGATGCCCGCTGCGCCTTTTTGGGAAGGAGAGGAAGGCTTTAATTTTGTATTCGGAATGGCTCCGCGTATTGCAGTTGCCAGTCTGACGGCATTTTTGGTCGGTTCATTCCTCAATGCTTACGTTATGAGCAAGATGAAACTGGCTTCGGGGGGAAAGAACTTTTCACTTCGCGCCATTACTTCCACATTGGTGGGGGAGAGTGCCGATTCTCTGATCTTCTTTCCGGTGGCTTTCGGCGGACTGATGCCTGTGGGGGAATTGATAAAGATGATGATTATTCAGGCTGTACTCAAGACTCTTTATGAAATCATTATTCTGCCTGTTACTATCCGTGTGGTCAATTACATTAAGAAGGTGGATGGCAGTGATGTTTATGATGAGCATATCTCATATAATGTATTAAAAATCAAAGAACTATAAGATGATGAATAAAAGTGATGCATTGGTTGTGTTCAGCGGAGGGCAGGACTCAACCACTTGCCTGTTTTGGGCAAAGAAGCATTTTCGCAAAGTGTATGCTCTGAGTTTTATTTATGGGCAGAAACATGTGAAGGAAGTGGAACTGGCACGTGACATTGCCCGGAAGGCAGGGGTGGAGTTTAAGGCGATGGACGTTTCGTTCATCGGTCATTTGGGAAAGAATTCTTTAACGGATACCAGTCTGGTAATGGATCAGGAAAAGCCTGCTGATAGTTTCCCTAATACCTTTGTGCCGGGGCGTAACTTGTTCTTTCTGAGCATTGCTGCCGTTTATGCGCGTGAGATGGGGGTTAATCATATTGTAACAGGAGTTTCGCAGACTGATTTCAGTGGTTATCCGGATTGTAGGGATGCGTTTATTAAGTCATTGAATGTGACGCTGAATCTTGCGATGGACGAGCAGTTTGTGCTTCATACACCATTGATGTGGATTGATAAGGCGGAAACATGGGCGCTGGCTGATGAACTGGGAGTGCTTGACTTGATTCGTCATGAGACATTGACTTGTTATAATGGGGTGCAAGGAGATGGTTGCGGGCATTGTCCGGCATGCAAGCTTCGTAGGGAAGGGCTGGAAAAGTATTTGGAAAGTAAGAATAAGTAATAGATGGTGGAGTTGGTTTATAACGGAACGGACATGAATCAAATTATCCACCGTAGGGGCGGGGTTTGCCCGCCCGAATACATACACGATTACACCATTCGGAATGTTATCGGGCGGGCAGACCCCGCCCCTACGGGAATTGATTCAAAACCGTTCCAAAATGAACTCCTTCACCAAAATAGAAAAAACTAAAATAATTATGGAAAGAAAAGACGAACTAACAATATTAGGAACAAAAACCGAGTACAAACAGGATTATGCCCCGGAAGTACTGGAATCTTTTATAAACAAACATCCCGAAAACGACTACTGGGTACGTTTTAACTGCCCGGAATTCACCAGCCTCTGTCCCATCACCGGACAGCCGGACTTCGCTGAAATCCGCATCTCCTACCTACCAGATATAAAAATGGTAGAAAGCAAGAGCCTGAAACTCTACCTGTTCAGTTTCCGCAATCATGGTGATTTCCATGAAGATTGCGTGAATATTATAATGAAGGATCTGATAAAACTCATGGATCCTAAATACATTGAAGTAACAGGAATCTTTACCCCGCGCGGCGGCATCTCCATCTATCCCTATTGCAACTATGGCCGTCCAGGAACAAAGTATGAGGAATTAGCGCAATATCGTTTGCGCAATCACAACTTATAATTTCTTTGAAAAAAGAAAATGGAAATGAGAGGAATAAAATAATAATTTGTTATCCTTTTACTGTAGGGGCGGGGTTCGCCCGCCCGAAAATAGTTCGCTTTATGTATTTGGGCAGGCAACCCCTGTCTCTACAGTAAGCAATTTAATAGATGTTCTAAGATAACTCCAGCCCCAATTCCTCTTTCAACTTCAACAAATTAGGATTCTTCTTACTCATCATCTGGAAACGCTCCAAGTGACTATATGCACGTACATTCTCCGTCGGTGCACTGACACGTACAACCATTGTAATTTTCCGATTATGCAAACGCTGGCGCAAATGATTTTGGATGGAAGGCGTTAACTGCACCATATATTTTTCCACCATATCATTATCCACTGTCACTTCAAAAGTAGTATCATTCAGCAGGTGGGGATGCATATTCATCATTCGGGCAGAGTTTGCTTTCTCCTCTACAGGAAGAGACGCTGCAAACTCACGCCAGTAATAATCCAAGTCCTTTTCATTAAAAATGTAGTCCTCGTAAGTAGCATCATTCTGAATAGCGGTGGCGGCATTTCTTGCCTCCTTTTTCTCTGTTGCCTGTTCCTGTGAGGGACGGCGTAGGGATATACCGATTGAGCCCGCCTTGAATACTGGAATCTTCTTTTCTTCCTTCATCTGAGGCAGCGGGCTTTGGTGACCCGTATTCGCTCCATGATTATCCGCACCCTGTACCGGAGTTGCGGATGTGCCGACTGATGCCGGTGTTTGTGCGGCGGCAGCCGGAGCCTGAGGCTGTGACTGCGTGGCGGCTACAGGAGCCACTTGCTGCGTAAATATGGGTTTTATAATCTGTTTAGGGCGACGCCCACCACTCACATCATCGCCGTCGGGCAGGGTGAGCTGGGCACATTGTATCAATGTCAACTCTACCAACAGGCGTTTGTTCTTACTGGCGCGGTAGTTCAAATCACAGTCATTACACAACTTCATGGCGCGATACAAAAACTTGGGGTCGCACTTTTGGGCTTGCGCCTGGTAGCGTTCCCTGATGCTTGCCCCCACCTCCAGTAATTGCAGCGTGGACGGGTCTTTGCTTACCAGCAAGTCGCGGAAATGTGAAGAAAGTCCGGTAATGAAGTGGCTGCCATCAAAACCTTTCTTCAAGATTTCATTGAACAGCAACATGGAATCCTGCACTTTATTTTCCAGCAGGCAGTCCGTCAGCTTGAAATAATATTCGTAGTCCAGGACGTTCAGGTTCTCGATTACGCTTTTATAAGTAATGTTCCCGCCTGTAAAACTCACCACTTGGTCAAAGATAGAAAGTGCATCACGCATACCTCCGTCCGCTTTCTGCCCAATGACAGTCAGGGCTTCGGGTTCTGCATTGATATTCTCCTGTTTGGCCACATATTGCAGATGCTCCACGGTATCATTCACGCTGATGCGGTTGAAATCATAGATTTGGCAACGGCTCAGGATGGTGGGCAGAATCTTATGCTTCTCGGTGGTGGCAAGGATAAAGATGGCATGATGAGGCGGTTCTTCCAATGTTTTCAGGAAAGCATTGAAGGCGGCTTGCGACAGCATATGCACCTCGTCGATGATATACACTTTGTATTTACCGATTTGCGGTGGGATGCGTACTTGCTCTATCAATGAACGAATGTCTTCTACCGAGTTGTTGCTGGCAGCATCCAGCTCATGTATGTTGTAAGAGCGCTGTTCATTGAAAGCCAGGCATGATTCGCACTGGTTGCACGCTTCGCCGTCGGCCGTCGGAGTCTGGCAATTGATGGTCTTTGCAAAGATACGTGCACAAGTGGTTTTACCCACCCCGCGCGGTCCGCAGAACAGGTAGGCGTGTGCCAGCTTGCCGGTAGCAATAGCATTTTTCAGGGTAGTGGTCAACGCCCGTTGTCCCACAACCGATTCAAAGGTAGCGGGACGATACTTTCGAGCCGATACGATATAATTTTCCATAAGCGGAGTTCCTTTTTTCTATAATGAGTTTTGCAAAAGTACGGATAAAAAACAATTTGTCCATTCTTTATGGGGCTTTTTTTCTTCCATTGTTCTCGTACTTCATTGATAATTCAGGTAATTTATGAGATTGGCGCTTCCTTCTTTGCCGATCAATAAAAATAGGTGGGGAGCTAAAAATTATAATCTTTTTTAGGAGAGAGCGAGAAACTTAAAAGATTATCATGTATCTTTGTGGCAGAAGTAAAAGGAAGATTCATATGAGTAAATTGCTGACTATTTGGAACTACATCCGGCGCCATAAGTATTTAATTACGGTGCTGATCTTTATTGTGGTTATCGGTTTCCTGGACGAGAACAGCTTGATTCAGCGGATAAAGCACCGCAATGAAATAAGTACACTAAATAGTGAAATCGAGAAATACCAAAAGCAATACGAAGAAGATACGGAGAAGTTGAAGGAGTTGACTACCAATCCCGAAGCATTGGAGAAGATTGCCCGCGAGAAGTATCTGATGAAGAAGCCTAATGAGGATATTTTTGTGTTTGAAGAATGAGTAAATCTTATAATATAATCTCTATGGCAGGAGCTATCCTCCTGCTGATTGGTGCGGTATTGCAAATCACCCGCTGGGAGTATGCACCTTATTTATATACATTGGGTGCAGTCATGTTTGGTTATGTGCAGGTGATGGGCGGCCGCTATGATGGAACGAATTTCATCATCAAGCGTCTGCGCAAGCAGCAGATATTCGGTGCCATTGCGTTGGTGTTTACCGGTGTGCTGATGTTTACCATGAAGCGTAATGAATGGGTGGTGTGCCTGTCCATTGCTGCTGTGCTTCAGCTTTATACGGCTTTCCGCATTCCGCAGGAGCTGGAAAAGGAGAAAAAGCGTTTGTAAAAAACGTGCTGAAAAAAGCGCGTCAAATTTGCAAGGGACAAAGGGTGAAGTCGTGTCGCAACTTTTCACAAATCGCCGTTCTGAGGCTTCTGAGTAAATGAAATATTTGTAAGTACTTGATAATGACCGCCGTGACAAAATTGTAATTTACCCCTTAAAAATAGAAAATAATGGAGAGGGATAAATGGAAGGTGTAATTTGCCGGTGTGTAATGCAAGATTAGACACCGGCAAAAATATTTTTCGCGGTGTGTTATCTACCTTTTCGCGGTGTGTAATTCTTGACTATATAGTGTGATTCAAGTGAAGAATGCTCTCTTGACAGTTTGGAAAAACAATAGGGAGAATATTTAGAAGGTCTTAGGAGATCTTCCCGAAGATGTCCTAAGACCTTTTTAGTAGTTATTCCACAATAGTCATTTCATCTACCAAATGTTTGGCTCCCGCAAACTTATCAATAATGAATAAAGTATAGCGGATGTCCACACAGGCAGCACGTTGCAACTGCGGATTATAAGCAATATCACCGGTAAGTCCTTCGTAATTACGGTCAAAGCCGGTACCTATCAATTCACCTTTACTATTGAATACGGGAGAACCGGAGTTGCCACCCGTATTGTCTGTTCCGGTAACGAAACAAATGGGCATTTCGCCATTCTTCATGGCATAGCGGCCAAAGTCTTTGTGATTATACAAGTCTTTCAGCTTGGCAGGAACCACGAACTCATAGTTATTGGGATCTTCCTTTTCCATTACGCCTTTCAGTGTGGTGTAATAATTATATTCCACTCCATCTTTAGGACTGTAAGAACCTATTTTACCATAAGTGAGGCGCAGTGTAGAGTTGGCATCCGGATAAATCGGCGTACCTTCATGCTGTTTCAGCTTCATCATACCTTCCACCCAAGTCTTGTGAGCCAGGTTGTATGCATCTGTTTCAGCCTTCATGGCTTTGTCCGTATCAGCATAGCCTTCGTCTACAGACTTAGCGTATTGCACCATCAAGTCATTTTCAATCGTCTTTGCATCCGGTTTGGCTATAAAATGATCGAATGCTTCATGGCTGCGGAAAATAGAAGTATCAAAACAAGCATCAACAAAGGTGTCTATATCTCCTTTGAATCGTTTGTTTATCACGTTGAAGATGCTGATACGCTGTTCGGCAGGAATCAAATCCGCATAAGTCTTTAGCAGGGCTTTGGATACCTTGCGGTCTACCTCCGCACTATAATCCTTATTATAGAACTTGTCAAAGTTGGTTTTCAGCTTGGCAGTCGCTTTTTCTATGTCTTCTTTATTTCCGGCTTTCAGTGCTTTCAGCAGTTTGTCTGTGGAGGGGATCTTGTAGAACTCAGTACCCAGTTTGCAAACCTCATAGATAGCCTGTTGATGATATACGGCATCATGGCGTTTGCTCACAATGTCGCGTATGGCATCGAATGCTTTTTGATAAGCATCCGTTCCGGTTTCACGGCCGTATGCAAGCAATTTTTCTTGTTGCTTTCTTTTGGTATCGAGTACATTCAGATGAACCAATCCTTCATTCATGCCGATGGCATTCTTCCAGTAGTTGGCAGATGAAGCATACTTGCTGGCATACTGAATACGCACTTTATCGCTTTTCAGCATTTCTTCCAACAGGTTGTTCAGGCGGACGGTGCGGACTGTCTTGCGCATAAAGTTGGTAGTCTGCATACGTTCTTCCACTTCGTCCGAAATCATGTAACGCCAGTTGCGTCCGGGGAAACCCATGACGAAAGTGAAATCACCTTCTTTTACTCCACCCAGATTGATTGCCAGGTGTTTCTTTACTTTGAACGGTACATTGGTTTCGCTGTAATCCGCCGGTTTTCCATCGGGAGTGGCATAGATGCGGAACATGGAGAAGTCACCGCAATGACGGGGCCACATCCAGTTGTCGGTATCTGCACCAAACTTTCCGATAGAAGAAGGGGGAGCGCCTACCATGCGTACATCCTTGTAGATGGTTTTTACAAACAAGTAATAGCGGTTAGCGCCATAAAACGGTTTCAACTCCAAGGCTGTAAATGGGGTCACCTCTATGTTCTCTTGTTTGGCAAAGCGCTCTGCTACCTTGCTCAGGTAAGAAGGAGAGAGGTAGTTCAGCCCTTCGGGATCTTCATCCTTTGCCAACTGCTCTTTTACATAAGGAGTAACATCCAGTATCTTGTCTATGAAAGTAACCGTCAGCCCTTTGCAGGGAAGTTCTTCCCGGCGGTTCATTGCCCAGAAGCCATCTGTCAGGTAATCGTGTTCCACCGAGCTGTGTTGCTGGATGTAGCTGTAACCGCAATGGTGGTTAGTCAGCACAAGGCCTTCCGATGAAATGATTTCACCGGTGCATCCGCCACCGAAGTGCACCACGGCATCTTTCAGGCTGATGCTGTCCGGACAATATACCTTGTCTATGCCGATGTCCAGACCCATGTCATACATGGTAGCTGCGTTCTGTTCTTTCAGATCGGTGAGCATCCACATACCCTCGTCGGCATAGCCGACAAGGGTGGTAAGACTGAATAAGGAGAGTAATAGTGTCTTTTTCATTATTCTACGATAGTCATTTCGTCAATCAGGTGTTTGCATCCACCCAATTTGTCGATGATAAATAATACATAACGCACATCTACGGCAATACAACGCTGCAAATCATTGTCAAAGTTTATGTCACCACTCAGTGATTCCCAGTTGCCATCAAAAGCAGCACCGATCAGTTCGCCATTGCCGTTGATAACCGGAGAACCTGAATTACCGCCGGTAATGTCATTCGTAGTGAGGAAACAAGCGGGCATATCACCGTTGGGCATTGCATAGCGTCCAAAGTCTTTTGCTTCATACAGTGCTTTCAACTTGGCGGGAACTACAAATTCCGGGTTGGTAGGATCTTCTTTTTCCATTACGCCTTTCAGGGTGGTGTAATATTTATAATGTACACCATCTTTGGGGTTGTATGATTTCACGTTACCATAAGTCAGACGGATGGTGAAGTTTGCATCCGGAGCTTTGGGTTCCGGTGAGTACATATCGCAAAGTCCGCGTACATAGGTCTTGTGCAACAGTTCCATGCCTTTCATAGAGGCGGCTGCTTCTTGCATCAATTTGTTTCCCAGTTCATATTTAGAAGTGACGAAAGCCTTCATCGGATCTTTCTCAATGGCTTTTATGCTGGGTTTGTTGATAAACTTATTGAAGTTTGCTTCGTTAGAAAAGATAGAGTTATCATACAAATTGTCTACATAAGCATCATAGTTTCCTTTGAAATCTTTCTGAATGGTGTGATAGAAACCGGGTAAAGCATCGGCTGCAACCATTTCGGCGTATAGGGGTAATAATGCTTTAGCCACTTTACGGTCTACTTCATGGTCATAGTCTTTGTTGTGGATGCTGGCATAAGTTTCCTTCATCATATTGGTATATTTCTGGATACCGGCTTTATCTTTTTGCTTGAGTGCTGCTGCCAGGCTATCCAGTACAATATAAGGAGTGCCAAACTCAATGCCGCTTCTCAATATTTCGTTGTAGCAAGTAAACTGGTACAATATGGGGTTTGCTTTTTCAACGATGGCATCAATCTGTCCCACTACCTTTTCATAATCGGCATTGTTCTTTTCCTTGGCAAACTTGGCGAATCTGTTTTCCTGTTCTGCTTTGGTTTCCAGTACTTTATTGTCAATGATGGCCTTGTTCATACCGATGGAGTTCTTCCAGTAGTTGCTGGAACCTGCGTACTTGCTGGCATACTGAATGCGCACTTTGTCGCTGGCTGCCATTGCTTCTTTCAGAACATCCTGGCGCACACCGCGTATGCGTATGCGGGGTTCGTTGGTGGAGTACATACGTTGCTTTACTTCGCTTTGGGTTAAGTAACGGTTGGTGCTGCCGGGGAATCCCATGATCATGGCATAATCACCTTCGTTAATACCTTTCAGTGAGATAGCCAAGTGTTTTTTGGCTTTCAGAGGGACGTTGTTTTCGCTGTATTCTGCCGGTTCGCCGTTGGCATCGGCATAAATACGAAATACAGAGAAGTCACAGGTATGGCGGGGCCACATCCAGTTGTCTGTTTCGCCACCAAATTTACCGATGGATGAAGGAGGTGCGGCAACCATGCGCACATCGCTGTAAGTCTTTAAATAAATCAGATAGAATTTATTTCCTGCATAGAAGGGGAGAACCTGAGCGCTGATACCCGGCTTTCCGTTCAGGTCGCTGGCTTTCAATTCCTCGTCGGCCAGTTTTTTAAGGAAATTATATCCGAAGGTTTCTTCTTCCTTCACTTCGCCTGCTTTTACTTTGTTGTTTACTTTGTCGGTTACATCGACAATGCGTTCCACGAATTTGAACTTCAATCCCGGAGTAGCCAATTCTTCTTTGCGGCTTTTTGCCCAGAAACCGTCGGTCAGGTAGTCGTGTTCCACGGAGCTGTGTTGCTGTATGGCTCCGTAGCCACAGTGGTGGTTGGTCAGGATCAGTCCGTCCGGTGAGATGATTTCACCGGTACATCCTCCGCCAAAGATACCTACTGCATCTTTCAGTGAAACCCGGTTGGGGTTGTAGATGTCATCCGCTTCCAGTTGTAAGCCTTGCGCTTTCATGCGGTCTGCCAGGTGTTGCTCTTGCATCAGTTGCAGCAACCACATACCTTCGTCTGCCTTAGACGGTAAGAATGCCACGCACATCAGTGCGAGCCATAAAAGTTTGATTTTTTTCATTTTGCGTACTAATTGTTATATCTTTATCATTATATCGGTTACAAATGTAGAAAAAAAGAGGGATATTTGCACTATAAATCGCCTTCGGGGTAATAATCTTCTATTTAGTTTTAAATTTTAATAAAATGTTTTTGTCACTAAATTATAGATTGTACCTTTGTAACCGAAAAATAGTAAAGGGGTGTAGATGAGCATGAATAAACTTTTTTTCTCGGTAGTATCTTTATTGGCGTTTACTTCGTGTGCCAGTGAGTATAAGATAGAAGGTAATTCTTCTGTTTCTCGTCTGGATGGTAAGATGCTATTTATAAAAGTACCCGATGGGGACCGTATGCTGAATGTAGACTCGGCAGAGGTGGTTCATGGAATATTCAAAATGGAAGGTGTGGCAGACTCTACTGTCATTGCGTCCTTGTATATGGATGATGAAAGTATCATGCCCTTTGTTATCGAAAAAGGGAAAATAGCCATAACGATAGATAATGCACGTATCATAGTCAGTGGGACTCCGCTGAATAACAGCTTGTATGAATTTGTGGGAAAGAAGACTTCTTTGGACGATCAGGCGTATGAGCTGGAGCGTAAGGAGAGTCGTATGATTATGGATGGAAAGGATCCGCACGAAATTCAGAGCGAAATCACCAAGGAGCGTGAAAAGCTGGCTGCTGAGATGAATGCACTTGCCAAGGATTTTATTCAGAAGAATTATAATAATGTGTTGGGGCCGGGTGTTTTCATCATGTTGTGCAATAATTTCCCTTATCCGGTGGTTACTCCTTTGATAGAAGAAATTATGGATGGAGCGCCGGAGAGTTTTAAGAATAATCCGTTGGTAAAGGAATATATGACGGTGGCCCGTTCTAATATGGAGAAATTAAAGGGAGGGCGTCAACCGTAATCATTTACCGTAGGGGCGGATTGAATCCGCCCGAACCAGCGGTCACGACCTTGGGAGTAATGCACAAAGCAAATTGTTATCGGGCAGATTCAATCTGCCCCTACGGTGGGTAATATCGAAGATACCTTTTTATTATTGATCCGGATTATCTACTTTTCCTTGATATTCTTTCGGCAAACCTTTTTCTATCTCCCGATAAGCCTCTTCCATAGTTGCTTTTATATTCTCTATTCCCTGGCATTGCGGATAGATAGGTTTATGTACAACCAAAGTCAACGGATGCCAAGATACAAAGCCACCCGTGCGTGGAAGAATATTGAAAGAACCGATAATAGTAAGCGGAACCACAGGCAACTGCAAATCATCCGCCAACTGGAAAGCACCTTTCTTAAAGTACCCCATGTGACCGGTAAAGGTACGCGCCCCTTCGGGAAATACCACCAATGAAGTACCGTTCTGCAACACTTTACGGGCGTGCTCTATGGTTTCTATTACCTTCCTGGGACCCGATTTATCAACGAATATGTGTCCCGCAGCCTCGCAAGCCTTGCCCACAAAAGGCATCTTTCGCAAACTCTTTTTCATCATCCACTTAAAGTTACGACCCAGGAAGCCATAGATCAGGAAGATGTCAAAAGAGCCTTGGTGGTTGGCTACAAATACATAAGATTTCTTTTTGAGAACATCAGGATGTCCTACCACCTTTACAGGAATAAGCAACACGTAGCAGAAAAGCTGTGACCATATTTTCCCCGGGTAATATCCCCAGAAGTGCGGACTGCCTATCCATGAACCAATGATAGTAACCAATGCGGTGAGCAGGGTCAGTACTATCAATATAGGAAGCGCTATAAAGATCTGATATAGGATATAGAGTGCTTTCATTTGTCTAAGTTTTGGTTGGACAAAGATAAAAAAACTATTTTATATTTTGCGTAAAGTAATGACAGTTATTTCCGGCCATGCTCCCAGCCGCATGGGGAACATCACATAACCCAGACCGATGTTGACAAACAGGGATTGCTTTCCCTCCCGGTATAAACCGTTGTGTTCGCGATATACATATTTGGCAGGGGAGAAGCCGAAAATGCTGAACTGCATTTCGTGGGTATGTCCGGATAGCATCAGTTGCACATCGCTTTCGGGCAATACTTCCCGGCGCCAGTGGGTGGGGTCGTGGCTCATCAATATTTTGTACATTCCTTCCGTGCCTTTCAATGCTTTGGGCAGGTCGCCGTGGTTGGGGAAAGGAGGGTTGCCGCTGTTTTCCACGCCCACCAGGGCTATGCTGTCCCCGTTGTGGTGCAGAATGACGTGTTCGTTGTTCAGCAGTTTCCAGCCCATGGCTGCTTCCTTTTCTTTCAGGCTGTTCAGGTTGGCTTCCTGGGCGGTTTCCGTTTTCCATTTTATGTAGGGGGAGTAGTCGTGGTTTCCCAGTACGGAGTACACGCCGTCCTTTCCTTTCAGCTGTCCCAGGATGGGGATAAATTCGTCCAGTTCTTCGGATACGTTGTTCACCAGGTCGCCGGTAAAGAGTACCAGGTCGGGCTGTTGGGCGTTGATCATGTCTACTGCTTCTTGCAGGGCGGCGCCGTTTCCTGTCCAGCTGCCGGAGTGAATATCAGATATTTGCACAATGCGGTAACCGTTGAATGCTGCGGGCAGTTCGTCGGAGCTGATGGTCACTTCCCTGATTTGGAAATGCTGTTTTCCTTCGGTTACTCCGTAGAGAACGTAGACCAGTGATGCCAGTGCCAAGGTAGCTGCCACATAGCCTCCGTAAAGTTTCCGTCCGGAGATGAGGTATAGCAGTTTCATAAAGAGGATGACAATGACGAAAAGGGCCTTGGGCACGGCAAAGCATAGGAATATGATAAGGAAATTGCTCAGCCGTTGCATGGACTCGGGGCGCGGTTCGTAGATGGAGAAGATGAGTATCATTCCTAGTAAAAGGAATGCACTGGGGAGCCAGTATGCCCAGCGTATCCATCGTTGGGAGACACGGCGGATATAGGCTTTATAGATGTATAAATCCGGTAGTACCAGGAGTACCAGAAAGAAAAGGAATAGTTTTATTAGCATCATAATTCATTCGTTTTTTTTGGGTTTTCCGTAGGGGCGGACCCGTGTGTCCGCCCGATAACATAGTACAGTTGTTATGTATTACCCCCAAGGCCGTGACCGTTAGTTAGGGCGGACACACGGGTCCGCCCCTACGGTGGATGTTTACAGGTTTGCAGCCAGGAACTTTTTCATATCTTCCATGCTCATTCCCCGGCGGGCTGCATAGTCCGCCAGTTGGTCTTCGGCTATTTTTCCGATAGAGAAGTAGCGCGAAGCGGGGTGGGCAAACATCAGTCCACTGACCGAAGCATGAGGTTTCATCATGCCATTCTCCGTTAGAGTAATTCCTATCTGTTTCATATTTAACAATTCATCCAGCAAAAAGTTGATGGATTGGTCGGGCAATGATGGGTAACCCACTGCCGGGCGGATGCCTTGATATTCTTCATTATGTAATTGTTTCACACTCAGATTCTCATCGGGAGCATATCCCCATGTCTTTTTGCGCACATCCTCGTGCAGCTTCTCGGCGGTTGCTTCCGCCAGGCGGTCGGAGAGGGTTTGCACCAACATACGCTTATAGTCGTCCTCGGCATGGAGTTGCTCCATGGAGGCGTCTACGGTGGTGGCAAATGCGCCTACCCGGTCCGTGATGCCCGAAGACAGGGGACGGACGAAGTCGCTGAGACACAGGAACGGATCATCTTCCTTCAGTTTGGCAGCCTGCTGGCGGAGGAGGGGGAAACGTGTTCCGTCCATCAGTATATCATCACCGTCACTGTTGGCATCCATCAATCGGAATACTCCGTGCGTATGGAAGTCCGCGTCCAGTTCATTCAGCATCCGGTGGGCTTCCTTGAAAAGCTGCATGGCCTCGCTTGCCTTGGGGCGATCCTCCTCAGGGAAACCGGCCAGCCACATGGCACGGCACGAGTCACATCCATGTATGTCCGCAATGGCGGCAAACTTGGGCTGGAAGCCCCATGCATGGAAGAAATAAATCCAGTTGATATATTCGCTTACTTCGTGAATCTTGTAATCTACAATCATCTCTTAAACCTTAATTCTTGTCCGCGATGGCTCTCGTCCACTTTCTTGTCGTTGTACACCAGGTTGCCATTTACGAATGTCTTTTCTACTTGTGCGTGGAACTGTTGACCTTCCATCGGGCTCCATCCGCATTTGCTCAGAACGCAGTCGGCGGTCACCGTCCATTCCTTATCCGGATTCACCAGTACCAGGTCGGCTTGATAACCGGGACGGATGTAACCGCGTCTTTCTATATTGTACAGCTCTGCCGGGGCATGGCACATTTTCTGCACCAGTTGTTCCATGCTCAATACTCCTTGGCGCACCAGTTCCATGACGGCTACCAGTGAGAATTGTATCATGGGCATGCCCGACACGGCTTTCAGTGCACCTCCTTCTTTTTCTTTCAGCAGATGGGGGGCATGGTCTGTGCCTATCACGTCTATGCGGTTGGTAGACAATGCTTTGCGCAGTGCTTCCCGATCCTGGGAGGTCTTGATGGAGGGGTTGCACTTGATGCGTCCCCGCAAGGTTTCGTAGTCCTTGTCGCAGAAGTACAGATGGGAAACACACGCTTCTGCCGTAATCTTCTTTTCGCTCAAGGGTTTATCCTCAAATAAGTCCAGTTCCTGCGCTGTGCTGATGTGCAGGATGTGCAGGCGGGCGTTGTTCTCCTTTGCCAGGCGGATAGCCAGTTCGGAGGAATGCATGCACGCCTCTGTGCTGCGTATCTGCGGATGATATTTTATATCGGGATCTTCCCCGTATTTTTCTTTGAAAGCGGCCGTGTTGGCGCTGATGATGGATTGTTCTTCGCAATGTGTGGCAATCAGCATTCCGGCGTTGGCAAATACTTTGCGCAATACCTCCATGCGGTCTACCAGCATATTGCCGGTGCTGGCTCCCATGAACAGTTTCACGCCGCAGATGCGGGTTTTGTCCAGGGTGGGGAGCACATCGGCATTGGTGTTGCTTGCGCCGAAGTAGAATGAATAATTCACTACGCTTTTGGTGGCGGCATCGGCAAATTTGGCGTTCAGGGCTTCCACGGTGGTGGTCTGCGGGTTGGTGTTGGGCATATCCATAAAGCTGGTTACCCCTCCGGCTGCTGCTGCGGTGCTTTCTGTGTGCATATCCGCCTTGTGGGTGAGACCCGGATCGCGGAAGTGCACGTGGTCGTCAATCACTCCCGGCATCAAGTAGTGGCCTTGGGCGTCTATCACTTCATCGCAGGGGTGGGTGGGGGCTGTGCCGTCTGTCAGCACTTCGGTTATCACTTCCCCTTCTATTACTACGGAACCGTGCAGGGTTTTGCCTTCGTTCACGATCCGTGCGTTCTGTATCCATGTACGTTTCATAACTTATCCTTTCTTTTGCGGGTATTTGCGGAACCAGCTACCCATTTTCAACTGAATGACTCCCAATACGGCTTCGCCGAAGATGCTTCCGTTCATCTTTGAAGTGCCCAGTTCGCGGTTCACAAAGATCACGGGGACTTCGGCTATGCGGAATCCGCATTTGTAGGCGGTGAATTTCATTTCTATCTGGAAGGCGTAGCCTTTGAAGCGGATCTTGTCCAGTTCGATGGTTTCCAATACTTGGCGGCGATAGCATTTGAATCCGGCGGTGGTGTCGTGTATGGGGAGTCCGGTGATGATGCGCACGTATTTGGAGGCGAAATAGGACATCAGTACGCGTCCCATGGGCCAGTTCACCACGTTCACGCCGCTCACGTAGCGCGAGCCGATGGCTACGTCGTATCCTTCGTGGGCACATTTGGCGTACAGGCGGGGCAGGTCGTTGGGGTTGTGGCTGAAGTCGGCATCCATTTCGAATATGAAGTCGTATTGATGCTCTATCGCCCATTTGAATCCGGCTATGTAGGCGGTTCCCAGTCCCAGTTTGCCTTTGCGTTCCAGCATAAAGAGGCGGTCGGGGAACTCGGTTTGTAGTGTGCGGACGATGTCTGCGGTTCCGTCGGGTGAGTTATCTTCTATAATTAATATGTGGAAGAACTTTTCCAAGCCGAACACGGCCCGGATGATGTTCTCTATATTTTCCTTTTCGTTATAGGTAGGTATGATAATAATACTATCGGATTTCGCCATACATGTTTTTGTATTAACTGAATAAATATCATACAAAAGTAACTATTATATTAACACTTCCGCCAGAATTTAATTTTATTAGCTAAAAAAAGGGGATTGGTTGAGGTGGCGGGGACCGGGTTGCTCTGTATTGAGGCTATTCTTTCTACACATTTCGCTCTCATCCCCCGTAGGGGCGTATTGAATCCGCCCGAATGCATCCACAAATACACCTTTCGGAGTGTTATCGGGCGGATTCAATCCCATAGCCGTCAGGCTAAGCCCATTAACATTGAAATAAAGTTAAAAACCTTTCGATTAGAGCTTTTTTTACCCCATTCCTTTTGGGAACGGGGTTTGATTTCG
>CABMPB010000037.1 GCA_902388365.1 uncultured Bacteroides sp. | reverse complement strand
ATATTCAGCAACTTAAGAAGTTTTTTTGAGCTAACATTAGATTCTTAACACCTTAGGTAGGGGGTATGTGATATGCATAAGGGAATGTATTCGTGGGTGTATTCTAACACACCCCTACCCCTCTCAAGAGGGGATGAGAATAGTACCGACTACTTTTTACATGCAACCCTAACTAAACAACAGCATTATATTCAATACCGATACAATGACCGCAATGGTATAAAGCACAAAAGAGCTCCAACGGGAATTGACATATTTACCCATCACCCGCTTGGAGGAAGTCAACCCCACTTGCAGGAATACCGTGAAAGGAAGCTGGATACTCAGTATCATCTGCGAAATGATCAAACCATAAAACGGATCATTAATAAAGAAGATAATGACCAGAGCAATCCCCAACGAAATCAAAATACCCAACCGGGAATGCACATCCTTAATATGATAAGACTCTCCAAAGATACCTGCAAAGATAGAACCTGCCGCCATGCCGCTGGTTATAGTGGATGAAATACCCGCCATCAACAATGCCAACGCAAAAATAATACCTGCATGACTTCCCAACAACGGATCAAGCAAAGACTTTGCCTGCTGAAGTTCCTCTACCGGCGTATGTGTGCGAAAGAAAGTAGCTGCCGCCAACAATATCATCGCACTATTGATAGCCCAACCCACAATCATAGAGAATAAAGTATCATAAAATTCATACTTCAACACCTTGCGGATGGAGCTTTCATCTTGCTTATTATACTCGTGGCTCTGAATGACCTCGGAATGCAAAAACAGATTGTGAGGCATTACCACCGCCCCCAGCACACTCATTATAATAAGCATACTGCCCTGCGGAATACTGGGGACTACCCATGCACGGGCAGCCATAGGCCAATCAATCTCTACCAGGAACAACTCATATAAAAAGGAAAGCCCGATGACGGAAACGAAAGCAATGATTGCCCTCTCTATCTTCTTATAAGAATTGGAGAACAGCATAATCACCACAAATATAGTAGTAAGGATAGATCCCCAAATGATAGGAATCCCCAAAAGCATCTGCAACGCAATGGCCCCGCCCAATATCTCGGCAAGGGAAGTGGAAATGGAAGCCAGCACCGCACTGCCCAGTATGGGGCGTGATACCCACTTGGGGCAATATTGTGTGGCAGCTTCACTGAGGCAGAGTCCGGTTACAATGCCCAAGTGCGCTACATTGTGCTGCAACACAATGAGCATAATGGTAGACAGGGTTACCACCCACAGCAATGCATACCCAAATTCCGAACCTGCTGCAAAGTTGGAAGCCCAGTTGCCCGGATCAATAAATCCCACGGTTACCAATAACCCGGGACCAATATATTTAAAGAAATCAAGACCACCCAAATAGCGTTTATGGTCTTTCCGTTTCAATTCATCTATGATATGAGACATGTTTTACTTTTTTTTGTTCGCGCAAACTTACGAATAAAAAACAAAAAACCATTTGCTTTGTTCAAACTTATAGTTTACTTTCGCCATAAAATACCGAGTAATGATGAAAAAAGGAATAATTATACTGATTACCTTGGGATTGTTCACCCTATCGGGCTGCCACAATAACAGTTCGCCGGCACGCAAATTCAAGCAAATGGCAGAGAAAGCGAACCGGTCATGCCCCACGCGGCTGAATGAATCAATCACACTGGACAGCACTAGCTATAATGAAAAGAATAATACCGTGAGTTATTTCTATAGTGTGACCGGTGAGCTGGATAGCCCTGCTTATATGAAGGCCAACTATGCTACCTTTAAGCAAGCCTTGCAAGACGCTGTGGATAATTCAGTAGATATGGAGGAATACAGACAGTTCGGCACTTCCATTCAATACGTCTATTTCTCGGGTTCAAACAAGGAACGACTGGCTGAGTTCTCTTTTACTTCCCCCAAATAGATTCAGTTTCTTCCCAACCCGATACAGGATACCAGGCGATGGAAGATTTGAAGTAATTGTTCCAAAGCAAATATTTGGAATCGGTAGCAGAATTGGGGATGTACATTCCCATTCCACTGTAATGTTCTCCGTCTATTTTGTAGATGCTATAACCGGGAACATTCGGCGTATAATCCGTATAAAGCACTGTCTTATTGAACTGTTCCATAAAGTCGGCAGGCGCTTCTCCCCCACACAAGGTTTCCATGAATTGCACCATATCATATGCATAGCCTTTAAAATTTGTGCTAGCTCTGCCATATTGCTGCAAATAACCGGTATTTACATTCTTCAGATTCTCTTTATGAGCAAGAATCACACTGCGGGTTGCAGCAGCAAAGCCGTCCATCTGGCTACAGTCTACGGCGGTTACCGTTCCCCAGCCATTGTTGTCATATACATCTATATACGTTTTGCAAATAGTGGATAAGTAATTCTTGATATTATCTTTATAAAGATACGTCATGAAGTCCTCATAAGGAAATCCCAAAGCAGGCACATCCAAGACAGAAGCTATGCAATACTTAGTTGCATCTTTCATTTCATAATATACCTCGGCACAGCCCATCATACAGGCATCAAACAATACAAAATCAAATTTCTGAGGATTTACCGTGCGTAATACTTCTGCCAGTTCCGGAATCACTGCCGTATGGGCATTTGCCCCATCTACGCCTATGGAACGGCTTCCTGTTATAGTAGGCAGCCATCCCGATCCATGGGAACCGAATATTATTCCGTAACTTTCTGAAGGATAACAAGTCATCATATCTGCAATTACGGTTTGCATCACCTGCTTGTCGGTCGATACTTGGCTAGGATATTCATGTTTCACATCGCCCAGTCCTACTATATCATACAGCGTAGTTCTAGGGTCGGCCGAAAGTTTTTCTATTTCTTCTTTGGAGTAGCTGTTAATGCTTCCCTTTCCATTTGTGGTATAGGTTACAATGCTAGGTACAGTCCAGTTGGGATCGTTACTCTTACCATCCCAGTAAACTACCAAAGTGGCAGAATCTTTCATCTCCTGCAACTCTGTCATCATATTCAGGATATTTCTGCGCAAGTCACCGCTTAGGTTATTATCCGCCCAAAAGAAAGCCAACACCGTTCTTCCCGCATGACGCTGCGGAACAACAACATCTTCTTTATCGCAAGAGAACAGCGACAAAGCGACCAGCAATAACAATAATATCCTTTTCATCCTTCCTCTAAAGAATTATTATTCCGTTTCCGGCTTCCTGAACTGGAAAGCATTAGGGTTTACCTGACGAATCATCATGGTCTTTCCCTTCTGATATTTCGCCTTCATCTTATTGATAGTCTTCTGCAACTTCTTTTTATTGTTGGAGAAGTAAACGAAGCAAGTACGGTTAGTCAGCCCTTCTTCATTTTCCAGATAGTTTTTCAGCTGGTAGCTGTATTGTGCACGCTCCGGCAGCATCTTGTTCTTGTCTATCTTTACGCTATCCAGCATCTGGATCTCTGTGAAATAGATCAATGAATCTGTGAACGATGCGGAAACACCTACTATATAGACAGGTTTGTTTTTACTTCCTTTCAAAGAGAATGCCGAACACACTGTCAGCACCAATAATAAAGAGCAGAGAATCTTTATGAATTTCATAATTCTAATTTTATAATTTTATCAAGTGACAAAAGTAGTCAATTACGGGTAAATACGAAAAAGTAATAGATAAATTAACATTATTCCTCGGTAAAAGAACAAAAGCACAAGATGGAAGCCATACTTCCACTCTTGCGCTTTGTTTTCTTTTTCGGAAACCGAATCCTATCTTACCCTAAATAAGACTTGAGCAACTTACTACGCGAATTTTGTCTTAATCTTCTTATGGCTTTCTCCTTAATCTGGCGCACGCGCTCACGAGTGAGGCCGAATTTATCGCCGATTTCTTCCAACGTCATTTCTTGCGTATTAATACCGAAAAACATCTGGATAATATCCTTCTCCCTTTCGGTCAGCGTAGAGAGCGCTCTATCAATTTCCCTCGAAAGTGACTCATTAACCAAGGAACGGTCTGCCATAGGCGAGTCGTCATTTACAAGCACGTCCAGCAAACTGTTGTCCTCTCCTTCTACAAAAGGAGCGTCCACAGAAATGTGGCGGCCTGAAACCTTCAACGTATCCGAGATCTTATCTACAGGTATTTCCAGTTCATCGGCTAGTTCTTCCGGAGAAGGGCGACGTTCGTTTTCCTGTTCGAACTTAGAGAAGGCTTTGCTGATTTTATTCAGCGAACCTACCTGGTTCAACGGCAAACGCACAATACGCGACTGCTCTGCCAATGCCTGGAGAATAGACTGACGAATCCACCATACGGCGTAACTGATAAACTTGAAGCCTCGGGTTTCATCAAACTTTTCGGCTGCTTTAATCAATCCCAGGTTGCCTTCGTTTATCAAGTCAGGGAGGCTTAATCCTTGATTTTGATACTGCTTGGCCACAGACACTACGAAACGCAAGTTTGCACGTGTCAGCTTTTCCAATGCCACCCGGTCGCCTTTTCGGATACGTTGAGCGAGCTCTACCTCTTCCTCCACAGTAATCAGGTCTTCACGGCCAATTTCCTGCAAATACTTATCCAGAGATGCGCTCTCTCGGTTAGTGATACTTTTGGTAATCTTTAATTGTCTCATTCTCTATAAAACAAATTTGGGATGCAAAGTTACTATATTAAACTGAATTATTTTCAGTTTTGTTCGAAAAAAGTTAGCTAATAAATCAAAAATTCATATATTAGCACCCGTTTTTCCTTAAAAATCTGAATTTAGAAACGGCTTAAGACGAAATATTCTATAAATGAAATGAGGATGCACGGCTGGTATCCCATACCGTACATCCCTAAAACTTTACCTATTGAAACTCTCTACCTTAAAAAATCCTTTCTTATTCTTGTGTCAAGTCTACGGCATAGTTTGCACGCTTGCCCGACGGGAACATACCGCTGATAAACAATACCTGATCTGTAGAACGAGTAGCGGCTTTCATCACTTCTTCCAAATCGCTTACCGACTTGATAACCTGTCCGTTAGCTTTCAATATGATGAAACCTTTCCGGATGCCGGCATCCTGCATCTTGCCATTCGTCACGCCGGTTACTTCGATACCCGATCCTAAGTTCAGTTGTTTCTTCAACTCCTGAGGAACTTCGCGGAAGGCTGCGCCCAGAATTTCTATTCCGGCGTTTTTCACTACCTTGGTAGTGCCTTGTTCGTTCTTCAAGACCATTTCAACTTCTTTTTCTTTCTTGTCACGCAACACTCTTACGGTTACCTTGTCGCCCGGACGATGCTTGGCAAGTCCTTCCTGCAATTCGGCAAAGTTCTTCACGCGCTTGCCGTCAATGCCGATAATGACATCATCTACCTTCAACTGTCCTGCAGCCGAACCGCCTTCTATTACTTCGGCAATCAGTACACCGTCTGTTGCACCCAGTTCTTTTACTTTCTTCTTGATTTCTTCGGGCATCATCTGCTGGTCATCGTTTATAGGAGTACCCTTGATACCCAAAACGGCACGTTGCACAGCTCCGTATTCCTTTAAATCGGCTATCACCTTTTTCATAATGCTGGTAGGGATGGCAAAACCATAGCCGGAATAAGCGCCTGTAGGCGAATAAAGTACAGAGTTAATACCTACCAATTCACCTCTTGCGTTTACCAATGCACCACCACTGTTACCTTGGTTGATAGCAGCATCTGTCTGAATAAAAGACTCTACGCCTTGATTATATACTCCCAAGGAACGGGCTTTGGCACTCACAATACCGGCTGTTACCGTAGAGGTCATATTGAATGGGTTACCTACTGCCAATACCCACTCTCCCACTTTCAGTGCGTCAGAGTCTCCTACCGGAACAGTAGGCAGGTCATCCGCTTCTATTTTAACCAACGCTAAATCCGTGCTGGGGTCCGTACCTATCACACGGCCTTTGAACTCGCGTCCGTCATTCAGCTTAACGCTGATTACATCTGCATTGTCTATAACGTGGTTGTTAGTTACGATATAACCATCCTTAGAGATGATTACTCCGGAACCGAAGCCTACTCTTTCGGGAGTTTGAACCTGGCGTTGCTGTCCGCCTCCTCTGCCGTTTCCAAAAATATCTCCGAAGAAATCATAGAACGGGTCACGAACCGTAACCGTCTGAGTTTTTGATTCCTGAGTGGATTTTATATGAACGACTGCATGCACAGAGTTTTCTGCCGCCTGTGTCAAATCTACCGGCTGCATATTCACAGCATCGAGGGCTGCAAGTCTGGTATTCGGATTCTGTTGGAACACATCATTGAAAGCTACGCTCTTATTCTGTTCAGGCTTCAACATAGAATAAGTCGTTACTCCTGCCACGCCTGCGCTTACTGCAACCATTGCTGCTGCGCCTAGTACCATTTTAGTTGCTTGTTTCATAACTTAATATCTATTAATTTGTTAATTTCAAGTTTGGTTTAACATTTCTGACGCTAATGTAAGGACAAATATTGTACGGTTGTACCGTTTGTCAGCTATTTTTTTCCTCTTTTAACACAGGTATATAGGCACTTAACAGGGGTTAACCGCACTATCTGCCAAATTTGCATTCATTATCAATAGCTGACAGAAGGCGCAGAAGCTCCATATGCATCTTTGTCACCTCCGCACCCAAAGCGTGCCCCGCAAGTATATTTTTGAATAAAAATATACTCTTGTTTCTTTTTTATTTCTTATAATAATGTAGGAATGTTCAAACCAATGTTCAAGCCACTGTTCACGGAGGCACGTAACTCGGTGATAGACAGAGCGATACATGTTACATTCAATGTTCATTTCAATGTTCACGCCACTTTTCGCCGTTGTAATAGCCTAATAATCAGCCGTCTATTTACACACCGCGAAAAACCGATATGACACCGAGATAATCTTTTTTCGCGGTGTCATAATGGGCATTACATACTGCGAAAAGCATTTTATTCCCTTTTTTATCCCTCAACTACACTTTTTTCTGTACAGATAGCCCCTGTTTGGGCTAAAAGCATTATCTTTGTAGTTCTAAAAAAGCAGTCGGCCGGTCTGTCGCTGGCGCCGCAAGGCGAAAGAGGAAAGTCCGGGCAACACAGAGCATCCTACTTCCTAACAGAAAGCCATCCGCGAGGGTGGAGTAACGTAGAAGAAAACAACCGCCACGGTTCCCCCGGGGATCGAGGTAAGGGTGAGAAGGCGGGGTAAGAGCCCACCAGCCGCATGGTGACATGTCGGGCTGTGCGTCTTAGGAGTTGTAAGGTCATGTAAACCGGCATTATGAGGGTAGCTCGCCCCACGTCGGAGGGTAGACCGCTAGAGCCCGTTGGTGACAACGGGCGTGGATAAATGACAGGCACTTTGCCGCAAGGCAGGGGACAGAACCCGGCTTATAGGCCGACTGTTTTTTTATATATATGCTCAAACAATGAATAAGGAAAAAATAAGAGGGTTACAGTCATTTCTCAAAGACGATATATGGAGAGTGACGGAAGACGAGGTTAGCAGATCTCGTGGGATACTCTATAATGCCATAAAGATAGCAACCCTCTCCGTCCGCGAGTTCACACAGGGACGTATTCTGAATAAGGCATCCGCTTTGACCTACAGCACATTGCTTTCCATTATCCCCATCTTGGCTATCTTGTTTGCCATTGCCCGTGGATTTGGATTTTCAAACTTGCTGGAGACTCAGTTCCGCAGCGGACTGGAAGGACAAAGCGCAGCCGCCGAAACGATCCTGCAACTGATTGACTCCTACTTGGTACATGCCAAAAGCGGCGTATTTATCGGCATAGGCCTTATCATGTTATTTTGGACCATTCTGACGCTGACCAACAATATAGAGCGCACTTTCAACTACATATGGCAGGTAAAGAAACCCCGTACACTCTATCGCAAGATGACGGATTATTTCTCCATCCTGTTGCTGTTGCCTTTGTTGGTGGTGCTGTCCAGCGGTCTTTCCATCTTCATGTCTACCATGGTGAAGAACATGGAAGGCTTTGTTTTGCTGGCGCCGCTGGTGAAATTCCTGGTGCGGCTCACTCCTTTCCTGCTCACGGGAGCTATGTTCACCGGGCTGTTCATCTTTATGCCCAACACCAAGGTGAAGTTTAAATATGCCATTATTCCGGGAATTATTTCGGGAGTGGCTTTTCAGGCTTTCCAGTATTTGTATATCGGCAGTCAGATATGGGTATCGAGGTACAATGCCATTTATGGTAGTTTCGCCGCCATACCTATGTTCTTGTTGTGGGCACAGATTTCATGGGGCATCTGCCTGTATGGAGCAGAGCTCTGCTACGTGGCGCAGAACCTGCGGAATTACAGTTTCAGCAAAGAGACGGCCAACATCAGCCGCCGCTATCACGATTTTCTGTGCATCCTCATCATGTCCCTCATCTGCAAGCGGTTTGAAACGGAAGAAGAACCTTACACGGCAGAGGCTCTGAGTGACGAACACAAGATTCCGATACGCCTCACCAAAAAGATATTGTATGAATTGCAGGATATGCACATGATATACGAGACGGATCTGGACAATGACGATGAGAGCACAGCCTACCTTCCATCGGTGGATATAAACCGCATGAACGTAGCAATGCTTCTGAACAGACTGGATATAGCCGGAACAGAAGCATTCAAGATTGACCGTGAGCGCTATAGCGGACCTTGGGAGGCACTGTCAAACGCCCGGCAGGAATATTATCAGAGTACCAGCAAGATACTGCTGAAAGACTTATGATTAAGTTCCCTTTACTCTCTTACACAACGTATAGATTGAGCAAAGCCCTGATATGACAGCCTGAGGTTCATAGAATTATAGGCAGATTCAAATGACCAAGCTCCATAATGTATGGTCCTGTTAAAACCATTCGAGATCAATTCGGGACGTGCATAAGCAGGTCCTACACTTGATGACCAATAATATCCCGTAACGCCTTGTCCCTCCGGAACACCGGTCAAATTATTCAAGCGGCCGGCACTAGGGAAAAATACAGATCTGTAAGTATCAGGATTATAAAACAAAACACCTTGATAAGCAGCTTTGCTATTTCCTAACGAAACTCCATAACTGCCACTGGCTACCTCTTTTATCGGTCTTCTATCAAAAAAGCCATCCGAATAAAAAGTAAAATAAGTTCCCTTCAACTGCTTTCTGGCTTCTCCATCTCCCCAAGGGTAAGTTCCCGGACCGGCATTAGAAGATACAATATTATCAAAAACAGTCAGGTAGTCCGCACTCGAATTAGCATTTCCGGCAAAAGGCACATTAAACAAAGAAACTCTTATCTCTGAATCCTTTATTTCATCTTTATGATTGATAAGAGGGGTGGGCGTGACAGGCAGATGGTCATAATAGCCATTATAGGCTTCTTTATCTGTAAATCCATCTGTAGGACGACGATAGCCCGGAGGACAAACTTCAAACTCATCCTTATAGGCAGGTATGTCTTTAGCAGCATCCCCATCCCACAAAATAGGGAACTCCGGATACCCCCATGGAAAACCCGATGCAGGAAACGGCATAGACGAATTGAAAGCCCTGCGATAATAATCAGTCATATTGGATGCAGTACCCTTCAAATCTACCGCCCACTGGAAGAACGCCCCGGCTTGCGAAGGAAAATCGACAAAACGCCCCCCTTTTACATCAAGTTGTTCAGAAGCGGGATTAGCACTACTTGCCAAAGCATTTCCGGTTAAATTATAAGGTGAGAATTTAGCGGCTCCTTCACGCTTATCTGCCTTGGTGAGGCGTAAATCTTCTCTCACTAACCCTGTTCTGTTCGTGCCAGCATTATAACCGTTCATTACATAATTTGAAATAGTATCTTCCTTCTCGTATATATATGCAGCGGCTTCCCCTTGACGGACATAAATTCTTGTAGTATATTGCCAAGTTGTCGTTCCATTTGGACTATACTTTAAATTGATATATCCGAATTTCGGTTCTGCATCTTTACTCTGTACAAAGTTAGCTCCTTCTTTGACTCCGACACGAAAATAAATACGCCCTTTGAGCCCTTCAATCTTTGTACCGGTTTCTCCCCGGTATTGGTTAAGTCTTACCGGATAATGCTCTGCGTCACCCGGAGATTCCGTTCCTACTCCCGGGTCAAAACTAGGAGTAGCGCTTACCACAAGCCAATCCTGATAAGCCGCAGGTACCTCTACACTCCAAGGTACATTCACAGCATGCTGTCCTGTTATAATGCGTTCTCCTTTCTGATTATGCTTAAAGAATACTCCGTTAAACAAACCATGTGCACTTGCCGTGGGGTCATTGGCAAAGCGTAAGCCTTCCTGTGTCACTGTCACCTTTATAGTCCTCTGCAAAGGATGCTTGCCGTTTTCATCTTCGGCAGATAGAACGAGAGTATATACTCCGGTCATATTCTCTGTTCTGTCGTGCACGCCTGCCTCCCCTGACGGCTTAGTATGCTTACCATCAATCAGCAAGTCCATGTAACCACTACCTGTTACAGGATCATAAACAAAGCGATAAGGGTCCGGATTATTATCATCCACGGTCAGGCAGTTAAAAACTTCATTGGTTAGCCGTTCATTTGCTTCCCCGTCTTTTTTTACTGTCCCTAGCACTTTTACTACGGGCATATTCGACCAAAAAGAAATTCTGACTCCATTCATATCCGTCATATTCACACTGGTATGTGATACGTTCAGTATACGATTACTCGGTATCTCCCATTGCTCATCATCAAATTTCCACTGAGACGGCACAATGTTTACTTCCAGGGGCTCCTTAATAATACCTGTCAATTCAAGCTTTGCATTAGCCGGCAAGGTATAATCAGGATCCGACAATATTTGCAATTTGCATGACGGGCTATACTTTTCACCCAGATTAACCGTGAAAAGTATTGCTTTGGTATCATCCGACTTAGCAGAAAAGAAATTAGAAGGCAGTATTATTCTTTTAATTTTCACAGCCCACACCAGTCCGTCCGCCAAATCCTGTGGTGTCAAAAGACTTGCACCCTGTTCAAATTGCTCAGGATTATCACTGGGGTTAACTTCCCGTATCACATTTCGCGTCACTGCTGTTCCCTCATACGGTAAACTTGGATCATCATATGCATACGAGCCATTTTGAGGAGAGCTTGGTAAAGCATATACCAAAGGAACTCTATCCGGATTATTCGAAAGAATAACTCCCTTAAAAGTCCCGTCATTTATATCACCAAAATCTATTTTTGATTTCAAAACAACATCTACTCGTGCAGCAAGCCGCCTTAGATGGATTGTAAGCTCGGGCATGGAAACATGGTTTACCTCAACATTTCCACCAGGCAATATTTTTACTCCATTGCTTTCTGCAACCATAGGAATAGCCGCATCATAATTAAACATCTCTGCCGGATAAGATATTGATTTTAGATCATCATAATGAGTAATGCCATTCAATGCTGTTCTGACACTGGCATTAAGACCTTCATTGGTTACAAAAACAAAGTCATACTCCCCTTCCTTTATATAATGTTGTATTTTGCCACCGGACAATGCTGTGCCCGAATAAAGCATATTACTTTTACAGACATGAGTAGCCTTGTCAAAAGCCACAACACGAAGCATCTCAACCTTACTATCAATCCCGTCGCCCGATTGGTCTCCTTCATAAGAACGGGGATTTATACCGGTTATTATCATATACCCATCTTGTGCACTACCTCCTATTTGATCATCAACACAAGAAACAAAGAATAACACAAGTGACATAAATGATAAATGCAAATGTATTCTTAATCTATTGCCAAACATATAACCCCTAAATTTAATTTTCCCTTATTGATTTCAATATTACAAATATCGGTATATCAAAAAGAATTAGGAATTAAAGCCATTTCTATTTACAGACAAACTCAGCCTCGGATAAGGCTAGTAATGCAACAGTTAATAAGGATAGTTTCTATTTTTATCACTAGGTAATTTAAATAGAACTTTTATTTCAATATTAGCACAAGTGGGTATAAATCTTTTTCGCAATAAGAATTTACGCAGTAAAAAAAATAAGATTCAGATAAACAATAAAAGGATTCAAAATAAAGTCCCCTTCTGATAATACTCAACCAAGTAAATCAAGAAGGAGGACAATATAAAATTATGAGAACTGCATCATGCGGCTCAGGTACTTACCGATGATGTCAAATTCAATGTTCACAATGCTACCCACCTTAAAGGTATGAAAGTTGGTATGTTCATAGGTATAGGGAATAATAGCCACCTGAAAGGTATCGTCCGTAGGGTTGCAGACCGTGAGGCTCACTCCATTTACTGTAACTGAACCTTTATCTACGGTGATATATCCACGCTTAGCCATTTCCTTATCACATTTATATTTAAAGGTGAAATACCAACTGCCTTCGGCATCCTTTATGTCGATGCATTCGGCCGTCTGGTCCACATGTCCCTGCACGATGTGGCCGTCCAATCGTCCGTTCATCATCATGCTGCGTTCCACATTTACTTTATCGCCCGCTTTCAGCAGTCCGATGTTGGAGCGTTCTATGGTTTCTTTCATGGCGGTCACGGTGTATGTCCCGTCTTGCAGGCTCACCACGGTGAGGCAAACGCCATTATGAGAAATACTCTGGTCTATCTTCAGTTCGTCCACAAACGAACATTTCAATGTGAGGTGCAGGTTTTCCTGATCCTTTACGATGCGTACCACCTCGGCATATTCTTCTACAATCCCTGAGAACATAAGCTTTAATCTTTTAATTAATATAGGTTTCTGAGGGACAAAGATAGAACAAAAAACGCGAATATTCACGATGCCCTGCGTGAATATTCAGGATGGCTCACGTGAATATTCACGTTGCCTTGCGCGAATATTCACGATAAAACCTCTGTATGATCTATTTTTATTATATATTTGCACTTTCACATTTTGCAAACTTATTAACAACGAAACTATGGATAGCACAAAAATTGTTGGTGAGAAAATAAAATCACTGCGCGAAACGAAAGAAATCAGCGTTGCCGAACTGGCTGAACGCTCGGGACTTGCCGAAGAACAGATCAACCGCATAGAAGATAATGTAGACCTTCCTTCATTAGCTCCCCTTATTAAAATAGCCCGTGCACTGGGTGTACGCCTGGGTACTTTTCTGGACGACCAGGAAGAACAGGGAGCGGTAATCTGCCGCAACCAGGAAAGCAAGGATACCATCAGCTTCTCAAACAACTCAATGGATCTGCGCACCCATATGCGTTATCATTCACTATCCAAATCGAAAGCAGACCGGCACATGGAACCCTTCATCGTGGATGTAGAACCGACCGATGAAATCAATTTCGCCCTTTCCTCGCACGAAGGAGAAGAATTTATCTATGTCATGGAAGGCGCCATCGAGGTGTGTCACGGCAAACAGTGCCACCTCATCGAAGCCGGAGACAGCATATACTACGATTCTATCGTTCCCCACCATGTGCATGGATACAAGGGACAGGCTGCCAAGATATTAGCCGTGATTTATACACCTATTTAATATAGGTATTATCCTCTCTAAAAGAATAATAAAGATGGAACTATATACCCGAACCCTTGGCGACTGGCTCGAACACTGGGCTGAAACCACTCCCGACAAAGAATACATTGTCTATTCCGACCGAAACCTGCGTTTCACCTGGAAGCAATTCAACGAGCGTGTGGACAACATGGCAAAAGGATTACTCGCCATCGGCGTGGAACGTGGCACACACGTAGGCATCTGGGCAGGCAATGTGCCCGACTGGCTCACCTTTCTGTATGCCTGTGCCAAAATAGGCGCCGTAGCCGTAACCGTAAATACCAACTACAAACAAGCCGAACTGGAATACCTCTGCCAAAACTCGGATATGCATACCCTGTGCATTGTGAACGGCGACCGAGGCAGCGACGACTACGTAAACATGGTAAACGCCATGCTGCCCGAGCTCAAGACCTGCCAACGCGGATACCTGAAAAGCAAGCGCTTTCCCTGCATGAAGAACGTGATCTACATCGGTCCCGAGAAATACCGGGGCATGTACAACACTTCGGAAATCCTGCTGCTGGGATGCAATGTGGACGATGACCGCTTGCTGGAAGCCAAAAAGAAAGTGGATTGCCACGACACGGTAAATATGCAATATACCTCCGGCACCACGGGATTTCCCAAGGGAGTGATGCTTACCCATTACAACATCAGCAACAACGGTTTCCTGACAGGCGAGCACATGAAGTTCACCTCGGATGACAAGTTGTGTGTATGCGTACCTCTGTTCCATTGCTTCGGGGTGGTGCTGGCTACCATGAACTGCCTCACCCACGGATGCACGCAGGTAATGGTGGAACGCTTTGATCCTCTGCTGGTTCTTGCGTCCATCCATAAGGAGCGTTGCACTGCCTTGTATGGTGTGCCCACCATGTTTATTGCCGAATTGAATCATCCCATGTTTGATATGTTCGATATGTCCAGCCTGCGCACGGGCATCATGGCGGGTTCCCTCTGTCCCGTGGAACTGATGAAGCGCGTGGAGGAAAAGATGTATATGAAAGTAACCAGTGTATATGGATTGACGGAAGCATCACCCGGAATGACGGCATCACGCATAGACGATCCGTTTGATGCACGCTGCAACACTGTGGGATACGATTTTGAATTTACCGAAGTGAAGGTTATTGATCCGGAAACGGGTGAAGAATGTCCTGTCGGCGTGCAAGGAGAAATGTGCAACAAAGGGTATAACACCATGAAGGGATATTACAAGAATCCCCAGGCTACCGCCGAAGTGATAGACAAGAACGGCTTCCTCCATTCGGGCGACTTGGGCGTGAAAGATGAGGATGGCAATTACCGCATCACAGGACGCATCAAGGATATGATTATCCGTGGCGGAGAGAATATTTATCCGCGTGAGATAGAAGAATTCCTTTATCAGATGGAAGGCATAAAGGATGTGCAGGTTGCCGGAGTGCCTTCAAAAAAATATGGGGAAGCAGTAGGTGCATTCATCATCTTGCACGAAGGGGTGGAGATGAACGAGTATGATGTACGCGATTTCTGTGATGGCAAGATAGCCCGTTACAAGATTCCTAAATATGTATTCTTTATAGACGAGTTCCCCATGACGGGAAGCGGAAAGATACAGAAATTCAAATTGAAGGATTTAGGATTGGAACTGTGCAAAAAGCAAGGGATTGAGATTATATAATAAAAAAAGGAGTACCGCCGTACTCCAACCTTTTGTTAACCTTAAATCTAATACTATGAAAAACACACATGCAAATATACGGACTTCCCGGTTATCTGCAAATTATTCTGCGTTTTGCAGCCCATTTATAGTATTGTTTAATAAAAGCAACAATGTTGTTAACTTTTAAATCATAAAATCAACCCTTCATTTAACAAATAAGAAAAGGTTGCCCCGACTAACGGGACAACCTTTCTATATTTTTATAGTAGACGCTTCTACTTCAGATGCAACTACTTCTCGCAAGCCGATTGCAATCTTCAACCTTTAATCTAATACTATGAAAAACACATTTATATAACACGGGGGCAAGAATAATTGTTCAATAAAAGGTGCTTAATAAACGTTTAATTTCGTAAGTCCGCCGTTTTTTCCTCTTTCGGCAAGACCGAATGCCAAGGGATTCCATCAACCGTAGAAAGATCTTTGCCTGATTCTATCAAGCCACTGATAATATAATCCCTGGCAGTAGGATTCTGGAATGGATACAGACCAAACTCCGGCAATACAGAAACAAAATGTTCCATAATCTCTGCCTGAATGGATTCATAACTGGGCCAATTCTTATTTGCCGAGAAACAATAGATTTGTATAGGCAAACCATTCTCGGTAGGGGCAAGTGTACGCACCATCAGCAACAGTTCTTTGCTGATAAAGGGATGGCGTTTCAGATACAAAGTCATATAGGCACGAAGTAATCCGGCATTGGTATCAATCGTACCGTTTACCAGTCCTGCCGGATTATCGGTATTCGCTACTTTTCCCTCGGCAGCCTGTTTTTGTTTAGTGGTGATAAATTCTGCCAGGTCGGCATCAAATGCCTTCATCTTTTCCAGAAATTCGGGGGTACAGGGACGTATATAGTCCAGTTTCAAGGCATATTCGCGCATAATGCGTCGTCCGCCGGATTCTGTCATTCCACGCCAGTTGATGAATGAACCGGAAACCAAAGAGTAAGGAGGGATAGTAACAATCGTATTATCAAAGTTCTGCACCTTTACGATGTTCAGGGTGATGTCCATCACTACCCCATTCACGTTGTTCTGTGGCATTTCAATCCAATCGCCAATGTGCACCATATCATTCTCGGACAATAATACTCCTGCCACAAAGCCCAAAATCGTATCTTTAAAGATCAACATCAGTACAGCGGCAAATGCACCCAGTCCCGTAATCAGATTGAGAGGTGATTTATTAATCAGAATAGATATGATGACAACAATGGCTATGCACGAAAAGATTACCTGAAAGATTTGTATAAAGCCTTTCATGGGACGATTTTGCAGTTGCTCCTTATTCATCAGCACATTGCCTACCGAATTTAATACGGCATTGACAGAGAACAGCAAGGCGATGAAGAAATAAATCCACGTAATCTTTTCACTCACCGCGAACCAAATGGAATGATAGTCGAAAGCAAATGGCAATAATCCTGATATAATAAGTGGAGGAATGATGGCGGATAGTTTCCGCAAAGCATTGTACTCTATCAATGAACTTAAGAAACTGATATGTTTATACTTCAAGATTTTGCGGGTAAAACGCACCGTAAGATAATGCACAGCGGCACCGACGGCAAAAGCAATAGCTATAATTAAAATTAAGAAGATAATTTCGTCCAGTTCATTCAGCATATGGCGGGGAATCCCTATCCATGAAAGAAAATCTTTAATCCAAGTCAGTAAAGTTTGGGCAAATTCATTCGTACTCATAATTATTGTCTTTTTTGATAGAACCATCAAAAGAAGGCATTTGTTTAAAGAGCGAATAAAAAAGGGAGAAAAGGTAATACTCCACCGTAGGGGCAGATTGAATCTGCCCGATGACACGCCGAAAGGTGTATTTGGAATGTATTCGGGCGGATTCAATCCGCCCCTACGGTAAAATGAATACTGTTATTTTGCAAAAATATTATCTTTCTTGCTGGCAGTGGATGGTACACCTACATAGCCACCCAGATTACAATTAGTAACCCCAATCATTTTCGTATTTGAGAAACTAAGCCCCACTCCTGCCTCATCTATATTTACATTCTCAAAATAGACATTATAGATTGGCTTTGCCTCAGTTCCTTGCAATACCAACGCCGCTACATTGGCTTTCTTGCACCTTAAATCCTTCACATAAATATCATGCACCTCTGTGAAATGGTTATTATCCATTCCCTCTCCGGCATACATAGAGGTTACATAGAAAAGATCTTCCACCTCACCAAACTCACAGTTATTTACATAAATGTCACGGATAAAGCCTCCACGATCCGGATTGGTTTTAATAAAAATTCCCCGCTTGCAATAACCGCCATAAGTACAGTTTTCTACAAATACATTCTGTACTCCCGAAGACATTTCACTGCCCAACACCACTCCATGAAGTCCTTTAAACTTACAATTACGAATAATGATATTCTCCGAGGGTCGATTGGTTTTCCATCCGTCATTGTCGCGCCCGCATTTTATTGCCACGTTATCATCGCCATTATTAAATTCTATGTTCTCAATCAGCAGATTACGGGTATATTCAGGATCAATGCCATCATTATTTATCAGCTTAGCGTCATAACGTATTCCCCGACAAATAATATTCTCTGATTGCAGCAGATGAATGCACCAAAAAGGTGAATTGGTAATAAAGACATCCTCTATGGTGATATTCTTGCAATCAAAGAATTGGATAAGATGGGGTCTCAACCAGTAACCTTCCCCAAAGTTTCTTTCTCCTACGGGAACTTCCTTGTGATTCATCTCACGAGTCAGTTGTTGCCCTTTCTTCTGATTACTTTTCCAAGTGGCAAAGGTAGCTCCGGCATTACCATCTATCGCCCCTTTACCTATGATGGAAACATTTTCTAGCTGATAACCATAAATAAAAGGGCTATAGTTTTGCAGAAAAGTACCCTCCCAACCAGTCTTTACTACCGGGAGATAGTGTTTCGGATCAGATGAAAATTTCAGCGTAGCCCCTTCCTGAAGTTCCAGACATACATTACTAACCAAATGAATGGGTCCATTCAGTAAATACTCTCCGGCAGGAACTACAATGTGAGCGCCGCCTATACGTGCAGCCCGCTTCATTGCTTTATCAAAAGCGGGTTTACAATCCTTTTTCCCATCTCCTTTTGCTCCGAAAGAAGTGATGGAAAGCTGTTTTTGTGGACGTATGGCTCCGGTAATCTGAGCCAGGATAGCATCCCGCTTGGCAATACGTGCTGCATCGTCAATAGCAAAGCACGGATGAAAGGTGAATAGTACCATTGCAACCAGTAATAGACATTTGTACTTTTGTGTCGTCATAGTTCGATTATTATTTATAATTAAGTTGTACTGAGGTCAAAATTACGAATATATTCTGAGGAGGACTGGGAAAATATGACTGTCCTGTGGTATTTTCTGTTCAAAAAAGACTAAAAAACAAAATAGGTTAGCCTTTCGACTAACCTATTATGTGATTCCGAAGCGGTCAACCATGCTTTTGTATCAATCTGATTACCAACACAATACAAATTATTATTGTTATTCGGTATCATTTTAGTATCACAATTAACGGGTATCATATAATCCCCGATACTCTATCCTTGTTATTTAAGCTCTGCCGGGAGGCGTTTCTTGCACTCCTCCAGTTCTTTCTTAGCCTTTTTAATCTCTGACTCTAGCCAGTTTGAGTCATTTTTATACTTTCGTATTTCCCTTTGTTGGGAGTCGATAGTCTTTAATAGAGCTTCTGCAACAGGGCTTACTATTTCCCTTTCTTCACAAGAGGACTCAGTAGTAAACATACTTCCCCTTCCAGTAATTATCCAGTCCATATTTACACTTGGATAGACCTTATGGATTTTAAGAAGTGTCTTGCTCGTTACCGAATCTTTTATAGAGTTTATAGCCCCATTAGCCAAAAGGCATTTCCTTTCAAATGCGCCCTGAGCTATATCAAGAGCATTTAAAAGCTCTGTAAATCTGTCTTTTAGTGAAGTATCTTCCATAAATTATTTATTTTTTCGGCAAAGCACATTGTTTTACCGATTTTATTCTATACATTTGCACACGTAACAAGTAGCAGGAGTTACGCCACAAGTTTGATTAAACATTCCTCGTATGAGGGTTTAATATAGAATATCCGTGATAGCTGCTACCTATTGCGGATATTTCTTTTATATACAATCGGTTATTCTGCAAGTAAGGGGCTGAAATAAAAGGTGACGCGCCCCGATTCCCCTTGGATAGCCGCAAATCAACTAAAGGGGTCAAAGTACGATAGTTGGGCAGTAAGGAGAACATGGGAAACCATGGTGAAGTGGCTGCGTAAGGTCGTGATAATACGATTACACTTCATACTTGAATGATTATCCAATTCAAGGGGTGCTGGAAAAGGGGGCGTTTATGCGGTAGTTCCAACACAGAATCTTTAAGTGGTTTTCGCCACAAAGGAGATTCTGTACCCGTAGAGAGCATTAATCGGTAGTTTAGATTACATAATCTTCAAGTTTATCATAAGAACCATTAAACATAGAGATATATTTCTAATGCTTTAATATAACCTCCTTCTATCTATCAGTTTCAGTATAAACCGACTGTACAAAAAATCAAAGATCGCATATAATATTTATGCTTTAAAGCATAGCATAATTATCTAATAAATTCGGTGAAATCCATTGTTTTACCGAATTTAATCTATATCTTTGCATCATCAAAATGATAAATGAAACAATCATTTTGATGAATAACGGCAGAAATGCTACTAATAAATAGCTTACCACTGTTAACATTGACAAATGTAGCAGATAAATTCGGTAAAAACAAATAAATAACCTATTAAATTGAATGAATGAATGAAAATTACTGCTCGAATCTTAAACGGTCTTTCTAATGGGACTGACATCACCTTCGAAGACGTAGAGAACGTAAATTCCGTAGCAACCATAGCTAATAAGATCAAACGTAATTCTCGCGAAGGTATATACTTTAAAATAAATACATTTCCCCTAGAGGGCAAGGTTCGCGTTAGGGTTTTCTCTAAACAATCTGACAATGATAACCGACAGAGATTTCAAGGAGCTTCTCAGGACATCTCGTGAATTGAGAAAGGAGGTGCAAGAGCTTAAACAACTGCTCCTACCTTCCCATCAACGAGATAAGGACGAGTATCTAAACTTTGAAGAAGCGAAAAAATACCTAAAGGTTGGCAGAACCAAAATGTTTGAGTTGCTATCCGAAGGGGAATTGCCGTTTGCGACCAAAGTTGGTAATCGTTGGAGATTTTCTCAGAAGGAACTAAGTAGGTACGTATCTAAATCGTACTAAAAGCCAGAGGGCGTAATCCTGTGAAGGCTTCTGATAGGTGTTAAATCCCGTCAGAATGACCGACCCAAACAAGACAGCATAATAAAACAGGCAGCGGAAACGCACGTTGAAGCCTGACAATAAGGATGCCGAGATGTTTCAGCCAAGCAAGCAGCATTCAGTCCGTTGATGCTATTAAAAGTAAGCCGGAGTGGGCGTCCGGTACGCTACTTGTCTGCTACATACAAAATATATCCCGTTCCGCTTAGCTGCTGGTTCGGGAACAAATACAACGAAAAGGCGAACTCCCGAAAGGGGCGGAAATACTCATATTCTTTAATTGATTAGTTAGTCAGTAATTACGTTCCATCCGCGTGTTGATTCACAGTTCGCCTGCAATGCGGAATTGTCCGCAGAATGAGATAAAACATATTGTAATTCAGTATGAATGAAATTAAGATTTTCCAAAATGAGCAATTCGGGAAAGTAAGAATTGCAATGAATGAGAGTAACGAGCCTTTGTTTTGCTTGGCAGATGTTGCAAAAGCCCTTGGATATAGCAGACCTGCCGATGCTGTTTCACAGCATTGCAAGGGGGTCGCCATTTTACCGACCCCCACTGTAAACCAGTACGGAGCAACGGTGATTCAGGATATGAAGTATGGCAAAGAAGGAGAAGTATATCGGCTGACAATGAAATCAAAATTGCCCGATGCCGAAAAATTTCAAGATTGGGTTTGCGATGAAGTTCTGCCATCAATCCGTAAGCATGGGACATACATGACAAACGAAACGCTTGAAAAGGCTTTGACCTCGCCCGATTTTCTGATTCAGCTTGCAACCAATCTGAAAGAAGAAAAGCAGAAACGTATTGAAGCCGAACAAAGGATTCAGAAAGATGCGCCCAAAGTTCTTTTTGCGGATGCTGTTTCAACCTCTCAACGCTCTTGTCTTGTAGCTGAGTTAGCGAAAATATTGCAGCAAAACGGAGTGAATATAGGTCAAAACCGATTGTTTATTTGGATGCGCGAGAACGGTTATCTCTGCCAAAAGGGACAATATTATAATCAACCCACACAAAAAGCTATGGAACTGGGCTTGTTTGAACTAAAACAAACTTCAATTACCAAACCGGATGGCTCTGTATTGGTAACTACCACTACTAAGGTCAGCGGAAAGGGACAAATATACTTCATAAATAAATTCTTAGGGGATGGTAAAAGCCAATTTTCTAGCATGAAATCCTCTAAATCCTTACAGCTATCATGATACAAATTAAAGCACTCCCATTATTTGCCATGTGGTGCATTTCATTCGTCGCCATGGCTATAACAGCAGCAGAGATACAGGATTTGGATACAACTGCCGGAAAGATATTCTGGATAGCATTCGCCTTGTTCGCCTTTACAGTATGCTACATGAACAAGCATAAAGAACGCATAAGTATAGAGATAGATGAATTACTTGGAGAATAGTGAATTACACAATCTATACGGGGAATACGATCAGCTTCTAGAAGAATTGAAGACCGCCAAAGCATACAGCCATCCGTATTACCCAAACGGAGACAGTAAAATGGAACGGGTTCAACTTATTGAAGAAGATATAGCTTGTGTCCGTTCAAAAATAGATGATATGCTAGCAGTCATGGAAGATTACCGTGATGAGGAAGATGTTGAACAGGAAAGAACGAACCTATGCATTTCACAAGGAATTTCGAGATATTGTTAAACCAAATATTTATTTAAAATGCCAATTATTAAAAAAGACGACATCGCTCCACAGCGACCTGTCGTGATTGTTATTTACGGGACTCCCGGAAGCGGGAAAACCTCAGTAGCCAACACCGCAGATCAAGTAGTAATGATAGATTGCGACAGAGGATTTGACAGAGCCGCCGTGCGAGTGGATACCATTACAGCCCGCACGTGGGAAGAAATCATTGCAGAAGAATCTATTTTAAAGAACTACAAAACGGTTTCTGTGGATACGGCGAAATCATGCTTAGACGACTTCTTAGCTCTATACGCCGTAAAAAGAGACTATAAATTAAAGACCAACAAGCAAAAAATGTATGGCTTTATTGGTGACGAATTTAAGGAGTTTGTAAACAGACGCAGAGAAGAAGGGGCTGACTTGATTTTCGTTGCCCACGATAAAGAAGATGTAGACAAAGACATCACCCGTCATTCCCCTGATGTTACCGGACAGTCAAAGAACCTGCTACTCCGCATTGCGGATCAAGTTGGCTACATCCGGGTAACAAACAACAAGCGGGTCATTTCCTTTGACCCTACCGAAGAATATATTGGAAAGAATGTTGCCGAACTTCCTCAAATGGAAATTCCGGAAAAGGATAATCCTGCATTCCAAACATTTATGGCAGGTATCATCAAACAGGTCAAAGAAAAGATTCAGGCAAAAACAGAATCTCAGAAAAAGGCACTTGAAAAGATTGCCGAAATGAGCGAAAAGATCTCATCATTGTCTACCACAGAAGAAGCAGATTCCATCTTGAAAGAATTAAATGAGCTTCCCAAGGCTCAACAGGTACAGCTAAAGAAGGCACTCCAAAGCAAGACCAATGAGTTGAAGTTCGAATTTGACAAGGAAAACAATAAGTTCAAGATAGCTTCCGCCGCAGAATGAAACTGATACGATGCACAACAATCGAAAAGTTTAACCGATATATCAACGAGCGAAGTAGTTATGATTCAGAGCAAGACCTTATTAAAAGCATAACCGGAGAATTTCAAGGAAACAGTTACACCTATATAGGAACAGCCTTCCATCGCATAGTGGAAGGCAACTATGAAGGAATAACCAAAGTCGGGAAGACTACCGTACAAAGGAAATTCAACAGAAAGATGATTGATGTAGAACTTCCAGAAGGCAGGAAATTCGATATTGACGGGCATGATGTATTCCTTGATGTTCACCAATGCAAGATCGCCCTTGATTATAAGGAAGAAATGCCGTTGGCGGCTCACGAGATAAGAGAATTTATAGAGATGGAAGATGTGATGATTACAGGAGCAGCCGATATTGTAGACGGCCTTGAAATACACGACATCAAAACAAAATTCTCTCCGGTTGAAGATAACGATTATATAGAAAGTTTCCAGTGGAAGCTATACTGCGAGATGTTTGGATGCGAAAGATTCATATTCGACCTCTTTGTATTTGAAGGATATGACAAGGATAAGCATGGAACAGATGTTCGCGGGCTTCCACTTACTCGCTACTCTCCCCCTATTAACTGTTACGCATACTCAGGTATGTATGAAGACAACAGATATATGGTTAGGGAATTTATTAAATGGGCAAAATTCAGAGGATTATATGATGGCTTGCCCGAATACAACGAAGAAAATATTAAAAACTTACATTAATTATGTCTGGAACACCACAAGAGATCACAAATGCCGTTGTACGCGACATTCAGATTATCACAGCACGCCCCAAAGGGTGGAGTTACAAAAAGTACAAAGAACATCTTAAACACCAAAATGACTGGATTAAGGAAAGGTTAAGACGCGGTTTTCTCTGCTATAAGGCGGCAGAAATCGTATCCGTACCCAAAGATCCTACACAAAAGCCGGACGAGAACGGCAAAATAAAAGACGAAGACATAGTGAAGATGTATAAAACCTATCCCCCGTTCACTGGCAGCGCACGCTACGATTTGAAACCATTGTAATACAAATACTAAAATTTAAAAAGAACAATTATGAAGTACAAGAAAACTGTTCAGTTTACACCTGAACAAATCACCCAAGCATTATCTTCTTTCGAAGATGCAAAGTCTTTTATTTGTGAATTATTAGAGGGTTCATCAAGTGATGGGAATCAAGAAGATCAGCTAAAAGAAGAAGGGCTGAATGACACCCCATTCTCTCTCACAGAGTTCAATTCGTGGTCTGAAAAGAGAAAACAGATGGTAGATCTTTTCCTTAGAATAACCTATACTGGGGATGAAGACGGAAAGAGAGAGGCTATTCATGCATTTGATGAAGAAACGGCGAAATATATCGCAGCAACCGGAATTAAAAGACTTCTCAATGAAGCTCTTGGAGAGTTGTCGTCTGATTTAATGGAAGAATAATCATGCTATACGAAATAAAAGTAAACCACTCCATTGTAAAGCCTGATGGGGAGGAAAAGGATGTGGTAGAGTTATTTCTCCATGATTGTGAGCTTTTTGCGCAAGCAGAATTAAAAGGGTTGGAAGAATTTGATAATGACTGTGATGTTGTCGGTATTGCCCGTAGTAAAATCATTGAAATTGTCAATAAAGAGACAGAGCACTCTTTCTTTAAAGGGAAAGTGGTGGAAACTATCGTAGACGATAATGGAAACGATAAGGAACGTGCTTACTACATCCTCTGCAATGCTGAGAATGTGACTAAAGCTACTAAAATCTTTGAAGATCACCTCAAACAAGGACTAGAGGATCTTCGCCTCGATGCAGTGGTGAAAACCAAAATTGTAGATATTATATAGGAATGGAAATCAATGCAGGCGATTTTGTAACGATTAAGAGCTTGAAAGACATTCGAGAATATGAACGTATTCACGGGCCGATTTATTACGGGTGGAACGAGCAAATGGACAGTCTTTGCTCCGAAAGATTTGAGGTTATAGGAAAATGTTGTATTCATGGTCATACGAAATATACACTTAAAGGCTTACACTGGTCATTTTCCGAGGAGATGTTTGAAAGCGTACGACATCCTATAAAACCCATATCTGAGGATACTGCTGAAGCTATGCTTGGTGGCGTTGAGGTAATTAAAAATTCATTTTCTAAAGAATGGATTCCTAATTTTGTATTTCCATCTTTCAAAATCGAAGGAGATATTACACCCGCCGGACGTTTTTCCTCAACGCCACAAGTTATATTAATCAATAAAAACAAACTATTAAAAATTTCATTATGAAAAAGTTAGAAGCAATTTTAAAGGGAAGGAAGTTTATCGACAGACTTTTTGGTTTACGTGAAAAAGAAATCAAACGTAACATTGAATCCGCAAAGGACAATGTGGAAAAGATGAAAGTCACCGCAGAAATTGATTATGAAAATTACTGCAAGAAACTGGGAGATGAAGATGTTAATTACGAAGCAATCCTCAACGAAATGATAGAATGCAAGCAGACCATCATTTCTGCCAATGCTACACTGGAAGCTATTGCCGAGATCGAAGCAGATTTGGCTTCTGAGGTGAAAGAGGTAGTAGAAAAAGTTTTTGAGGATTAATCCTATCCCGAAAGTGGTTCATTCTGCTTTCGGGAGCAAGTAACCTGTGAAGGCGAATCATTTCTCATAGTATTAGATTAGGTTCAAAAGTCCACCGTATAGCGATGCGGTGGCAAAATGGAGATGTGGCGGAATCGGTAGACGCTAATCAAGATGTAAGGTGTAAAATTCCAGGATAACCGTTAATAACCAAGCCGGCAACCTGCGAGACATCTTAGGCAAATCAGACTTGAAATCTGTAGCCGCAAAAACACCACTCATCCCGGTTCAAGTCCGGGCATCCCCACACCTGAGAGGGCATTTTTACCACAATGTTAATTTTAAGTGATTGGGCGGAAGGTATTAGTTTATCTTCCGCTTTCTATATGAAAATGAATATAAGCAAGCAGGATTACCAAACGATAGTTAAGTGCCTGCAAACGGTAGAAAGCCTACTCAAAGGCTATAATGTTCGGGACGAAGATATAGTCCGTAAAACGAAAAAGAAACTTATTAGACGCTTCAATAACCACTAAAAATTAAGATTAATATGAGTACACACGTAAAATTTACAGCCATCGCCACAGGTGATGATATTACAGCTATTTCCACTACGGCAGAAGTAGCAAAAAACGCCGATATAGAAATTGACCTATTGATTCAGGGCATCAACATTCGAGTAAGACCTACAAGTGATGTCCAGGATTTAGTCGAGATATATAGATTAAAGAATGATTCCTCAAAACAATTTAATAGTAAGGCACAATGAGTTTAAAGCAGCTAGGAAACTACAAAATGGAAAGTAAATCATTCGGTCGTAAAAGTGAAGTGATAGCACGTAGGAATCTGAAAAAGTTCCGAAAAAAATGGCTTCGTAGGCAACCACACTATATGGTGAAGCACTTTAAAGATTATGAATACTAACAGAACAGAAAGGAATCAAATGATAATAGCTTGGTTTTCATGCGGCGTGACATCCGCAGTCGCTTGTAAGATAGCATTGGGTCTGTACGATGATGTGCAAGTTTACTACATCGAAACTGGCTCCGGACATCCTGATAATGCCCGATTTCTTTCAGATTGTGAGAAGTGGTACAGGCAGCCTATCCACACTATCCGAAGCGACAAATACACTTGCGTAGCTAATGTCCTACGGAAAGGTTTTATCAATGGTGCGCATGGTGCTGCTTGTACTCTTGAACTGAAAAAGAAAGTCCGTTACAAGTTGGAAAAGGAACTTGGTTCTTGGGATGGTCAAGTTTGGGGCTTTGATTACGACCCTAAAGAGATAAACCGTGCAATTCGATTAAAGCAGCAGTACCCGGACATCAAGCCACTGTTCCCGCTTATTGAAAAGCAGATTACGAAGCCGGATGCAATGGGGATGCTTTGGAAAGCCGGTATTGACATACCTGCCATGTATAAGATGGGCTATAATAACAACAACTGTATCGGTTGCGTGAAAGGTGGTATGGGATACTGGAACAAAATCCGGAAGGACTTCCCAGAAGTGTTTGCTCAAATGGCGCAAATTGAACGTGATGTTGGCGCAACATGCCTAAAGGATAAAGACGGGCGTATCTTCCTTGACGAACTACCAACGTGGCGGGGCGACCCAGTGGAAGAGATTATACCGGATTGCTCGCTTATCTGCCAAATAGAGTTTCAAGAGATAATCGACAGACAGGTAGAGCGAGTCTTGAAAGGAGAAATTAGTATTAATGATGTAGCCTGAAAAGGCTCAAAACAAAGTAGATATGAATAAGTATGATTTTATAAAAGTCGGTAGTACTGTCTATTGGTATGATCCGGAAGGAATATCAAATGGAGAATATAAAGTGATCTCAATCCCAGAGGAAGGAATTGAAGACGACAGCATTATTCTCATTGCTTCTAAATATTCAGAAGCTGAAGTTTTTCCAACAGAGCTACGTCCAGTTTAACTTATAATGAAGTAGATATTAATATAATAACAAATCAGGAATGAATAAAATGGGCTGCTTTGATAGCAGCCCGATAATTTAAAACCACGATTGAACATAATTTCTAATCAGTTCAACAACGACCTATTTAAGGACTTTTTTAAGTGCTTTTTTGGCAACGTCCCATAGGTGAGAACGTTGCTATGCACTGAGTTTGAATTTATACATATCATTATTTTTTAAATTATTCGGCAAATATAGTGATAATCAAATAAAAAAAGATAGTTATGGCAAAAATTTATGTAGCAAGTAGTTGGAGAAACTCATATCAACAGGACGTTGTATCGTTTCTCAGAAATGAAGGTCACGAAGTGTATGACTTTACCCACCCGAATGGTGATATGAGTTATGGCTTTTCATGGTCAAATATTGACCCTAATTGGAAGAACTGGAGCACACAGCAGTATCGGGAAGCTCTCAACCACCCTATTGCACAGAAAGGGTTTGACTTAGATTTTAATGCGATGAAGTGGGCGGACGTCTGTGTTATGGTTCTTCCTTGTGGACGTTCTGCAAATACTGAAGCCGGATGGATGAAGGGTGCAGGTAAGAGAGTGATGGTTTATTCTCCAAAGGAGCAAGAACCGGAGCTCATGTATAAGATATACGACTTTATCAGTGATAGTATGTTCCGAATCAATGACGAAATCAATAGAGTATAACAATTTTAGAAATGAGCAAAACCTATAAGCATCAGTCCACCTACAATTATATCCACGATAATGGAACGGTTAAAGGTCGGTTACTGCGTGGCGTTAAAAGCTACTTTAACCGACTTAATTTCAGCAGATGGGACTGTTCACGAATTAGCTGGTTCAAACATAAGAATAGGAAAGAAAATTGTAATGTCGATTAAAAAATAGAATACATAAAGCCGCATGGCAAAACGAAATAAGTTCTTTGCGAAGAAAGTAAAAAACGAGTATGGAGTGTTCGATTCCACATCAGAGTTTAATCATTACCTCTATTTGTTAGACTTGGAGAAAAAGGGGGAAATTTATAACCTCAGAAGACAAGTCGAGTTTGAGATTCTTCCTAACCAATATAAGGAAGTAGAGGTCAGGTTAAAGACCAAGATAAAAACCGTCAAAAAGTTGATAGAAAGAAAGTGCTGCTATACCGCAGACTTCGTTTATGAGGATTCTGACGGGAAGACAGTTGTTGTTGATGTGAAATCAAAATACACCATAAAAGAAAAAGATTACATTCTTCGCAGGAAAATCATTCTTTATACGCTAGGAATAGAGTTGAAAGAAGTGGTAATATGATTAATAAGAAATAATTATGGATAGAAAAGAAGAACTAAAAATGGCAGCATGCTCTCATTGGAGCAATGCTCCATACAAAGAAGAAGTTGAAAAGGGCTGTATTTCTGAAACTGCAATGGCAAGAAAAATAGCGTTAAGAACCTTTGCTGCTGGTGCTGAATGGGCAGACGCTCACCCTAAGAATCCTTGGATAAGCGTAAATGACAGACTGACTGAATCCGATGACCTTATGATAACCGGATGCTGGTGCTCTGACTATTTCAAATACGTGCAGCGTGGGTTGTACGACAAAAACAGTGGTGAATGGCGTGATGATTGTGGTAATGTAATTTGTGTTACCCATTATATGCCGATTGTAGAGCCTAAATAATATATCATGCACACACCTAATTATCGCACCATTAAGTTACTCAAAGAACTTACATGGGAACGCAATCAAAAGCGTCACATTGTCGGTAGCCCAATAGAAATACCACACAGGTATTCCGACAAAAGAGATATTGAAATCAGCGCATTCCTTACAGCATGGATATATGATGGAAGCAGTAAATCCCTGCTCGCAGCAAAAGAGATAGATAATCTTATGGAAGGACAGCCATTCCGATGGATTACGCAAAAGAGATACCTTTTCCTATCTGATTCCCACAACCAACGGAAGACTTTACACCATCCATATTCATACAGAGATTTTATGATGATTTGCATGAAGATAAGCGATCTCTTGTACGTATTTGGGTCAATAGAGAGAGGGATCTCCTCCACTCTATCCGGTAGCTACTTGGAATCCATGCAACTCCTATTCAACAGATCGAAAGGTCTAACTGGGAATATAGGACTACCGATTATAAAATTAAACATGTTCCTCATGTGGACGGGAAGAAATGACGGAAACGTCTGCTTAGGGTTGTACGATCTAGACCAGTCAAAACTACTAATACCACTGGAAAGAGAGGTTTTAAAAGCAGCCAAGAGATTACACTTAACCAACAGCAGGATTGCAGACTTGAAGACATCTATTGAGGTGACAGAAGCCCTTCGATGGTTTGACAGCAAAGATCCTACTAAATATTATTTCGGGCTGTTAGGATATTCAGAGATGAAAAAATCCAACGATGGTAGTCTTCGGGATATTATCGGCAAGCCTATAACAAGACATAGAAGAAGTAAAAACTATTATAAACAATAAACAAATTATGAACATTACAAAATCATTAGCCGAAGAGGTGACTGAAAAACTCACAGAACCCATCAGTGCTAAAATCAAGAGCATCAAAGAAGAAATGAAAAAGCTAGCGTACCAAGAGATCCAGAAGCAGACTCCGCTAGAAATTAGATCATTGTATAAAAAGTATCCACCTTATTTCAAAACTTGCTCCCGTGCTACATTTAGAAATGGAAGACAGGACGTGACGGTTGAATGCGATCCTTTCCCGTGCGATGGATATTATAACAAGTATTTCCTATGTTCTCCTGAATTTGCAGAAAAGATTGGGAAACTGGAAGTGAAGTTGCATAAGACCGAGAATGAGCTTTTAAAGACCAAGGATTCAATAGTTGCCGCCATGTTATCCTTCCGAACATTCAAGCGGGTAAAAGAAGGATTTTCAGAAGCATACAATCACATTAAGAAGTACGAGGAAAGCCAAAATACGGCGATTGCACTTCCTGTGGTAAATATCATGGATACAATAAACAAGTATAAAACAAGCGAGGACGCATCTGCCTCAGCGATATAACTAATAAAAAAACAATTCACAAATGAATCTATCTACAAGTATCACAAACGAAAACAATCGTTTTAACAACTCATTCAAGAAGGAAGTTATGACTTCTTTGGAAATTGCAGAATTAACAGGAAAAAGACACTCAGATGTATTAGAAGCGATTCGTACAATGGAGAACGCATGGGAGAAAGTCACTCAACGGAAATTTCCGCTCAGTGAATATAAGGATTCAACAGGGCGTAAATTACCCATGTATAATCTATCCAAAACAGAGTGTCTATATGTTGCCACTAAGTTTAATGACGAGGCTCGTGCAAAACTAGTACTTCGTTGGGAAAAATTAGAAACGGAAAGATGCAATTCTGGATTTAATCTTCCTCGATCTTTAAAAGAAGCCCTCTTGTTCGCTGCTATGCAACAAGAAGAAATCGAAGAACAGCAGAAGCAAATAGAATCCATGAGTACAGAAATCGTTGAAATGAAAAAGAAAACGGACTATTTGGAGATAATATTGCAAAGCAAGGAAACAGTAACCACAACCCAAATAGCCCAAGACTACGGGATGAGCGCCAAAGCCTTAAACAGAACATTGGCAGAAATGAAGATTCAACGAAAAGTTAACGGTCAATGGATATTATATGCTCCATATATATCACAAGGGTACGTTCATAGCAAGACGGTCCCTATTACACACAATGACGGAAGAAAGGACACTGTGTTAAATACGGAATGGAGACAGAAAGGAAGGATCTTCTTGTATAACAAGTTAAAAGAAATCGGCGTATTACCATTAATAGAGCGATGATATTATGGCAAAATCAATCCAAGAGCTAGCGAGGGAGTTTTCCCTCGGCTACACTTCCAAGGAAGAACAAAACGCCGCCTTTGCTGCATATAACGAAGGATACCGGAAAGGCAAAGAGGACAAGCTAACTAGAGATAACTGGGACTTATCCTTTGCTATACCAGCATTTCAGCCCATATTATATGACTGGCTTCTCTACAAGATCGAAAAAGGGCAGAAATACAAAGGACAGCGTTCTATTATCGCTTGCTATAAGAAACTCGTAGAACTGTCCGATGGAGATGCAACAGTAGCCAAAATGATAGTAGACCAATCAATGTCCTGTAATTACGCAGGACTATTCCCTTTAAAAGAAAACAATGGAAACAGGACTTATAAAAACGGAGGACAAGGAAACGATACTCCAAGCATTTTTGACGTCGCCGATAACGTATTGCAAGAAGCTGAGTTACGAAATTTCCAGCATTAAACAGGCGTTATCCTCCCCTCCTATACAACTTTCAGAATTACGGAAACGCAATGAAGCGGTTACAGCATCCGTCTTGGTGAAATTCATCGAGGGGATGCTGATTTATTTTGGCAGAAAAGGAGATATGTCAAATACACAAATAGAAAACGTCGTCCGGGATATAATGGACAAATATTACTATTTCCGCTTAGAAGACATCGCCTTGTGCTTCAAGAGGGCAAGGCAAAACCCAGTAACATACGGAAAGCTGTATAACCATATTGACGGTTCAATTATACTTGGGTGGCTTTCAAAATACGATAAGGAACGCGATGAGGTACTCCACTCCTTCCCTGCCGATTACAAACCTCCAACATTCACAGAAGAAAAATGTAGTCGGGAGGAATATGTAGAAATCCTCCAGGCACGTATTGCAGGAGGCGACTTATATGCAAACGAATTACTACAAAGGTTTGAATGCATAGATAAAACATTTTTTTCTGACCGATTCGAATATGGTAATTACAAATACCAGCGAAAGCATAAATTTGACGACAAGAAATGAAGACTGTCATATACTGGGAAAGGGAATTGAGTGAAATGCGCAGGAAGAATGGCTGTAAATTACTCGGCGTTCCTACATACATGAATGTAAATAGATGTTCAGAAGTCGATATATCAGATGATAAGCGCAAGCTATTACAGGAATGCGTAAATGCAGGTTTAATTCAAATAAGAAGAAAATGGTAATTATATGGATCTTGTTGGCGATACCAATACTGGTTATCGCCTTTTTTATTGTGGTATTACTAGTAATGTTTTACAAAGGAATGAAGAAACATGGATGTAAATTATAAAATGGTTGCCTACACACTAGGCATAAGCGATAAAGAGGCGAAGAATTTGATAAAGCGCCACTGCCTATCCCATCTAGAAGAAGATGAATTGAAGAAAGTGAAGATAAATAAAAGAGATTTATTCGATAGCAAATCTCTCAACCAAATTTTCCATCATCCCAGCCCAGACTTAGACGGAAAAGATAAAATAGAATATGTGATAAATAACCTAAGAAAGAACTGCCCCATGTATCTTAGGAAAGATATTGCAGAAAACGTATCGTGTATGAAAGCCGGGAAGATCTGTGGAAAATATGCAGCACTCAATGACATCCTTAATAAAGAAGATGTTGAAAAGATAAACAGTCTGCTTAGAAAGAGGCGGGAGATTTACATAAGTTGTATTGGGTAAGATGAAACTAAATATTCACATGGAAGAAAATAAAGAATCAGTAAAGAATGACTTCAAGGACAAAAAGGTGCGGTTTGACCTAGTACCATTAGAAGAACTAGAAGATATAGCCAAGGTATATACGGCTGGTGCGGAGAAATATGGAGAAAATTGCTGGCAGAACTTACCTAATGGATACAACAGGTATAAAGGCGCATTGTTCCGCCATATTTTAGCTTATGAAAAAGGTGAAGATTTTGATAGTGAGACACAATGCAGGCATCTGGCTGCGGCTGCATGGAACTGTATTGCTATGTTGTATTGTTCTAAACATAACAAAAATGAAAGCAAGAGTAAAGCGAAAGATACAGAAGCGTCCGTTTGTGTATAATGTCGGACAAGTATTCAAAGCATGTAAATGGCTTATATTTATCCAGCGAGGAGAATATAGATGGAACAGATATTCTTTTGGTACTATTACCAAAAGAAAGGTATAATCAGAATAAAAAAACAATAATGCCGAATCTAAGAAAAATCATAAACAGAAGTATCAATATGGAAGCAAAATCATTAGAAAAAACATCTATACCACTAGATGAAATATACAAAAATATCGAAGATGCTAACAAGCGCCATGAGCACAAGGTGTTCTATCCTCACTTTGTCTATTTCTCAGATGCTCTTAAATTAGAACTTATGAGAAAAGGATATAAAGTCTATTTTGGAGAATGGCTTCACGGAGATAAGGGGTATCTTATTGAATGGTGATCAACTAATAACAAATAAAGAAAAGTATGGAACAGTATAGATGTTGGGCGTTTTCAAATCATCAAATAGATAAAAAAAACGTATGATTATTTATTACCTATTTATGGGCATGCGGTTTACATTGAAAAGTTCAAAAATGATTGCGGAAGCCCTTTCATTATAGAAAGAGATGGAGTGTACATGTTTTGTGGTACGGATGCAGACTACGAAGAAATGAAAGAAAGATGTAGGTTTTTAGATTAAAACAGAACAGAAATGAAAAAAAATAAAGGATTTACAACACCATGCTACATGGTTGTTAAAGATGAGAATCATGCTAATTGTTTAATGATAGCATTGAAAAGTATAGGTGACAGAAAAATCTTTGAAATACAAGAAAATGTTCCATATCCGTGCATCTGCGGAGTGTCTAAAGATATTATTTCTATCTGTGAATTATCTGAATTAGATTCTGATGGATTCATTAATTGCGAAGATAATCAGGATTTATTTCTTGCATTAGCTGCACTCCGAAATGATTCAGATATTCATCAATGGTTTACTGATGGTGAGAAATGGGTAATCAGTGATATTCACTCTCTTCTTGAACTGAAAGGGTATTTTCAATTAATTAAATTCGATTACTCAAAAACTCACAAGGCAACAGCCGAAGAGCTTATCAAGCATTTTAACTCGTAACCAGAATAGATATGAAGAAAGAGGAAATTGTAGAAATGGCTGAGAAATACTCAAGTAAACGCCATATCCAAGATGCGTATTTAGCTGGGTTTCAGGCAGTGTGCAATATCATAAGGCAGAAATACCAAACATGCTATAACGAGGATTTTTGCGATGAGATGGAAGAGCTCGCACAAGTTGCATATATGGATTTAGATATTGATGATTAGCATAAAACAGAACAAAAATGAACATTATGGCAACAGGAAGAAGACATATCATAAATGAAGACAATGGCGGATGGGCTGTTTTCAGAGTACGCCGCTGGGGAGAACGGGATTTTAAATCTGACAGACAAAAAGGAATGCGCAAGAAGTTAGGCAAAACCTTACGCACCCGTTTGAAGAGGGAAGCAAAAACAATAGTAGAAAGAGATTTAGAGAATTAAGAATACGAAAGAAATAAATTATGCAATACATTTTGACAGAAGATGAATATAGGAATTTGGTTCCTATCGAAAGATTAAAATGCTTAACAGATGGCATCGAATCCCTTAATGAAAAAGTTATGGAGCTTAGTGACCATCCATGTGGGAATGGGGCTGATTACAGAAGCGTTACCTTTTATTGCGATGATTGTCCAATAGGCGCAATGGGAACCAATACTTGTACAAAGAGCCAACAATATTCTAAATAACTTAAATAACAATGAGCATAACAGTATTAAAAAATTCCACTCCTACCGCCCGAAAGGAACATAAATGTATGTTCTGCGGTGGAATTATTAAAATTGGAGAAAAATATGATAGGCAAACTTGTGTATATGATGGTTCTGCTTATGACTGGGTTACTCACTGTGAATGTTCCATCCTTGCGCACAAACTCGATATGTATGATGGGTGTGATGATGGATTAAACGATGAAGGGTTTATAGATTGTATAAATCAGTACGTCTACGATAATCATTATGATAATGAAATAGATGATATTGCCAAAGATTGGCAGTTATCACACCATGAGACTGTGAAGAAAATATTAGAGGAATTGAAGTAAAACAAACAGAAATAAGCTATCCTCGGTAGTACCTAGGGTAGCTATAAATTCAAAATAGAACCAAAATGAAAATAAAGAACATCCACGAAAAAATCTTTCTCCAAATTGGAAAAGATACGGAAGAAGAAGCAGATTTCAATGATTTGTCGGAAGTAACATGGAATAAGGATAGAATACACAGTACTGATATAGAGTATGTGATGAAGCAATCCCCTTTGATTAACGCATATGAACATGCACCGATGGCATTCGAGCCAGTTATAATAAAGGCAAACGCTACATTTCTGTATGAAGGAATTGGAGTTGGATACAAACTTCCCGGGAAGAACACTTTTATGGTTAATGGCACTCATCATTTATCCTATGATAAAGACTTCAAAGTCTTTTGGATGCCAATACCTAAATGAGAATCACAATAATTAGAAATGACCGAATTGTATTTACCCAAAGAAATTCCAACCCACCGCATTACTCCAACAGGGAAAAAGCTATTCAATAGAGGCTATACACCGTACAATAAAGGAAAATCCTATGAAAGTGTTTTCGGTGATAGCGCGGAGGAAATCAAGCAAAAAATATCCCAAAGCTTGAAAGGACACCCTTGCTATACAAAGAAAGGAACGAATGGAAAACCGTTGGTTCTAATCATTGATGGAGTTCTTTCCGGGCGGTTTGAGTCTGCGGTGATTGCCTCAGAACTGGTTGGAATTTCCCATCAGAGCATTTCCAGATATGCCAACGGAGAAATGAAGCCTAAAAATGGCTGGAAATGGTTTTACGAGAAAGATTACGATAAATGGACTAAAGAATTAAATAATGAATAAACTTACAGTAAACGATCTTCCGCCAGAAGTTGTGGCGGAAATGAAACGGATGATAAGTGAAGACCCACAGATGGCTCCGCTTATTTCCAAGAAAAATACATTAATAAGAAATCGCCAGTATGTAAAAGCGATGGAAATATCCCGTCTGATAAAGAGCATCGAGGATAAAGTCGTTAAAGAGTACCTTGAAAAATACGAGGGTCAGACAGAACAAATGGGAAAGCTCATGGAAGAAATGAATGACGAGGACAGGGAAAACATTAATGTGTACACCAACTCCATCATATTTTTCTGCGACATGATTGAAACATTGGCTATGGAGACAGATAGTATTTTAAAGAAGTACCACCCAGACTACCGTATTGAAATGTACGACAAGATAATTGAGCTAGGTAAAGAAGCTCATGGGCAAGTCAAGTTCATGTCTGACAATACAGATTCAGTGTATCAAGTATCTTTTGCCGATAGCGCTGACAACATTACCACTCTTGTTCTCAATAAAGTGAAATCATTCATTCGGAAATTAAGAAGTAAACCTAGGAGGAAACGCGCATGAGCAAATGTAATTTCTGTGAAGAACGGCACTGCAATAAAAACACAAAAACGTATGCGGAATGCCGAAAGAGAGTGAGGCTAAACTACGAACACTTCTGCAATGAGTATCTCCGTCTTTTCTGCCTCAAACACGACTTTGACTTTGAAGGCGCAAAAAGTAGTTGGGTAGCGAATGATGTTGGAAGCATAGTGTCCTGCGGAGATTACTGTTTTGACATGAACGTAATACGCACAGACATAGACGAATATGCACCGAAAGAAGAACTGCTTAAATGGTATGATTATTCCTTAGAAGTGGAAATGCTAGGAGTAAAAACATGTAATTATCATTCGTGGTTACATCACTGCCCCATTTTGTCTAAAGAGAAAATAAACACCCTCAAACAACTACGACACAACGTGGAGGAAGCAGAAAGAGAACTGAAAAAGGAATTAGATAAATACAACGAATATGACAGAGAAAGAAAAAGCGGAGATGCTAGCCTACAAGATAACTAAACTAAGATTTAAAAAGAAAGAAAAGGATATGGAAAGAGCGTCCATTGGCTATCCTGATACCGAGGCTTGTGAAACCGCAAGGAATCTTTTGCGCGGAACCAGCTTTTTAAGGGATAAAGAAGAAAAATCCATATTCTTTGAATCTATATACAAAGCTATCCAATGGGGAAAGAAGATAGACAAAGAGAATGAAGTTGTAAGTGGCAAATATAATCTTTCAGATAAATATAATAAGTAAGAATTATGCAAAGTACAATTATTATTGGAAACGTGGGGCATACCCCTAAAGTGAAGACCTTCGATGACGGAGGTAAGGTTGCCCAGTTCTCTGTGGCATGTACAGAGAGAGGTTTTAGAACCAAAGACGGGAAAGAGATACCCGATCATACAGAATGGTTTTATGTAGTACTAAAAGGAGGACTGGCTAAAGTAGCCGAACAGTACGTTACCAGCGGAAGTAAGGTTTCTGTTAGGGGAAAGTTTAAAACCAGAGAATATGAGAAGGATGGGCAGAAGCAAAAAGTTACTGAGCTTATCGGAGATGAACTTGAATTGCTTTCCCCAAAACCCGATGGAGGGCAGGCTCAAACGCAGACGCAACCCAATCCACCTGTTCAATTTGAAGATAAGGATGACCTTCCATTCTAGCAAAAATCCACGTGAGCTTGATTGTTCACGTGGAAACCGAATTATATACGCTATTTCTTTTCAAGATTTTCCCTAATCTTTTGAAGTAGCCGGAACGATCCAGCCATCTTAAAGCTACCTAGCATATAGTAAATCTATCATTCTCAATTAGAAATGAAGTTTATAAGAATATCATACTAAGGTAATAATTAGAAGGTGGCAATTATCTGTTATGGAACTCCCGTATAGAACACAATAAGTAAGACATAACAAAGAGAATAAAGATACTAGGAGATGCTAACAACAACATAATGAATGGCAATTCAACAAATAATAGACTTCAACACAAAAAGTCATACTATTGCCATAGGGTTTTATTCCTGTTTTTTTTGTTTTTTTCAAAAAAAGTGCTTCTTTTCTAGTACATATTTGATCACATATCCTCTTTATACATGAATAGAAATTCTCCGGGTTGCCGGTGGGCAGCCATTCTGATTGCACAGAAAAGAAGAGAATGTTCTTCATTTTTTTTCTTTAGAATACATATCTGGGAAGATATGAAGTTTATATAGTGTAAGCTGACTTGAACACTAGGCAGCATAGAGAAAGGACTCTGGTCTGGGAAGATAAGAGAATCCTTATTTTTCAAAATTTCTAAAGGAAGAGATGATAAAAGGGATATGACAATCCTGCCGAACCGGAATAGTCCGTGAAAAGGCAGGAATATTTTCAATAAAAAATAGAAAGATAAAAATGAAAAAAACATTTCTTTGTGCAGCCTTGATTCTATGGGCTGCCGGAAGCGCACAAGCGCAAGCCAACGACATTGGAAGCAATGAAGGAGGAAGCGATAAGCACAAGGTAGAGACAAACCGGTTTTGGGATAACTGGTTTATAAGTGTGGACGGTGGAGCTCAGATGTATTTTGGCGATCACAACAGGCAAATGTCTTTTGGTGACCGTCTTTCCCCTGCTTTAGATATAGCCGTTGGTAAATGGTTTACACCGGGCATCGGTGTTCGCATGATGTATAGCGGTCTTTCTGTTAAAGGGGCTACGCAGAGCGGTGTTCACTCTAACGGCAAGCCCATCAGTGGCAAACCATGGGAAGGATACTGGCTGAAAGAACAGGAGATCGACTTCTTCAACCTTCACGGTGATGTATTGTTTAATCTTTCCAATTTATTTTGTGGTTACAGTGAAACCCGCTTTTGGAATTGCAGTCCGTATATAGGGCTGGGATGGATGAGGGCGTGGGAAAGCCCCAGCGCCAATGAGGTAAGTGCTAATGTAGGTATATTAAACTCTTTCCGTCTTTCTTCGGCTCTGGATATTAATCTGGATATTCGCGGTACGTTGGTGAACGACCGTTTCGATGGTGAATTGGGTGGACGCAAGGAAGAAGGCCTTTTTGCAGCTACCGTGGGTGTGACCTACAAATTCCCCAAGCGTAACTGGAACCGCAGTCATACAGTAGTGATGTATGACAATGCCTCTCTGAATGAATTGCGGGAAAAGGTAAATGCAATGAGTGCAGAGAATGTCCGTCTTCAGCAGGCTATTGCCGAAGGAAACAAATCTGAGGCTGAGACTATTGTTCGCAAAATGGAAGTAGCTGCTCCCAATCTTGTAACATTCAGTATCGGTAAGAGCCAATTAAGTCGTGAAAGCCGTGTAAACCTTGGTTTTCTTGCCAAAGTAATCAAAACTACAGACCCGAATGCTGTTTATACCATTACTGGTTATGCCGATGCGGGAACAGGAACCGATGCTGTAAACACTCGTCTGAGCCGGGAGCGTGCACAGGCTGTTTATGATTGTCTGGTGAATGAACACGGTATTCCTGCTTCACAACTTCGAATAGACCACAAAGGTGGTGTGGATAATATGTTTTATGATGATCCACGATTGAGCCGTGCGGTGATAACACGTAATGAACAATAAAGGAAAGACGTTTCTAAATTAAACAATGAAATAAGTATGAATAAAAAAAAGATTGAGAAAGAAATTTATGAGGCACCTGCTTTAAATAAACAACAGGTGATATTGGAACAAGTAATTGCAGCTGGGTCTCGCATAATGGAATCCGAGAATGGTAGCATAATGCATGTGTGGGAGAGGGAAGAAGTAGACGCTGATTATGATATTATACTTTAATATCGTATTAATAAACCAATGTAACAAATAACAAATTCATTAGAAAATAAGATGGAAAAGCAACATTTCAAGAATCTTTTTTTTACCCTTTTATTACTGGCAAGTACTTCACTTACATCTTGCAATAATGATGATCTAAAAGAAGAAGACAAATTCGGAAACCGAATTATAGCCTTTAATGTTTCTCAAAACATAAAAGGAGGCCCAGACGAACAGTCACGTGCAGATATAGAAAAATCGGATACCATATATCAGAAGTTTGAAGATGGCATGATTTTGGAAGCTGTTGTAGAACAAGATAGAATAGCAAACTCTCGTGATTATTTACTACTTGATCATGATATACAAATGTTGGCAATTGTGATTACAGAGTCAAATACCATTTACAGCATTCAGGAACTGAGGACATATAACCGCGACAAATTATTCTGTAGGGTTCCAAATATGAATGTGCGAATCATCTTCTATTCTTATAATAGTGAAACTGAAATTCCTCATACGGCATTGAAAGTAGGAGATAATGCAGATATTGATACTAAGAATAATACTGAATATTATGATAGAGATGTAATGTACTATGATACTGGTATAATTAGACCTGATTTTGGTTTAGAAAGTGAGCGCATTTTGATACATTTCGAACATTTATTTTCTAGGGTTAGGATACACATGGAATCTAACGCAGAACTAATGTCATTCACTGCTACGCTAAAAGACTATTCATATGCTAGTGCTAAGGTTGACATTATTTCGGGTAAAGTAGAACCTTTTGAAGATGTATATGCTTCGCTCATCATGTCTGCTAGAGATTCTTATCCTTTTGCTATTATTGACCCACCAACAGAACAAACTTCACCTTACAGCATTTTTATCCCTAGAGACGATGCAACAACATATGATCTATATCTTAATAAAGTTAATGATAATCAGACAACAAGGAGTACGACAATAACGAAAGATTTTAAACCTGGTTATAGTTATACTATTAATGTAAAACTGAGAACTGCACAATAAAGCGTAGATATATAATCATTTGATTACGACCTATAAAACAAAGAGATGCCCCGACTTATCACAAGCCGGGGTATTCTAATTTATAAATTTAAAGTCTCAATTAATGAACTATCTCTTTCTACTCTTCCTCATAAGCCACACGATTACAAAGGATAGGGCCACAATCACGCCGATGGCGATGCCGCCTATCTCCTGTTTAACGGACTGCCATTTGGTAAGTTTGCGTTCGACTGGGTAAGGTACTTGCACGCTGTCCGTCCTCTCGATATATGTTGTATCGCGCAACGTCCTGTCTTTATACTCCATATGCCAGCGGTCACGAAATACCGTATCACCTTTAATATATATAAAGGTAGAATCATGCACATGAATAGAATCACGCTGCCACCTATCCCGGTACTCTATTTCCGTCCTCACGCTCTCTACCGGTACATACTTTGTCCGGCAGGAGCACAACCATATCGAGCACATGATCGAAATGGTTAGGTAGATTAGGGCTTTCATCCTTTGAATGTATTTACTTTCTTCCCGTTACATAAGTCATACACATCGAGATGCACCCATGACACACCTTCTTCAAGTCTGATAGGATAAGGCAACAGTACCTCATTCCTTTTAATTTCTTCACGCACTTTCTCAGAATCCATCCCGGACACATTGAAGTCAATTCCTGCACCATTACAGTGTGCGGATAGGTAGATTTTATCCAAGGAAGTCTTGTCTTTCACAAGAGCGCAGATGTTACAGCGAAGCCCTCTCTGTGAATAGTTGCCTCCTGTATGCCAGTTGTTTACCGTAATCGGCTTATTCAGCATTTTGCGAACTACCAGCAATGTATGTAGCAGTTCTGTATCTAAGAATTGCCATGATGTTTCCCTAAACTTTAAATAGGTATGATGGCAAACCAACTCCTGTACGCAGAAGTAATTCTTTAACTCTCTGATGATTTCTGTTCTTGTCATTTCTTCTCCTCCTTATCCTTGTTTATATAGTCTATTATAGCCTGTGCGATCTCTGTAGGCTCTGTCTTGTGCTTTGCGATTTCAGCAGCTAACATGGTTACCTGTTTCATTTCTCTGCGTTCTTTCTCATCTGCTTTTTCGTAGATGGATTTAACCTCGATAGCAGCCACTCCGAAAGCCCCCAGCAATGTGATAAAAGGGAAAATAGGGATATGGTACTCATAATAATTATCAAGATACCACACTCCAGCTATCTGCATACCATCTACAACAACAAGAGCGAGAAGGGCATTATAGTATTTCGCTACCTTGTTTACTGTACGCTTCCACCCATCACTATTAATAGGTTCTCCACGCTGTTTTGCCTTCCTGACCCCTGCCCACAAGTCGAAGCCTATAAAAAACAACGGTGTCAGAAGGATGCCGAAAAGCATCCACGCAATAACAAATAATTCATCAATTCCTTTCATTTATTACCAATCTTCCAATTATTAATATTACCTTTGCATCAATTATTTTAAAAATAAGTTTGTGTCCCTGTAAGCCTGTGAAGGTCTGCCGGGATTTTTTTATTTATACCAATAAAAAAAAGAGCCTAGCGGCAACAATGCGTTGCTACTAAGCTCTTGGCTTTATCTTACACTGCAAATATAGGAAAACTTAGTGATAATCAAGCAAGCGTAGCTGATTTTGTTTAGAAGTTCCAAGGGAACTCGGAAATAACTTCGTTTGATGAGTTTCAATTCCTTACAGGTGTTACTAGTATTGGATGGGATTGTTTCGGTGGGTGCTCAAATATGGAGAGTATTA
>CABMPB010000036.1 GCA_902388365.1 uncultured Bacteroides sp. | reverse complement strand
CTTTGTGGATAGCGAGTTACAGAGATTGTTAACGGTTTTTAGTGGACACGTGTGGATTGAATCCGCCCGAAGACACAAAGTTAACTGTTATCGGGCGGATTCAATCCGCCCCTACAGTGAAAACATGATCGAACTGTTTATTTTGAGGATGTTTTTTCTTGTCTATCTTCCTTCTATTTCCTGCTTCAACGCTTCCCAATTATCATTAAATGCAGGCATGGAGGGAAACAATAAATCAGCCCCTTCATTCAATAACACCTTATCGGGCAATGGTCCCGTATTTACTGCAATGGTAAAGATTCCGGCAGCAACTCCCGCCTGCACCCCTAGCGGTGCATTCTCCACCACCAATGCTTCATTTGCTTTAAATCCACCTTTCTTTAGTGCCATTAAGTAAGGTTCCGGATTGGGCTTTCCATATTTTACATCAAAAGCAGTAACCATTAGTTCCGCCTTGAATATATCGGGAAAGTTATGATTCAAACGGTCTAACAAGGAAGTTTGTCCCGAACCGGTAACTACCATAGGGATAAGCCCTGCTTTTTTTATTTTACTCAGAACCTCCAGTGCTCCCGGCATACGCTCTGCCTTGGGGCATTTATTGAATTCTTCGGTCTTAGCTTGATAAATGGCTTTTATTTCTTCTTCGGTGGCATCACATCCACGTTCCCGGCGGCTTACGATGTTAATAGTAGATGCACCCGTACGACCTTCGTGCATATAGGCTTCTTCACGACTGAGTCCCATGCCGAAACGTTTCATTATTTGGTGCCAGGATTCTGCATGGTTGGGCATGGAATCGAATAATACGCCGTCCATGTCGAATAATACGGCTTTCAGGTTGATGGATTCGTATCCGTGGGTTTGGAGATAGTTATTTATTGCTTCTTTAAACATTGTGTATTTAATTCCTGTAGGGGCGGAAAATTTTCCGCCCGAATACCACTACTTTAGAAATAACAGTGTGTATCCGGGCGGAAGATATTCCACCCCTACTAGTTTGTAAGATTATAATCTAGCTTGGATCGCCTTAGATTCTTCTTCGTATCCCGGTTTGTTCAGCAGGGCAAACATATTCTTTTTGTATGCTTCCACACCCGGTTGGTTGAAAGGATTCACGCCCAGCAAGTAACCGCTGATGCCGCAAGCCTTTTCAAAGAAATAAATTATTTGTCCCAAGTAATATTCATTCAGCTCGGGAACAATAAGACGCATATTGGGTACACCACCGTCTACGTGTGCCAACTGAGTACCCAGTTCGGCCATCTTGTTCACTTCGTCTACACGCTTTCCTGCCAGGAAGTTCAAACCGTCCAGATTTTCGCTATCGGAAGGAACTTGCAATGTATGTTCCGGCTTTTCTATAGAAACCACAGTTTCGAAGATGGTGCGTTCACCTTCCTGAATCCACTGCCCCATAGAGTGAAGGTCGGTAGAGAAATCAACGGCAGACGGGTAAATACCCTTGTTGTCCTTACCTTCGGATTCTCCATACAACTGTTTCCACCATTCATTCATGTAGTGCAATTTAGGATTGAAGTTCACCAGGATTTCAATCTTCTTGCCATCCTTGTATAATTCATTGCGGGTTGCAGCGTAAACGGCAGCAGGATTTTCGGCAAACGGAGTGGAAGAACCGCAAACGGTTTCCATGGTGCGTGCGCCTTCTACCAACTTTTCAATATCGAAACCTGCCACTGCAATAGGCAACAAACCTACCGGAGTCAATACAGAGAAACGACCGCCTACATTATCAGGAATAATGAATGTCTTGTATCCTTCCTTGTCCGCAGTAACACGCGCAGCGCCTTTCTTTGCATCGGTTACGGCTACGATTACTTTCTTTGCCATTTCCTTGCCAAGCTGGTCTTCGCATTGCTTCTTCAACAGACGGAAAGCCAAAGCCGTTTCTGTAGTGGTACCAGACTTAGAAATATTAATAACACCGAATTTCTTATCTTTCAGGAACTCAGTCAATTCAAACAAATAATCTTCGCCGATATTGTGTCCTGCAAATACGATGACAGGACCATCCTGTTTTGCTTTCATCCACTGGAAACTGTTTGACAACGCTTCAATAACAGCGCGTGCTCCCAGATAACTGCCACCGATGCCTGCTACTACAACTACTTCGCAATTATCGCGCAATACCTGTGCCGTAGCTTTCAAATCTGCCAAGTGTTCGGCAGTTATAGATGAAGGCAAATGCAACCAACCTAAGAAGTCGCTACCTTTACCTGTACCGTTTTCCAGAGTTTCCATGCAGGCTTTTACCTGAGGCTCGTAAGCAGCGATTGTCTCTTTAGAAACAAAACCGGCTACTTTGTCGATGTTTAAGCTAATATTCTTCATTGTATCTGATATTTTATCTGAATGAATCAGTTAATAATTTAATCTCAATCATGGGCGAGATGCGCTCATACAGTATGTTGTAAACGGCATCTACTATAGGCATGTTCACGTGCAGGTGCTTGTTTAACTCCTTGATACATTTCGTTCCGTAGTATCCTTCGGCTATCATTTCCATTTCTATCTGTGCACTTTTTACCGAGTAGCCTTTACCAATCATCGTACCGAATACACGGTTGCGGCTGAAGTTGGAGTAGGAGGTTACCAGCAAGTCGCCTAGATAGGCGGAGTCATCAATGGAGCGTTCTACGGGGTGTACGGTATTCAGGAAGCGGTTCATTTCCTGGATGGCATTCGAAATCAGTACTGCCTGAAAATTGTCGCCATACTTCAGACCGCTGCAAATGCCGGCTGCGATGGCATAAATATTCTTCAAAACGGAAGCATATTCTATACCGGCTACATCCGGGCTGACGGAAGTCTTGATGTAATGGCCTGCCATTTGGCGGGCAAATATTTTAGCCTTGTCTATATCCTTACACCCGATGGTGAGATAGGAAAGACGTTCCAAGGCTACTTCCTCTGCGTGGCATGGACCAGCAATGACGGCAATGTTGTCTTCGGGGACACCGTATACTTCATGAAAATAATCGGAAACAATTAGGTTCTCGTCGGGGACGATACCTTTGATAGCTGTGACAATGAACTTGTCCTTTATTTTGGTTTTCAGCTTTTTCAGGTGGTTCTTCAGATAAGGAGAAGGGGTCACGAATATCAGTGTATCCGATTCCTTCACTACCTTATTTATATCTGATGAAAAGTCGATATTCTTTATATCAAAGCGCACACTTGTCAGATAAGCCGGATTATGGCCCAGACGCTTGAATTCTTCGATTCGGTCGTCGCGGCGCATATACCAGTTGATTGATTCAGCCTGAGCCAAGACTATCTTTGCAATAGCCGTGGCCCAGCTGCCACCACCCATTATTGCTATTTTACCGGGCAATTTCATGCTTCTTATTTATAATGGACAATAGACAATTGACAATTAACACTTCACTTTTAATTCTCAATCTTTGCAATCCATCCGGCCACTTCGTCTACCGTGGGATTGGTCAATTCCAATTTATATTTCTTATTGATGCCACAGATGTCCATGTGCAACTTCTGCGGATTTACTTCTTTCATGTCGCTCACCAGGTTGTAACCTGCTTTTTGAATCACAGGAACCCAGTCTTCTGCAATGCCCAGTTCCATGAACTTGGCGGGAGTATCCTTCGGCGTAACCTTTTCGGGACGCATCTGCGGGAAGAATAATACTTCCTGAATGGTAGACTGTCCGGTCATTAACATGGTGAGGCGGTCCATACCGATACCCATACCCGAAGTAGGAGGCATACCATATTCCAATGCACGGACAAAGTCCTTGTCAATGATCATGGCTTCGTCGTCTCCCTTTTCGCTCAGTTTCATTTGTTCTTCGAAGCGCTCCAACTGGTCAATCGGGTCGTTCAGCTCAGAGTATGCGTTACACAACTCCTTGCCGTTCACCATCAATTCAAAACGCTCGGTCAGTTCGGGATTGGTGCGATGCTTCTTTGTCAGCGGAGACATTTCCTTCGGATAATCGGTAATGAAAGTAGGCTGGATATAAGTGCCTTCGCAGAATTCTCCGAAGATTTCATCTATCAGCTTACCCTTGCCCATTGTCTCGTCGATTTCCATGTTCAGCTTTTGGCAAACTTCACGAATCTGGTCTTCGTTCATGCCTGTCAGGTCATAACCGGTGTGCTCTTTGATAGAGTCCAGCATGGTGATGCGCTTGTAGGGAGCCTTGAAGTCGATGATGTTATCGCCTACCTGTACCTGGGTAGTGCCGTTTACGTCCAAACAGATCTTTTCAATCATCTTTTCGGTAAATTCCATCATCCAGTTGTAGTCTTTATAGGCTACATATATTTCCATGCAGGTAAATTCGGGGTTGTGTGTGCGGTCCATACCTTCGTTGCGGAAGTTCTTGCCGATTTCGTACACACCTTCAAAACCACCTACGATCAGTCTTTTCAGATATAACTCGCTGGCAATACGCATATACAGAGGCATATCCAGTGCATTGTGATGCGTAATGAACGGACGTGCGGCAGCTCCACCGGCAATGGATTGCAGGATAGGAGTTTCCACTTCCATATAACCTTTTGAGTTGAAGTATTCGCGCATAGAGCTATATACCTTGCTGCGCTTGATGAAGATTTCTTTTACTTCTTCGTTTACAGCCAGGTCTACATAGCGCTGGCGGTAACGCAATTCGGGATCTTCAAACTTGTCATAAGCCACGCCGTCTTTGTATTTCACGATGGGCAGCGGTTTGATAGACTTGGACAGTACGGTCAGCTTTTTGGCATGGATACTGATTTCGCCCATCTGGGTTCTGAATACAAATCCTTCGATACCGATAAAATCGCCAAGGTCCAGCAGACGTTTGAATACTGTGTTGTACAAATCCTTGTTTTCATCCGGACAGATGTCATCGCGGGTGATATATACCTGAATGCGGCCTTTTGAGTCCTGTAGTTCTACGAATGAGGCTTTACCCATTACGCGGCGGCTCATCATACGTCCGGCTACCGATACTTTGCGAGGTTCTTCATCATCTTTGAACTCAGCTTTTATATCTGTCGAAAATGCATTGGTTACATACTCAGCGGCGGGGTATGGTTCAATGCCCATATCACGCAATTCATTCAGACTGTTTCGTCTGATAATCTCCTGTTCACTTAGTTCTAATACGTTCATCCTGTTAAAACATTAACTCAATTTGTTGGCAAAAGTACTAAAGATTTTGCAAAGTACCTCATTAAGACGTGTTTTTATTTCAATAAGACTTGTTCTTGAGCCAGTTCACACGCCATGGCTATCATGAACAGTATGCCTATGGCACCACAGGCTATGAGCAAGGCAAGGTTTATCATGCGTGCACGGAGGTGCGTAGAGGTATGCAGGCGGGAGGCTGTGTATTCCTTGAAAAACAGGTAAAGTGCCGGCAGGGAAGAACTTGCCAGCAGGAAATCTTCGGGGATATGGAAGAAATAAGTTTTAGTGAAGCCGATCAGCGCCCAGTGGCAAAGGAACATCACGAGGAAGATATTGACCCGCTTGGAGAATGCCAGCAGGAGTCCGATGGTGAACACGGCTACCGAGCAGGGCATGACGGGCGAAGTCATCATGGGAAAACTCATCCCTCTGGCCAGTGAAAACAGTGGATAGGCAAGGGGCAGGGAGCAAAGCAGGATGGCTAGATGGGTATGTTTGTGGGTACGCTCGAAAGGGGTGTAGTTCACTTTCAGGTCGTAAATCCAGAAAAGTGCCATGATGCCCCAAAATCCGGCAAGGGCATTGTTGTAACTCCTTGGTTCGCAATATATAATGTAGTAGACGGCAGCCGTCCATACGTTCAGAAATATAAGGTACAGCTTCATGGCTACCTTTATTTTATGCGTGGGATTCCTGAATAATAAATAGGTTAAAGCGATGCCGATAAGAGTGATAAGAACTTGATAAATCCACGTACCTGCGTTGTAATGAGCGATTGTCTCCCAAAAAATATTCATTTTCTTGCTTGATTGCTAGTTAATTTGGGCGGCAAAATTACGAAAAAATGATGGAATAGCCTATCTTTGTAGCGAATATATAAAAATAGAGGAAAAACAATGAAGAAGTTTATGAGTCTTATGTTGCTGGTTTGTGCATGTCTGCTCAGCCAGCCGATGAAGGCGCAACAGGTTACTCCTGATGACGCAGGTTATATAGTAAAGGTAGGGGATATGGCTCCCGATTTTGAGATGGAATTGACTAATGGGCAGAAAGTGAAGCTCTCTGATTTGCGTGGCAAGGTGGTGATGCTTCAGTTTACAGCCAGTTGGTGTGGAGTGTGCCGCAAGGAAATGCCTTTTATCGAAAAAGATATTTGGTTGAAGCATAAAGACAATAAGGAGTTTGCCCTTTATGGCGTGGATCGTGACGAGCCGCTGGAAAAAGTGCTTGCTTTTGCAAAGCAGACAAAGGTGACTTATCCTTTGGGACTTGATCCGGGTGCGGATATTTTTGCCAAGTATGCAGATCGTAAGGCGGGTATCACTCGTAATGTGCTGATTGACAAAACCGGTAAGATTGTAATGCTGACTCGTCTGTACAATGAGGAAGAATTTTCTTCTTTGTGCAAAAAGATAGACGAAATGTTAGGCGAAAAGTAATTGTATAATGAGGGTATCGGTTATATTAGTTACATTCTTATTTATTATTTTATCGCCGCTTAGTGCACAGAAAAAGCCTCGTACCGGCAAGGAGCCTCTGTTTGGTAAGGAATATGCCACCTATCAGATCACTTCCAATGAACTGAGTGGAGCTTGTTTCTATCTGGTGAGTGGTCATGGAGGTCCTGATCCCGGCGCAATCGGGATTTATCAGGGACGCCAGTTGCACGAGGATGAATATGCTTATGATATTATTCTCCGCTTGGCGCGTGAGCTTTTGTCTCGTGGCGCCAAGGTGCATATCATTATTCAGGATGCAAAGGATGGCATTCGCGACGGTCATATTTTGGCGAACAGCAAGCGGGAAACTTGTATGGGGGAAGCGATTCCCTTGAATCAGGTGGCGCGTTTGAAACAGCGGTGTGACTGGGTAAATAAGTTGTATAGAAAAGACAAAAGCAATTACAAGCGGGCTGTATTTATCCATGTGGATAGCCGTAGCCAAGGGCAGCAGACGGATGTGTTCTTTTACAATGCTCCTAAAAGTACGAAAGGCAAGCGGTTGGCTGACAACCTGCATCGCACTTTTGATAAGAAATATGATAAGCATCAGCCCAATCGCGGTTTCCGTGGGACGGTGAGTGAGCGCAACTTGTATGTATTACGAAATACGACTCCGGTTGCAGTATTTCTGGAACTGGGGAATATCCGGAATAAACGCGACCAACAAAGGTTGGTGCTGGATAATAATCGCCAGGCATTGGCTAAGTGGATTGCGGAAGGGATTGTAAAGGACTATAAGCAAGGAAAATAGGAGTGTATGGCTTCGTGAAATACTGCAATCAAAAGGGCTGATTCTTTTGATAAATTCTTTTTGGGTTTTAATTCTTTATGCTGATACGTTAGTAATGACGAGGGCGACACATTACTAATGATAAGGCTGTAAGATTACTAATGTTACGGCTGATACATTACTAATGATGAAGCCATGACATTAGTATCCTTTATCTTCCCTCACTAAAGAAATGATTTTGTCCGAGTAAATGATATAACTCTATCGCTTTGGGCATTTTGCTTGGGAGAATCTTTTTTCGGTATCCATAATACTTTAATTTATAGTATCTCTTCACTGATGATATGAGATAGATAGGGAAGGGGGAACTTATAAAACCAAGAATTATTGGTGGAATTATATCAATATTTTTTGTGCCATCAATATTTATTGCTATTTTTGCATTGACTTACTTTCATGAGTAGAAAGAAGTCTTTTATTTTGAGAACGGTTGTTTATTGCATTCATACATAAATTCCGCTAAAGTTTATCCACGGATGGCAATAAGTGACGGGTCTCGCGCACCTTTGTATATATAATCTGTTATATACTCAAATGGGGCGTGGGGCTATCACTTATGTTCGTGGAGGGTCTTAGCGGAACCTATGTATGGCATGGAGTAGATAGTTTCCCACGCTTTCTCTTTTTATAAATCCCGCACCACAGGGAAATGATGCGAAAATGAAAAATAATCATGTCTAGAGACTTTAAAGAAGCCATTATTTTGCTGATGCAACATCCTGCCATGCGCACTCCTCTTGATGAATTAAGCTATGAAGAACTGCACAAAGCTTATGACTTATCTTGCGATTTATTGGATTATCTGGAAGATGAAGAATATACTCTTTTGGATTATATCCAAATGGCGCGTATCCAATTCTTTCTTGGAATATTGGCAGATAGTATGGCTTGCGACAATGAAAAAGTAATCTCATATTTCAAAACCGGCATTCAATATTTGAATAAGGGAGGAGTGGACTTGAGTATAAATAAATGGACGGAATTGGTTAGTTTGAGGGCAAAAGAGTAATTCGAGAGTTTGCTGTGTATTTTTATTTCCTTGGCTAGCTTATTATAAAAGATAACCATCTTTTTCAGAAGGGCTTCCTTCCTTTTTCAAAGGACCTAAGCTTTTTCCAATAAAGGTTGAGGAATAGCGTAATATTGAAAAATGAACGTCCATTAATCAAAAACGAAGGTCTGTTTTTATAAAATGGACGTCTGAATTTAGAAAATAGAAGCCTGCTTTTTTAGATTGGATCGAACGCATTGTTCCGATAGTTGCGGAGAATTTGCATCTTTCTTTCGAAAAAGCTTTTGATGTATTTTATATTAGTGAAACATGTACTAGGTTGCTTTTCTTAATAATTTTAGTCATTTTGTGAATATAGCCTAACCATACTTAGTGCTTCATTTCTAATTTTATCTTTAACGGAAGTGGGAGATAGAACTATAATATTACTTCCGTAAGAAAGAAATTCTTGTAAAAGTGTGGTATTCTAATATATATTCGTACTTTTGAGATCAAGTAAAGACATTTTTGAATGACAAGACTTGAATTGAATAAAATGAAAAAGAAAATAATCTCATTGATGCTTTTATTCTTTGCAGTGGGGGCATGGGCACAAAATGATAGTATTAATATTAGTGGTAGAGTGACAGATTATGAGGGAAACCCTCTGGACAGTGTGAGCATTTTCTTGCAGCGTAGTGATTTTTCTGATGCTTGTCCTCCTATACTGACAGATAAAAATGGTTATTACAAAAATCGCATTCCTAAAGGAAAGTATCAGTCAATGAGTGCATTGAATATGGCAGCGTATTCTGTCACAGGTTCTACATGGGCAGAGAAAGATCAACGGTTGGAATTTTGGGCATGGGATTTTATTGCAGATCGTGATACTGTTTTAAATATACAATACCATCGGATGGAAGCATATGGATTACGTGTATTTCGTATACCTGGTGCTACTCCAAGTTATGTAATATATGTCCGCCCCATGAGTTTGACCCGTTATCAGAAGTGGCTAAAGAATAAAACTCCCGAAGTATTACTTGCTCCTTCTCCCGAAAACTTGGATGTGAAAGTAACAATTGACGGAGAGGAAGTGGCTATATTAATGAAACAGGAAATTAAGGAATATTTTGATCCGGGGGAATATGGCAATGCTTATCTGTTGACAGTGGATCTTCCGAAGAAGAAAACTAAAAATTCTTATTCTGTATTTAAAGTCGTGTTAAAGGATTTAGAGAATGGCGATAAAGGGGAGGGCCTGTACTATTTGGAAAAAGAAAAATATTATTGATTAAATACTATTGTCATCTTTGTAAGAACTGAAAAACACTTTTGGAATATGAAAAACATGATCGCCTCCTGCCTTATCTTGGCTGCTTCCTGCTTTGCAGCAACAGAAAGCTATGCCTGTACATCTGCTGTAATATCCGGAAAAATAACTCCTGATGGCCGTCCATTGCTATGGAAACATCGTGATACGGGAGCATTGCAGAATAGTGTAAAATACTTTTCCGGAGAGAAATACTCATTTATCGCAGTGGTAAATAGTGGGGATGAGAACCCTTCGGATGTATGGATTGGTACTAATTCCGCCGGATTTTCGGTAATGAATACCCAATCTTATAACTTAGTGGAAGTGAAGGAAGGAGAGGAGCGTGGCGAGGCAAATGGCAGGGTGATGCGCCGTGCCCTTGAAGTATGTGCCACGCTGGATGATTTTAAGAACTTCCTTGATACCATCACTAAGCCCAGCCTGATAGAAGCAAATTTTGGAGTAATTGATGCGCAAGGCGGGGCGGCGATGTTTGAGGTGGATTATTATAAATATACTATGTTTGATGCCAATAATTCGAAAGATGCCCCTTGCGGATACATTGCTCGTACTAATTTTTCTTTTACAGGAAAAGTGAATGTAGGTGCCGGATATTTACGCTATATGCAGGAAGATAAGTTATTGATGCCTGCTTCTGCAATGAAAAAGATTACTCCTGCATGGATATTTAATGAGTTATCCCGTTCTTTTGCGAATCCGTTGCTGGGTATTGATTTAAGAAAAGGAGATTATAATCTTCCGAAAGGTACGGGATGGTTTGTTGAACAGGATTTTATCCCTCGCCACGAATCAGCCAGTTCTGTGGTGATACAAGGAGTGAAGGAAGGAGAGAAACCGGAATTGATTACGATGTGGACTGTGCTGGGATATCCTCCAGTCAGTGTGGCTATTCCATTATGGTTGAAAGGGGCAGAGAAACAATTACCGGCTTTGGTGCTGACAGAAAAAGGAAAAGCGGCATCGGGCATGAGCAAACGGACTACTATTTTGCTGGATAAGATTTATGCTTATAATCAAGGGATGGGAAGTAACCGGTATATGAATTGGGAATTGCTTTATAATAATGATAAAACAGGATATATGCAGTCTTTGGCCCCTGTTGAAAAACAAGTTTTTCTTTTGGCAGAACCTAAATTAGACGGATGGCGTGCAAAGGGAGGACTGGATGTGCAGCAAGTCTATCAACTTTATAATGAATTGGATAGATATATATCAGAAGAATATAGTCGATTGTTCGGATTATAAACAGTTTTGTGGGCGAGTTCCCTCGCCCACAAAGAAAAGCTTCTCTTATGCGGTCTTATTTCAGATACTTTTCTACTTTTTCCCGCAACAGTTCGTAAGTGTAAGGCTTTGCTACAACATCATTACATCCTGCTGCCAAAGCCTGTTGCTGTTCTATTAAAAAAGCATTTGCCGTAACGGCAATAATAGGTATATCTATCGAGATGGAGCGTATCTTGGCAATAGCATCCACTCCGTTCATGACAGGCATACGGATGTCCATCAAAATAAGATCAGGGCGTTCACGCAAGAAGCTATTTACGGCTTCTTCCCCATTGCGTACCCAGGAAATGGTGTAATCTTTATTGAGTAATGCATATATTTGCATGTAATTACTTTCTATATCTTCGGCAACCAATATCTTTTTACGCTTATTGCCCGATATACTGGGACGGCTTTCATAATTTTCCTTCTCATTGATGTCATACAAAGGCAAATAGAATGCAAATGTACTTCCTTTGCCCAGTTCGGATTCTACTTCTATTCTGCCTCCCAGTCTGTCGATTATACTTTTACATATAGGCAATCCCAAACCCGTACCTTGCGCAAATTCGTTTACCTTTTCAAAGTGGGTGAATATTTTCGATATTTTATTAGCGGGAATACCACATCCCGTATCTTTTACATATAGTTTCAACCATTCATTTTCTATGCTCATTCCCAGAGTTATGGAGCCTCCGTCGGTGTTCTTGATGGCATTGGAAAGGAAATTGAACAATACTTGGGTCACCCGGTTTCTGTCTGTCATTGTCCACACCTCCATATCCGGACGCTCAATCTTGAGTTCGATACCATATCTCATCTTCAAGTTGTGCACTTTTCCTACTTCTTCCAACATGGCAGACATATCGGTAGGTTGCAGATGCATTTCCGATTTTCCGGATTCAATGCGCGATAGATCCAATATATCATTGATTAATTGTAATAACAGGTTGCTGTTCTGCTGGATAATCTGTACATATTCGTCTTTTTCCTCTTGATTTTCCGTAACGGCAATAATCTCCGAGAAACCTACAATGGCATTCAGCGGAGTGCGTATTTCATGGCTCATGTTTGCCAAAAAGACTGACTTCATGCGATCTGATTCTTCGGCGCGCTGCTTTGCTTCCACCAGTTCGTTGGCATGTTCCACTCTTTGGGTGATGTCATGGATTAGTGCAAGGACTTTATTGCCTTCAAATGGGACAATGCGTGCTTGGAAATAATGTTTTTCTTTACCTTCTACTTCCAGTGGATATTCTATTTCTTTTAATAGTCCATCGTTCAGGCACTCACGTATATTTTGTACAAACAAATCGCTGACTTCGGGGGAGTAGATTTTTCGTCCGTCTTCACCCAGTAATTGGTCTATGGGGTGTAGCAGGATGGAATCGTTGGCAATCAATACATCGGTAATGAAGAAATTATCGTCAAAGATGAAAATGAATTCGGGGAGTGCCTCTATTATTTTCCGGTTGCGTTCTTCCAGTTGCCTTATCTTTAGCTCTTTTTCGCGTTGCGAAGTTACATTCACGGCATAGGAACGCAACTTCATGGGATTACCTTTTTCATCTTTCAATATAGAAAAGAAATGATCTTCCAGCCAAATTATTTCTCCGTGATTGCCTATGCAACGCAGAGTAACCATATCACTTTCACTACAGTTTTTTATCTTTTCCTTGAACTTTTCAGAAGATATGAATGCTTTATCATCGGGATGTACAAATTGGGACAGTTCATCCATATTTTGATAATGAATGCCGGCTTTCTCTAAGCCCAGGATTCGGAAATATTCATCAGGAAACAGAAATGATTCTGTGGGAAAATCATATTCCCAAATTGCAATTTGATGACTAGCCAATACAGCTTTCAGCATTTGAACCTTTTCATTCAATTGTGCAATTTCATCCGTAGGTGAAAGTACTGGAGTTGCAATCTCTTTTGTGGGCTTGTTACAATTCATATAATAAAAGATGATTATGTACGCAAACATACACAAAAATATTGATTAATCAACCTGTAGGATTAAAATAAAAATCATTTGGTTGATTAATCTATTTCTTTAGTTCAATTGCATAGGAAAGGAGGGGTGGTGATGGCTACAAAGATAGCCAATAAATACGTATGGCAGCAAAGACTGATTCCCGCATGGGAGAGCGGTCGTTCAGTCCGTAAATCAGTCCATGAGTGTTTCCGGTGATTGGGGATGCCTTCACGTGGTGGTTATCTTATTTTTATTTCACAGTTGTCCAGACTGTCTATGATGGCGAGTGATTCTACACGGATACCTGCGTTACGCAGATAGTCTCCGCCGTGTTGAAAAGCTTTTTCGATGATGAATCCCATACCGGCCAGTTCTGCTCCTGCTTGTTCTACCAGGTCGATGATGCCTTTGGCTGCATTTCCGTTTGCCAGAAAGTCATCAATGAAAAGTACGCTATCGCCTTTATTCAGGAAGTCTTTACTGACACATACATCGTAAGAACGGTCTTTGGTAAATGAATAAACGCTGGTGGTGAGCATATTCTCCATGGTTACGGGCTTCTTCTTTTTGGCAAAGACTACGGGGAGTTCCAGCAGATAGCCCACCATGATGGCGGGTGCGATGCCGCTGGCTTCGATAGTCATTATTTTATTAATGTTGGTAGATGCAAAGCGGCGCACAAATTCCACTGCAATGGATTTCATCAGGATGGGGTCCATTTGGTGGTTAATGAAGTTGTCTACTTTCAGTATTCCTCCTTCGAAACATTTTCCGTCCCGTAAAATACGTTCTTTAAGAGCTTTCATTCAAAATAGGGTTTAAGCGGTGATGAATAAATAGAGCGGTAAAATTACGTATTTTTATTCAGAAGTGGAAAAGAATAGGGGGATAAATAGAGGGACTTTGTTTTTGTGTATGCAATGTGTCAAAACAAAAATTGGCTGTCCTTTTGCTGTAGGGGCAGATTGAATCTGCCCGATAACAGTTTGCTTTGTGTATTACTCCCAAGGTCGTAACCGCTGGTTCGGGCGGATTCAATCCGCCCCTATGGTGAACATTTGATCGTTACTTTGGAGTTTTGACACACACCCAGTGAAAAACTTTTGAGGCATCTCTATCCTCCTTCTTACCATTTATTATAATGGATATTTTCTTCTTTAAATTTATCTTTAGCTTCTTCCTTGTGCTGAGGATAACCTATAGGAATCAGATTGAACGGCACAATATGTCCGGGTAATGACAATACGGTGCGAACTTTCGCCATGCGTTCTGTTTCCGGATATACTGCTGTCCATACGGCTCCTAAACCCATTGATTCTGCGGCAAGCAACAGATTCTCTGATGCTGCAGAGCAATCCAGCATCCAGTACTGGTCTTCTTCTCCATGCAGGGATTTACTTAAATCTCCACAAACTACGATAGCCATCGGCGCTTGTGCAGTCATTTTAGCATAAGGCAATTCTTCGGCAAGTTTATCCAAAACGGCACGGTCATCTATCACGATAAATGCCCAAGGCTGCTTGTTCACGGCAGTTGGTGCTGCCATGGCTGCCTTGACCAGTAAATCTACTTTTCCCTTTTCTACCGGTTTCGGGGTATAAGCACGGACACTTTTGCGGGCCAAGATATTCTCTATGGCCGAAGTCTTTTCCATTTCTTCTGATTTTGTTTTCATATTGCTACAACCTCCCAATATTAATAATGTAGTTGAAAATATAACAACCGGCAACGCCTTAATTATTCCAAATCGTTTCATTTTTATTGATGCTTAATAATTGAGGTGAAATTCTACTACAGCTTCTATCCCTTTGCGGAATATATCCAAAGAGAAGTTCTCATTGGGGGAGTGGATGGCATCGCTTTCCAGCCCGAAGCCCATGAGGACAGTCTTTATACCCAATATCTGTTCAAAATCGCTGATGATAGGAATACTTCCTCCCCGGCGGACAGCAAGCGGCTTTTTACCGAATGCTTTGGTAAATCCTTTTTCGGCAGCTTGATAGGCAGGCAAGGTGATGGGGCATACATACCCTTCGCCTCCGTGCATAGGGGTTACTTTAACTTGCACATACTCCGGTGTGATGGACCGGATGTAATCTATGAACAGTTGGGAGATAACAGAGTGATTCTGATGCGGAACCAAGCGGCAAGATACTTTGGCATATGCTTTTGAGGGCAATACGGTTTTTGAACCTTCCCCTGTATATCCGCCCCAAATGCCGCAGATATCAAATGACGGACGGCAACTGTTGCGCTCCAGTGTGGAGTATCCTTTTTCACCTTTCAGTGCTTTGATGCCGATGGCTTCCATGTATTTCTTTTCATCAAAAGGAATCTGTGCAATCATTTCGCGTTCTGCGGCGGGGACTTCTTCCACATCATCATAAAAGTGGGGGATGGTGATTCGTCCGTCCTCATCAATCACTTTTGCCAGCATGCTGCACAGTGTGTTGATGGGGTTGGCAACGGCTCCACCGAAGTGTCCGGAATGCAGGTCGCGGTTGGGGCCTGTCACTTCAATCTCCCAATAAGCCAAACCTCTCAGGCCGGTAGTCAGTGAGGGGAGGTCTGCTCCCAGCATACTGGTATCCGAAACCAGGATTACGTCAGCTTTCAGTAATTCCTTATGCTCTTTGATAAAAGCGTTCAGGCTGGGAGAGCCGATTTCTTCTTCGCCTTCGAAGATGAATTTCACGTTGTGTTTCAGCAATCCGTTTTTTACTACATATTCAAATGCTTTTACTTGAATCATGGCTTGACCTTTGTCATCATCAGCACCACGTGCCCAGATGTGTCCGTCGCGTATTTCGGGTTCAAATGGTTGGCTTTTCCACAGTTCCAGCGGTTCGGCGGGCATTACGTCATAGTGGGCGTAAATAAGTATGGTGGGGGCATCGTCGCTTACATGCTTTTGGGCGAATACCAATGGATTGCCTTGCGAGGGCATTATCATTGCTTCGTCTGCTCCGGCTGCCAGTAATAACTCTTTCCAGCGCGAGGCACAGGTCAGCATATCGTCTTTGTGTTCGGGCAATGCACTGATACTGGGGATGCGGATGAGGCTGAACAGTTCTTCCATGAAGCGGGCTTCATTTTCTTTAATGTATTGTTTTATTTCCATGGCTAAATGTATTCAAATGAAGTTTTAATCCATCGCAGGGGCGGAATTTTTTCCGCCCGAAAGCGTTACCGAAAGCAATAAAAGATCTCTTTGCGCTATCGGGCGGAAAGTATTCCGCCCCTACGGTGAGTGTTAACGAAAATATATTTTCTTATAGTTGTGTAGTCCTGTCTATCAAGTAATAATCTAGGATAGTCATAGCTGCCATTGCTTCTACAATGGGAACGGCACGCGGCAACACACATGCGTCATGGCGACCCTTGGCTTTCATCGTGGTGTCCGTGCCATTTACATTTACCGTATGTTGTTCCATCAGGATGGTTGCAACCGGTTTGAATGCTACACGGAAATAAATATCCTGTCCATTGCTGATGCCGCCCTGAATGCCGCCGGAATAGTTACTCTTGGTTTCTACGCGTCCGTTATTATTATAGAATACATCATTTTGTTCGCTGCCTTTCAGTTCCATAGAGTCAAAGCCCTGACCGTATGAGAATCCTTTTACGGCATTGATGCTTAGCATGGCATTGCCTAGTGCTGCGTGCAATTTCCCAAACACAGGCTGGCCCAATCCGATGGGACATCCCTTGATGACGCAACTTACTACACCGCCTATGGTGTCACCTTCTCCTTTTATTTTCCAGATAAGTTCTGCCATCTCTTGTGCCTTTTCGGGGTCGGGACAGCGTACGTCGTTTGTTTCTATCAAGTCCAGGTCATAACTCTTATAGTCTTTATCCAGCTTGATAGGGCCTACTTGTGAAGTATAGGCGGTGACGCTGATACCTAGTTGTTTCAATGCCAGTTTTGCCAACGCTCCGGCAACCACACGTGAGATGGTTTCGCGTGCCGAAGAACGGCCGCCGCCACGATAGTCGCGGATGCCGTATTTCTGCATATAGGTATAGTCCGCATGCGAAGGGCGGAAAAGGTTCTTTATATTTTCATAGTCGTTGGAATGTTGGTTCTTGTTCCATACTACGAACCCAATGGGGCAACCTGTTGACTTGCCATCAAAGACACCGGAAAGGAATTCCACAGCATCGGGTTCCTTGCGGCTGGTGGTAAGTAATGATTGTCCGGGACGACGGCGGTTCAGCTCTTGCTGAACAAAGTCCATATCTATTTTTACTCCGGCAGGGAATCCGTCAATGACACCACCTACACCTGCCCCGTGGGATTCACCGAAGCTGGTTAACCGGAAAATATTACCAAATGAATTGAACATATTGCTTGTGGTTTTAAAGTTTCTATTCGTAAAGATAATGATTTTACTGATAATGTCGTTACAAGTTGCGTAAAAAATGGTCGATTTGATAAAAAATAAGTGCGGATTGCATGGAATGGGAGGATACAGAAGCCGTGGGGGCATGTTAAAACTCCAAAGTAACTATCAGATGTCACCGTAGGGGCGGATTGAATCCGCCCGAACCAGCGGTCACGACCTTGGGAGTAATGCACAAAGCAAACTATTATCGGGCAGATTCAATCTGCCCCTACAGTAAAATGATAGCTAATTTTTGTTTTGACACAGTCCCCTACGGTGAGAGGAATGATTAGAATTCTACTTTGGGCGCTTTGTCTGTACCTTCTTCTGCTTCAAAGTACGGACGTTTATCGAAGCCGAACATTCCTGCCAAGAGGTTGCGTGGGAAAGTACGGATAGCCGTATTGTAAGAACGTGCCGTATCATTGAACTTCTTGCGTTCTACGCTGATGCGGTTTTCTGTTCCTTCCAACTGTGCTTGCAATTCTTTGAAATTTTCATTGGCTTTCAGTTCCGGATAAGCCTCGGTGATGGCAAGCAGGCGACTCAATGCGCTGCCCACTTCGCCTTGTGCTTTCTGGTAAGCCTGCATTTTTTCGGGAGTCAGGTCATCAGCTTCTATTTTCATTTGGGTGGCTTTGCTCCGGGCATCCACTACTGCCTGAAAAGTTTCTTTTTCGTGTGAAGCATATCCTTTTACGGTGTTGACTAAGTTTGGAATCAAGTCGGAACGGCGTTGGTACTGGTTCTCTACGTTGCTCCATGCTGTGCTGACTGATTCGTCCATTTTTACCATTCCATTGTAAGAGGTTACTCCCCAAATGGCGATTAATACAATGACTACTATTACGATAATCGTTGACTTTTTCATACGTGTCTGTTATTTTAATGATGAATACTTTGTTTATGTTATCGGGCAGGTTAAAAACGGCTACCGGCTCCACCGCCCCCGAAGCTTCCGCCTCCGAAACTTCCTCCGCCGAATCCGCCTCCGCCGCCACTGCGACCGCCAAACATGCCTCCGCCCATTCCGCCTATAAACGGACCTCCGCCACGGGGGCCTCTATAGTTCTCGTCGCGGGATTGTTCATGGCGTTTCACAATGTGTCCGCAGTTCTTGCATCTGTAGATCACTTCCTCGGTTTTTGTTCCGTGGTTGCGGCTGAGGATACTTGATGAGATGCGTTGCAACTTATGTTTCTTGCAATTAGGGCAACGCTTTTTCTGCCAGCCCATATACCAGGCAATGCCGATAAATCCTCCGAAGAATAAAAGAAATACAACAATAAATCCTAAAGAAGAATCATCATCTTCATTATCACTGCCTATATTTTCCATCGAACCATCCAGATAGCCGTTTATGGCTCGTATGCCTGCCACCATTCCGGCATCCCAGTTATTGTCTTTAAAGTAGGGTAGCATGTAGCGGTTCTGAATACGCTTGCAGATGGCATCGGGCAAATCGCCTTCCAGTCCGTAGCCTGTGGCAAACTGAATGCAACGTTCATCGGTAGAGAGCAAGATAACCAATCCGTTATTACGTTCTTTTTGTCCTACTCCCATTTCTTCTCCCAGCCGGTGGGCGAAGTCAAAACAATCTCCGCCTTCTATTCCTGTGACGGCTACTACTAGCGTTTGGATACCTGTCTTTTGCTGCAAGGCATAGAGAATGCTGTCCATACTTGCTACGGCTGCCGGCGAAAGGATGCCGTCGGGATTGCTCACGTACCGGGTGCGGTTTTGCAGATGCACCATCGGTACGTCTTTAACGGTATATTCCTTGGCCTGCATGCCTGCAGATCCGATTAGAATAAGAAGTAAGAATATCAATTTTCTCATAGGGTATATTTGTCTACAAATGCTTTTACTTTTTCTGTATATTCTTCTGTGTGAAACAGGTATGAATGTGCATGGTCTGTTTTCGGCACTATCCATAATTCCTTAGGTTCGGGCTTTGCCTGGTACAGCTTGTAAACCATCCATGTAGGTACATAGTCGTCTTCGTCTCCATGAATGAAGAACATGGGCAGATGGCACCGGGCAACCTGTTTCAGTGCCGATGCTTCTTTAAATCCCCAACCATATTCCAGCCGGCAAAGCCAATCGGCGGTGTACATTAATGGGAACTGAGGGACTCCGAACTGTTCTTTCAGCTCCTTGGAGAACTGCTCCCACACGCTGGTATATCCGCAATCTTCTACAAAGCATTTCACATATCCGGGTTGGGGTTCTCCCGAAACCATCATGGTGGTAGCGGCTCCCATTGAGATGCCGTGCACCACCATTCGGGTGCTGTCGCCATACATATGGTTGGCTATGTCCATCCATTGTATTACGTCTTTACGGTCCAGCCATCCCATTTGTATGGCATCTCCGCCGCTCAGTCCCGTGTCGCGCAAATCGGGCAGAAGGATGTTGAAGTTCAGTTGTTTGCTGTACAGATAGCCTATCATCATCATGCGGATGGCGTTATCTGTGTATCCGTGCACAATGACGGCGGTTCGGGTGGTGGGCTGTGCCGCACTCACATAGTAGGCGTGCAGTTTCACTTGGTCGGGGGAATAAATAAAGGTATCTTTCAGTGCTTCAGCCTGTTGCAGACTGTCTACCCATGGTTTCAGATAAGGATAGGTTTCAAACATATATTGCCATGAGCCAGCTAAATCCCTTCCTCTGTTTTCAGGGCGCAGAGAGTAATTGAGCATATATTGGCTGGCTCCCAATAGCACAGCAATCAGTAGAACGAGTGTGATACCCGTTCCGATAAGATATTTTTTCTTCATACTTTATGTTTACATATTCTCCGTTTTACTTTGAATCGGGGTACACTGCCTTTCAAAAAAAGTAGCGCTCCTGCCAAGTGATAACGAAGAACGGGTTATTTGTTCCAAATATCCCACGCACCAAAGGCTTGCAACAAGAGCATTTCCAATCCGTTCTTCACAACAGCTCCTTTGTCTGCCCCTTTCTTCATAAAGAGAGTGGTGTCGGGATTATATAACAAATCATAAAGCAAATGGTTGGGCGTGAGGCATTCATAAGGAATGTTCGGATATTGGTCGGCGTGCGGATACATACCTACCGGGGTGCAGTTCACGATTACTTTGTATTCGTCCATTATTTCCGGTGTCAGTTCTTCGTAGGTCAGCATGCCTTCGCGCGGGGTGCGTGACACGAATTTACATTCCAGTCCCAGTTTTCTCAGCCCATAGTCCACAGCTTTTGATGCCCCTCCTGTTCCCAGGATCAAGGCTTTCTTGTGTTGCGGTTCCAGTAACGGCTCAATAGATTGTGTAAAACCGATTACATCAGAGTTATAGCCGATGAGTTTCGTCTTTCCTTTCTGATTTACGATTTTGATTACATTTACGGCTCCGATAGCTGCTGCATCTTTATCCAGTTCGTCCAGATAAGAAATGACTTGCTCCTTGTAAGGAATGGTGACGTTAAGTCCCACCAAATTGGGGTTTGCCAGCAATACAGAAGGTAATTCCTTGATAGCAGGAATCTCAAAATTTACATACTCGGCATCAATGCTTTCCGAATGAAACTTTTCGTTGAAAAAGTTCTTCGAAAACGAGTGTCCCAGCGGATAACCTATCAAACCATATTTTCTCATAAAACTCTTTATATTAAAATTATTTCGTTGCTAAATAAAGCGTGCAGATACCTAATGTCAACCGTTTGAAACTCACCTGGCTGAATCCGGCTTTGCGGATGATGCCTGTCATTACTTCTCCTTGCGGAAAGGCTTTGATGGACTGAGGCAGGTAAGTGTATGCACTGCGGTCTTTGGAAAGGAGTTTTCCCAGGGTGGGGATTACTACTTTGGAATAGATAGCGTAAAGTTGCTTCATGGGGAACCAGTCGGGTTCGGACAGTTCCAGGATAACCAGTTTGCCGTTGTCGTCCAGCACGCGATGCATTTCGCGGAGGCCTTTATCCAGGTCCTCGAAGTTGCGCACGCCGAATGCTACGGTTATGGCATCGAAGCGTTTGTCGGGAAAGGAGAGTGCCGTACAGTCTTCCTTGGCGAAAGAGATATGGCGTTCCAATCCGGCGGATTTTACTTTTTCACGGCCCACGTTCATCATGCCTTCGGAGATGTCCGTTCCTATCAGTTCTTCGGGTTGGAGGAGGCGATAGGCTTGGATGGCGAAATCACCTGTTCCGGTGGCTACGTCCATTATGCGCTGCGGATGAAAAGGTTTCAGCCAGTTGATGGCTTTGCGTCGCCAGCTTTTGTCTATGTTCCAGGATAGGGCATGGTTCAGCTGGTCGTAGGCAGGGGCTATGTTGTCGAACATTTTCTCTACCTGCACGCTTTTCTTTTCGTCGGCGTTGTAGGGCTTGATGTTTTCTTGTGGGTAGTGGGTCATATTATGTTTTAATACGCTGTGAAATCACTGTAGGGGCAGATTGAATCTGCCCGATGATAATCCGAATGGTATGTTCGTTTATGTATGCGGGCGGATTCAATCCGCCCCTACGGTGGATATTATTTCAAATAATCAGTTACATTCTTTTCGATGCGTGCAGCGATGTTTTCAGTGTCTGCTTTCACAAACTTTTCACCGGTGATGTGTTCAAACAGTTCCATGTAGCGTTCGCTGATAGAGTTTACAATTTCCGGAGTCATTTCGGGAACCTGCTGTCCTGCTTTGCCTTGGAAACCGTTGTCCATCAACCATTCGCGTACAAATTCCTTAGAAAGTTGCTTCTGAGGTTCACCTTTTGCAAAGCGTTCTTCGTAGCCTTCTGAGTAGAAGTAGCGGCTGGAGTCCGGAGTATGTATTTCGTCCATCAGATAGATAGTACCGTTATGCTTGCCAAATTCATACTTGGTATCTACCAAGATCAATCCGCGTTCGGCAGCGATTTCTGTTCCGCGTTTGAACAAAGCCAATGTATATTTTTCCAATACTTCATATTCTTCGGGAGTAGCCAATCCTTGTTTCAGGATTTCTTCCTTAGAGATGTCCTCGTCGTGCAATCCCATTTCTGCTTTGGTGGTAGGGGTTACGATGGGTTCGGGGAACTTTTGGTTTTCCTTCATTCCGTCGGGTATTTTCACTCCGCATATTTCGCGGACGCCGCTTTTGTAAGCGCGCCATGCGCTACCGCACAGGTAACCGCGGACGATCATTTCTACGGGGAAGCCCTGGCACATTACGCCTACGGTCACCATAGGGTCGGGAGTAGCCATTTTCCAGTTGGGGCAGATGTCGGTGGTTGCATCCAGGAATTTGGCTGCAATCTGGTTCAGCATTTGTCCTTTGTAGGGGATACCTTCGGGTAGAACTACGTCGAATGCAGAGATGCGGTCGGTAGCTACCATTACTAACTTTTCGTCATTGATGTTGTACACATCACGCACTTTTCCGTGGTACACGCTTTTCTGTCCCGGAAAGTTAAAGTCTGTTCTTGTTAATGCTTTACTCATGTCTTTTTATATAGTTAAATGAATTATTTTCTTCATTATGGTTTTCTTTTACCGTAGGGGCGGATTGAATCCGCCCGAATGCACAAAGCAAACTATTATCGGGCAGATTCAATCTGCCCCTACAGCAAAATGATAGCCAATTTTTGTTTTGACATACCCCCTACGGGTTAACCGGCCTTTTTCGCCTTCTCCACCGCTGCTTTCTCCATCCGTTCCGCCTTCTGCTTCTCATCGAATTTCTCATAAGCTTCCACAATGCGGGTTACCAGCTTATGGCGCACAATATCCTTCTTGTTCAGTTCTATGAAACTGATTCCTTTCACACCTTTCAGGATGCGTAACGCCTGCACCAGTCCCGATGTTTGCGAAGAAGGCAAGTCTATCTGTGTCATATCTCCCGTTACAATCATCTTGGTATTCATGCCCATTCGGGTGAGGAACATCTTGATTTGTTGCGTAGTGGTGTTCTGCGCTTCATCCAGAATTACCACGGCATCATTCAGTGTGCGTCCGCGCATAAAGGCGAGGGGAGCTATCTGGATTACATTCAGTTCCATATATTCTTTCAGCTTGGCGGCGGGTATCATATCCTGAAGGGCATCATACAAGGGTTGCAGATAGGGATCAATCTTATCCTTCATGTCTCCGGGCAGGAACCCCAGCTTCTCACCGGCTTCCACTGCGGGACGACTCAGGATGATTTTCTTTATTTCCTTGTTCTTCAGTGAGCGCACGGCAAGGGCGATGGCTGTATAGGTCTTGCCCGATCCTGCGGGACCGATGGCAAACAGCATATCATTCTTCTCATACTCCTGCACCAGTTTCAGTTGGTTTTCGCTGCGGGGCACAATCGGTTTGCCCGTTACGCTGAACACAATGGTGTCTCCGGTTTTCTCTATTTGGGGTGAACGGCCTTTTACGATGTCCAGTATCACTTCCTCTTTCAGTGAATTGTACTTTGCACAATGCTTTTCCAGTGCCAGTACACTTTCTTCAAAAGCACACATTTCTTCTTCGTCTCCCATCACTTTTATGACATTTCCGCGTGCCACAATGCGAAGTTTGGGGTACAAAGCTTTAATCATTTGCATGTTGGCGTTGTTTACGCCATAAAATATCACAGGATCAATATCCTCTAAAACAATATGTTTTTCTATCATCTAACTAGTTTAGGTACTTTCGTACATCGTTTATAGGGTGCAAATTTAATGAAAGGTTTTCATTGTTCTTATTTTCCGGGCAATTTATTTGCATAAGCTTTCATAGAAAAATGCTCGTCAGCACATAACTGAATATAGAAATACCGTTCTTCCAGAGTCTTTACTTGTGATAGAACGGCATAATGATGAGAGAAACCGATTGTGAAGAAAGATTCTATAGGGAAATCTTTTAAATTGGGCAACTGTAATTGACGAACTTCTTGGTATATGGATTCTGTAGGCTGCAAATCGTCAGTTGCAACTGACGATTTTGTATTCGTTTTATTTTCAGCCAGTTGTAATTTGTCAGTTATATCTGACGAATTTATATCAAGCATCTCCCATTCTTCGTAAAATATGCGCATCATTTTGAGATTAGTCTCAGAAAATCCTCTCAGTCCGGGCAATTCCCGTTGCAACTTGTTGCTGATGTAAGCAATGGCACCCTTTCCCCAGAAACCGTTACGGGAATTTTTCGAGATATAGCGACCTATTCCGTAATACAAAGTCAGCAACTCTTTATTTACAAGTTTAATGGCTTGATATTGACTCTGTAGGATAGCTGTCTTTATGGTCTGAACAGCTATGGCATATTTAGTATCTGATATGTGATCTTCTTTCATCTTTTGGTTTATTTAGGTCCTGATATACAGGGTAAGATGCAAAGATATTGACTTTAGCTGAATTGAGGAATTATAGTCACATAAAATTAATGCAGATTCTTACTTTCTCCTTGTATTATCACATTTTTGCATCATGTTATGGGGCAGGCTGATAAGAGTCTTTCTATATTCTGCTCTCTTTTTCATTTTTATTCTTTATCTTTGCGCACAAATATTAGAAAAGATAGAAAGATGATGAACTATATGAAAGGTGCATGTTGCACTTTGTTTTCGCTCTTATTTACTCTTACTGTTTCTTCGGGCTGCAAGGAAAAAGATATGTCCATGAAGATGAATGAGCCGCATAATATAAAAGGTGTAATCAGCTATAAACGCAGTTTTGGCGATTTGAATGATACCCACCTGGGTGTGGCAAAGAAAATAGGCATCCGTCCGTTGGCATCGCGCGCAGAGGCGGAAGGGATGGGGAGCAAATTGGTAAAGATAGCGCCTTGCGAGCGTTATGCCATGGATTCTTTGACCCATTCCATTCCTTTTTTGATTCCCCAGGCAGGGGCGTTGCTAGATACTATCGGGGCTAATTTTCTTGATTCGCTTGCTTGTAAGGGGTTGAATCCTAATCAGATTATTGTTACCTCCGTGCTTCGTACAGAGGATGATGTGAAACGCTTGCGGCGGCGCAATGGAAATGCGTCTGCAAATTCGGCTCATGCTTATGCTACTACGTTTGATGTAAGTTATCTTCGGTATAAGAAGGTGGAAGATCCTGATGGAAGACCGATGCAGGATGTGAGTGCCGATACGCTGAAATTGGTGTTGGCAGAGGTGCTGCGCGATTTGAGGAAGGCGGATAAGTGCTATATAAAGTATGAGTTGAAGCAAGGATGCTTTCATATTACGGCGAGATAAATAAGGAAGAAGGGGTGTTAGTCTAATCCTGTATGTTATTGGGAATGGGCCAAAACTCTATAACTATCAAATTGTTCACCGTAGGGGCGGATTGAATCCGCCCGAACAGCGGTCACGACCTGGGGAGTAATGCATCCACAAATATACCTTCGGAATGTTATCGGGCGCATTCAATGCGCCCCTACAGCAAAATGATAGCTAATTTTTGTTTTGACCCGCGATATTTACCACTCCTCCTTCTTCTCCTCCAGCGGCAAATGGTCATGGAAATGCATTGATGCGTGTGTCCCGTCACAGAACGGTTTGTTTTGTGACTGTCCGCATCTGCATAGCGTTACACGGTTGCGTATTTCGTAACTCCTTCCGTCTGCACTTTCTATGCGGATGCCCCCTTTTACCCAGATGGGGCCGCTTACTTTGATTCCCGGATCTTCTATAATACCGATGGAAGGCTTGAAAGGCGGTTCAAAAACCTTACCATTCTCTTTGTCCAGCAGCAACAGGCGTCCGCTGGGACAATGACCCACTTCACGCTTCACCAAATCCCTTTCTTCGGGGTTGCGAGCCTGCTCCACCAAGTTCCACACCCGTCCGTATGCATCACAAAAGCGGGCGTAGGCACAATACTGTTCATTATCCACCAGTGTCAGGGTGGGACCGTCTATTTCCTCGGCGCCTTCCAGTATGGGGCGTTTGTCGTTGGTTTCCGTCGGGTCCCAGTCGGCATGCTTGTGAGATCCGTCACAGAAAGGTTTGTGCTTGGAGCAGCCGCAGCGGCACAGGGCGATATGCCCGTCGTCGGTTTTCGGAGCTTCAAAATGCGTACCCTTGCGATATACCCAGGATGAACCTTCTTCGTTGGGCACAATGATTTCTTGGTCGATGGGCGGGTTGCCGTACACCAAGTACGGGCCGTCTGCTACAATCTTGATGTAGTAGGTTTCTTTCTTTTCTTCCATGGTCTTAATTAGTTATTAGTCATAATATGTAACACACAAACTCTCATACTTGTTTTCACAGTTGGCAGGGAAATTATATCTTTGTGCAGTTTTACCAGAACTTTTATTTAGAACCTCAAAAAGATGCGATACTTTATATATCTGGCTTACGATGGAACAAATTATCACGGTTGGCAGATTCAGCCCAACGGTGACAGTGTGCAGGAAAACCTGATGCGTGCCCTCTCCACCTTTCTCCGCCGGGAGATAGAGGTGACAGGAGCGGGGCGCACCGATGCCGGAGTACACGCGCGGCTGATGGTGGCTCACTTCGACTTTGACCAAGAGTTGGACACCGCCGTGGTGACCGATAAACTGAACCGTTTGCTTCCTCCCGATATTGCAGTGTACCGGGTGCGCAGGGTGAGGGATGATGCCCATGCCCGTTTTGATGCCACCTATCGCACCTATAAATATTATGTCACCACGCGGAAAGAGCCTTTCAACCGCCACTATGCCTGGCGACTGTTCAACACTCTGGACTTTGAGAAGATGAACGAAGCCGCCCGCACCTTGTTTAATTACACCGATTTTACCAGCTTCAGCAAACTGCACACGGATGTAAAGACCAATAATTGCCGCATCATGCATGCCCAATGGACGCAGACGGGCGATACGGAATGGGTATTTACCATCCAGGCAGACCGCTTCCTGAGGAATATGGTGCGAGCAGTGGTGGGTACACTGGTAGAGGTGGGACGCGGAAAACTTTCGGTAGAAGGTTTCAAAAAGGTGATAGAGAATAAAGACCGGTGCAGTGCCGGGAGTTCTGTGCCGGGACACGCGTTGTTCTTGGTGGATGTGGGCTATCCGGAGGAATTGTTTATATTATAAAGGTATGTTAATTACATACTTTCCTTACAAAGCATAAGTTCTAAAGGAACTGTGCTTTTCAGTAAAAAATTAGATTTATGTCGCAAAAATAATAAAATTAAATCAAAACAACTATATTTTTATAGTTTTTTTTTAGTCCGCCTTATCAATAATTTCTATGCCCTGCCGGTTTCATTAGATATTTACGGAACACACACCACCTTATCTTACCTCCCTATACATAAATCAGAGTCATTGTTTATATTGTATCTCATTGTAAATAAGTGGATTATAAAATAATATCCATCCATCCGGCAGGGAGAAATCCTTTCCTTTACAGAGTTCCTTTAGAACTTAGAACATGACTGTTATTGGGCTTTTGCGCATTCCGTTTCTTCTATAAAACATAGTGCCGTGCCAAGAGAATCCACACCCCATAATGTCATATTCTTGTTCTTTCCGACTTCTTTATAAGTTCAAGATAGATTTATATAAAAATCATATTAACCAATATCTAATATTATGTCAAATCAATCAAAAATGATCGGCGTATTGCTGTTTTCTTTCATTTTGAGTGGAGGGGTAATCAATGCATCGTCAAATGGGGATGCAGTTGGTGCAGGCATTGTACAACAGACCGGAACCTGTACCGGAATTGTTAAAGACGCCAGAGGCGAACCCGTTATCGGCGCCAATGTCGTAGTATCCGGAACAACCAATGGAGTGATAACCGGAATAGATGGTGATTTCCAGCTAAGTAACGTAAAAAAGGGAGATGTGATACAAATTTCCTTTTTGGGTTACATCACCCAGTCCGTCACATACTCCGGAAAACCTCTCAATATCGTGCTTCAAGAGGATAGCCAAACCTTGGATGAAGTCGTAGTAGTGGGCTTCGGTACCCAGAAAAAAGCCTCGGTGGTAGGAGCCGTGCAATCCATGAAATCTTCTGAACTGAGAGTGCCTTCCAGCAGTTTGAGTAACGCGTTTGCGGGACGTATTGCCGGTGTTATTTCCATGCAGCGAAATGCTGAGCCGGGTGCTGACGGAGCCAATTTCTGGATTCGTGGAGCAGCCACCTTTAGCGGTGCCACCAATCCCTTGATCTTTATTGACGGCGTGGAAGCTTCAGCCGGAGATATGAACGCCATTCCGCCCGAAGCCATCGAGAACTTCTCCGTACTGAAAGATGCCTCGGCAACTGCCTTGTATGGAGCCCGTGGTGCAAATGGTGTCATCCTTATTACCACCCGCAGTGGTACGGTATCTGAGAAAGCCCGTATTAATATCCGTATCGATAACACTTTCTCCGGCTCTACCAGAATGCTGAAGATGGCAGATGCACCCACCGTTATGCAGATGCGAAACAACTCTATCCTGACTCGTAACCCGAATGGAACACCTTTCTACTCGGAAGAAAAAATAAGTAACACTATTGCAGGGACAAACCCTTATTTATACCCCAATGTAGACTGGCTGGACTATATGTTCAAGGACATGACCACCAATCAGTCTGCCAACATTAATGTGGCAGGCGGTACGAATAAAGTAGATTACTTCCTCAGCGCTTCATTGAACAATGATAACGGTATGTTGCGTTCCGATCCCAACAACAAGTTCGATAACAACATCCAGAACCTGCGCTACTCCATCCAGAGCAACGTGGGAGCATGGCTTACCAAGACCACCAAAATCAATGTGCGTATCAATTCGCAAATCATTAACTATAGCGGACCTTCCATTAGTGTATCTAATTTATACCAGTACGCACTGGAAGCACCGAATATGTATTTCCAACCCTACTATCCCAATACCGAGAATCTGGATCATGTCCTCTTTGGCAACCAGGCGGGCGGCCCTATCGGAGCAGGAACCACCTCTATTTACAGAAACCCCTATGCCCTTATGGCACAAGGTCTTGCCAAGAATAGCGAGTCGGCCATCAATGTAGCGTTGGATCTTGACCAGAAACTGGACTTCATCACCAAAGGATTGAGCTTCAAAGCCTTGGTTTCCTACAAAAACTGGTCTAAGACGAAAGTAACCCGCAGCTTCGTTCCTTATTATTACCAGTTGGAGAGTGCCGATCCCATAGAAGGAGGAGGATACGATTTCAAATACAACTCTTTGAACCAAGGATCTACCGCTCTCTCTACCAGCACCGGGACAGAAGGCGACCGCTGGTTCAACCTTCAGGCATCCCTCAACTATCAGCGCACTTTTGGCGAGAAGCACGATGTGGGAGCCATGTTGGTGTACCTGCAACGCGAGTACAACATCAACAACCCCGGTGACTATTATGCCACCTTGCCTGAGCGCAACCAGGGGCTTGCCGGACGCGCCACTTATGCCTATGATGGCAAATACTTGGCAGAAGTAAACTTTGGTTACAACGGTAGTGAGACTTTCAAGAAAGGAAACCGTTTCGGTTTCTTCCCCTCATTCGCCTTGGGTTACCTCATTTCCAATGAAGAATTTTTCAAACCTCTTACAAAGGTATTCACCAGCCTGAAGATTCGTGGTTCCTATGGTCTAGTGGGTAACTCCAATATTTATGACAGTGCAGGAAACAAGTACCGCTTCCCCTACCTTACCAAGGTAAATCTGGGAGGTGCCGGCTACATCTTTGGTAACAACTGGCAAACCTCGGGCAATGGAGCCATCATTACCACCTATGGCGCTGCCAATGTAACCTGGGAAGTAGGAGCGAAGTACAACATTGGCGTGGATATGCTTTTGTTTAATAAATTAAACATCAGTGCCGACTACTTCCGCGAAAACAGAAAAGACATCTTCCTGCAGCGCCAGACCATCGGCGCCGAAACCGGTATCACGGGCAATCTCCGTCCCTATGCCAATTTAGGAAAAGTTCGTAACGAAGGTTTCGATATGTCCGCTGTGTATAGCCATCAGGTAAACAAGGATTTGATGATAACCGCACGAGGTACTTTCACCTATGCCAAGAACCAATATGTAGAGATTGACGAACCAGATTTTCCATTCGACTATATGTCACAGGTGGGCCGTCCGCTTAATGCCTACAAGGGTTTGATAGCCGAAGGACTTTTTACCAGCGAAGAAGAAATCAAGAACCATCCCGAACAGGTATTGAGTTCTACGGCAGTAAAAGTGGGAGACATCAAGTACAAAGACTTGAACGGCGACAACAAGATTGACGAAAACGATATGACCTATATCGGTCAGCCGGAAATTCCGCAAATCAGTTACGGTTTCGGAGCCAGCGTCAATTATAAAGGTTGGGATGCCTCCTTCTTCTTCCAGGGCGTTGCCAAAAGAAGCATTATGCTGAACGGAATCGCCCCCTTTGCCGGAGACTCACAAGGCGTATTGCAATGGGTAGCCGACAATTATTGGAACGAAGACAATCCGAATCCTAATGCCGAGTACCCGCGCCTTACCAACGGTATCAACCAAAACAGCACTGTTGCCTCTACCTATTGGCTCAGAGACGGTTCATACATCCGCCTCAAGAGTGTGGAACTGGGTTATACCTATAAGTTTGCACGTGTTTACCTCAGTGGACAGAACCTGCTTACCTTCTCCAAATTCAAGATTTGGGATCCGGAACTTTACACCAGTAACGGTCTGAAGTATCCCACCCAGAAGACGGTAACCGTTGGCGTTCAATTCACCTTTTAATCACCCATAAACATTTTAAAGTTATGAAAATTAAACATATACTCTTGTCATTCTGCTTGCTGGGAGCGACGTTAAGCGCTTGCGATTATCTGGACATTGTGCCGGATGACACGCCTACCCTCGATGATGCATTCAAGACCGAAACAGGTGCGGAAGGTTTCGTATTTGCCTGTTACAGCAAGATTCCTAACTATATGCACTTCCGCGAAAACACCAGTTGGGTAACCACCCCCGAGTTGGTAGGCTCTGCACACTGGACCGTTCAGTGGTTCACCTTTATGCAGATGCAGCAGGCCACGTACAATGCCGCCGATCCCGTTATTGACGTATGGCAATCCTCTTACGACGGCATCCGCCAATGCTATACTTTTCTTGACAACATAGACAAGGTGATCCCTGTAAAGGAAACTCCGGCAGCCTTTGATGCCAAGAAGAAAGTGTGGAAAGCCGAGGTGAAATTCCTCATCGCTTACTATCATTTCCTGTTGTTGCAGAACTATGGTCCTATTGTGGTGATAGACCATTTGATACCTACGGATGCGCCTGCCGAAGAAATGTTTCAGGCACGTTTGCCCTATGATGAATGTGTGAACAGAATAGCCGCCATGTTTGACGAAGCCATCCCCGACTTGCCCGAAACGGTAAATGAAGCAAACCTGGGACGCGCCACCAGCGTGATAGCCGAATCGCTGAAAGCCAGAATGTTCCTGTATGCCGCCAGCCCTCAGTTCAATGGCAATACAGACTATAGCGACTTTAAGGATAAAGAAGGAACCCAACTGATTTCCACTACCTACGACAAGGAGAAATGGCGCAAAGCGATGGATCAGTGCTGGGTAGCCATCCAGGCAGCCGAAAGAAGCGGCAGAGGACTTTATTACTATACTCCGAAAGCCGGTCAGGTACTTTCTGCCCGCGACCAGGCCATTGCAAACTGCCGCTACGTGGTGGTAGAACCATGGAACAAAGAGCTGATTTGGGGATATACCGGATGGAAAGAAAGTTTTGCTGACGCAGGTTCCATACAGGCACATATCATTCCTCATGGCATCAGTGCCAGTACCGGTGCGCCCTATGGCGCTTTAGGTCCCACGTTGTGGAGTACCAACCTGTTCCTTACCGAGAATGCGTTGCCCATAGACCAAGATCCTAAGTTCCACTATGCCGACCGTTTCAAGCTACCCGAAGGTGAAACAGAAATACCTTATCTGCACCGCAATCGCGAACCGCGTTTCTATGGGGCGGTAGGATTTGACGATGGCAGTTATCTGATTAACAGTGACACTATCAAGTTGGCTCTGAAATTCAAGGAACCCAACGGGGCGAAAGATGCTAACTCCGACCAGTTGTATGCCGGATATGCTTTGGCTAAGTTTGCCCATCCCAATACATACGTCAGCCTGAGCAGTAACGCGCTTACTTACTATCCGTTCCCCATCATCCGTCTGGCAGAGCTATATCTGGCTTACGCCGAGGCGACTGCCGAATATACGGGCAAATTGGAGGGTGAAGCCAAGACACGTTTCAATGAAATACGCAAGCGTGCCGGACTGCCTTCCATTGATGTCTCTCATCCGGGCGTGCAGGGCGAAGACCTGGTAAATGTGATCCGTCGTGAAAAGACGGTGGAATTTATGTATGAAGGTCAGATGCTTTATGACTATCGCCGTTGGAAGATTGCCGTGAAGGAATGGGCAGGAATGGAGAATGGCATGTTGGGTCTGAATGTATATGGCAGTACCCCGGAAGAATTTTATAAGCCTACCGTGCTGGATCGTCAGCCTTTCGTATTCCGCTCTTTCCAAACACTGGCTCCCATCAAGCAGGATTATTTGAATAAGAATATACATTTGATTCAGAATCCCGGATGGTAATATAGCTGTACTGATTGTTTTCACATAACGCGGGAGGACCGTATCGAAGTTCGGGTTGTAATGACCGGGATGGAGATACGGTTTTCTTTCTTCCGTCCCGCCCGTGGGGAGGGAGCGGGGAGGATGGTAGAAAGCGGGTAGAAAATAAGAAATATGTGGAATAAATCGGGTTTCTTTATACTGCATATTTCTTATTTCTCGCATAGAAGCTTGTTTTTTCTTAGTGTTAACCGGGCGTGCTACCAGGTTTCTACTATCTCTATATCTTTCCATCCATGCGGATTCGTTAGCATTAAAGAGTGGGGTTACGCATTCCGGCTGTGGCTAAATGCAACTCTGTCTGAATCTTGATTTGCTGCTCAATAAGAATAAAGAATTGAAAGATTAATAATTAGTTGGTTTGGATTCATTATAGGATGGTCTTGAATTATTTAACAGATTGGGGAACCGTGATTTTAGTGGTTAATGATTAGTGATAAATACCTGCGGAATGATAGCGCAGCCATTAATCACTAACCACTAATCACTATTAATTCTTCCCTCATCCTTTGTTCAAAGAAAAATATACCGTATTTTTGTTATCTGAAATAAAGATGATAATATGGCACAACCATTAGCAGAACGTTTGCGTCCGAGGACTTTGGACGATTACATAGGTCAGAAACATTTAGTGGGGCCGGGGGCTATCCTTCGCAAGATGATTGATGCGGGGCGTATTTCCTCTTTCATCCTCTGGGGACCTCCGGGGGTGGGAAAGACCACTTTGGCGCAGATTATCGCCAATAAATTGGAAACACCTTTCTATACCCTGAGTGCAGTGACCTCTGGCGTGAAAGATGTGCGTGAGGTGATAGAAAAGGCTAAAAGTAACCGTTTCTTTTCGCAGGCAAGTCCTATTTTGTTTATTGATGAAATCCATCGTTTCAGTAAGTCACAGCAAGATTCTTTGTTGGGAGCGGTAGAAACCGGAGTGGTAACCCTGATAGGGGCAACTACGGAAAATCCTTCGTTTGAGGTGATTCGTCCGCTGCTGTCCCGTTGCCAACTTTATGTTTTGAAGTCGCTGGAGAAGGAAGACTTGCTGGAGCTGTTGCACAATGCGATAGCCAAAGATGCGATTCTGAAAGAGAAAAAGATAGAATTGAAAGAGACTGATGCCATGCTTCGCTTTTCGGGAGGTGATGCGCGCAAGTTGCTCAATATTCTGGAATTGGTGGTAGAAGCGGATGCTGATGCCGAAACCATTGTGATAACCGATGAAAAGGTAACGGAACGCTTGCAGCAGAATCCTTTGGCATACGATAAGGATGGGGAGATGCACTATGATATTATTTCAGCTTTTATCAAGTCCATTCGCGGGAGTGACCCGGATGGGGCGCTTTACTGGCTGGCGCGCATGGTGGAGGCGGGGGAAGATCCTGCTTTTATTGCCCGTAGGTTGGTGATTTCGGCGGCTGAGGATGTGGGGTTGGCAAATCCTAATGCTTTGTTGCTGGCGAATGCGGCTTTTGATGCGGTGATGAAGATTGGTTGGCCCGAGGGGCGGATTCCGTTGGCGGAAGCTACGGTGTATCTGGCGACAAGTCCTAAGAGTAATTCGGCATACGAAGGGATAAACAGTGCGTTGGAGCTGGTTCGGGAATCAGGGAATCTGCCTGTGCCTTTGCATTTGCGTAATGCTCCTACCAAGTTGATGAGGCAATTAGGATATGGCAAGGATTATAAATATGCGCATGCTTATCAGGGAAATTTTGTGCAACAACAGTTTTTGCCGGATGAGGTGAAGGATAGGCGGATCTGGCATCCCCAGAATAACCCGCAGGAGGCGAAGATAAAGGAAAGGATGCAAGGGTTGTGGGGAGAGAAGTTTAAAGACTGACATCCACCGTAGGGGCGGGGTTTGCCCCATAGCCGTCAAGCTAAGGAAAACATTGTTAAATCATTGCGCAGCCTCCCCCTTTTGAAGGGGGATTTAAGGGGGATGTTCTCCTTTGTACGGTTGCTTTTTCTAGTAGAGTGCATCATCATCCCAAAGAGAACATCCCCCTTGCCCCCTTCAAAAGGGGGAGGCTGCGCGATGTTTTAACACGATGAAACTTAGCTTGACGGCTATGGGGGTTTGCCCGCCCGAATACATACACGAATACACCATTCGGGTTATTATCGGGCGGGCAACCCCCGCCCCTACGGTAGATGGCAATTAATTATGAATACATTAAGTTTGGAAAATTATGAAAATAGTAGTTTTAGACGGTTACGGCTTGAACCCCGGTGATTTATCATGGGAAGGAATGCAAGCATTAGGCGAGTTCACGGTTTATGACCGTACAGCTCCGGAGGAATTATTAGAACGCTCTGCCGGCGCAGAAGTCCTGATCACGAACAAGACAGTAATCACGGCCCAAGATATGGCAGCCCTGCCTGCACTGAAATATATCGGCGTATTGGCCACCGGCTATAATATAATAGATGTGAAAGCAGCCCGGGAACGCGGAATCATTGTAACCAATATCCCCGCATACAGCACCAACTCCGTAGCCCAAATGGTTTTTGCCCATATACTGAATATCACCCAGCGGGTGGGCCATTATGCCTATGCCAACCGCCACGGCCGCTGGGCAAATAACCCGGACTTCTGTTACTGGGATACCAATCTGGTAGAATTGGACGGAAAAAAGATGGGTATCATCGGCTTGGGAAACACCGGCAGGGCAACCGCACGGATTGCTACCAGCATGGGTATGCAAGTGTGTGCCTACACCTCCAAACCACAGTCGGAACTGCCGGAAGGAATGCAAAAGATGGAACTGGACGAAATATTCCGCGAATGTGACATCGTGAGCCTGCATTGCCCGTTGACTCCCGACACAAAGGATCTGGTCAATGCAAAGCGCCTGGCTGCCATGAAGCCGACGGCCATCCTGATAAACACCGGACGAGGCCCGTTAGTCAATGAGCAAGATCTTGCCGATGCACTGAATAAAGGCGTGATTGCCGCCGCCGGATTGGATGTCTTGTCTTCCGAACCTCCCCAGTACACCAATCCTTTGCTTACGGCAAAGAACTGTTTTATCACTCCACACATCGCTTGGGCAACGAAAGAAGCCCGCATCCGCCTGATGGATATTGCGGTGGCCAACCTGAAAGGGTTTATATCCGGCAACATAGTAAATAACGTAGCAAAATAGTGCAGCATGGAAGAAGATAGAGTAGCCCGAGCCGTTGCCTTGTTCAAGGAAGGCTATAACTGTTCGCAATCCGTAGTAGCGGCTTTTGCCGACCTGTATGGCTTTACCCGCGAACAAGCATTACATATGTCAGCCTCTTTCGGAGGCGGCATCGGCCGTATGCGCGAAACCTGCGGTGCTGCCTGCGGACTATTCCTGCTGGCAGGCTTGGAAAAGTGTGCCCTGGAAGGAAGTGACCGTGAAAGCAAGGCAGCCAATTATGCTTTAGTACAAGAGCTGGCAGAAGAATTTAAGAAACGGAATGGCGCATTGCGCTGTGCCGACCTGCTGGGCTTATCAAAAAAAGACCCTGTTGTCTCTACTCCCGAAGCGCGTACCGACCAATATTATGCCAAGCGTCCTTGTGTGAAAATGGTAGAAGAGGCAGCCAAAATATGGTGTGAATACCTGGAAAACCATAGAAAAGAGTAAGAAAACTCTCTTTTTTTTATAAAAACACAAACTTTTTCGGTCTAAAGGTGTTGAATAACATAATTTTGTGTATCTTTGCAGGCGATAAGAAACACAAACATTCGCGCAGGAAAGCGAATGCGGATTAACGTTTAACTTAAAGTAAATCGAAAATGTTGAAAGAAAAAGCAGGTGCTTTTGCCGGACAGATCTGGGAAGCATTGAATGGAACAGAAGGTTTGACACAAAAACAAATCAAAAAAGCAGCAAAGTTAAAAGCCGATAAGGATTTCTATCTGGGCTTAGGCTGGTTGCTGAGAGAAGATAAAGTCGCTACTTCTGAAGTAGAAGGCGAAGTCTTTGTAAAATTAGTGTAAAAAGAAGATTTTAAACTTATAAAAAAATGCGTTGACACATCGTTTTTGTATGTTGTCAACGCATTTTTTTTGTATATTTGCGCGAAATTTAAACGATAAAGATGAAGAATATCCGAAACTTTTGTATAATAGCACATATCGACCACGGAAAATCTACCTTGGCCGACCGCTTGTTAGAGTTCACCAAAACCATTCAGGTAACTGCCGGACAGATGCTTGATGATATGGACTTGGAGAAGGAGAGGGGCATTACCATCAAGAGTCATGCCATCCAGATGGAATATACATATGAGGGAGAAAAATATATTCTGAACCTGATTGACACTCCGGGACATGTGGACTTTTCTTATGAAGTATCACGCTCCATTGCGGCTTGTGAAGGAGCATTGCTCATAGTGGATGCCTCGCAGGGAGTGCAGGCACAGACCATTTCCAACCTGTATATGGCATTGGAGCATGACTTGGAGATTATTCCGGTGCTGAACAAATGCGATATGGCAAGCGCTATGCCCGATGAGGTGGAAGATGAAATCATCGACCTGTTGGGCTGCAAACGTGAGGATATTATTCGTGCGTCCGGTAAGACGGGTATGGGTGTAGAGGAAATATTGAAAGCTGTGGTAGAACGCGTTCCGCATCCGGTGGGTGATGAGGAAGCTCCCTTGCAGGCTTTGATTTTTGACTCTGTATTCAATTCTTTCCGTGGAATCATAGCTTATTTTAAAATAGAAAACGGAGTGATCCGCAAGGGTGACAAAGTGAAGTTCTTCAACACCGGCAAGGAGTATGATGCAGATGAAATCGGTGTATTGAAGATGGATATGATTCCCCGTACCGAGTTGCGCACAGGAGACGTAGGGTATATTATTTCGGGTATCAAGACTTCGCGCGAGGTAAAAGTGGGAGATACCATCACCCACATAGCCCGTCCGTGTGACAAGGCGATTGCCGGATTTGAGGAAGTAAAGCCGATGGTATTTGCCGGAGTATATCCCATTGAGGCGGAAGATTATGAAAACCTTCGTGCTTCCTTGGAAAAACTTCAGTTGAATGATGCATCATTGACTTTCCAGCCGGAGTCTTCATTGGCTTTGGGATTCGGGTTCCGTTGCGGTTTCCTAGGGTTGCTCCATATGGAGATTGTTCAGGAACGTCTGGATCGCGAGTTTGATATGAATGTAATTACTACCGTGCCCAACGTTTCGTATATGGTTTATGACAAACAGGGACATGCCAATGAGGTGCACAACCCCGGTGGTATGCCCGATCCGACATTGATCGATCATATTGAAGAACCGTTTATTGATGCTACTATCATTACCGCTACCGATTACATTGGTCCTATTATGACCTTGTGCCTGGGTAAGCGTGGTGAGTTGGTGCGTCAGAATTATGTATCGGGCAATCGTGTAGAGATACATTACAAGATGCCGCTAGGTGAAATTGTGATTGATTTTTATGATAAGCTGAAGAGCATTTCGAAAGGATATGCTTCTTTTGACTATCATCAGTCGGGCTTCCGTCCTTCCAAGCTGATTAAGCTGGATATCTTGTTGAATGGCGAGCCGGTAGATGCGCTTTCTACATTGACACATGTGGACAATGCTTATGATTTGGGTAAGCGTATGTGTGAGAAGTTGAAAGAGTTGATTCCGCGCCAGCAGTTTGATATTGCCATTCAGGCAGCGATCGGTGCGAAGATTATTTCAAGGGAAACCATCAAGGCTGTCCGTAAGGATGTAACTGCCAAGTGTTATGGTGGTGACGTGAGCCGTAAACGTAAACTATTAGAAAAACAAAAGAAAGGTAAGAAACGAATGAAACAAATCGGTAATGTGGAAGTGCCGCAAAAAGCGTTCCTTGCTGTGTTGAAATTAGATTAGATTAAAAAAAAAAGGAATGATTGTCGTCAGTCTGCAGAACTTCCAAGGCAATCATTCCGTTATTATTGTAAAAAAAGAAAATTAATGAGAAAAGTTCTGTCTTTTTCGGTCTTCTTGATGATAGGCCTTTTGGTATCCCAGTTCCTTCCTGGAGTGGTTGGTGATGGATACGCTACGATAAAAAGTGTGTCAAACGTGTTCCTCTACATTTGTCTAGGATTCATTATGATTAATGTAGGGCGTGAGTTTGAAGTAGATAAAACGCGTTGGCGGAGTTATGCCGAGGATTATTTCATAGCGATGGCTACCGCCGCTATGCCTTGGTTTCTGATTGCAATCTATTATGTCTTTGTTTTGTTGCCGCCCGAGTACTGGAACAGTTGGGAGGGGTGGAAAGAGAATCTGTTGTTGAGCCGTTTTGCCGCGCCCACTTCGGCGGGTATTCTGTTTACCATGCTCGCAGCTATCGGACTGAAATCCAGTTGGATTTATAAGAAGATCCAGGTGCTTGCCATCTTTGACGACCTGGATACGATCCTGTTGATGATCCCCTTGCAGATAATGATGGTGGGACTTCGTTGGCAGTTGATTGTCATTGTGCTTATTGTCTTCCTGCTGTTGATGTTCGGATGGAAGCAGCTCAGTAAATATAACTGGCGGCAGGACTGGAAAGCAATCATCTTTTATTCTGTTTTGGTTTTCGCAATTACCCAAGTGGTTTATGTTATCAGCAAACACCTGTATGGCGAAGACGGAAGCATACATATAGAAGTGTTGTTGCCGGCATTTGTGGTGGGCATGGTGATGAAACACAAGGAAATAGATACGCCGATAGAACATAAAGCGGCTACGGGAGTTTCTTTCTTCTTTATGTTGCTGGTGGGTATGAGTATGCCTCAGTTTGTGGGCGTTGACTTCTCCGAGGCTCATGCAGGGGTACATTCGGTTACGGGATCGCAGGAAATGATGTCTTGGGGAATGATCTTTTTCCATGTGCTTGTTGTTTCGTTACTCTCCAATATCGGAAAACTGTTCCCTCTGTTTTTCTACAGGGATCGTCTGATTAGTGAGCGATTGGCATTGTCGGTAGGTATGTTTACGCGCGGAGAAGTAGGTGCGGGGGTTATATTTATTGCCTTGGGCTATAATTTAGGTGGTCCTGCCTTATTAATTTCTGTGCTTACTATTGTTCTGAATTTAATATTAACTAGTATATTTGTATTGTGGGTTAAAAATCTTGCCTTGCGCAGTTATGGTAAATAGCCCATTTTAGAAGAATTATTAAAATACAAACAATAGACGAGCCCTTTCTGTTATTGAGAATTGAAATCTCAATAACAGGAGGGCTTGTGTTTTTAAAGCAATTTATCACAAACCCTTAAATTGAAGCGATATGGAAAAACTGAAAATCCTGAATCTGAACTTTTCTTTTCAGCGGGCAACGCATTACCACATAAATGGGGGTATGCTATTAATGGGAGTTGTCTTGCTGGCTATGATTTTGGCAAACTCTCCATGGGGAGATGCTTATTCGGCATTTTGGGGATATGAGGTTCATCTTCAGGTTGGAGAATTTAATTTCTTTAGTCACAATGGGCATCACATGACGCTGATGACTTTCATTAATGATGCCTTGATGGCTATTTTTTTCTTCACTGTGGGACTGGAAATCAAACGTGAAATATTGGTGGGCGAGTTATCCAGTATCCGGCAGGCTTTACTGCCCATTGTGGCTGCTTGCGGCGGTATGCTTCTCCCGGTGATTATTTATTATTATATGACGGCGGGTACTCCGGCACAAGATGGTTTGGCTATTCCGATGGCAACTGATATTGCCTTTTCTTTAGGGGTGCTCAGCTTGTTTGGAAAGCGTGTTCCCATCAGTTTAAAGATTTTCCTGACCGCTTTTGCTGTGGTTGATGATATTGGCGGTATTCTGGTAATCGCTCTTTTTTATTCATCGCATTTGGATCTGAATTACTTGCTGGCTTCGGCAGGTATTTTGGCGATACTGTGCGGAGGCAACTATTTGCAGGTGCGCAACCGATGGTTCTATGTGTTTTGGGGCGTGATTATGTGGTACCTGTTTTTGCAAAGCGGCATTCATGCCACTATTGCCGGGGTTATTGCTGCTTTCACCGTTCCGGCTACTCCCCATTATAAGATAGGTAAATACATCAATCGCATTAAGGAGAATATCGCTATCTTTCCTGCCAGTGATAAAGAAAGTATCATTCTGGACAAGGTTCAGATTAATGTTTTGAAAACTATAGAATCTTCTTCCGACCGGGTTATTTCTCCTTTGCAATCCTTGGAGGACAGCCTGCACGGGATGGTGAACTATGTCATTCTTCCTTTATTCGCTTTTGCCAATGCAGGCATTTCGCTCACGGCAGATCATGGCGGCATAGAGGTGGGAACTCCCACATGGGCTGTGATGACAGGGCTGTTGGTTGGTAAATTTATCGGCATCTACTTCTTTACATGGCTGGTTATAAAGTTGGGTTTTGCCAGTTTGTTGAAGGGCATGACGTGGGTGAACCTTACGGGTATCTGCCTGCTGGGTGGCATTGGATTTACGGTTTCCCTGTTCATTGCCAACCTGTCTTTTGAGGAGGCTCCGGTATTATTGACACAAGCTAAAATGGGAGTAATAGCCGGAACATTGCTGGCGGGCATATTGGCTTACCTTGTGCTGAAATTCACGCTCCCCAAAGAATCCGCCAACGAATAAGAATTAGAGATAAGGCAGTACGACAGTGAACCGGCTGCCTTTATTTATTTCTGATTGTACTTCGATGTGGCCATCCATCCTTTCTATGATAATTTTGCTGATGGATAATCCCAGTCCCACTCCCTGAACAAATTCATTGCGTTTATAGAAGCGCTCGAATATCATTTGCAATTCTTCTTTGGGGATGCCGGGACCTGTGTCTTCTACGAAGATATGGATTTCTTTCTTTTCTTTGTTGCAGAAGTATCCCAGTTTGATATGCCCTTTGTGAGTAAACTTCTTGGCATTTCCCAGAAAATTGGTAATGACTTGCGTCAGGCGCATGCTGTCTATGCGTATCATTACGTCTTCATCAGGAAAATCTTTCAGAAATTCCAGGGGAGGGAGGATAAGTACCTGGTGGGTCTGATAGACAGTCTCTATAAATTGGTGGGCACTACATTCTTCATAATTAAAGGACATATTGCCGGATTCAATGCGTGATAGTTCCAATACATCATTCACCAGCTTTAGCAATAACTTGGTGTTATTGTCAATGATGGAGGCAAATTCCTGCTTTTCCTCTTCGGAGATTTCTTTCTCTGTTGTCAGTAGGTTAGAGAATCCCACGATGGCATTGAGGGGCGTGCGTATTTCATGGCTCATATTGGTGAGGAAGGACTGTTTTAATTCCGCTTTTTCCGCCAGTTTGCGGGCATTGATTAATTCTTCTTCCTTATCCTTTACATCCTGTACATTGAGCATCAGCCCCGTGATAATAGGATTCTTTTCATAATTATGGATTACGCTGTATCTGAATTCCCACCATTGGTAGCCATTACCGTCAAAATTGCAACGATATTGTGCAAACCTTCTTCGTCTGTTCAGCATGGCCAGGATATTGTTTCTGAATCTTTCCTGCTCATCGGGATGTACATAGTTTATCACGTCCTCTATATTCATTTCGGGGCGGGAGTACTTTATAAGTTCACAGAATTGTTGGTCGAAGGTTACTGTTTTTCCATTAAAACTCCAGGCATACGTGCTACTTCCTTCTATGGCCAGGGACAAGGATTCATGTTCGAATCTGAGTTTCTTGAGTGCATCTTTCTTTCGTCCTTTTTCTCTTATATATATAAAGAACAGATAGGCTATGCCGGTTAGGATAGATAAGACAAGCAGAATCTCAATCAGGGTGAAGAGTACCTCGTACCGTTCTCTTAATGGCAGGTACATAATGGTATATTCCTCCGGGATACTTTTCAGAGGTATCCGGTATTTCTTCATCACTTTCCAATTAACCAGATGGACTTTGGCTATTTGCTTGATGGGTTCGGAAGGCATTTTCCCGTCCAATCTTTCTTTTATGCCGTCTGCCATTTCTTTTATTTGCGTTTCGATGGGGGCAAAGTAGCCCCCCAGCATATAGTCTTTTGTTCCGAATCCTTCATTGATGGTTGAGAATCCGGGATTGTAGAACAGGCTTCCGATACGCAGTGTGGTATAATCGCGTTTGGTGTAGAGAAACAGTGAGTATTTAAAAACACCGCTGGAGAGCCACATTAGGTCACGGGTGGCAACGGAATCGCTGGAGAGCCTTACCAGAGTGGTAGAATCCAGTTTGCTGTATTCATTTAGCTTGGCAGGGAGAGAAATATATGGAGTATCATCTTTGTCGCTGATGGAAATATTATCAATATTTTGCGGCAATGCTTCTTTCTTGTCCCATTGATGGAGGTTAATATCCGTTCCTTTGCATTGCTCGGACAGGTCTTTCCATATTAATTTATCCAGTACGGTGCGGCCGTTTAGTATGTGGATGCGGACTTTGCCCATGATACGTTCTATCATTTGGCAGGTGGTGTAATAATCGGGCTCGTCTATGTAGCCGGTAACATTGGGATATTGCTTTAATAATCCCAGGTTGGGGTAGTTCACTCCACTGAATACGACGGGAATTTGGCTGACATAGGGATTGCGGCATGCCATTAGGGAGTAAGTTGCCTGATCATCGAGGACAGCTATTAAGTCTCCTCCCCACTGTCGTATGCTGTCTGCAAAGAGTGAAATCCGTTTTTCTTCTTCTTTGTTGTCATACCTTTCGCAGTCTAGATAGAAAATTTGTAATTGGAAATCTATATGGTTTCTTTCCAGCTCTTTAGCAAATAATTCATTAATTTCCTCAGCACCACTATATCCTTTCTGGTAAGAATGGATAAGTGCTATTTTGTGTTTAGGACTGTGGGCATGAAGTGGGCACCCCATAAAAAGGGCTATCATAGATATTAGAATGGCTTTATGCTTCATGTCAAACGTTAATTAAATGAACTTTGCGGCAAATATAGAAATGTTTCTGTGATTCCAGAAGTAATTAGCGGAAAAAGATGAAAATAAAGTGAGGAATGAAAGAAATAAAAAGAGGAGGGTGCCAAAACTAGAAAAGCCTATCCTTTTGCTGTTGGGGCAGATTGAATCTCATAGCCGTCAATCTAAGTTATAATTCAGTGAATGATTGTTAAAAAGGCTTCAAT
>CABMPB010000035.1 GCA_902388365.1 uncultured Bacteroides sp. | reverse complement strand
TGGAGGGTTTGGATAGTTGTTTTGCAACTTTATATTATAGGAGAGTAAAAGGTATTTCCCTTTAAAGGAAAGAATAATCAATATATTATTTATATAAGTTATATAATAACCTTCCAAACCCTCCACTGCCATTTGTTATTATCCCAACCGTTATCGGGGGTGTGTCAAAATTCTAAAGTAACTATCAAATTGTTCATCGTAGGGGCGGATTGAATCCGCCCAAATACACAAAGCAAATTATTATCGGGCAGATTCAATCTGCCCCTACAGCAAAATGATAGCTATTTTTTGTTTTGACACATCCCCCTACAACAAAAAAATATTCAAGAACCATGACCAAACAAGAACTTGCCCTGCAATACTTTCCCGATTCCATCTCCGAAACCGCCGTGCGCCACCTGATGCGCTGGATAACCGGTTGCCATCCCCTTGTCGAAGCCCTCGGCAAGACCGGCTACCAAAGCCGGAACCGTTCCCTCACCTGGCGGCAGGTACTGCTCATCCAAGAATTTCTGGGCAAACCCGCAGAGCCGGAAGACCGTCTTCTTCCGTCCTTGCCGCCAGACGGACATAAACGGACATAGACAGACACGGCGGATTTGCCGGGTGGTATCTTTGTACACGTCAAGGAGATGCGGCGAACCAGCCAAGCATGTTCAGCGAACAAGCTAAGCATATTCGGCGAACAAGCCTAGCCTGTTCAACGAACCTGCCCGGTACATACCGGGAGCCTGTTCAAGCTGTTCAACGCATCCCCCAAGGCCTGCCGGTCCGGTGGACATTCCGGATAATCCGCCACAACCGGTAGTGATGTATAACCAGTAAAAACAAAACAATTATGCCAATCAATTACAGTATCGCCATGTATTCCAACCCCATCATTGCGGATGCGCCCAGAAAGGCCTACGCCAAGTCCCAGTACACCAACATCCTGACACTGGACAAGTTTGCCGAGCACATCGCCAGCCACGGCTCCAAGTACAACCGTGCCGACATCTACGCCGTGCTGATGCAGACCGTGGACTGCATGCGTGAAATGCTGCTGGAGGGAAAGCGCATCGAAATGGGAGACCTGGGCGTGTTCAGCATCAGCATCCAAGGCCAGGGGGCCGAAAGTCTGGAGGCCTTCAACCCCGCCATCCACATTGAGCAACTCAACGTGAACTGGACACCCGGCGACCGCTTCCGAAACCTCATAGACAGTGCCGTGTTCAACCTCGTGCCCTCACGCCGTTCCGCCAAGATCCTGCTGAAGAGCATCAAGGCAGGAGAAACCACCGTAGACCTGACAGGAAGCGGAGCCGACAACTCTGAGGCAGTGCAAAACGAGAACCTCTAACCGTAGGGACGGACTCATGTGTCCGCCCTCTCCCCATTCTTATTTTCTAAAATCCAAACATATAAAATTATGAGTGAAACAAAGAATAAAATCACATGGCAAAAGGTATTCCAAGCCATCATTCAGGCGGCAATTGCCGCACTCACCGCCTTAGGTATCACCAGTTGTACTACTATAATTTAGCAAAAAGATGACAGAAGAAACATTCCCTATGCTGATTGGCGGAGAGGAGATACTGACTGAACGCCAGCTGCTCACGCAGATGGAGGACGGACCGGTGATGCATGAGGTGAAGTACCTCATCATCCACTGCTCCGCCACCCGCTGCAACCGCGACTATACCGCCGAGCAACTGCTCCGCGACCACAAAGCACGCGGTTTCCGCACCGTGGGCTATCATTTTTATGTGAGAAGAAGCGGAGTCATCACGCAGCACCGCCGCCTGTTGGAAGTGGGTGCGCACTGTCGCCCCTGGAACCGTTGCAGCATCGGCATCTGTTACGAGGGTGGACTGGATGTGGAAGGGCATCCGGCCGATACCCGGACGCAAGAGCAATACGAGCAACTGCTGCTCCTGCTGATGAAACTCAAGAAGCTATTCCCCGATGCCCGGATTAGAGGGCATAGGGATATGCCGGGCAGCATTCCGAAGGCGTGCCCGTGCTTTGACTGTTCTGAATATGACTTTTTAGAGAAGTAAACTATTTATTCTTCTATTAACCAATCGCCCAAAGTGTGCTGTTCAAGGTCAAAGTAATACCTACCTTGACATGGGCAGCCCGCTGAGGACGAAGCATTCGGCAAAAAACTCTGCATTAAGCCTACCCGTATTTCACCGTTCGGAATGTGCAGCGTGTAAAGTTTCGTCAGCTTGTCATTGTCCTTTACCATAATATAGCCACTCTGATAGAGCAAAGGCACAATACTTTCTATCCGCTCGGTAGGGGTATCAAAACGACAGCCATAGCCTGCATACTCCGCCCCAATTCGGACGAAAGAATGTGAAACTTGGCTAGCATCTCTGTCAGATAGGTGGGTGTGCCGCTACCAAACCAGTAAGAGTTCAACTAGCTATCTTCGAAAGTATTCAGAAGACTGAACAGATTATAAATGTAAAGCGAAGGTCAAGTGAAATGGTAACCGTCATTTTTCTCTTTCAGTTTCAGCAGTGTCTCCCCTTTTGTCATTTCAAGCGAAATTATTTCCGATAATTCCAATGGAGAAACTTATTTTATCACTCCCAGCTGGAACTATACTTCAGCTCAACTCTAAAGTTTCCGTATTCGGAGAATAGCATCTACCAACAAGAGCGGACTGAATGCATATCTGTAATATAGTCTATTACTCCGTCCAAATCCCTCCGCTGCCGTTCCTGAATTCGCCTATACTGCTCCACCCCCCTACGGACATATTCATTGTAAACTTCGGGCTGCATAACCATCATCATGCGGTTCATAATCTCTTCCACCGAAAAAGGGTTAAAATAAAGTACACCACCGGAGCAGACTTCCGCCATCGACGATAGTGGCGAGGCTATCACAGGTACACCATAACGCATTGCCTCGATTGGCGGATAGCCGAAACCTTCGTTGAGTGAAGGATAAACAAACACAAAGGCATCAGCATAAAGGCGCTCCAGCTCGTCATCGTCTACATAACCGAGAAACGAAAAGCGGCTAGGGTTCTGTATGTGGTAACGGAACGAATCGCCACATGTGCCCGTCACCACCATACGGATGTCCTGCGGCAAACGGTCTGCCGACACTAGACGGTCAAATGCCATTACTGCACGCAGATTATTCTTTTCCCATCGATTGCCACTCACTGCCAGAAAATAGCGAGGTGCGTTTGGATTGCGTTCCAATTTTTCGGGACACGAAGTGTTGGGACTGTAATACACTCGCATCTGATCTTCCTTCAGTTCGGGAAAAAACGACAGGAAAGCAAAACGCGAATGTTCGCTCACTGTTATAAGACGAAAAGAAGTATTGAAGTAGCAGCTATATCCACGGAAACAATGGTGACGATACCATGGTAGCAGCATCTTCTTCACTAGATATTTCATCCATTCTTTCGCCGAATGCCGATAATGATAGAATATCGAATCGTATGGCGTTTCAAACTCACGTAAACCATGCACAGTGCCATACACCTCGCAACAGGTCAATAAAGGCAACCTTTTACCCGGCAGACAAGAATAAATACGTGTGTAGCCGTATTCACTTACAATCCGTTCCACTGAAGAACCATACACATCGTGCATCATAATGCCCCCTCTCTCGCAAGCCTCGCGTATCTCAGGATTCAACCACTTGGAACTGTCATAGAAACAGCCCAATTTCATGCCACGCCCCACCATGCGGAGGAGGATAATCTCGCCATAGCGTCCACCGCCATGACGCTTACCCGAAAGGTTAGGCTGCGTAGCTGATAGGTCATAAAGTAATTTCATAAAAATTCTGATAATTTATTGATAGATAGAAGCAATGATATCTTCGGAGGTAAAGTTCCAGAAGATATGGGTTACTTTCATTTTTTAGAAGATATATATTAAAGGTATAAAATCATCCTACCAGCCTTTTAAGCAAAGCCAAGCGTGGATAGCGGCTTAATGCAATCAAGATACCACCCGATATACATACACCAAAGGATGAAAGAGCCCACCGTTCAACTCCCGGAGTCACTTGGGGCATCCACAGGATGACGGGAGCCACAAACAGCATATGTGCAAAATAAATCCATGTACTCATCTTTCTGAACCATAGAAAACAAGGGCGATCGTCCAATTGAATCTTAGTTATAAGGTAGAGCATGAAAAAGCACAATACATATTTGCTCCCAATGGGGATGGAAGCATATAGAGCTACGGCTACAACTAAAAAGAAGACCATTAATTTATCGTTACGGCAACACCTACCATACGACATAGACAGCCACATTCCAGTTGCCACATAACCAAGTCCTCCAAAGAAACCATTCATTGTATTCACAAAAACAGCATAATAAATTTCGAGCAAATGTGACAACCAAGAAATATCGCAGTCTGCCCTGACAGTATTCATCCATTCTCCCAACGCATTAGCAAGGATACCCAATAAGACAATCATACCCATACTCCATTTCAATCGCCGAAGCCATCCTACCATTAACACAGAAATTATCAACGCCCACAAATACCACAATGGCCAGCTCATGTAGTTCTGTCCTGTAACAAATATATTCCGCAACAGGATGGCGGTAGCTCGCAAAAAACTTTTTCCCTCTACTATGCAATAGCCATAATACGACCAAGGGAGATAGATAGCTGTCCATAAGATGTATAGAAACAATAGTTTTTTAATGTAATGTTTTATTATCCCTCCCCGATAGATTTCCGTTTCCGTTCTCATTACTTTCAAATTGATATGCTCTTGCAACAGGAATCCCGATATGGCGAAGAACATAGGAACTACCAAAGGACAAATATAGCGAGTAATGAGCCCGTTATCGGCATCGGTGTGGATGGCCACAACAAAGAAACTCATAAAGAATTTAAGGACGTCAATAGCATTAAATCTCTTCATCATTTTCCAATTTACCAATTAACAGCTTATAGATATTGCACCACTGCACAGCAGGAGAGTAAAGCTTAGAAAAAAAGGATGCCGTCTCATTCAGTTGTTCCCGAGAAGGAGGATTATTAAGTATTTCAGCCATCCTGCAAGCCAATGCTTTGTCATCAGTTGCTGGTTCATAATATATTACCCTGCCTTGTGTGACATCGGGAAGTGACTCACAAGTAGAACTAATAACTGGGCAGCCACAAATGGCAGCCTCTATGGGTGTATAACCGAATCCCTCGTGGAGAGAGGGCGTAACGAAAAGCGACGCATGAGAATATAGCCAGCGCAGTTCCTCAAAAGGAATGTCGCTTATACGGACAATACGCTCGGACATACCTTGCCATTCAATATAAGGTAACATTTTTTCACGCCAGTAATCTGTCTCACGCCCCACAACAACCAGTTTTTTATCAGTAACGGCAAACAAACGGTTATACGCTTTGAGCAATGTGAATATATTTTTGTATTCCTGCAGTGTATTGACATATAAAATAAATTCTCCCAATTGATCGGCATTGTACGGACTTTTTTCCTCTTCCGGAAGCACCACTGAATTATAGACTACATGAATCTTATCTTGAGGTATATCAGGAAATTCAATAGCAATGTGTTTTTTGGTATACCGGGAGATGCTCACTACCACATCGGACGTAAGAAGATGACGACGGCAAAAGTACCGTCCCCATGAACGGGCACGCAGGAGTTCAAACGGCTTGTGGGGAATGTGCGTATAAGTCAAGTCGTGCACAACCGTGACCTTACGGCAACGTGTACGACATGAAGTGACCGCATGAGAATGACTCATTACCAAAAGAACATCGAATCGATTGACGATACGGCAATACCTCCACTGACGGATAGGAAACAGGAATACATCCAGCGGACGCGTGATATGTGGAGCGGGCTGTTTATTAAACACTAGACAAGGCAAATCGGGGAACAGGTGTTTTGCACGTTCAATCCCGTCCTGTGAAACAAGCAACGTTATCTGCTTACGTTGCCACATCGGTATGGCGGTTATCAGGCGTTCCCCATAAACCTCCAGACTATGATTCGGTCCACGCAATTCAGTAAAATCAATCAATATTTTCATGTATGTCATTACTTCCTAATATGTTTGAGTACTCCAGCCACAAAAGTTCTGCCTATAAGCCACGAAAAATCAGCCGCTGTATAGGGTAGAACAACTGTGTAATAAAAAAGCATTGAACGGGTCTTTTTGAAATAGAGCCGTTCGGAATTGACAGTCCGCAGCAGTCCCTTCAATGTTTTCATGACCGGAGTATGCTTGGGAGCACTACCACCTTCGAGATGAACAATTTGCGGATCTGCATAAACATAAACCTTGTATCCTCTGTTTTGAAAACGCCATTGCATCTCCGTTTCTTCGAAATAAAGAAAAAAGTCGGGATCGAAGAAGCCGCATGACTCTATCACACTCCTGCGGATAAACAAATCCGCCCCTGTAACATAGCCCACCTCAAAGAAACGAGTGTCGTCCGCTTGCATCCATTTCGGATCTTTCCATTCACAAGTTTTTCCCAATCTCCATTTGATATTACCCAACAAAGTGGGGAACTGCCCATAAGAATGCATCACCTGCCCCTGACGGTTCAGCAACAACGTACCCAGACATCCCACTTCCGCCGGAAGATTTTCCATCTTATTAAGAAACAACAGTAATGCATTATTAAGAAGAATGGTATCAGAATTCAGGCAAAAAATATATTTCCCCTTGCAATGGGCATAACCCAAATTGTTGGCACGTCCGAATCCCAAATTTCTTTCAGAGTAAACATAAGTAATGCGGTCATCTTGTTCGAAACACTCTTTACTGCCATCCGTAGAGGCATTATCTACAAGAACTACCTCAAATTCCAGCCCACTAGTCTGGGCGAAAATACTGTCTATGCAGTTTACGGTAGTTTTACGTGTGTTATAGTTTACAATAATAATAGATATGTCCATTACGGGAAATTACTTTCTATTCTCTAATTAATTGACAATGTGGAGGTATTGCATTTATCTTTTTCGGAGCATAAGCCATGGCTATCACCACCAGAATTTCTACAGTTTGACTTTGAAACCAGATTACGCCAGAGGCAAATGCAGTACCTATAATATAAAGAATCCAATAAGAAATATACCTGTCCTGACGATTATAGCAGTGTTTGGCCGTAATCAGGAAAATAGCCAATAATGCTATTACCGCCACAGCTCCATAGTGATTATAGAAAGCTGCCCAACTTACATCTACATCAAAAATCTTGTTTTCCTCTGCATTCAAGACTTCTTCCTGATGCCACTTGCTAGACTCGTGAGGTGTACCATTACCAAACACCCGGGTATAAACATTTACCTGATCTATATCACAGAAGTACAAATATCCAAGCACCCTGATATCGGGCATATCTTCCGATGACCTGTCTACCTGATCTTCCGTCAAATTTACCATCGTTTTATATATAGGTATTTGAGGTAACACTACGAAAAAGAAGAAAAATGCCACTACAGAAACAAGAATACGCTTACCCCACCCGGCCTCTTTGAGAAGCATAAAGCCCCCTAACAGTGTAGATAGCAGGATGACCTGCCGCGTTACGGAAAGAATTATGAATATATAGCATAGAATTGCGCAATACATACTTTTCTGCCCACGGCTTTGAATCCACTGATTCAGCGAATAGAGAAAAAGCAGCACAACCCAAAGTACCAATGGAAGTCCTATACGGACTATTCCGCGAGACATGTCTACATTCTCATACTCTGCTCCTCCGATTATTTTGGTAGGAAATGCCAAAGCGTTGATTACATAACAAGCCATACCCACGTAAGCAAATCGGCGTATGATCTGCATATACTTCTCTGCCGGTATGTTCAACTTTATTAAAAAGGAAAGAAGCAAATAGGTCAGCATAGCACCGAATATAGCACTAGATGAGACTATTAATCCTTGATTATGGAAGAGGTGAGCCATTACCGCCGAAAGACCAATACTGCCAACAAGCAAGTAATACCACTTATACGGAAAACACTCATTCTTCTTTATACCTTTCCGAAAAGCAAAGAATCCCGTTGTGGCAAATACGACATAGGTGAGCAGTGTATAGGTGCGTCCCATAGTCGTAATAATCCCAAAAGGATCTAGAAACTTCTCTGCAAATAGTACTATAAGCAATAAGAATATGGATTTCTGTTTTAACATTCTACTGTAAGCTAGAGTGTTGATTGATCGTTATAAAATCCATTATAGCCTTCAGATGCTAAAATAGATTTGACCTGCTTGATACGATTATCCCATGAAGCATATTTCAATGCAACAGTATAATTTTTATTTACAAAACCCTGATAATCGGCAATATGACTCAAAATGTGGGTTAGCTGATCTTCAGGAGCATTCCAGTCCACGTCAACAACGGGATTGTATCCTATCAAGTCTGTCAACTCTTTGGGAGCACGCCCCACTATCAGACAACGGGAAAGCATAGCTTCCCAATAACGCTGGGTAAGCGTTTCCAGATTTCCTGCGTTCTCGGGATGCGTGTACATTGGGGAAAAGAAACAATGACCTTCATCTCAGGCAAGTGCCGCAACAAGGATTCTGCCGTAGGGTATGCCAGTTTAAGCAGAGATCCGTCTGCTACATATTCGTTACGCACTAAACTTTTTACCCCTCATTTATAAAACGTTTTCAATAATAGCGTTATATTCCCGTTTCTGCCTGCCTAATTCATATACGTCAATGCTTCGCCGGAACAAGTCATTGCCTGGACAATAATCACCTAAATCAATTCCTTCAGGAATCCAATAAGCCCTGATTCCCAAGTCTGCCTTCAGTTTTTCCGCCATTTGGCGAACTGTGACAAATACTATGTCACACTGAAGCAGACGCAAGTCAGTATATAACGTTTCCCAATAGCCGGGCCATACATCCCATATCATCGGAATTACTTTATAACGATAATAGGGGAAAACAGACGAAAACAAATTTTGCCCACGGCAAGTTACAAGCAAAGCCTTATCTTTCACCATTAGTTTATGCCATAACCTGCCTGTCATTTGCATCAAAATCCGTGACAGTTTCATCTCACATTTTTGCAATCTTCCACCTCTACCTACTTCACGCTTGGCTTTGAAGCCCAGCTTGATGGAAGCTTCTACAAAGCCATACATGAAAAACTGGAATTGATGCTTGCCGCGTATTCTGTTCTTGATGAAAATTTTCATAGCCTTATTACCTTTTACTAAATAATGGATTAACCAGTTTCATTGCCAAATTATACTTCCAACATTTGAACATATAATGCAATGGTGATATTCTGTCCACCTTTTCGTTAAGAATCCACAACATCGGCCTCTTAATAAGCTCCTTCTGCTCGGCATAGAGCCATACATTCATCAAACGTTCAGCCAAATAGCCCCAAATGCGACCTTGAACTGCATCATAATGCGAAATGTCTATCCTGTGTTCTGCCGCTTCAAGGATGGAAAATAACCACGTGCAATAACGATCAAAATCCTCCCAACGCATCAGAAACATATTATAATGCAATAATTTATTATTTTTACAAATAGATTCATCAAACGCATCTATATATTTTTCTTCTCCCTTCTCGCAAATAATCTCATGCACAACTCGAATATCTGTAGAATAATGACAATTACAATAATCGCACCATATCGAATAAGGATATACATTTGGCTCAGTCACCACAACACCGCCCTTAGCAACTTTCCTTATTACAGATTCGGGAACAGACAAGTCTAGTTTGCCAAATTCAGATGCAGGATAGATCCTATAGTTATATGGGCGTTTTACTTGATGATGGAAATCAAAATAACGACGGTAATGGCACAAACCGATAATATCCACTCCTTTGAGATTCTTCCATGCCCAATACAGTCCTGTACACTCACAATACGATTTGTTCTTTGAACTGATATTATCACCTGTATCATCACCTATAACCCCAAGGTTCACCTTAGAAACAGCCTTGCCTACCTGAACAGGCATATAAGGGGCAGAGGTAGCCATCACATCCTGTTTGTGGCAGCATACCAATATTTTTACGTTCATAATAACTATATGCTATGATTTTCTCTTGATATAATGGTCTATTTCCTATCACAATAGTCTACAGCATCATCCAACCAGTCCCTATAGTAACAGCCTTCCGCTGTGACAGAGGCTGGATTTCCTGAAATGATTGAATTTTCTTCACATTTGTATTTTCTATTCAATACCGAAGCAGCAGAAATAATAATGTGATTAGGAGTTTTCACTCCCTTCAATATTAATGACCGCTGCCCAATCCAGTTATAAGAACCTATAACAATAGGAGCATAAGCCTTGATTTTTTTATGCGTAAACGCATTCTTTATTGAATGAAAATCCGTATCTATTATAATTACATTCCAAGCAGAATGAACATAATCACCTAATTCCACATAATGCCAGCAAACAATCTTCGAATCAGCATTAAAGGAACAGGCATGTCCCAAAATCAGAGTTCCATATAGCCCGACAGATATTGCACAACCGCTACTCACACAAGCTCTTCCCTTAAATACAACCTTTCCTTCATTTTCCCATATTACCCCATTATTTCTATGTATTCCAGACATCCTTGCTCCTAACCTAATCATTCCTGTCTCTATATTAGGAGCATCAATGACTACACTTCCATAACATTTTCGAAATAAAGGTTTGTGTAAGAGAATTGGAAGTCTAACAGCCTGTTTAAAAGGCAAATACCTAAAATTAAAATAAATAGAATAAAAAATATAAGGAAGATAAGGAAGATGAGTAACTATTTTATCTATCATTTTTACTTTCATATAATTGCTACTTATTTACTAATTCTATAAAACCTACAGTTTCCTTATAGAGATAGCAAATCTGCTTATCCCCCATTGCAACAGCTTCAACCGGACGAAAAAGTGGAATATAATTTAGCTCTTCCGTCAATTTATTAAAAGCAACATTAATATCATCAACCTCATAACATATATGATAAGGGGACACACCATTCTTTTTTAGAATTTTATTCACTGAAGAATGTTCATCAGCAGGTTCAACCAATTCTATCATAGGACAGCCACTTTTAGTCAGAAAACATATTCTTACTCTTTGTATGCCATCCTCAAATATGGAACTTGCCTGATACCCCGCTTGCATATAGACTGAAGAAGTATTAATTATATTATCCGTTACATAACCAATATGGTGAAATTTAAAATAATCAAGCATAATTCAATTTTAGTATTATACATTCAACCATTTCTCCTACATTATCCCATGAAAGCATCTCCTTTGAAGTAAATTTTATTCCAAAGCTCTTTTCAAAGGCTACAATAAGCTGAATATGAGACAAAGAGTCCCAATCTTCTATATCGTCTGCAGTTGTCTCGTCTGTCAGTACAATATCTTTATTATCCAACACCTCACGAAAGATTTCCTCCACTTTTGTCAAAATCTCATTTTTTTCCATACTATATTTATTTTTTAGTGATATAACATTCAAGTTTTTTATATGCATTGACATACAATTCAAACTGGTTGGTAGAGACTCCTACTATAGGAGAAAACCCTAAACGGGAATAATGTCCCTCAACCATTTTGTTTTTAGCAGTGGGCAAATACTCACCAACGATACGCAAAAAGCCATGTTCTGCCGCCCATTCCACAATTGTATTCAAAGTAAAACTCTCCATACCGCGCTTTAGGACACGGCAACTCATAAACCACGTATCAATAAAAAGGGTACCAGCATCCCTTTTTTCAAGAATAACCACACAAACCAATCCATTATCACCGAACTTGTCGACCAACGTAAAAGAAAAGACCGCATAACTTTCGTCTTGTCCAATACGGACAACATCAGCCTCAGTATAGCGGACCGTGCGGAGATTGAATTGATTACTTCGTTGTGACAATTGAGCGACACGAGGTGTATTAAATGGATCAAAACCCCTCACCTCAGAAACCATACTTAAGGATTTCAGAAAATCAGCTTCATTTATGAAGTTTTTTTGAAGCGATGCACGTTGAACCTCTATCTGATACTGCCTAGTACGATCAGCATCCGCACCAGAATATGATGCCGTCTCAAAAAGATTTAAAGAATAAAGATATTCAAGATATTCAGCCGGATCTTTGGGAAGTTCAGGAACAGTCAGATCTGAAATATGTTCACGTACCATATTACGTTCAAAAGGATTATCATCCAAGAAAACCATGGAATCAAAACCAATATTCAAAATGCCCTGTATAGCCCGAATATTATTCACTTTATTTTCCCAATTAGCCATAAATACTGCTATATCATTCAATCGCAAAATCATTTCCGGATTTCTTTCGAAAGGTTCTTTAGCTCTGATTTCGTCGTTTTTGCTACAGACAGCGATAATAATACCGCGGTTCTTTAGCTTTCTCACCCACTCCTGGAATTCTGTAAATGCCTTCCACCCCTAACCCATGTCCGATTTGAATATTCTCCCAACCATCATCACCTACTACCCCTCCCCACAGAGTATTATCCAAATCAAGTATAAGGCACTTTTTGAATCTGCCTTCGGCAGCACAAATAATATCCAGTGTACGAGAAGATATATAGGGAAGGATATCCAAGCTCAGAACCATTTCGGCATTTACATAGACATTACAATCAAACATAAAGTTACGTCCGAATTTATTTTGCAAAGCGGCAATGTCACAAATAAACAAATTAGAACACTGCTGGGCTAGATTCATCAGTTCAAAATTCAGTGACCTGATTTGATAGGTGAACGAAGAAGGCACTTTATTAGCATAACTTCCAAAAACACAGTCCTCTATTTCTGGGTAATTATAATAAATAATACGTCCGTGTATCAAACTACAAAGTGTGCGTACAAAATTTAATCTCTCAACTGCAATACCAGCCTGTTCCTTAGCAGAAAGCAAACTGTACTTTTCCAATAATTTATGTGTAGATTGAAATACAACAGTATAATCAGCCATAAAACGATAAAAATCAGAAGTCATATCCAACACTTGACGTTCCACTTGATTATATTCTGCTTCAAACAAGTCGATGTTATAACCATGCTCATATCCCATGCCACGAAGCGATATTGCTAAAAATTGGGTAGCTGTATCACCTAACAGGGCAACTTTACATATCGGCAAAGAAGAATGATCTTCTTTAAGATTACGTTTTAGTTCTTGGATTTTTTTCATTATATTAATAATCTATTCGTTAATAATCTATTCACTAAGTCTATGCTACTCATCACAAAGCCTCAAAAGGCGATTTACCAGCTACTTATTCTAGTTATTATCACCCTTTGGGCAACATATACAACACGTATATATCCTGCCACCAAGCCTCTACACCCCCATTATCTCCCTCACCTTCATCTTCCACTCCTCCAACTCACGTTCAGCCCCTCGCGACAACGGCGGATTGACATACCTGTAAAACTCAATACGCTTCTCATACTGTTCTTCTATAATCGCCTTCACCTCAAAAAAAAGAACAAGCGTCATGTTACTTTTTCCATCTTAGGCTTTGGCAAAGAAACCATTAGCCACATGAAGTTTACGCTCCAATTCACGTCTGTGCAAATTCAACTGTCCCAAACGTTTCACTACCTCAGCAGCCAACTGCTGAGCCTGATTGATAGGATTCAAAGTAAGCATCCAACCCCTATGGCAATAATCCTTAGCCCCAGTATTCACTGGGGTTTTAGAGTCATAGAAAAATTGAATTTATCCGTTATTTATTTGATTTTAACCCAAAAGCTCTTGGGTCATGAAGTCATAATCCCTTCGACCTTCAGCGATCATGCTAAAGAACCGCCTGAAAAATTCCAATGGAGGCTTCTTCAAAAGTTTGCATGTTTCGACAATGGATAAATAGGTTGCTGTTGCATGACCACCATTCTCACTACTAAAACCACCGAAGCTTTTTCGTAGATTTGTAAAGGGGCGGACAGCACGCTCACAACTGTTGTTATCCATGAAGACATTACCAATATTGACATAACCTATCAGTTCTGTCCAGTTGTTCAGCATATATTTCAATGCCTGACGCAGTTTGTCTGAGATGGTTTCTTGTTTGGCGTCACATGCTAGTAATAGTAGTTCCGCCTTCTGCTTCAGTTCGTTCAAAACAGCTATGGAGGTTAGCTTTCTGGCGTTGACAACATCCTCTTCTGTACGATGAAGCATCATGCTTTCCATTTCAACCTTATATAGTACGCCTATCAGTTCGATGTATTCCTCGGCTTTGACATCCTTATAATTCTGGAGTGCGGACACAAAGATGCGTCTTGCATGAGCCCAACAACACAAATGAGTGCTTTCCTTCAGATTATTGAAGTACTTGTATGCAGCGTAGGCATCTGTCATCAGAATGCCTTTGAAGTCTGCGAGAAAATCCTCTATCACTTCACGTTTACGGCTACCAAACAGATAATAGCAAACCTTTGTGGTCAGATTTACCAATACCCACATATAACGTTTACGATAATGGATCCCACCATGGGCATCCTGAACCTTGGTATCTATCCACGTTTCATCACAATACAACACGGAACCTTTCTTCAGGAGCTTCTTCCTGATGCTGTCCAATGGCCCTTTTAAGAACTTGGAACCCTCGGCCAACCAGTTTAGAATCGTCTGCTTAGACATTTGCATCTTTTCATTGAACATGCGATACATCTCACGCCCTGTGGATATGGCATACTGGAAACGGTTCACGACAAGGTCTGACAGCATATTGCCCGTGCAGCTTGTATGGGGTATGAAGCTCGGCATAGCGTACATTTCTTCATTGCTTAGTATGCAGCGTCTTGAGTTATCCTCAGGACGGGGAACAAAATAAGGGAACTCGTTTCCGGCCTTGTCACGAACCCACACATAGAGATATCTGTCCTGACGGACAATGCTAATCCGGTCAAATTGATCCACAGGACGGGTATAACGAACAAATGACAAGCCCATTTCTTTCAGCTTCTCCAAATCACAGTCATGTATGACACACAGGTCTGCATGCATCGTCTTATAGCAGTCCGGACGTTGGGACATATCACGGTCTTTCTCCTCTTTGCGCGCTACAGACGAGGATGTTGCCCCGTCATCGTCTGCACCGGCTTCGGATGGGGATGGCTTGCCTTCACTCTCGATGAAGGCTTTTTCATCCTCTTCCTTGGTGGTGCCCTTATCGGGTTTGGGCGTTCTTGGATTCTTCTCATTCGAGCTGCCATACTTATCCCGATTAAGGTCTGCCAACTGACCTTCAAGCTTTTCTATCCTGGTGTTTAATGCAGAGTTTTCATCACGGAGAACTTGGTTTTCTTTCATTTGAGCATCCACTTTTTCACCCAATTTTGTATTGGAGTCCAACAGGGTTGACGCAACCTGAACAAGTTCTTTTATACGTTTTTCGTAATCCATATCGACAGATGTATTGTCAAACGACGATGTTGTCAAGGACAACTCGTAGTTGGTTTGCATTATCATGTGTTCTATGTCTATATGCCGGTCTGCCATCTTCTGATATATTAGTCAGGCAAAGATAACCATTATTATGGCAGCATAAAATAGAACAAATATCACTTAACATATTGACAATCAAATATATAAAACCATTAAAACAAGGCTGGCATACCTCCAATAGAATAGTATGTGGGCTATAAATATGAAACGACACAAAGAACGTACGGCAGCTAAAAATAGCACTGCAAATAGTATATATCATGCTGATAATCTGCATCTTACCATTATCACAAGTTGCATAATCCATCTCTTGCATTATATTTATTTAACAGCTTGAACAGACACCATGCCGTGCTTCATCCGTTCCAGCAACGATGCTCTTTACTACAGGACAAGACAGAAGGGCGACAATATATTTCCAGTCAAGGACGTATATCGGATTTATACCGTCAAAAGCCAATCGTACAAAACTCATGTTATTATCAAAACGTTGGATAAACAACTGGCATTCATGATGTTCATGCCGTATGATCTTCACTAGCTTCTGGTCCTTTGACGTGAATACATAGGCAGTACCGTCTTCAGGATCATTACCCAAAGAGCGGACTACTCCGCTAAGCTTAGCGTATCCTCCACGCATATCCTTGTAATTCGGGATATACTTATACTTTACCGCACCATTCAAGCTAAACATAACGACTCTATTTTTTGGATAAAATCCAGAAGTTCAGGATAACTCAGCTTATGATGTTCTATTTTGATGCCATTCCTCAAGCCAATGTTTACATAAGAGATCATACAGTCCTTATTCTGAAGATCCAGGCCATGTCTTGCTACTTCCTGATTGATTGCTTCCGGAGCACCATCAACAACACAATCCACTACTGATGGTTGTTGAAATCTTTGTTTGTACCATCGTTCAAAGGTCCTATAAGGTACACCGTTGGACTCGAAAAACTGGGTTACTGAGATACCTCGCTTTACTCCTTCGTCGGAATAACGCTTCCAAAGGATCTCAATGTCTTTACTACTTGTTGCCATATATTTATTTGTAAATGTGATGGCAAATGTAAATGATATATTCTAGAGAAACAAAATAGCGGTTGGATGCTTACGATTAAGAGGAGACTATACAGTCAAACTTACTGGAGTAAAGTCCAAGAACTTATATCCAAAGAGTATGAAAATAGTAGTCTTTTATGATACCAGCAAAGAGGAAGAGTTCAAATTTATCACTAATAATCGCGATATCAGTGCTCTTGAAGTGACTAACATCTACAAAAACAGGTGGCAAATTGAAGTATTCTTCAAGTGGATAAAACAAAACCTGACTATCAAATTACTCTGGGAAAACTCCGAAAATGCAGTTAAGCTGCATCTATGGACGGCAATATGTGCATATCTATTGGTAGCAAGAATTAAAGCCAACTACCAAAGCCCATATTCAATCACTGAATGCTATACATTAATTAGCGTGTCAGCTTTAGCCAAGATTGATTTGAGGGAGCTATTGATTACTGAATCACTCAGTCAAAACAAAAATGTCAAAGAACTCGATTTATTTAATTTTGCGTTAGAAAAATAACACATCAGTACTAATCCGACTTTGTACTTTTGCTACTTGCAAATAAGCACATTCTGTACGTCCCATTACATCATTATACATGTAGAATGGCAGAAAATATGACAATTTATCCAATTTACACTGAAATTTGTTGTCAAAACGTTTCCTGTGCAATACACTTCCATAAGTTTGATAGGACAGTATTATCCCTTTTAGGTGCAATGGCTTTTGGTATATGCTTGATTTCCTTTTTCATTGTTCTAATCTTAAATTGTCTCTATAAAGATTCTTAGGTGTTGATAGCAACCCTATCTTTTGAAGAATATTCTTTATTATTTCTTTTTTAGATTGCTTATTTTTGAGCAAAGGCATATTCTTCCATTCCGTTTTTGACTGATATTGAAAAAAGATTTCTTTATATGGATTTTTACAATCTTCCATCCAAGGTTTAGTAGAAGTATAATGAATAATAAACGGATTATCTATAGCCTCCTCTAGTTCATCTTCATATTCCCAAGATATAAGTGGTTCTTTATAAAAAAAGCCATCTTGAAAATTATATTTCAAAGGAAGATTTAATTTTTTATCGTGTAATACATAATTTAATATATCTTGATCATGCATTCTGATGCGTTGAGGATAGTTTTTTGCAAAATTGGAGAATTGCGTCAACATATCATTATCTCTCCAATATTTTAAATTAATAAGCAATACACCAGCGTTGAAATACCCATAACGCTGAGGATATCTTAAATAATTATACCAATGAATCTGACCTTCTGTCATATCAGGAACAGCTGCTACTGCATATTTCTCCACATCATAATTATATAGTTCACGCAATGAATGTCTGACAATTATATCACAATCCAAATAAATTACCTTATCTATATTTTCGGGTAAAATTTCAGTAACCAATAAACGAAAATAGGATACACTTGTAATATGTTGTGGTTGTCCCGGTTTATTTACAGTGAAATATTCTGGGATTTTATGTTCGACTACATAAAAACAAATTACTTTTGAAAAATATTTGGCTACCACATTTTTAAGAGAACATTTATTATTCTCTGATATATCACTATTCAAAATGATATGAAAAATTATTTCTTCGCTTTTATTATTCTCGCATATAGAACATAGCAATACACCAGTAGGCATTATATAGTTATTATCCGTACAACAAACAACATCCATTATTATTTTTCTTTAAATTGAACAAGTATATAATTTAATTCTTTGAACCTAAAAAAATAAGCACATGATAAATAAACACACACACCTACTACGATTCCAAACCATAATTGTAACCATACATTAATAAATATAAATTGGATAATATAAACAATTCCCCCCATTAATAAACTGATGAAAAGAACAGGAAATAAAGACTTCACCACTTTCCCAAATGTCACTTGAGGCAAAATACGCTTTGTATATTGAGTAACAATTACTATATCTGACAAGGAATAACATATCAATCCTAAGCACATGGCTTTTATACCTAAAGGAATAGTAATAAAAAGCAAACCAAAAGCAACAACTTTCTTCAATATTTCAGATTTCAGAGAATAGTCACCTCGATGCTTCACATTCAGCAAGTCCCAGATCATTCGCATAATAGGATCCCACATATAGGCAAAGCACATGATTTGGAGATAAACTACACATCCGATCCATTTATCCGTCAATATAATACGCACCAGCGATTCGGATACCACAGCCAACCCAATCATCATGGGGAAAACAAAAAATGCTGTTAACCGAATAAACAAATAAAATTTGTCCTGCAACTCCTTGTCATCATTTTGCATTTGACACTCAATAGGATAAGTTACTCTTGTCAAAATAGTTGTTATGTTCGATGAAGGATATTGAGTTATTGTGTACCCGCGGTTATAATAACCTAATTCTGTAGAAGAAAAGACTTTACCTATAACCAATGTATACATATTAACATATATGGTGTGCAATATTGCACCTCCTAACAGTTTAGAACCGAAACCAAATAATTCTTTGAAGGATACGACAGAGAATACCCACTGAGGATGCCAATGGGCAGAAATCCAAAGTAACACGACACCTATCAAGTTATTCAACAAAGCTTGCACAACCAGAGTCCAAACTCCATATCCATTATAAGCTAAATATACAGCGACAGCTCCACTAACGACCACTGATATAATAGAAATTACCGCTTGTCGCCTGAAGTCTAATTCTATAATCAGTTTTGCACGTTGTACTGTAGAAAAAGCATGTATAATAAAATTCAATCCCACCCATTTTATAATACTCTCCAATAATGGCTGATTATAAAAAGCAGATATAGCAGGTGCCAAAAGACAAAGAAATGCATATAAGAAAACACTTACTATAATATTGAAGTAAAAGACTGTAGAAAAGTCAATCAGAGTACGATTCTGTTTTTGTATTAAGGCGTTAGAAAACCCCGAATCAATAAAAGTTTGAGCCAGAGCCATAAATATGCCCAGCATAGCTATCAGTCCATAATCAGACGGACTTAATTTTCGTGCTATGACAAATGATAGAATAAACTGTATTCCTTGTACAGAGAAACGATCTAAACTACTCCAGACTATAGCACTAAAAGTTTTACTCTTCAAAATAGATGTCATTTTTATAATTCCGAAGACCTTCCTAAGCAAATTTTAAAAAGTTCTCCGAAAAGAAAGATCAACCCTCACCTCATAAACAAAGATGAGGGTTGAATACACAATTCTTACAGCACGACTCTTTCAATCTCCATCAGCTCCACCTTACCATCAGCAGCTTTAAAAACCTTCAAGATTACAGGAAAACGATGTTCCCCAACCACTGCGGGACGGCCATAACAGAAGAAACGGTAATTAGTGCCATTCACAATCTGCTTAGAAACCTTTTCAGGGATGAATTTCACACCAACAAGTTTCACAGCAGCGTCAAAGACTTCCTGATCCTGCTCTTCCAAGTCATCAAACGGAGTCCAGCCACCTAAGATATCAGCTTCCTGAGACTCTACATCAAAAGTCATCACTTGCTCATAAAGCGCATCTTCAGGTTCAAAAGAACGGAAACGAGCCAGCTGAACCTCAGACTTACCGGCACGAAGGAACTGGAAAGAAAAATATTGAGTTTCCGTTCCACCGATCTTGGGAAGACCGTCTGCATCTCTTTCAACTTCAGTCTTACTGCCCAACAAAGCTACACCGCCTGTCAACAATACCGGATAATGATAATAACCGGTACCACCTTGGATGGTACGGTCTATTGTAATAATATCACCAACTTTCATAATCTCATTTTTTTGAATGGATAAAAGGAATTATTAATTCTCTAATCTTACAGAAACGGACCAGATAGTTCCGGTAACACGATACACCGCAGTATCTGAACTGCCACGAGAGTAAATGACATGCTCCCAAGATTCTTTTGTCTTGCCCAAAACAGCATGTACGACAATCCAAACTTCAGCACCTTCAGGCAAATTCAAATGATTCAAGTCTACAACGCGAGATTGCGGATTAGGATATTTATCAGAGCGATAGACACCTCGACCATTACAGACAATCTCAAACATTTGATAAAAACCTCCATTATTAATACAGGTTATTCTGGATACATGTTTCATGATCTTTTCAATTTAAAAGTTAATAATTATCCTTCCAAATGAATTCTGTAAGTCAGGGTAGCACCGGTCGTACGATACACAGCAGCATTTGCACTAGTCGGTTCATAAATAACACGATCAGAAGATTGCTTCGTTTTGCCCAATATAGCATCGACTTCAATCCACACACGGGTATGAGCAGGAATGTTCAAACCAGTCAGATCAATAGTGGCAGATTGGGGATTGGGATACTTTGAAGACCAGTCACTGGCTCCGCCATCCCAAAGGACACGGAATTTCTGAATAAAACCGGCATTGTTGATGCAGGTAATCTTGGAAACGCCGACAGAAGGCTTTTCGCAAGCATAGAAACCAATGGTAGACACAAATACAGAACCGTCAGTATGCTCAGAACGGCTACCAAACAAGCAACAGATTACTTTATCAGCAGGAACTTCATACTCAAAATGAGACTCTGCACGACTATTGGCAGTCACACCATAAATATTACCCAAATTGGTGTAGAAAGACAAAGCTGTCAATGCGGATGCACCAAAATAATTAGAAGTATAAGCACCGGACACCTTTACAATGTATTCGTTAGCTCTCAGAGAGAAAACATGTTTACCACCTCCGGTGCCACCCAAGACCGGAAGTTCAAACTCACCGTAAATAAAAGATACGGAATCAATAACATCACCACTACAGATAACAATCTGTGTAGGCAAACCCAATAAATGAGATTCATAAACTTCTCTGGCATCATAAGATCCTGAGAATGCATCAAACTTTCCGAAAGATTCGGATTTTACAAGTTCTTTCATAGTACAATAAAAATTTTGATTAATGTATCGCATTCAATTTCTCCGGATACAGTTAGCTGAATGCACGACCGGCTGCTCCTTATAGATAGTTTATTAAAAACTAATCAACCTTTTCAAATGGAAACGCATGAAGATAACTCACAGCCACCGTCATATTACCAAAAGCAAACACCAGCCGAGTATTGCGATGCAGACGCATGATGCACCCTTCCTTACCCTTGAAGACACCGGCAGTAATACGAATCCGCTGCTTCTTTTGAAGATAATCTTCCAAAGGACGGTTCATCAGTTCGATATTGTAAGGCATAGATTCGTACAAATAAATAAATTCCTCCATCTGGCTTTGAGGGATGATCGCCGCACGATGCGTGTTATAGTCAGTCACCAAATACTGGCGGGGAAGCATGGCGGACAGAATGAGTTCCAGCTGATCTAATGGAGCACAAACAAACAGCCAGCCGTTGCCTGCGACTTCCTTCTCGTCCGTCAGATCGTTCAACTTCCGAGCGGAATCGGTAGCAAAGGCCTCCTTCACCACCCGGACGGAATCACGGCGAACGGTATATTCTTCCTTAGTATAGGCGCATTGCTCGAAGCGTTTCTTGTGGTCAATTGCAGTATAAGAAAATACCTTGAAACAAAAGAATCTCTCTTCTACGGCACCCGATGAAGTACGAAGCTTTACGGGCTTCCTGCCACTGAAGACACCGATGTAGCGTTTCAGTTCCCTGTTAGAAAGATATAGGTAGTACCAACTGACTTCAGGGTGTTCTTTCCCTATTCCAGCCTGTAGCTTGATTCCTGCATTTGACCCCGGGTCTGAGACGGAAGCGATTGAACTGCAGAGCAGTAACTTAGGCGCTTCGCTCGTTATGTCTTGATTGTTATTCGTTGTTTTCATCAAAACATTACATTTTATATTTCTATTATTTAAAAATGAGGAACAGATTTTTCATCAGATATCCTCAATATTTTGGGGTTCTCTTCATAAGAGATCCCCATTTCGAGTTAAAATGCTGATAATTGGGCGTTTACTGATTTTATCTCATGATGTTTTTGTGAACAAAGCTCGCTTACTTACAACTTTCTCTTATTTTTTTCTGATAAAAAATTGCGCTTTAAGTAAATATGGGCTATATTTGCACAGAAAATTTGCATTTTAAGCAAATACAAGCTGTATTTGCATATAAAATTGCATTTTAGGCAAATGTGAACTATATTTGCACAAAAATGGGGATCTCTTATGAAGAGACCCCCATTTTTGCTGAGTATTCAGGTAAGCAAATCACCTGATTTTCAAACTATTACATTACAGATTCATTATCGGAATTAATTTCCCGTATTTAGATTTTCATGGTGCAATTTAAAGATATATCTATTCGCAAATTACAAATAAATTCGTTGACAAAGCCAATCGAAAATTCCATTGCGTAGCTCCCCCATGGACATATTAAAAAGATATGTAGAAAGACAAAGGATGAAAGTATCACCACTCGAAGATAACCGGAATTGTAAATTGAGTGACATAAAACTCCCTATACCACTTCTTTGCATTAAAGTAATACCCCGTAGACCACTTTGTATCCACCAACTGAAGCACCCGTAGCGCCTCGGCATCCATCAAAGGATCAAGACCGCGAACCAATTTAAAGTTCTTCATCGAGCCGTCTATATCTACATCAAAACTATAAATGACACGCCCTTGCTTTCCTGTAGCTTTCATTTCGGGCGTAACGTGGAGGTGAGCATTAATAAACTGAGTCAAAGCCATGGTGCCTCCCGGATAAACGGAATAAGTATAAGGTTCTCCATAAACCTTCTCCAATTCCTCCTGCGCAGTCTCCCTGTCCCGCAGATAATGCATAAAATCCTCTTTCCAGAAACTCATCGTCAGGAAGTAATCAAACGGCACATATTTCCCATCCCGCTTGGCAGGAATCAATCGGGGAAAGCTGGAAAGAATACGCACCGCCTCTTTATCAAAGACCGGATTCGTTCCTTTCAGCACACGGGCATTCTCTATGTATCCCTGTTCATTCACGGTGAAGCGACACACAGCAACCGCAGTCTTTACTTTCCGGTCGGGCCAACTCATATTTCCCATTACCAGCTTACGAATGTTATCGGGAAACAGAGGTTCCGTATCTACTATCTGCCCTCTGCACGGGTCCAAAATCTGCTGTTGCCGCCATACACGCTCCAAGTAGGTATCAGGATTAAAAGGTATGCGGATTACGACTGTAGTATCTACTTTGCGCGCGCCCAGCTGTGCAGGACGCCAATTTGTCATTTCATCAATTACTTTTTCTGCCGCTTCCATAAACAGTGGATGCGAAGCCGTAATCTGCTTGCTGCCTACACGTCCCAAGGTATCAATGCGAACCGTGCAAACCGCCTCTCCCGCCACATCTTTCCTCAACAACGAATCCGGATAAACGAGATGCCATACAGCATAGTCACTCGCACCATTCAGAGTGGGATAAGAAGGAGGAGAATAATGACTCTGTGCATAAAAAGAAGTAAATGAAAAGACGTACAATAACAAAAGTGTAAACCTATATCCCATAATCAAGTCTTGTTTTTACAAAAGTAACGATTGCGATCCGGACAAACAACAACAGTAATATTAATATATATAAATAAAAGAAAGCGGAGATGCCTCAACGCACCCCCGCTTCCTTAAAATATATACTTAAATACTAACTATTAATTGTTTTCGGGACGAAGTTGACGTACTGTAACAGCAGTCTGCCACATTTCGCTTTCGCGCAATGCTTTCAATTCTTCTTCCAACTTTTCACGATAATCGGGTTTAGAGTTAGAGTCGATTGAAATCTGGGCTTCGTTACCGGTCTTTACGCTGTGGTACAACTTTTCTACAACCGGCTTGATGGCATCGTGGAACGGAGTCATCCAGTCCAATGCACCGCGCTGTGCAGTAGTAGAACAGTTAGCATACATCCAGTCCATACCGTTCTTGGCAAACAAAGGCATCAATGACTGAGTCAGTTCCTCTACAGTTTCGTTGAATGCTTCGGAAGGAGTATGTCCGTTTTCACGCAATACTTCGTACTGAGCCAACAGCAAGCCTTGGATAGCACCCATCAATGAACCGCGTTCGCCGGTAAGGTCGGAAGTGGCTTCGCGCTGGAAAGTAGTTTCGAACAAGTATCCTGAACCTACACCGATACCCAGGGCGATAGTGCGGTTGTATGCCTTGCCTGTAACGTCTTGATAGATAGCATAAGAAGAATTCAAGCCACGGCCTTCTAGGAACATGGTACGCAATGAAGTACCCGATCCTTTGGGAGCTACCATGATCACGTCAATGTCAGCAGGAGGAACTACGCCTGTGCGGTCGCTCCAAGTGATGGCGAAACCATGAGAGAAATACAGAGCTTTGCCCGGAGTGAGGTAAGGCTTCATAGTAGGCCATACAGACATCACGGCTGCATCAGAGAGCAGACACATGATGATAGTTGCCTTCTGGCAAGCTTCTTCGATGCCGAACAGGGTTTCACCCGGAACCCATCCGTCTGCGATTGCTTTTTCGTATGTTTTACCCGGACGCTGGCCAACGATTACGTTGAAACCATTGTCGCGCAGGTTCAATGACTGACCCGGACCCTGTACACCGTAACCGATAACAGCGATTGTTTCATCTTTCAATACTTCACGTGCTTTTTCCAAAGGAAATTCTTCGCGGGTTACTACGTTTTCTATAACACCGCCAAAATTCAATTGTGCCATTTTAAAACTAATTTTTTTACGGGCAACACTGTGCCGCCCTATTGTTATTAAATTAAATAAATATCACTTTACTGCGAACAACGACGTCTGTGCCGTTCTTCTTCACTTCTATATCATATTCGTTTTCGCCCACTTCCTCGCGGTAGAAGCTCAAGGTATCGCCATAATAGCTTTCGGCCACGTATGCCATTTCGAAACGCTTGATCTGCTTTTCCTTGAAGAACTCAAGGGGGAACAGGTCGAGGATGTGCTCAATGTACTTGATACTGTTTACATGGCCGTTTATGTCAATATCGCTGTACTTGGTGTGGTACTCGGAAAGCGGAGTCTTCTCGGTTACCTTGATGCGGCCCGGTTTGCTGATGGGGCATTCCTTGTCACAGATATATTCGGTAATCTTTCCTTCGTGAAGGGTAAGCAGGTCGGCAGGTTTGCGGGTTTCTATGCTGATCATTGCCCATACGGAACGGGCGTAGCCGATGGCTTTGCCTTCCTTGTCCAAGAGGGCGAAGTTACGGTCGGTAAACAGGCGATAGACATTCTCTACCCACGTCTGGATACTGAAATCCTCGTATTGGCGAGGCATATCTTCCAGTTCGATAGCCAGGCGGGAAAGTACCCACGTATAGTGGTTTTCATTGAGGCTGGCGATGCCAAAGCCTCTGTCGGCGGCATGGAAGCCTGCACAATTCAGCAGATGGTTGCCTAGTACACTCATTGTCAACTTTCCACTGAAATCACAGTGGAAGGGTTCTGCCACAAATTTGTATGTTCCTACTTTATCTTCACTCATTGATTGCTCCGTTTCTTATTTTTGTTGACGATATTTTTCTTCGCGTTGGGTGAGGTATTCGTTTACGCGTTCAAAGCAACTGGTAGTTATCGCTATACGTCCTGAACGGACAAATTGCAATACACAGCTCAGCGCACGTAACTCCTCGTAAAGGGAGGTGATTTCCTCACTCATGCCGTTCTTTTCGACGATAGAGAATACAGGGTTCACCTCTACGATGCGGGCATTATAGCGGCGGATTACCTTAGATGCGATGGGGTTTTCCTGAAACTCAGGGGTAGACACCTTATATAAAGCAATCTCGTGCTGGTAAATTTCATCATCGCTGAAATAGTGTGCCTGCAACACGTCTATTTTCTTTTCTATCTGCTTCACTACTTTCTCTATCACGTCTTGGGTGGCCCAGGCGGTGATGGTATATTTATGTATTCCCTTGATGGAAGATGCAGACACATTAAGGCTTTCAATGTTGATCTGACGACGGGTAAATACGGCCGTAATCTGATTCAGCAAACCGGCGATATTTTCCGAATGAACGATTAATGTATATAATGTTTTATCCATAACCTTACTCTCTTTTAGCATTCTAACAACATCTGGTTTACCGAACCGCCCGGAGGGGTCATCGGCAACACGTTTCCTTCTTCTACTACGCAAGCCTCCAACAGGAACGGACCGTCGGTAGTAAGCATTTCGCTGATGGCATCTTGCAATTCTTCACGCTTCATGACGCGGCGCGAGGGGATTTCGTATGCTTCGGCTATCTTCATGTAGTCCGGGTTCAGCATGGGGGTGAACGAGTAGCGGCGTCCGAAGAACATGGCCTGCCATTGACGAACATTGCCCAGATAGTTATTGTTCAGCAGGATGATCTTTACCGGAGCTTTCTGTTCCATGATAGTGCCCAGTTCCTGAATGCTCATCTGCAAACCGCCGTCTCCCATGAATACGCATACGGTGCGGTCGGGACGTCCGAAGGTGGCGCCAATAGCTGCGGGAAGTCCGAAGCCCATAGTGCCCAGACCGCCGGAGGTTACGATGCTGCGGTTCTTGCTGTATTTAAAGTAACGGGCAGCCATCATTTGGTTTTGGCCTACATCGGTTACCAGTATTGCTTCGTTATGGGATGCCTCGCTCACGGCGCGTACCACTTCGCCCATGTTCAAAGCTCCTTCCGTGGGATGGATTTCTTTGCTGATGACGTGGTCGTACTCGGTCTTTTCATATTCTGCAAAGCTGTTTACCCATTCGGTATGTTTGTTTTCGCTGATCAGTTGTGTCAGCATGGCAAGGGTGTGTTTGCAGTTGCCCAGCACAGGCACATCCACTTTCACATTCTTGTCTATTTCGGAGGCGTCAATATCCAGGTGGATTATCTTGGCCTGCTTGGCGTATGTTTCCAGTTTGCCGGTTACGCGGTCGTCAAAACGCATACCTACGGCAATCAGTACATCACATTCGTTGGTCTTTACATTCGGGCCGAGGTTTCCATGCATTCCCAGCATACCTTTATTTAAAGGATGGGCGGTGGGGATGGCGGAGAGTCCCAACAGGGTGCAACCGCAAGGCATATCGGCTTTTTCTACAAAGGCGAGAAGTTCGTCCTGTGCATTGCCCAGTTCTACGCCCTGCCCTACCAATACTAAAGGTTTCTTGGCGTTGTTTATCAGGTGGGCGGCTTCTTGCAGACATTCTGTTTCGGGATCGGGGTCGGGATCATAGCTGCGGATGAAGTCCAGCTTCATCGGTTCATAATCCACCATGTCGGTTTGTGCATTCTTGGCAAAGTCCAGTACAACAGGTCCGGGACGTCCGCTTTTGGCAATGTAGAAAGCGCGGGCTACTGCCCAAGCTACATCTTCTGCGCGGCGTATTTGGTAACTCCATTTGGTGATAGGCTGGGTTACGCCTACCAGGTCTACTTCCTGAAATGCGTCCGTGCCCAGGAAGGATGCTCCTACCTGTCCGGCAATCACTACGATGGGGGTGCTGTCTATCATGGCATCGGCAATGCCGGTGATGGTGTTCGTTGCACCCGGCCCGCTGGTTACCAGGCACACGCCGACTTCACCCGATACGCGGGCAAACCCTTGTGCTGCATGGGCAGCTCCTTGTTCGTGACGGACCAATATATGGTTTAATGTATCCCTGTGATGATAGAGAGCATCAAAGGTAGGCATAATAGAGCCTCCGGGGTATCCGAAAAGGGTCTTTACCCCTTGATACTCTAATGAGCGCATCATTGCCTCTGCTCCTGTTATTGTTTCTTTTGCCATATAATTTGTTGTTTTTCCGTAGGGGCGGACCCATGTGTCCGCCCGAATGCGCCATTCGGACTATTATAGGGCAGACACATGGGTCTGCCCCTACGGGTTATGTATTCCTTTATTGTTAGTCTATTATTCTCACTCCGCCTTTATCTGCCGAGCTTACCATGCTGGCGTATGCTTTCAGGCTTTTCGGCACATGGCGATCACGTGTTACCGGTGTCATGGGGCGGGCAGCCAGTTCCTCATCGCTCAGTTTCACATTGATGCTGCGGTTTGGAATATCGATCTCGATAATGTCTCCGTCTACAATCTTTCCGATGTTGCCACCTGCTGCTGCTTCGGGAGAAACGTGTCCGATACTCAATCCGGAAGTACCGCCGCTGAAACGTCCGTCGGTAATCAATGCACATTCTTTTCCAAGATGTTTTGATTTGATGTACGAAGTGGGATAAAGCATTTCCTGCATACCGGGACCGCCTTTGGGGCCTTCGTGGGTAATGACAACCACATCGCCACTCACCACCTTTCCGCCCAAGATGCCTTCGCAGGCTGCATCCTGAGAATCGAATACCTTAGCGGGACCGGAGAATTTCCAGATGCTTTCGTCTACTCCGGCGGTCTTTACCACGCAACCGTCTTGTGCAATGTTTCCTTTCAGTACCGCCAGTCCACCATCTTTGCTATAAGCGTGTTGCAGGTCGCGGATGCAACCGTTGGCACGGTCGGTATCCAGTTCCTTGTAAACAGCGTTCTGAGAGCCGAGTTTAATATTGAATTTATTGCCCGGAGCACTGGAATAGATGCGTTTTGCTTCTGCATCCACTTTCTCCTTGCATATATCATATTTTGCGATAGCTTCTGCCAGTGTCAGTCCGTCCACGCGCTTCACGTCTGTTTTCAGCAGACCGCCTCGGGACAGTTCTCCTAATATATTAAGGATACCTCCTGCACGGTTCACATCCTGAATGTGGTATTTCTGAGTATTCGGAGCTACCTTGCTCAGGCAGGGCACGTGGCGTGAAAGCATATCAATATCATCCATTTTGAAATCCACTTCCGCTTCATGGGCTATTGCCAGCAGGTGGAGCACGGTGTTGGTAGAACCGCCCATCGCTATATCCAGCGTCATGGCATTGAGGAAAGCGTCGCGGGTGGCAATGCTTCTGGGCAATACGCTGTCATCGCCTTCTTCATAATATTTATAAGCGTTCTTCACGATCAATGCGGCTGCATCTTTGAACAACTGAGTACGATTGGCATGGGTAGCCAAGATAGTACCGTTGCCCGGAAGTCCCAAACCAATGGCTTCATTCAGACAGTTCATGGAGTTTGCCGTAAACATACCCGAACAGCAACCGCAACCGGGACAGGCATTGTTCTCAATCTGAGCCACTTCTTCATCACTGACAGAAGCGTCGGCCGATTTTATCATGGCATCAATCAAGTCCAGATGTTGATTATTCCATTCTCCTGCTTCCATAGGGCCGCCGGATACGAATACCGTAGGGATATTCAGTCTCATGGCAGCCATCAGCATACCCGGAGTAATCTTGTCACAGTTACTGATGCACACCATTGCATCTGCCTTGTGGGCGTTTACCATATACTCCACGCTGTCGGCTATGATGTCGCGGCTGGGCAGTGAGTAGAGCATACCATCGTGTCCCATAGCGATACCGTCGTCTATGGCAATCGTATTGAATTCTGCCGCAAAGCATCCCAATTTTTCAATCTCGGCTTTCACCTGCTGTCCTATTTCGTGCAGGTGCGTGTGTCCGGGGACAAACTGCGTAAACGAGTTTACTATGGCGATAATGGGTTTACCCATCATTTCTTTCTTCATGCCGTTAGCCACCCACAGAGCTCTTGCTCCTGCCATGCGGCGTCCTTGTGTGCTAAACGAGCTGCGTAACTGATTCTTCATCTTATTCTAAAATCTATAACTTCCTATTATTTATTGAAAAAGCCTCTCTCACCATGTGAGAAAGGCCTTCAATTATTTCTTTATATGTACAACTACACATACACAACCTTTCTCACGCTCTTGATGGGACCACCACGACGCGAATAATATGCAGGACTGCCAGGTTATTTAGAGTAGTAATATTCATATATCTGTTTTCTTTGTTTCTTTAACGACTGCAAAGGTAAGGCGTTTTTCGTAACAAACAAATAAAATGAAGGTTTTTTTTCTTATAAATTATTATTCGTAACTAAACCAGCCCTTAAATAATCATTTTATCACAAACGTTCATCTTCTTCCCTTGGCATAAAAGCAAAAAGAGAGGATGCAAACCAGTACATCCTCTCTTTAGTCCTTTTATTTTGTTCTACTATTATCTGCTAGCCACATCTTCCATATAATAGTCCAAACCTTTGTTCTTCAGGGTAACATTTACCAACTGCACATATTTCTTATACTGTTCGTTGGTCAATGTACGCTTCATCAGTTTGAAGTTTCCATATACGGCTTCACGCAATTTCTTACCTTGTTTATCTTCTTTTGCGTAGCTTGCGCTCTGTACTTTGTCGGCAAAGTAATCTGAGATGCTGGATACTTCTTCCATTTGGCGTGCATCCAAATTCAAATACTTGCTCAACTTTACGACGTTAACATCCACTTTCCAATCTTTACCTTCTACTTTGTTTCCTGCGAAACTTGTAGCTGACATTCCCAATGCCACAGCTACCAATAATACTAAACGTTTCATAATACCTAAAAATTTTAATGTGTTAAACCTAAAAACAACTTACTTAGTACCCTTAAAAAACTAAGTAATACCTTTTAAAAACAATCTTGTTATCTTTGTTACCTTATCTTTTTCCTGCTGCGAAGATAAGGATATGTTTTACAACATCGTATCACTTTTCCGTTAATAAACGCAAACAGCTATCAAAACACACGTTTAATTGATCTACATCAAGATATTAATGTTACCATAATCCCCTATATGGTATCATTATAACAAATTTATGTAATATAAACGTAATAACGAGGCTAGTAGGAGAATTAATTCGTATCTTTGCGGGCGAAAAATCTACGCAAGTAGTTTATATTACATTATTATATATAGAAAACATGGAAAATAAGTACATCACCGTAGCATACAAACTGTACGTTATGCAAGACGGTAAGAAAACAATGGTAGAAGAAGCAACTGTAGAACACCCGTTCCAGTTCATTTCAGGTTTGGGAACTACGCTGGAACGTTTCGAAACCGAAATAACCGCTCTGAACAAAGGTGATAAATTTAATTTTGTGATCCCCACCGCAGAAGCCTACGGAGAATATATGCCCGAGGGTGTACGCACTGTATCAAAAGAAATGTTCACTATTGATGGTGTGTTTGATGAAGAACGCATCTTCCAGGGAGCTATCATTCCTTTGCAGGACAATGAAGGCCACCACTTCTATGCCACTGTAGGCGAAGTGACCGGTGACACTGTTACTGTGGACTTGAACCACCCGCACGCAGGTAAGGATCTTACTTTCGAAGGCGAAGTAGTGGAATCACGTCCGGCTACCAACGAAGAAATTCAGGGTATGCTGAACATGATGAGCGGCGAAGGCTGCGGATGCGGTTGCGGCGGAGATGATTGCGGCGACGGTTGTGGAGAAGAAGGCGGTTGCGGCTGCGGACATTGCCACTAATCTATATTCAATAGAATTATAACGTAGGGGCGGGTTCCAAACCCGCCCTTCTTGTATCCGCACCATTCGTTCCAAGCAATGCATGTTATCGGGCAGGTTTGAAACAAGGGCACTGAAAAAGTATTTTTTGCCATCCTTTTGCTGTAGGGGCGGGGTTTGCCCGCCCGAAAACAGTTCACTTTGTATATTCGGGCAGGCAAACCCTGCCCCTACAGGTGATATATTACTATCAGCTAGGGACTTTTTCAGTGCCCTCTTTGAAACCTGCCCCTACGGTTATTTTCCTACCTTTATTAACCTAGGTTAGAAAACAAAAAATTAACGGGAGAATCTCCAAACCATTTGCTCATTCCAAACACTATCCGTATTTTTGGCAGAAATATCCAATTAAAACAATGAACGAGAACGTCCTTACCAAACTAAAAGTACTGGCAGAATCAGCCAAGTACGATGTTTCCTGCTCCAGCAGTGGAACCGTGCGCCGCAACCAAGCCGGCACACTGGGAAATACTGTGGGCGGTTGGGGCATCTGCCATAGTTTTGCCGAGGACGGGCGTTGCATCTCCCTGCTAAAGGTGATGCTGACCAATTATTGCATCTACGATTGCGCCTATTGCATCAACCGCCGAAGCAATGACATCCCCCGCGCCACCCTCACAGTGACAGAGCTGGTAGACCTCACCATCGAGTTTTATCGCCGCAACTACATAGAAGGGCTTTTCCTCAGCTCGGGCGTAGTGCGCAACCCCGATTACACCATGGAACGCCTGGTGCGTGTAGCCAAAGACCTGCGGTTGGTACATCGTTTCAACGGATACATCCACCTGAAAAGCATCCCTGGAGCCAGCCGCGAACTGGTAAACGAAGCCGGGCTCTATGCCGACCGCCTCAGTGTGAACATAGAGATTCCCAAGGAGGAAAACCTGAAACTGCTGGCGCCCGAAAAAGACCACAACAGTGTGTACCAACCCATGCGCTACATACAGCAGGGAGTGCTGACCAACAAGGAAGACCGGAAGAAATTCCGCCACGCCCCCCGTTTTGTGCCGGCAGGACAAAGCACGCAAATGATTGTAGGCGCTACCCCGGAGAGCGATAAAGATATATTGCATCTTTCCTCCGCCCTCTATCAGCATCCCACCATGCGGCGCGTCTACTATTCGGGCTACATTTCGGTAAACACCTATGACAAACGCCTGCCCGCATTGAAACAGCCGCCCCTGGTGCGCGAGAACCGCCTCTATCAGGCCGACTGGCTGCTACGTTTCTATCAGTTCAAGGTGGAGGAGATAGTAGATGACTCCTACCCCGACCTGGATTTGGAGATAGACCCCAAACTGGGCTGGGCATTGCGCCATCCCGAACAATTTCCGGTGGATATAAACCGGGCGGATTATGAAATGATTCTCCGCGTACCAGGCATCGGAGTAAAGTCTGCACGGCAGATTGTCGCTTCGCGCCGTTTCTCCAAACTGGGATTCTATGAACTGAAAAAGATAGGCGTAGTAATGAAGAAAGCGCAATACTTCATTACCTGCAACGAGTTGCCCACGCGAACGGTCAACGAATTGACCCCCATGGGCGTGCGCAAACTGTTATTGCCCAAACCCAAAAAGAGAATAGACGAACGCCAACTGACGCTGACATTTGAAGATAACGAATGACTTTATTTATCTACGACCATACCTTTGAAGGCTTGCTCACCTGCATTTTCGACGCTTATTTCCGCAAGACCTTTCCCGACTTGCTTTTGATGGAAGGCGAGCCCTTCCCCCTGTTTTATGATGAAGCCATCCACATCTCCACCGATGAAGGGAAAGCCCTGCGCGTATGGCGCGGACTACAGAAAAAGATTTCCGGCTCTGCCCTTACCGCCCTTACTTATTGCTGGCTGTCGGAGTTGCCGGAAGTGGACAAGATACTTTTCCGCTATATCCGCAAGGCGGTGGACTCCCCACGCTCCATTGAAACCAATTTTGCTGATCCTGACGTTTTGGAACTCTCTAAGATCTATAAGAAAGTAGATGGCGAGCGTGTCCACCTCATGCAATTCATCCGCTTCCAAAAGGCTGCGGATGGAACATTCTTTGCTGCCGTAGAGCCGCTATACAATGCATTGCCGCTGGCGGTAGACCACTTCAAGGATCGTTTTGCCGACCAACGCTGGCTCATTTATGATGTAAAGCGGCAATATGGGTATTATTATGATCTGAAAACGATGGAAGAAGTTACTTTCCAAGATCCCCACCAGGCACACCTGGTTACAGGCATGCTGAATGAAAGCCTGATGGATAACGATGAGAAGTTATTCCAAAATCTGTGGAAGACTTACTTTAAAGCGATCTGCATCAAGGAGCGTTGGAATCCCAGAAAGCATAGGCAGGATATGCCGGTGCGTTATTGGAAGTATCTTACGGAGAAACAACAATAGGTTATCCTATCGGGTAATTGACGGGGGGATTCTGTTTCATAGTTCAAGCAATTTTCCAAACTGAATGGATATTTCGTCAGATACGGCATCCAGTTCTGTTGGAGAAATGAGTTTCATTTCATCATCCATCATGGTATGCAAGTTTCCATCCTTTATGGCATATGCGCCCACATCTTCATAATTCAGGACCAGAGAAAGCGGCATTATCCGGGCTAGCTTCTCTTGTTTCGTCCTATCCTCGTCCAACACATCACCTGCCTGAATCAGATTATTGAAAGACGCCATGACGTAAGGGCTATGAGTGGTAATAAATAAATTATGTTTCCGTTCCCCATTTATCATCTCTACCAATGCATTAACCAAATCGCGCTGGGTCAGAGGGAACAGATTTTCTTCCGGTTCTTCCAAGAAGATATTACAGTTGTTTACTTTGGTAAAATTAGAGAAAAGAGCAGAGAACTTGTCCGCATCTTCTTTAGACTTTGAACCGGAGAATACTTCGGAAGATATTACCTCTGCCAAATGCTTCTTTATCTCCTCACCTATTACATTTCCTTCTTCTTCCTCTTTCAGGAAAAAGCGTTCTGTGAAATATTTCAGGAATACATATAGGGGAACCAACGACTGCAATCCACTGGAAGTATTTGTAAAATTAAGGAACTTCCCCTGGGCAACCTGCATTTTATCTTCCTTGCTCTTTGTATCATAAAAATAGCTCACTCCCAAATTCAATATATCCAGTCTGTCGCTATCTGTGAAGTTCTTGCGGGCAAGCTCCCAATCCGCCATAAAATTACGGATGTTGTTATTCGCCATATTCACTTCAAACCAGTTGGGGATAGCAGCAACAATGTTTCTTTCGGCCGGGATATATGATATTTTACTCTTACGATAGTCCCATCTGTTTTTCCATTCAAACCGGAAAGCCTCACTCTCTTTAGAGAAAGAGAATTTCATAATGTCCGATTCATATTCTATATAAGTATCCTGCCGAACAAAGCCTTCTAATTTATGAAAAGACACCAAGTATCGTTCAAAGTACCCGGGTTCGGCAAACTTATCGGGGTTTTGTTCCACCGATATTCTTTTCTCAACCCAAGTACAGTAGCAAGCGACTTTCAACACACTACTCTTGCCGGAACTCTGCGGACCAATAATCAAATTAACCCGTTTCATTTCCATCTCAATAGCATTTATCGGTCCTAAGTTTTTTATAATCAGATGCTTCATTCGTTTCGTACTTAATATACTATATGTTATACCTATGCAAACTTAGGGAAAATAATCGGATTATGTAAGCCATCTTGCTTGTTTTTTCTGAAATAACGGCAGAAGTATTATCCACCGACACTACCACCCACCTTCTGCCCACCATAGCTTAACTTTTTATGAGGTACATTAAAATAATAAAGCTTTTACAACCTATTTAAAGACTTAATGATTATTTTTGCAAAAGATTCAAGTTTCGAATACAGAAAGAGTGAAAATCCTTCCTTTCGATAACTGAATCAAAGCAATTTATATCACTATTAATTCACCAATAAAAAGAAAAGTATTTATGAACCACAAAACAAGGAGTAAACAACTCACCCTATGGATGATAGCATTAACCCTGCTATTACTATCGGGATGTTACAACGACGACAAACTATGGGACGCCGTGAACGAACAAGAACAGCGCATTGCCGCACTGGAAACCTGGCAAAAAGTAGTGAACGGAAACATAGAAGCCCTGCAAAGGCTGGTGACCGAAAACGACTACATCACCGCAGTGACACCCGTCACCCTGAACGGAGAAACAGTGGGATACACCATCGCCTTCAAGTCCCAATCGCCCATCACCATCTACCACGGCGCAAAAGGCGATAAAGGAGAACAAGGAGACAAAGGCGACAAGGGAGAAGACGGAAACGCCGCCACCCTCCCCATCGTCAGCCTGACACAAGGCGAGGACGGAAATTGGTACTGGACACTGAATGGAAACCTGATGACCGATACCCAAGGAAACCCCATTCGTGCCAACGGACAGGATGGAGCCGACGGCAACAATGGAGCAGATGGCAATGACGGAACCGACGGCAAGCCCGGCACTGATGGGAAACCCGGACAAGATGCCCCTACCCCTCAACTGAAAACAGGCGATGAACTGACTACCACCGGAACCACAGGCGGACCGTGGACTGCTGACGCTGTGTATCTGAGTGTAGACGGAGGAAAGAAATGGACCAAGGTATCGGGCGACAAAGGCGCAACAGGAGCAACCGGCAGCAACGGCGACAGTATGTTTCAATCAATAAACACCGAGGACGAAAACAAAGTAATCTTTACACTGACCGACAACACCACGATAGAAATCCCCACTTGGAAATGGGCACAAACCATACAAACCCGGCTGGATAATATGAATAACGACATGGCCACCTTCCGCACCTTGCTGGCAGGAAAGAAATACATCACCGCCATAGAATCCATTACCGATAACGGAAAGACGGGACAAAAAATAAGCTGGACCGAAACAGATGCGACAGGAAAGACCACTAACGGCACTTTCACCATTTGGGATGGAAAAGACGGAGCAGAAGGCAGTGCCGGACATACACCCACCATCAGCGCCCGGGAAGACAAAGACGGGAAATGGTATTGGACAGTGGACGGAGTATGGATCACCGTAGGTACCAACAACGACAAGGTATGTGCCACCGGACAAGATGGCAGCAAAGGAGATGCCGGGAAAGATGCCCCCACCCCAAAGGTGCAGCTGGGTAATACATTGAAAAGCGGCACGAAAGACGGGCAAGGAAATACAATTATTTCTACCGCCGTATATCTTAGCGTGGACAATGGCACAACGTGGTGGAAAATTTCGGGCGATGAGGGCCAAAATGGTTCTACGGGAGCAACAGGACCAACCGGTCCGCAAGGTGAAAAAGGAGATTCTTTCTTCCAAAATGTAACTGCCACTGGTGATTACCTCACTTTGGAACTGACAGGAGGAAGCAGCTACCAAGTACCTATCTATAAAGCTGCCAGCCTTACGCTGACTGCACCCGCCAGTTGGCCTTATGCAGGTAACTCCATGACCGTGACTTGCCAAATAACCTGCCCTTCCGGCAGTACCCACACCACAGACATATTTATTCCTAAGGGATGGAAAGCAGACCCTATAGATGAAACACATAATACACTGGTGCTATACTCGCCAAGCAGTTCTGATACAGATTGGGCAGAATATAATGGTAAACTGATAGTGGTGCTGAATGTAGATAATAACCAAAGTATTATGCGCTCACTAGATATACGAACAGATAACAATTATTATCTATATGTCACTGCTGCCAATGGCAATTTACAGGAAATGCTAGAGGGATTTACAGGGAATTCGCTGACGGTGAATGGGCGCATGAATAGTAATGATTTAAATGCAATCAAAAACAATACAACCATTACCTATCTGGATATGGAAAATGTGGATATGACAGAATTGCCCAGAGAGGCTTTCCAAAATAATACCACATTGACATCTGTCAAATTGCCCAAAGGATTGAAAACGATAGGAGGAAGTTATTATGCAGAATATGGAGCTTTCCGTGGTTGCAGCAACCTATCCAGTATAACCATCCCAACCAGTGTAACAACAATTTACGATTATGCTTTTTATGGATGTGCAAAATTAGAGAAAATCGAGATTCCTGAAGGAATAACATCTACCGAGAAATATACATTCGAATTCTGTACCAACCTGAAAGAGGTATCACTTCCCTCTACATTCACTAAAATAGATTGGCATATGTTCAGTGAATGCTCCGCACTAGAGACCATCACTTGGCCTATTGCAGAAGGAGTGAATGTGAGTGGGATTACAATCAGTAGTGGTGCATTCAATAATGCCAGCAGCAATTTCAAAATCAAAGTGCCCGGTAGCAAGTTAGATGCCATGAAAAATAAATTCAGCAATCTACAAAATCATTTTGAAGCCATTGAAACAACCCCATAACACCAGGTGAAAGTCGAGGATTGCAAATCCCCCGAAGGCAACGGATTAAGAGGATGAATGCATCAAAAGAACTAACATCACCCCTCCTTTTGCCGTAGGGGCGGACCCATGTGTCCGCCCGATAGCACAACGCGCCATCACCCACCGTAGGGGCAGGGTTTGCCTGCCCGAAAACAGAAAGCAAACTGTTTTCGGGCGGGCGAACCCCGCCCCTACAGCTATACAAAAACAACTATTATATCAATCAATTTAATATAGGAAAAAGATGAAAGATTTTACAGGAAAACAAGAGGAAGACCTCAACAAAGAACAAAACAACAAACAAGTGAAACCCCAAAAACGAGTAAAGGCAAAGAAGCAAGAAGAAGCCCCCTCACTGAAGAAGCTCCTGAAAGAAACCAAGAAGCAACTGAACGAACGGTATAAAAAAAAGAGCCGCTCACCCCGGACGAACTTGCCGAAGCCCTCTCGCTGAATAACTCCATAGCCCGACTCTGCCCCCAAACGCGCGGACTGCTGACCAACAACCGCATCAAAAAACAACTGCCCGGCAAGAACCGGGAGCAAAAAACAAAAGCATTGGTGGAGTTTGCCCAAAATATGTTTGACATGAACCATCCCCTCGTCACAGGAAACGAAGACGAGAACGCCACCATCACACAAGCATTTGCACACACCATCAGCCTTATCTTTACCTTCGACGGATTTACAGACGAAGAAGTGTACACCATATTAATGACGGAAGTGAGAAAGAAGTATATGCCCAAAGAACCATAAAACCAAAGGTTCCTATAAACGTAAGAAAGACAGCAAGTTAAGCCCATGCGACAAAAAAAGTAAGATTTTCTTTGTAGGTCTGTTTTTGCACTTCGCATACACCTTACTCGCTAAACATCAACCACATAGGCCTGTTACACCCCTAAAAACACGCCTATATTCTTAATTTTATTCTACCTACCTTTGCATTGTCATCAAGACAATTAGTGCACTAAGCGGAATAAATATTTTATTAAATTACAAAGCAATGAAACCAAAGAAAGAACAACAAATACACCTGAACCTGAATATGATGTCAGATTTCCGTGTAATCAGCTTGAGCGAGGAGATGGGACACGAAGGGATCAGCCTCTACTTTCAAATGTACTTCTTCCTGTACATGCAGAAAGAGTGTTGCCACAACCTCCACAAACTGGAACTGCTGGCAAAGATATTCAAAACAGACACCGAAACCCTCAACCGGGTGATCTGCGACTTCGAGCTGTTCAGCATGGACGAGGACGGAACATTCAGCAGCACCATGCTGGATGAGGAAATGGATATTACCCGTCCGTACACCAACTGCAAGGTGGCAAAAGAAACGGCAAGTCCGGCGGCAAACGTCGAGGCGGAAGCGAGCGAAAAAGGAGTGAGAAAAGAAGTGGGAAAAGAAACTTCTCAAACGGAAAAGGATGCCCCGAAAGCAGGAAAAACGACCGGAACCATAGTCGAAAAAACAGTAAAAACAGCTTGTAAAAGCTATAAAAACACCTCGAAAACGGATGAAAAAACATCGTTTCAGCAGGCAAAAAGCAGTGATTTTGGCGCTGTTTCCACTACCTCGGGGAATAATAATATTAATATTAAATATAACCAGAAAGAAATTACTACTACTTCCCGACCAGACAACTTGAAGCCGACACGAGAATGGACGGAATGCATACACGATGCCTTCGCCCAAACTTCATGGCTGGAAGTGGTGGCCATGCAAAGCGGAATGAAAATGGCACTGGCAGAGAACCTAAACTTCATCACCCACCTGTTCACCCGCCACGTCATTGCACAAGGCACGGAGCACAACATCACCTCAGACCATGAGGCAAAATCGTACTTCATGAACTTCATCCGCCAAGGCTCGCCCACCCGCCGCAAAGTGGACGAGGAACTGAAAGAGTACATCCGCGGAAAGGTGCAGAACAAGGCGTACTCGCCCTATGAGCAGTATGATCCCAAGACGAAACAGCGATCGTATGACGGCGTACCGATTCCTGCCGATGCGCCACCACGACCCAATGCACGGGTGGGGTGGAGCTATGAAAGGTCGGGGTGACTGTAAAGGACATCCATGTGCCTTAACGCATTCCCCGTATATTGCGTAATATCGTGCAGCATCCTGTATCATATTGAGGTATCATTTATAATGACGTTCCTGCGTCATGGGCACGACGTATCTTCGCTGCGTAGGACGATGAGGGTCAACGATTAGTAATGACGACGCGCGACGATTAGTAATGACGAAGCCCGATGATTAGTAACGGCAACACCCGAAGATCAATAGCGGCAACAAAGCATCTCCCTCACCATCCTGCACAAGTGAGTTTCAAAGTATTTAGTATGAACGTTTTAATTCTTAATGAGTATGATTAATTACAGTATCGTGATGCGTAACAACCCCGTGGACAGAGATGCCAAAAGCTGAAAGAAGGGAAAACCACGGTGAACCTGGGGGATGAACAGGTAGGGAAAAATATAGAATAGTAACCGCACAGCATAACGGGATGGGAATGAACTGATCCCCCCAACCACCTACCATAAATTAAAAAAGATAAAATCGAGAAACTTTTCCCAAAACCTCCTGTTCATGGGGAAAACGCGGGAAAATCCCACGTTCTTCATTGTATTACTAACCTAAACTTTAAGTAAAATGAAAGATTGTAATTGTGATTTGAGAGACGGTGACGCCAAGACAGCCGTGTTTGGCTCAAACGAAATGCTGCAACCCGCACCGGTAGACACTATCCCCATGGACCCTACCACCCCGCAGATTGCCTACCAGATGGTAAAAGATGAAACTTACGCCCAAACCCAGCCCCGCCTGAACCTGGCAACATTCGTTACCACCTACATGGACGATTATGCCACCAAACTGATGAACGAAGCCATCAACATCAACTACATTGATGAAACGGAATATCCGCGTATCGCCGTAATGAATGCCAAATGTATCAACATCATGGCAAACCTGTGGAACTCACCCGAACAGGCAAAATGGAAAGCCGGAGCATTGGCTATCGGTTCCAGCGAAGCATGTATGCTGGGCGGTGTAGCCGCCTGGTTGCGTTGGAGAGACAAACGTAAAGCCCAAGGCAAACCGACAGATAAACCTAACTTCGTTATCTCAAGCGGTTTCCAGGTAGTTTGGGAAAAGTTTGCCCAACTGTGGCAGATTGAAATGCGCCAAGTACCTCTCACTTTGGACAAAACAACCCTTGACCCCGAAGAAGCATTGAAGATGTGTGATGAAAACACCATCTGCATCGTCCCCATACAAGGTGTGACATGGACCGGACTGAACGATGATGTGGAAGCCTTGGACAAAGCATTGGATGAATATAATGCAAAGACCGGTTATGATGTTCCTATCCACGTAGATGCCGCTACGGGTGGTTTCATCCTTCCGTTCCTGAATCCCGATACCAAATGGGATTTCCGTCTGAAATGGGTACTTTCCATCAGTACTTCCGGCCACAAGTTCGGATTGGTTTATCCGGGCCTTGGATGGGTGGTATGGAAAGACAAGAAATATTTGCCGGATGCCATGTCATTCAGCGTGAACTATTTGGGAGCCAACATCACACAGGTAGGCTTGAACTTCAGCCGTCCTGCCGCACAGATTCTGGGCCAGTATTACCAGTTCATCCGTTTGGGATTCAACGGTTACAAAGCTATCCAGTACAATTCAATGGAAATCACCAAGTATCTGCATAGTGAAATTGCCAAGATGACTCCGTTTGCAAACTACAGCGAAGAGATACCTAATCCGTTGTTTATCTGGTACATGAAGCCCGAATATGCAAAGGATGCCAAATGGACTCTTTACGATTTGCAAGCTAAGTTGCAGCAAAGTGGTTGGATGGTTCCGGCTTATACATTGCCTGATAATCTTCAGAATTATGTAGTGATGCGTATTGTTGTCCGCCAAGGATTCAGCCGCGATATGGCAGATATGTTGTTGAATGACATCAACAACGCTGTTGCCGATCTGGAAAAACTGGAATATCCTACACAGACGCGTATTGCGCAGGATAAGAATATAGAAGTAAAAGGCACTGTGTTTACGCATAATGCGCATAGCAATGCCACAAAAAAGTAAACATTGATACATTAACGTAAACATCTACTGTAGGGGCGGAATGCTTCCGCCCAAATGCATCTACGATTACACCATTCGGAGTGTTTCCGGGCGGATTCAATCCGCCCCTACGGTTCATGTTTACTTCAATAGAATTATTTTATGGAAAGAATTATCACCATCCAACAAATAAAGGATGCCGCCCAAGAGGCATATAACCTGTACAAAGACAATACAGGCGGTAAAAATGCCGACTACATCCCCTATCTGGCAAACATCGACTCCAAACTCTTTGGAATCAGCATCTGCCTGATGAACGGAGAAAAAATCCAATTAGGCGACTATCAATACAAATTCGGTATTGAATCCGTATCCAAAGTATTGACTGCCATCCTGATACTCCGCCAATACGGTGCACAGAAAGTGCTCGAAATGATCGGTGCAGATGCCACCGGATTACCATTCAACTCCATCATGGCCATCCTGCTGGAAAACGACCATCCCTCTACCCCGCTGGTAAACGCCGGAGCCATCTCTGCCGACAGCATGGTGGAGCCCATAGGCAACAGCGACGCCAAATGGAAAGCGATTGTAGACAATATGACCGAGCTCTGTGGCAGCGCTCCACAGTTGATTGACGAACTGTATAAATCAGAATCGGCAACAAATTTCAACAACCGGTCTATCGCCTGGCTATTGAAAAATTATAACCGCATCTACGACGATCCCGATATGGCACTCGACCTTTATACCCGCCAATGCTCCATGGGTATCACCGCCGAACAGCTATCCATCTGCGGAGCAACCATCGCCAACGAAGGATTGAACCCAAGCACCGGACAGCAAGTATTCAAAAAAGAACTTGCCCCGAAAATCACTTCCATGATAGCCACCGTAGGTTTCTATCAGCACACAGGCGACTGGCTCTACACTTCCGGGATTCCTGCCAAGACGGGTGTAGGAGGCGGTGTGATGGGAGTAATGCCGGGCATCATGGGAATTGCCGCTTTTGCCCCTCCTCTGGACGATGCCGGAAACTCCGTGAAAGCGCAACTTGCCATCAAATATATTATGAACAAATTAGGTATGAATATCTTCAACGGTCACCGCATCAGCATAGAATAATATATTCATCTCAATGGAAAGGCCGATATTTCTTTTGCACCAGCAAGGAAGTACCGGCTTTTTTTATAGAAAATATTTTCCGCTAAATATTTCTCACACTCTTACATTATGCCTATCTTTGCACCCATAATTCATAATATTATGAAGAACAAAGTCATCCAGAAAATAGGTTTAAGTGCGGCACTTCTCCTTATGACAGGCAGTTTGGCCTTTGCACAATCCTCCGAAAAGAGTTATATCCCTGCTCCGGAGAATCTGAAAACCCGTCAAGAATTTCAAGATAACAAGTTTGGTATCTTCCTCCATTGGGGAATTTACAGCATGACGGCACAAGGGGAATGGTATATGACCAACAACAATATCAACTGGCAGGAATACGCCAAGTTGGCATCGGGTTTCTATCCCTCACGGTTCAATGCCGCCCAGTGGGTAGCCGCCATCAAGGCATCGGGTGCCAAATACATCTGCATCACCAGCCGCCATCACGACGGTTTCTCCATGTTCCACACCCAATGGTCGGACTATAATATAGTAGACGCCACACCTTTTAAACGTGACGTGCTGAAAGAACTGGCAGATGAATGCCACAAGCAAGGCATCAAGCTGCATTTTTACTATTCCCATCTGGACTGGCGTCGCGAGGATTATCCTGTAGGAAGAACCGGACAGGGCACAGGACGCCCCAAAGGACATGGTGACTGGAAAAGTTATTACCAATTCATGAACAACCAGTTGACTGAACTGTTAACCAACTACGGTCCAGTAGGCGCTATCTGGTTTGACGGTGTATGGGATCAACCCGAGGACTTTGACTGGCAATTATCCCAACAGTACGAACTGATACACAAACTGCAACCCGGCTGCCTGGTGGGAAACAACCACCACCGCACCCCCTATGCAGGTGAAGATATACAGATATTTGAGCGTGACCTGCCCGGAGAAAACAAGGCAGGTTACTCAGGACAAAGCGTCAGCGCACTTCCCCTGGAAACATGCGAAACCATGAACGGCATGTGGGGATACAGAATAGAAGATCAAAACTATAAATCGCCGAAAGCGTTGATCCATTACTTGGTTCGTGCTGCCGGAAAGAATGCTAATTTATTGATGAACATCGGCCCGCAACCCAATGGCGAACTTCCGGCTACTGCCGTAGAACGCCTGAAAGAGGTAGGCAAATGGATGGATACATATGGAGAAACCATTTATGGAACCCGTGGCGGAGACGTTGCCCCTCACACGTGGGGAGTATCCACCCGCAAAGGCGACCGCCTGTTTATCCATATTCTGGACTTGAAAGACAACGGACTCTATATACCTTTAGCAGCAAAGGTGAAAAAGGCTGTACAGTTTACAGACAAAGCGCCCATCTCTTTCCGACAAGAGAAAGACGGAGTATTGCTGAAACTGCCCAAGGTACCCGATGATGTTGATTATGTGATTGAATTAACTATTAAATAACTTTATGAGTAACAAATCAAAAATTGAGATTTGCGCCAATTCTGTAGAAAGTGCTGTGAAGGCACAACAAGCAGGTGCTTATCGTGTAGAATTATGTGCAGGTATTCCAGAAGGCGGAACTACCCCGTCATTTGGTGAAATCCGTATGGCGCGCCAATTATTAAATCAAACTAAATTGCATGTCATTATCCGTCCCCGTGGCGGAGATTTTCTATATTCTCCCATCGAGCAAGAAATCATGCTGCATGATATTAAAGTAGCACGCCAACTGGGTGCAGACGGCGTGGTATTCGGTTGCCTGACAGCAGAAGGCAATGTAGATGTTCCCTTGATGCAGAAACTGATGAACGGTGTAGGCGAAATGAGCGTCACTTTCCACCGTGCCTTTGATATGTGCAGCAATCCCAAGGAGGCTTTGGAACAGATCATAGAGCTGGGTATTGACCGCATCCTTACCTCCGGACAGGAAAGTACTGCCGAGAAAGGTATTCCCCTGTTGAAAGAACTGGTGGAACAGGCTGACGGCAGACTTATCATTATGCCGGGTTGTGGCGTAAACGCGGGCAATATACGCAAAATAGCAGAAGAAACAGGTACATCCGAATTCCATTTCTCAGGACGCAGCGCCGTGGCAAGTGGTATGATTTACCGCAATTCTAAAGTATCCATGGGCGGCACCGTGAAGATTGAAGAATATCTGAATGAGGTAACAGATCCCGAAAAGGTGAAAGCTGCTTTAGCCGAACTGGCATTGAAAGACGAGAATGACAAAGCGCTGGAAAAGAAGAATAAAGAGGCTAATAAATCCAAGAAGGTGAAGAAAGAGGATGATTGGGATGATGAGGACGAGGATTTAGAAGACGATAAGTAAACCATAAAAACGTGAATATTCATGATAGCCATCGTGAATATTCAAAACTATAAACGCGAATATTCACACATGGCATCGTGAATATTCGCGTTTTTACTTTTTAAGTATATGACTTTTTCCATGCGCAGCCTCCCCCTTTTTAAGGGGGCAAGGGGGATGTTCTTTTTGGGAATGATTGCTTTCTATAGTAAGGCAACTATTATTCCAAGGAGAACATCCCCCTTAAATCCCCCTTAAAAAGGGGGAGGCTGCGCTATAAAGCCAAAAACAAAGAGCGATTTTAAAGCCTTTTTACAGCTTATGTATCACCTTCATCAACTGCTCACCCAGTCCGATGGTGTAACCCTGTGATACAAATACCACTCTGTTAAAGGTATCACCGACAATGAACATAGGCAGGATTGTTTTATTAGACAACTTCATGCCGTCTGCAATCTGCTTCTGGATAGAACCATCCACATCAATACCATAAGTAATGGTAGAAGGCAATCCGGGGAATTCCTGCGGACGGAACTTCTTGTACTGTTCTTCATCCGGGAACAGTAACACGATGCCTCTGCCCCACTCGTCAAAGTCTTTGCCCAATGCTGCAATATCACGCAATGCGTGGTTGGTAGGCTCTTGACCTGCACCCAGTACGGCTACAATATAGTAACCACGACCGGTAGTTGCCAAGATGGATTTCAGTTCATCACTATCAATCGGTTTGTATGTAGATTCGGAATTGAAGTTACCGATTACCTGAATATCATCTTTGCTTTCGCGCATTACCAGGTCTACAGTGGTTGTCTCTCCCGGCTTGATGGTGAAGAAAGTCAACTGGGACAATACACCGCCGCTTGCCAGACGGGTACCGGTTACCATTACATAATTTCCGGCATCCAGCGCTGTTCCATTCTTCAACAGATTGGACCAGGTTGCACCGCCACCCATATCAATATCGCCTTCGTCATAACTCAGCAATTTCAATGTGCCGGCAGGAGTCAATTTGGAGATAGAGAAATGAGAATAATATTTCGGATCTGCCAAAGACTTGATCGGAGTATATTTGGCAACAAACTTACCGGTAGGCGCACTGGTTTGTTCCATAGCTTCAAAGTTCACATCAATCAGTCCTTCGTCACCTATCAACTGTACTTTGCCTGTCACATCATCAATACGTGCCGGGACACCCATGCTGCGTGCCATCGAAACAAAGAAAATATCACGGCTATGTGCATCGGCCGTACGTGCCTTCCATACACCTGCAGGAGTGATGGGAGAACCGCCCAGGTTACAATCTTTGTCTACACGGATATTCTCGGATACCCATGCCACCATTTTCATAGGATCCGCACGATAAGTTTCCTGATCTTCTTTGGAGATTTCTTTTTCAAAGAATGCTTTATACGGAGTAATCATTTCATTGCTTACACGCGGATTGCGCACATATTTACGGAAATACTCGGCATTGGCGCACAGGTGCGAATTCATCATATGATCCATCAATACTTCCAGGCTTACATCGCGAAGGTCTTTTGCAGAAATCTGCTGAAGCAGGTCGATGCCGCCCTTCTTTGACTTTTCAGAACGGAGACGCGCCATAAAGTCGCGGATTACTTCGTGGTTACCACGTGATGCCACCAACAATTTGGCTACAGCATCTTCATCCAATTGGTATTCCTTGGCAAAGTTGCGGGCAGATTCGTCCGACATGAATGTAGCTACATAAGCATTACGGATAGAATCTTCCACAGCCATGCGGCGATTGTTTTCGGCACGCTGTTCGGGAGTTACTTCGGGCATATTGGCACCTTCTACAGGAGGCACGATGTCAATGTCCAATGAATAAGTTTCACCAGCTGTCTTATCCAACTTCACAGTCAGTGCATTGTCTTTTCCGAAAGAAAGTTTGGAGTAACCGAACTTGCCGTCTTTTGAAGCCCATACCAGCATATCGCCTTTACCGGCAGTAAGGAATGTTTTTCCGTCTGCATCGGTCTGCTTGGAGGCTACGGTGTAGAACTCGGCATAGTTATAAACTTTGAATTCCACTTTAGCATCGGCAACCGGTTTGCCTTCGGCATCTACGATGGTCACATCTGCTTTTGCAGTGGGTGCATAGTTATCAATCACATTAATTTCAGTATAGCGGGGGGTGCGATACATCACTTCTTCCGGTCCGTTATAGCGTCCGAATACCTTGGTGTGCATCAGCATACCACGTGATGCCGGAGCATTGAACCATCCTAAATTCAACACCGGTTCGGGCTCGCAAGCTCCCATGAAATACCACTTGCCATCTACCCAAGCCTCTACCCAAGCGTGATTGTCATCGGTATGTGCCCAACGCGGAGTATATACCTGACGGGCAGGAATACCCACCGAACGCAAAGCGGCTACCGTAAAGGTAGATTCCTCACCACAACGTCCATAGGCAGTTTTGACGGATGCCAACGGGCTGCTAGTGCGACCGTCTGACGGTGTATAAATCACCTTTTCGTGGCACCAGTGGTTTACTTCCAGTACTGCATCATACAGGGAAAGGTTTTTCACACGGTCTTTCAGTTCTTCATAAAATACCTTGCGGCTATCGTCCAGATTCTCGTTATTTACGCGGATAGGCAATACAAAGTGACGAAATTCGCGTTCAGGGATTGTTTTGCCCCACGGCATTTCTTCACGTGCCTTGAATGTATAATCCACATTTTCCAGATAATATTCGCCGGAATGATCTGCAATATCTGCCAATGGCATATAAGCATAAAGGAAAGTCATTGCTTCCAGTTGTTCGTCACTCATGGGTTGTTCGAATATCCGGAACATCTCTCCTTGGGTCAGCGTATCACGCCGTGTTTCAAAGTCCTGCTGAACAGTGGCCCGTTCAGTCTCATCACTGATTAAATGTTTGTTGTTTGTACACGAGGCGCATAGCATCAAACCCAGCCCCGCAACAATAAAAGCCTTTAACTTCATCTTGTTTTCTATAAATTAGGTTAGCAATTTGTTATTGGTTACGAAGATAAGGCTTTTTTCTCATTTTAGACGCAGATAGAGAGATTATTTACCATCCCCCTGCCCCGTTTGTTGCGACTGGTAATACTCCTGTTTCCGCTTATTGGCCTGTTGCACCAAACTGGTGACATACACCGTAAAGATAGGAAACATCATCATTCCCAAGGCTGCCAGCACTACAGATAAGATCTTACCCGTGGGAGTAACAGCATAAATATTACTCCCCACCGTGGTAACATCCATAAATGCCCACCACAACGCACTCCAATAATCCGTTACCATGGGATTCACCTTATGTTCCAGTACAAAAAAGATCAGACTGGCAAAATAAACGGTAGCCATCAACATGGTGATGTAGGAAGTGAATAATCCCGATGCCTTACTGCCCGAAAGCCATCCCACCACAATGGCAAGCGCATAACCACCCCTCAGCAGAGGAATGAACCGGAGAAAATAACTCACTTCGGGCGAGAAAGTAATATGATAATAATCAATGATATTTAAATAAGGTATGGAAACCAGCAAGAAAATAAAGTGGCTGCTCAGAAACCGCCATTTGTCCTTTGCAAGAAAGAACTCCAACAGGAAATCGAACAGGAAAAACATACAAATCCAAAGCTGTATCTTGAGATAGGAACCCTGATTCAGAAACGGAATATTATGAAAGGTATCTATCGAGATGCTGACAACCAGAAATAGGGACAGCAAAAGAATAAGGATATGCAAAATCCCATAAATTCCTTTCCGGGAATAAATAAAAGAAGAGAAAGCTGTTTTCATAAACTATACTTGTTTTATATTGTTTCCCCCTAGAAACGTCCTCACGGCTGTGTTTGTTTACTTGGGCACGGGGTTAATAAACCTAAACGGATAAACATCATTTCTGAGGAGTTGTTATAGACACAGTAAATAAAAAACTTACATTTTTTAAAACCTAAACTTTATGGCAAACATTAGTAAATCAGTCAAGCTCGGGGTGTTTACCCTCGCTATCATGAATGTGACTGCCGTAGTATCCCTACGCGGACTACCGGCAGAAGCCGAATACGGACTGAGTTCGGCATTTTATTACTTATTTGCAGCTATTGTGTTCCTTATACCTACCTCACTGGTGGCAGCGGAACTGGCGGCAATGTTCCAGGACAAGCAAGGTGGTACGTTCCGTTGGGTGGGTGAAGCCTACGGAAAGAAATGGGGATTCCTCGCCATCTGGTTGCAATGGGTGGAAAGTACCATCTGGTATCCCACAGTATTAACCTTCGGAGCCGTGTCACTGGCATTTATCGGAATGAATGACGCACACGATATGTCGCTGGCATCCAACCGCTACTATTCACTGGCCGTAGTGCTTATCATCTACTGGCTGGCTACCTTCATCTCACTGAAAGGTATGGGCTGGGTAGGAAAAGTAGCCAAAGTAGGCGGTATGGTGGGAACAATCATCCCTGCCGGATTGCTGATGGTACTGGCGGTAATCTACCTCGCATCAGGCGGACAGAGCCAAATGAACTTTGACGGCAATTTCTTCCCGGACTTCAGTAATTTCGACAATCTGGTTCTTGCATCCAGTATCTTCCTGTTCTATGCCGGTATGGAAATGGGCGGTATCCACGTAAAAGATATGCAGAACCCTGCCAAGAATTATCCGAAAGCCGTATTTATCGGTGCTGCTATCACAGTCGTTATTTTCGTACTCGGTACTTTTGCACTGGGTATCATCATCCCCGAAAAAGACATCAATCTTACTCAGAGTTTGCTGGTAGGTTTTGACAATTACTTTAAGTATGTTCATGCTTCCTGGTTGTCTCCTATCATTGCCATTGCTTTGGCATTTGGCGTGCTGGCAGGCGTTTTGACTTGGGTAGCCGGTCCGTCCAAAGGTATCTTTGCTGTGGGTAAGGCAGGTTATTTACCTCCTTTCTTCCAAAAGACGAATGAAAACGGCGTACAGAAAAATATCTTGCTCATACAAGGTCTAGCTGTAACATTGCTCAGTTTGCTGTTTGTGGTCATGCCTTCCGTACAGAGCTTCTATCAGATATTGTCACAGCTCACCGTATTGCTTTACCTCATCATGTATCTGCTGATGTTTAGCGGTGCTATCTATCTGCGTTACAACATGAAGAAAGCTCCGCGTCCTTTCCGCATCGGCAGCAAAGGTAATGGTTTGATGTGGTTTGTAGGCGGCCTTGGTTTCTGCGGTTCTCTGCTGGCATTCGTACTCAGCTTTATTCCGCCCAGCCAGATTGCCGTAGGTAGCAATACCGTATGGTTTGCCGTATTGATTATCGGTTGTATTGTTGTTGTTTCTGCTCCGTTCATTATCTACGCGTCACGTAAACCGTCGTGGGTGGACAAGAGCACAGAGTTTGAACCTTTCCACTGGGAAGAACAGGCTGCGGCTCCGGTTGCAACTCCAAACCCAAGTCCGGCCTCAGGCCCTGCTTCAACCACAAGTTCGACTTCGATCAATAATACTTCTACAGAGCAGACAAAATAACAGATGCTCTTCTTTTAAAACAGGAGGGGGACGTCAAAAACTTGATTCACCGTAGGGGCGATTGAATCCGCCCGGATACACAAAGCAAACTGTTATCGGGCAGATTCAATCTCATAGCCGTCAATCTAAGTTTTTTATAGTTAAATAAAAGGTGGCTATATCTATCC
>CABMPB010000034.1 GCA_902388365.1 uncultured Bacteroides sp. | reverse complement strand
GAACACCTATATTTAAAACAATTTCAGAAGGATAAGAATACCTACCTTTTATTTAGTAGGATTCCTTAGCCTGACGGCTATGGGATTCAATCCGCCCCTACGGTAGGTGGTAACGCTATTTATCTCTTAGCTTGACGGCTATGAGATTCAATCCGCCACTACGGTGGATGATGGCGTTACTGGGGGAGCGATTAAAAAGAAAAGAGGATTACCCTTGCACTCCATGCACGGATAATCCCCAATAATAAATAGAATAGTCTAGAAATCTCTTTAGAAAGCCACACCTACGCGGAAGCCGAAGTTGTTTAGTTTATCCATATCATAGTTGAACACGGTTCCTTTGTTGGTAGAGTAGCTATAAAAGGCTGCAATGTGGAAACCGATGCTGTTAGTCCACGGGTAAATATTTACACCTACTTCCGGTGACACGTAGAAGCCCCAAGTATTATCTCTTACTTCGTAGATGTAGAAGTCACTGGTCATTTTGGTGTAGTTGGCACCCAGTTTCAAACCCACGTAAGGTTGGCATACGCCATCGCTGAAACGGTAGTGGGAAGCAAAACCGAAAGGCAACTGGAATACAGAGTGTTGCTGGTCTGTGGTCAGTGCTGCCGAACCGCTGATGGGCAATGTCTGGCGTGCGATGTACTCGTTGTTGGTGTGATAGTTGATAAATGCGCCGATAGATAAATCCGGTGCTATGTAGTATCCACCTTCAAAGTTCATACCCCAGCCACTTGCTTTGTTGGCAAAGTCGTTACTGATGGGGGCATTGAACTGCCAGTCTACGTTGAAATAGGTAAACGGAGTTACCTGTGCTTTTGCCGGCAGGGCAAAGGCTATGGCGATGGCGGCTACCGCCATCAGTCTGAGAGTAAAATATTTTATAGTTTTCATACTTCCTTTTTTGTTTTTAAATGAATACTTGTTTCACTTACCGGGTTATTTCTTCAGATACGGGCTCTGAGCAAATGCCTGATTGACAGCTGTTGTAGCGCGGTTCACATTCAGGCTTCCGCTACCGCCCAGCAATCCGCTGATGTATGCATTCCATACTACGGGCAATTTCTCTTTAGCGCCTTCCGGAGCTTTCAGATTTACCAAGTCTGCCAGCAGGGAACCTGTGCTATAACTGTAAGTGATGGGATACGGGTAGTACCATCCGCCTCCCCAGTTGCCACCCCAGTAGCCGGGATACCAATAACCGGGATAGTAGCCCCACCAAGGTCCGTCATTATAATAACCGTGGAAATAATACGTGCTTGCTACATAGCTCACCTGCAAACCAAGGTCTGCATCTTCCTTTTCGGTAGCGCGTGTATAGCCTGCGTTGCTCATTTTGGCAACGAATGCACTGATAATGAGTTGGGCATTTTCGTCCTTCCAGTATTCAGGATCCTTTTTGTCACCTATCACCAAGATGCTGTCGGGGATGTAATACGTGTTGAAGTCACTGAATTTAGTACTAGTGTCATGATTGGTGAATACCAGATACTCGTTGTCCAATTTGTCCATGTCCGGGTCTTTCTCGCAAGATACCAAGGCAAAGACCGCCAATAGGATAGGAATTAATTTTTTCATGTCAAGTTTTTGTTAAAGTTAATACTAATTATTTCGTCTAGTTTTCTCATACTAACGGGCAGCTTATGTTTTTGTTCACTTGCTGTCTGCTTTTTTGTGAATTTAGTCGCCTGCCGGTTAATTAAAGTTTCTTTTTCAGCGTATAGTTCAGCTTGGAGGCGGCTTTCTTAAAGTCTTTGCCTATCATGGTTACGGCGCTGTCCCCTTCGGCCAGGAAGTTGGTCTTTTCGTGTCCCGGTGCGGCAGATACCAGTTGGTACACTATGGCGGTGCTGTCGTTGGGGATGCCGATGATGGTTACTACGGTTCCGCTGTCGGTAAAGACTTGGTTACCGTCCTTGGTTCCCAGGTAGGTGGTGGTCAGGTTGTAGGTTCCCAGGGAGTCCTCGCCTGCTTCCTGCAAGGTGAGTTGGTAGTTGATGCCTTCGGCATCGGCTGCGGGAATGATACCTTCGTAGGTATAGGTTTGCAGATCGCCCAAGGTGCTGTCGTTTACAGCAAAGATGGAGTCACTTTCGCCTTCGGCTATCATTTCGGCGCTTTTGTTTCCTTTTGAACCACAAGAGGTAATGATGGCAGCCATGGCTACCAGGATAAATACTTTTTTCATTGTCAAGTCAGGTTTTTAATGGTTATTTGGGTACATAACGCGGGAGGGGGAAGTTTTGTTTTGGGAAAGTTCTTTTTAACAAGGATGGGGGGAGCGGAGGATAACATTTGGGGGATAACATCCCCTGTAGGGGCGGACCCATGTGTCCGCCCGATAACACCGCGCTAGCTTCCCCCTTTTGAAGGGGGCAAGGGGGATGTTCTCTTTGGAATGGTGGTTATCTTACTACAGAAAGCAACCGTAGAAAGGAGAACATCCCCCTTAAATCCCCCTTCAAAAGGGGGAAGCTGGCGCGGTGTTTCGGCTGGCGCTATGTATTCGGGCGGACACATGGGTCCGCCCCTACGGGGGATGGTATTAAAAAGAAGGGAGAATGAGTTAGAACTCATTCTCCCTTGATAGTCAATTAACTCTTTTTATTTCTGCTTCATCAGCACCGGCACTTTCACCGTCTTCACTTCTTTTTTAGGCTCTGCGTTCAGCTGTTCAAAGATCACAATCTTATTCTCGCCTTTCTTCAACCATACGCCCGGTATATAGAGCGTTTGTTGCGGGCCTACCTGCCAGTATCTACCGATGTTCACTCCATTGACAAAGACGATTCCTTTTCCAAAATCCTCCATATCAATAAATGTGTCACCTGTTTCACCCAGTGTAAACGTGCCTTCATACAGCACCGGGCAATCCTTCAACTTGCCTGCCTGTGCAGATCCGTTGGCATATACGTTGCCGCCCATCTTGCCCAGATCGGGAACTTCGCTCATAGGCAACTGATACATATTCCATCCGCCTGTAATTTCCTTTCCGGCGATGGTGACGGGACTGATAATGCCCTTCGTGTTGTGAATAATCTCACTGCCATAATTGATTCGTCCCATGTTCTCTACCAAAATCTGTAGAGTGGAGTTGAACGGAACCTCTATTTCCATGGAATAAGTCTGCGTGTTGCGGTTCAGCACACCTGCTTTTTCGCCGTCTACGTACACCACGGCATAGTCCCGCAAGCCCGGAATCTCCAGTGTGCCGCTGATGGGCTGGTTGAAGTGGCGGGTGTATAGCACATAGCCATATCCCTGGTTCATTTGCTCAAACGTGAGCGGAGTGCTACTTGTTACCGGTTTCATCTTTTCGGCATAAGCCAGTACATCCGCAACCTTATTTAAAGAGATGGAAGGTATCTCGATGACCGGCATCGGTGCGGGAGCATCGGGCACGGCATACTTTACATACTTCTTGATAACCGTGCGGATGGAGTCATACTTGGGAGTCACCCATCCGGCTTCGCTGATGGGAGCATCATAGTCATAACTGGTCATATCCGGCTGTATATCGTGCTTCTTGTCATAGTTGGCGCCGCTGGTAAAGCCGAAGTTGGTGCCTCCGTGTACCATGTAGAAGTTGAAAGATACATCATTCTTGAGGTACGCTTCCGTTTGGCGTGCTATCTCGGATGCACTCACTTGCGGGAACGGTTCCGCCCAGTGGGAGAGCCATCCGGGGTAGAACTCGGCTACCATGTAAGGGCCTTTGCCGTCATGGTACTGGTTTACCACTTTTTTCAGGTTGGCTATGTCGCTCTCGCCGTTTGCGGTGGGCAGGGCGCCTTTGGTGCTGCCTCCCTCAAACAGCCAACTGCCATCCGAGGTGAACAGCGGCACATTGAATCCTGCATCGGCCAGTTGTTGCTTTATTTTAGCGTTGTAGGCGCGGTGTTCTTCCAGGGGAATATCCTTGCGTTGTGCCACGTAGGAGCCAAATTCGTTTTCGCATTGCACCATGATGATGGGGCCGCCCTGGGTACATTGCAAGTGGCCTACCTCCTTGTACAAGCGGTCAATGTACGTTTTGGTATGTTTCAGGAACTCGGCATTGTCCCTTCTTATCTCCATGCCTGGCACGTTTTGCAGCCACCAGGGGTAGCCGCCAAATTCCCATTCGGCACACACGTATGGGCCGGGGCGCAGAATCACCATCATGCCTTCTTCTCCGGCTATCTTGATGTATTCGGCCAGGTTCTTGTCGCCGGTAAAGTCCCATTTGCCGGGTTCGGTTTCGTGGGCGTTCCAAAATACGTAGGTGGCTACGGTGTTCAGTCCCATTCCCTTCATCATTTGCAGGCGGTGGCGCCAGTACTGGTGGGGGATGCGGGCATAGTGCATCTCGCCCGAAAGGATGGGGGTTACTTTACCGTTGCGGTAGAAATGTCCGTCTTTTATCTCGAAGGTGGATTTTGACTGGCAAAAGGCACACAGGGGGATAAAGAGCAATAATAAGAATAGATAAATAGGTTTTGTTCGCATATTTATATAGATTGGTTAGTTAGTTTCTACAAAGGTTTGTTTCACCGGGCACAAGGCTGTTTCAAAACTCTGATATTGCTATCATTTTGCTGTGGGGCAGATTGAATCTGCCCGATAATGATTTGCTTTGTGCATACGGGCGGATTCAATCCGCCCCTACGGGTCTGTTTCAAAAACTCTGATATTGCTATCATTTTGCTGTAGGGGCAGATTGAATCTGCCCGATAACAGTTTGCTTTGTGTATTCGGGCGGATTCAATCCGCCCCTACGGGTTTATCGCAACCGGATGCCACGCATCCCCCTCTCACTCATAGAGTTATAGAGCACACGTCCTTTCATGGATGCCGGGTTTTCGGGTTGTTTCAGGTCCGGCATGGTTCCTGTGGTGATATAGGCTATGGTGTTTCTCAACAGATACTCGTTGGGATCTCCCAACGGGTAGAGTGGAGAAATAAGATTTCGTTCGCTCAGGGCAAAGGTGGGGGTGATGCCGTTCACGTAATCGGCTTCTCCGGCGGAGTTCAGCACGTATGCCACAACGGGCCATAGGATGAAGTTGAAGCGTTCATCCTCATAAGGCTCCATGGCTACGTTTTTGCCATAGGTGGTTTCGCCTATCACCACTACGTTTTCCTCTCCCATATAGGGGCGGAGGCAGTTGATAACGGCTTCGGAGGCAGAGGCGGTGAACCGGCTGGTGAGCACATAGAGCTTGGACAGGTTCAGGTTCTCGGCTGCCAGTTGGGGATTCAGCAGAATTTCCTCTTTCTGCGGAGTGGTGATGTCATTATACAAGGTGGTGCAGAACACTTTTCCCAATGCGGAGGATGGCGCCAAATAGCTGGCAAGGTCATTGGCGCAACTGAGGAATCCGCCGGGGTTGTATCTCAGGTCTAGGATGAAGGCGTCGGGAGATTGGCTTTTGAAATCGGCGAATATGCGGCGCATTTCCTCCCTGTATTCCGTGTCGGTGGCTTGGTCGTTGGGGCCGGTGGTGAAATCATTATATACCATGTAGGCTATTTTCTTTCCCTCTACGGTGTAAATGGTGTTCACATAGAATGGATCCAGCTCTACCGGACGGCTTGCCCCTACTTTCACGGTGTCCACTGCCAGCCAACTGGCGTTGCCTTCGGCATCAAATACCAGACTTTCGCGGGCAAAGGTGGTTTCGCCTCCGCTCATCAGGTAACCGTAGTTGCTGGTGGTCACCGTTTCCTTGCCGATGGCCGAGATCCAGTTTCCGCGTTCCAGTTTGGCTTCTGAGGCGGGGGAGTCCGGCAGGACGAACAGGATGCGGGCAAAGGTGTGCGAGGTGGTTCCGGTGGGGTCGCTCATCAGTTCAAAGTCGAATCCGTAGGTGGAGGAGCGTTGCAGGTACAGGGAACGGGCGGCATCGTTTTTCATTTCGATGCGTGAGTACTTGTCTCCTTTGCCGTCTTGTGCGCCGGAATAGAGCATCTTTTGCAGGAAGTTTTCGGGGGTGGCGAAGTAGTCATCCTTCTTTATTTCGGGGATGTTGTCATACCACAGGTAATGTTCTTTCATTACTTGCTCTATCCACAGGTTGTCTTCTATCAGGGCGTAGTACTCTCCGCTGCGGTCTTCTCCGCAGGAGGTGAGGGTGAGCAGAAGGATCAATGCGTATGCTATATGTTTCATATGCTGAGTGTCTTTTTTATTTGCAAAACTAGGCATTTTATTTTAAAGTAGGTGTACGGGTGGGGATAAATAATCCAAAAAAGGGGGGATAGTTTAATTCTGTTCGGGGGAGTTTTGAATGAATTCACCGTAGGGGCGGACCCGTGTGTCCGCCCGAATGCATTCACAATACATGCTTTTCCTGTATGTTATCGGGCGGACACATGGGTCCGCCCCTACGATGGATGAATTCATTCCATCCCCATTTTGAATTATTTATCATCTGTGGTTCAAGAATGGGGGAAAGCCTACACCCCTTTAAACTCCCTCACCGCATCAAAACAGGGACAAGCCTTCACCGGATTCAAATCATGATGTCCCACTATCAATGCTTCCGGAAACACTCCCCGCAACTCCCGCAGCAATGCCAGCAAAGCTCCTTTCTGCTCCAAGGTACGTGTATCCATCGGTTTACTGTCGGCGGACAATCCGCCTTCATAACAGATGCCGATGGAATGGGAGTTGTGATTCTTGCAATGTGCACCCACCTTTTCTATCTCCCGTCCGCGATGAATCTCGCCCCCGCGGGTGATGTAGAAATGGTAACCTATGTCTCGGAAGTGGCGGTGATGGATGTGTTCGTAGCGGCAGGCTTCGAAATCCAGGCTCCGCCCCTCGGGGGTGGCGGAGCAGTGGATAATGATAAGAGTGATTTTACGCATGGCGGATGGGGGGATTAAATGCAACTCTGTATTCCGAATGCGCCCGCAATGGCGGTGGCTACGGTGATGATTACTTTAAGGATAGTACCCCAGTTGAATTTTGATTTACTGCTCATAAGGATAAAGTGTTAAATGGTTAATAATTAGTTGGTTTTTGAATGAATTTTAGACAGAAGAACAAAAGAACATAAAATTGCATTGTCCTAAGGAAGCATTGCGCAGCCTCTCCCCCTTTTGAAGGGGGATTTAAGGGGGATGTTCTCCTTGGTGTGGTTGCTTTTCTGTAGTAAGATACTCCATCATTCCAAGAGAACATCCCCCTTGCCCCCTTCAAAAGGGGGAGGCTGCGCTGTCTTTTCCAACAAATGCGATTTGATTCATTCCCATCCCCGATTACACGGCGGACAGCAATGCTACCCCATATTTTCCACCACCTGTTCATCTCCCAGGTTCACCGTGGTTTTCCCCTCTTTCAAGGCCTTCACCACCTTCTGCGCCGCCTTTCGCGTAGCCACCAGATTGAACTCTGCATCCTCCAACAAATTCTGAAAACGCTGTCCGCACGTCCAGTTCACATTCAGCCTCTTGACGTGAATGGCGGGATTGAAAGCCTGCGGCGTATCAGCCCCCTCACTGTTGATGCTGACATAAAAACTTCCCAAATCTCCCAGTTGTATTTTCTGCCCTGCCAAGATCACCTCCCTCATGCAATCTACGGACATGGTGAGGATGGCGACAATATCCGCCCGTTTGTACACACACCCATGACTGGCAATGTGCTCTGCAAAGCGGTTAATATCCATTACCTCCGAATACTGTGAACAGGCATAAGCCTTACTTTTGGCATCTCTGTCCACGGGGTTGTTACGCATCACGATACTGTAATTAATCATACTGAATTAAGATTTAAAACATTCATACTAAAGACTTAAAAAACTCACTTGTGCCGGACTTGATGGTACTCTCTTGCCGTTACTGGTCTTCGCAGCCCGTCGTTACTAATCATCGGGCCTCGTCGTTACTAATGATCGCGCGTTGTCATTACTAATCGTCGGCCCTCATCGTCTGACAGAACAAAGATACGTCATGCCTATGGCGCAGAAGCGTCATTATAAGCGATGCATTAAGATGTTACAGAATGATGTGCGATGTTGCGCAATATATAGGGGAGAATGCTTTATTATCCGATAGAAAAAGATTACATTTGTAATGCGATAACAACAGATTAAAACAACTAAAAAAACAGTATGTATAGCATGGAAAAATTTCATATCAGAGCCTACGGAAAGAGTGAACTGGCACAGTGTTACAGCCCCGATATATCCGTGAGCGCCGCCCGTCGCAAACTGATGCGTTGGATTGACTTTCACCCCACCTTGGTGGCATCCCTCACCGCCCAAGGTTTTACCGATAAGATACGGACATTCTCACCGGCACAGGTGCAACTGATAGTGGATGCATTGGGGGAGCCTTAGATACTGACATCCACCGTTCCCTCATTAATGATAACACCCACCGTTCCCATCCCCCGTAGGGGCGGGGTTTGCCCGCCCGAATACACCCACGTTCTCGCCCACCGTTTCCATCCACTGTAGGGGCGGAAAATCTTCCGCCCGATAGCATAGCGTCAGCCGAGGCATAGTGCAATGTTTTATTCCCAAGGTCGTGACCGTTGGTTAGGGCGGGCAAACCCCGCCCCTACAGTGGATGGAACTGAAAATATTAACGCATTGTGTTACCGGGCGGACACATGGGTCCGCCCCTACGGTGGAACTATTTTAAAAGAATAATCTCATACGTTACTTAGCTCTTGCCCTATTTGCCGTATGGTGTCTACAATCATCCGGGCACGTTCTTCAGATGGTTTTTTAAGACCTCTGATATATTGTGCCAATAGACTTTGTTGCATCCCCATACGTCTGGCAACAGCCGATGCGTTAATTTCGGGATGTGTTAAAAACAATCGCGAGATGCCCGTAGGCTCCGGATTATCATATTCAAAACTTTCATAGGATACATCTTCATCAATATCCTCCCAATGGATGCCGAAGGCACCCAGTTCATAGTTGTTCCGTTGCTCTTTTGTAGCATTTCTCAATCTCTGATAGTATAAAACAGATTGCCACAAAGTACGCCCGTCATCCGTTTCAATGAAGATCTTGTCATCTTCAAACCATACTTTCTTTGCTACCATAATAACTCCTTTCCGTATTATAAAGACACGGCTTATTTGCCGTATATTTTAATCCATTCTGTAATAATCAGTTCTTTGTTTTCTTCAATGATGCTTTCCGCTAACTTTAAGTCTTTAGGCTTCATTCCTTTATTATCCATTAGCTTTACTTCATCACTTACCCGAAATTTTGCTTCGCCATCTTGGCTGATGACATGAACATGTACAGGTTCATGGTCGCGTACATATATTCTAAACTTTAAACCGAATAATATTAAAATTGTAGGCATCGTGTCTATTTTGAATTATATAGCAAAGGTAGGTAATCTTTTTATTACCTGCAAGCGTATCAGAGAATAAAACCTCACCCACCGTAGGGGCGGATTGAATCCGCCCGATAACATAGCGCAGTTGTATGCATTATTATATGGTGGGTGTTGTAGTGGGTGTATTCGGGCGGATTCAATCCGCCCCTACGGTGGGTGGGAACGTGGATGTTATCGGGCGGACACATGGGTCCGCCCCTACGGGGGGATGCTACTCCATCCCCAGCTCCCCTTGCTTCGGTTCCATCAACCCCTTCAACCAATTCGTATTATCCCATTTCGGTATCGGGGGACGGGGGTTCTCCGGCGTCTCAATCTCGCACGGCGTGAACCGGTTATTGTGCATCGAGAACCGGAAGAACGCCTTTCCGCGCGTGCCCTCGTGGCTGAAACGCACCTTCTCGGAAGTAACCTGCGTATGCCCCTCCGCAAAATCACGAAATACTGACAGGATGTAATCCGCCTTATTGGCAAAGGCGGCACTGCCCGCAATGTCATACATGTCCGGCTTCGCTTCCTCCTTCTGACCCGGCAACTTGTGCATCTTGGTGGGATGCGCCACCAAGATGAGCAATATGTTGTTTTGCTTTGCAAAGTTAGCCATTCGCCCTAGCAGTTTATCCAGATACTGCGTCTCCGTCATGTTGTTGGGGCGGCAGTGGTCAAAACAGTTCAGAGGATCCAGCGCCAGCACGTTGATGCCGTGGCGGCGGATCAGGGACTTGGCAATGTTCAGCACGGTGTCTATGCTGTAATCCTCGTCGGGAAGGATGGAGAAAAGGTTGCGGCCCAGGAACGTCAACGCCTGTTCCGCCTCCATGGGAGTGGCAAAGCCCCGGCGGAACGTCTGCCCGATGATGCGCGACGCTATCTGCGCCAGGTGCATGGCGTGGGGCTGCTTCTCCGGCGAGAAGAAGGCGGCGCGCCACTGGTGGCGGATGAGCAATCGGGTTACTATCTCGTCCAAGAACTCACTCTTGCCGTGCCCGGGGATGCCCGTTATCAGCATCAGCCTGCGGCGGGCGAGGGTGAGGAAACGATCCAGATTCTCCAACCCCAACTCCTTGCCCGGAGGCAGACCTTCGCGGTAAAGTTTCATTAAGTCCTCGCGCTCGTCCTCGGCGCTGAACACTCCCTCCAAGGGGACTTCCTGTGCCGATTCTATGGCTTGGCGCAGGCTGTCCGCGCCATGGCGCAACAGGTGCTCGTTGGCATCCTTGCAACCTTCGCCCCAGGTCACTACGCGGCAAATGCTGTCGCCCAGGCGGCGGATCAGTTCGTTGCGCAGGTCTATGCCGCGGTCGTCGGTGTCCAGGGCGAGGATGATGCAGTCCTTGTCGGCAAAATGGGTGTCGATGAAGCGGTCCAGCCAGGTGAGGTTGATGCCTCCGGCGCCGTTGGGCACGGAGATCACTTCCTCGTAGCCCAGGCCCAGCAGGGTGAGGGCGTCTATTTCGCCTTCGGTGAGGAGGGCGCGGGGACGGTTGCGGATGGCGTCGATGTTCCAAGGGATGAGTTCGGCTCCGGCGGTCAGTTTGAAGTGTTTTTGCAGGGTGCGGTATTTTATGTTTACCACTGCCCCTTCTTCGGTGAAGGGGAAGCAGATGCAGCTTTCGGTCTGGCCGGTTTGGGGCATTCGCTCCAGTGACTCGCTGATGTGCATGCGGCGCAGCACGTCGGCGGAGATGCCACGGGTGTGGGTGAGGTAGTCCGTCCATGTGGGGCCGGGAGGCTGCATACGTTGCAGGGCGGCGGCATCGGGACGGGCATGGTTGGCAGGTGGCAGGGCAGGGGTGTAGCGGGTGCCGGACACGGTGCTGTGCAGGCGGCCCTTGGCTCCGCAGTGGAAACAGTGGTAGATGCCACGTATCAGGTCTACACTCATGGAGTGGTCCTTGTGGTTGTGGCGGGTCTTTTCGCAGAAAGGGCATGCTATTTTGCAACGGTTGCGGTTGTGGGCACGCTCTATGATTTGTTTTTGTTCTTCTTGCATGGGGTTTTGATGTTAGTGTTTAAAATACCTACCGGTTGATGTTTTCCCCCCACCGTAGGGGCGGATTGAATCCGCCCGATGACATAGCGCAGCCGTGTATGCATTCGGGCGGATTCAATCCGCCCCTACGGTGGACGATAACGTTAAAGCGCCGTGGGCGATAGCTACCTCACAGCCACCCCGACCTTTCATAGCTCCACCCCACCCGTGCATTGGGTCGTGGTGGCGCATCGGCGGGAATCGGTACGCCGTCATACGATCGTTGTTTCGTCTTGGGATCATACTGCTCATAGGGTGAGTGCGCCTTGTCCTGCACCTTTCCGCGGATGTACTCTTTCAGTTTCCCGTCCACATCCCGGCGGGTGGGGGAGCCTTGGCGGATGAAATTCATGAAGTATGATTTTGCCTCATGATCCGAAGTGATATTCAGTTCCGTGCCTTGTGCTATGACGTGGCGGGTGAACAGGTGGATGATGAAGCTGAGGTTTTCTTTCAGCGCCATTTGCATTCCGCTTTGCATCGCCACCACTTCCAGCCATGAAGATTGGGCGAAAGCATCGCGGACACATTCCGTCCAGTTTCGTGCCGGCTTCAAGTTGTCCGGTCGGGAAATACTACTACTCTCTTTCTGGTTATATTTAATATTAATATTATTATTATTCCCCGAGGGAGTGGAAACAGTACCGAAATCACTGCTTTTTGCCTGCTGAAACGCTGCTTTTTCATCCGTTTTCCAGGTGTTTTTATTGCTTTTACAAGCCGGTTTTGCTGCTTTTTCGACTATGGTTTCAGCCTCTTTTCCTGCTTTCGGAGTAGTCGTTTTCGCTGCTTTCGCGTCAGTCGCTTTTCCTGCTTTCGGGGCATCCTTTTCCGTTTGAGAAGTTTCTTTTCCCGCTTCTTTTCCGTTCGCTTCCGCCCCGGCGTTTGCCGCAGTACTTGCCGTTTCTCCTGCCACCTTTCGGTGGGCATACGGACGGGTAATATCCATTTCCTCATCCAGCATGGTGCTGCTGAATGTCCCGTCCTCGGCCATGCTGAACAGTTCAAAGTCGCAGATCACCCGGGTGAGGGTTTCGGCGTCTGTTTTGAATATCTTTGCCAGCAGTTCCAGTTTGTGGAGGTTGTGGCAACACTCTTTCTGCATGTACAGGAAGAAGTACATTTGAAAGTAGAGGCTGATCCCTTCGTGTCCCATCTCCTCGCTCAAGCTGATTACACGGAAATCTGACATCATATTCAGGTTCAGGTGTATTTGTTGTTCTTTCTTTGGTTTCATTGCTTTGTAATTTAATAAAATGTTTATTCCGCTTAGTGCACTAATTGTCTTGATGACAATGCAAAGGTAGGCAGAATAAAATAAAGATTACCCCCGTGTTTTGGTGGTTGGCACGGGGGTATCTTATTGACATTCAGCAGATAAAGATGTTTTGAATGCTTAAAACGCGGGCGTAAACTAATTCTTACTATTTTGCGCTCGCTATAGCTAATCTTCTGTGCCTCTAGGGATTATCCTTTGTGGATATTTTCTTCTCACCTCTTGCATCAGTTTATTATACACTTCCTCGTCGGTGAAATCGTCGAAACTGAACACGAGGCTGAAGCGGTGTGCAAATCCTTTGGTCATTCCTTCGTCCTCGTCTTCCTGGTTTGTAACCAGGTAGTGGGCGGCGTCGAATAAGTCTTTGGCAAACTCCACCATTGCTTTTATTTTTTGGTCGTGATCTGTGCCGGGCAGTTCTTTTTTCCATCGGTTGTTTGCCGATAGTCCGCGCGTTTGGGGGCAGAGGCGGGCTATGGAGTTGTTCAGCGATAGGACTTCGGCTAGTTCGTCCTGAGTGAGCGGCTCTTTTTTTTATACCGTTCTTTCAGTTGTTTCTTGGTTTCTTTCAGGAGCTTCTTTAGTGATGGGGGAGCTTCTTGCTTCTTTGTTTTCACTTGTTTTTGGGGTTGCACTTGTTGGATGGGTTGTTGGTTGTTGAGGTCTTCCTCTTGTTTTCCTGTAAAATCTTTCATCTTTTTCCTATATTAAATTGATATACTAGTTGTTTTTGTATAGCCGTAGGGGCGGACCCATGTGTCCGCCCGAAAACAGTTTGCTTTCTATTTTACTCCCAAGGTCGTGACCGCTGGTTGGGGCAGGCAAACCCTCATAGCCGTCCGGCGAAGGTTTCCATGCACCGTAGGGGCGCATTGAATGCGCCCGATAACATTCCGAAGGTATATTTGTGGATGCATTACTCCCAAGGTCGTGACTGCTGGTTCGGGCGGATTCAATCCGCCCCTACGGTGGGTGATGGTGCGCTGTGCTATCGGGCGGACACATGGGTCCGCCCCTACGGCAACAGGAGGGGGGATGTTGGTTTTGATACATTCGTTCTCTTAATCCGTTTGTTGCTGCTTTTCAGATTTCAGTGTTCCATTTTCATTGTAATAGGAGTTAGGGGATGTGGCTTTGTTCATGGCACTTATATGATCACTTCCTATTTTTGTGACATAATTAACGCCAGTGAAAGAAGTTAGCCCCGTTGTCCCTGTTGTAAATGCACCATAGCAGGCGGTGAAGGTGGGTGTTCCACTAGTGCTACCAATGAAACCGATTGGTTTATCACTAGCCTTATTCGTCACTGTTCCTGCATAATAGCAACTTTTTATGGTAGCCGTACTCTGCCCATTTGAGTTAGCAGAGCAATATCCTATCAGTCCTCCTACAGAAGAACCATTTCCTGTCACATCGCCTTGGGCATAGCAGGCGGTTATGGTTAGATTGCCATTGGTAGTACCTTCTCCTATCAATCCTCCACATGAGCCACCGGTAGCTGTTACGGTACATTCTGCATGGCAATTGGTTACTGTACTTCCGTCGCAACCTCCCATCAATCCACCTACAGCACTAGTTCCGGATATAGACATGTTTTCTGCATGGCAGTTGGTGATAGTACCGAACCAGCAAGTTCCTATTAATCCACCTACGCAGCTTTCCTTACCTTTAATTTCTCCATCTTTCACATAGCAGTCTGTTATTGTTACATAACTAAATCCTATCAATGCTCCAACACCCCAACTCTTTTCTCCACATTCTATCTGTGGAGAAAGCAATGTGATATTCTTTATGGTAGCAGGATAGTCCGAAAAGCCAAAAAGACCCAAGTAGCTTTGCTCACTTTTTATAGTCAGCCCACTGATTGTATGTTCTTGTCCATCAAATGTGCCTTTAAAGGGCAGCTCATCTCGCCAAGCATATTTACCTATCGGCGTCCAATTCCTCCCCGTCAAGTCTATATTCTGCGTCAACACAAAAGTATTTCCTTTTTGATCGTTTCCACTATTCACCAGCTTGGCAAGCTCTGCCAATTCTCCGGCATCGGAAATGGTGTATGTATTTGCACTCCCGTTACTATTAAAGTTAGCCCGTTCCAGTGTCAATGCATAGTTTCGTGCATTGCCTTTGCTGTCTGTCACCATAATGATCAATTCCCTCTCTCCGGCGGTAGGTGCGTCAGTGACGGTGATGGTTTGGTTGTTCCGGTCTACGGTTACTTTCCATCCATCGGCATCACTGAACAGTGCCGATACGCGCGGGGCGGTAGCCGGTGCTGTGCCCACAAATTGGTAACTTATCACCGGATAGGTGTCTATGATGATAGCAGATGCATACGGATCGGCTATCCCCCCGCCATTCTGAGAGAACGTCAATCCCAATTCCACATAGCGGGGCACTGTAAAGGTTTTACCATCATCACCTGCCAAGGTAAACTCCACATAATCGTCTTTCGTATTGTCTATTCCATTCTTTGCAAAGATGGCATCGCCTTGCGGGCCCGCTATTCCCTGTATGCCTTGTGGACCTTGCGGTCCTTCTGAACCTGTGTTTCCTTGTTCTCCCTTATCTCCTTTCACGCTTCCCAGGCTTGTCCATCCCGTATCGTCGGTGAACTGATATTTCAATTCCCCATCTTCTATTTTGAAAGTAGGAGTCTTTCCATCTGCCCCTGCTGCTCCGGGAGCTCCGGCATCGCCTGTTGCCTTTACATGGGTATTGGTGTTGTTTATCCACCAGTAGCCTTCCTTTATTTCTACGGTAGGTGTCACTCCGTCCGTGCCTTTATCTCCTGTCTCTCCCTTTTCGCCTTGCTTTATGGTGACGGATTCTTCTTCGCTAAAGTTGATGGTGTATCCTGTGCCATTATCTAGGGGGGTGACGGAGGTAATGAATTTCTTTCCGCTGGTTAATTCTTGCAGTGCCTTTACATTGTTGTTGAGGTTGTCCACCTGTTTTTCCCATGCGTCTGCCCATGCCTTGGTGGGGACATCGATTGTTGAATTATCTGCCAAGGTGAATTGCACATACATACCGTTTGCCGAGATTTCTACTTTAGTGATGGCACTTGTGGCACTGCTGTCCGTGCCGTCTTTGCCCGATACTCTTGTCCAGGTTTTGCCATCGTCCACGCTCAGATAGACGGCATCGGCAGTCCATGTGCCGCCTGTTATTCCGGCATCGGTCAGTTCTTGTCCTGTTTTCAGTTGGGGGGTGGGGGCACTTTGTCCGGGGTTGCCATCCTGTCCGGGGGCTCCGTCATTTCCATCTTGTCCATCGTTGCCATCTTTACCGTCTTGTCCGTTGGCGCGTATGGGGTTTCCTTGGGCATCGGTCATCAGTGTGCCGTTCAGTGTCCAGTACCAGTTTCCGTCCTCGCCTTGTGTCAGGCTGATGAGAGGGAGGTCGGCGGCGTTTCCGTCTTCTCCCTTGTCTCCTTTGTCTCCTTTATCCCCTTTGGCGCCGTTGTAGATGGTGATGGGGGGCTGGGTTTTGAAGGCGATGGTGTATCCCACTGTTTCCCCGTTCAGGGTGACGGGTGTCACTGTGGTGATGTAGTCGTTTTCGGTCACCAGCCTTTGCAGGGCTTCTATGTTTCCGTTCACTACTTTTTGCCAGGTTTCCAGTGCGGCAATGCGCTGTTCTTGTTCGTTCACGGCGTCCCATAATTTGTCGTCGTTGTAACATCCCGATAGTAATAGCAGGGTTAATGCCATTATCCATAGGGTGAATTGTTTACTCCTTGTTTTGTGATTCATAACTACTTTTCTTTTTATTGGTGAATTAATAGTGATATAAATTGCTTTGATTCGGTTGGCGAAAGGAAGGGCTTTCGCTCTTTCTGTATTCGAAACTTGAATCTTTTGCAAAAATAATCATTAAGTCATTAAGTGAGTTGTAAAAGCTTTATTATTTTAATGTAGCTCATAAAAAGTTAAGTAGTGGGGAGGGGGCTTTTCTTGTTTCATTGGTGGGGTGAGGAACTTGATTCTATTGCTCTTGAGGATTTGAAACAATACAAAACAACAGGCGATGCTAAATAATCTTCCTTTTATTTGTATGAATGTCATTTATAAGTTACCTTTGCAATATGGGGAAGATAAGAGAGGTTATTACATACAAATCTTATTTTGATGATTTCTTTAGGGAACAATCTCCAAAGGTTAGAACTAAGATCATTAAAATATTGGATATTATAGAACAAATAGATCGTATTCCTATTACTTATTTAAAGTACATTGAAGGAACCGATGGCTTATTTGAAGTGCGTGTACAGCTAGGAAGCAATATATTTCGGATATTTTGCTTTTTTGATGGTAATAAGTTGGTAGTGCTGTTAAGCGGCTTTCAAAAGAAAACGCAAAAGACGCCTTCGGATGAAATAAATAAGGCAATCCGTTTAAAAACTGAATATTATAACGAAAAAGAAGAGGAGAAAAAGAAATGAATACAACATCATTAGATCAGATCAAAGATCGCTATTACGGTGAGGCAGGCACTCCGGAACGAGATCAGCTTGAAAGGGAATTGGAATCTCTTCGCATCGGTGTAAAGATTCGCGCTGCACGCGAAAAACTAGCAATGACTCAAGCAGAACTTGCCGACCGCATAGAGAAGAAACGTTCTTTTATATCTAAAGTGGAGAACGATAGTGGAAACATCACTCTTAAGACGCTATATGATATAGTAGAACGTGGATTAGGTGGAAAGCTAAAGATTGAGGTGCAATTATAAAACGGTTTGTTTTGTGGCTTCGGATAGGTTTGGAACCTGCCCCTATGGTGGGGCAGCGGCATCGCATAATATATCTGCCGAAACCATGGGAAATACAGAGTAAATAAGTATCTTTGTGTGTTAGTATTCTAAAAACAGAAGTCTATGAGTGATAAGATCTATCCTATCGGTATTCAGAATTTCGAAAAGATCCGCAACGGCGGTTATCTCTATATTGATAAAACTGCATTGATCTATAAAATGGTAAAGACAGGCAGTTATTACTTCCTGAGCCGTCCGCGCCGTTTTGGTAAAAGCCTGCTTATCTCTACCTTGGAAGCCTATTTCCAAGGGAAACGGGAGTTGTTTGAAGGGTTGGCAATGGAGGAGCTGGAAAAGGATTGGATAAAATATCCTATACTGCATTTGGACTTGAATACCCAAAAGTATGATACGCCGGAGAGTTTGGAAGATAAACTGAACCGTACGCTGATAGAATGGGAAAAACTATACGGCGCTGAACCTGCCGAAAATTCTTTGGCTATGCGTTTCGAAGGCATCATTCAGCGTGCCTGCGACAAAGCAGGGCAGCGCGTGGTGATTCTAGTGGATGAATATGACAAGCCCATGCTGCAAGCCATTGGCAATGAGGACTTGCAAGAAAGCTTTCGCGGAACACTGAAAGCATTCTATGGCGCACTGAAAAGCAAGGACGGATGCATCCAGATAGGTGTATTGACCGGAGTAACCAAGTTTGGAAAAGTAAGCGTATTCAGCGACTTGAACAACCTGAAAGACATCAGTATGGACAAACGCTATGTAGATATATGCGGAATTACTGAAGAAGAAATCCATCACTATCTGGAACCGGAATTGCATCAATTAGCTGACGAATGCGGAATGACTTACGAGGAAGTATGCCATGAGCTGAAAGAGAATTATGATGGTTATCACTTTATGGAGAACTCTAGGGGCATATACAATCCGTTCAGCATTCTCAATACTTTTGATTCCATGAAGTTTGGCAGTTATTGGTTCGAGACGGGTACGCCCACCTACTTGGTGAAGCTGCTGAAAAAGCATCATTATAACTTGGAACGTATGGCACACGAGGAAACCAATGCCCAAGTGCTGAATAGTGTTGACTCCGAATCTACCGATCCTATTCCGGTGATCTATCAGAGTGGGTATCTCACCATAAAGGGATATGATAAGCGTTTTGGCATCTATAGTCTGGGCTTCCCCAATCGTGAAGTGGAGGAAGGATTCATGCTATTCCTGCTGCCTTTTTATACTAATGTGAGCAAAGTGGAATCTCCATTTGAGGTTCAGAAGTTTGTGCGCGAAGTGGAGTCCGGCGACTATGATTCTTTCTTCCGCCGCCTGCAAAGTTTCTTTGCCGATACTACTTATGAATTGGTTCGCGACCAGGAAGTGCATTATCAGAATGTACTTTTCATCCTTTCAAAGTTGATGGGCTTCTATGTTCATGCAGAATATAATACCAGTTACGGGCGCATCGACATGGTGCTACAGACTGATAAGTTTATTTACATTATGGAGTTCAAACTGGATGGAACGGCCGAAGAGGCTTTGCAACAAATCAATGAGAAGCAGTATGCCCTTCCTTTTGAAGCAGACGGACGCAAGCTGTTTAAAATAGGGGTGAACTTTAGTGCAAAGACACGTAATATAGAAAAATGGGTGGTGGAAGGCTGAGAGGACTAACGGTGTAGGATAATACATACCTGCCGAGACAATAGATAAAATAAAAATAGTAAGATTCTGAACAGATAATCAAGTATTATATGATTATCTGTTCAGAATCTTACTATTTGGTTGTTTTCGGGCGGATTCAATCCGCCCCTACGGTGAACCATGTGATAGTTACATCAGTTATTCTCCTTCCTCCACTTCTCAGCATACTCATTCAATATCCTGCGAATGCTCAGACCTATCTTGATATAATCTTTTTCATTCAGATTGGCAAGTGACACGCGGATGCTCCATTCGGGACCATCAAAGCCGCCACCATTCAGCACCACCAGCCCCGTTTCATTGGCAAGGCGGAAGACCACATCCAGCGGATTGTAAGTAGCTTTCAGATATTGCACAAAGGCATCCCCGTAGAATTTCTTTGCCCATATCAACATATCTATTTCCGAATAATAACCGGCACGCAGCGGATCATCGGGCAAGATGAATCCCGTATTCTCCCATAACGCTTTCAGTCGCGTGTGGATCAGGTTCAACATGGCATGGCGGTATTTATCCTCCGTGTCAAGCAAGGAGAAGGCGGCAAAGAGAGACATCTGCATCTGTTGCGGCAGAGACAGTCCCGCAGTGTGGTTCAGCGCCACCTGACGGCTGTCTGCCACCATGCGGTCAATGAATTTCATATCTTCCACGTGCATCGTCAGGCTGCCATAGCGTTTGGCAAGTTCGCTTTTGCGCTTGCGGGGCAGGGTGGCTATCATCTTGTCGAACACATTGTTCTCGTGGATGGCGGTAACGGCCACACGCCAGCCCGTTGCCCCAAAGTACTTGGAGAACGAATAAACGCAAATGGTGTTGTGAGGCAAGTCCGCCATCAGGCTGCGGAAACCGGGGACGAAAGTGCCATATACATCATCGGTAACAATCATCAGATTGGGATTCCAACGCTCCACCACATCCTTTATGGCATCCACGCATTCCTTGTTCAACTGGTAACTGGGCGGATTGCTGGGGTTGACTATGAACAGGGCTTTGTACTTGGGATCGCGCAGCTTGTAAATATCTTCCACCTTGTATTGCCACGTGTGCAGCCCGTCTTCGCTCATGGTGTCGGCCGAGATGTTCAGCACATCATAGTCATAACGCGCCAGTTCGGGAATCTCAATGTAAGGGGTAAAGACCGGAACCATCAGCGCCACGCTGTCCCCTTTGTGCAACAGGAAGTTTTCTTCCAGCGAATCGAACACATAGCACATGCCCGCCGTGCCTCCCTCGGTGGCAAATAAATCGAACTTGCCCTGCGGAGGATTGCCATTGCACATTTCCCGGTTCAGATAGTCTTGTACCAGGATTTCGGTGTATTTCAAGATACGGTCCGGCACAGGGTACTGGTCGCCCACGATGCTTTCAGCCCATTCGTGCACCAGGTCGTCCGGATCGGCGGCATGCTCCATCAGCATATAGTTATAGGTGCGTTTCAGCAGGTCGATGCCGGGGGTGCCTTCTTTCTGTTTCAGGTACGCTTCAAAGCGTTGGGCTATGCCCGTCCTTTCGGGGATGCCGGCAATACCCTCGGTCATGTTCATCACCCGGCGGCATTCCTCAATGCCGAAACTGCCCAGGGCGAAGAAGGCTTCGCGCGGCTCTGTTGCAATCCAGTTGGGATTTCCACGGCCTGCATTCAGCATGACGTGTGCCATTTTCTTCACACTCTCGTCCGCCATCTCTATCAGGCGGTTCTTTAGTTCAAACGGGCTGATCTTTTCCAGATCCTTGTCCATTCTGGCTACGCTGCTTTTATCACTTAAATATTCCATAAAGATATAAGTTTAGGTTTTTAATTAATCAATAATACGATAACCACTCCCCATATGATGAGCAGGGTGTTGCCCACGGCATAGGTCACGGTGTAGCCCAGCGAGGGAGTTTCACTGTCCACGGCCTCCTGTATGGCGCCCAGTGCGGCGGTGGTGGTTCGTGCTCCGGCGGTACAGCCCAGCGCCAGGGCGGGGTGGAACCGGAATACATACCGCGCCAGTACCAATCCCAACAGCAAAGGCAAGGCAGTGGCAAGCGCGCCGATAACGAACAGCATGGGGCCCACTTCTTTCAGTCCCTGCACAAAACTGGGCCCGGCGGATATGCCCACCACGGCTATGAACATATTCAATCCCACATTATTGAGCACCCATAAAGACGGTTCCGGTATCTGTCCGAAGGTGGGGCGTTTGCTGCGCCACCAACCGAAGATCAATCCGGCTATCAATGCGCCCCCGCTGGTGCTGAGGCTGATGGGAACGCCTCCTATATGGATGGCAAGTGCACCGAAGATGCCGCCCAGCAGGATGCCCAGACCTACGAACACCATATCCGTGGCATTGGTGGGACGGTCTATGTAGCCCAATTCGCGGGCAGCCTGTTCCACTTCTTTTTTCAGTCCCACCAGTTCCAGCGTGTCGCCACAGTCTATGGTGGTCTGTGCAAAGACGGGGATCTCAATGCCGGCACGCTTGATGCGGCGCACGCTTACTCCGTGCATAAAGTTCTGCCGGCGGATAAAGTCGAGTTTCTGATTGGCATAGGGTGCTCTGTGCACCATGACGGGGAGCACCTCTACCGGGAAGTCCAGCAGTTGGGGATCGACTATTTCTTCGCCTATCCAGTCTTCTTCACCGATGGCAAACTCGCGGCGTCCGCTCAACACCACTTCATCTCCTTTTTGTAATAATTGTCCGGGAATAATATCGTTGATAATCGTGCTGCCATGTCGCATTCTTTCTACAAACAATCTTTTTCCTTGTGCCACGAAGGATGATTCCAGTTGGTCCACGGTCTTTCCGTTGCCAAACCATTCATTTTCTATGCGGTAGGCACGGAAGACCACCGGGCGGCGGGCGTGCTCAAATCCCGGTTCGTCTGCTTCGCTGCTTCCCATTTTGGCTTCCAGTTCTTTGCAGGCGGCTTTCACTTTATCCAGTCCGCCCAGCATCTTGGGACCCAGGGAGGCAAGTATCCAGGCAGATCCGGCAGTACCGAAAATGTAGGTCACGGCATAGCCCACCGGGATGATGTTGATCATTTGGTTCTTCAGCGTGGCATCTATGTTCAGTCCGTTTATGGTGTCTTGACCTACTCCTATGACGGCGGATATGGTTTGCGCTCCTGCCAGCAATCCGGTAGCTTCTCCGGCATTATACCCCATCAGTACGGCCAGTAACCAGGTGATAACCAGGCATCCCACACACATCAGGGCGGCAAACTCCACTTGCGGCAACCCGTCCTTTTTCAGCCCGCGGAAGAATTGCGGACCTACTTTGTAACCGATGGCGAACAGGAACAAGAGGAAGAATACGGACTTCACCGGTTCGTCTATCTTAATATCGAGCTGCCCCACCAGCACCCCTACCAACAGCACACTGGTGACGATGCCCAGACTGAATTGTTTTATTCTCATTTTACCTATCCAGAAGCCCACGGCGATAGTAAGAAATATAGCCAGTTCCGAATGTTGTCTTAAAAGATGTATAATCCACTCCATAGTTATTTCATGTTATAATTGCTGTTTAAAACAGAAGAAGGATAAAGAAGTTGAGTTAAAAAGCTCCAAATTGCACATACTTCTAATATTTTTTGTTTTATTTGCATAGACATGACGCTTGACTTATGAAAATGGATTCGTTTGTAAAATGTGTTCTATTGATCCTCTTGCTGTTTACTGTCGGAGGATGTAAAGAAAACGCGGTTGATTCATATGTGGCAAAGATCACAGACTTAACAGGTGAAGAAGAACAAGTTTTAAAGTTGGACTATGACCGCGATGGAAATATAATAAAGTATGGGGATACCCCGGTAACGTACATTGGAGACCAGATAGTCATAGGAGAAATGGACTGCTTGAATAATTCCGGCAACAGACTTTGCAATGTTACTTTTAAGATGGGAAAAGGCAAGGCGCAGGAAAGCAAGGCTCGTTGCATGCTGAGAGTGAAAGAGGATGTGTACGAAGCGGAAAAGCGGACAACTTATGACTACAGGGGGGATACAATATGCATTCAGTCTGATTACCGGGCTACTTCGGACCGTCGTTTCCTGAGAAACGTGGTAGGGAAGTATGTCTTTGACAGAGAGGGCAAATTGAAAGAAGTAATGACTACCTATACCGAAGCCAATGACAGTCTTTCTTTCTGTCACACCTACTATAATTATGATGATAATATCAACTATGAAGCGAACCTGAACTTACAGGCTTACGTGGTGGATCGTGACGGACTGGACGGCTTCTTTTATTTCCTGCTGAACCTGGGACAGATAAGGAACAGGACTGCATTGCCCAATGATATAGGCCATTGCCTGAATCATGGGGAAAGTACTTATAATGTGCATGCCAATTATCAGTTGAATAATGAAAATCCGGTGAGGATAGAAATCTTATATAATTATACAAAACTTCTATCCCGTATTGATTTGTCTTATGCTCCGCTAAATTAGTTCGTCCGGCAGTATGCACAGGTCTACTATGTTGGCGCCTTGTTTCAGTAAATCGTCCCGGTCTCTTTTATAGAGCTTGACAAACTGGGCATGGCTGCCACACAGGTCTTGGGCCTTGCGATAATACTCTATGGCTTTCTCCATTTCACCCAATGTATAGTATATATGGCCGGCATTCATCCACTCCTCCATGGTGGGGGTGGGTTCTGAAAGCAGAAGGTCGTAGTATTTCTTCGCTTCCTGGTATTTACCGGTTATAAAGGAACACCAGCCTATGGCGCGGCGTGCGTTCAGAGGCTTTTTATTCAGGTATTCCACTTTATAGAAGTAGGCCAATGCTTCGTCATATCGTTCCAGCTCTATCAGGCATTGCCCTATTTGGAAGGCGAGGGTCAGATTGTCCGGCTGCACTTGTTCCACTTTCTTGTAATATTCCACTGCCTTTTCATAGTTTTCTTCTTTTCTGTAGCATTGGGCAAGGTGGCGGTTGTTCCATACATTATCGGGCAGGAGCAGGTCGGACTGCAAATAGTAATCTATGGCCCTTTCATACGAACCTATTCTTTGATAGATATAGCCTGCCTTCTGCCACAATTCGGCATTCTCCCTGTTATACTTTTCTATGGATTCGTCATATAGCATTCCGGCCTCGGTCAGGTAGTCATGGGTAAACAGGTAATCTGCCAGTTTATTTATATAATCCTTGTGCTGCAATGCCGGGAGCAGTGTCGTTTTGTTCCACAAATCCAGAGGGTCTTGGAATATGTCATGTATCTCATGCTTCCTTGTCCATAGTTTGAAAAAGCGGTAGAGATCCTGAATGTACAGGCGGCTGATAAACTCGGCAGGCGTCTTGTGCTGTGATATTTCCTTGAGCCGTTCTCTCAGTTCCTCTGAAACCTCTTGCTGTTGAGCCAGTTGTTGCTGCATAAGGTGCCTTTGGTTTTCCGGCATTTGCATCAGGGTTAAAAAGAAAGAATACTTGTCGGAATTGCAGAAGGCATCCGAGTGCATCAGTACGTTCAGTATGGATGCATCATGCTCGTTGTAGCCGGCGGATAACTGGGAAATATCCGGATACTGCGTGTCAAAGGGGTAGAACCAATGCGATACTTTCTTGAAAAACGGGAAGTTCTTCAGTTGTGAGAATGTGCTCATATAAACGTCTGCACCGGACATTTGCAACTCGCCCAGCTCGCGCAGCTTGTCGCCTATGCCTGAGTTGTCTATCCATTCTTCCCATTCGGGGTTGTGGTCTTCTGATTCTTCCGTGTCTTCAATGCCCAGCCTTGGGTTTCTCAGCTTGGGGTTCTTCATCATTTCGGGAATGATTTCTTCACGCATCTTCTTGTCTATCTTCTGAGTCTCGCGTGCAGATTGCAATAGCTGTATCTGTACGGTGTACAGTTCTTGCATGAACCAAGGGTCATCATCCATTGCATAGATCTGTTCCATGACTTGGGGATGACGCATGATGTGGTCGTTATGGTAATAGCAAGCCAGGACTATGCCCACCAGGGCGCGTTGGCTTACCATGTTTTCCTCGTGGTCATAAGCATTTAGCAGGAACATGAATTTACGGATGTCGAAAATGTGGAGCAGGCTGAGGGTAACGGCGCTGACCATCACCGAGAGGTCGTTAGTCTGGACAAGCAGTGACTCGAACAGAGTATTCGCTTCCTCGGCTTCGGCTTCGCTCCAGTGGGTAGATACCCATATTTTCTCGAACAACTCATTGACGGCTGTTTCGTGACGGTTGCGGATGGCATTCATTTCTTCATTCCGCTTGGCTTCATCGGTGTAAATCAATGGAGCCGTTCCCATGTCTTCCGTGTATGCCTCTAGCTGTAATTGCAGTTCGGCAAAGCTGTGGGGCGGGGCTTGGACAAATGTGCGCATGGTGTCATAATAGACATCAAATTTCAGCGTAGCTTCCACAGCTATATGGGTACGGTCGGCCAGTTCGTATGCTGTCCGTATCATTTTGTTGTATAGTTCTTCTTTGTTAGGATCTTTCATTCCTTTCAAAGTGTATTGCAACATTAAGTCATATGATGTTTGCAAGGCTTCTATTTCATTCTTTAGTTGCCAGTCGGAAGTCTGTGCGGCATACGTCATCATTTGCGTCAATGCCTCTTTCAACCGGTTATTGCCTAATAATTTAATAATTTCTTCGCGCATAATGCTAAACTTCTATTTTATGTACTGTTTATAAACAAATAATGAATAAGTTAGGTTCTAGGTTCATTTTAACCAGGTAGCCCGCTTCCACAGATACTCCATAGGGCCGTGGGAGTGGTGGCTCATCCACCAGCGGCAGAAAGCAAACTGCAAGATAAAGAAGGCAACGCCTGCCAGGCAACTGACGGTGATGCCAAACTGTGTGTGCAGTGCAAAGCCCCAGTTATAGTATAGCATGGAACCTACGATGCTCTGAGTGATATAGTTGGTGAGGCTCATCTTGCCATAAGGAGTGATTTTCATCAGTCCGCTGTGCAAGTTCGTCTTATAGAAAGCAAAGATAACTCCGGATACCAATATCAGCATAAAAGCAAAATTGGAAAGCGAGGTGACAATGAGTGACAGGGGAGTCAGGATGGATTTGTTGGTAATGAAATCAGGCAACATATTGCCCAGCCCGTATAAGGGGAAGAAAGCGATAAGCGCACTTGCCAGTACTTTGTTCCACACGTTTAGGTTCTCTTTCAGGAACAGTCCTTTTCTGCCTATCAGCATACCCAGTAGAAAGAGGGCGGCCGTTTGGAACACACGTCCGTGATCCCATGCCCAGGCAAGGCTTGCCAACTGTCCTTCCCACAGGTTGACGCGGATGGTTTCCAGGAAGTTACCGCTGCTCTGTACGGCAAAGGTGGCATCCCAAAAGCTACGGGTGGGAATGGCAGGGGTGACGAATGCCGGATCTATGCAGGCACGTATCACATAGTAAAGAGGCAACGGCTGTATCAGCAACAGGCAAGCCAGCAGGAACACCCATTTGTCCTTCAGGCGGCAGGTCAGGGGCAGGATGAAGCCTACCAGCGAGTAGAGCACCAACACCTCTGCGGTAAAGAAACAGGCATTGATATTACCTATCAGGAAAAGCAGAATCAACCGCCAGCAGAAACGCAGGCGGAAATCTTTGCCGCGCATACGCTGGTTATCGTCCTGAATGAAGAAGCTGAATCCGAACAGCAAAGCAAAAACAGCATATGCCTTTCCACCGAACATAAAGAACAGCCCGTTCCAGATAGCCTTGTCCGAGAAATTGAGCCAGACGCTTTGTCCCGTGACGTCGGGAAACGAATAGAAATTAAAATGTTCGATGGAGTGCAGAATGATGATGCCCATCACGGCAAGACCGCGTAGCACATCGGCTATGTCTACACGTGCGTGTCCCTTCAACTTTGTGTTTATTGCTTTTGTTTCCATGAGTTTATGTATTAAGCTACAAAAGTAGGAAAATCTTAAATAGTTGGCAATAATTGGAGTAAGTAATCAGATAATTATTTAATTTTGTGCCCATCTTAAAAAGAAACATGGATATTTCGGAATTGCAACGTATTTATGCCGGTCATCCCAATGCGTTGGGACTGGCTACGTTATTGGAAGATTCCTCGGTGAGGACTATTTTCCTAGGAGGACTACATGCTTCGGCAGCACCTTTGTTCGCTTCCTCCTTCCTTAAAGAGAGTAAACAGACATTCGTATTTATACTGGGCGATCTGGAAGAAGCAGGATATTTCTACCATGACCTGACGCAAATAAACGGAGATGGGCAAGTGTTGTTCTTCCCGTCTTCCTATCGCCGCGCCATAAAGTATGGTCAGAAAGACGCCGCCAATGAGATTCTCCGCACGGAAGTGTTGAGTCGGTTGCAGAAAGGCGAGCCGCTATGTGTGGTGACTTATCCCGATGCCTTGGCAGAGAAAGTGGTATCGCAGGAGGAACTGACGGATAAAACTCTGAAACTCAGTGTAGGCGAGCACGTGGATACGGAGTTCATCACGGAAGTCTTGACCAGCTATGGCTTTGACCACGTGGACTATGTGTACGAACCGGGGCAGTATGCAGTGCGCGGAAGCATCATCGACGTATTCTCTTTTGCCTCCGAATATCCTTACCGCATCGACTTCTTTGGAGATGAGGTAGACAGCATCCGTACCTTCGAAGTAGAGAATCAGCTCTCAAAAGAAAAGAAGCAAAGCATCGCCATCGTGCCTGAACTGACTGCTGCCACCGATAAGAGTGGAGTTTCCTTCTTCGAGTTTATTCAGAAGGATACGGTGCTGGCAATGAAAGATTTCCTTTGGGTGAGAGAGCGCATTCAGGCGGTTCGCGATGAGGCCTTGTCCCCTCAGGCATTGGCTGCCTACGAAGGGGAGAAGACGGAACTGATGAATCTGGAAATGAAACTGATAGACGGTTCGGAATTTACCGTCCGTGCTCTGGAATTTAAACGGATCGAGTTTGGCAATAAGCCCACAGGAACTCCGCAGGCGGCGCTGACTTTCGACACCGTTCCCCAACCCATCTTCCATAAAAACTTCGACTTGGTAAGCAACTCTTTTCTTGAGTATCTGGAACGGGGTTACACCTTATATATATGTACCGATAGCGAGAAACAGGCAAAACGCCTGCAAGACATCTTCGAGGAACGTGGTGACAAGATCACTTTTACTCCCGTCAACAAGACTTTGCACGAAGGCTTTACGGACAACACACTGAAAAGCTGCTTCTTTACCGACCATCAGATCTTTGACCGTTTCCACAAATACAACCTCCGCAGTGACAAGGCACGTAGCGGAAAGGTGGCATTGACACTGAAAGAGTTGAGCCAGTTTGAACCGGGCGACTTTGTGGTACACATTGATCATGGTGTGGGCAAGTTTGCCGGACTGGTGCGCATTCCCAATGGTGACACCACGCAGGAGGTTATCAAACTGGTTTATCAGAACGAGGATGTGGTGTTTGTCTCCATCCACTCTTTGCACAAGATTTCCAAGTACAAGGGCAAGGAAGGGGAAACGCCCCGACTGAACAAGTTGGGAACCGGTGCATGGGAGAAGATGAAGGAGCGCACCAAGACTAAAATAAAGGATATTGCCCGCGACCTTATCAAACTGTATTCACAGCGTAAACAGGAGAAAGGTTTCTCATATAGTCCCGACAGCTTCCTGCAACATGAGTTGGAAGCCAGCTTTATTTATGAAGACACCCCGGACCAGCTGAAGGCAACGCAAGACGCCAAAGCCGATATGGAAAGTGAGCGCCCCATGGATCGCCTGGTGTGTGGTGATGTAGGCTTTGGAAAGACCGAGGTGGCGATTCGTGCAGCCTTCAAGGCTGTGACCGATAATAAGCAAGTGGCGGTATTGGTTCCTACCACAGTATTGGCCTATCAGCATTTCCAGACTTTCAGCGAGCGCTTGAAGGATTTCCCTTGCCGGGTAGATTACCTGAGCCGTGCCCGTAGCGCCAAGGATGTTACAAGAATAGTGAAGGAACTGTCAGAGGGTAAAATCAATATCTTGATAGGTACGCACAAGATTATAGGCAAGAGCATTAAATTCAAAGATTTAGGATTACTGATCATTGACGAGGAACAGAAGTTTGGAGTGAGCGTGAAAGAGAAGTTGCGACAACTGAAGGTGAATGTAGATACCCTCACCATGACCGCTACCCCCATTCCGCGTACTTTGCAGTTCTCACTGATGGGTGCGCGCGACCTTTCTGTCATTCAGACTCCGCCCCCCAACCGATATCCCATTCAGACAGAGGTACATACCTTCAACGAGGACATCATAACCGAAGCCATCAACTTTGAGATGAGCCGCAACGGACAAGTGTTCTTTGTCAACAACCGCATCCAGAACCTGGTGGAACTGGAAGCGATGATTAAGCGGAATATTCCGGATTGCCGTGTCTGCATCGGTCACGGGCAGATGGAACCCGAGAAGCTGGAAAAGATCATCTTCGACTTTGTGAACTATGATTATGATGTGCTGTTGGCAACTACCATTATCGAAAGTGGTATAGATATTCCTAATGCCAATACAATCATCATCAACCAGGCACACAACTTCGGATTGAGCGACTTGCACCAGATGCGCGGCCGTGTGGGGCGAAGCAATAAGAAAGCATTCTGTTACTTGCTGGCGCCTCCGCTCACTTCGCTCACTCCCGAGGCAAAGCGCCGCCTGCAGGCTATTGAGAATTTCAGCGACCTGGGCAGTGGCATCCATATCGCCATGCAGGATCTTGATATTCGCGGAGCGGGAAATATGCTGGGTGCCGAGCAGAGCGGTTTCATAGCCGATTTGGGATATGAAACCTATCAGAAGATACTGGCGGAAGCAGTGAAAGAATTGAAAGAGGATGAATTTGCCGATCTTTATGCCGAAGAATTGCAAGCGGCAGGTGAGGAGAAGATCAGCGGCGAGAACTTTGTGGAAGAATGCCAGGTGGAGAGTGATTTGGAATTACTTTTCCCCAACGAGTACATCCCCAGCAGCAGCGAGCGTATGTTGCTCTACCGCGAGCTTGACGGATTGGAACTGGATAAAGATTTGCTGGACTTCAAGTCCCGCTTGGAAGACCGTTTCGGAAAAGTTCCTCCCGAGGGACAGGAGCTTTTGCGCATTGTTCCGCTGCGCAGGTTGGCAAAGCGGCTGGGAGCCGAGAGAATCCTTCTGAAAGGCGGACGGATGATATTATACTTTATCAGTAATCTGGATAGCCCTTACTATCAAAGTGCCGCCTTTGGCAAGATTATTGACTATATGGGAAAGAATCCGCGTCATTGCAATCTGCGCGAACAGAACGGCAAGCGCAGCATGGTGATAAAGAACGTGGAGACGGTAGAGACTGCTGTCGGCATTTTGCAGGAGATAGTAAGCCTGTAATGGCTTCATCTCCGGGTGCATATGACAATATGGTTGGAATTATCTCCAAAAAAACGATATAATGGGATATTTGAAGTATATAAAAGAATATTTGTGCAGGCCTTATCCGCAACTGGATATGCTGTGGTGGAAAACTACATTCATCACCTGTGGAGTAGTCTGCCTGTTGTTCGTTATCTTCGAGCCATTTGGCATTGATAGCAGTTTGGGCATTTATAAGTGGATTATTCTTGGCGGCCTAATGCTGATTTCCGGTATATGTGTCAATTTGCCCAAGTGGATATTGCCTTTCATCTTTGGGAAAGAATACTTTGAGGAGAAGAACTGGACGGTAGGCAAGAATATATTTTATTATATTTTGCTTCTGTTGCTGATAGCCATAGGCAACTACCTGTTTATCTTCACTTTCTTTTCTTCCCGCGGGTTCACTCTCTCTGCTTTTTTCACTATAACCATAGATACATTTCTTATCGGTATCTTCCCCGTGGGACTGATGACCATACTTACTGAAAACAGGAATATGTCCCGCCACCTGAAAGAAGTGGCAAGCATGAACGAATCCATTTATAAAGGAAAACGCACTGCTTCATCTGAGAACTCATCTCCGGCAGCGAAAATTGTTTTGCCGGATGGATTGAAAGAAACTTTTGAGCTGGAAGCGGATCATCTTCTATTGGCAGAGGCGGATGGAAATTATGTAAAGATAGTCTATTGTAAAGACGAAAAAGTACTTCAGCGTTCCCTGCGCATCACTATGAAGCAGGTGGAAGATGCTTTCACTGCTTATTCCTTTATACAGAAATGTCACCGTGCTTTCTTGGTGAACCTGCATTTTATAGAAAAGGTAAAAGGCAATTCGCAAGGTTATCGCCTGGTGCTGAAAGGATGGAACGAGGAAATTCCTGTATCCCGAGCCTACAATAAAGAGATCCGGGAAAAAGTATGTCTGCCGCTATAGGGACTATCAAAGCTAAAATTTGCTATTATTTAGCCGTAGGGGCAGATTGAATCTGCCCGATAACAGTTTGCTTTGTGTATCCGGGCGGATTCAATCCGCCCCTACAGCTAAACAAGCCGATCGTTACATTCCTGTTTCCCCCTTATATGGTTGCTATATAGCTACGCCATTCGTCACAAAAATACGCATTTTGCCCCATTCCATCGCCATTCGTCACATTCCTAGGGCATATATCCCTGTTCTTTGGAACCTCTTGTTTTTTCCTCTATGTTTGCTGCTGTTAAACAAAATGCAGTGAGCTAATGAAAAAGATTATTTTAATATTCCTATGTATCCTGCCGCCTGTCTTTTCAGCCTTGGCACAGCAGGTCACCATATCGGGCAGGGTAGTGGATGAAAAAGACACTCCACTATCGTTTGTCAATGTATATATAAAAGGTACATCGGAAGGGAGTAGCACGGATCAGCAGGGGCGCTTCTCTTTTCACTATACAGAAAAAGGAACAGTGACACTCTGCGCCTCCATGCTGGGATATGATGAATTTTTGCGAACAGCCCCGGCTTCTCAGCTACAGGATATCACCATCAAAATGAAACCTTCTTCTGTTGCATTGGACAATGTGGTAGTCGTTGGCAGCAGCTATCTGCTGAAAGGGAACAGCCAATGGAATAAAATCTCCTCTGTAGACTTGGTGACCGAAAGCAGTACGAATGGCGATTTGTATAAAGCTATTCAGATGCTTCCCGGCACGCAGGCATCTGCCGATAACGGAGAGTTGCAAGTACGCGGAGGAAGTGGCCGCGAAACTCAGACCTATATAGATGATATGCATGTATTGTTCCCTTATACCACTACCGATAAGAACAGTGCATCCCGCGGGCGATATTCCCCTTTTATGTTCGAAGGAATAAACTTTGCAGGAGGTGGATATTCACAGGAATATGCCGACGGGCTTTCGGCAGTGCTCCCTCTCTATACCAAAGACAAGAGTGAGGTGACAAAGTGTGGCATCAGTCCTTCGGTGGTCGGTCTGTCGGGAGGAGGGACAAAGGCTTTCAACAAAGGTTCGCTTTCGTTGAATATGGATTATTGGGATATGGGTATTTATAACGGCTTGTTTCCTGATCGCATGGATTGGATCCATCCTTACCGACGTTTTTCGGGAGCCGCCCAGTTTCGTTATTCTCCTACGGATAAGAGTACTTTCAAAACCTACATTAATTACGACCGCACTGCTTTCAAGCAGCACGCAGGCAATCTTCGTTTGGGCTTGGGAGAGGACAATGTATATGCCAATGCCACTTTCAAAACCACTACTTCCTGTGGTTGGAATTACTTTGCCGGAGCCGCCTTTTCTTTTCGTAATCAGAGTTATCAGGAGGTAAGGCAACCCGAAGACACTTATCAAGAGAAGGAACAGGAAATCCATCTGAAAACAAAAGCCTCCAAACGTATCAGCCCCTATTTTCGATTGAACATCGGAGTGGAAGGTTTCATTCGTTCTTTCCGTAATGAATACCATTTACCGGCTACTGCGAATAATAAAGTGGATATTGCTGCCATAAACCATTTCAATCCGTTATTGCTGGCAGGCTTTGCCTCCTTGGTATGGAATCCGCGTAGCGATCTGTTTGTCGAAGCCTCCTCCCGTGGCGAATACAATGAAATGAACCATCAATGGAATATTACCCCTCGCGTAGCAGTGAATTACGAATGGGCCGGAGTACAGTTCTCGGTCATAGCCGGACGCTATACCCAACTGGCAGAAAATGAGTGGTTGCAACAAAATAATCATTTACGTTCCGAATCATGCACTCATTATATAATAGGAGTCAACTATGCCAAAGGCAGCCGCCTCTTTCGGGCCGAAATCTATTATAAAGAATATGACCGCCTGGCATGGAAAAACGGAAGTGCAATCACCTCCGAAGGTTACGGAACCGCCAAGGGTATCGACCTCTTTTTCAGAGATACTCAACCGCCTATTAAGAATGTGGATTATACATTGACTTATTCTTACGGCTATTCCAAACGTAAATATGGAGAATATGGCGAACTGACCGTTCCGCCTTATGCCACTGTGCACAATGCATCCGTATCATTAAGATATACCTGCCGGCCATTAAAAAGCATTATCAGTCTGAGTAATCGTTTTGCCAGTGGCCGCCCTTATCATAATTCCGATAAGCCGGGTATCATGAATGACCATGTAAAACCTTATAATTCATTGGATTTGGGTATTACTTATCTGGCTTCTCCCAAGGTAGTTGTCTATGCCTATGCCGGCAACCTGCTTTGTCGTAAAAACGTGTATGGCAAAGAGAACGGAAAGTTTATCCGCAACTCCAGTGATCATTCTTTCTTTATCGGCGTCTTTATCACCCTGAGTGGCAAAACAGCCTATGATGTATCCAATTTCTAACCCCATTCGCCCTTTTTTATTAATCATTTAAATACATAGAATTATGAGAACTATTACTTTTATCATCGTTTTTATCGTAACAACAACCTGTTATTCACAGAACAACCTGATGGAAACCCGCAACCGCCTGCAACGCGAATTACAAACCACGGAAGCCACCTGGATGACTGCCTACAACCTGGCATATACGGACATCTTAATGACTTTTGCATTAAAAGACGACACCATGAAATCTCGTTTACTGGATGAGGCGGAAGGCTGTCTTTCCAAACTGGAAAACACAAAAGAAGCCGATGGGTCAGAGATCGAAGCATTAAAAGCCTTCCGCTACCTGTCGCTGATGAATATGAACCCTTCGGTAAACGGTCCTAAGTATGGAGCCAATATTACCATCGCTTTAGAAAAAGCAAGGAAACAAAATCCGGATAATCCCCGTGCCATCATCCTCTGGGCTATGTATCACAAAAAAATGGCTGCCTTTATGGGAAAAAAGTATGAAAACTATGAACAGGAAATAGAGCGTGCCAAAGAGCTATTGCAGAAACAGGATAGCACCAAGCTAGTCCCTGTGTGGGGGATGAACCTATGTAACTGAATCCTCTTACCTATGTCAAGCCCTGCACGTTACTAACGTCAGCCCTCACTCATTACTAATGTATAGGCTGTAAGATGTATAATGTTACAGCCTATACGTTAGTAATGTGTTATCAGATACATATATAGAGAATAATTTCCTATCTTAGCAACATCGGAAAAGCCTTCCGGTATTTATTCCTATAACTTTGCCCTCAGAAAAACCAAACGAAGTATGCAGAAAATAACAACGAAAGAAGAGTATCATCGCCGTATAAACGTGCTGATAGAGTACATCAACAATCACCTGAGTGAAAACATAGACCTGAACCGGTTGGCAGAATTGTCCGGCTTCTCACGCTGGCATTTCCATAGGGTGGTCAGTGCTTTCCTGGGTGAACCTATCGGCAGTTTTATCATGAGAATGCGCGTCGAGACGGCCGCCCGACTGCTGCGTTACACAGACCTTCCTATACAGGAAATATCCTGGCGGATAGGCTACGATGCTCCGTCTTCCCTCTCTAAGTTATTCAAGCAATTCTATGGGATTTCACCGAATGAGTATAGAATAAATAAAGAGTACATTATTATGAAACCAGAAATGATTATGCCCGATTTGGACATCAAGGGCGAAGTGAAGGAAGTGCCTGCGTTGCAAGTGATTTATATTCGCCTGACGGGAGATTATAAACTGAATGACTATTGCGGAACATGGGGGAAACTATTTGGCTATGTGCAGCAACAGGGCTTGCCGATGGGTGATTGCTGTCCGCTTTGTATCTACCATGATGATCCCAAGGTGACTGCTCCCGAGAAACTCCGTACAGACGTATGCATGGTACTGCCTGTAGCCGGAGTAGCCAAAGGCGAAGTGGGAGCAAAGGTGATTCCGGCAGGACGTTGCGCTGTCTTTTTGTACAAAGGTTCTTATGCCGACTTGCAGGCTGTGTATGACACAATCTATGCAAAACTGATCCCCGAAATGGGATGTACCTTGCGTGACGAACCCAGCTATGAACGCTACCTGAATGATCCTAGAGACACAGCTCCCGAGGAATTATTGACAGAAATTAGCATTGCCGTAGAATAAGCAGCAAACGTTAACAGAATACTGAACGTTAACTAAAAGAGCGGTTGATTTTAGCCTTTTTGTTTAACGGATTTGAATAAGGTGCGTTTTGTATTAAAAAATAATATAAGACGCCCTTTTCTCTTTTAACTTATCTATATTTTAACTAACTTACTTCCAGTTTAAATACGGACACTGAGATTTAACTCACATATTGTCTAATTTAAAAACACTCGTTATGGAAGTGAAAAAAACACGAAGAGCCGACCTTGAAAAGGGTAAGTCCCGTTGGCTGTTCATGGGTCTTCTGGTGGCGTTGTCGTTTATGTTTGTTTCGTTCGAATGGACTGAGCGTAATGTAACTTATGCGATTAATGACCTTGTCAATGACCCGGATTTCTTTGAAGACTTAGTTCCTGTAACCTACAATCAGGATAAACCTCTGCCGCCACCGCCTCCGCCGGTTGCCGTCAACCCGGAAGAGCTCAACATAGTGGATAATAATTCGACGGAACGGGAAGGAGATATTGCTGCTTCAGACCCTACGGATGCACCGGTCATTATTCCTACGCCTATTGAAGTTCCCGAGGAAACAGTGGAAGAAAACATTGATTTCGTTATCGTAGAGGAAATGCCGATGTTTGGCAACGGTGCTGCCGACCTGATGAAGTATTTGAGCTCGAATATCAAGTACCCCACCGTCAGCGCCGAACAAGGAGTTCAGGGCAAAGTGGTGGTTCAGTTTGTAGTCGGTACCAATGGCGAAGTGCTGAATCCGGTAGTGGTGAAAAGCGTTGATCCTTATCTGGACAAGGAAGCGATCCGGGTAATCAGCACCATGCCCAAATGGAAACCCGGCAAGCAAAGAGGAAAAGCAGTGAGAGTGAAATACACTGTGCCTGTGGTCTTTAAGCTACAGAATTAAAGATTTAATAAGTATGGATGGAGGAAGCGTTGCCACGTAGGAGGGGACGCTTCCTCTTTATTTATGTCAAAGGATAAATAGGGAATATTTATAAAAACATGAAAGAAAAAAGGGGGTAAAAGGAAATAGTTAGTAATAAAATGCTTGCCATCTTATTATAATTGTTACCTTTGTAGGTCTTATAATTTAAAAGGCTATGAAAATAACAATTCTACAGAGAAATATAGTATGGGCTGATCCACAGAAAAATGTAGCAAGAGCAGATGAGGCAATAAGTTGTTTGCCCGATGCCGACTTGTTTGTATTGCCCGAAATGTTTTCCACCGGTTTCTGTACACAGCCCGAAGGCATTGCCGAAAGTGCCGATAGTGACACCCTGCACTGGATGAAGCGCAAAGCTGCTGAACGGAATTGCGCCATAGCAGGCAGCGTGGCAGTGTGCGAAGATGGAAAATATTACAACCGTTTTTACTTTGTCCATCCCGATGGCACTGTGCAACATTACAATAAGAAACATCTGTTTACCTTTGCCGGAGAGCATAACCACTTTACAGCCGGAGAAGAACGTGTAGTGGTGAATTTCCGTGGTGTGCGCATCCTGCTGGAAGTGTGCTACGACCTCCGTTTCCCCGTATGGGCACGAAATCTGGGTGACTATGACATGATACTCTATGTGGCAAGCTGGCCCACTCCGCGTGTCGATGCCTGGAGTGCATTGCTTCGTGCACGTGCCATCGAAAATCAATGCTATGTGGCAGGCGTAAACCGCATGGGTACTGATCCCGCCTGCGAATATTCAGGCGGCAGTGCCATCATCGATCCGTATGGAAAAACGATAGCCGAATGTCCGTGGAGCACCGAAAGCCATGTTTCGGCAGAGATAAATATGGAAGTATTGGAAGCCTTCCGAAAGAAATTCCCGGTATTGAATGATGCCGATCCCTTCACATTGATATAAGAATAATTAATAAAAAAATAGATAATGGCAGAAAAGAAATTATTGTTGGGCGATGAAGCGATTGCCCTCGGAGCGATACATGCCGGCATATCGGGTGTGTATGCATATCCGGGCACACCGTCCACCGAAATCACAGAATTTATTCAAAACAATCCTTTGGCTAAGGAGAGAGGAGTACATAGCACTTGGTGTACCAATGAAAAGACCGCTATGGAGGCGGCTTTGGGTATGTCCTATGCCGGAAAACGTGCCTTGGTATGTATGAAACACGTAGGTATGAATGTGGCTGCTGATGCTTTTGTCAATTCCGCTATCACCGGGGTGAACGGCGGATTGGTGGTGCTGGCTGCTGATGATCCCTCCATGCATTCTTCTCAGAATGAACAGGACTCTCGTTTCTATGGAAAATTTGCCATGATTCCCATTCTGGAACCGTCCTCACAACAGGAAGCGTATGATATGATGGACTATGCATATACCCTCTCGGAGGACTTGAGGTTGCCGGTGCTGATGCGCATCGTTACCCGTCTGGCCCATTCGCGTGCCGGAGTGGAGATAGCAGAAGCTAGGGAAGAAAATACATTGAATCCCGATAATGAACGTGCACACTGGGTATTGTTGCCCGGCAATGCCCGCAAGCAATACTTGGAACTGATAAAGAAGCAGGAGGATTTGGAAAAATCTTCATCCATGTCTCCTTATAACCGGTTGGAAGGTTTTACTCCCGGAGAGCATAATGAATTTGGTGTCATTGCTTGTGGCATAGGTTATAACTATGTAAAGGAGGCTGACACAGAGGGTTGCGGCATTCCCGTATTGAAGGTATCCCAGTATCCGTTGCCGGCAGAAGATATTAGGGCAATGGCAGAATGTTGCGGATACATTTTGGTAGTGGAGGATGGACAACCGGTGGTGGAAGAACAGGTAAAAGCTATCCTTTCTGAGGATTACTGGGTGAAAGGTCGTCTGACAGGTATCCTTCCCCGTACCGGTGAATTGACTCCGGACAATGTAGGCGAAGCAATCGGTTGGGCAACCAAACGTCCTTTCTGTACCCCTCAGGTAGTAGTGCCGCGTCCGCCTGCCTTGTGCCAGGGATGTGGACACCGCGATGTATATGATGCATTGAACAAGGTGGCTGCCGAATATCCGGATGCACGCATTTTTGGCGATATTGGTTGTTATACATTGGGTGCTTTGCCTCCGTTCCGTGCCATAGACAGTTGTGTGGATATGGGTGCGTCTATCACCATGGCAAAGGGTGCTGCCGATGCAGGCGTATTCCCGGCTATTGCCGTTATCGGTGACTCCACCTTTACCCATTCCGGAATGACCGGTTTGCTGGATGCAGTAAACGATCATGCCAATATCACGGTATTGATCTCGGATAACCTGACCACTGCCATGACCGGAGGACAGGATTCTGCCGGAACTAATAAATTCGAGGCTATCTGCCTGGGATTGGGAGTAGAGCCGGAACATGTGCGTGTAGTTGTTCCATTGCCCAAGAACATGGAGGAAATTACCCGTATCATCCGCGAAGAAATAGAATATAAAGGTGTGTCTGTCATTATTCCGCGCAGAGAATGTATCCAGACATTAAATCGTAAACTAAGACAGAAAAAAGCAGATAAGGCATGAGAAAAGATATCGTACTTTCAGGTGTAGGCGGACAGGGTATCCTGACTATCGCTACCATTATAGGAGAAGCTGCCACAGCAGAGGGCATCAATTTGAAACAGGCCGAAGTACACGGAATGAGCCAGCGCGGAGGAGATGTGCAGTCCAATCTGCGTTTGTCTGACGAGGTGATTTATTCCGACCTCATTGGTGGGGGGGAAGCGGATATGATTATCTCCATGGAACCGATGGAGGCATTGCGCTATCTGCCTTATTTGCAGGAAGAAGGTTGGGTGATAACGGCTTCCAGTCCGTTCAAGAACATCCCGAACTATCCCGAAGAAGTTGCACTGGAAGCAGAACTGAAAAAACTTCCGCGTGTGGTAACACTGGATATAGAGGAAATGGCGAAAGAAAACAGTATGCCCAAATGTGCCAATGTTATTTTATTGGGTATGGCTGCAAAGTATATCGAAATCGTATCACCGGAGCAGTTGCGCGAAAGCATTGGACGTGTATTTGCCGCAAAAGGCGAGAAGATTGTGGAGATGAACAAAAAGGCTTTCGATATAGGTTTTAATGCGGTAAAGAATTGGTAAAACTGTTTTATTACTATATGGAATTGCTTGAAAAATAACTCAAGCTATTATCTTCCTGTAGGGGCAGACCCATGTGTCTGCCCGATAAGCATTGGAAAAGGAAAATGATATTGTGAATGTATTCGGGCGGACACATGGGTCCGCCCCTACGGGTAAATCCTCCAAGAATAGAATACCATGAAAATATTTAGTGAAGAAGTAGTGGAAAAGGCGGTGAAAGACTTACACATCGCCGATCTTTCCCAAGCCACCATTGGCGACGTGCTACTGGTTGCCCAATATTTAGAAAAGGAAACCGGAATCCCTTTTATCCGCATGGACCAAGGCTCTCCGGGACTTGCAGCCAACCAAATAGGCATTGAAGCGGAAAAAGCCGCTTTAGATAGAGGTGTAGGTTCCCAATACCCTGCCGCCGCAGGTGTCCCCGAACTGAAAAACGAAGCATCCCGTTTCGTAAAAGCCTTTTTGGATTTGGAAATCTCTCCGCGTGCCTGTGTGCCCACTACCGGTTCGGTAGCCGGTTCATTCGGCTCATTCATAGCTTGTACCCAGCGCATACCGGGAAAAGATAAAGTATTGTTTATCGACCCCGGCTTCCCCATTCAGAAATCACAGCTTCGCATTATCGGGGTGGAATGGAAGGAATTTGATATTTATCATTATCGTGGAGCCGCCTTGCGTGAGAAGTTGGAAAGCTTCCTGAGCCAAGGCGATATTGCCGCCATTATCTATTCTAACCCGAACAACCCGGCATGGATTTGCCTGGAAGAGGAAGAATTGCAGATCATCGGCGAACTGGCAACCCGGTATGACGTAATTGTAATGGAAGACCTTGCTTATTTCTGTATGGACTTCCGTCGTGATATGGGGCATCCTTTCCAGCCTCCTTATCCTCCCACGGTGGCACGATATACAGATAACTACATCCTGATGCTTTCTTCTTCAAAGATATTCAGCTACGCCGGACAGCGCATGGCATTGACTTGCATCAGTGATAAACTGTTCGATCGCCAGTTCCCTGCTTTGGCAGAGCGATACAAGGATGCAGGCGTATTCGGACAGACCTTGATTGCGTCTATCCTTTATATGATTACTTCCGGTTCTACGGCATCCACACAGTACGCTTATGCTGAAATGCTCCGTCTGTCTACCGAAGGGAAAATCAACTTTGTAGAAGACACGCGTGAATATGCCCGCCGTGCCGAACGCATGAAAAAGATATTTACGGACAATGGTTTCCGCATTGTGTATGACTATGATGCCACGCAGGTGGTAGGTGATGGTTTCTTCTTTACCATCGGCTATGGAAATATGACGGGAGGCGAGTTGCTTCGCGAACTATTATATTATGGGGTAAGCAGCATATCTCTGTCTACCACCGGTAGCGAACAGCAAGGTGTACGTGCCTGCACATCGCGTATGCGCGAAGAACTTTATCCGGTTATGGAGGAGCGTATGAGAGCCTTTCAGGAAGACCATAAATAAGATATACCGTAGGGGCGGATTGAATCCGCCCGTATACATAAAGTAAACCGTTATCGGGCGGATTCAATCCGCCCCTACAGCAATTAATAAAATCTATTACTATGATTTGGAACAACAATAAAGAATGCATGAGCCGGGACGAAATGCATGCCTTACAGGGAAAACGCCTGAATAAGTTGGTAAACCTGGTTTATCACAACGTCCCTTTCTATCGCAATAAAATGCAGGAAATGGATCTGTCTCCCGAAGACATTCAGACAATAGACGATATTGTCAAACTGCCTTTTACAACAAAACAGGATCTCCGTGATAACTACCCTTACGGACTACAGGCTGCTCCGGCATCCGAAATTGTGCGTGTACACGCCTCTTCGGGCACTACGGGAAATCCCACCATCGTAGGTTATACCCGTCGTGACCTGTCCGTGTGGTCGGAAGTGATGTCACGTTGTCTTTCGGCATACGGTGTTACCCGCAATGATACTTTCTCTGTGAGCTACGGTTATGGCCTGTTTACCGGCGGACTGGGCGCCCACTATGGAGTGGAGAACCTGGGTGCAACCGTTATTCCCGCTTCTACGGGCAATACGGAAAAACACGTCCGTCTGATTCGCGACCTGGGCATAACCGGTATAGCCTGTACTCCTTCATATGCCCTCTATCTGGCAGAAGTTGTAGAACGCATGGGGCTTACCAAAGAAGACATCGGTCTTCGCATCGGAGCTTTCGGAGCAGAACCATGGACCGAAAGTATGCGTAAGGAAATAGAGGAACGCTTGGGATTGAAGGGATATAACATTTACGGTTTAAGTGAAATCATGGGTCCCGGTGTATCCTACGAGTGCCAGGAACAACATGGCTCACATATCAATGAAGACCACTTCTACCCCGAAATAATCAATCCCGAAACTTTGGAACGCCTGCCCGATGGCGAAGTAGGTGAACTGGTATTCACTACGCTTACCAAAGAAGGAATGCCTTTGCTGCGTTATCGCACCAAAGACCTTACTTCATTGATGGAGGGTGAATGCCCTTGCGGAAGAACCAATGTGCGCATGGCTCCTATTATGGGACGTAGTGACGATATGTTGATTATCCGCGGTATCAATATATTCCCGTCACAGGTAGAAAGTGTCATTCTCGATATGCCTCAGTTTGAACCCCAATATATGCTGGTGGTAGACAGGAAGAACAATCTGGACTCTCTGCAAGTGCAGGTGGAAGTCCGCAAAGACTTCTTCTCGGACGATATGGGAAGCATGCTTGCCATGAAGAAAGCATTGAGTGACAAGCTAAAGAGCGTTCTCTCTATCAGTGCCGATGTGAAACTGATGGAACCGAACAGCATTGCCCGCAGCGAAGGCAAGAGCAAACGTGTGATAGATAACCGAATCTTAAAATAATAAATGTACGCAATATGACGATTAAGCAATTATCCGTTTTTCTGGAAAATAAGACCGGAAGAATAAACGACGTAACCAAGACATTGGCAAAGCATGGTATCAATATGCATGCATTCAGTATGGCGGAATCAACCGACTTCGGTATTCTTCGCTTGATTGTTTCGGATGTGGACAAAGCGGTGGAAGTGCTTCGTGGCGAAGACTTTGCCGTGATGCTGACCGATGTGGTATGTATCAGTTGCCCCAATGTTTCGGGTTCATTGGCCGAGGTGCTGGATTATCTGGCGGCAGAGAATATCTTTATTGAGTATATGTATGCGTTTGCACAAGGCGATACGGCGCATGTGGTAATTCGTCCTTCTAATGTAGACCGATGCGTGGAAATACTGAATAAGTTTAATTGCAGTGTACTGAATAATAGTAATTTGTAGCGGCAGATAAACAATCTTATAAAGCTACTATGTGATGGTAATAATGCTGTTGCATAGTAGCTTTCTTTTTTTCTATAAGTTCTGATAGAACTTTGTTAGCTACTCCTTATTAAATATGCTTCCTTTTATAAGATTGAGTTTTAAATAATAACTATTTTAAATAAATGCTCGCTCAAATCGGGCGCAATATAGTGATAATTTTATAAATGGACAATAATTATACAATTTTTTATTAATATTCCTCTAACTTTCCCCTTCTCTTTTTTTCTTTTATTAACTCAAGTATCATCTTGGTAGAAAGAATAGGCTGTTTCACTATCTATTGTATAATTACATTTGATTGATTATTAATGATTTATGCATTGAGGTAGTAGAATGTAGGTATAAATTGTGATCAAATATCTTTCCTGTAATATGTCTGAGTAAAGACTCTCCAATATTCTCTTGTTTGCTAAATAGCATAAAATCAAGTGCTTACATGCGTCAAAGTTCTATCAGAACTATGGTGCGGTAAGATGTTTTAAGTCTTATGAAATACAAAATTGTATGTAAATAAATTAAGAGAGTATACCTAAATATCAACCAAAATTAATCTATTATGAAAAAAATCATTAGGCAAGTCTCTATGATTTTGATAGCAGGCGCATTGGGTGTTCCTGCTACTCTACAAGCAAAGTCAGAGACAAAAGTATCGAGCCCTGAAAGGGTACAGGAAAGAGTGACGGGAACTGTTGTAGATGTTACCGGTCCTGTTATCGGGGCAACTATTATGCAAAAAGGTACGACAAACGGGACAATTACCGACATTGATGGTAAATTCTCCTTGGATGGAGTGAAGAAAGGAGATGTTATCCAGATTACTTACATCGGTTACATTACTAAGGAGGTTACTTTTACGGGAGCTCCTATCAATGTAACATTGGAAGAGGATAGCAAGAAGTTGGATGAAGTAGTCGTTGTAGGTTATGCAACGGTGAAGAAAGCCAATTTGACCGGTGCTGTTTCTGCCGTGGATAGTAAAGTGTTGGAAGACCGTCCGATTGTCAACCTGGGACAAGGTTTGCAGGGAACAATCCCTAACCTGAACATTACCACCAGTGGACAGCCCGGTAAGGGATCTAGTTACAATGTTCGTGGTGAAACTTCCATTAACGGCGGTAACCCGTTGATCTTGGTGGATGGTGTGGAAATGGACCCTAACCTGATTAACCCGCAAGACGTTGCCAGTGTATCTGTATTGAAAGATGCCGCATCCGCTTCTATCTATGGAGCACGTGCCGCTTACGGTGTAATCTTAATTACAACCAAAACAGGTAAGAAGAACATGCCTACCCAGGTATCGCTTGATGCTTCTGTTTCTTTCAACAGCCCTACTACGCGCCCTAGCTACATGGACTCCATGGAATATGCCAACTGGATGAATGCAGCCAATAATCTGACCAATGGTCGTGACCTCTTTAGTCCTGATGAAATGGACCACATCAGAGCCTACTATAACGACCCTGCCAATAATTCACCAGTGTTTGTCACCACAGACCCGAACAGTTGGCAATATGGCAACTGCCAGCAAGGCAAGTATGCTTATTGCGGCAATACGGATTGGATGAAAGAAATGTATAAGAAAAGTTATCCGATTCAAAAATACAATGTGAATATCAGCGGAGGTAGCGACAAAGCCACTTATTATACTTCTGTGGGATATACCGACCAGGGATCGTTGATGCGTCATGGTAATGAAGGGTTCCGCAAGTTCAATATGGTGAACAATATCAATTACGATATCAATAACTGGATGAACGTGTCCATGAAAACAAGCTATATCCGCACAGAACTTTCGGGCATTGTGCAGGACGGTGTACATGGCGAGGCTTGGATTGGTAACGATACACAACCCCTGATGCCGGCAAAACATCCTGATGGCAACTGGGCAGGACAAGGTAACTATACCAACTTTGCAGCCGTATTGGACGAAATGGGTTCTCGCAAAACCACCAAGAATGACTTTTGGAATACGCTGGCATTAAAGTTGACTCCTTTGAAAGGTTTGACTATCAATATGGACTATACCTTTAACTATTATGCCGAGCATAATAAGAACCATATCAAGTCCTTCAATGAATATGGTGTGGATGGTAACTTCCTGCAAGTATTCCAATATTCCAAGCCAAATGGAGTGTACGAAGGCCAGAATAACGATACTTACAATGCGTTCAATTTCTTTGGTGACTATGAACGTACCCTTGGAAAACATTATTTCAAAGTAATGGCAGGTTATAATCAGGAAACCAAGCATACACGTAGTTTTTATGCGCAGCGCCAGGGATTGATCTCCAATGATCTTCCTTCTATGAGTGCGGCTACGGGAGAAAAATATGTGGGCAACGGTGAAGGCAGCTGGGCTACACGAAGCGGTTTCTTCCGTGTGAATTACACTTACGCCGATCGCTATCTGTTGGAACTGAACGGACGTTATGACCTTTCATCCAAATTCCCCAAAGCCGACCGTGCCGTGTTCAATCCTTCTTTCTCGCTTGGCTGGAAACTCTCTGAAGAAAGTTGGTTCAAGAACCCTACCAATGGATTCTTTGACGAATTAAAGATAAGAGGTTCTTATGGTAGCTTGGCCAATCAGGCCTTGGACAATGGCTGGTATGCTTATTTGTCTAACTATGGTACCGGAACAATGTCATATATTATGGGAGGCGCACAGAATCAGTTTGTAAGCCCCGGTGGTTTGGTAAGTTCTTCTGTAACGTGGGAAAAGGTGACTCAGTGGGACTTAGGACTTGATTTTGCTATTCTTAATAGCCGCTTGCAAGGAACCTTCGACTACTACCAGCGTTCTACCACAGGTATGTTAGGCCCGGGTAAACTGCTTCCCAATATCCTTGGAGCGAACGAACCGCAAGAAAACGCTGCGGATATGAGAACCAGCGGTTGGGAACTCTCTCTTTCTTGGAACGACAGACTGGAGAATGGAATCCATTATAGTGCAACCTTCAACTTGTCTGATACGCAAGCTAAAATTACTAAGTATGATAACCCTACGAAGTCTCTTTCCGGCTCATACTATGAAGGTCAGATATTAGGTGACATCTGGGGATACACATCTACTTTGTTCCAGTCTCAAGCCGAAATAGAAGGCGCTCCCGATCAGTCACAGCTGGATGGCAGCATCAAGAAAGTTCCGGGTGACATCCGATTCATCGATATCAATGGTGATGGAGTGGTGAATAATGGTAAAAATACAGTAGACGATCCCGGAGACAGAAGCATCATCGGTAACAACAAAGCACGTTTCCGTTATGGTCTCAATCTTTCGGGTGACTGGAAAGGCGTTGATTTGAGTATCTTCTTCCAAGGTGTGGGCAAGCGTGATTTGATGCTGCCGGCAACATTCCGTTGGCAATATGGTAGCCAGTGGCAGGTGCCCGTAGCTTATGCTCAGGACTATTGGCGTGAAGACAATAAGGATGCATTCTTCCCGGTTGCACGCTTCAATGGTGGTTCGGCAATGGGACAAAGCCAGACCCGCTATCTGCTGAATGCTGCATACTTGCGTCTGAAATCTGTGTCATTGGGATATACCTTGCCGTTGTCACTTACACAGCAATGGGGCATTCAAAAGTGTCGTATTTACTTCACCGGCGAGAACCTCTTGACTTTCAAGCATACCCCCGAAGGGTTTGACCCCGAACTGGACGACCCGTACAAATATCCGCAGCAGAAATCATTTTCTCTCGGTATAAATGTTGTATTTTAACCTTAAAACGATAGAATGAATATGAAACTGAAATATGTAATTTATATGACTACAGCTTTGTCACTGACAAGTTGTAATGATGCCTTTCTCGAAAGATCTCCCCAGAGTCTCAATGAACAGACTTTCTGGGTTTCTGTAAACGATCTTAAGGCCTATGCCAATGGCTTTTATGGCTTGTTGCCTGCCGGTGTCAGTAATCTGGATGATACGAATAGCGATACCCAAGTGCCTAATAATATTAACACTTTCTTATGGGGACAATATGTAGTGCCTACGGAAGGTGGAGTGTGGGGCAAAAGCAGTTGGTCTAACATACGTAACCTTAACTATTTCATGACCCACTATCAAAGGGTGCAGGGCGCTGAGGTGGACATAAACATATATGTGGGTGAAATACGTTTTTTCCGTGCCTTGGAATATTTTAACAAGATAAAGACTCTGGGTGATGTACCTTGGCTGGAAGAAGACCTGAATGTTGACAGTGAAGAACTTTACGGTCCGAAGACAGCTCGTAACGAAGTTGCCAAGAAGATTATTGAAGATTTGGATTTTGCTATCAAATGGCTTCCCAATGCCGGCAGTGAAGAAGCGAATCGCTTGAACAAGGATATTGCCCGTCATGTAAAGGCCCGCATCTGTTTGCACGAAGGTACTTATTACAAGTATCATACCGAACTGAATTATTCCAGTGATGTGAATAGTTTGCTGCAACAGGCTGTTGAGGCATCCGATGCGCTCATCAACTCAGGAAAGTATGAAATCTATAACACCGGAAAACCGGAAAGCGATTACCATGATGTTTTCACGTTAGCAGATAAAAGCGGGTTGAAAGAAGCTATTCTTTATATCGCCTATGAAGAGGACAAGCGTCAGCACAATATGAGCCATGGCACACAAGAAGCTGGTTGTGGATTTTCCAAAGACTTTGTAGACTGCATCTTGTATGAAGACGGATTGCCTAAAGCACTGACTTCCCTGCCTACAGCCGATAATACCATCAAAGAAGAAATGGCGGGTCGTGACCTCCGTTTCTCTCAGCTCATCAAAAATGATGCTTACTTGTCGGCAGAGGAGCTGGCGAAGCCTAATTATGATGATAATTATGTAGACAACTGGCATCTGTCCGGTTATCACACCATTAAGGGTTTCATTCCGGGTCTGGATTCAGGCTATTTTGTGGAATTTACTGATGGTATTGCCTACCGCTATGCAGAAACATTATTGATTAATGCCGAAGCTAAAGCCGAATTGGGAACATTGACTCAGGCAGACTTGGATAAGACCATTAATGTGTTGCGTGATCGCGTTGCTATGCGGCACTTAACTCTGAATGTAGGGTTTACAGATCCCAACTGGCCGGACTATGGTTACAGCCTTTCTCCCGTATTGCAGGAAATCCGTCGCGAGCGTCGCGTGGAACTGGCAGGTGAGGGCTTCCGTTTCGATGACTTGTGTCGCTGGAAAGCCGGTAAGTTATTGGATAACGTAATGACTTACGTGGGCAAAAAACTTTCTACCGGGAAATATGCTATCGTATATCCTAATTATACTAACGATGACTTTTCTTATCAGGAGGGAAAGAGCCGCAAATGGGATGATAAAATGTATCTCTATCCCATTCCTACGGGTGAGTTACAACGTAATCCTCAATTGCTGCCTCAAAATCCCGGATGGGAATAGGTATTAGATAAAATGAGTCAAAAATGTGAATGGCTGGTTACAAAGAGTTGTAACAACATAGCAGTGTCTTTTCACCTGTGGCTTTTAGATTAACATTAAAACTTTTTAAGGTGAAATGAAAAAAAAGGAAGTGTACTGTGAAGCACACTTCCTTTTATTCGTTTTATATTCTAACAAAACTTCTTTTCTATCGAAACAAACATTTCAAACCGGATAATGAATACTTGAAAACTAGGAATTAGTTTAGATAATGGAAATGTTATGTAATAACTTGTAAATTAGATACTTATCCACTTTAAATGTTTAATAAAAAAAGGAATCTCTTCAGAAGAGATCCCCATTTCGCTGCAAATATAGCTATAATTCCGTAATCTGAAAATTTTTACTGTAAAAAAGTACTCTAAAGTGGCAAACAAATGACAAATGTTTGCGAAAATCGTATGAGATATAGTTTATATATAGCACAGTATCAGTTGTTTACGTAAGGTTGGGGATCTCTTCTGAAGAGAACCCCAAAAAGAAATGAAATTTGGTGGCTTATCTGAGTCTCATCTTTCAGGGGAATGAATCGTTAATTGTAATGTTTTGATGGAAATAAATAGTAATGTGGAGCTTGGAACTCAGCTGCTCCCTCTAAAAGATCAAAACATAACGAGCAAGGCGCCTAAGTTACTGCTAAGCAGTTCAATCGCTTTCAGCTCAGACCCGGGGTCAAATCAAGGAGTCGCGTCGTTGATGGGGGAAGGAAAAGAATACTCTGACGGTAAGTGGTATTATCTGTTCCTGCATAACAAAGAACTCAAACGCTATATTGAGATCTTTACCGGTAAGAAAACCGTTATAGTTAAAACCCGGTCGGGAATCGAAGAAGAGAGGCGTTTTTGTTTTAAAGTATTCTCCTACACCACTGCCGATCATAAGAAACGCTTTGAAAAATGTCCTTATAATAAAGAGGCATATGCCGAACGTCGTGAATCTGCCCTTGCCGTGAGGGAAGCTTTCGCAACAGGTTCTACACAAAAGTTGAATGCTTTGACAAATGAAAAAGAAATCATGGGCGACGGTTATCTGTTTGTCTGTGCTCCTTTGGAAGAGTTGAACCTTGTCCTGGTCAATATGACTCCCCGACAGTATCTTGCAACTAATTACAAGTCTTATAGTGCAGCAGTGATCCCTCACAGACAGATGGAAGAATTCATCTATCTGTATGAATCTATGCCTTACAATATCGAGTTGATGGAGCGTCCTTTGGAGGACTATATCCAGAAGAAGCAGAAGATCCGCATTACGAGTGGCATCTTCAAGGGGAAAGAGGGTTGCATCATGCGCTTGCACCGCAACACCAAACTGGTGTTTGCTTTTGGAAATATGACGGTTGCTATTAGTTATCTTCATGCGTTTCCTTTTGAAAAGGTTGATTAGTTTTTAATGGGATGTTCATTCATCCTTTCAACACGACAAAGGTAATACGGGAAAAACCGGAATGAAATTCTGTTGACAACCGTTTACCCACTCTTGACATATTCATTGACTTATGAACAACAATGAATTGAAGAACATGAATATGGATGAGCTGGTGAAAGAATTGGTTCGGAAAATAGAAGGGCAATCGCCGAAAGTGGTGGAGGCAATAGAAAACATCGGTAGGGAAGAAACTACATTTGATGCTGCCAACTCTGTTTATTTAGACCAGATAGCCGCTGCACAAGAATTTTTGAACGAGAACCACAATGCCGGTCTTGCCCCGCGTTCAGCGGTTGTTACAAAAGATGCTGCCGGAACGGTTTTATGGTGGTCAGCATCTTTATGTACCCAATGCTAGGGAGGTGGAGCAAAACTTGAAGAAAAAATGAAGTTAAGTCTATGAGTAAAATCGAATCAAGAATTCCCTTGATTCATATAAATCTAATAATATGGAAGCTTTAAAAAATGAATTTCCTGCACGCAAGTCGTTACAGGAATTTGAATCGAACTTTCAGTTCGTTTCTAGTAGTAATGGTGATATTTTTGCCATAAAGAAGAGTCAGACAGATTCTAAGTCAACGGAGATTCACATTCTCTCTGCCGCTGCCAATTATCAGCAGTTTTCTCTTCAGACCGGCACTTGTTTGCATGAGACCGGTGTAAACTTTACGTTTTTAGTTGCTGCTAATAAGGATGTCTATGCAATAAAGCGTAGTGAAACAGGAACCCATTCTACAGAAGTTCATATCCTTTCTGCTGCTGACAACTATCAGCGTTTTTCTCTGCAAACCGGCACTTGCCTGCATGAAACCGAAGATAATTTCTCTTTTCTTCTGGCTCCAAACAATGATTTGATTGCCATAAAGCAGAGCCGGACAGGTACAAACTCTACAGAAATTCATATCCTTTCTGCTGCTGATAATTATCAGCGTTTCTCCCTTCAAACAGGAACCGGCCTGCATGAAACCGATCGTCGTTTTGCTTTTTTGCTAACTCCTAAAGGCGATATTTGTGCTATAAAGAAAGAATTTACAGGAACACGTTCTACAGAAGTCCATATTCTTTCGGCGGCTTCCGGATTCAAGGAGTTTTCATTGCACACCGGTACTTGCCTTCACGAAACGATAGATAACTTTGAGTTTCTGATGGATGACAAACAAAATATAATTGCCATCAAAAAATGTGCTACAGGAACTCATTCTACAGAAGTTCATATTCTTTCTGCAGGCAACAACTACCAAAATTTCTCTAAGCAAACCGGTACTTGCCTTCATGAAACAGCGTGTAACGTATTCCGTTTCTTATTAGCCGGGAATGGTGATGTCTATGCTATAAAGCAACTTCATACAGGAACTAATTCAACGGAGATTCACATTCTTTCCGCAGCCAGCAATTATCAACGTTTTTCCCTTCAAACCGGTACTTGCCTGCATGAAACGGATCGTACTTTTGATTTTCTGCTTGCACCGAATGGTGACTTGTATGCCTTGAAGAAAAGCGGTACAGATTCTCATACTACGGAAGTACATATTTTGAGTGCTGCTGACAGTTACCAGAAATTCTCTTTGCACACTGGTACCTGTCTGCATGAAACGGACGATACCTTCACGTTTACACTTGGCACCAATAATGACATTTATGCTATAAAGAAGCGTAATACGGATACTAATTCCACAGAAGTTCATGTTCTTTCTGCTGCCAATAATTATCAGCATTTCTCTCTTCAGACTGGTACTTGTCTGCATATAAATGCTTATAATTTTGATTTTGGCATGGATCATAAAAATAACCTGTATGCTTTGAAGAAAAGAAATACCGATTCTAATTCTACCGAAGTGCATGTTTTGAGTGCAGATTCCAAGTATCAAGCATTTTCTCTCCATACACCGAGTGCTTTACATGAAACATTTGAGAATTTCAGTCTTTTAGTAGCAGGAAATGGTGATTTATGTGCTATCAAGAAGAATGATACCGGAACTCATTCCACAGAAGTTCATAAACTTTCCGCTTCTAATACATATCAGAGTTTTTCTTTGCATACAGGTACTTGTTTGCATGAAACTGATGTTGATTTTTAATGGGAATTTGTTTTGTAAATTGATTTAATTTATAGGTGGGTTATCATTCAAATGATATACCCACCTGTTTAAATGGCATGAAGTTGGAATTCATCTAAAGGTTCTTTGAATTAATGGAGCCAGCCTATAATCTTTTGGATTTTAATGTTCGCAAATTAACCTACATAATTATATGAGTAAGAAAGAAGACCTGAAGCGACAAATACTTCAGTTGACTCGTGAATATTATAATGAAGTCCATAAGACTTCTAAAGTATTTGAACCGGGCAAGAGCTTTGTGAATTACGGCGGCCGTTACTTCAATGCGGACGAGATGGTGAACCTTGTCGACTCATCACTTGATTTCTGGCTGACTGCCGGGCCTTGGGCGCATAAATTTGAGACCCGTCTGGCAAAATGGCTGGGCGTGAAGCATTGTGCGCTTACAAACTCCGGTTCCAGTGCCAATCTATTGGCATTCTATGCGCTTACTTCTCCTAAATTAGGAGATAGGAGAATCAAGAAAGGCGATGAAGTTATTACGGTTGCTTGTGGTTTCCCTACCACAGTAACTCCTATCATACAGTATGGAGCGATTCCTGTTTTTGTGGATATTACTATTCCTGAGTATGATATTGATGTCACCAAACTGGAAGAATCCTATTCCGAAAAGACAAAAGCAGTGATGATTGCCCATTCATTGGGTAATCCTTTTAATATTGAAGTGGTCAAGGCATTCTGTGACAAACACGGATTATGGCTGGTGGAAGACAACTGTGAC
>CABMPB010000033.1 GCA_902388365.1 uncultured Bacteroides sp. | reverse complement strand
GAACACCTATATTTAAAACAATTTCAGAAGGATAAGAATACCTACCTTTTATTTAGTAGGATTCCTTAGCCTGACGGCTATGGGATTCAATCCGCCCCTACGGTGGAGGTTTACCTTAAACAATTGATTCATAACCACCCCGATGTGTATAAATCAACACCGGAACTAATATCGTGTTACCTTATCCGTATGCCCCTTCAAATACTCAAAACGGTTTATCAATTTACCCAACAATTCAGGATATTTCTCTGCCAGGTTATTCTGCTGACCAATGTCTTCTTTCAGATTATATAGTTTATAACCATATCCCAATCCCATAAATTCACCGTCTTCTTTACTATATGGATTATAATAAGGTGGAATCAAAGCCCAATCCCCTTGACGATATGCGTAGTTAAACATACCTTCAATCACCAGTTCTTTGCGTCCTTCCTGAGTCTTGCCTAGAAAAACATCCATTGTATCCTCGCTATCTACCTTATCAGGATAAGTCTGCCCCAACAATGTTGCGAAAGATGCCAATAAGTCCATCTGACACACAAAAGCATCAGACACCTGCGGTTTTACCTGTGCCGGCCAGCGCAACATAAACGGAATACGGGTTCCTCCATCAAACATGCTTGTCTTACCGCCACGCAGCGGACCTGCAATCTTATGATCACCCACCAATTCTTCTGCTTGATCTTGATAACCATCGTCAAGCACCGGACCATTATCACTTGTAAATATCACAATGGTATTCTCCGTCAGCCCCAGCTTATCCAGCTCTTTCAAGAACTCAGCCACACACCAATCTGCTTCCAGAATCACATCACCGCGCGGTCCCATACCCGATTTGCCTGCAAAGCGTTCATTCGGCACACGAGGCACATGAGGTTGGTGAAGTCCGTAGTATAAAAAGAAAGGTCCATCTTTATGATCATCTACAAACTGTTTAGCCTTATTCAAAAAGAGTTCCGCCATTTCTTCATCCTTCCATTGGGCAGCCTTTCCGCCTTTTTGGAAACCAATGCGGGGTACTCCATTTACAATAGAACCGGCATGCCCTACACTGGGGTGCATACGAAGCAGCTCCGGATTATCTTTTCCGGTAGGCTCACCCGCAAAATTCTGGCGATAGTCCACATAAAGAGGATCATTGGGGTCAAGCCCCACTACGCTGCCGTTTTCCAAGAAGACACAGGGCACACGGTCATTGGTTGCAGCCTGAATAAATGAATAATCATATCCGATTTCCGCCGCACCGGGATGCACTTCCTTGTTCCAGTCCACGCCGCCATCTCCCAAACCGATATGCCATTTTCCTACAGAGCCTGTAGCATATCCAGCCTGCTTCATCAATTTGGGTAGGGTAATCTTCTGAGGATCAATAATCAGCGCAGCATTACCGGGAAGAATCTTGGCATCTACATTACTCCAAGGATATTTTCCGGTCATCACCGAATAACGGCTGGGAGTAGAAGTAGCTGCTGTACAAAATCCTTGGGTAAACCGGATACCTTCATTGGCAATGCGATCCATGCCGGAAGTTTGTATGCGGTGCGCACCATAACAGCTCAGGTCACCATATCCCAAATCATCGGCTACAATCAATATAATATTCGGTTGCTTTCCGGCCTGTTCCTGTGGAGACAATGCCTCGGCAGTCATAGTAACTGTCGGCAGGGAAGTTCCTGCCAACAGGCCTAATACATAGTTGGTTAGTTTCATAGTATAAAGACTTATAAATTACTCACTTTATCACCCGGTTTATTACAAAATAACTCCACAAACAGATACTACACTATTCTGCTTTCTAAAAAAACGATTCTTATATGCCAGCGATAAACTCAAGACCAGCTAGAATAAAAAATAGCTCCTACTTTTCTTCTTCCACCGGAAGCGGAGTAGTATTTTCCTTATACGCAGCAAAACCTTTTATCTTTGTCCGCTCCTGCTTGGCAGTCTCCGAAGCGGCACTGCCCAGCTGCTGCAGATTTTGCTTAATGGCATCATGGGTAACAAAGAAATGATCGAGCATCGCTTTCAGATATTCATCCAATGGTCCTTCTTTGGGAGTAAACAAAGTATGGGATTTAGAATGAAGCCCCACATTCTTCTCGTCTTCATCGGCTGTATAAACAGTAGTAACCAACGAATCCACATTTACCAGATTCACAATCTCCTTTAAATAAGGTAATGCCGGATTGTCAATGCTGATAGATGCCCACCACGGATTCCAGATCATAATAAACCTTGCCTCATCTTCTACGGCAATATAGAAATCATCTCCCTGATACTTAAAGACCACATGGCCTTCTTCATTGGTTTCGGGCTGGCAACCTATCTTCTTTAGCACAGCAATCACCAATTCTTCCGTTCCAATGTCTTCCAGTTCCTCTTTCGTCATACGGTCCAAGTGGTCTCTGCGTTTTTTTCGTTCATGACGAATGCGGAGGATAAGAAAAGCCAACGGCCACATTGCCAAGGCAATAACAGCGATAAGGATGGTGAGGTCGGTCATATCTGCTTGCGATTTAAGGGTTCTACATCAAAAGATTACCCATAGTTATTGACACTATGTTAAACAAATATAGCAATTATATTTCAAAAAGCAGTATTATTTCAGATGTTTCTTTATCCATACCAAGTGTCCATACTCGGTATCCTCGGAAGTCCAGTGTTCATTAATCGGAGTGATCAAGGCCTCCTTCGGGCAATTCAGCACATTATAAACAATGTAACTGGTGGTAGGCGGACAGGTATTATCGTTATAACCCCACGTCATATAAACAGGAACAGTAATCTGTTTTGCAAAATTCACCACATCATAATAAGCAAGAGTCTGTATCTTTTGGGGAGTATCCATATCTACCGTCTTACTGAAAAGATGAGGATAGCCACCGGCACGCCCTGCCTTGTAACCGGCCATATCGCTTAAAGCGGGATGATTGGCAACACATGCTGTTACCCGCTTATCCAGTCCGGCTGTAACCAGTGCCAATGCACCGCCTTGACTTCCGCCCTGTACAATCACATTCTTCCCATCCCAGTCCGGCAGGGAGGTCAGCAGGTCGATACTGCGGACGCAAGCCAGGTAAACCCGTTTCATATAATAATTCTCACGACTATCCAGCCCATTCACCAGGTAACCGTTTTCGCGGCTGCTGAAGGCTCTGCTTATCTCACTAAAAGTTTCATCATCCAGTTCGGGATGCAAACCATGTATTTCTATCTCAAAACGGATACAACCTTCCTCCGCATAATATTTATGACGCATAGGACCTTTGATGGTTTTAATTCCCGCCCCCGGAGGACAAAGTACCACCGGATATTTTCCTTCTGCCTTGGGATAGAACAGATAACCGTAGATACATTGGTTCTGCCGATTCAATTGCAACCTGATGAGATAACAATCTATCTTATCTGTAGAATATTTCTCCACATGTTCCTTGGTATATGTCAGGGGGAATTGGGCAGCTTCGGCTTTCGTCTTATCCCAAAACTCATTGAAATCAGACGGCAGTTTGGTGTAAGGCTGAAGCTTTTCCGGAGAAAAACCGACCTTAACATGATGCGAATAGGTCTTTCCATCGAGTTTTGCAGTGAGACGGCAGTCACGAAAGCCCGGTTCCCGCATCGTTCCTACCGGAATCAGTGCTTTTCCATTCTTCAAGGTCACCGTTCCCTGTGCATCCGAAGGCATCATATCGCCTCCCAACTCATAAGACACAGTGAGCCCGTCTTGCGGAATACCATATTTATAAAATTGGACTTCAACTGTGGCTTTTTCTCCTGTCTTGTAAAGCCAGTCGGCATGATCGGGCACAGTCACCCAAAGTACATCGCTACGATAAGGATAATTTTCGGCTGCCGCAGGAAGCATAAACAAGACAGCCATTACAAGCATACACAATAATCTGTTTTTCATCGTAATTCTATTTAGTTGTTTTCAAAAGTCCGTATTAAACTTGCGCAACTCCGCACGCAGGGTTTGCGCCCTTCCTTCCGTCATGCTATCCAGCAATTCCCAGAAACGGGGTCCATGGTTCATTTCCTTGGTATGGGATAGCTCATGCAGCAACACATAATCCATCAGATGGGGAGGCAAAAGCATCAGGTAACAAGACAGGTTGATGCTGCCCGCTGCCGAGCAACTCCCCCATCGGCCTTTACTTCCGGTAATCTTCACCCGTTTGAACGGCAAATGATAACGCTCGGACAACGCCGCCAGCAGAGGTGGCAGATACTCCTGTGCATTTCGCTTCATCGCCCTGATAATGGCATTGCGTACCAACCGCTGCACCTCCGGCAAAGAGAAATCAACATTCCGCGGACAGATAATCTTAACCCCTTCTTCTGAAAAACGCACGGAGAAACAGGTAAACCCGCCTTGCTCCAACCACAAACGGAAACAAGGAGCCTGAATGCGAAAATCCAAGTCAATGGATTTCTTTCCTACCTTTTTCCAGTCATCCAACAAACGCGCCCGAAACTGTTCCACCACTTCCAGCACCTTACTGCTCAGACTGTAAGGGGGGACAGTGACGTGCAGCCCGTCCGGTTTTACCCGCATGGTAATATTACGTGCCAGCTTGTGTGTACGCACAATGATACGTTCAAAATCTTTATCGGGAAGTACTCTTTTAGTTGCCATACGGACACAAAGATACATCTTTCTTCAAAAAAAAGACAAGTAATTGCAACTTTCAAAACCCGTACAGCGTCTAATTAACAGAAAACAATTAAAAACACATACGATATGAAAACAAGAATCATTTATTTCGCCAGTCTTCTTATGGTAATCATGACTATGACAAGTTGCTTCAACTTCTCATCAGGACCTAAGCCCAGTAAAAATAAGATTACCAAGAAATATAGTATAGAATCTTTCAATAAGATTGAAAACAAGGCTCCGGCAAGCATCGTCTTTACCCAAGGAGAGGCAACAACGGTAGAAGCGTACGGACCGGATAACTACATTTCACACCTGGTAGTGACTGCTGACAACGGCACTCTGAGCATCGGCGTAGACGAGGAGAAGTATAAGAATTTTAAGAATTCCAAGATCGTGATTTCAATCACCAGTCCCGAGTTATGCAGCATCAAACAAAGAGGTGTAGGAAGCATTACCTTGAAGGACAGTGTAAAAGTGGGAGATCTTTCCATCCAGGCGGAAGGAGTAGGCAGCATTGAATCGGATGCATTGATTGCAAATTCCATCAATGTATCTCAGGAAGGAGTAGGCAGCATTAATCTGAGAGGACAAGCCAACAGTGCCAAATACTATCTGGACGGAGTAGGCAGCCTGAAAGCAAAAGAAATGATTGTTACCGATGCTACCGTTGAACAAAACGGCGTAGGAAGTGTTTCATGCTATGCATCCGGAACAATAAATATCAGTGCCCAAGGGATAGGAAGTGTGAACTACTACGGAAATCCCGAAGTAACGGGACTTAAGAAATCCGGTATTGGAAGCGTTAAGAGCAAATAGCTCACTTCATAACTCTCTCTTTACATTAATTATCTTTACTAAGCAAAAAAGGATTACTGCTCACGCGGTAATCCTTTTTTAAATTATTTAGTTAGTTAATTTAAATTTGAGAGAATTGAAACTTCACAGCCTCGTAATTAAAAAGTTGTTTTAATAAGCACTAACTATCATATTTATATAAAAGCAAATGAAAATGTTCTAGTTCTTAGTCCCTGCCGTTGCCTCATCGGCAGCCATCTTGGCCACCGTGTCTATCGGCAATACAGGTTCATACGCCACTTGCGGATCTGTAGTAGTATTACGGTATTCATCATGAACGAATACCATGCCGCTATCACTACTTTCCAAAGAGCGCTGTACCACTGTTCCCATGACAAACAGCACGGCAATCGCCGCCGCCGACTTAAACAAGGGCATAAAGCGTGCGCGCATCGTCAGGCGTTTAGCTTTTACCACCGGTTTCTCTACCTGAGCAAGGATTCGGGCATCAAAGTCTTCTCCCAGCCCTATCTCCTTCTCTACCTCCTGATAAGCAAATAACTGCTTGTAAGGGAGCAAATGAGCAGGAATTTCTTTCTGACGAAAGAACGAACGTAAAATTTGCTCTTCTTCCAGCGAAGTTTCGCAATTCCAATAACGTTCCAAAAGCTGTTCAATATACTTATAATCCATAATCCTCTATTTCAGTGTATCTTTGTTTTATCTTTTGCCGGGCACGGAAAAGGTTTACTTTTACCTGTTCTTCCGTAATCTGCAAAATACTTGCAATCTCTTTATAGCCTTTTCCCTCCATATCTCTCAGCTGCATAATGGTGCGCTGCTTTTCGGGAAGTTCATTGACCAGCCGATGAATAATTCCTATTTGTTCATCTTGCGCCAACTGTTCATAAGGCGTTAATGTATCCGGCATCTCGCGTACTTCCGGTGTCAACTCCACATTCTGGGCTCCCATCTTCCGGCTACGGTCTATTGCCAAATTACGAGCTACCGTCATGCAATATGCTTCGATAGAGTCAAACTGCGGCCATTCGTCCCGCTTGTTCCATACTCTGATCATAGTATCCTGTACTACATCCTCCGCTTCGGCACTATCCAGCGTGATACGAAGCGCCAACCTGTAGAGCTTGTCTTTCAGGGGCAGAATGTCGTTTCGGAAACTGATTTCTTGCATTGCTCTGTAATAATGACGGGTGAGTTACACTAAAGTTACACTCACCCGCTTATTTTTTTGAATTATTTTTTGATTATGGTTCCGCTTTCTCCCTTTATAGCTGATGCCAAAGTGATTATCACCTGACTGACACCTGCATCGATGGCAGAAAAAGAGTTTTCCAGTTTGGGGATCATTCCCCCCTGAATGATGCCTTGCGCTACATATTCTTTGAACTCTTCCGGGGTAATGACCGGGATAACGCTGTCGTCATCATTCTCGTCGCGCAATACGCCTTTCTTTTCGAAGCAATAAACTAATGTCACATCAAAAAGGTCTGCCAAAGCTTTGGCAGTTTCACCGGCAATGGTATCGGCGTTGGTATTCAGCATGCTGCCTTTGCCGTCGTGCGTCAACGGGGCCATGACGGGCACAATGCCTTGACGGATCAGGGTTGCCAGAAAATCAGCATTCACTTTTTCCACATCGCCCACAAAGCCATAGTCCACATCCTTCACCGGACGTTTTACAGAGCGGATTACGTTCATATCGGCTCCGGTCAGTCCGATGGCGTTAACGCCTTTGGCTTGTAGTCCGGCTACGATATTCTTGTTCACCAGTCCGCCGTAGACCATAGTTACCACTTTCAAGGTTTCGGCATCGGTGATGCGGCGGCCATTTACCATTTTGCTTTCAATGCCCAGTTGGGCGGCCAGTTTGGTAGCAGAGCGCCCGCCGCCGTGAACCAGCAGTTTATAACCTTCTATAGCGGAAAAGTCAGCCAAAAGCTGATTGAGTGTAGCTTCTTCCTCTACTATCTTTCCGCCTACTTTTATAATAGTCAGTTTCTCTTTCATTGTTTTATTCCAAATAAGTATATCCGTACAATCCGGAACGATAGTTAGAAAGGAATTCCTTTCCTTCCTCTACTGAAATCTTTCCCTCTTTTACCGATTTAGTTACCCAGGTTTCCAGTGTGCGCACCAGTTTCTTCGGATTATACTGCACATAGTCCAAAACTTCCGCCACAGTTTCCCCGTCAATCACCTGGTCTATAGAATAACCTTTTTCATCTACCGTGACATGTACTGCATTGGTATCACCAAACAGATTGTGCATATCACCCAGAATCTCTTGATAAGCTCCCACCAGGAACACACCTATATAATAAGCATCTTTTCCTTTCAATGCGTGTACCGGAAGATCGTGCGACACATTGCGGGTAGAGATAAAGTTGGCAATCTTTCCGTCCGAGTCACAGGTAATATCCTGCAAAGTAGCATTACGGTCGGGTCTTTCATCCAAACGCTGGATGGGCATGATAGGGAATATCTGGTCTATCGCCCATGAGTCCGGCAAGGACTGGAACAAGGAGAAGTTGCAGAAATATTTGTCAGCCAACAGCTTATCCAACTTGCGGAATTCATCCGGAGCATGTTTCAAGCCCGAAGCAATCTGATTAATTTCACGGGTAACCGACCAATACAGACGCTCTATCTGTGCACGCGTCTTCAGGTCAACAATACCGTGGCTGAACAAATCGAGTGCTTCTTCGCGTATCTGCTGTGCATCATGCCATGCTTCCAGCATACGGCTTTGGTTCAGATTATCCCATATTTCATAAAGTTCATGCACCAATTCATGGTCATCCTCACTTACTTCAAAGTCTTCATCCATTTCGGGCAAAGTAGCCGTTTCCAGCACTTCAAAGATCAGAACCGAGTGATGGGCAGTCAGCGAGCGGCCACTCTCGGTGATTATATTGGGATGGGGAATGTTATTCTTGTCACTGGCATCCACCAATGTAGAAATAGAGTCGTTCACATACTCCTGAATGGAATAGTTCACACTGCTTTCACTGTTGGACGAACGCGTTCCGTCATAGTCCACGCCCAAACCACCGCCAATGTCTACAAACTCTACATTGAAGCCCATAGTGTGCAACTGCACATAGAACTGTGAAGCCTCGCGCAAAGCAGTCTTGATGCGGCGTATCTTGGTCACCTGACTACCTATATGGAAATGGATCAGCTTCAGGCAATCCTTCATATCTTTCTTTTCCAGAAAATCGAGCGCTTCCAGCAGCTCACTGGAAGTCAAGCCGAATTTGCTGGCATCACCACCGCTATCTTCCCATTTGCCACTTCCCGAAGAAGCCAGCTTGATGCGGATACCTATATTGGGGCGCACATTGAGCTGTTTCGCCATCTTGGCTATCAGGCGCAATTCGTTCATTTTCTCCACCACCAAGAAGATGCGTTTTCCCATCTTCTGTGCCAGCAAAGCCAGTTCAATATAGCTCTCATCCTTATATCCGTTACAGATAATCAACGAATCCGAGTCCGTGTTTACAGCAATCACCGCATGGAGCTCAGGCTTGGAACCGGCTTCCAGCCCCAAATTGAATTTCTTGCCATGACTGATGATTTCTTCTACCACCGGACGCATCTGATTCACCTTGATGGGGTAAATGATAAAGTTCTCGGCCTTGTAGCCATACTCATCAGATGCCTGCTTGAAGCAGTTCGCAATCTTTTCAATACGATTATCCAGAATATCCGGAAAACGGAGCAGCATAGGTGCTGCCACATCCCGTAGTTGCAGTTCATCGACCAATTCTTTCAAATCGACCGCTACGCCGTCTTTACGGGGAGTTACCACTACATGACCTTTGTCATTGATACCAAAGTACGAAGTTCCCCAACCAGTGATGTTGTAGAGTTCTTCAGAATCTTCAATACGCCATTTTCTCATTTCTTCATTCAGTGCAAAGAGTGTGTACTTACTAATTATTTATTCAATTGCTTTCTCAAGCTATCCACGGAGGCCTGTATCTGTCTTTTATCTTCCAGTTCGCCTGCCTTGAACAGATGTTTCGCCTTGGAATAGAACGGAATTCTTTTCTGCAACGCTTCGCAGATAAAGGTCATCAGTTCCTCATCGCTTTTATTTGTTAACAATGGACGTTGTTGTTTAGCCACCCTCAAACGGCGAAACAAGATCTCGGGGCTTACATCCAAAAAGACCGTATCGCCGCAAGTATTCATATACTCCATGTTATCAAAAAAACAAGGTGTCCCTCCTCCGGCCGAAATGACTACATCTTCAAATTCGGCCACTTCGTGCAACATTTTCTGTTCCAGTTCGCGAAAACCTTGTTCGCCGCGTTCAGTAAACAGTTGTTGCACTGTTTTATGGTAACGTTCCTCAATATACCAGTCCAAATCTATGAAATTCAGACCCATTTCACGGGCAAACGCTTTTCCTAAAGTTGTTTTGCCCGCACCCATATATCCTATTAAAAATATACGTGTCATTTCTTTGTCTTTGCAGTCGCTTTCGCTTTTGTTGCTGTCTTTGCAGCCGCCTTCTTTGCGGTTTTAGGGGCTTTTTCCTCTACTGCCGCCTTTTCCGTATCCGCTGTGCTTGCTGCTTTTGTCTTGGCAGCCGCTTTTGTTTTACGGGTTTCCGCTTTATTCTTCTGCAATTCAATAATCTTGAAACATGCTTCCAGGTTCAAGTCTGCCGGTTCTACATTTTCAGGTATCTTATAGTTCTTCTTCTGATAGTTGATGTATGGACCGTAGCGGCCATTCAACACCTGCATATCGGGATCGGCATCAAACACCTTGATAAATTTCTTTTCCTGAGCTTCTATCTTACTCTTTATCAGTTCGATAGCCTCATCCAAAGTAATATCCATCGGATCTGTTCCCTTAGGTATGGAAACATATAGTTTGTCATGACGCACATAAGGTCCGAAACGGCCTACGCCTACAGTGACCGTGTGGCCGTCATAGTCTCCCAATGTACGCGGGAGTTTGAATGACTCCAATGCTTCTTCCAAAGTGATGGTTTCCATAGACTGTCCCTTTGCCAACTGTGAGAAGCGGGGTTTCTCCGTATCATCTGCCGTACCAATCTGGATAACCGGGCCGAAACGTCCGATCTTAACCGAAACAGGTTTTCCGCTGACGGGGTCATTACCCAATATTCTTTCACCTACCTTATGTTCTGTCTTAGAGTGCATGGTCTTATCGACCAACGGATGGAAACCTTTATAGAAACTATCCATCATGCCCGTCCATTCCTTCTCTCCTTCTGCTACCTCATCAAATTCCTTTTCAACATTTGCAGTAAAGTTATAGTCCATGATTTCAGGGAAATACTGCATCAGGAAATCATTGACCACTATACCGGTATCAGTAGGCAAGAGCTTGGATTTTTCATTTCCGGTCATCTCGGTCTTAACAGCTTCCGTTACCTTGTTACCTTTCAGTTTCAAAATATCATACGGGCGTTTCACACCTTCACTGTTTCCTTTTTCCACATAACCGCGTTGCTGGACAGTAGAAATGGTAGGAGCGTATGTAGAAGGACGGCCAATTCCCAATTCTTCCAGTTTACGCACCAAGCTGGCTTCCGTATAACGCGGAGGGCACTGCGTAAAACGCTGTGTAGCAAGAATTTCTTTTCTTTCCAGTTTCTCTCCCTTAGCCAATGGAGGCAACAAGCGGCTTTCATCTTCCTGCTCGTTATCATCATCGTATGACTCCTTATAAACGCGCAAGAAACCGTCGAAAGTAATCACCTCACCGGTAGCAACAAACTTCTCGCTACTATTGCTGATAACGATGGTAGCTGTTGTTTTCTCCAGTTCGGCATCCGCCATTTGTGAAGCAATGGTACGTTTCCAAATCAAATCATACAATTTCTGTTCCTGACCGGTTCCGCCTACAGTCTCGTTTGACATATAGGTAGGACGGATAGCCTCATGCGCTTCCTGTGCTCCTTTGGTCTTGGTAGCAAACTTACGGGGTTTCACATATCTTTCACCCATCAATGACAAGATAGTCTCCTTACTGGTACTCAAAGCCAGGTCGGAAAGGTTTACCGAGTCGGTACGCATATAGGTGATTTGTCCGTTTTCATACAAGCGCTGTGCCACCATCATGGTCTGCGCTACCGTAAAGCCCAACTTACGGGCAGCTTCCTGCTGCAACGTAGAGGTGGTGAACGGAGCTGCCGGCGATTTCTTCACCGGACGGGTGGTTATATCTTCAATCGTGAACTGTGCATCCTTACAAGTTTCAAGGAAAGCCTGAGCTTCTTCCTTAGTCTTGAAACGGCTAGACAGTTCGGCTCTGACTTCTGCTTTGTTGCCATCAGCATCGGGAACTTCGAATATCGCGGTCACACGATAAGACGGTTCGCTGACAAAGGCATGTACCTCGCGTTCACGTTCCACAATCAAACGAACAGCAACAGACTGCACACGTCCGGCAGAAAGGGCAGGTTTCACTTTCTTCCATAGCACCGGAGAAAGTTCAAAGCCTACGATTCTATCCAGAATACGGCGTGCTTGCTGGGCATTGACCAGGTTCACATCAATATCACGCGGGTTTTCGATGGCTTTTAATATCGCAGTTTTGGTTATCTCGTGGAATACAATACGCTTGGTCTTCTTAGGATTCAGTCCCAAGACCTCATACAAATGCCATGAAATGGCTTCTCCTTCGCGGTCCTCATCGGATGCGAGCCATACCATTTCAGCTTTCTTTGCCTCCGCTTTCAGTTCGGCTACTATCTTTTTCTTATCTTCCGGTATCTCGTAGGTTGGCGTGAATCCATTCTCTACGTCGATGCTGAACATCTTCTTTTTCAAATCCCGGATATGCCCGTAACTAGAAAGGACTTTATAATCATTGCCTAAGAACTTCTCAATGGTTTTAGCCTTAGCGGGTGACTCTACTATTACTAGGTTTTTTTGCATAATACAATGTATTCCATGTTATTTGGGGGCAAAAGTAGAAAAAAAGCAAAAGCACACCTATATAATAAGGTATGTTTCTGCTTTTTTTTCTTAAAAAACTCCTTTTTCGGAGTCTATTTAGCTAAAAGTCGAGAGAAAGTCCCGCTAACACATTCAGTTTTTCAGCAGGATAGCCTGACTCGTAGTAGTATTTCTTATTTAACAGATTATTCACGCGACCGAAAACAGACAGGTCTTTCAGGAACGTGTAGCGAGCGCCCACACTCAGGTTGCTGATGTTGCCAAGACCTATATCACTGCCATTGCCTATCACACCCGAACCGTCTATTGCATATTTCTTCCGCTGCACATATTCATAACCTGCATTTATCTTCAAGCCTTCCATGACCTTGGCTTCTGCACGGAAATTCAGTTCCAATCTGGGCTTGGTTGCCAGGAAGAAATCCTCATTGTCATGATCCGCTGCCCAGCTATAGAACGTACCTTTTACCGAGAAATCTACCAAGTCCTTATAGCCATATTTCAGCTCTGCACCTCCATAAGCCGTCTTTGCCTTATCTTGCAGAAGATAAGTATAACTATATCCTACCCCGGCAGGCAGACTGCAAGACAACTCATCCTTACTGATGCGATAACCGCCAAAGATATGAAACCACAAACCATCGGCCGGAGAAGCCTTAAAGCCCAGTGTTGCATTCAAAGGCACATAAGTGGAAGCTACGCTACCCTCCAACGACCAATAAGGCGAGAAAGAATTCAGACGGCGATAGTCATTTAACCGGCGTCCGCCCAATGCATGCAGATAAAGCACATAACTATCAGAGAACAGATACTCGGCTTTTACATCGGGAGCCACATCAATGCCGCTATCCTCTCCCGATTGCCAGTCCACATGTGCACCGACACGCAACCTCCAATCATCGCCTTCCAGCGCATAGTAAGGATTCAGGCATAATGAAGTGTAGTTGCCCATCAAGCTATCCGAAGAATAAAACAAATTATCCATTTCAAACTGAATGCCGACACGTTGTTCCTCACTCAGTTTTCCCCATACATCACCTTCCGTATGCACTATCTTTTCCTTACCGCCATCTGCATCCTTAGAGTAATCCAACGGGTACTTTATACCAAAGTACTTCAAACCCGTCTGCACCCTGAACTGCAAAGGAAGCGATTCGTCACGTGAAGAAACCCCGATATGGAAATCTCCCAACGTGTGATGTTGTTTATCCGTTCCGGACAATGGAACATCCGACCAAGGAGACGGCATATAGTTGAATACTTGCGAACCCAGTCCGCCACCTAAATCAAGACTTACCCTACTGAAATCATGCGAATAACCGAAACGGAAATCCGTAGAATAGAAACGTGACTTCCAGTCAATACCATCCCAGTTTTCCAAAGTACCATTCATGCCATCCAGCGACAGCCTCACCTGCAAGCGGTCATTCTTAGTGATGTCCCACAAGTAACCGGCTTTAAAGTCCACATTCCCATAATTGCCATAACCGGCACGGAGATAACCTCTTTTAGCTTTATTCATCGCCCATTCACGGGTTATGGGAGACATACTTTCATAGCTCCACGCCGAAACGGGACGCAACGCCGTGGCATATTCTATTCCTTTCTTCACAACCGCAGGTTCTTCTACCTTGGGAAGCACATTGATCTTAGAGGCATCCATGATATTCGGATTATACTCATTCTCTACCACTACCGTGCGGTTCAGTGTACTATCTTGTTGCGCATAGGCAACAGACAGGGGCAGAAATGCCAACATAAAGGACAAGGAGCAATACCCAATGGACAATTTCTTACTTATCATATTCTGCACTTATTTTTTAATTCTCAATTTTTAATTTTTCAAGTCTACTCTCAATCATTCCGGCTATATCATCGTCAGCCTGATAGTTCTGCTTCAAAGAAAGCAAATACTGCTTGGCGTCCAGATTACGCCCCAGCTTCATATATACATCGGCCAACAGCACAAAACTACGTGCCAGCCAATAAGTATGTGGTGTGCTCACCTCAATGTAGTTCAGCACTTCCTGTTCCGCCTTATCCGTCTGTCCGGCATCAAAATAGATTTGCGCCACCTTATATTTTGCTTCTGCACCATATACATTACGGGTATCTGCAGCCAATACCTTCAAATCGTCCATAGCGCCTTCCGTCTTGCCTTCATCCAGATAAACCTTTGCACGATAATAATGCGCCTCATTGGACAATTCCGGCGACAGCTTGCTATCCGACAGCAAATCGGTTGCCGCCAAGACAACCTCCTCACCATTGCCCAGCATATGTGCACTGCGCAGCACGCCCGTCTTAGCCAACTGGCGGCGTTCCTGGGAAGCAGCCTTGTCTTTCAGTTGCTTGTACACATTCAATGCCTTCTCATAGTTCTTTGCCGTGTAGGCCATTTCGGCACTCATCAACATCGCATCTTCGGAATATTTGTTGTTGGGGTACTCCAATACTTTATCCAGATGTTCGGCGGCACTGTCATACGCTTTTTGGTTATAATCAATCAAGCCGATATAGTAATTTGCATTCAGGCTGAAAGCTCCTTCGGGGAAGGTTTGCAGATAACGGGTAAAGCTGTTGCGCGCTTCATTTACTTCACCCCGCATATATACCCTTTCGGCAGCAACGTATGTCAATGAATCGCGTTCATTCACATCAAAGTTGGCGCCGCCGGGAATGGTAGATGCAAAATTCGCATACTCATCCACTTTGTTCAAGTCAATATAGATGGATTTCAGGTCGCGCTGTGCCAAGCGGGCTTCTTCACTACCCGGATAGTTGGCAATCACTTGCTTATAAGCCTGAATGGCTTCGGGGTATTTATCATCCTGATAGTACAGCAAACCTATTTCATTGGCAGCACGGCGTGCCACATTGCTTTCCGGGAACTTCTTCACCAAAATGTTGAAACGGGCAATGGCATTCGCATTATCTTCCATTTGCACAAAGGCGCGTCCCTGTTCATAAAGGGCGTCATCCATATATTGCGATTCGGGATAGTCGGAAATCAAACGGTTCAATGTCTGTATCTTTCCGTTATAATCGCGTTGCAAGCCACGCACAAAAGCCTCTTGGTACAAAGAATAATCTCCCAGCGACGGGTCAATCTCTACGGCACGGGCATAATCCTGACGGGCCTGTTCAAAGCGGCGGTCGTAGAAACTACAGTCACCTATGCGGTTATAGGCATCCGCCTGCATGGCACGTTCATTCACATTGCCCCTATCAACAAAGCGGGTAAACCAAGTCTGCGCATTGGCATAATTCTTTTGCTTGAAATAGGTATATCCCAAATTATACAGAGCCAATCCGTATTCCTGTCCATTCCTGTCGGTTGCAAATTCCAGGTATTGGCGATAATTATCGCCTGCCTGCCGGAAGTTATCCAACCGGTAATTGGATTCTCCCCGCCAAAAATAAGCATCCGCCTTTGTTGCCTGGTTGTATTGCCCTATAGCCAATGACTTATTAAAATAGTCGATAGCTTCGCGGAAATCAGCATTAGCAAAAGCCTGAGTACCCAGACGGAACAGGATTTTCTGTTTAGCCTCCATGATGCGTGCACCCGGATGTTCTATCTTGGCAATGGACTTCAACGCCGCATCATAGCTGCGGGTGTTCATATAGACCTCTATCAGATAGTCATTGACACGTTCCGTATAAGGAGAATTGGGAAATTCATTCAGGAAACGTTCAAAGACTGTTACCGATTCGGCAAACGGAGAATAAGAGGTTTCGTGGATGCACAATGCGTAGTTATAAAGAGCCTGTTCTTTTACTTTGGGGTCAAAGTTGTAGTTGGAGGCTTGCTCAAATGCCATGCGCGCCTGGTTTCTTTCTTTCAGATTCAGATAAGCCAGTCCCATGTGCAGGTAAGCATTCTGTGACAAGGCATCGCTTACCGAAGTGGTTTCGCCCAATGTAGCGGCGGCTTTGGTATACACACCTGTATAATAATAACTCATACCGAGTTCGTACAATGCTTTCCGTTGAGGACGGGAAACGGATTCACGGTATTTTTCCAATGGAGAGATGGCTCCCTGATAGTCATTCAGTCCGAAACGGGACTCACCCAGGATACGTTCCATCTGTGGCACGTCCTTCTTTGCCGGATATTGTTCCAGATAGGCTTTTGCTATGTCGGCTGACTGACGGTAATTCCCTTTCAACAAATAAATTTCGCCTATGTAGTAAGGAACCAATACTGCATAAACAGGATCGTTCCGCAAAGATTGGAAACTCTGCAATGCCTTGTCATAACGCTTTTCCACATAGTCAATGTAGGCCAGGTTATAGACGGCATCCTCATGATACACCGGGCTCACCTCCTTCAATAAAGTGAACCACACGGTTGCTTCACGCAGATTATCTTCTTTCAGGTAGGAGGTGGCAAGGCGCATGGCGCATTCATCCCTTTCCTTATCGGGCAAAGCCTCCAAGTCGCATGACTGGAACATGGCGATTGCTTCTTTATATTTTCCTTTGGCAAAGTAGCCGGAGGCAATCAAGGACAGCACCCAGTTCTTATGCCGTGAGTCGGGATACTTATCCAGATAAGCCTGCAATAGTTCGATACTGTCGCCGCCTTTCAGCTCATACTCCCGGCATACGCGGTTATATTCCTTGTCACCTGCCACATCAGTGGGGGTTATCTGCTGCGCCATTCCCTGCAAGGAACAGCTTCCCATCAATGCGGCTATCAATAAGGTTCTTTTTTTCATATGTTATCTTTAATAGTTTGCTACATAACGGTATTAACAGTAGTCAAAAGTAACTTCATCCCCTCTTGAGAGGGGGTAGGGGGTGTGTTAGATTACACAAGCGAATACCTCTCCGGGTGTTTTCACACACCCCTACCCCTCTCAAGAGGGGATGAAGCTACCTCTGACTATTTATTTTCAAAAAACGTCTCACTCCTTCGCGCACAGAATCCAGACCGAATTCTTCAGGATTCACCTTATCCAACGGAACCCAAAACGCATCGGCCACATCATCCATCGCCTCTATCCTGCTCGTATCTTTCACCTTGCACAGAAAGAACTGATCCAATGTATGAACCAGGAAACCCGAGTAAAGATAAGTATTAGGTAATGAGAACTGATAAACAGCCTGTTCCACTTTCAGCCCTGTTTCTTCCAGCACTTCGCGCGCCACTCCTTCTTCCCCGGTTTCATGCATATCTATAAACCCTCCGGATAAATCCAATGTTCCCTTTGCAGGCTCTTTTCCCCTTCTGCATACCAGCAATTCATTCTTATCATTCAAGATAAAAGCCACCGTAGCGGCACTGGAATTGAAATAATAAACAAAGCCGCAATCGGCACAACGCTTTGATTTTTCGTTGTTCACATGGAAGTGGGCAGAACCACACTTCGGACAATACCTGAATAGTTCTAACGGATGCATAATTACTCCTTTCTTATATAGACACCGCAAAGATAGCGTAAATGACAGATTATTCATTAATTAAATCTAAAAGAAGAAGTAGAAAACACAATTCTTAGTACATTTGTTAGCAAAACAAAAACATAATCGCTTACATGGAAATTGCCATTATCATCGCACTTATTTTACTCAACGGGGTGTTTGCTATGTCCGAAATCGCCCTGATCTCCGCACGAAAAAGTAGTTTAAACAATGACATCCGCCACGGAAGTGCCGCTGCACGGGTGGCATTGAAACTGGCTAATGATCCCGACAAGTTCCTGTCTACCATCCAAATCGGTATTACCCTCATTGGTATCCTTACCGGTATTTACTCCGGCGACGTACTGGCTGCCGACTTCGGAAAGGTACTGATTAATGCCGGTGTGCCTGCCTCTTATGCCTATTTATTGGCACAAATACTCATTGTTATTCTGGTTACTTACCTCACCATTATATTTGGCGAGCTGGTTCCCAAACGCATCGGCATGAGTGCTTCCACCCGCGCCGCCAAGTTGCTGGCACGCCCCATGTACTGGCTATCCGTGGTCGCCTCTCCTTTCGTATGGGTACTTGCCAAGAGTACTTCCGCCATCTTCAACCTGCTGCATATCAACACAGCCGATGAAAAGGTAACCGAAGAAGAAATCAAATCAATGATAGACGAAGGCACGGAAAGTGGCGAAGTGCAAGAAGTGGAACAAGATATTGTAGACCGCGTATTCTCCCTGGGAGACCGCAGCATCAATACCATTATGACTTATCGCAGCGACATCGTTTCCATAGACATCGATATGAACAACAAGCAGATCTATGACATTGTATGCCAACATCTGTATCAAGTATATCCGGTGACACAAGGAAATACGCTGGACAATATTATCGGAGTGGTTTACCTGAAAGACCTTTTCGGCAAACTGGATAGTTGCGAGTTCAACCTGCGCGACGTGATTCGCCCGGCAGCCTACTTCCACGAGAACATGGATGTATATAAGGTATTGGAGCAGATACGCCAGCATAACATCAAGTACGCATTGATTTGTGACGAATTTGGCAGCCTGCAAGGCATCATCACCATGAAAGATATGCTGGAAGCCCTGGTAGGTACTCTGCCCAGCGACTCGGAAGATCCCGATATTGTTCCCCGCAAGGATGGCAGTTGGCTGATAGACGGGCAATGCTCGTTCTATGACTTCCTGAGCCATTTTGAAATGGAATATTTATATCCCGATTATAACTACAACACACTGAGCGGCCTCATCCTGCAACAACTGGGACACATTCCCAAAACCGGAGAAAGCCTGCAATGGAATGACTTCTCACTGGAAATAGTAGATATGGACGGAGCCAGAATAGATAAAGTATTAGTAACTCATAAAAACGGGGAGGAAAAGTAATATGCTGCAAAGAGATTATATCATGCGATTGGTTAGGGAATTTGTAGAAGCCTTGGAGAAACTGGTCGAAGAAAGGGATAAGAAAGAAGAATCCGAACTGCAACTGCAGCTCCAAAGCATCTATCGTGCCTACTTCAACCATCCGCATACTTTCTATTACGAACAAGATGCGGAATATATACTGAATGACCTGCGGCAGAATTACGAGGGAGAAGAATTTCTCACCCGCATTGATATGCTGTCCCAACTGATTTATCAGGATGCCCTGTTGAAAGAACGGGAAGAACAGGTATATTTGTTAAGAAAATCACTCTACCTGTTAAACTATTTAGATAGCCATAGTGACACCTTCTCATTTGAAAGGAGAGGGAAAATAAGTGAAATAGAGAAGAAAATAGGTGGATAGCCCTTCACTTTGCACTTTTTTTCAAAGAAATCATGTTTTTTCTTGCAAAATAGTAGATAGATTAAAAACTATTCCTATATTTGCTTACAGATTGATAACATTAAAATCGGTATATTATGGAGAAAATTGATAGTCTTGACAGACAAATACTGGAAATTATATCCCAAAATGCCCGCATCCCGTTTAAAGATGTCGCAGCAGAATGTGGAGTTTCACGTGCTGCCATTCACCAGCGTGTGCAAAGATTAATTGATTTGGGAGTCATCATTGGCTCCGGGTATCACGTTAATCCCAAAAGTCTGGGTTACAGGACATGTACTTATGTAGGAATAAAGCTGGAAAAAGGCTCTATGTATAAGAATGTAGTGGCAGAACTGAAAAAGATTCCCGAAATCGTGGAATGCCACTTCACCACCGGTCCGTACACCATGCTGACCAAACTGTATTCTCGTGACAATGAGCACCTGATGGACTTACTGAATTCCAAGATTCAGGAAATACCCGGTGTAACGGCTACCGAAACATTGATTTCACTGGAACAAAGTATAAAGAAAGAAATTCCTATCCAAAGCTGATAAAAGATGGAATGGCTGAGTGAATACCATTTAGGCGGTATCGTTATCGGCATCTGTACTTTTCTAATAATCGGTCTTTTCCACCCTATCGTGGTAAAGGCCGAATATTATTGGGGTACACGCTGTTGGTGGATCTTCCTGGTAATGGGTATAGCAGGTATCATAGGTACTGTGCTCATTAGTGATCTCCTTATTTCTTCTCTTTTGGGAGTATTTTCTTTTTCTTCCTTCTGGACTATCAAAGAGATATTCGAGCAACGCGAGCGTGTGCTGAAAGGCTGGTTTCCGATGAATCCTAAACGGAAACACGAATACGAAGAAAAATAAGGTATTTCAAAACCAAAATTCGCTATCGTTTTGCTGTAGGGGCAGATTGAATCTGCCCGATAACAGTTTACTTTGTGTATACGGGCGGATTCAATCCGCCCCTACGGTGAATCGTTTGATAGTTACTTTGGGATTTTGCCCCCTTATACCGAAAACGATTGAAACAGCTTAATAATACTTATCAATCCCACCATATCCTGCAATCATTTTATTCTCCCTTGTCTTGGACAAAAAATTTGAAAGTCTTTTCTCAAACTCCTCGTGACGTTTTCTGGCGGCTTCAATGTATCCCACACGGATTCTTTTGTATGGTTCCGAATACTTTTGATAATTCTCCCACGCCACTTCATCTTGTTTGATTCTGTCTATTATGTCCTGAGGAAAAGTAAATTCTTCCTGTACAATCCTTTCCACATCATTTTTTACCGTTGGATGAATCAAATTGCGTTCCCAAAGCCACTTCAATCGCTCCCTGTTCGGTTGAGAGTAATAGGTCTTATTTTTCCGTGGCATGAACCACTGAATGTTATGCTCATCATCAAGCTTCTTCAGTGTACTGTCAATCCAGCCAAAACACAATGCTTCTTCCACAGCATCATTGTATGACATACAAGGCTTTCCCGTCGATTTATGTGGGAAAACAAGCCAAACTTCTTTCTCGGATTCAAAATTATGTTCGAGCCACTTTCTCCAATCTTTCCGATTGGTGAAGTACTGCGTTCTCAGATTTTCAATTTCTCTCATTTACTGCATTGCGTTTAAGCATCTCCCATTAATACAAAAAGCCAAATACCCACAAAGGAATCTTATTGCCTGCTGCATACTCTATATTGTCCGCTGCAATAAAAGCATTTTCTTCCTTTGCTATCTGTTTTCCCTCTTTACTCTTCCCTCCAACCTCAATAATATATTTTCCATCTATGGTATAATCAGCACTACGCGTACAATATTCCAAACGATGATGATAAGACAATTGATTGACCATAAAGACCTCTCGCAAGGTTCCTACATTCACCTCTTTCAATGAAAGTGCGTAAAGCAAATTGGTATTTTCCATATAAATTTTATCCGGCTTCTGAAGTTTCTTCAATGAAGCCAAATCCGAATAAAGCAAATGAATCAATTGAGCCCTATCCAAATATTGCAAATAAGCAAGAAGAGTAGTGCGTGACAGCTCAGCCATAGCCGACAACTTAGTCATATCTACCATAAACGGCACTTCAGAAGACAAGATAGCCAGAAGGCTTTTCAACTTACGGATATTGCTAATATCCACTCCACATTGCTGAGGAAGCTCTATCTCCAAAATCATATTAACCACGTTTTCAATGCGTGAATAATAGTCTCCCCCTCCTTCCATATAAAATGGATAATATCCATTCTGTAAATACTCTTCAAAATATGCCAAGGGACGGCATTTGGAATTAACCTCCATACAAATCCGGTCCGGATTAGTTAAAACATCTTCCAAGCGATAAGGTGGGATATCAATCTGATGATAAAACTTAAGATACTCCCGGTAAGACAATCCTTGCATATCATAAGAAATACAGCGACGGGACAAATCTGCCTCTGCATTCAAGATACACAACAAAGAAGAACCGCTGAATACAATCTTCAGATCGGGATATTCATCATAGATGTTTTTAATTTCCCGACTCCAAGTAGGATACTTATGCACTTCATCCAAAAACAGATGCTTTCCACCTCGCACATAAAAAAGTTCTGCCAGTTCTGTCAACGTATGTTGAGTAAAATACGCACTGTCAAGGCTCGCATAAAGACCACTCTTTATATCGTCAGCATAATGCATCTTTAAATATTGAAGCATTAATGTTGTCTTTCCCACTCCTCGCGCTCCACGAATAGCAATCAAACGGGCATCCCAATGAATCGTATCCATCAGACTTCTGATATTTTCTGTTGAGACTGCCGCTAATAATCTTTTATATCTATTAATTAATGCCTCCATATCTATATTTGTTTTATATGCAAAACAAATATAGGCATAATTCGTTTTACCTGCAAAACAAATTATGAATAAAATCGTTCAGCAGGGAAAACAAATCAGTCTTTTCTTCCGAAAAGGCAGTTCATCTTTCTATGAGATCTACTGACATTCTAAAAAGTCAATGTACTTTCTCTCAATACGGATCCCTTTTATTTCAACTTTATAATAATCATAACAAGATTATCATCTTCATTTATTCCCTCTGCAAATGAAGCTAAAGAAGGAGAAAGACCTTTCCTCTCACTTATTACCTTTATAAAATCAGAACTACTCATCCATGCATAGAGATGGTTACCGTCAGGGGTAATACCTGAAGGTATTATGTCAGGTCCATTATCTATATCATTAATAATAGCTTGCTCTGTATAGATACATTCTTGGTTTGTCCTATTGCAAACTACCAATCTTAATTTAGGATTGATTGAATTGGCCGGACGGCATTCTACAATGAAATATTTATCTGTTTTTGTGGTGAAGGTATTATAGCAGTTATTACATTCTGTATGAATTTTCTCAATATTTCCCAAATATTCAGGTCTAAGATGAAGGGGTACAGTATATTTCCCAAGATTAAGAAGAATGGCCGGTTTTAGATTGTAATCCTGGTCAAAAGAGCAAATACTATCATTATATTCCTCTTTGTATAATACTCCTTCCTTGGTCATATAGAAGTTTTTATTTACATTACTTTCGCTCACCATAATCACTTCATTTGTTTGTAGCGTAAAATTATAATAGTTAGGATATGATTTTAAAACATTTCCTATACTATCTATAAGAGATAGCTTGTTTTTTAAGTCCCCATACATATTGGTACGGTTTATCAATAACCTTCCATTTCCTATGAACTGCATACGATTAAATTCCTCTTTTATAGAAAATGAGTTAATGAAATTATTATCAAAATCATATACAACAGTCTTAGTTTCATCACCTATATATATTTTTTCATTATTGTTGTCCACAGCTGTACCAACTACCCACAAGTATTCACCAGGTCCCTCACCCCTATGTCCTATTTGACGTATTAAGTTTCCTGTTTTATCAAATAAAAGTACAGTAGTAAAATCATTAACAACAATATTATCATCCGTAAAAACAATATTCCTTATATCTCTCAAGAATTTCTCCTCTCCATTCGCATTGATACTTCCAAGCTTTATATAAGTAACAGAATCAGCTATTTCCGACAAATTGAATTGTGTTCTTTTCAATTCATTATTATCTAGTATTTTTTCCATCTCAATATGGGTGATTCCCTGTTCGTCTTCATACAATAACTGGGAAGTATTGGAGTCGGTACAATTAGTAGTAGCCAATATCAAGAGGCATAATGCTACAATGGAAACAAGATGACTTTTTACTAGGTGTCTTTTCATACTTTAGAAGTGATTAGATGATTTATGTAATGCAACAAATATAATGATTATCTCGCAAACCTTTACCGCAAAAGAAACATTTAACTGCTTAGCTGAATGTAAAGAACTCATTCCAACAGCTAATATTTTTCTTCTATCAATTCAATCACCTCTTTTATGGCTTTTTGAGGATCGGTAAAAGGATTTTCATCAAAGGTATTCGGCGTGGTCTGAATAAGCTGTTTTATATTGTGATCTCGCAACCTGGCTTCCCACATTTCATAGATGTCTTTATAGACCTTCTGAGCATCATAAACAGGCAGGGACATAAAGCGTGCTATATGTTCCTGCTTATATTCATAATAAAACTTGTCGCTCTCGCTTATTCTCCTACATCCTTTATAGGCTTGTAAAAGCTTTAAGATAAATTGTTTGTCAGCAATTTGTTGCATTAATGCCGAACTCTTCAGTACCTCCAGTGCATCTTCTGAATATTCAAGCCCCCGTACTTTAAAAGGAGCATTGACATTGTCTTCCAAAATAGAAGCATCAATCGTTTGAAGTGAATCTTGCTTTTGGATTAACATCCGGAAGAAACTGATTTCTTCTAAATATAAGGCTTCTGCCTGATTGATGCTATTCAGATTTTCTTCCAGTTCCATCTTTATCATTTGCATACTTTCTTTAATTTGTTTCTCTTGCGAAACATTGCTTATAAAGCCTGTTCCTGCAAGGGTTACAAATACACCGACAATAACGATAGATAATTCACGGAGATAATTTCCCGGTTTCCAGCTTTGAAGTGTTTCTTTTAGATTTATCTTTTTCATGTAATGCTTTAGTTTGTGATTAAGAAAACAAAAATAGATAATTTGTATGGCAAAAGCAATGAAGAAGGTGGTAAAAAGCACTTGAGGACTTGATTATATGGGTAGCACTAAAAAGAGAGCAACACCCGATGAACACAGGAATCCTCAAATAGGCTAAAATTCCTTCAAATCCTTCATTGGCGAGTAACAGCCTGTTTATAAAGAAGTTATCATGAACAAATATATTCCAACTCCTTCATAAACGGATCATTATAGCACCTCCTCCACTCTGACTCCACATGGATTATTACAATTTTATCCCACTTTCTGTACTTTGCAGAGTTTTCTTATTTCTATATTTAAAGTTCTTACCCTGCATATAATAATTAAATCCTATCGCAAAACGGAAACTTCGGTCTGTCATCCGGTTGGATACAAAGCTATAATAGGTGCCTTCACTAGTAGTAGTATCCGTCCCTATCGTACCCAGTAAATACCTCAGGCTACCAACGAGTCCGAAATGATTGTTCAAACGCCAAGTAAGCATCAACTCCGACTCTGCACCAAAACTCTTACTTTTGGAATTCATACTATAGGAATAGGGTCTGCACGATCCATAAATATTCCACGAAAGCCTTTTATACCAACCATACGAATTAAAATTAAAATGGAACGTACCCTTTCCCTTCCGGTGCATATAGTAAATATCCTCATATCCCATCCCCAAACCTACGCCTCCCCACTTTTGATTATGATAGTTCGCATTCACTGCAAAATTCAACAGATGAAATATGCCCATATTTGCATAGGTCTGCGTATAAACATCATCTTTTGTACTTCCCACTACCTCCACTCTATCTGTAGATAATTGATATCTCACAGAAGGTTCTATGTAAAGCCCTTGATTATTATACATGTAACAAAGTCTGAAGACATGATGCCGGGCAGGTAATAAGTAAGGATTTCCCACCATCACTACCAAGCTGTCCGTCGAAGTATTATAAGGATTCAAGTTTCCTACGGCAGGTGCCCAGTTCGAAAGATTATAATTCAACCGGACGGAATGGATACTATTGAATTTATAAGTACCCGATACAGCAGCTACCGGCTTACAATAATTGTGTTCTACACCGCCTGCATTCTTAAATATAAGATCTGCGCCCAAAGAAAGCATATATAGAAACTTTGTCTTCACCATTCCATTCACCGAAGCATACGCATACTCACTCCATTCTTTATGACTGAAAGTAGGATAACCTGCACTGACCTGCTTTATGCGGTCTTTCAGAAAACGCGTATTGCTACCTATGTCGAAATTTTGCCCCAGCCAGTCAAAAGAATAATCCAATTCCAACCCTCCGGACCAACGGGAATTATCATAATCATATAGATTCTCATAATCCCAAGAAGAATATTGTTCTTTCCTTGCGCCCAACGTAGTATTATTATTCATATTCAAATGCAGAGTAGTTTCCAGAGATTTCTTCTCACTAAAGGTATGCTTATGATAAAGATTGAGACTTCCCACATCACTATCCGTCTTATCATGCGCCACAGATTCATAAATATCCTCCGTTCCATTCTGCTTTAGCACCCCATTACTTTCTTCCTTATTTTTATTGTACCAATAATAATAGGTAACACTCATTGCAAAGTAATCTTTAGGTGAGCAAATCCAGTCCGCATTCAATGCCACATAAGGATTGCTCATCTCCTGACGGGTTTTCCCAATGGCAGTCTTTTCATATCCTGTATTCTTTTGAAGGGAGTTCCATTCCGAATCATCATGATGAAAATAAAAATGAGAAGCATTCAGGCTGACAGACGCCTTGCTATTACCCAGTTCATAATATGCACCTGTATAGCCGAACAAGACAGGGAGCATATGGCGTGTATTCATATTGTACGTCTGATAGGCAGCAGTTTTCTGTTTCATCTTTATATTGACAACGCACTGCACTCCATCTTTCAAGTAACGGGCGGAAGGATTGCTGATTATTTCCACAGCTTCCACATCCTTGGGATCTATGCTGTTAATACCTGCATTCACCTTATGTCCGTTTATTAATATCAATGGAGAAGTACCGTCCACTATCTTTATAGAACGGTCAGATTCATTCACTACCAATTTAGGTATTTCCCTCAGTGCCTCATAAGGATTCTGTTTCTTCTTGGCTTCGGCAGATAAATAGAAAACATCGCTATTGGCAGTATGAGTAATCAGTTGACTCTTATCAGCAACGACAGACACTTCTTCCAACTCAATGTGCTTCATCGGGTAGATGACATAGATCAACCTCTTATCGCCTGTCAGCTCAAAAGTTTCCTCCACAGGCTGGTAGTCGGGACATGAAAGGCTCAATGTATATTCTCCCCGTTGCAAATCAACAAATTTATATCTACCCTTGGAATCTACCAAAGTCATGCCCACCAAAGAATCTGCCTGTTGCAAGCTCACGACTGTTTCCGACATAACTAACGCCTTGTCATTTTTCACGGTTCCAGAGAGGGAATACTGGGCAGAAATTGCTAAAGGACAACAAAGCATTGCGATTAGCACAAATAGTTTGTCAACGAGTGTTTTCATATGTGTTAGTTTTAAGCAATTCATTATTAAACCGATACTCCACATAGTCATCCACACTCAGCTCCATATTCCGTAGCTGGCAATATCTCATCACATCTCCGGGAGTCTCTAATAATTTCTGGTTGCAAGGTCCCCAACACAAAGGTAGTAATTTACATGACATACAATGATTATTATCATATGTTTTTTGTGACAATCATTTTTTCAACTAAGAAAATTCCTCAGCGCAGATTCTAATATATATTTCTACCACTGAAGGGAAAGGCTATAAACTTTGCATAAACTCATAACATCCGGTTTTTGAAGCAATAAATAGTGCCCATCAGACTTCTAATATATTCTAACAAATAAGTCCTTTCCTCTGAAAAAGGCAACTTATCCTTCTATAAAACCTAGTGAGATTATAGAGGATTCATTCCAACAGTTAGTATTTCTCTTTTATCAGTTCAATCACCTCTTTTATGGCTTTTTGGGGAGCAATAAAGGGGTTTTCATCAAAGGTATTCGGCACGGACTGAATAAGCATCCCCATATTGTAGTCTTGCAACCTGGCTTCCCACATTTCATAGATATCTTTATAGATCCGCTGAGGATCAGAAACTGGCTGGGACATATAGCGTGCCATATGTTTCTGCTTATTCTCATAATAAAACTTGTGGTTTTCACTTATTCTCCTGCATCCTTTATAGGCTTGTAAAAGTTTTAGGATAAATTGTTTGTCGGCCATTTGTTGCATCAATGCCGAATTCTTCAGTACTTCCAGTGTATCTTCTGAATATTCAAAATCCTCTATTTTAAAAGGAGCATTGACATTATCTTCCAAAATAGAAGCATCAATCGTTTGAAGTGAATCTTGCTTTTGGATTAACATCCGGAAGAAACTGATTTCTTCTAAATATAAGGCTTCTGCCTGATTGATGCTATTCAGATTTTCTTCCAGTTCCATCTTTATCATTTGCATACTTTCTTTAATTTGTTTCTCTTGCGAAACATTGCTTATAAAGCCTGTTCCTGCAAGGGTTACAAATACACCGACAATAACGATAGATAATTCACGGAGATAATTTCCCGGTTTCCAGCTTTGAAGTGTTTCTTTTAGATTTATCTTTTTCATGTAATGCTTTAGTTTGTGATTAAGAAAACAAAAATAGATAATTTGTATGGCAAAAGCAATGAAGAAGGTGGTAAAAAGCACTTGAGGACTTGATTATATGGGCAGCACTAAAAAGAGAGCAACACCCGAGGAACACAGGAATCCTCAAATAGGCTAAAATTCCTTCAAATCCTTCATTGGCATATAGTCCACTGGTTACAAGACAGTTACCATGAACTATTTCATCCCAATTCCTTCATAAATTAATCATTCTTGGTAAATGTTTTTATCCTAGTTGTTTGAAAGAAAAAACGATTCATCTGCCTTCCCTTACTCTTCTTTTTCTATCAGCATCAGGTATTTATTCCCCTCTTTAAATACTTCGCTTTGAAGTAAACGATATCCGCACTCGCACAAGGTTTGTTCTATTCCGCATGGAGTATATAAATGCAAATGTCTGGTAGGATACAGATATTTATACTGTGCAAGAGTTTCTTTGTCAATGCCGGGCTTGACTATCGGAATCTCTATCAGCATTTTCAGCTGGGCACCGGTCTTCCGGTAGAGGGTTTTCAATACCTGCTTCACATCAAAAAGATGCTCAATGACATCCAAGGCGACAATCATGGAAAGCTCCTCGGAAATAGGCAGTGAGTCTGCCCTGTTCACATCCCCCCACATAATATGGCTTGACACAGGAGAAATCTGCCGGGCAGCTGAAGAGAGCTCAATTCCGTATGCATCACCAAACCCATGAGCCATCCATTGTGCGATAAACGCCCCATATCCACAGCCCAAGTCTAATATATGGCAATTCCGCGTAGGGAGGATTCCCCATGCATGCAGAATATCAAATGTTCTGTTAACCCGATCCACGTCACGCCTATATTTCGCAAGAAACAAATTCCGCGTAATATGCTGTACGGAAACGGCAGGTACAAAGTCGCTGTCCATATATACATGGCTTTCATAATACGACAGGATGTCCGCCTTTTCTATACCGTCCACTATGCGGTGAAAAGACTGGGTGCGGTCACGCTGATATCTGAAAGTCTTAGCTTGCCACATCTTCTTCAAACATTACATCCAGTTCCTGCATCCTGCTCATACAAGCACTCCGGTCTATCTTGTCGCCCAGCCCAACCTTTACAGCCACTTCCACCAATGACTTTAATGTATAATAATACATGCAGACTTCCGCATCCGAGGGATTCATCCTCTCATTCAATATCCGTCTTAATTTATACAAGGCATTATGCAACATGACACCACTGATTTTCCCCTTCATCTGTTTGGACATACAGACTACCTCGAAATGCGTAAACTCTTGCTGTGAATAATAGTTCAGGAAGAAAGCCAGATTTACATTCCGAAAACGTTCATCAGTCCTCAATTTGTCGACAAACAACTGCAGGTATTCCGCATTGCCGGAATCTTTCAGGCGCAACGCGTATGTTCTGTATTTAATTATTTTCATGCAGCCCTCTTCATCATTGCTGATATCATTCAGACTGATAAGGCCAATCCTCTGCCGGACAACGCTTTTTATCTCGGCGGACAAGGCATTGTCTCCCGACAGATTCCTGGACAACAAATACAACAGTTCGTGTCTTATATTATTATTCACTTCATTGATATGCTTCAATACCGCCCGGCAGATTCGTTCTTTCTCCGCCGAACCGCTCAAGAGATGGTGCATGAAATAATCGATGGAATCGGACAGATAGAAATCAGACCGATTCAACAGACTGATATTCTTGTCCATGTCCAGCAGTATCTGATAGAGGTATTTGGCATATACAAAAGCCCGGCAATACACATTGTACTCCAGTTCACCGAAATATTGCCTGTCGATATTCCCTCTTTGTATGGCTTCTGCGACAATCTCGTTCAAACGATGACCGGCACAGTATTCAGATATGATTTCGTAAATGTTCAGCTGTTCCGCCTTCATAAACATCTTATCAAAACGGCCGAACAGCTGCATCAGTTGCCAGTCTATATGCTTTATCTCCTTCTTCAGCACATCCTCCACGCTTATCACGCTGCGGCAATTCTCTATAAAGCAAGACTTTTCGGCTTCCGTTTTGTCCGTGAGAAACAGGGAGGCATAATAGTTGACGTATGAAGCCACCTTGTCTTCGTTGTACGAACAGATATTATTCAAGGTGATTTCCACCACTTCCTTATTCGCATTGATTTTTTGCTTGATTTCTGTTATGAACTGGCAATCGGTCTTGCCCTGATTCGCATTGTATGTAATACAAAATGCAAACTTATCTTTGCATAAGTCCAATATCTTCAACAACTCTTTGACATCACCACTTTTATCTATGCAGTCCAGATTGGCAAGAAACAGGGCGTAATTACTTGATGCGGATTCAAACAGATGCAACAGGCACCTACAGATGATTTTAACGCTGCACCGCTTACGATCCAACTTTCTAAAGTCAATATATAGTTTGGGCGACGCGCACCATTCATGAATCAAGGCCAACAGGATATTCTCTCCTTTTCCGGGCCCTCCTGTAATAATGACGGCACGGCTTATATTTTCCATTTCTTTGGCCAGCATGGAAATAGAGAATGAAGAGCCGCAGGAGGGATTGGTTTCGGCAATGAGTGAGAAAAGCGAATCATACCCCGTAGTATCCAACGCATTTTTCAAGAAGCCGGGCAGGTGTTTCATGTCGCACTTGCTTCGCAGGTATTCTTCACAAGTCATCGCTTTCCACGTCTTTCCATCTGTGAACTTATGTATTTCGGACAAGTAAGCGGCCACGTATTCGCTGATATTGCCCATAGCCACTTCTCTCAGTTTACTTAGCTTGTGTTTCAACATCTCCTCGCAGGTGTCCGAAGGGCTCTTGACTATCAACAACTCACTTTGGGGGAAGCAATGCCTGGAATCGATCTTTTTCATTAAGGAAAACCAGTCTGCAAAATAATAGGCTTCCATGTCCACAATGTCCCAGTCCTTCAATGTTTCCAGCGACTTGTCGGACAGCAGTTCCGCCTTATTCTTCAGCACATGCGGAAAGGTGATACATCTGCCGCATTTCACACTTCCGTCCGTCAGGGCAATTTCTCCGCTGGCCAGCAAAGCGCTGATTTCCCGATCTGCCTTGACTGCATCCAGCCTGACCTTTATATTTTTCGATATCTGCCGCCGCAGTTCTTCGTGTCCGGAAGACTTTATTTTATCGAATACGCTCTGAACGACGGAACGATTAATCTCCGCCGTACTTTGTGAAAAGATTCCATTGGAATCTTTCTTTGTTACACATACATTTTGAGACACTAAGAAGACATCCCCCAGTTTCACTTTGGCGCCGAATGCTCCTACCACACCTATGTTGATATAGAATCGGGACTTGTAGAACCGCGAGATGATGTAAAGCAGCTTGTATGCCGCCGCATTTCCCATCTGCTTTATATTCTCATCGCGTTCCAGGCTGCACACCACACAGGTTCTTACCTTACGGTTCTTGTCGATAAAGGACAATTTCTCAGCAGACAGGCCCGAATGACCGTATGTGTTGGTTTCACATACTTCACGGTCAAAAAAGTCTTTTTCATGAAGGAAACCAATAAAAAGGTCTTTTTCTTCTTCCAAAATGGAGAATACGATGCAGTCCACATACTCCGGTGTGGAACCGCTTTTTCCAAGGGTATTCTTCTTTGTGTTCATCATAGTTTTGATTTACTTATTGAATATCTTTCATGTATCGGAACAATGCCGTCATGACCTGGCGGTTTATTCCTAGTTCAACTCCTTCATCGAACATTCTTTGCAACTCCTTGCAGGAAATATATAGAAATTCCTCCACTTCGTCCTTGTCATATTTCAAGGTAGAGAGATCTATATCGCCATGTAGTGTGTATCCCGCCAGAAATACATTGTCCGTTTTGTCTCGTGATATTTTAGAGTCCTGGCAGGCATAGAGCAGTTGTGCAGGCCCCACATCCAGTTCGATGCCCATTTCTTCGCGCATCTCTCGCTTCATGCAGTCATATTCATCTTCGCCCGTCCTCAGGTGTCCACCCACCGATACGGTAAGCAGTCCGGGCGAAATGCTTTTCTTCCTGCTCCGCCGCTGCATTAAAATTTCCTTACGGCTATTGATTACAAACAACCCCACCACACGGTGCCAGTTTCCATCCCGATGTACCTCGGCATACGGTTTCACTCCTATGCGTTGCCCCGCATCATCATATATGTCCAGCATTTCTTCCTTCATAATCATTTCGTATTAAAACACAGAAGATGCCCCCTGTCAAAGAGGGCATCTCTGTGGTTATCTTAACTAGATAAGATTAGTTGTTCTTAGCAACTGTCACCTTAACGATAGAAGATACAGAAGTACCCCAAACGTCAGTTACAGTAACCTTGATTTGACATTCCTGAGCAGTTGCAACTACTGTAGTAGGATCTTTCAATGTTACTGTGAAGTAACCTGTCTTATCACCTGTTGTAGCAGTGGTTGCAAATTTATCACTTACAGTCAAGTAACGTTCTGCATTGTCGTCAGCAGCCTCGATGGTAACTTTGCTCAAACCTGCAACGTTATTGTACTTGTAAGAATCAAATTTACCTGCCTCGTTCCAAGTTGTTGTACTGCCGCTAGTAGTAGAAGTATAAACATCACCTACATAGAACTTAGTCCCGAATACGTCAGCACCTGCAAATTCGCTGGCAAGAACCTTGATTTCAGCATCTCCCTTGATAGACTTAGCGGCAGCAGGACCGGCAAATGTACCTTCCTTAACCGGGCTCTTCACTGTCAACTTGATCGTTTCAGTTACAGGAGCGATGTTGGTGTTACCAAACGGAGTATAAGTTACCTTGAACTCTCTTTCAGCATAAACAGTGTTGATAGCGTTTTTAGCATCGTACACAGGAACTGTAATTACTGTAGAACCTTCAGTCATCCAAGTAGTGTACTTATTAGAAGGCAATACTTCCTTGAATGAGATATTGGCAGCCTTATCTTTGTTCAGGTACAGGTTCTGCAAGTCGTAAGTAACGCTAATACCGGCAGGTGTACCGTATGCGCTGGCGTTGTTACCGCTGAAGTATGCAGGGTCTTTCACCAGTGATGCAGCGTTTGCCTTGATAATAACCTTCACATTTTCTTTGCGCAATTCATCATTTCCGTTCTTGAATGTAACTACTGCGTTCAATTCACAAACAGGAGCCTTAGCGTAAGTAATATTGAATGCAAGGAATGTTTCAGCTGTTTCAGCATACTTGTCTGATACAGCAACAGCCTTACCGTCTTTAAACTTGTAAGCATCAGCCTCAAGAGAGATGAAATCTGTGATAGTTACGTTCGCATTAGCAGCGTTCTTGACAGTTGTAACCGTTTTACCGTCAGCACCTACAAACTCAACAGCCGTTGCATTCCAGTTCTTCTTAAACAAGCCTGCTTCCGCACCCATTGCACTGTACATGTTGTTCAATGAAGTGAATGCCAAGTTAGCGTCTGCCTTCTGAGTAGCTACGCCCAATGTATAGTTCACATCAGCAAGGTTATTGTTAGAAGAGATATCAGCCTTGTTAACAGTTACGTTCATTGTCAAAGCTGTAGTTCCTTCCTTCACATTACCGTTCACATCCATTACGTTTACTTTAACAACGAAAGTCTGACCTACAGCTACAGCCTTGGTAGCAGTAAACTGACCTTCTCTGGTCAAAGTGATGCCGTAAGTAGCCGCATCGTTTGCGTTAGCCAACTGGTAGTAGCACTTGTAAACAAGTTCCGCGTTTTCCAAAGACTCGTTCAAGTCTGCTGTTTCGTTCAACTTTGTAGAAGCAGCCTTTGTAGTAACTGCACCTGTTGCTACAGAAACAGTAATATCCGCATCGTATGCAGTATAAACATATGAATCACCCGAAGCGGCTCTCAAAGCCAAAGCCTGACCGCTAGCTTCTGTCAATTCCTTTACTGTAGCACCGTCCTTGATACCTACTGTCAAAGCGAACAAGCCGTTGGCAGAAGAACGAGTGATAGCGTCTTTAGGATTGTGAGCTTCAGCCTTTGTTACAACGAAAGGAGAAGTACCCTTGCTGTTCACGATAGCAAAATCGATAGCTTCTTCATCAATGCCCGAAGGATTGATTTGTGCAATTAGCTGTTCAGAAGCATTGGTCAGCACAGTACCCTTTGCATAGGTTACGCCGTCAAACTTAACGCCGCCCTCAGTTGTTACTTTACCGTATTTCAAATCAGCAGTACCCTCCACCAAGCTCATGCTAGTAACAGAAGCAAATTTAGGCAAATTCACCTTTGTGTATTCAGATCCTGCCTGGTCAACGGCTACATTCAGTTCATAGTAGTTACCCATATCTACTACGTATGCGCTGGCGCCCTTTGCAGAGACACCTGTATCGGTAGCGTCGTATACTCCCGTTTCAGCGTTCCAAACGTAAACTACCCAGTTGCCTGTTTCGGGATCGATAGAAGGAGACTTGGCATCAATACCCGCTGCACCCGCTTTTCCCTGAGCGCAAACGCCTGTGTCCACACCGTCGATAATCCAGTTGCCTGTCTTTTTGTCGATGGTGATTTCTACTTTATCACCCTTGTCACCTTTGATGGTTTCGATGGTGCTGGTTGTGTTGTCATTCCAAGTAACGACAATGCCGTCACCTTGTTTTGTTACGTTGGTAACGTATTTACCCGCGTCAACTTTGGTCTGTAAAGCAGCCAACTGAGACTTGAGATCTGTCAACGTAGCGTTAATTTCGTCAATCTCGTCATCGTAGTCTTTACAAGACACAAATGTACCTGTTGACGACACCATCAAGGCGCCAAACAGGATTGCACTTAAAAACTTTTTGTTCATAATAGAAAAACTTTAAATTTATAAATTTAAAAAAACTAAAACTGATTATACATATTCATTCATAAAAGGACTTCAGCATTTTAACCCGGAAAGACCGGCATTCAACTGCTCAGTTTTCCGTTCACGGGCTAGGTAACGTTTCGGAGACTCGCCCGCATGTTTGACAAAAGCAGCATAAAACGCGCTCTTTGAAGCAAAGCCACAACGACCAGGAACATCCTCCAACAGACAACGACCCGAATAAAGCAATTCCTTGGCATATTCCACACGGTAACTGTTTACCAATTCCTTCAGGTTACACCCGAAATACTTGTTCACTACATTACTCACATATGTCTGATTCGTTTCTATCAACGCACTCAGTTTCTTCAAGGAAAGTGTCATATCCAAAAACACTTGCCTGATTTCCAACTGATAGAGAATATTCTTATAAATGGAACAATCTATTTTCCTGCCTCCCATCCTCGCACTTCCAGCTTCCTTGGCATTGACATTTCCACCGGCGGATGCAAAACGGGATTCCCATTCTTTTTCGGCGACACGAAAAAGAATAGCCTTCTGCCTTTCCGATGTGGCGGTGGACTTTTTGCGTCTTAAGAATAGATATTCCATATACTTCGTTTCTTTCTCTTGTTTTTCATTTGCTTGAACTTCTTAAGATTATACCTAATTATATACAAGGTGTATTTAATCCTTAAAAAGACTTTTTTTGTAGATCTCTTACTAGGAGATCTATCATAATAATATAATAAGCATAAAATCAACAACTTATATAGTAAAAAGCCTTATTAAAAAGGGGATATAAAAAGAGAAAGGAGTGATTATTTTTGCATTATTTTCTATTTTTCCCATAAAAAATGTCCTAGTTCTCAAAACTTTGCTTATTTTTGCACAGAAAATACAGATCTCCTAGTAAGAGATACATCCTGACCATTAATATAACCCACTATTACACAAGTACTTACACCCTCCTATATTCTTTTATGCCTTTTCTCTTTATTTTTTCCACTTTGGGTATTACGGCTTAGTTTGAGATTTTGGAGAATATGTTAGAATGGATAATATATGAAGAGACGAATCTTCATCCAAACAAGTGCGCCCCCCGTATGCACTCACCCCATTCCCCCACTCCATCTTCAACCACATTACAATAAACCTTTCCCTCCCCGTCTTTATCTGTTTTTCTCCCTGTCGAAATCGGTTTCTCGTCCGTTCATTATTATCATTTCACTAAGGTAATGAGAACTCATCACTAAAGTGATCATTTCTCATTACTTAAGTGATCAGATCTCATCACTCTAGTGAAACGATAATAACGAAAGGACGAAAACACAACATTGACAGGACAAAAAAGAATAATCTCCCAGACATTGATGCTTAATCACTTTTCCTCCCAAACACGCCGTAAGAGCTTGTAAATCGCCATTTCATGTATTACCTTTGTCATATCAGAAACCAATAAACAAAAGAAAATGAATAGAAAATTATTAAACAAGGTAATGAAAAGACTGGCAGTAGCAAATGTAGTAAAGAATGAGCCTCAAAAAGAACTATCCGCCTCATTATCAACAGATAATAGTAAAAACATAAACAAAGAACAAGAACAACTTGAGCAGTTCTTACTGGCACGCTATGACTTTCGTTTCAACGTGCTGACAGAACAAACGGAATACCGCAAAAAAGGAGAAAACACTATATATAAGGTGATAAGCCAACGCACACTGAACAGCCTGTGCCTGGAAGCACGCACCCGCCACATCAACTGCTGGGACAAGGACGTATCCCGACTGGTCAACTCAGAGCAGATGCCGGATTACCACCCACTGCTATCCTATATGGATACCCTCCCCGAATGGGACGGCAAGGACCGAGTGACTCCACTGGCACAACGTGTTTCGAAAAAGAGCTTTTGGATAAACTGTTTCCACCACTGGATGCTGGGCGTAGCCGCCCAATGGGACGGACGCATGGACCGTTGCGCCAACGCCATAGCCCCTATGCTGGTGAGCCGCGAACAGGGAAAGTGCAAATCCACCTTCTGCGAACTATTGATGCCCGATTCGCTGAAGGACTACTACACCGACAGTTTTGAACTGACCGGACAGGCGGGATGCGAGCAAAAACTATCCTTCTTCGGACTTATCAACCTGGATGAATACGACCGTCTTTCCGCCCAAAAACTGCCGTTGCTGAAAAACCTGATGCAGATGAAGAAGCTGGACTTCCGCAAGTCGCACCGCGCCACATACAGCCACCTCCCCCGAATGGCATCGTTCATAGGTACCAGCAACCGAAAGGATCTGCTAACCGATCCCAGCGGAAGCCGACGCTATTTCTGTACCGAAATAAAGGAAAAGATAGACTGTTCTCCATTGGAACACAAGCAGTTATTTGCCCAACTGAAAGCCGAGTTGGAGAATGGAGAACGCTATTGGTTCACGGCGGAGGAAGAAGCGGAACTGACCTTGCGCAATCAGGAATTTTACGCCATGCCCGGCGAAGTGGAGATGGTTTATCGCTGTTTCAGACTGCCGGAAAAGGGGGAGGACTTTAAACTGTACTCGGCAATGTGCATATTCAATATCCTGTTGAAACGCTATCCGGCAGCCATGCGCGGCATAACGGTGAATAAGCTGGGAAGAATCATGAACTCGCTGGGGGCGGAACGTATGCATACCATCAACGGGAATATGTATAAACTGGTGCCACTGGCGGCGTAAAAGAGAATAAAAATGTGCTGAAACAAAAATTAGCTTCCACCGTAGGGGCAGATTGAATCTGCCCGATAACATCCGAATGGTGTATCTGTGGATGCATTCGGGCGGATTCAATCCGCCCCTACGGTGGAAGTTTACCTTAAACAATTCATTTCTATTCCGAAATGAATCAAACGGAGCAGAAATGAACGGCAAATTCTGGACACCCTACCCTACGTGGTATATTGGTTTCTATTTCGGATTATAAACCTGCAAAGGCAGTTCACCTTTCAAGGCTCCCAAGGCATTGAAGGCTAATGAACCCATTTCATCCTCACCGGGCATCAGCACGATAGGTGCCAGATAATCGATTTGCTCCCTGAGGATACCCACACAATGATCGCTGTGTGCAATGCCACCGGTCAAGATTATGGCATCCACCTGCCCACGGAGAGTGACATACATAGCTCCTACTTGTTTCGCCACTGTGTAGAGCATAGCCTCCAGCACTCCTTTATAGGGTTCCTCCCCTTCTTGTGCTTTGCGCGAAATGGTAATCACATCATTCATTCCTAAATGGGCAATCAGTCCACCTTTTCCATTCAGCATTTTCTTGATCTGCTTCAAGGTATATTTGCCGCTAAAGCAAAGTTCGGCAAACTGGTCGGCAGGGATGGTTCCGGCACGTTCAGGCGAGAAAGGTCCTTCGCCGTTCAGGGCATTATTCACATCAATCACACGTCCCTTGCGGTGTGCGCCTACCGAGATTCCTCCGCCCAAGTGTACTACGATCAGATTCAAATCTTCATAATGTTTTCCGATGGAAGCGGCATATTTGCGCGATACTGCCTTACTGTTTAAGGCGTGGAAAATGGAAATACGCTCTATTTCGGGGATTCCTGTAAGGCGGGCTACAGGTTGGAATTCATCGACCACCTCAGGGTCGGCAATATAAGCGGGACAGTTGCATTTTTGTGCGATTTCATCGGCAATAAGTGCTCCCAGGTTACAAGCGTGCTCCATGCGGGCATGCACTAAATCATATTTCATCCGCTCATTGATTGCATAGACCCCGCCGGGTGTGGGCTTCAACAGACCGCCACGGGCTATAACAGCATCAAAGTCTAATGGGATACCTGCCTCTGCAAGTAATTTTAATATGAATTCCTTGCGATACTCATATTGCTCATTGACGTGATGGAAGTTTGCCAAATCATGGACCGTGTGGTGCGCACCTGCTACCCATTCCAGCTTTTCGTCGATGAAAAGGGCGATTTTGGTTGAGGTGGAACCGGGGTTAATCACAAATATTTTCATAGTTCGTTATTGATTGAGTTTTGTATTAATCGTCTTTGGGAAATATCCACTGTAGGGGCGGATTGAATCCGCCCAAATACATCTACCAATGAACCTTTCTGAATGTTATCGGGCAGATTCAATCTGCCCCTACAGTGCATGGCAACGTAACTTATTTCCATCTAGCTTACCCGGCTACGCAAGCCAAGGCTAAACTATAATATTTAGAATTACCGGAGTCCGCACGCGAAGGAACCACCACCGGGGCAGTCGTCCCCCGCAACATTCCCGCCATATTGGCATCTCCAAATAAGGAAATCGCTTTATAAAAAGTATTTCCTGACTCTATATTGGGAAAGATCAGCAAATCAGCATGTCCCACCACGGGGGAACTGATTCCTTTCACCTCACCGCTATGGGCATCGCAGGCTGTCTTTACATCCATCGGGCCGTCCAGATACATTTCACCGTATGCACCGGCGGCGGCACGCTCCTTCAATGTCACATAGTCCAGTGTATGGGGGAATTTCTCGTTTACCTTCTCCGTGCAATGAACCAATGCCACGCGGGGGGCAGCTATCCCCATGCGGCGGCATACTTCAAGATCGTATTTCAACATCGCCTCAAACTGTTCCAATGTGGGACGGGGAATGACGGCGGCATCCGAAAAGAACAGAAGTTTATTATAGGTAGGGATTTGCGCCACCGTGATGTGGCTCAATACATTTCCATGTGGCAACAAACCATGTTCCTTATTGAGCACGGCACGCAGCAGATTGTCCGTATTGATAATACCTTTCATCAATACATCGGCATGACCTTCGCGTATCAGGGACACCGCTTCTTGTGCCGCCTTGTCGGGGCTCGTCGCCTCATATACTTTCACATGGTCGGGGTATTGCAAGCGGATGTATTCCGAATTCAGCAAATGGGGCGTATCCGCCACCAATAAGAAATCGGCAAAACCTTCGTGCAGGCTACGGGTAATAACATATTCAGTATGAGGGTCATTAGGGCAAACAACCACCACCCGTTTCCGTTCTTTCAACGAGCGTAGACAACTGATTAAGCGGGCGAAGTCCTGTATTGGTTCCATGGTCATTAGATTTTTAGCAAATATGAAAAATAAATCTGAATTTATCTCTATCTTTGCTTAGTTTCTATGAATAATTTAACTTATGAAAACTTTTCAAACATTTGACATTTCTGCCGAGTATGACGCTATACACCGCACGTTTCCCTGTCACAAGGATGCTCCGGTTATCGGACTGACCGGCAACTATCAGGACGGAGTTTGCACTTTATTGGAAGGGTATTTCGCTTCCATTCTGAAAGCGGGTGGTGTGCCATTCATTATTCCACCAAGCGATGATTGTAACATTTTGATAAACACATTAAATTCGTTGGATGGTCTAGTGTTGACCGGAGGCGCTGACATCAATCCACTGTTCTTGGGTGAAGAACCGATAAAAGAACTTCACAGTATAAATCCACGCAGAGATCGTCAGGAATTATTGCTTGCCCGGCTTGCCGCCGACAGGCAAATACCGATCCTGGGAATCTGCCGGGGCATGCAACTGATGAATGCGGCTTTTGGGGGCACTTTATATCAAGACATTCACTCGCAAATGGAAGGAACCCGCATCAAGCATGATCAGGATTTGGGACGCGGTTACGCCTCGCACACAGTCAAGATAGAAAAGGATTCTTTACTCTATAAATTATTCGGAACAGAAACTTTACCGGTCAACTCTTTTCATCACCAGGCAATAAAAGATGTAGCGCCCGGTTTCCGGGTAACTGCCTGTGCCGGTGATGGGGTGCTGGAAGCGATGGAATCTACCGAATATAAATCGATGCTGGGCGTGCAATGGCATCCGGAGTGCTTTATCTTACAAGATGATGAATGCATGATGCCTATTTTTAATTGGTTTATTGGCGAAGCAACTTCTTTCCGTGAGGCTAAAAGGCTTCATAGCCGAATGATTACGCTTGATTCCCACTGCGACACACCGATGTTTTTTGATCAGGGTATCAACTTTGCCACCCGTGACAAGAAGATATTGGTGGATATGCACAAAATGAGTGAAGGTCGGCTGGATGCAACCATCATGGTGGCTTACCTGAAACAACTGGAGCGTACCGATGAAGCCCTGCTGGCAGCAACTGCCAAAGCAGACCGCATACTGAATGAAATAGAAGAAATGGTTGCCAAAAACTACACTGCCATAGAATTAGCTTATACCACTGTCGATTTACCCATTTTGAAAGCGGAGGGGAAAAAAGCAATCATGCTGGGAATTGAAAACGGCTATGCCATTGGCAAAGATATTGCGAATGTGGAGCATTTCAGCAATCGCGGCGTGGTGTATATGACGCTTTGCCATAACGGGAATAATGATATTTGCGGTTCTGCACGCTATAACGAGGAAGGGCTGGGAGTCAGTGCTTTCGGCGAACAGGTGATAAAGGAAATGAATCGCGTAGGAATGATGGTAGATGTTTCTCATGCCGGAGAAAAAAGTTTTTATGATGCGTTGGAGATTAGCAGTCGTCCCATTGTGGCATCCCATTCTTCTGCCCGCGCCCTTTGCGACCATCCCCGCAACCTGACGGATGACCAATTAAAGGCATTGGCTGCCAAAGGGGGCGTAGCACAAGTATGCCTGTACAGTGGATTCTTGCGCAAAGAAGGGGAAGCCGATATCAAAGATGCCATTGAGCACCTGAATCATATGGTGAATGTGATGGGAATAGAGCATGTGGGCATCGGTACCGATTTTGATGGTGACGGAGGCATTATAGGATGCGCCTCGGCGGCGGAATTGATAAACTTTACACGCCGGTTGCTGTTAGAAAGATATAGTGAGGAAAGTATCCGGCTCATTTGGGGAGGAAACTTCCTGCGTGTTATGGAGGAAGTACAGAGAAAATAGTGTAACTTTGCAGGCGCAGCCTCTCGCTCTTATAAAGAGGTGCGTCAAAATATGAATGTAACCACCAGATTGTTCACTGTAGGGGCAGGGTTTGCCTGCCCAGAGACATAAAGCAAACTGTTTTCGGGCGGGCAGACCCCGCCCCTACAGCGAAATGATAGCAAACTTTTGTTTTGACACCTTTACGGCTGCGCAATGTTACCACTAAAAATAAAATAGTAAAGAGCTATCAAATATGATGAAGATTAAAAACATTTTAGCAATCCCGGCCATGCTGCTTGTACTGACTGCCGTTTCGTGCGGAAACAGTAAAAGCAAGAGTGACCAGGCAGAAGACATGAACAAAGAAGTGATTAAAGCCCCCGAGTTCAATGCAGACAGCGCCTACCAGTACATCCAGGTACAGGCTGATTTCGGTCCCCGTGTCCCCAACACCCAAGCACACAAAGAATGTGGCGACTACCTTGCCGGACAATTAGAGAAATTCGGAGCCAAAGTATATAACCAATATGCTGACCTGATAGCATATGATGGCACTATCCTGAAAGCCCGCAACATCATCGGCGCCTACAAGCCCGAAAGCAAAAAACGCGTATTGCTTTGCGCACACTGGGACAGCCGTCCGTATGCCGACAACGACCCCGATCCCAAAAATCATCACACCCCGATATTAGGAGTGAATGACGGTGCCAGCGGCGTGGGCGTATTACTGGAGATTGCCCGCCAGATACAAAAAGAAGCACCGGCACTGGGCATTGATATTGTATTCTTTGATGCAGAAGATTACGGTACTCCCCAGTTCTATAACGGACGCCATAAAGACGACACTTGGTGCCTAGGCTCGCAATACTGGGCACGCACCCCTCATGTACAAGGATATAATGCCCGTTACGGCATCCTGCTGGATATGGTAGGTGGCAAAGATGCTACTTTCTATTATGAAGGCTACACCTCGCGCACTGCCTATTCCGAAATGAAGAAGATATGGAAGAAAGCGCACGAACTGGATTATGGCAAATATTTTGTGAAAGAAGATGGCGGAGAGACTATTGACGACCATATATATGTGAACAAGTTGGCACGTATCCCGTGTGTAGACATTATCAATTATGATGAAAATAATCCGCAGAGTTCTTTCGGCAGTTTTTGGCACACAGTGAATGATACGATGGATAACATAGACCGTAACACACTGAAAGCCGTAGGCCAGACTGTGATGGATGTAATTTATAACGAGAAATAAATAAGAAACAATGAAAACAATCAATGAACTTCAAGACGAAGTGATAGAAGAATTCAGCGACTTTGACGACTGGATGGACAAATACCAACTGCTGATAGACCTGGGTAATGAGCAAGAAGCGCTCGACCCTCAATATAAAACGGAACAAAACCTGATAGACGGTTGCCAAAGCCGTGTGTGGCTGGAAGCTGATATGGTGGATGGCAAAGTAGTGTTTCAGGCTGAAAGCGATGCACTGATCGTAAAAGGTATTATTGCATTGCTTATCAAGGTGGTAAGCGGACATACTCCTGATGAGATATTGAATAGTGACCTTTATTTTATTGAAAAGATAGGTTTGAAGGAGCACTTATCTCCTACCCGCAGCAATGGATTGCTGGCGATGGTGAAGCAGATGCGTATGTATGCGCTGGCATTCAAGGCAAAACTTAATGGTTAGTGATTAATGGTTAGTGATTAATGCCTGCGGTATGATAGCGCAGCCCACTAATCACTAACCACTAATCACTAACCACTATCTTCTAGTGTCCCAACCGCTTCATATCAACTTCGCCGCGTTTCTTCTCCTTATACCCGCCAAACTTATAGAGAAGTGAAAGCGTAACGCTACGTTCAGCCCAATTCTTCATATCCGTCTTATTCTTCTGTAATCCCCAGTCCAAACGGGTTATCATGCTGGAAGTATTGAAGACATTGTTTCCTTTCAATATCACTTTTGTCTTCTGATTCGGAGAAGTCCATTGAAGCGAAGCCGAAATATTGCAGATCGGATTCAAATTGTACACACCCTGAATGGCACGTGACTGATAGAATCCTGTTAACGAACCTACAATGGACGGTTTCCTTGATATAATAAATGTGTTTGTGGTGTTCAATACATAAACAAGCCTGGTGCGATCAAAAGCAATATCATGAAAATGCTCGTTCTTTTCATGGTCGAATAATCCGACGGCAAAGACCCGCCCGTTCCACCATTTCCCTACCTTATAGCTCGCCATCAGTTGCAACAGCCACATCTTTTTATAGTCATAGTTCACATATTGGTTCATTTCCGCCAAACGATCCGGCAACTGGTAGGGTAACTGGATAAAATAATCAGGAAGATACTCGTAACCTACTCCTATCATATACTTATTCTTATACAGATAATTCATATTGAATGAATACTTGGAGTAAGGTTTCAGATAGGGATTTCCATGAGCTTCGGTGTAACTATCCACATATTGCACAATGGGTTGCAGCGTCCAGTAATCGGGATATTCACGATTACTGGAAAAAGAGAATTGCAGGTTATGCCCGTCCGCCGGAGCATAAGTAAGGTTCACTGTGGGATAAAACATCCAGTCATGCCAGTCGGCAGCATGATACAGCTCTGCCGCCAATGATACCTCTGCCGAGAACTTCTTGCCAAAGCTGCGGGAGGCTCCGGCATATGTATTCAATGTGTATTCTTTCCGCAAAAACTTTGCAGAATTATCCGGCAAAGGGGTTCCTGTTTCAGTATCATAATAATATTGGTAACTGTTATCGTGAGTGGTGACATATTTCACTCCATAGTTTATCTCCGTTCCGTTATGCAATGCATGTGTCTGGCTGGCATAGAGCAACCATCGGTTGATCCGCTGATTGCTGTCATAACTAAAGTTCTGCTCCACTCCCTCCATCTTCTTCCGCAGGAAAGTAGTGCTGGGACTATCAAAGAAAGTAAAATCCATTCCGGCTGTAAGCCCGAAAGAAGATTGGTAATCGGCTTTCACATTGTGCAACTGGCGATCACCGTCACTCTTTTTATCACTATCGGCAGTGCCGCGCATGGTAGTCCTATCCTGCCCGTAGCGCACTTGCGAAGTATAGACCACGCTAAGGGTATTCTTTTTTCCCAAATCATAATCCATGCCGAAGCGGATATTATGATTACCGCCATACCCCGTTGCACGTGTATTCAATGTCAGTTCATGCAGTTGGTCTTGCAACGTATGCCATGACCATTTATCTATCTCCCACAGGCTGTGGCGGAAATTATAGGAATAAAGTAGATCTGCCGAGAAGCGTCCGGAGGTATAAAGCAGGCTGCCCCGCCCTGTGAGGCTTTCTTTTCGCTCCTGCTCATAAGAGCCGAACAGCTCTCCGGACAGAGCAGGCTTTTGACCGATACCTTTTTTCAGGACTAAGTTGACCATTGCCCCCCGAACCCGATAACGTGCCGGAGCAGCATACATTATTTCAGCTTTCTCAATCCGGCTGACGGGGGTACTTTCCAGCATCGTCTTCAGTTGCTCTTTGTCCAGCGTGCTCACCTTTCCATTGATTACAATCGTAATGCTGCGACCGCCTAAAGTAAGATTATCATTCTGGTTGATGATGCCGGGCAATTCTTTAATGGCTTCGTATGCATTGTTTACCGGAAGTTCGCGAAGCATACGGGGCATATCATAAACCAACTTTCCCCTCTCGGCTTTCACTACGGGGCGTTCTCCCCTGACCAACACTTCGGGAAGTTGCTGGAAAAGACTATCCATATAGGTATAATTCACATCATCCTGTGCCTGTGCCGATAAAGCGAACAGGCATAAACAAATGGCAATAGCTGTTCTCATCGTTTTTTATCTTTTTAAGGTTATTGCAAAGTAAGGCGGAAAAGTGATTCATCTGTGTTACCACTCGCTTATGAAGTCTTATTTAGTGTTATCAAAAGAAAGAGAATCGTTATTTTCTACCTATTTTTGTTGCATCATGAAGATACCTTTTAAAGCCATAGCAGCATTGATCATTCTCTCCCTGATAGGCGTGTTTGCTTATCAGGCATACTGGTTGACAGGACTCTATACCTCAATGAAGAAGGATATGGACAACTGCCTGATAGAGACATTGCAAGTGAGCGATTACAATGAAATGATGATTCGTTGCGACTCGCTGAAAGAACATAGCTCCGTCAATAGCTATGTTGAATCCAGCTTCAACATGGACAGTATGATGGTGACAGCCACAAGCAAACCCAATAACCCCAATCTGCCCCACAGATTCGGCTTGCAAATCAATGAACCCGTATCAAGCACCATTGATAAAAACGGTACGCTGGAACTGCTTACCAAATATTTCCAGAGAGGCATCCACAGCCAACTTGACTTGTTTACCGAAATCAACCTGCATACCTTCGACAGCCTTTTCAGCCGCACACTGGCCATGCGCGGCATTATCTACCTGCCCCACCGCATAGAGATAGTGGATCTACGCCGGGACAGCACCGTGGTACAGGGACTGAACTCTCCGGCAGGGTACGTGCCCGGCAAAGAAGCCGTGTGCTACTATTACAACTATGATTTATATAATAAAATGAGCTACCGGCTATGGGTAGAACCCACACATACCCTTGTATTGCAGCAGATGAGGGGGATTCTTTATACTTCTTTCTTTATCATCATTATTCTGGGCATCTCTTTTTGGTATCTCACCCGCATTATTCTGCGACAAAAGAGTGTGGAAGAAATGAAAGAAGACTTTACACACAACATCACCCACGAACTGAAAACACCGATTGCAGTGGCCTATGCCGCCAATGATGCCCTGCTGAACTTCAAAGGAGCCGAGAAGCCGGAGAAGCGGCAGAGTTACCTGCAAATCATACAAGACCAATTAAAGCAACTCGGCGGACTGGTAGAACAAATCCTGTCCATGAGCATGGAGCAGCGCAAGAATTTCCGGTTAAGTTACGAAAGCATCGAATTGAAACCTATGCTGGAAAACCTCATCGCCCAACATCGGTTGAAAGCGGATAAACCCGTCGTTTTCCATCTTTTCGCAGAGGAAGGAATAACGGTACGTGCAGATAGGACTCACCTTTATAATATGGTGAGCAATCTGATAGACAATGCCATGAAATACTCCAACGACCATGCAGAGATCAGCATCTCGGCAGCCGTTCGCGGAGCATATATAGTCCTGAAAGTAGCAGACAAAGGTATCGGCATTCCCGCCGACAAGCAAAAGCACCTGTTTGACAAGTTTTACCGCGTACCCACCGGCAACCTGCACAATGTAAAAGGTTACGGGCTGGGACTGTATTATGTAAAAACAATGATAGAACAACATAAAGGAACCGTCTCTGTAGAAAGCAGCACAGGCAAAGGCAGTACCTTTACACTTCAAATTCCCCTATAAGACATGGAAAAGATACACATATTACTGGTAGAGGACGAACAAACCCTTGCCATGATTATAAAAGACACACTGGAAGAACAGGAATTCAAGATTACGACTGCCTGTGACGGAGAAGAAGGTCTTCGGGCTTTCTTTGAACAAAAACCGGACGTGGTAGTGGCGGATGTAATGATGCCCCACATGGACGGTTTCGAAATGGTGCGCCGCATCCGGCAATCGGATAAAGTGACACCGGTATTGTTCCTCACAGCGCGCTCCGCCATTAATGATGTGGTAGAAGGGTTTGAACTGGGAGCCAATGACTATCTGAAGAAACCTTTCGGTATGCAGGAGTTGATTGTCCGCATCAAGGCGCTGATGCATAAGGCTTTTGTAGAAAAAGAAGCCACCAATAGTTATGAGATAGGGAACTATCAATTTAACTCCGTCACCCAGCAACTCTGCTTTGCAGGAAATTGCGAGGAGTTGTCTCACCGGGAGTCAGAGATACTGAAACGCCTCTGCGAGAACTGTAATGAGGTGGTAAACAGCCAAAGTATTCTGCTGGAGTTATGGGGAGACGATAGTTTCTTTAACTCACGCAGCCTGCATGTGTTTATCACCAAGTTGCGCCATAAACTGGCAAAAGATGACCGGATACGGATTGTAAATGTGCGAGGAATAGGTTATAAACTGATTATTGTCTGAAATCAACATTTCCGACCTTTTATCAGCACCTTTTGCTCATTTGATAGTGTGGTGGCAAAGACATAATCTTCCCCACCCTCCTTCAGCTTCAACCGTTTGCGGAGTTCTGCCACAGACAGGGGGAAATTACGGACTGTAATGTTTGCCTTGTCCATACCTGCCAGAAATTCTTTCAGCTCCTTCTTGCCAAAGCCGGATACCGCCTCAACCCGAAAGCGACGTCCGGGAAAATCAGGCACTAAAGCAGTGGAAGTGTACAGATGGCTATTCACATGAAGCTTCTCTACCGGATAAGACTGTGTTAGTGAACGGAAAGCACCCGCTTTCAAGATGGCAGCATTCGGCTCATAGATATAAGTACCCACCTCATGCGCCAGCGGACAGGCAGCAGCCTTTTCAGCCTCTAAGGTAAAAGTATAATGTTGGCTTTCGCCACTATTCATAAGATGTTCGCAATGGATAGATAGTTGCGATGAAACGGGGGATTTTTGCAATAAGAGCAATAACTCTTTGCATTCATTATTCACTGCTACAATATGCACTTGGCACACTGTGTGCAATTCGTTCAGAGCCAAAGACAGATCCAGCATAGGTGATAGTTTCACCATTACCGTTCCGCCTTTTTCCACCAGTAAGGATTCCAAAGCTCCCACATCGGGCTCACAATCGGAGATGGCAACAGTCTTTCCGCCATGCCCATCCCTGCGGGCAGGATCCAAAAATAAACAATCCACCGGAGACATGCTTTGCAAGTATTCCACTCCATCCCGGTGATGTACGCTGATATGGTTCAAGCCCAATAACGGAAAGTTATGCGTAGCCAATTCACAAAGCTCTGCCTGCCTTTCCACATAATCCGCTTTGCGGAAATTACGCGAGATAAAAGCACAATCAATGCCAAAACCTCCGGTTAAATCGGCAAAAGTTTCTCCTTTCAGCAATGAAGCCTTATACACCGCCGTAGATTCGGAAGAACATTGTTCCATGGATAAATGGCGAGGATATAACAGTGCGGAATGCTGAGCCCAGGATGGGACTTTGCGGGTGGCAATCTGCCTGCCTGAGATCTGAGTCACGGCTACAGCCATATCTACTTCAGGATATTTCTTGCCTTGCAGTGCCAAGGCGCGTGTGTCATCCTCCTTGTGTTCTTCGATGAAATGGAGTGTTTTTGCTGTTAGTTCCATCCTTTTACTTGATTACTTTATAGTTTCGTTTTGCCTCCTCGCGGGTACGGAAATTAAAATGCCACCATTCGGTGCGCAAAGGCTTATAGCCTGCTTCGGTCATTACACGGCGAAGCAGTTGGCGGTTCTTCCGTTCCTGTGCCGTGATTATTCCTTGTTGCACCATTGCCGCTTCTGTATCTATATGGGCTTCCTTACCCAAATGGTCTACTTGGGTACCCATGGGCAATGGTTTTCCGTTTGGATCTATAATGCTTAGATCAACTGCCAGCCCATAATTATGAAGCCCTCCGCCACGGGTGGGATTGGAAACATATATACTCTTGGAAGTTCCTTTTACTACATTCCACATCTTTTGCTGCACAGACATGGGACGGGCGGCATCATATATAATTAAGGAGTATCCCGGATGCAACTCTTTCAGCCGCTTCTGTGCCTTTAATAATGCTTTTGCGGCTTCGGGGTGAAGATAAGCCTCATGCAGATCATCATAAAGTATCTTTCCGGTGAAGTTATCAGCATGGGTGTACATCAAGTCAATCTTTAGGGTCTTGTCCAGCTTTCCTATATTCACCAGTCCCAGCGAATCAAGATAAAGCTCTGTCCTGCTTTGCGAGAAAGCGGGACAGAGCATCATTATTAAAGATACAAAAATAAAGATCTGCTTCATTTATAGCTATTTAGTTATTGCCTGTTCCCAGGTAGTTCCGGTTATATCGGTCAAAACCAATGTGTATGTACCTTGCGGAAGCTGCGCTAGCGCGCCATCATCCAAAGTCAACTCTGCCTTGGCTCCTAAAGGGATAACCATGCTATGTTTTCCCGGTTTTACCTTGGCTATATATTGATTCCGAATCCGGTTTTCCGGGAATCGGGCTAAGTCCTCCGCCTGTTTGTCAAGCACCGGATGACCATTATTATCTTTCAAGGTGATTCCGATCAGGAAAGATCCATAGACATCTGCCCCTTCTACACGATACACGGTAAAGGTCAGTTGGTTGTTATCCAACTTTGCATCAGAGATTTCGACTATCGGCTTCACCGATTTATTATGCAACGGACCCCATACGCCATTATGAAATGCTTGGTTGGTATATAATGACAAAACGAAGATGACAACCGCACCCAAAACAGCAACACCGTTCAACGCCTTCATACTGATAGACAACGGTCCGGAAGTGAACCAAACCAACCAATGTTGATTTTGCAGGAAAGACAGCTTGGGCAGTAAAACATGATCTAGCGAGAAAGTACCTCCACCTGCCAAGAAGATGGTAAAACCGGCAGCTACGCCCAATATTCCGATCTGCCACTCATCCAGGCAAGTCGTTCCCAACCATCCTGAACCCAGCAGAATACCGGCAGCCAACATCAACACGCCAATGCTCATCAACCGGGTAAAGAAGCCCAGCATAAAGAATAGTCCTACTATGCCTTCAATCAAAGTAAAAATAACCATTGCCCACCACAACTGGGTAGGATTGGAAACCAGATGTTCTATAATCGGTTTGATGCCGATAGAGTTAGGCAGAAAGTGATTAAACTTCTCTCCTATATATCCCGGAGCATCGGGAATCAGTTTGTTTTCGAGCACCACCCGGCGCAAGAATGCAGAAAAATACGTCCAGCCTACCACCAGGCGCAATGCTAATGTCATTATTCCGGTCAAGGAAAATGCTTGCTCATTCATAGACTTATCCTTTTATTATAAGACAGATTTCAGTAATTCAGGGATTTCAATATTACAACATTCCATCTCTTTCAATATTTTCTTCCCCTCTGCCGTCAGTGAGAAATACATCTGTCGTTTGTCGCTATCGCCTAAATTACGTTCTATATAATTTTTCTCCTCCACAGCCCGAATGACTTTGGAAGTGTTCGAATTGGTAAGGCCTAGTTGTTCTGCTATCTCTCCGGAGGACAAACGTCCTTTCTTTAAAAGACAGCACAACAACATGCCTTCGTTCAAGCAAAGGTGATGTGCCTTTTCAAACCGTGCTTCAAATTCTGCAATAGCGCGATAGAGGTCTCTTATTTTACATAATGTTTCCATATTGATCTTTCTTCTTAATGCTATTGCACAAAAATACTATTTTTTCAGTAAAAACTCATCAACAGCCTTCTTAAAAGATGCTTTAGGCATTGCACCCTGAGCCATCTGAGGTTCACCCTTCATAGGAATAAACAGAATGGACGGAATGCTGCGGATGCCGAATGCTCCTGCCAGTTCCTGCTCTTTCTCGGTGTCAATCTTGTAAATCACAATCTGTCCGTCATACTCTTTTGCCAGTTCGTCCAAGATTGGAGCTACCATCTTGCAAGGTCCGCACCAATCAGCATAAAAGTCCACGATGGCGGGTTTGTCACCTTCGTACTTCCACTCATTCGGGTTCTTCTCAAAATTGTACACTTTCTCTAAGAATTCTGCTTTTGTCAGGTGTATCACCTTTCCATTTCCTTCTGTTGCCATAGTTTCTGGTTTTACGTTATTACTGTTATTGTTTCCTCGCCCGCATGCCGTAGTGGTTGCCAGTGCGATACTCAAAAAAAATAAAATGGTCTTATTCATAATTATTCCTCCTTTTTTATCTCTTTCCTTTCGGGTTTAAATGAACTGAATAGCAATCCTCCCATAGCTGCGCCCCATATAGAGCTGTTAAGGGGAGAAGAAGTAATAGGGCAAGTCCCCGTGCTGCAACCTACATATCGCCAATATAGGTAACCTCCTACCAATCCGGCCAGTATGCCCAACATCGTCAACCCATGTCTTTTTAAAAACTCTGTCTTCATAATTTTCTCTGTTTGATTAGAATCAATCCTTTCTATTATACTATCTCTTGATTATTTCCCCGGGAAACTTTTTCCAAAAGTATTTCCTATTTTCCTTTAAAACAAATTTCCTTAGGAAAATATTAAATAAATAACTTTCCTTCACCGTTATATGCCTTCATTTAAGCAATATTCAGTAAAGGAAAGGATAAAGCAGCGTCTTTGAACTATCTTTCCGCCCAAGAAAGTACCGTAGGACTTTCTACATGCACTCCATATTCTGCTGCTTTCTTCAGAATATTTCGGGCCAGTTCGGGTTTCTGCTCGTCACTGGCGTAACGGAAATAGGCTTCTGCCGCCCTTACATGCGCTGCATCGGGCATGGGGTAAGCGCGTTCTTGGGGTATTCCGAAGTCGGAAGCACTTAATTCACGACGTTCTTCGGCGTCCAATCGGTCTGACTCTGTAGGTTTCATGATTCTTATCTGTTTTAGGGTTCATTACTTGTTTGGAAACAGATAGAAGGAGGGAAAAGATGCAGGAGAAGCGTTAATCTATCCTATTTTTCATAGGAAATAAACGTGTCTAAAAGCATTTTGCTGTAGGGGCGGATTGAATCCACACGTGTCCACTAAAAAAAATTAAGATTTAATTGAGTGTCATTTTGATAGTC
>CABMPB010000032.1 GCA_902388365.1 uncultured Bacteroides sp. | reverse complement strand
CGAAATCAAACCCCGTTCCCAAAAGGAATGGGGTAAAAAAAGCTCTAATCGAAAGGTTTTTAACTTTATTTCAATGTTAATGGGCTTAGCCTGACGGCTATGGGATTCAATCCGCCCGAACCAACACTCACGGCTTTGGGAGTAATACATCTACAAATACCCATCCGGTATGTCATCGGGCGGATTCAATCCGCCCCTACGGGTGAGATGTTTTCCCCGGGTGGGGTGCTTTCCTTACCCCCACTCCCCGGTATCCTCATTCCACAGGCAACGGTCATTGGGACGCAGAGGGGCATGGACAGGGATGGGGAGCCCGTTGTAGGAACGGTTGCCATTCTTGTCGCGTTGCTCGTAGGGGCTGTGGGCAGGGGCGGATTGGTTCGATTTGTCCAAAGCGGCGATCAGCTTTTTGCGGGTACTGGCATTGGTCACGAAATGATACATGTAATTCTTGGCATCATCCAGACTCATGATGGAAGATTCCTTGCCCAGACAGCGAAGGTGATCTTTGAAGATAGTCGCAATGCGGGGAAAATCTTCAATAAACCGAATGCCCAAAGTGGAGTGCTGGGCGGTGACTTCCATCCACACCGTTTCGCCTGCCAGCAGGTCGATGCATCTCTCCCAACCCAAGTAGGGCTGCAAAGGCTTACCCACGGTTGCTATTCCATTTTCCGTTTTTTTATCTTTCAAAACCCCGTCATCGGCAACAGCAACAGCAGCAAAAATTTCCTCTCGCGTAGCATCATCATCTGTTGCTGATGATGATGCTTTCTCTTCTTTACTTTCTTTACTTACTCTACTCTCCTTTACTGCGTCCACATCCTTGCACGCCTTGGGACACGCCATGCGTGACGCCTTGCGTGAAGTTTTTCCGTCCACTTCTATCTTCTTCTTTTTCAGATCCTTAACCTCATTGCCTTTCACTCCGGCATTGGACAGCTTTTTGCGTCGGTCATCCAGCACAGCCATGCGGATTTGCAACCCCGGAGAATAGAAAAAATCGCCATCAATTATGAATAAATCATAGAGGTGAATCACGTCTTTTACGTCTTCTTCACGGCATTGGAATTTGTAGGAAAGGGACTTGATTAATCGCAAGTCGCAACGGTAACCTTCCTGCTGGCGAAGATACTCCAGCAATGCCCAATAAATGCCATATCCTTTCATACCCTGCTCATCTACCAAGAGGGTGAGGCGAGAATTGTTTCCAGCAGATGCGTCGTGCGGAAAATACTGATCGTTTGTCATTAGCTTTTAGTTTTTATAAATTAAAAAAATTAATACCTAGATTTGTTTCTTTCAACGACGCAAAGGTAGTGACAGTATTTTACATACGTTTTCTGCAAAAGTCCGGTTAAAATGAGTATAAGTGTCTATATTACAATAAATAATGGGGATTTTTACCGGGCTTTTGCACGGCGTTTTTTAAGGTTCATTAATATATAAAGGGTCAAAAAAGGCAAAAAGAGGCTTATTTATGGGATAAAAAGCCGGAGGAGGTGGACGAATATGTGATATAAAGGGGATAATGACTAGAAGATGTCAGAATGATGATTGAAGAAAATACGGTCTATTGCTTTGTTTATTTTGGTGATAAAGGATGTTTTTTCATCTTTAAAATGAAAAGAGTAATGGATGATTTCGTTCAGTTGTTTCAGTTGTGAATTGGGGGTATCTCCACGCCACTGCCTTATGCCGGTGTTCAGTTCCTTGATGATGACTAGCAGTTTGGGTTTTATGATGTGCTCTATGTCGTCTGTTTCCAGCACTTCTGTTTTTTCATATTCCATTATTATGGTCACTCCGGGCACATGGGCGCGCACGGACATCAAGGCATGCCTGCGGCGTTTCATTTCGTTTCTGCCTTCGCGTTTCAACGTGAATGGCGGGATGGATGCCAACATTTCGTAATGATAGCTGTTCAGCAGGTCGGTTATTTTTTGATAGAGATCGGGCAAGGTTGATGCCACCTTGTCCAAGAACGCGATTTCCTCTACGGTGGGCGGTTCTTTTTTGCGGATCAGTTTTTTCAGGTTCTCTACTTCCTGTTCAAAGTTGCTCCAAGGAGTCTCGTTTTTCTTTGTCATAAGCCTTTGTGGGTTTTAAGTTTTACTTTTTTTAGTTGTATAGAAATAAGTGCCCTGCCTCCTGTTGGGGGAGGCAGAGCACTTTTAGTTCCAAAATTCATGTTCTTATGATACACATTTCCCGTAGGGGCGGACCCATGTGTCCGCCCGATAACATAGCGCAGTCTCCCCCTTTTGAAGGGGGATTTAAGGGGGATGTTCTCCTTGGTATAATAATGTGCCCTACTATAGAAAACAATCATTCCGAAGGGAACATCCCCCTTGCCCCCTTCAAAAGGGGGAGGCTGGCGCAATGGCATCGGGCGGACACATGGGTCCGCCCCTACGGTGGAGGCATGGAGAGTTACTTTAACTCTTTACCGCTGCCAGCCGTTGCAAGATGCGCTTTACCAGTTGCCGCATATCAAAAGGCTTTTCTATGTATTCTTCCTGGGCCAGCACCTTGCCATCGGGGGTAAATACGGGGCAATCACCCATATTTACTACATAGAGCACGGGGATGTGTCGCGTTTCCTCTTGCTGTGCCAGGGCGGAGGCTACTTCAAAGCCGCTGATGCCCGGCATATAGATGTCCATCAGGATAAGGTCGGGATGATATTGGGCAGCTTGGTGCAGGGCATCGTGCCCATCCGTGGCGGTAAGCAATCGGCAATGGGCTTGTGCCAGTAATATTTGGAATAGTAGCATATCCGTGGGGATATAATCGGCTACCAGGATGGTGTATTGTGATAAGGCCATTTTAATTCTATATTTAGTTTGCTTAATGTAAAAGGTTGCTTAATTGGTTTTATTCCAGTGGTTTATCTGCCAAGTATTGTTTTACTATTTGGTCTATGTTTTCTACAAAGTAAGTGATATTATTGCTTACAACAGAAACCTTTGTACCTTTCATCATCAAATTATTCCCATCAAAAGAGCTCAAGTCCTTGATTTGATTGCTAGGAGCATATTTTTGCAATATTTTCAAGAAACTTTGGTCATCACTATGCTCTCCCAAACGTCGCCACTGATTACCGTCAAAATAGTACAAAACCAAAGCTATCGTTTCACGTCCCACCAAGGCATATTTATCATAGATTACAACAGAACGACCACTGCCGGCATTTATTGCACTATCTATAATTTCATACTTCCCTTCTGCAAGATTATAAATTTGAACAGGGTATCGGTAAGGGGCGTCACCTTCTTGGCGAATCGCCTTCTTCCCATCAGTAAAACAGCGAGTGCCATTTATATTTGCAATCTCGGTTTCAGTAGGCTTACCATTACTGCCTAATTGAAGCTGATACACCTTTTGACCATTGCAAAACACATCATTGTCCGCAATACATAATTTATAGGTGTTAAGACCCTGAAAAGTCTCCTTTGAGTCTATAAGAAAGCCCTCATTCTTATCTATGGGAATGGCATTACAAGGACCACTACTACTTCCATATATGATAAAATTATTATTTATAGCCAATGAATAGCCGGATGTTGTCTCTTGCGAGACTTTATACCATTTCCCGGTTGATTTATCTTTTTGCAACAAGTAAACTATATCACCAGCAGCAGAACTGCCACCATCTTTGCTACTAACCCCTGCTCCGGCATAGTCTCCGCATATATCAATAGAAGCAAAATATTGCTGACCCACTTCCAACCGCTCATCAGACTTTTTACCGGCATATACATATGCCGGAGTTCCCCAAGATCCGTCCGCTTGCTTCTCATAGATAGTAATCGTTTTATCCACATTACCCGTTATCAATCGGTTTCCCGAATAAGAAGTCTTTTGTGTTTGAGGTACAACACTCACCACAGGCTCATAAACCGAAGTGCCACCTACAGTTATTTCGATAGGAATCTTAGCTTCCGTCCCTGCCTCCAACGGGAGGTCTTTACTCAACGTACAGGTATATTCCTTTCCATTATTAAGGGTAATAGTGATAACAGAATGCCCGGCAGTCAATGTCTGTGGCGGAAGCAGGCAAACGGATTCCAGATGGGATGCGTCTTTATCATCCCATGTGGTAAGCATGACTATATCATCAGTGGGAGCATTAGTCGCATCTACGGTTAATTTATAATCTCCATCCGGATCGCTTTTACCCAAAGTAGCCGAAGTGTACAGACGCATCTTCACCACTGTATTCTGAATATCCGAATAAAGAATACTCTTATCATTGAAATCAATGGATAGTTTCAGACGGCATACCAAGTGGGCAAAAGTAAAATTCAACGTCGTTGCCGTACCTGCCTGGCGGATGTGTGCAGCCATATACAAACTTGATTCATACCCTTCTTCCGTAGTTTGATCCTGAGCTACAGACAGGGTACTGTTTAGGGAAGGTAATGTGGTGGTAGAAGATGTATTCTTAAACCAAGCATATATATCTGCATTGCTGCTGCCTTTGGTTATCAATTCGCTCCATAGCCCTTTGTCGTTGGTTGTGGTGCCCGGACTGAATATATTCTTATCCGGCGAATACACATAAGTATAAGTCTTATCGCTCCCATCCAAGCCTATCAAAATCTCATCATTGGCTTCGAAAGCAGTGCCCTGTTCATTGTCTATGGCACGGGGAGAACAGGATAGCATGCTCCGTATGCTGCCTGTTACCTGATAGGCAGTATCTTCCTGTGACAGGCAGGCAGGAGCACCATCGTCCGTGCACGCCGCCAGGATAGGGAGCAGCAGAAAATAAATAAGGTATCTCTTTATCATCTTTATAATCATTATTTAGTTACGATAATCAAATAGGTAGACGCCGGTCACTGGCTTTGTTTCTTCTTCTTTCTTTTCAGTCCACAGAGTCCAATGTGGATGGTTGTCTACTTCTGCATTCAGAGATGCACACAGTCCGGTGAGGGATGCTTGTTGGGTTACTCCGGTTTCTGCTCCACTTGTTCCATCGGGAGCAGTTCCTCCGGATATGAAGTAACAGTTACTATAAACCGAAGTCGTTTCTTTTGCACCGGCTATCCAGCCTGCGGTTACACTGGCTGGGGTTCCCGAATCATTCCGGCTGTTTTCAAGTGTATGGATGTAGGTGTAACAATTACTGACATTACCCGTTGTTTTACCGACAAGTGCTCCGATGGAGCTGCCGGCAGTGGCATTCTCAAACCATACTCGTCCTTGTGTGTCGGCTGTCTGATAGACGGCACAATTTGAGATATTTCCGGTGCAATATCCTACCAAGCCACCCAGATACTTTGCGTCGGAAGTTGATGATGCACTGTTGCCTGCTTTCATGGTGATGCCATTCAGTTCTATGGAACAGTTGGTGATATTTGCTTCTGATTTTCCTACTAATACGCCTGTGCAAGTGGCATCTGTAGACTCCAAATAAGCATATTCTGTATTATTCGCATTGCCTGCGGATAACCGCACATTCCGAATATCTGCTTTTGTATAGCCAATAAGGCCTGCATAAATGTAAGAACTTGAGATGGTTTGCTTACCTCCGCTTAAATCAAAAGTAATTTGCCAGCCTTGACCGTCAAATGGGATAAGAAGCGGTTTGTCTTCAATTCCTATAGGAATCCATTCTTTCCCTGTCTCTTTTGTTACAATAAAGGATTTCGTTAGTTTTATGGAGAAAGTAGGTTTTCCCTCACTGTCTTTTTCATACCAGCCATAAGATTCGTAAAGCGAATAATCAGGTACTTCATTATTTATCGGAAGTCCGTTCTTATTCCAAAGGTCAGCAAAATCCATCAGTTCTTTTGCATCACTGATTCCGCGCTCTTTAGGAGTGACGGTGGGGATGTCTGTTTCCGAGGTATTGGTCCATGATGTGGTAACTTGGGCTACAGTCAATGTATTACCCAATACCAGTTTATAGGTGTAGCAATAACCTGCCTCCCATTTCACCTTGAATGCCGGGGAGGTGGCGGTGTAAGTGCGGTCGTAAGTGGTTTCTCCACCCTTTCCCAGTGTGATGGTAAGGGTGATGTTATTGGTAGGGGCAGTGCTCAGTGGGGCTACCAGTCCGCAGGCTACGGTGGCGGGGCTTCCGGATGTTCCTATGGCTATGGGGGTTCCGTCTGCTTGCGGTTTAAATGTTATTTTGTCTGTTGATGTAAGGCCGGTTAATGTTCCGGTGTTTATTTGCATGGTTCCGGTAGTTCCGGTTAAGAAAGGAGTGCCGGAAGATGCGGATATTTCTATGCTTTTTACGCAGTCGTATTCGGTATTGGGGGTACGGTTTGCATCGCATTGCAAGGTGAACATTACTTTGGCCAAGGCGTGGTGCAGGTAGATGTTGGTAGGGCTTGCCTGCATGGCGTTGGTGGTGATGGGGGTGGCATCTCCTACATCGTTTTTTGCAGAGCCGTAAAGGTAGTCGATGGCTTCACAGCTAGGAGCGCCGCCGGTGGTGGTGAATGTTTGCTGGGCAGGAATGGTTACGGGGATAGTGTAGCCATTGCCGCTATTGGTTGGGGTAACGGCAGAGTTGGGGATAAATGCTTGTATATGGGCATTTTCTCCTATTAGGTAGAAGGTGGTGGAAGTTGAGCTGCTTCCATCTCCTTCGCATAATCCTGTGCCATCTGTTTTGAATGTATAACGAGTGTTGGTTCTGCCGGGGTATGCATCATATCCTATACCTTGGGTGATGCATAGCCCTATTTCTGCGGCTGCACCATTTTCCGTAGTCAGTGCGTTGGAAGTTCGGACAAGGGTAGCCTCTCCTTCTTGTTTAAAGTTTAATTGCAAGACACGGGATTCCCCTGCCTGCTGTTCGGGCAGGTCACCCGAACAGGCAGAGAATAGGAGGATGCAAACGGTGAATGGTATGTATAGGGTTCGTTTCATTCAAGTTCTTGATTCGGTTATTGAATAGGGGTAAGATTGCCATCATTAATAGTAGCATCTTTCCATTTTTCCACACTGACAGAAACAACCAGTTCCTTTACTTTCATTTGCACAGTATAAACGGTATTGTAACCGGCCGCCCAAACATTAGAATTACTATTTCCTGTAGCCGCAGGTAATTTTACAGGATAGGCTACACCATCTATTGTAAAAGTAGCCTGAACTTTATCAGCATTAAGATCTGTTATGGGATACACCAACATGCTAAAGGCGGGAAGACCAGTATTATTAGTACCCAATGTATAATTAGCTGTACCGTTGTTATAAGTAAAACGAGTTAGTTTCTTGCTGCCATCTCCTGTTACTGTGATGGCCCCTGTACCGAGTTTCATAGTGGCAGATCCTGTTTTAAAAACAACAGGAGAGTTACCTGCAACATCCTCCAGTTCTATTTTGGTCAACTCTCCATTTCCTGGAAAAGTACTCTCTTTATAAAACTTAAAACTAACCATTGCCAAGGCGTGATTCATCTTTAATGAAGCAGTAGGACTTGTAGCATTTTTATTTTCAACCGGAGTAGCCCACAGATAGTCTTTCTCACCTTTTGCCGCAAAGATATCGCCAGTTTGAGGGGATGCGGATAACTCTATTTTATTATTGTCATCAGCACCAGTGGTAGTACCTTCAAACAAAGTTAATCCGGAAACATCTGTAGTGCTTGCAATATTATCCCCGTTTCCATGTGCCACTGTCAAAGTTGACGGATAAACAGCATATACTGTTGCATCTTCTGTAGAAAGGTAAATCTTATCAGTTGTTGAGGACGCAATAGCCCACGTACTGCTACCCTTTTCATACACTGCATAATTATTGCCTGCTATATTATACTTGTCACTGCTGGCACACACTATTATCTTATCCCCCTCAGCAAACGCATCTCCTGTCACTACGCCCTCAGTAGCCGCCCGCGCCATCTCCACCGAAGTCTGTATCTTCAACTCCACAGGCTGAATATTGCCATTATTATTACCACCATCTTCTTCTTGCATAGCATCCGAAGAACATCCATAAAGGGCTACCAAGCCTGTTGCCAGCAGCCCGATTGTAACTAATTGTCTTGTCTTTTTCATTGTTTCTTTATGTTAATTGTTTATATGCCAAAGTTCATTGTTTCCCGTTCTTATGAAAGATATCCAAATCGCCACCTTGCCAAGTAGTTTCCACCCATTTAGTGACGGTTACCGTGATCTGCATTTTCTCCGAAGGAGGAGTAACAGGTATATCGGGGACATCGGGCTTATCGGGTTCGTCCGGCTCGTCCGGTTCTTCCGGTTTGTCCGGTTCTTCGGGTTTATCGGGTTTATCCGGCTCTAACTTATCCGGCAACTTTACCGACAGGTCATAAGATAAACCGGACTCAGAGCCTCCACCTTCAAAGTCCACGGGAATATCTTCGAAAGCAATATCATGGGTAGAATCCCCGTCTCTTGCCAGCACCATGTTCATAATCATTTCCGCTCCCGGCTGAACCAGGATATTGCCCAAAGGAATCTCCACACCCGCCTCCACGGGAAGACCGCTTGTACCGGGTGCTTCGTAAACCACTACCTGCATGGGCTCACTGCCAAAAGACATTTCACCTTTCAGCAAATCCAAAGAGGCACTGGTGGCAGAGCCATCCAGCGACAAGTATTTTAAACGGTAACTGCCTTGAAAGTCTTCTCCTGTTTCCACGGAGATATTCAACTGTGCCAGCAGATGGCGGAAGGTGATTTTCTTGTCCTGCTCTGAAAACGGTAGCCGCAAAGAGCCCGATTGGACTTCGGCATAGAGAATATCTTCGTTGCCCGTCAGTTCATAATGCGCCTTGCCCATAGAAAGCAGGGTGCGGGGATAGAAGCCCCACAAGTAGACGGCGGAACTGTCCGTGGGATAATAATGTACGGATGAAAGGTTGAGTTGCTGTTCTCCGGCTATGGCGTCCCATTGTTCATCTATGCTTTCGGAATTACTGCCCACGGCAAGCCCCACGGGTGTACCATCAAACTGATCGACTGCCGAACGACTGAGCAGGGAGGTATAAAGTTCGATAGGAACAAGTACAGGCTCCGGATCGGGATTATCAGGTTCATCGGGTTCATCCGGATGATCGGGATTATCGGGCACAGGAGGCAATGGCGGATCATCAGAACCGTGACTGCATCCGGCAAATAGAAATGATGCCAGTAGACAAACAAAAAAGAACTTTCCTATCATACAAAATAATCTTTCACACGTTTCAAACAAAAATGTTAGTAGGGTGCTTTATCATCCAGCTTCTCCGGTGTTGTGTGGGAGGGAACATCCCCCTTAGATCCCCCTTCAAAAGGGGGAAACCTGCGGAGGGGATGCTTTAGCCGAATGGCTATGGATGCCCTATTTATGTGCAAAGATGAGGATAAAGTATCTAAATCACAAATAAAATACGAATTATTTATGAAAAGAATGAAAAAAAGTTAGTGTTTACGGGGAAAATAGGAGGATTTTAGGGGGAGATATAGCAGGTGGTAGGGATAAGGATGGGTGATGATTAAAGTTTCGGCGGATTTGCCATCCGCCGAAATAAAAGATAGGTGAAACTTATATGCTAATCTACTTTTCTAGAATATTCATAGACTATTTATTTCGTCTAAAGATAAGCCGGTGGCTTGCATGATTTGTTCGGAAGGGATTCCCATGGATTTCATATTTAGGGCTATTTGTCGGAGAGTTTCCTCTTTTCCTTTTTTAAATCCTTCTTTCTGTCCTAGTTTTCTCTGTCCGCTGGCAATAGCAAGGTTGTCACGATAAATCTTGATGCTCTCATCGTACTTCATACGGTCCTCTTTGCTCAAAGCGGAAATGTCAACGATCTTTTCAAGTTCGTCGAATACCGATTTCTGTGCCTTGAAAGGCATACGTTTTAGCGTTTCCATATTCTTTAATACATATATCCAGCGTTCAAAATCATTAGCGCATTCTTCCTCCTCCTTGGTAAAAGAGGGAAGTTCCAAGAAGATAAAACGCATCTTGTCTATAAACAGTTCATGCGTTTCTTTATCAGCCAAAATGATGTCTTTACGAAAACGACCTTTATCCGTTCCTAAATAAAAATTCATAAAGAATACACCATATACGGCTTTTATATCATATTGCCATCGCGCACCACGCTCGCCCTGGCGAACCACTGCCTGAGACAAATAATAGAGTGAACGCTCCTTGAAACGGTCCTGATATTTATTCTGCATCTCTACAATGATCTTTTCACCCGTGTCCGTAGTGCAATAAATATCGTAGATCAAACCACGGTCGCCATCATAGACAGGCATCTGTTCCTTATCAAGAAATGTTATATCATTTATTACTCGTTCCCCCTTCAACAGATCGTTCAGGAAGTCTATTAACAGATTCTTGGTGATAGATTGTCCAAAGATTTTTTTAAATCCTATATCTGTAAAAGGATTGATAAATTTACTCATTTATTTGTCGGCTTTTAGTGCGTATATGTGATACAAAGATAGAACTTTCTTTTCTATATGAGCTATAATTCAAACAAAAAAAACGTTTCCTGGTTTATTTTTCTAATATTTCTCTAACGTACTATTTTAAGTGCTCCGCCTCCAGACTCTTGGTATAAAGGTTGTCTATGATGCCATCGGACAGACCGATAACGGGTACATAGATATATTCCGCATGAACCACTTGGGCTATCTTTAGGAAGATTTCGGCAGCAGGAACAATTACATCGGCACGGTCTTGTTTTAGGCTGAATGCCTCTACCCGTTCCTCCGGAGTCAAAGGCTGTAATACATCATAAATGGCTTGCAACGAACTGACCGGCAGGCGTTGCTGCTTCTTATCTTTCTTATCCGCCAAGCGGAACAGCTTGTTGATATTGCCACCCGAACCGATAATATTGATACCTGTGAAACCTTCCGTAGCCTTGCTCAATTCTTCTTCCATCTGCTGCCAGGTTCCTTCTTTCACTGCATTGCTCAACATACGCACCGTACCTATATTATAGGACATGGAGCAAACCAGTTCGCCATTGGTCAACAGATTGATTTCCGTGCTGCCACCGCCTACATCTACATACATATAGTTGCCCAAGCGGTCTTCCAGACATTCCACGTGGTTATTGTAAATCATCCGTGCTTCTTCCTGACCGTCAATAATCTCAATGCGGATGCCTGTATCCTTGTCTATCTTCTTTATAATTTCCATTCCGTTGCGGGCATCACGCATGGCAGAGGTGGCACAAGCCCTGTAATCATCTACTTCATAAATCTTCATCAACTGGCGGAAGGCCTTCATCAACCGCCGCAGTTTATCTGCTTTCTTATCGGACAGTTCACCGATAGAGAACACATCGAACCCCAAACGAAGGGGGACGCGGAGTAACATTACTTTCTTAAATTTCTTCTCTTGCACAGCATCGCGATCAATGCTCTTTATCAAGAGACGCACGGCATTAGAGCCTATATCGATAGCGGCATAATTTACTTTTCCCATTTTCTTTATTAGTTCTTACTTGTTTTCGTTTACATAATAATTATACAATTCTTCCTGCGAGCGGAAAGGCTCGTTCGATTCCGTAGTCCAAGGGCGATTCTCACCTGTTCCGTCCACCACACGCCCTTGCAGGGTATCTTTTAATCCATACTCCACTACTCTTTTCAGGTCTGCCTTGATTTCGGGATCATAGACAGGAGCAATCACTTCCACCCTATTGTCCAGATTGCGGGGCATCCAGTCTGCCGAACCTATAAACATTTTCTCATCACCACCATTGGCAAAGATAAAGATGCGCGAATGTTCCAGATAACGGTCTATGATGCCGTTAATGCGAATGGTGTCGCTCATTCCCGGAATGCCCGTAACCAAAGAGCAATTGCCGCGCACCAGCAAATCAATCCTGATGCCGTGGGAAGAAGCTTCATATAGCTTTTTCACCATCACCGGATCTGTAATATGATTGATCTTCACCATGATATATGCTGGTTTTCCTGCCTGCTTGTTCTTTATTTCTTCATTGATAAGACGGACAAACTTCTGTTTCATCTCATTGGGAGAGACAAGCAATTCCTTAAAACGAATGGGAGAATAGGGTCTTTCAATAAAATCGAATACCTGGCTGACATCGTGCACTACATTCTTGGAAGCCGTCATCAGCATATAGTCCGTGTACATCCGCGCATTTCCTTCATGAAAGTTTCCTGTGCTGATGCAGGCAATATCTGCACCCGCTTTCATGGATATATGGGTTATTTTGGAGTGCACCTTCAGCCCTTCCACACCAAAGATGACATGGATACCGGCATCCTGCATCTTCTTGGACCAGTCAATATTGGATGCTTCATCAAAACGCGCCAGCAGCTCTATCACCACCGTTACCTTCTTTCCGTTGCGCGCCGCATTAATCAACGCTTTTACCACTTTGGAGTCTTTTGCCAAACGGTAAAGGGTAGTCTTGATGCACTTCACATCCTTGTGGATAGCCGCCTCCTGCAACACCCTGATATACGAATCAAAACTATGATAAGGCACATGGATAAAGCGGTCTTTCCGGCGGATTAGTTCCAAGATGCTGACATCTTCCGCCAGTTCTTTCTTTAAGATGGGAGTCCATGCCGGATACTTCAAGTCTTTCCGCCCACAGTCGGGAAAGCGCATCAAGTCTTTATGGTTATGATATTTTCCACCGCCCAGCACAGTGTCCTGCTTGTCCAGGTTCAATTTGTTCATCACACGTTTCAACAAATCCTTGGGCATGCCTGCGTCGTAAATCACACGCAGCGGTTCTCCCTTCTTGCGGCTTTTCACCGCCTTTGATATTTTTTGCAACATGCCGTTGCGCAGGTCATTGTCTATCTCCATTTCCGCGTCCTTGGTAAACTTGAACGCATATGCTTCAAAATGGGTATAGTTCATTCCACTGAAAATAAAAGGAAGGCAATAGCGTATCACGTCATCCAGATACATCAGATAACTCTTGCCCTCTTTGTCCGGCAAGCGTACAAACCGTCCTACCAGCCCCACAGGCAATTCTATGATGGCATATTCTCCGGCTTTCCGCCCCTCTTTTTTCATTTTCACAGCCAGGTAGATATTCTCGTCCGTCTCATTGCCCAACTGTTTCAAGGCATTGAGCCATACGGGATTGATAAGTCCGTTGAGCCGCTGTTGATAGAAAGAAGCAATGAACCGTTGCTGTTCCTCGTCCAGTTGGGTATGTTTTTTCAGACATATATTTTCTTTTTCCAGTTCCATTTCCACTTGCCGGATGGTTGCCTCGTATTCCTTGGAATATTTGCTGTTCAGCGTGTTTATATGCTTTATCAGTTGGCGGGCCTCCTCCTGCTCGGCACGCGCAGCCTTGTCGTCACACTCCGCCACACGGCTTTGGGTGGCAACGCGCACTCTGAAGAATTCATCCAGGTTATTGGAATAAATACCCAGGAAGGTCAAGCGTTCCAGCAAGGGAACACGCTCTTTCATTGCTTCCTGCAAAATGCGGCGATTGAAATACATCCAACTGATATCTCTTGACAAATAATGCTTATCTACCTTTTTTTTCTTTTCCATACGGCCTTTCATATATTTTGTGCAAAAATACGTCACATATGTTACAATGATATGACGATATAATTACGGGTTAATAACAATAAAAAAGCCATAGCTGCATCACGCAGACATGACTTTTAGAGAGTTTTATGAGTTATAAAAGAAGCTCTGTTATCAAATGAATTCTTCTACCAGGTACATTTCGTTACACAACAACGGCTGATAATCCGAAGAATTGCTTTCCAGCAGATCCAGTAAAGTGTATTCTGCTCCGCGCACCCAATAGCCGAAATTGCGGTTGGGCCGGTAGTCCTTGACAAAATTCAGTAGTCGCTGCAAGTCAAAATCGGAAGATATAATGCCCGCGCCACTCTGCATAGCGTCATAGGCATTGCAATCCTGCTCTATGTGGGCGGGAACCATCATAATGGGTTTACCCAGATACATCGCCTCGCACACCGATTCGAAACCTGCCGTGCTGGCATATGCCTTGCATCCCGCCATCTGCTTCAAGAATTCCACATCGTCCAGCTGATAGAAACTCAACGTATCGTCTATCTTCTTTACCGGTTCTTCTTCCCATTTATCCCAAAAGAAACGAAGCGGGGTCTCAGGATGCTTTTTGTGCCAATCCATTATATTATCGCCAAAGCCGGAGTTCACCATATAGCCATGCACATAGTCGCCTTCATAGGGTTCATGCAGCAGCACTTCCCGGCGCAACAGAGGGGGGATCACCCTGATGCCATTTTGCTCATCATCCTTCATGCGGCGGAATGAAAGTGCCAGGCGTTCCTTTGCACCCAGACTGGTGAGTCCGGTAAAGAATTTCAGTAGCAGCAGGCTTACGGGATCGGCCTTGGGGAATTCAAAATCTTTGTGCAGGAACAAATATTGATGGCCGATGCACACCTGGGGCACCGAGGGGTGGAACAGGAAATAAGTGAGCCCGGTGAGCAGTTCATAGAAATTGATAACCATATCCGCCCCACTGGCTTCAATGCGCCGATGGATGTAGTTCATGCTGTTTATGTAAGTAGGCAGTTTCATCAGGTTATAGGCCACGCTGCGTGCCAGTTTCACCCGCTTGTTGGATGGCGTAGGCAGGAAATTAGGACTTACAAAGCGCTTCACCGGTGCATGGATGCTACGGTTGAAGAATCCGGGCAAACGGCGCGAATTACTTTTACCAACCAGCACTTCCACTACTTCGTGGCCATTGCTACGCAATATTTCTTCTAGTGTAATGGCTTGGGTGAGATGCCCTCTACCCTCGCCTTGGACTATAAATAAAAATTTCATGAGGCAGAATTTATAATGGAAATATTTTGTTCGTCTTCACTCTCACCTACCGGCACATGGCGATATTCTATAATATTCCAATTGCCGTCCACGTCTTCGGTCAGTGCCGAGAGGCTTTCCACCCAGTCGCCCGAATTGAGGTAATGGATGCCGTCATAGTACGTATTAGCAGGATGGTGTATATGGCCGCAGATCACCCCGTCGCACTTACGGGCACGGGCAAAGTCCACCAGCACTTTCTCAAAATCCGATATATAGGAAACGGCTGATTTTACTTTCTGCTTTATGGCTTGTGACAAAGAGTAATAAGGTTTGCCGCGCCGTGCACGATACTGATTGTAGATGCGGTTTGCCCACAGCAGGAAGCTATAGCCCACATCGCCCAACTGTGCCAGCCACTTCATCCGGGTAGTAACGCGGTCGAAGATGTCGCCATGCGTCACATAGTACCGCTTTCCGTGGGTTTCCAGAGTATATTCCTTTACTATCTTTACATTATAGAAAGTCATAGGAGCCAGACTGTCCAGAAAGTCGTCATGATTGCCGCGCACATAGATCACTTCCGTACCGAAGTTTTCCATCATCTTCATTATCACTTTAAAGAAATCGGTATGTCTGGCTTGCCATTTCTTCGTTCCCGCCTTGCGCAGATGCCAGCCGTCTATGATGTCACCATTCAGTATCAGACGGTCGCAGTTAACAGACTTCAAGAAGTTGCTGACTTCAATAGTTTTTGAGTGAGAGGTTCCTAAATGAATATCAGATAGAACCACCGTAGGGTAATAAGTTCGTAGATGCATGTCTTTGCTTTTAAAAACTATGCAAATGTCTATGTTCTTTATTACAAGGTAGTGTCGTGGAAATTACTATTCGATTAATAATAAAGAAAAAAACAGAGGAATATTTCCATTCAGTGAAATGTCCCTCTGCAAATATAAGGTTTGTATCAGATAAACCTACGGCCTACTTATAACCAAGCCATTAATTATCTATGTCAATCACGTTAAACTTTAAGTCGAACTTTATCTCCCATCCGTTAGAAAGTTTCACTTCATAGTCGTGCTTGTCTCTTTCCATTTTCAGCACTTTGGCATCCGGATAGTTGGTAGATACATACTTCTGAATGGCAGCAGGGAGCACACCGGCAGGCACGGAGCTATGCTTGCAATTCACTTCCGTCCATGAGCCTTTCTTGTCAAATTCCAGTTTGTCGCCATTGGTGAATATTACGTCATAACTCTTATCCAGCCAGTCAGTTTCCATTTTAGCCATAGCCACTTTGTTATTGGCAAAATAAGTCTTGATAAAAGTTTGCGCCTGTTGCGGCAACTGATTCACCTGAATGGGTTTATCATTATCTGCCCATGCCACTGTTTGCAACGTAAATAAACACACTAATAAAATTAATACCTTTTTCATAATCGTCATTTTTTAATTGGGTTCTACAATCTTTGTTTTCTGATACAAAGATTGGGAGAGAATCTGAAAAGTTTCTGAAATCACGGAAAAAAGCATATTATTATCTTCATAAAACTATATTCAAGCATTTATCCGGAAACAATGTTCGTCCTCCTTATAATAATACCTGAGATTTATAGACTGCATTTTGCAAATAGTATCTGCAATAGCCAAACCTAAGCCGGTGGAACCTTCTTTCTTCTGCCCCTGATAGAAGCGTTCAAAGATGCGTTCTGCATCCAATGCCTGCCCTGCCGCCGTATTGCAGAATGTAACACCATGAGGAGTTATTACAATCCGGATATGACCGCCATCTACATTATGCACAAAGGCATTTCTCAACAGATTGGTAAGTAACACCACTGCCAAGGTTTCATTCATGGTGAGATAGAAAGTACCTTCTTCATGAGTTTCCACCGTTATTCCCCGATACTCATACACCTCTTTATAATCTTCCAGATATTGTTTCAGCAAAGTATTTACCTCTACGAAGCTCGTCTCGGCAAACTGTCCGTTCTCTATCTTCGAGAGTAACAACAAAGATTTATTCAGTTTTGTGATATGTTCCAGCGTTTGGTGCGTTTTCATTAATTCTCCTAACTGAACCTCGGACAAATTCTCGTCCTCCATCAGCATTTCCAGTCTGTTGCGACAGACAGCCAAGGGAGTCTGCATCTCATGTGAAGCATTGCCTATGAATTGTTTTTGTTGTTCAAACATCTGCTCACTACGCTTGGCATAGCGAATGGCGGCATCGTTCAGTTTCCTGAATTCGGAAACTGTTGTATCATTGTGCAACGGCTCATTTTTCTTCCCTATGCTATACTTGTCCAGCCAGTGAAGCAATACATAAAGCGGACGCATATTGCGATAGAATACCCACACATTGATAATGATAATGGTAAGTAGCAGCGTCACATACAGAAAGATGATCCATCCTGCCATAGCATCTTTTAAATCATCTTTCTCAATGGAGGGAGTAGATACCGTTAATTCGAAATATTTATCATAATCATCTTTAAAAATGGTGGTAAGGATTCGTGCGGGCTCTTTTTCATCTTTCTCAGGGATATAGACCATGGAATCTTTATAGTTGATATCTTCATGGGCTGCCGCATACTCCTCTGTTACTTCATGCAAGAAGTATTGGTTGTTGGAAGCTGTGTTTTTGGCAGGTAACTCCTGTCCTGCCAATGCGCGGATAATAATGACTTCCGAATAATCTTCTAATGAATCATCTACTTCATCATTTACTTCATCCATCACGGCAAAGTAAAAGAAAATAGCCCAACCGGTCAGAATGATAGTCAGTACTAATGAGAGACGTATAATGACATAATATATCAGCTTCATTCTATTATCATTTTATATCCGAAACCATATACCGCTTTCAGCTCGGGAGTTGCACCGGCTTCCTTGAGGCGCTTGCGCAGGTTCTTTATCTGTGCATAAATAAAATCAAAATTATCTACCTGGTCAATATGGTCACCCCATACGGATTCTGCCAAAGTATTTTTGTTGACCAGCCTGCCGGGACGGATCATGAAATAGACCAGTATATCATATTCCTTCCGGTTTAGCTCTATTTCTTTCTCGTTCACCAACACCCGGAACTTATCGGGAATCACTTCAATATTACCATACTTTATAGTATTTTCCCCTTCCTGCCGATGACGGCGGATCACACTTTTAATACGGGCATTCAGCTCTACCAGATGGAAAGGTTTAGGCAGATAGTCGTCGGCGCCCAGTTCCAGTCCCAATACTTTATCTTCTATGGAATCTTTGGCAGAAAGAATGATAACATTCTCACGCTTATGCATTTCTTTCAGTTTTTCCAATAAGGTCAGTCCATTACCGTCCGGCAACATTATGTCCAGCAGAATACAATCATAGTCGTAATCTTCTATCTTTTGCAGGGCGGTGCGGTAGTCGGGGGCTATCTCTACCACGTAGCGTTCCTTTTCCAATGAACGTTGGGTCACTTCGCGTAAATTTGCATCATCTTCTACCAGTAGTATTTTCATATGCTAAATTGTTTATCAGTCCTAATCTATTAGACAAAGAAACAAGATATTTCTGAAATAAAACTGAAATCAGAAGAAAAAAGAAGATTTTCCTTTTGAGTAGTAATGAGATTCGCCTCTGCAAATTCTAATAGGATGAATTATAGTTCCGTTAATGGGTGTGATGCCATAAAAGTGCGATCAACCACTATGCCTGTTTCAGCATTCGTTTTTCCGGCTTCAGCAGATTTTTCCTTATCCTGTCTCTCCCCATCCCTTATTTTTGCAGCAAACTTAAAAAGCAAAATATGAAGATAAAAGTACACTGCATGTTACTGCTGAGCCTCGTCACATTAAGTTCGTCTTGTGCCGGAGGAGGTGGTAAAAAGGAACAAGACCTTATAGTGAAAACAACCCAAGCCATTCCTGTATCCCATCAAGAAGGGAATAAAGAATTTCCATTCATTGCAAAACCGTTCCGCACTTCCGAATTATCTTTCCGGGTAGGCGGGCCGATTGACCGTTTCGATGTATATGCCGGCAACCGTTATAAGCGGGGCAGCATCATAGCCGAAATAGACCCACGCGATTTCCGTATCCGTAAAGAACGTGCCGAAGCCATCTATCAGCAGGCAAAAGCAGAATTTGAACGTATAGAGAAGTTATACGAAAAAGATAACCTGTCCGCCAGCGCATACGAGAAAGCAAAAGCCGATTACACAGCCGCAAAAACAGCTTACGAAACCGCCTCGTATGAATTGGAAGACACACGCCTTATAGCCCCTTTTAACGGCTATGTGGGCGAAGTATATATAGAGAAATATCAAGATGTGAAAGCCACCCAGCCTGTCATCTCCTTTATTGACATAGACCAACTGAAATTAGAAATTTATGTCACCCAAGACATTGCCTATGCAGCGCAGGCGCCAGACACAATACAAGTATATTTTGATGCCCACCCCGATAAACTATATAAAGCAAAAATAGTCGAAGTCTCCAAAGGGACTACCCGCAACAACCTCTCCTACCTGCTGACAGCCCTACTGCCCAATAAAGACGGCAAACTATTGGCAGGCATGTCCGGCAAAGCAAAACTAAGTACTGCCGCGACAGTAACAAAGACCCCGAAAGAAATTGCCATCCCCCAAGCGGCTCTTTGCCATCGCCCCACTGTGGGCAACTATGTGTGGACAGTAGATGCAACGACCCGGCAAGTAACTCAAAGGCAAGTAAAGACAGGAAACCTGTTGCCTGATGGCTACATAGCCATTACCGAAGGATTGCAACCCAACGAAACCATAGCAACCAGCGGACTTCGCTTCCTGTCCGATGGAATAAAAATAAACATATCGCAGAGATAATAAAACCCGGAACAAGCATGAAACTAGTAAAATACTTTCTACAAAAGAAAGCAATCACTACCTTATTATTAATATTGGTACTGGCCGGAGGTCTGTTTTCCTACATTAAAATGGGGAAACTGGAAGATGCCCCTTTCACCATCAAACAAGCATTGGTGCTAACTCCCTATCCCGGAGCATCTCCTTCGGAGGTGCAATCCCAAGTAACCGATATTCTGGAAGAGTCTATCCAGTCGCTAGGCGAACTTTATTATCTGAAAACGGAGAACCGCGCCGGACTTTCTAAAATAACCGTCTATGTAAAAAAAGAAACCCGCGCCGATGAAATGCAACAGCTATGGGACAAATTGCGCCGCAAAGTAAACGATGTGCAAAGCAAACTCCCCGCTGGTGCAGGTACATCGGTAGTAAACGATGACTTTGGCGATGTACTAGGCGTATTCTACGGGCTGACCGGAGACAGCCACACCTATAGGGAACTGGAAGACGAAGCCAAAAGCATAAAGAACGAATTGCTGAAAGTAAAAGACGTAGCCAAGGTAGAAATATACGGAGTGCAGACTCCCACCATCGATGTGCTGGTGAGCCCCTCGGTAATGGCACAAAGCGGCATCACTACTGCCGACATTGCCCATGCCTTCGAAGCCCAAAATAAAGTAGTAGACGCCGGAGGTATAGACGCCGGAGCAAACCGCATCCGAATAGAATCAACCGGAAACTTCTACTCCCTGGATGATATTAAAAATCTGACCATTGTTTCGCATACAGGTGAACACTTCCGCTTGGCAGATATTGCACGGATAGAGGAAAGCTATCAAACCCCTCCTGCCAATATGATGCGCATTGACGGCAGTCCCGCCATAGGCATTGCCATCTCAACCGTACCCACCGGCAATGTAGTGGATATGGCAAGAGCCGTTAAGGAACGAATAGACCGGTTATCTGCAAGCATGAGCGAAGGTTATGAACTGACCTCTATCTATGACCAAGGTTATGAATCGGATGTGGCCAACCAAGGCTTTATCCTGAATCTTATCATTTCCGTACTGACCGTGGTTGCCATCCTGCTGTTCTTTATAGGATTCAGAAACGGAATACTGATAGGTAGCGGATTGATATTCTCCATCTTTGCCACGCTTATTGTTATGATGGCTTGCGATATTGCACTTCAACGTATGTCGTTGGCAGCCATCATCATAGCGATGGGAATGCTAGTAGACAATGCCATTGTGGTTTCGGACTCGGCACTAATCAATATGGAACGCGGCATGCGTAAGCGCGTTGCCATTATGCGCGCCTGTTCTTCCACCGCACTGCCCCTGCTGGTGGCAACGGTTATTGCCATCCTCACCTTTCTGCCTATTTATTATTCGCCACACATCACGGGTGAGTTGTTATCTTCTTTGGTAGTGGTTATCGGGGTATCACTTATGTTCAGTTGGGTATTTGCATTGACGCAGACTCCTTTCTTTATACAGGAATTTGTACGCCGTCCCCACCCCGAAGAACTGAAAGATACATTGTTCGACGGAAAATACTACAATCACTTTCGCCAGGCATTGCGTTGGGTGCTCTGTCATCGCATGGCTACCGTTGCCTCGCTGGTGGTGCTGTTGGTTCTCTCGGCATGGAGTTTCAAGTTCATTCCCAAAGTTTTTGTACCTGCACTGGACAAGCAATATTTCACCATTGACATGTGGTTGCCCGAAGGAACCAGCATCAACGAAACAGACCGGCAGGCAACCCGAATGGCAGATTATATTCGCAACCATGAAGAAACAACAATGGTTTCCACTTACATAGGACGCACGCCACCCCGATATTATCTTTCCAATGTATCATTCGGTCCCCAATCCAATTATGCCCAAATATTGGTAAAGTGCAAGACATCAAAGGATTCAAGGGCACTGAACGCCATACTGCAAGATTCTATCAGGCTGAAGTATCCCGAACCGCTTATCAAAGTAAACAAGTTTGAACTAAGCCCATTGACGGAAGCCGTTATCGAAGCTCGTTTCCTAGGGCCGGATCCTGCTGTGCTGGACTCTCTGGTAGAACAAGCCATAGGCATTATGCGTAGTAATCCCAAAGTAGCAGATGCCCGTAATGAGTGGGGAAATATGACTCTGATGATACGTCCCGTCTTTGATCCGGTGAAAGCCGGTGCACTGGGCATCACCAAGGCACAGATGATGCAATCGGTAAAATCAATCAGCGATGGAACTGCGGTAGGCATCTATAGGGATAATGAGAAGAAAGTACCCGTATTGCTGAAATCGGCAGGTATCAACATTACCGATAATCACTCTTTAGGCAATTTCTCGGTTTGGAACGGAGAACATTCCGCCCCACTGTCGCAAGTAACGGAGAATATTGAAACAACTTGGGAGTTTCCGCAAGTGAGGACTTATAACCGCCAGTTGTCTATGGCAGCCATGTGCGGAGTAAAACAGGGGCATACCATGGCCGAAGTACATGGAGAAATACGAAAAGAAATAGAGGCGATGGAACTGCCCGAAGGATATACTTTCTTTTGGGACTCACAGTTCAAGGACCAAGGAGAAGCAATGCAGGCAATAACTAAATATTTTCCATTGGCTTTTCTCATGCTGGTAGTCATACTGGTAGCCCTATTCGGCAATTTCCGAGATCCTGTTATTATTCTATGCGTGCTTCCACTCTCCCTGATTGGTGTAGCTGTGGGAATGCTGCTCACCGGATTCGATTTCGGATTCTTCCCCATTGCCGGCTGGTTGGGATTACTGGGCATGATTATAAAGAATGTAATTGTATTGCTGGACGAAATAAGCATGCAACGCCGTAATGGAATAAGTCCTTACACCGCTGTTATCGAGGCTACCGTGTCTCGCACACGTCCGGTGCTGATGGCAGCCACCACCACTATTTTGGGAATGGTCCCTCTGCTGTTCGACATAGCGTTTGGAGGAATGGCAGCCACCATCATCTTTGGACTGACCTTTGCCACGCTGCTGACGCTGTTCGTAACCCCTACCCTGTATGCTATGTTTTATAAAATCAAAAATAGATGATTATGACAAGAATGAATATACTGTTTATCTTTGTGTTGTGTGTTCCGTCCGCTACTTTCGCCCAACAAAGTGATTTATTGGAAAAGTACAGGTCGATGGCTGTAACTTACAACCACGACCTGAAGGCGGCGGATAAAAACATTTCAGCAAGTATCGAACTGGAGAAAGCCGCACAAAAAGATTTACGCCCCAAGCTATCGGGAGATGCCAATTTTCAGTATACCGGCAATCCCATACAACTGACACTTGACCTGCCCGGTATGCAAAATCCTTTGACCTTTGAGGGTAAAGACATGAAATACGGAGCCTCCCTCACCTTGCTGCAACCTGTCTATACAGGCGGGCGATTGCTGGAAAGCATCCGGATGGCAAAACATCAGCACAGCCTGGCAGCCCACCAAGCCGAGTATTTCCGATCTGCCGTGTGCTACCAAGCAGACATGCAATACTGGAACACCGTGGCACGTGCCGAAATAGTCCGTGTAGCAAAAGACTATCGCAATTCTATCGCCTCACTTGCCCGGACCATCCGTGAACGGGTGGAAGCAGGACTGATAGACCCGCAAGATTTACTGATGGCAGAAGTAAAGTTGAATGAAGCAGAATATCAACTGTTGCAAGCGGAAAGCAATCTGAAAACCGGACGCATGGCACTCAACTCTCTCATAGGAACGGAACTGACTGCCGCAACCGAAATAGATGATACCATTCCCACCATAACCCTGAATAACAAGATATGGAATGCAGACGGAACAAACCGCCCCGAATTAAAGATGGCTTACGACCGGATACGCATAGCAGAAAGCACCCAAAAGCTGACTGATGCCAAATACAAGCCACAACTCTTTATAGGGATGGAAGGCAGTTACTCCTCACCGGGATATAATTTCAAGGCCGATCTCGACCCTAATTATGCTGTGTATGCCAAGCTCTCCGTGCCGCTGTTTGAATGGGGAAAAAGGCGAAGCGAAAAGCGTGCGTCTACTTTCTACGTCAATGCTGCCACAGACAATCTGAATCAAGTGACCGACCAGGTTAATCTGGAAGTACAAACCGCCCGCATCTCATTATCCCAAGCCATGGAGCAGGTGCGCCTCACCGAAAATTCATTAGAGAAAGCCCGTGAAAACGAAAGCATGGCACTGGAAAGATATGCCGAAGGAAAGGTATCGGTAGTGGAAGTCATAGAAGCACAGAACTATAGACAAGCATCGCAAACCAACCATGTACAGGCCAAAGTTTCGGCACAAGGATATTATTCCGCACTGCTGAAGGCGCTAAACAAATATTAGCAGACAACAAGTTATTATTATTCTGTAAATTATTGTAGCTTTGCCCACATGAAATGGAATGTTATACGATATGGACTTTTATTCTCGGGAGTAGGAATATTCTCTTACTTCCTGCTGGCTAACTATTCCGAACTATCTCCACAGGTAGTGGATGTGCTTTATTCTAAAGGCGCTTTTATCTTCTTTGTTGCAGCCTTCAACATACTTGGTTATTCCACCCTGCGGCTCAGTTCCTGGCTGAACAACCAATATACGCTGAACATCCGTAAGCGCTGGAAGATTATTGCCATCTATATAGCCGTAACATTCCTGTTTTTCCTGTTAAACTACAGTCTGCTCATGGTGGGAAAGCTGCTGGTGGGATCTTACAACATCTTTACTTTCCCCAATGGCGGTTGGCGCATCCTTTTCCTCGTTTGGCTGCTAGAGTTGGTCATAGTGGGCTTACTCCTCTCCAACCGTTCCATTCAGAACACCCTGAAACTGCAACAGGAAGCTGCCGAACTGCAAAAAGAAAACAATGCTGCCCACTATACAGCCTTGCAAAACCAGCTCAATCCGCATTTTCTGTTCAATAGTCTCAATACGCTGATTGCCGAAATAGAATATAACCCCGACAATGCAGTCCGCTTCACCAAACATCTGTCCAGCGTGTACCGCTATGTGTTGCAAAGTCAGGACAAAGCACTGGTGAGCTTGGGCGATGAGCTGGAATTTATGAAGTCCTATCTCTTTCTGCACCAGGTGAGGTTAGGCGATTGCATCGGTTGCGATTGCCATATTCCTGCCGATTACCATGAAGCCATGTTACCGCCTCTCACCCTGCAATTACTGGTAGAGAATGTAATTAAGCATAACTCCATCAGCCTGAGCAAACCCATCCGGATAAGTATCAGGCTGGAGAACAATTACCTGACAGTGAGTAATCCCATACATCCTAAAAAGAGCAATGACACTTCTTCCGGAGTAGGACTGGAAAACCTGTGCAAGCGTTGTAAACTAATGCTTGGCGAAGAGATCATTGTGATAAAAGAAGAAGAAATATTTACCGTAAAAGTCCCTTTGGCATATGAGTAAACTAAATGCAATTATCATAGAAGACGAAGTTCCCGCAGCACGCTTGCTATACTCCATGGTTACCCGCCTGCGCCCACAGTGGAATCTCACCCTTGTTCCGGGCAGTGTAGACGAAGCCGTGGCATGGTTTAAAGAAAATCCGCAGCCCGATCTCATCTTTCTCGACATCCAACTGGCGGACGGGAATGCATTCGATTTTCTATCGGCCGTCCATCCCACTTCTGTTGTGATCTTTACTACTGCTTATGACCAATATGCCATCCGTGCTTTCACCGTAAACAGCATAGACTACATACTGAAGCCCATAGATGAAACACGCTTGCTGGATGCCATCATAAAATATGAAAGTTTACAAAGCAATGAGCTCCTTCATTCCGAGGGATATATAGATACTTTACTAGATGCATTGCAACAGAAGGAGAAGCGTTATCGCACCCGTTTCCTTATTTATGGCACTGACCGCTTCTGGTCTCTCCAAGTAGCAGACATTGCTTATTTCTATTCTGAAAACAAAGTGACTTTTGCCGTCACCCGGAAGGGACAAGAGCATATCATCGATCTGTCCCTGAATAAGCTAATGGAGCAACTGAATCCGGAATGCTTTTTCCGTGCCAATCGCCAAATCATTATCAGTATAGATGCCATAGATCATGCAGAACCCTACTTCAATGGAAAGATAGTGGTAAGCGTATGCCCGCCCTACAAAGCACAAATTACGATAAGTGAGGAAAAACTTTCTTCTTTTAAATTGTGGTTGAATTACTAAAGGGGAAGAAATGAATATATTATTGTTTCTTTTAGAGGGAAAAGTATCCTATTTCAAACCGACCTCTTCCATCAAGGCTTCTATTTCGGCAGAAGTAATGTTGTCACGCTCGGCTTTGTCATAAATAAAAAGCAGGTTGATTTCTGTTTCTTCTACGGATACTACTACGTTGACGGTTATTACCCGTGCGCCATGGCTTTTTCCACGGCCTTTGCTACCTATTGCCATGCGTACTTTGCGGATGCCGCCACCAAGGTTGACTCCAGCGTCGGGGTTACGATAAAGTTCATCTAATAATGCCGCATAATCCTTTTTAATAGAGTGATACTTTTTATTCAAGCGTTTCAGTTCACGGGTGAAAGGCTGCAAGACATTTATTTTATAATTCATCAAGCAATTCCTCCGCTCTTTTAAGTCTTTGTCCTGTGCGTCGGGCTTCTTTCATCTCCATCAACCCTTCACGAATACCAGCCAATATTTCTTCCTTACTGATTGTTTCTTCCTCTTCTGCAACACCCTCCGTATCTTTATGCCAAGCACGTTTCGCCACCTTATAAATCGCTTTCACCGCTTCCTTTAGCACTTCAGGATTATCAATATTCATCAAGGCTTCCACACCTTGCACTTTCAAGGCATTCATATCAACGCCATAAGCCATTTGAGGCTCATTCACGGTAGTATTCTTTTCTTCTTCGGGCAATTTATATTTCTTCATTTCCTTTTCTCCCATCCATTAATGATTATGCGTGTAAAAGTACTGCATTATCTTTAAGATAACAAACAATTTGCCATTTTATAACACCCCCAATAAAAATAGAGACACGCCTTCCTTATATAAAGAAGAAATCGTGCCTCTATAGAATTTACTTCAATCTATTTGCTTCGCAGAATAGGTATCTGAATATTAAACGAACTTCCATCCTGCTTCATATTCAGTGGAGTAATGGAACAAGCCGAATAGAGAACGATTGGTTCATCATCCTTGTCCAGCAACAGTTGCGGACGCTCCAGCCTGTCCACTTCCACCCGCTTTCCACTTTTCAAAATGATTTCCTTATTCATAAATAAGGAATGCTTGGGCAGTTTCCAATGTATGCCATCCTCGGAATACATGATAGCCAGTCCCGGTTTCCCTTTTGTGAATCCTCCGGTAAAATCTTTAAATACTGCATAAAAGCATCGGTCCTTCCGATGATACCACACAAAGGGGTCTTCTGCATTCAACTTCTGATTACCACCGGTTTCAAACTCAAAGACAGATTCATCCAATACAGTAAAAGGCCCTTCGGGAGCATCGGCTATCGCTACTCCATGTACCCCGCGCCAAGTAGGGTCGTACACATTCCCTTTAAAATAAAGATAATATTTCTTCTCCAAAGGCTGATATACGACTGCCGGATTCACCAAAATAAGATTGTCGGGCTTCGTTGTCGTGCCACTTGGTGAAGGGTCTAACACATTATCGGGCTTTACCCGGGTACGGGGACTCAATAACGGCTGCTCATTACAAGTAAACTTACCTTCCAGCAACTCCTTGATGGAATTGAAGCATAGCACTCCCAGCTTCTGATTCTGCTGAATCTTGTCCCTTTTACTCAATTTTCCTTTTACAGGCACATCGGCATCAGGCTCCACAGAGCCGCAATAATACAGATAATATTTCCCGTTAAAGCGTTTGATATGCGTATTTGATACCGTCTGCGCATCCCATGAACTTCTATCGGGACGATACCCATCCTTATTATATACAAAGCCCACATTCTTATATCCTCCATAAGGGGAATCGGATACAGCCACGCCAATCTTTGACCCTAACAGCCAAGCATCTGTAAACTTCGGATAATCCGGTCCCGACTCCATGGCAGAATAAAACAGATAATATCTACCATCTTCCTCTGCCTGAATGGCCGAGCCGCACCACACGAAATGCCCTTGCAAGGAGAAAGCCGAAAAACCGGATGGAAACTTCGAATCTCCACGCTGCACTATTTCCATATCTACCGCACCTGCCTGATAGGAACGTTGCGCCCATCCCTGCCCCAATGCAAAGAGAGCGATGCACGCAACGATTGTTCTTTTTGTCCTATTCATACCAAATTAATTATTCATTGACAGTTGCCTGGTAATAATCTACTCCCAAGACATCATAATGCTTCTGAACGCCCTGCAAACGAGTACAGAATTTCTCGTAATCCTTGCTTTCCTTCTTGCTCCATGCCACCTCGGACAAAGCGGCCACACGGGGATAAAGCATATACTCCATCTCATCCAGGGTTGATATATATTCTGTCCACAGATTGGCCTGCACGCCTTTGATGTGCTTTGCTTCATCGGCAGTCAGCGTTTCGGGAACGGGATGATAATTGTAGGCCTTTTCCAAGGTGATGACACGGTTGGGGTTACCTATTTTCTTTCCATTGGTTTTGGACTGGAAGCAGTTGAAATACATATAAATATTAGGAGACATAATCACATCATATCCGGCTTTTGCCGCATGGATGCCGCCTTTTTCTCCACGCCATGACATCACGGTGGCGCGCTGGGGAATACCCCCTTCCAGTATTTCGTCCCAACCGATTATCTTCTTTCCTTTTACATTCAGATAGTTTTCAATGCGGTTGATGAAATAAGTCTGCAGCTCGGCCTCTTTGGTCAGGTGTTCCTGTTTCATTCGTTCCTGGCAGTGCACGCAGTTCTTCCAGCGGATGCGCGGAGCTTCATCACCTCCTAGGTGGATATAGCTGGACGGGAAGAGTGCCACCACTTCATCCAATATATCCTGCATAAACTCGAAAGTAGATTCCTTGGTGCAATAAATATCATTGAACACGCCCCAACGGCCTTCCACTTCAAACGGACCGCCGGAACAGGAGAACTGCGGATAAGCCGCCAGCGCAGCTACGCTATGCCCGGGCATTTCAATTTCGGGAATGATTTCCACAAAGCGTTTCTGTGCATAAGCCACCACTTCCTTTACATCTTCCTGCGTATAAAAACCGCCATAACGCTTTGTATCCCATTCGGTAGCTTTACCCCACATATATCCCTCAATCGTTTTCTTGCGATAACCGCCTACAGAGGTCAGTTTGGGGTATTTCTTTATTTCAATGCGCCATCCCTGATCGTCCGTCAAGTGCCAGTGAAGGATATTCAACTTATGGAAAGCAAGCAGGTCAATGTGGCGTTTCATGTCCTCTTTCGGAATAAAATGACGGGAAACATCGAGCATCACTCCCCGATAAGAAAATGCCGGAGCATCCTCTATCGTCACACAAGGAATGGTCCATTGCACCTGTTCCGTCACCCTCTTGTCACTTTCGATGGCAGATGGCAACAGTTGACGCAAAGTTTGAAAAGCATAGAAGATGCCCTTGGGGGTTCGGGCATCAATATAGATGGCAGATGAAGACACTTTTAGCTGATATGCTTCCTCGTTGGGAAGAGAGGTGTTAAGTCGGCAACGAATCACATTGGAAGAACGGGGGGTAGAAGATACTTCCAAGGTAAAACCGGCAGCGGTGGTGAACAGGTCATTCCAGAATGACACTGCATTACGCATTTCTTCGTTATCTGCCGACAAGGTAATCACGGTCTTGTCGTTCACCTTGAAGTTGCCTTTTTTCGTAATGCACTTTTGCGGCATCGGAATAATAGATACCGATGCCTGCAAAGTGCCTAACAACACGATGAAAAATGAAAAGGTTAGAATTAGTTTCTTCATGATTTATTTTTTATTAGTTGGATAATTAGGACTATATAAAAGGTTTTGTTGGCGAATGACCAGTTTACCGTCTTTCACCCACTCTTCTCCCCGTTCTTCCAAATGCTCTGCCATGGCTTTCCGCATTGCGTCCAGTTGCTTTCCGGCTGCCGCGGTCTTTGACAGGTCATGCTGTTCATGGGGGTCTTCCACCAAATTGAATAGTTGCTCCTCTCCGGTACGGAAGAACCAAATGTACTTGATTTTCCCATCGGTTAAAGCGCACCAATAGTTATCGGCCCAATAAGCGGTGGAGTGCTCTATGTCAATGTATTTGCGCCAGGGAGCTTCCCCGTTTTCCAGCAAGGGAAGCAAAGAAAGCCCATCCATCTCCCGGGGCACAGGCTGATGGTTTATGGCAAGGAAAGTAGGAAGCAAATCGCGCAACTCCACGGGAGCCTCTATTGGTTTGCCCGGTTTCAGTTTGCTCTCCGTGTCCTTGGGCAGTTTCACGATGAAAGGGATGGCTGCCGAACCTTCATAGGCATAAGTCTTGCGCCACAGATGGTGGTCGCCCAACATATCGCCATGATCGGCTACAAAGCAGATGAGGGCATCATCATACATTCCTTTCTTTTTCAATTCTTCGATGATGCGACCCACTTGTTCGTCTATAAAAGTAACAGACGCATAATAGTATTTACGGGAATTCCGAGCATACTCCACTCCATAATTCCCGATGGCTGCCTCCGGATTCTTTTCGGGATGCAGGTCTACAGCGAGCTGCCTGCACCAGTCGCCTACGGCGGGAGCCGGAATGTCCCGTCCTTCATACCGGTCCACCAAACGCTGGGGCGGATCATAGGGACTATGCGGACGGGCAAAGGAAACTTTCAGGAACAGGGGTTGGTCGGAAGTATAACCTTTTATCGCTTCCACTGCCCGGTCACCTGTCCACACGGTGGGATGCAACCGCTCGGGCAAGGCATACGCTTTTGCCCCGTGTGCATTCCATTCCACGCCGGTGCTGTCCGGATTCAAACCGAAAGCCTGCGTGTTGAACCATTTGCGGTAATCGCTCATAAAGTAAGGAGACTCCACGCGTCCGCTTTCATCAATGACGGTTGCCTCAAATCCATGCAATACATTCTGCGGATGCCAGTGCATCTTTCCCAGTCCCAGGGTGTGATAGCCCAAGTCCTTCAGCATCTGCGGCATTTCATATGGATACTGTTCCGCCACTTGTCCATAGCCCAGCAAACCATGATGCCAAGGCGACATGCCTGTCAACATTCCTGCCCGTGCCGGAGTGCTGCTTGGAGCAGCCGTATAGGCATTGCAAAACAAGTGCCCATCGGCTGCCAAGCGATCAATATGAGGAGAAATCACAGTTTCATTTCCTGCGCAACCCAGTGCATCGCCGCGTTGCTGGTCTGTCATTATTAATATAATGTGTGGTTGTTTCTTTTCGGGCACGGCTGCCTGTGCGGCAGCGACAGACAAGCCCACTCCCCCTGCCATAGACAGGCAGAGGGCTTTATAGTTTTTCATCATATCCGGGGTTATTTTTCGAACTCTACATCATTATACTGTACTTGTAGTTTCTCCAGTTCCACCTGCATCTCTGCCACTACATCGGCATATGCGGGGTCGTTGATTACATTGTGCATCTCGGTAGGATCTTTTTCCAAATCAAAGAGTTCCCATTGGTCAATGTCATTATAGAAATGAATCAATTTATAGCGGTCGGTGCGCACTCCATAGTGACGTTTCACCATGTGCTCGGCAGGATATTCGTAAAAATGATAGTACAGCGATTTACGCCAACCGGCAGGTTTCTCTCCTTTTAATAAAGGCAACAGGGATTCACCTTGAATGTCTTGGGGAACCTCTACGCCTGCCAGTTCCAGGAAAGTGGGTGCATAGTCAATATTCTGTACCATTTCCGTAATATCTCCCCGGCGGTCAAATCCTTCGGGCAATCGCATGACGAGAGGAGTACGCATGGATTCCTCGTACATGAAACGCTTGTCAAACCATCCGTGCTCACCCATGTAGAATCCTTGGTCCGAAGTATAAACCACCAGTGTGTTTTCCAGCAGTCCTTTTTCTTTCAGGTAATCGAGCACACGGCCCACATTGTCGTCCAGTGATTTGACTGTTTTCATGTAATCGCGCATGTAACGCTGGAACTTCCAGTTTGCCAACTCCTTTCCTTGCGGATTCTTTTGATAGAAATCATCAATAATGGGACCATAAAAGGCATCCCATGCAGCACGCTGCCCCTCGTCCATACGACCAATAAAGCTCTCATACAATGACTTCAGGCGCGAGTTCCGGTCGGGACGGAGCATCTTTAAGTCATAAATCATATCCATGTCCTTCACAATGCTCATCTCCTGTGCCGCGGCTGCCGCACGTCCTTCATACTCATCAAAGAAATTATCGGGAAGTGCAAATTCCTTATCTTCATACAGAGCCAGGTTGCAGGTGTCTGCCATCCAATTGCGATGGATGGCTTTATGATGGATGAGCAGGCAGAAAGGTTTCTCCTTGTCCCGCTTGTTTTCCATCCAGTCTATCGCGTCATCGGTAATCAGGTTGGTGATGTATCCGTGCTTTTGAATGGTGTCGTTGGTCTGTAATATAAAATTAGGATTGTAATAATCACCTTGTCCAGGAACTATCTCCCAATAATTGAAACCGGTGGGCAGACTTTCCAGATGCCATTTACCAACCAATGCTGTCTGATAGCCTGCCTTCTGCAACAGCTTGGGGAAAGTTTGCTGCGAAGAATCGAATACACAGGTAGAATTGTCATAGAATTTATTGGCACAACTGTGCTTACCCGTTATCATGCAGGCGCGGCTGGGTCCACTCAATGAATTGGCAACAAAACTATTTGTAAAGCGGACGCCGTCACAGGCAATGCGGTCCAGATTGGGAGTTTGCATATAACGCTTGTCATAACAGCTCATCATTTGTGCTGTATGGTCGTCGGTCATAATGTAGACAATGTTCAATGGCTTTTCTGTTACCGGCTTTGTGCAGCCCGTCAATGCGGAGATGGCCAATAATCCGCCATAAATCAATTTGCTTTGATGTTCCATAAATGATAATGACTTAAAGTTCTTAAATTAGATTGATCCTTTGTCGCCAAACAATAGGACCTTTTACTTATATGGCAATCGGGAAAGGGATGTTCCTAAAGTAAATACTATTTTTTTTCAATGAATAATCTTCAGGTCGTTGCTTCCGCGCTTTTTCTCTCAATAAAGTTTTTGTTTTCTACTGCCACTACTACCACCTTTTCTCTACAAGCCCTATGGGCAATAGGTTTTAACGAGTGGTGGTAGTAGGATTCTTAATGTACAAAAACGGTCTACTACCACCACTATTCTTGCTTTTCCTATTAGCGAACTCATATTATAAGTATAGCTATGGCAATTGATAAGGAGTTTCAATGAGTTTCATAAGGTTGAAACTTTAGTTCCAGCCTTATGAAACTGTAGTTCCAACCTTATGGAACTGTAGTTCCGACTATTTGAAACTATAGTTGCGACTATTTGAAACTGTGGTTCTGATTATTGGGGACTGATTAAAGCTCCTTACCTTTGTTATCACTTCGCCTTATGTGCATGCTTTTACATCCATATGGCACAAGTTCCTTCAAAGTATATGTTGGCCTTTATCAAAGGAGATACAAATATATGAATTCCGTTGTAGAATAGCAAGTTTACGGCAATTTTTATTTGCCATAATACACATCAACATACACCGGGCAATGATCTGAAGCCACGTAATCCTCTATCATTCCTTTCTGCCTGACTGTAAATTTTCCATTCCCTTTCTTATATCCATAAATATAATCAATGCACTCCCCATTGCAGGTAATCCAACGCTTATCGGTCAATACCTTGAAATGTTTTCGGATACGTTTCTGAGTTAAAGAGGAAGGCACAGAATTCATATCGCCTGCCATAAAAACAGGCTTCTCCTTAGAGGCTGCCTCTTGCCATATAATCTCTACGGATTTCACCTGATCGTCAGCCGTCAAAGACAAATGAGTGGCAAGGAAAATGTATTTCTCAAATTCCACTACCAGCAAAGTACGGGCTTCTTCCCTTCCCGGAAGGGCCACATTCTTGACACTCAACGGCTGTTCTTTCGACAGGATGCCGATGCCATATTTCCCTCCACCATAACTGATAGCAGGTCCGAATACATAATTCATCCCTGCCCCACGGGCTATTTCTTCCAACACATTTACAGGACTACGGTGAGTTACACTATCCAATTCCTGCAATGCTACCACATCGGGCTGCACATGGGATATAACGTCGGCAATCCTTGCATAATCCACTTTGCCGTCCATTCCTATTCCATTATGTACGTTGTAAGACATAATGCGCAAGCTGTCTCCTTTATCAGCAGAGAAGGCATGCACCTCTGCCATAACGATCAAACAGAACAAATAAGCAATTATTCTTTTCATATCTCTAATTTGAGTTGTCGGTTTTTATCATAATTAATATATCATATCACTCTATTTCCTTGCGAAGTTTAATCAACAAATCCACATCCTGCTGACGTATTTTCCCTTCACGATTAGGCGGCAGATTCAGAATCAAAATATTACTCTGAGCCGTTGCACGATTGTAAAGTTTGACTAACTCATCAATCGACTTATATTCTTTATCGGCAGTATGATAAAACCATTTTCTACTTAAACATACGGTAGACTCAAACGGCATGTAATAGCGTTTGCCTTTATGTGTAAATACTTTAGGATCGGGATTGGCAGGCAAAAGCGGATCCCCCAAGCGGAAATCACTTGGAAAGTAACGTATAGGATCACCTTCTTTTTGATTCTCAGGAATGATTTTATAAGATTTCGCAGGCGCGTTGGGGTCATTGGGATTGGCATCCTGACCGATGGTCCAATTAATCCCTATCTGACATTGCGGTTCGCGGTTCTTTATAGTCTGATAGATTTCTTGAACCGGCCAACGATAACTGGGTTTCGCCCAACTGCCATCAAACCAAAATTCTACTATATCAGTATATTTTTCCGTAATATCTATCAATTCATTCAGTTGCTTCAACATATAGTCATTGTAAGCGCTATCCGATTCTATATTTTCTACATCTGCATTGACCTTCCTGTCCCACAGTGAATAATACAATCCCAGTTTAATTTTTTGCTTCTTGCATTCTTTTGCCACGGCTTCAATTACATTTGTGGTATTTCCCGAACTGGCTACATCATAATCCGTATATTTACTATCCCAAAGACAGAAACCTTCATGATGTTTTGCTACAAGAATAATGTATTTCATACCGGCATCTTTCGCTGTCTTCACCCATTGATGGGCATCAATGTCCGTCGGGGCATAGGTTTCCGCCGGAAAAGAACCGTCGGACCATTCTGTATCGTGGAAGGTATTGATACCAAAATGAATGAACATACCATACTTACGCTTTATCTGATCCTTTTGATATTTTGATGGTTTCTCAGAAGGGATTGAGGTGGTAATACCTGGTTGTGCCTGCAAAGAACAAATATACAGACAATTCATCAACAATAATAATTTTATTTTCATGGTTTTAAAATTAAGACTAAACTATCTTCCTTCTTTTTCAAAAAAAAGGTATACATATCTCTTCTTCCAAGAATGCATACCTTTTTCCTTTTTCTAAAATCAATATCCTATAGCCGGTTCATTAGCTATTTTACTCCATCCTGGGTTTTGATATATCGTAGAATTTTCCACTTCATCAGGATTCGAAGATGTAAGTGTAAAGTTAATGGCAGAAATAGGTTCCAAATAATTGGCCGGAATCCAAGTATAACCATCATACAACAAATTATTCTTTTTTACAATTTGATTGACACGCAAATAAGAGCTATTTTCTTTATTGGACACATTAGGCTGCTTATCAGAAGAACCTTCAGGAATTAATAAACTATTACCAGCCCCATCAATATATAATTTTTCTAATTCACCTCCCCATAAATTAAATCCTTCAACTTGGTAGTTCTTAACCTGATCCAAAGCACGCCAACGCTTCAAATCACGCATACGAGTACCTTCACTCATCAATTCTACACGCCTTTCGCGACGAATATTATATAAAGTAGGATCAATCAATTGACCAGCAGAATACTTGGCCCAATCATTTTCTTTTGATAAATCGGTAGCAGTAATTGTCAGTTCAATATCTTCGGATACACCAGCACGATGACGAACATCTTTCCAATATTTAATAGCTTTTGCATCTAAACTTCCATTCTTTTCATAGCAAGCTTCCATATAGTTCAAATAAGCCTCTACAGCTCTGAAAAGAATACATCCGTAAGTATTGATCGCTCCTGCCCCAATACCTATCTGTGCGGGATCGTAAGATAAAAACTTACGTACAGTATATCCTGTCGGACACCTGTCTGTGCTTTGCTCTAATATTCTTGGTTTAGTATAAATTTCATAAGGTTCAAATTTCATACAATCACTAGGAGCTGCCATAAACAACTGCAAACGGTCATCACGACCTTGTTTCACATTTTCAATTGTTATATCACCAGCATAACCTGAGTTTTGCGCATAGATAGGCAATCCATTCTTCATCAGACAAGCATCCACCAAACTCCGAGTATATCCTATATCACCACCACCGCGAGAAAGGTATGTACCCGCCGAATGGGTAACTCCCTGAACTGTATTATATGCTCTCCAAAACAGAACCTCATCTATCGGTTCCATATCAACAGCTGAGAACATTTCAAAATAAGGATTCCAATTATAAGGATTCGACTCTGGATTATATACACCAGTATTCTTTGTCAACGAAATACGGTCTGCCACTTGAGCAGAAGCGTCCATTGCCTGTTCTAAAAACCAACCCACTTCTTTATCTATATCAATGGAAAAGCCTACATTATATTCTTCTTGTGCTCCAGGCCATCCCGGACCTCCCGGTACACGGTCTGTTCCTTTATGATATTTCAACCAAGTAGCTTCGAATAAAGCAACACGGGATTTAAATAGTAACGCTACATCCCTAGTTAATCTATTCTTACCATTGCCTGTGGTTAAAGACATCAAATCAATAGCTTTATCCAAATCTTCTATAATAAAACGGGCTACTTTATTGCGAGGCTGCCTTTTACTTGCTTCCTTCAATGCTCCTGTATCATCCGGCAAGACATCAGTCACAATAGGGAAATCACCTAAATTTACCAATTTATTGAAATACTGGAAGGCACGCAAAAAGTACATTTCACCGATATAATGTTTTATCATCATCATATCACCTTTTATAGTTCCAACTTCATACTTAGGCAACACTTGTTGGAAAAAATAATTTATTTTACGGATTTCCGTAAAATCCCATGCTCCTTTATCAGCAGGAGTACGTTTCTCACCCGGTACCCATAATGCGGTAGAAGCATCCGTTGCAGCCTGATCATCTGAATTATTATCAGCCTTCAGCGGAGCAATATCAAAATTAAGATAAGTCGTAAATTTATATTGCTGAATAGAATAAGCAGCCAAATCAGCCTCAGAATTAAAGTACGCATCCGGTGTTATTTTATCCAAGGGTTCACAATCTAGAAAATCATTGCAGGATGTCAATACCATTGAGGTAAACAACATGGCTACAGAAGCTACTGTATTTTTTATATAAGACATACTATATTTCTATTTAAAAATTAACATTCAAACCAAAAGATATCACTTTAGATAATGGATAAGTCTTTCCTGATCCCCAATCACCCGCTGCAAGTGTTTCAGGGTCAAACATACTGGCCAGACTGGTTCCAGTCCACAAATTATCACCAGACACATATACACGGCATCTATTAATATGCAACTTATTAATCCACCGTTTAGGCAGCGTATAACCGAACTGCAAATTTTTCAAACGGATATAGGACGCGTCTTGCAGATAACGAGTCTGTATTTGGTGGTTTTTATTACTAGTAAAATCCGGCCGTGGATAATATCCGTTCAGATTAGCTCCCATAGGATGACCTTCAGGACGAAAATAATCAAAATGTTCTTCCATTGCCATTGATTGCCAAATATTGCTTACAGCTCCCCAGAAAACAGCGCCATTAGTACCTACAATCGGAGCATAATCCCTTTTACCCACTCCTTGGAAAAATATAGAAAAGTCAAAACCTTTATAAGAAGCGTCCAAAACCAACCCAAAGTTATAACGGGGAGTAGAATTACCAATAATCTTTTGGTCACCCGGATCGGCTAAAGTACCTTTACCTCCATCTACTTTGCCATCACCGTTTATATCAGCATACATGATATCACCAGCCCCCCATTTGTTTCCTAACTTATTTTGTCCCCCATTGGGCAGAGAAGCCAAATGCTCTTTCATTTCCTCGTCTGTTTTTGCAATACCCAATGAAGTATATCCCCAGATTTCTCCACTCATTTTTCCAGAATACCAATCTGAGAAAGCATTAGTTGTATTGGGATAACGCAATACTTTTTGTCGAGCATCAGCCAAATTGAACTTCACACCATAATCCACTTCCCCTATTTTATCACGCCATGACAATTCGACTTCAAAACCATAAGATTTCATATCCGCATTATTGACAGTGGCAGGTGCGATTCCTAAAACAAGAGGTAATTGTGGAGCTGGACCTACCATATCAATAGTCTTGCGTACGAAGTAATCAAAAGAGCCTGTCAAACGATTGGAAAAAGCTCCAAAATCAAATCCCACATTAAAGGAACGAACACGTTCCCATGTTAATAATGTACTGACCAATGCAGGAATATCTGCCGTATTTGTTTTATCGCCGTTTACTAGCCAGTTGCCGGAATTGTTTTTCACCGGCAATATTTCATAAAAAGGATATAATTCTGATGTATTCTGATTTCCCAGTTCTCCCCAAGAACCTCTCAGTTTAAATTGGTTGACTATCGCTTCCAACGGTTTCCAGAAATTTTCCCTAGCCACATTCCAACCTAAAGAGAATGAAGGAAAGAAATTCCAACGCTGATCCTTCATGAAACGGGAAGTACCATCATAACGTCCATTTACCTCCAGCAAATACTTTTCTTTATAATTATAGTTCAAACGCCCAAAGAAACCGGCTGTAGCCCAATGGTTATATCCACCACCAGCCTTGTCCAAAGAGTCTGAAGTATCAATCGTAGGCAAATCAGGCACAATTATGCCATCACGCTGTGCACTCAGATTTCTTACATTCTGGTGCTCGGCATTAAAACCACCCATCACCTTAAAATAGTGGTCGCCTAATTGGCGAGAATAATCAGAAAAAAGATTGACTGTATAAAATTCATTTTTCGTACCCTTTTCAATCACCCTAGACTGACCGGCTTTTGTGGCATTTACTATTTCTATCGCATAAGGATTTCCGTCAGCATCATGGGCATAGACAGCTTGTCTGTCGGTATGAGTAAAATTCGTTGTTATACGCATATTGCCCTGCAAATGAATATTCCAACCCGGTAATGGAGTGATATCCAATTGCAATTGTTGAAAATTCTGATCCAAGTCTTCTTTCATACGTCCCCCTTCTTTTAACGGTATAATCTCACTGTTATCAGCCCAATATCCTTGTGGATCAGTAACAAACGCATTGGGCCATTTACGCATTATCTGATGAAAGAATGTCTGATTTAAGTAAGAGGGAGCCTCATAATTAGTACGGAACCACTTAGTATTATAAGAAAGACTTACATTCTTGTTTATCTTCGCATTGATTTTTCCGTTTACAGAATAACGATAATAGCTTTCGTCAGCATAATTTAACAAGCCTTCCTGATCCATAAAATTACCGGATAGATAATAAGAAAAACGGTCTGTACCACCACTCAAACTTAAACTATGTTCCTGAGACATGGCATGATCCTTGAAAAACACATCATACCAATCGGTATTGGCATTTGCCCAGTTATGCGTATAGGTATTTGAAGCAGTGACAGGAATAATCTTTCCAACTTCCCCACGCTGATAAGCCAACACATTGGCAATTTGTTCATCTGTAAAATAAGCAGCCTGTCCGCCATTGGTTCGCGCATCATTATAATAATGCATGAACCGATAAGAATCCATCATATCATAATCGGTAAGGGGACTGTTAAAACGAATATTAGTATTATAATTCACCACCGGTTTTCCTGTCTTTCCCTGCTTAGTTGTAATCAAAATAACTCCAAATGGAGCACGAGATCCATAAATAGATGAAGCCGATGCATCTTTTAATACAGAAATACTCTCAATATCCAACGGATTAAGCAAATTCATATTGCCTTCTACACCGTCAATTAAAATCAACGGGGATGCTGTTGAACCTTTACCGATTGTTCCTGCACCACGAATAGATACAGAAGGGGCATTATTTAATTGTCCGCCTTTAGCATCAACTCCAAAAGTCATTCCCGGTACCAATCCCTGCAAAGCTTGCGATACATTTTGTACAGGGCGAGACTCCAAAGCCTTTTCTCCAACCTGACTGACGGCTCCCGTCAAATTCACTTTTTTCTGTGTACCATATCCTACTACTACCACCTCATCCAACACTTCCGTATCTTCTTTCAAAGTAACTGTTATTGGAGTACCTACTTTTGCTTTCACAACAGATTTACTATAGCCTATATATGAGATTTCCAAAGTTGTTTCCTTATTTGAAACCTTCAATTCAAAGTTTCCATCCATATCGGTTACAGTACCATTTGTAGTTCCTTGTTCCAATACAGTAGCTCCAATTGCACCTTCTCCCATATTGTCTAACACTTTACCCGAGACTTTAAAAACCGCCTGCTGTGCAGAAGGCACATTCTCTGCAATCGTAGTCAGTACAATCTTCTTGTCCAGCACCGAATACTTTACATTCGTACCTTTAAAAATCTTTTCCAGTACTTTAAAGATATCGCTGTTTCGCGAAGTTACTGATACACGGCGATTCAAATCAACGAGTGTATTATCAAAGAAAAATCCAAATTCAGATTGATTTTCAATTTCTTTCAAGACCTCTCCTACAGTCTTATTCTGCACTTCCACATTTACGATAGCTGTCTGCGCATACGAATCGGAGGCATAAGCTAGTCCAAGGGAACAGATAAAGAAAAGAACAAATAGTTTCATAGTTCGTGGAATTTTTTTCGAGGCAAGCCATAGAGAATTTGGTATCCTCGAAAATTGGATACTACAATTATTTTTCATACTTTTGTAAATGACTTAAGTTTTTAAATTAGTTGATTATGCTTGTCGCCAAACAAGCATGAATTAAACGACTGATTTCCATACGGGAAGATACGCCAATATTTTCCCGTATGTTTTTGTTTCTAAGGTGATAGTTCTTTCATTTCATATTCAATTTAAGGTTATTAATAAATTTCTATATGCGTCTTTTTTTGTGATGCGCCCTTTCCGTCTATGTATCTCCAACGGATATTAGAGGATAACTTGAAGTATTCCAAGATACGCTCCAAACGCTGGTTGGTAAAAGTTCCGGTGAAGGATGCTTTCAATTTGGGATTCGTCTGCATAAACACCACATTATAACGCTTTCCCAATATATGCAAGGCATCGTTCAAGGAAGTATTATTGAAAATAATCTTGCCGTCTTTCCATGAAACTTCTGTTTCGCCGGAAGTCTCATAGAGATGCGTTGTACCATCCTTTGAATCATATACCACTTTTTGCCCGGGTTTCAACAAGACTTGTTTCTTAGCGCTGCCCGACTGGAAACTGAAATCCACTTTTCCCTCAATCAACGTAGTGGACACTTCCGCCATATCTTCATAAGCCTCCACATTAAAGCTTGTTCCCAATACCTCTATCTGTGACTGATGGGCCGTGGCCACAATAAAATGCTTCTCCGCATCCTTCGTTACTTCAAAATAAGCCTCTCCTTTCAATTCCACTTTTCTCCGGTTACTTCCATCGAAGGAAGACGGATAGCGCAAAGATGATTCGGAGTTCAAATAAACCACCGTACTATCGGGCAACACAACAGAGGTGGTCATTCCCGGGTTGGTTCTTGCTTCCAACATCTGCACGGCGGTATCCTTTCCACCATAATGTTCCATCAAGAAAGCAGCCATCAGCGGGAGGAACAGCACTGCGGCAATGCGCTGTGCCCACTCCCACCAAGCTACTTTTCTTTTACCAATCATTTTACCATTTACTTTACCTAATGCCTTGTCTGTATTTACCTTCTTCATAATGTGAACCGTATCAGCTGCCAGGTAAAGCATTTCCATTTGCTTCACAATTCTGCGGTTCTCTCCTGATTCCTGCATCCAATCTTTTACCCGTTGCTGTTCCTCTGCCGTGGCAATGCCCTCGCAATAACGGGGAAGCAACAATTCTATATCATTTTCTTTATATTCCATACGTATGCTTTTTGAAGTCCTTCTATCTATATGGCAAGCGGGAAAAATACATTCCTAAACTAAAATGCATTTATTTTCAAAAATAGTTTGTCTATAAAGAAATCGCCTCGGGATTTCCACGTGTGATGTATCGCACCACCACTTCCGGCATTTCTCCTGCTCCCGGTTCACAAGAAAAAGAAATGGCGGAAGAAGCTGCAGGCAGTTGAAGCTCACCTTCTGCATTGACCTCTTCTATTACATTGTAGTTCTTGTCGGTAATTGTTGCTTTTCCATTAAAATCATAGAACAAATATTGCTCACTTTCTAACTTGCACTGAAATTTAATAGTACCCGTAGGAGAGGTAAAAGAGAGATTGGACACAGAACCTTCACCCTCCACTTTTAATTGGAGTTTGCAGGGACCGGCAAACTTGTTCTCCCACACCCAGTCTGCTCCTCCCGGTTGCCCGGGTTGAAGCTCGGATAAATTGCAATGATAACGCTTTGAAATATACAAAGGAAATAACCGATAGTTCTTATCATCCATAGCCTGTAGATGCCATTCGGTCTGCGGGTCTTTCAAGCGGAGCATCTGTTCCTCCGTAAAAGCCTGCGCTTCACGCAATCTGTCCCAATGCTTAATGGCCGCCAACAGTTGGTCTATCTGTCCGTGACGGGTTAAAGTAGCGGTGTTGATAGTCATTGCATAGCCTGCATCAAATCCTGCCGATTCAGATAAAGCCCATTCCAAATCCTCCAATGTGGAGCATTCGAATTTCTTGTCTGCCAAACGGATAAGGAACCATCCGAGCATCCGCGGAAAGAGATTCCTGCAGAAAAACTCCTGATTCTTAATCCGGTTCGCCACTTGCCCCGTGCGCATCGCTTCACCCCAAGGTTCTCCCCAATTCATACGTGTATGGATATGCCACAAATTATGATTCAGACGGCTGGCATCATTCACCACATTGTGGTCGAATTGAGTATAACAACGGGTTACGAAACGGGAGGTGGCATATTCATCGTGCCCGGTGTAAACACAGCCTTCCAGTCCGTCAAACGATATTTGTCGTAATCCGGTAGTATTCATCAATTGTGCTATGCGGTCTGCCAAAGTATCTTGCAGGACTAAATCGGGAAAGAACACTTTATAGGCATGGTCTGAAAGTTTATACAGAGGTTCTTTAGATGAATGGGCGGCGGCATTTGTCTTGAAAGCACCTCTCTTACAATTCTTCAAGACAAAGAAATCGGTTCCCTTCCCTACCTTATTATATGTAATCAGTTCATCATCTATTTGCAGACCATTCAGCGACAAAGGAACTTCAAATAAATCACTCTTTAGAATAGTGATGTCCGTCTGGCTTTCAGTAATATCTTCTTTTAGAGTCAAGATACCTTGTTTTTGCAGATGTTTGGAGGGTATCGGGGTTACATACGCATCATTTGTAGTCATAAAGTTACTGAGGGTATGTACACCTATCCCTATATCTTTCGCTTTGGCTCTGTCTACCATGCGCTTCACACCTGCGTCACCATCCTTGGTAAAAGAGGGGCTCCAATGAAAGTGTCCCCAATCACTGAAAGGTCCGCTGTGGTAAATATACTTAAATCCGGCTATTTGGGCTTTGTCAAGCACCATGTCGAGATTCTTCTCTGAGAAATCCGAAATCAGATAAGATTTCATAGCTGCTCTGGAGGTTTTCCCCCATTCCCCATCAAACAAGGGATGAGGAAGCCCCTGCTCCAACTCAATTTCACCGATACGCGCCAAGGCATCCTTTTGTTTACATCCGAACAAAGCTATTTTTGAACCTTTTATCTTACCGTCTTCACCGTCAACAGATAACGCCAGCGTTTTTTTAATCTGCAAAGCCGGACGGTATTCATCCTTATCACGTTTGCGGGCAGAGAACTGAAACACAGCACCACCCTCCGTATCAGTAGCCGCCAGGCGATAATCAGGGATATTGGCAACGGACAGTTGCGATTCTTTTCCCTTATATCCGTAATGTCCGGTCACCAAAGTTCCATACTCTTCAGGGATGCCGCCATTTGTCTTTATGTTGAGGGCTTGAAAGCCGAATGCCACACCCTGACCTTGTGCAACTCCGATCACGTCTCCCACTACCTCATGGATATTCACTCCCAGCGGACCGTAAATCAAAGCTTCATACTGCTGCGGAATATCTTTCACCTCCAAGGTGATACAGACATTGCTTTGCTTGTAGCGCAGAATTACTTCACCTCCATCAGACATACGCAAGCGGAGTAATGAATCATTTGATACCATCTTTACAGGAGTAACCAACTGATTTCCCATACCGACGGTTAACAAAGGATATTTCCCCGATTCCAAAATTTCTTTCTTCTCTACCTGTATAGAAGAATAATATCCTTTGGAATCAATCTGAATTTCCGTGGACTTTGTTTTTAAACATACACTTTGTGCCCAAGCCGGTGCCAACAGCAATAAAGCTGAACAGAAGAGGCTAAATCGTTTCATACCATCATTATATTAAAGGTTATTATATTCTTAGGTTCATGGCAAACAGGCCATGCTCTATGTATATGGCAAGTGGAAAAGGCGGATTCCTAAACTAAAACGCTATAAAAAGATAGATTCACTCCACTTCTATCTATCTTTTTAGTTTTAAAAGATTATATTTGCACGAAAATCAACCTTTTTAACAATGGAAATAGAGTATAACTATGAAGACCGATCATTATTATCAGCCATCCAAAATGGAGATGTGGCTGCATTCAATGCGCTCTTTAAGAAATACTACCCTGCGCTATGTGCTTACGGTCATAAATTTGTAGAACTGGAAGATGCGGAAGAATGTGTGCAGGATGCAATGCTGTGGCTGTGGAGAAATAAGGAGGTAGTGGTTATCCAGTCTTCATTGAGCAGTTATTTATTTTCAATCGTCCATCATCGTGCGTTGAACCGAATTAATCAACTGGAAGTAAAGAGTAAGGCTGAAAATTATTTCTACGAGGAGATGCAGTCTTTAATAGATGATACTAATTTCTATCACATAGAAGAATTAACGCATTGCATTCAAACTGCCGTTGCCGCCTTGCCGGATTCATATAGGGAGGCCTTTGTGATGCATCGCTTCAAAAATATGAGTTACAAGGAGATAGCCCAGATACTAGGTGTATCTCCTAAAACGATTGACTATCGCATTCAGCAAGCATTAAAGCAATTACGTGTGGATTTAAAAGATTACCTGCCACTTATTTTACCTTTATTAATAAAATGATAGCGCAGTCTTTTCTTTTTCCAAGTAGAAACTGCGCTATTAAATCATTATGTATATACTTCTATCATTCTACCGGCGGCACCTCTAAGATACTGCCATAACGATGATATTCAAATGCAATGCTCTGTTCCTTGATGTAATGAACCAATTCCACGCGTCCATCCTTCACCGGTTTGGCGGTGGCAATATACTTGTCGATGCGGGCAGCTTCTTCATACATTTCCATCGGAATCTCTGCACCACAGGTACGGATACGCTCATAACCCTTCATTGATTTCAAGAACTCAGGCAAGGTCTCTTTCTTCAAAGCACAACCTGTAGAGGCCAATGCTGCCGTGCGATCATCACCGGGTTCAAAGCTGATAGTCAACGGAGTATGGCAATTCTTGGCTGCAAGAGCAATCATTTGGGCATCTTCATTGCTGTCTCCGGGGAAAAGGCGAAGCACCATACTCTTTAGAGGCAGATAGCGGAATGCATTCTGCTCGCCATATAGGTTATTGATGTCTCGGGCATGGGCAAACTCTTGTTCGTAGGCCTTCGCATAACTTTGTTTATAATCTGTAGTGCTGCCCGGCTTGTCGGTAATCTTCACAAAGCAAGCACAATAATTAGGACCACCGGCCTTTACGCCGCCACCAAATGCAGACAACTTCATGCCACCAAACGGCTGACGGTTCACAATCGCTCCCGTAATACCACGGTTTATATAAAGATTACCTGCCATAATGGAATCCTTCCACAACTTCTGCTCCGCTTCATCCAAACTTTGCAGGCCGGAAGTCAGTCCATAATCCAGACTGTTCACCAAGTCAATACCTTGTTGCAAATTCTCAATGCATGCCACACTCAGCATCGGGCCGAATAGTTCCGTGTGGAAAGAATAATTACCCGGACGAACTCCCCATTTCACCGTAGGAGCCAGAACGTACTTATTCTTATCGAGGAAACGGGGAGGAACTAACCAGGATTCTCCCTTTTCCAGCTCTAATGCTTTCAGCAGCTTATCGTTCTTATTGGTAATCATGGGGCCGACCACATTGCCCGGATTCCATACGCTGCCCACCTTCATGCTGGTTGCGGCATCTTTTATCTTTTCCTGGAAGTTCTTGTCTTCGTAAACCGAGCGTTCTACCAGTAACAGGGAGCAAGCGGAGCATTTCTGTCCGGCATTGCCGAAGGCGGAAGCTACGATATTCATGATAGCATGGTCACGGTCGCCGGAAGCGGTCAGGATGATGGCATTCTTGCCACCGGTTTCTGCCGATAACGGAGTAGCCGGATTGCTACGGGCGATATTCTGTGCCGTGTCTGTTCCACCTGTCAAGATAATATGTTTGATGGCAGGGGCGGTAGTGAGCACCTTCAATGCCTCACGGTCTGTAATAATTACTTGTAAGGCTTCTTTGGGCACTCCTGCATCCCAAAATGCTTTTGCAAACATCCATGCTACGGGGGCGGCAACGGTTGCCGGCTTCAAGATTACTGTATTTCCACCTGCCAAACCGGCCACAATTCCGCCGATAGGAATGGCGCACGGGAAGTTCCACGGAGAGATAACAAGGATTGTTCCCTTCGGGGCAATATCTACATCGGGCAATGCGGCAAATGTTTTCATGCTGGTAGTATAGAAACGGGCATAGTCCACGCCTTCCGATACTTCCACATCACCTTCTACCACCGTCTTTCCGGTAACGGCACACATACAACCTATCAGGTCGCCACGCATCTCGCCCAAACGATTGGCTGCTTCATACATTATTTTATGACGTTCTTCCAGTGTTGTCTTTCTCCATCCGGCAGGGTCTTTTTCGGCAATATCAATGATCTGCTTTACTTGTTCGGTATCTGCCTGTGACATTTCGCATACACATACTTCGTCATCTTGACAACGATCCATATATTTATGGCGTTTGTTGCATACCACAGTTTCTTTTCCTATTTGCAAAGGAATGATTTCGGGAGTATCCGATGGGGATTTCTTCCATTTGGCAAAGATATTGCGCACCCACTCCTGGTTTTGTGGCAAGTCGAAATCGGTATCCGGTTCATTCGCCATCACATCTGCCGGAGGAACCGGGACATAGCGATGCAGACGGTTCTGAGTACGGGTAGGAATATGCGTAATGGTATCTTTCATCTGATAGGCTTCCTCAAACTGGTTCTGCAAGAAACGCCAGGTATCCGTACCCGGTTTCAAGTTGAACGAGTGGGTAAGGAAGTTATCGGGAGCTGTATTCTCGTCCATACGGCGAACCAAATAAGAAACAGCGTTCAAGAAATGTTCGTCTTTTACCACCGGAGCATACAGGATTACATGATTTCCAAGCTGGGACTGTGCACGCCACACGTGGTCTGCCATACCTTCCAACATTTCAAAAGTCATATATTCGGCACTGCCCAACTTCTGGCTCAACAAATAAGCATATGCAATGGTAAACAGATTATGAGAAGCAACACCCACATGGAGGGCTTTCGCATTTTCGGGCAACAAAGCGCGTTCCAAGATGTGCAGATAGTTAGCATCTACCTCCGTCTTTGAAGTACGCACGGGGTTGGGCCAGCCACGCAGAGAAGAAATCACTGTTTCCATCTCCAGGTTACAGCCTTTCACTAGACGCATCTTGATAGGGGCACCACCATTTGCCACGCGTTCTTTGGCAAATTCCAATAACTCTGTCTGGAAGTCGTAAGCATCGGGCAGATAAGCCTGAATAACAATACCTGCCGAATAATCCTTGAATTGCGGCAGATTCAGCACTTCTTTGAAGAGGCGCATCGTGAAATGTGCATCTTTATATTCCTCCATATCCAAGTTGACGAACTTGGCGCGTTTCACTCCGTTCTCATCTACATACGGATGGTCTATGGCTTTCTGATAAAGTGCAGTCATGCGTTTCACCAGTTCCGGGAAACTTTCTTCGTAGTTCAATGCATGGGTTTGGGCATAGATGCCCGAAATCTTCACAGAGATATAATTGATATCGGGCGCTTCCAATGCTTCCAGATAATGGAAGTAACGATGATCGGCTTCGCCGTTTCCCAATACTACTTCGCCCAGCAGGTTCACGTTCTGCCCTATCTTTTGTTTGAAACGGGTAGCCAGGTGGTCTGTCAGTTTGGGACGCGCTTCATCCAGGATTACTTTGGAAGTATCCATGCGCAAGCGCTTCTTTATAATAGGTATAGCAATGAAATCAAAATGATGTCCGAAGGCTTGATACATCTTAAAGAGGAAAGCGTCACGCTTGTTCAGGAACTCGGGTACACCATAGCGGTCTATCAGTTTCTTGATGCGGTCTGCCAGTTTCTTACGGTCACGGATTTGGGAAGATTCGTCCAGCATTTTCACCAGGAACTTTTTGTCCTGCGGCCGTTGCACCATGACGGCATATTTATGCTGCTCTTTACGTTCTTCACTGGTAATGGTTTGTTCACACGTGTTATAAAGCTTCAGTACCCATTCCTGTACCTCGGCAATAGTCGGTCTGTTGTCCATAGTAAACTCATTTTAATGTGTAAGAATTAAGGGATAAAAAACGCTGATAAATAAATTAACGCATGAGGTTCGTTGGACTAAACATGACGGCACGATACCGGTGCAAGGTCTGAAGAGCTTGCTGTGAAAACCGGTCGAATATTAGTTCTCTGCCCATAAAATGATTGCCTTTGAATTTGTAATTGTTCATGTGCAAATATACACTAATTCTTTTATTATCAAAGGAAAAAGAGAAAAATTATAAGCAGAGAGAGATTAAATTTCTATCTCAAAGAAAGTAGGCTGATTGGGAGAGTCTTCATACCCCTTTATTAAGTATTGATCTTTGCAACTCACATGGATCGTGAATAAATAATTAATGGTAAGCGGATGATACGTCTCCGGGGGAGGAACGGAGTATAGCTTTCCTATCGCTTCCTGCGTCCATGTATAGGATCTTTCTTTAAAATCGGCTACAAATGCAGCCTTTCTGAAACGGGCTGAAATCTCACGCAGGTAGAACTCGCCTATATGATAGGAATTTACTACATTGTCTTCATGGTTGGCAAACAGCCAGAAGTGCTCCTGCAAACGAATTCCCACCAACACGCCTATGCTGGAATGTACACTATATACAATGGATTCACCGCTATACAATCCTTTCCGGCAGATATAGGCCATATGCTGAGAGCAATAGAGAATATCATATGATTTGCCCCCTTCTTCCTCTTCCCAATAGAACAAACTGTTTTGCACCCGTTGCGCTTTCTGCGGGACTTCCCATTGTCCGCAACCCAACAAGCACAACACATCACAGCCTCCCATCAACTTATGATAATCGGCTATACGTTTCCCCTGAGAATTCCAAACAATAATTTTCATCCTTCAGATTAGTTTTACTCATCCATTCTTTTATGATACAGACATAAAAAAGAGACGTGGGACCTGCTTAATATCTTATCTGCCTTAGAGGTATCCCCATACCAGCTGCACAAATAAACAACAGTGTCCCACGTCTTTATGAATATACTAATCCTGTAAAGGAGTATAAACACAAGACGTGAGCGCTTGTTGTATCACACTTGTGCAGCTTTGAAAATTGGGGATTTTCTAAGACAAGGTAATATTTTAAAACGCTCTTAATTATATATGTCCTCCCCGGTAGCAGGTGCATGCTCACCTGTTTCCGAGAATTGGGACAAAGTTAAAAAAAAGAGTTATGATTGAGATAAAATTAATCTATTTTTTTAAAGAAAATCAGCTTTTGTGCATCCAGATGGATGCAACCTTGCGACGAACCGCCACTACATTGAATAAAGAAACGCCTACAAACAGCAGAATTCCTACTACCAAAGCAGGCCATAGGCTGCCTTCTTCCAGTTGGGGGAACATATTTTCTATCATATCAATATAGTTGCTGCGCACATAAATCACGATACCCACCGCCAGCAACAGCACCACTGCATTCAGTGCAAGCGTCAGCACTTGGTAAGGCAACGCCACACGGGCAGGACTGTAACCTATCAGCAATAAGTTTTCCAACTTGGTGGTATTCTTTTGCAGCAATAAATAAATGCTTAACATCAAGATATAGAAAGACAAAACGCTAATCAGCAAGCCCACCGAAAGCACTATGCCTACAATGACTTTCAGAAACCAGGTAGTTTTACCGGCATCCAGCTTGTCATCTTCCGTATCATAGCCTTTATCTTTAAAGAACTTGGCAATGCGGTCGTCCGTGGGATTATTCACCTCCACTATCAAACGGGAGGGTTCGCTCTTCTGGCCCGGTGCAAACTCATGGTTTGCCCAGTTCATAAAGGTTTCGGGAACAAGAATGGTATTCAGGCGATTAGAGAAACCTGCTATCTTTCCTTTGAATGTCTCTGTACGCCCTGCACCACTGATGCGAATGTCCAGATTGACCATACCCATAACGCCTTCCGACAGTTGAGGCAGGCTGCGGCTCTGTGCAAAACCAAAGTTATACAAGTTCAGATAGTTGCGGGGAATAATAATGGGTACAACGCGTTCATTCTCGCTGAACTCCCATTTATCCAGACTTACATCCACATATTCATCGGGCACAGATTCAAAGAACATGGCCGTAGACATATGCAGCCCCACATTCTCCATACCCAGACCTGCCGAAACCTTGAATTGTGAAGGCATAAATGCCCCTACCCCTTTAGTAAAAGGCTGTTCCTTTATTTCATCCATGTCCTGCTCAGAGAAAGTCTTGCTCTTGCCCACAAAGGAGCCCAGCGTGCTTACCTTCTTGCTGACAATCACATAATCCTTCTTTATAAAACTCTCGCCTTCCGTAAACACGGGCAACACATCCTTGTAGAACTGGACACTGAGCAATACAATGACCATACCACACAGATTGGCAAAGAAAAAGCCCGCCAACTGCGGGAAACTGATATGTTGACGTAATAATTTCCAAACCAATCTCATAGTTTCAATGTTTTTGTGTAGTTCAACTCCAGGTGCTTACCAATAGAGGTAACGATGATGCCCGCACCTTGTTTATCTGCTTCCTCCACCAGGATTCGGGACATGATCCGCCCGTTTTCTTCATCCAGGTGGCTGATTGGTTCATCCAGAAAAATGAAATCAAACGGTTGGCAAAGGGAACGTATCAATGCCACGCGTTGCTGCTGGCCGAAAGACATCTTACCCACCGGCGTATCCCATTTGTCGGCAATGCCGAACATCTCAAACCAAGCCTTCACTTCTTTCTTGGATTTGAATCCCGTCAACGAATTCTTTAGTTGCACATTCTCCCATGCGGTGAGTTCCGGGAACAGACGAAGTTCCTGAAACAACATACTGATAGAGCGCTTGCGCACCTCCACCCAATCGTGCACAGAAAGGCTGCGGATATTCTTTTCATCAAAACAGATGATACCTTGATAATCATTACGGTATCCATAAATGTAGCTGCAAAGAGATGATTTTCCGGTGCCGGATGCTGCCTCTACCAAATAGGCTTCACCACGTTTCAACGTAAGTTGCTGATGCCAGACCTCGGAAATAATAGAATCCCTCCCTGCAAAGACAGCAGGGAGGGTTTGTTGTAATTCTATGCTATTCATAAATTTTCTAATCCACGTACTATCAACTGTAACACGTTGACATCTTTATCTTTCATTACGAAATTCATTTGTGCGCTTTTCCAATCGGGAGCCATTGCGTCTATGTACTCACAAGGAGCAAGGATGGCATTCAGCATAGCCATATCACCTCCCATCATACGTGCCAGTTGAGGGTTCTCCTTAATGTCTTGCATCAACTGTACCATATTGAATACCATAAAGAAACGGTTCTTGGTCACTTCACCCGCCCAAGGAGTATTCTGCAAGGAAACTCCATAATGGCGACCTGCCTCGTCTGCCAGCTTTTCATTGTTTGAGATATAGAACATGTTATCTTTTACTCCAAACCAAATGCTCTGGCGATACATACGAAATTCATATTGGTCTTTGCCCGTAGAGTTCAGTTGCATCTGTCCCCCGGTCATTGCCAGCAGGGGACGAAGGTCTTCAAATGATTGTAGGAAGTCTTTGTTCGTTACATCAGCATATACCAACAAGTCTTGGTCTGTCAATGAAGTATAGCCAATGGCAATATCTCCCTGTATAGATGAGAATATCTTTTCAATATCTACCGGCAACATCGGATTTTCCAATGATTGTTTGATGGTGGGATTCTGGCACATCAAATCATAAATACCCTTTCCATTGATATTGCCACTTGCCCAGAAAAGGGTATTGGCAGGGAAATATTCCAGATATGTACCTTTGATTGGAGCCGAAGCCTCTGATTGCTTTTCGTACATCGCAATCAGGTCTTTGTTTTCAATCAATGTTTCCATATCAATCACCACCTTTCCTTTCTCGAAAGTGGCAGAGAGCAGATATTTGATATCTTCCAGTTTCAGATCGGCAGGCATCCCCATACGCATCTGCATAGTCAGATCATTAGGAATGAATGACATATTCATCACTGTAGCAATCTCTCCCTTTGCCGAGCTCAGTTTGGCAAAATCATTTGTTTTTGCAAATCTGTTTTCAGTATCTTGGCGCATTAATGCCAATAGAGTTCCTTTCAGGCTGGGTGCATCTCCTTTATTACTTCCCATCAACAGGAAGGTTCCATTGTTGAAAGCACATAATGCATCACCCATTTGTGTCCAGGTGCAGCCGCTTTCGCTTTTCAGTTCCGTGCAGATCTGTTCGTTCTTCAGTGCATTCAGCAAATCTTTCACTTTACTTTCACTGTCCACCTTTGCCAACAAGGCAAAAGCTGTAGAGTGGGGAGTGATAAACAGATAGACTTTATCTGTAAAAGAGAGCCCCGATTCCGAAGGGTTCTGAATAATCTTTTCAGCCGTCTTATAAGCTTCTCCTTCCAGTCCGCTTTTCAAAGCGTCAGTCAGTTTAGTTACGATCTTTTCTCCCTCTTTTCCATTTATACCACTCTTGTCTGCCATTGCCTTAAAGTCGAATGACATTACCATTGCCGCATCCTTGGGGATGGCATTGGCATATTCGCTTTTCGGCGAACAGGAAGCCAGAAGCATCACTACTGCCAGCAGGGTAAATCCCAAAATACTCTTTCTCATATTCTTATTTTTGATTTAATAAATTCAGTGTATGACTGGCTACCAATGCAGCCGTTTCTGTGCGCAACCGGGACTTGCCCAAACTGATAGGTTGGAAACCGGCAGCTATTGCTTTTGTGACTTCTTCCTCGCTGAAATCTCCTTCGGGACCAATCATGACCAAAGCGTCTTCACCCGGACGGAGAACATCTTTCAGCAAAGGCTTCTCGCCTTCATAGCAATGGGCTATGAATTTCTGTCCTTTGATGTCACGGGCAATGAATTTTCCAAAATCGGTCATTTCATTCAATACCGGCATAGTCGCTTTCAAGGACTGCTTCACTGCTGATACCAGAATCTTTTCAATGCGTTCATTCTTGATTACCTTTCGTTCAGAGTAGCGGCAATTCAGGAAAGTCAATTCATCGAAACCTATTTCGGTTGCTTTTTCGGCAAACCATTCGATGCGGTCCATGTTCTTGGTGGGTGCCATGGCAATGTGCAACCAACCGTTCCATCCTTTTTCCTGCGGAATGGTTTCGGTTATTTTCACCTGGCACCGTTTTCCGCTTGCCGCACTGATCAGCGCTTTGTAAAAACAGCCTTTTCCGTCTGTCAGCATCACTTCATCGCCTATGGAAAGGCGCAATACCCGCAGGCAGTGGCCCGCTTCTTCTTCCGGAAGTTCGGGATTTGTTGCAATATCGGGAGTATAAAAGACGTGCATAGTTTTTATTGTTGTTTATTTTAGAATTATGTTTTGTATTGTCTTCTCTGTTAAGGCAAACATGTGGGGATGAACCGATGACACCTCAACAGAGTTTGTGTATACGGGCGGATTCAATCTACCCCCCTACGGTTGATGGGAATATAAATTTCTTTATTCCCCGTCTTCAGCCTCCATTTCCCGCCTTCTTATTTCATCACGCAGATGGGAAGCCTGCTCATAGTCTTCCTCCTCTACAGCCTTTGCCAAAGATTCTTTCAGTATATCAATACTGAGCATATTCACCTTGACTGTGAAAGCTTTATCACCGGCTTCAATTAACTGCTCACTTTCTATAATCTCATCAGTGGTATAAATAGGACATCCGCATCTCATAGCCAATGCAATGGCATCGGAAGTACGAGAGTCTATCTTGAGTTCCTGACCTTCTTTGTCTATAAACAAATAGGAATAATAGACTCCATCCTTTACCTTATATATTAATACCTTCTTCAGTTCTATCCCCACTTCCTTCATCAATGTTAAAAACAAGTCGTGAGTCAAGGGTCTTGGCGGTTTGTATTCCATCATTTCAACCTTGATGGCTTGAGCCTCCACAGCTCCTATGATGATGGGCAACTTACGTTCACCATTTACTTCTTCCAACACCAGCGCATATGCATCCGCCGGTTGCAATGTAGAGGACATATCATGTACCTTTAATTCGACTTCATCCATAATCTTATAACTTCCTTCCGCCATCCCTTCTTTCATTCAAGAGATGGCCCAACTATATTATTTAACTTGCCCGGGGTTGTGCTTATACTTGAAAATCAAAGCAAACAGCACTGCTACCACCAAAGCATATCCTGCAAAGACAAACCATGTAGTGCTCCATCCTTCCATTTGCGGCATATCACTGTTCATATCCACAAAGTGGTTTACAACAGCTTGTGCCCCCAACGTGCCCACCGTAGCTCCAATACCGTTTGTCATAATCACAAACAACCCTTGTGCACTGGAACGAATGGATAAATCCGTTTCATTATTAACAAACAGTGAACCCGAAATGTTGAAGAAGTCAAATGCTACTCCATACACAATCATAGAAAGCACGAACATCCACACACCCGATCCCGGATTACCCAGTCCAAACAGTCCGAAACGAAGCACCCATGCCAGCATGGCGATCAGCATTACACGCTTGATTCCGAAATGTTTCAGTACAAACGGAATCAGCAAAATACATAAGGTCTCGGATACCTGAGACAGTGAAATCAACGCATTGGCATGATTTACCCCAAATGTATCGGCATATTCCGGAATTCCCTTGAAGCTGCTGAGGAATGGATTGGCAAACCCGTTCGTTATCTGCAAAGATACGCCCAGCAACATAGAGAATATAAAAAAGATAGCCATCTTTTTCTGTTTGAATAATGTAAAGGCACGCAGCCCCATAGCATCCACCAGCGATTTCTTCTCGCCGCCACGGCTCACCGGACATCCCGGCAAAGTAAGCGAATACGCCGCCAGTATTACACCAAAGCAGGCGCAAGAGAAGAACTGCATATAGTTAGTTTGAAATCCCAATACATCCGTCAGCAACATAGAGCAAATGAAACCGATGGTTCCGAAAATACGGATAGGCGGGAATGCAATAACCGGATCAAGTTTTACTTTATCCAATGCGGTATAGGCTACCGAATTGGTCAGCGCCAACGTAGGCATATAGAAAGCGACACTAAGGGAATAGAAAGTAAACAAAGTACCGAAGTCCACCGCTTCACCATCCACGTAGCCATACCATCCGGCAGCTATCATAAACAGGGCAGCCATAAAATGGCAAAAACCAAATAACTTCTGAGCAGGCACCCATCGGTCTGCAATAATACCCATCACGGCAGGCATAAACAGGGAAACAACGCCTTGCATGGCATAGAATAAACCAATCTTAGCCCCGAGCCCGATATTATACAAATAACTTCCCATGGAAGTCAAATACGCACCCCATACGGCAAACTGCAAGAAGTTCATCACTATCAGCCTGAGTTTCATTCCGGTAATTTCGTTTTTCATCTTTCTTCTTTAATGTGTGTTTTTTATATTAAGTGCAAAGATATAAAACAATTCGATTTTTCATGGAGATTAACTTTAAAAAACAAAGCCCCCTCAGGCGGTTTCACAACTGCCGGAGGGGGAAACAATTAAAAAGTTTCTGTTGTTTAACTAAAAGAGAGTGTTTTCTGTATCTTGTGTTTGTTAAAGTTATTCTACTACCACCGTATTTCCATCGATGATATAATTGCCATCCACACGTTTACCATTCATATAGACTTCGCTGCCTTTCAGCTCTATACCTTGCTCCTTCAATCTTTCCATGGTTTCTTTCTGTATCCTCTCACCCAGTCCTTGCATTTCTTCATTGAATTTACTCATATCAATATTATACTGGGCCATGTCCTTTTTATATTTCTCCATATCCATGGCATACTTGGACATATCAATTTCATATTGCATTCCATTCATATCCAGCCAACCGGTATCTTTTTCGTTGGCAGGAGTGATAAATACAGATATTTCCACATCATTTCCTTCACGGATGGTCAGGATATAAGTACGTTTTTCCGTCTTATTGCGATAAGTCAGTGTGTATTCCACCCTGTTTCGCTTTTCCTTGATAGAGGTCAATGCATCTTCTTCATCCTTTTCAAAAGCATCCAGTGCCCGTTTTGCTATTTGCACATCGGTAAGGCGCAATGTTTTGGTCACTTTCACCACTTTGCGGGTATCCGGGTCCCGCTTTTTGATAGATGTAATGCGTGTATCGGCATTCTTTTCCATATCCGCCACTACCTTGTCAATGTTCTTCTGAGCCATTGCTCCTGCGCATAGCCCGAACAGCATTGTTGCCATGCACATCATCTTTCTTGTCTTCATTCCTTTATATCTTTTAATATTATTAATTCATCATCAATTCTTTCTCCTTCACCTGCTTCTCCTTCTTCTCCATTTCGCGGATGCGTTGTTCGGCAAGTTTTTCTTTTTGCTCGGCAGCAGCTTGTTCTTCGAGGATAAGAGGCATAATCTGCTTGATATCCGTTATGCGCTTTCCGCCCACCTCTATATAGCTGCCTTCGTAGCACGACCAATCCTCCGAGTGAATAGGAGCATCATTGTCAGAGTAAAACAGTAAGCCCAGTCCTAATGCCACAACGACCATTGCCGCTATCCCTGCACTCCAGGCAGCGATGGGAATCCGCAGACGGATGTGTTTCTTCTTGGGTTTAAGTTCTCCTGTTTGTTTCGGTTCAGGTTCTCCTTGCATGCCTCCTTCATACCAGGCAAACATCGGAGCGTATTCCATAAGATGGGGAGGTACCTTGCCTGTGCGGAAGAAACTGTAAATAGCCTGTTCTTCGGCATTGGTCGTTTCCCCTTCCAGAAAACGGCTTATGTATTCTTCTATGTTCCTGCTATTTAATTCCATACCTTATTGTGTATCATAAATTGTTCTTTTACTTTTTTTCTAGCTCTGGACAGATTGGTACGTACCGCCACCGGTGTACTTCCTGTCAGACGGGCGATTTCCTCCACTTCGAAACCTTCGATGTGTTTCATTCGCAGAATGGCTTGTTGGAGATCCGGCAAAGTCGATATGACTTCCAGAATTTCTTTCATATTCTCCTCCTCTACCAGCTTCATTTCGGGGTTTTCACCTCCGCCTATGCTTACGCCTTGTTCCAAATCCACCTTCTCTACCCGGATACCTCGTAAGCGGTTAATGCACAAATGCTTGGTTATGACTATGGCCAGTGCATCTACGCTGCGGTATTGTTCCAGACGGTCACGGAGAAACCAAAGTTTCAGCAGTGCATCTTGCACCACATCTTCCGCCTCGTCTGTGCTTTCCAAGTAACGGGTCGCCATTCTTAGCAAGGCGGGCCGCATTCGTTTTGCCTCTATTTCAAAAGTATTTTGTTCCATGTTCACTAGTATGACACATGTGGGTGGGGAAACGTTACATCAAAATGCAGAAAAAAATAAAAAAAGGAAGTATCAAAAGCAAAATAGGCTATCATTAACCGTAGGGGCGGATTGAATCCGCCCGATGACAGTTTGCTTTATGCATACGGGCGGATTCAATCCCATAGCCGTCAGGCTAAGGAATCCTAGTAAATAAAAGGTAGGTATTCTTATCCTTCTGAAATTGTTTTAAATATAGGTGTTC
>CABMPB010000031.1 GCA_902388365.1 uncultured Bacteroides sp. | reverse complement strand
AATATATGGAATTGCTAAATGGGGAATGCCTATCTTTGTCATGTGAAAGGGAAACACCCTCTCACGTAACAGTATTAACTTAAACCTTAACTATTTTTATTTATGGCATTACAGTATTCTATCAGTGCCCGCCCCAATCCCTCAAGCAAGGATGAGGCCCCTATGTTTTATGCCACGGCAAAATCATCTACCGTGATTGAAGTGCGTGACTTGTGTAAAATGTGCCGTGCGCATTCCACCTTTACGATGGGTGACAGCATGGGAGCCATCGAAACCCTGCTGGAACATGCCATAGAGCAGTTGCAGTTGGGAAACATCGTCCGTCTGGGTGGACTGGGCAGCTTCCGCCTTACCATCAACCGCCAGAGTGGGGCGGAAACTTTGGAGCAATTTAATGACTCCAACATTAAGGGTTGCCATGTCCTGTTTACGGCAGGTGATGACCTGGTGGATATGTGTAACAACATGAGCTACCAGTGCGTTACCGAGAAAAAGAAGAAGGAAGAGGAACCGGTTAACTAATTATGAATTTAAAAACTAAAAATGGTATGAAACGTACAAATCTGATGTTTATTTTGAAGTTGGTAACGGCTGTGATTACTGCCATAGCGGGAACGCTTGGCGTGCAAGCTATGGTGTGATAAACCGAGTGTGTGGGGAGGGTATCCGAAAGGATATCCTCCTATTTTTATGGAATATAATATGTAAATATAAATAATTATGAAAACAGACGAAAAAAGAGAGCTTTATCTATCTTGTTTGGTAGATAAAATGAAAACAGGTGAAGCGGTGTTTACACTGTCCTATTATGCACCGGAAGATATCTTCCATCAGGAATTGCTGTATAAAAAAGTACGGGGAACGTTGGTGAATTATGAACGGGAATTGGGCAAGCCTTACCGCCATCGTCCGGGTTGCCAGTTTGTGGCGTATTGGGATGTGGAGATGGAGGAATGGCGCACCTTCCGTATTACTCACCTGGTAACGGAAGGGGAGGCATAGGCGGATGGCATTACAGACAATGGGCTTGGATTTCTTCTATCTGAGCGTGGACTTCTTTGACAACGACAAGGTGTTATTGGTGGAGCAGGAGTATGACAGCAGGGCAACCCTGCTTGCCATCAAACTGCTGGGCAAGATCTATCACAAGGGTTTCTATTATAAATGGGGAAAGGATGAATGCCTGCTGTTCACCCGCAAACTGCCTGCCGACTATACGGCTGAGTTTGTGCAAAGCGTGGTGGATGCCTTGGTGGAACGTGGTTTCTTCCACAAGGAGTATTATGAAAAGCAGGGTGTGCTGACTTCTGAAAGCATCCAGCTTCATTACTTTGAGGCTGTGCAGCGCCGCAAGCAGGTGGAAGTGGAGCCTGATTACTTGTTGGTGGATGTGAAGAAGTATAAGAACGTGCACGTAGCGGGTGAGGAGGAAAAGAATGATTCTACCGGTGGAGATTCTTTGAATGGCGTTCAACCACCGTTTAAAGAGGTGGAAGAAAACGCGCCGACAGCAGGTGAAAATGGCTTGAACGCTTCCAATGTCTACATTTTGCCTCCAAATGTCGACATTTTCGGCGAAAATGTCGACATTTCCAAACAAAGTAAAGTAAAGGAAAGTAAACTGAAAGTAGAGGAAAGAAAAACTCCCCCCTCTAATCCCCCCGGGGGGAAGTTGCGGAGTGTGGAGGAGATTTTTTCTTCCATCCCCCGGGACGGGGCAAAACGGAATTGCGAGGGACTGGTGGAGAACCTGTGCCATTTTGGCGCCAAGGAGGATGAGATTATCCGCCTGGTGGTTTATTGCAATTACGGCATTATCGGCCATCCCGTGTGGCAGGCTATCACCGACATTCGCAATGCAGGAGGGAAGATTCATCAACCGGTGAGCTTTATTTGGTCGCAGTTGCGGAAAAGTAGGCGTACCTAGGCGTCTGCCCTCGCTTGATTTCAGGAGTCGTTTCTTTACTAGAGGGGGAGCGAAAGAGGGTGGAATTTTAATATCAACAGGCGGAAATAAGGCGAAATGCATCTTTTTTGGAAAAAACTTTGGTAAATGTTTGCAGATACAAAAATAATCCATACCTTTGCACCCGCAATTCGGAAGAATAGCACATAAGGATTGAATCGCTAGCTCAGCAGGTAGAGCACAACACTTTTAATGTTGGGGTCTTGGGTTCGAGCCCCAAGCGGTTCACTAAGGAACAAAGCCAAACGGCGACAAAAAAGAGACAAGTCCTACAATATCAATGTATTGTAGGACTTGTTTTATGTTTTAGTCTTGACTGAAAGGCAGAAAAGGGTCACGAAAAGACACACTTTGAAAACCTGTTGCAATGGTTTGAATACCAGCGTTTAAGGTTGTCAGAAAGATTTTTCTTTTGTGTAAATTATTTATTTGCATAAAATTAAATCGTATTTTATGCTCTTTCCCTTTTATGTCTTCATATGGAAAAACATTTTTGATAAAATTTCCTCTTGAGTATCCTTAAAATTTCCAAATATACACATAATTTATAGCGCAATTTTTATCTTATTTATAAATACATCTAAAGCGTCATTTATGGCGTTTCTACTCGGTATTTGGCTGTAAGCCAATGCCTTTAATTCCCTCTCATACAGTCCGCTTAATTCTTTCCACAACTCATCAAATGAATTTAGCAAAGGAGCTTCACTAATTGAACTACCTTTCCATTTTTCCGGAACATCAAAAGTATCTTTGTCATGCTCTATCAAATCTTTGGCATCCTTCATAAAATCACCCTCTACATATTCCATACACTCCGTATCATTCAGCAAAAAATAAATATCATAAAAATGCCGGATCTTGCTGCTTAATCCTTCCACCGGATTATCTGCAAAAGAGAAGCGCAATAGCGAAACGACCTTTTCGCACAATGTCCGACGTTTATCCAACACATTCAAGTCAAACGGGTGCAAGTCATATTCTTCTATCAAAGATTGCATTCCCTTTTCTTCCATATACGAAGTAATGAAACTCTTTATTTGCCGTTTCTCATAAGGGTAAGGATTGGCAAATGAATTTATTTCGACAATGACACGGTTAGCGACAAAGCTATACATCGGATCATTCACGGACGAAGGATAATTGAATAATGCCTTACGATAACGTGAGCCTTTACTTGTCAACTCCGGCATATCTTGTTCCTGTAATCCCTGTGTCATTTCCTTGCAAACTTTAGAAATAAGCGTTTTTATCTGGTTCCCGCTTAGTTCTCCTGTCAATACGGCAACATCCACGTCTTCCGAGAATCGGTTAATCAGTCCGTACCCCTTTGAAAGTGAGGTTCCGCCTTTAAATACGGTATTTTCCGCATAGCAACTTCGTGAAAGTTGTTGTAATATCTTGCTGATCCAGTAATCTTTTTCGATATAGATAGGGGCTATATGGTAATATTCCGATGTGGCCCGTACCGCATCCGCCAGCAGTTCCTGTTGTTGGTCTAATTTCATTCTATCCTCCATTTCTTTATTTGAGGCAACACCTGTTCGTCAATCCCTACTTTATAGGTAGTTAGCGGATTTAACGTATTCCACAGTGATACTGCCTTGTTTGTGCCATAGATATTCTCAACCATCGCTCCGAGCATGGCACGTACCATTGGAGGATATTTATCTGCGAGTGTAAGTACTTTCTCTGTTTCTTCTTTATCCAATTCCTGGATAATAGCGAGGATACGTTTGCAGGATTGATTGATTGTAGCATCCGGAATCTCTTTTATGAACCGAATGGCATCCAGTAATTGCAATAGGGTAATATTTTCTTTGGTGATTGGATTTGGTTGAAGAACAAAACTGATAGTAAACATACCTCTTTTTTTCTTGTTCTTTCGTACATTAGTTCCTATCTGTATGATATTGGGCACTTGCGTAGTAAGTCCCAAGCGGTTAAATACTGAATAACCGGTCATATAACCAATGATTTCGCCATCTTTCTCAAGTAAATCCTTTACTATTTCTTCCTGCTTAGGTTTCAACGCCCCAAAAACACTCTGCTTCGGTTTGTAGAAACGTCCTTTTGAAATTTTGGCAATAACACCTTCACTTACCAAACGGTTCAGCATCTTGATAACGCTTTCACTCCGTTCCGTTGGCAAATTAAGATCCTGATATGTGAAAACACAGTCAGGTTGAAAGTTTTCGACCAGTCTTTGTACTTCTCTTGTTATAACCATAAGATTTTTCTACTGTTTTACAGCACCAAAGATAATAAATATTCCAGTTTTATGGCGTAAAAACTGGAATATTTTAATTTAAAAAAAGAAAGTGATATCTTTTTAGACCGCCGTCCGCAAGGTATCACTCATTCAAGCAAAATAAAACTTCATCCTATCTCACGACCGTATGAAGTCGCACTATATGACAATACAAATAAGAATTGCCTGCCTCACGGCGGTATTATCCACTTATAAAGGTGTTTCCTCCGGTTCTGTTCCCTCTTTAGTCTATATCGTGGAAAAGTTTTTTTTCAGCTTTCATTTAGGTATGAATTGACTATCATGTAGATTTATAAATCATTAATTGCTTGTTATCTAAAAAAATGGTAGTTTTGTACCTCAAAAGAAAATTTCATGGAAGAGAAGAATAAATATATATCCCAATTCCAAGTCCAAAAGATGTGGGGACGAATCAATCTCCAATGGAATAATATTAATGATGATGTAAATATCCTCGTAGGCATTAACGGGTGCGGGAAAACGACTTTGCTTAATTTGATTTCTGATTATTATACAGGACAGAAACCTAAAAAGAATGTGGCGGAATCTGTTAGTGGAACAGATATAAGTAGTCCGGTTACTTACATTCGTTCATTTGATATTCCGGCTAATGCCAAGAAAAAAACGGAAAGTATGTTGCTTCAAGAGTTGAAGTACATTATTAATCAGAATGGAGAAGGGACATCTTTCTTTGATTACCGGATGAAGATGTTGAATTTAGATAGTGACTTGCGCTATTTGCAAGGAGAAATGCTTTGTGCAGAAAATATTGGAGCCGATTTTGAACAAAATATTTTAAAGGCGTCTTTAGCTTTTGAACAATATGATGAAATATCCAGAATTAAAGCCGATATTGGAAAGTTAAATGCACTTCAAGAAAGGTACTCCAATACTAAAAAGCTATGCCCAAGAATAATTTATTAAGCGAACAGCTGAACTATATAGGAGCCAGCCAGACTCCGACTCATTTGCATTTATGCAGTTACAATGCTGAACATCTGGATAGGCAGGACGGCAAGGAGATAGATGAACTTATCCCATATTTGCGCAAAGATGCCATAAACTGGATACAGATTCATGGCTTTCAGAACATTGAGGCTATACAGCGTATATGCCAGCATTTCAATGTGGATTTCCTCACGATGCAAGATATATTGAACTCCAAGCATCTTACGAAGATAGAAGAACATGAAACCTATAACGTAGTGATCTTGAAATTGCTTTTTTCTTCCGAAGATACCTATCTGCCCCAGCAAATGGCCGTTATTCAGGGTGAAAACTTCCTGCTTACTTTTGTAGAAAGAGAAACAGATTTCTTTAATGATATAAACACTGCATTGGAGAAGAACGTATTGAAAATCCGAAACCGGCAATCGGACTTTCTGCTTAGCGTAATCCTGAATAGTGTAATGACTAGTTTCATGTCTATTATTTCTGACTTTGAAGACGGGCTTGAGGACTTGGAGGAAGGATTGCTTTCTCCCGGACAGGATAATGTGCCGGGTATTGAAGATATACAGCAATACCGTCGTAATTTCCGGTTGATAAGAAAGTGTATCCTGCCCTTCAAGGAGGAAATAATCAACCTGCTACATACCACTGATAACGATTTATTGCATAAAGCCAACCGCCCATTCTTTGATGATGTGAACGACCATTTGCAATTTGTATTGCAAACCCTGGAAGGATGCCGTGATATGATCTCGGCATTGGTAGACCTCTATCTGTCCAACAATGACCAACGCATGAATAGCATCATGAAGCAACTGACCGTTGTTTCCACTATTTTTATTCCGCTTACCTTCCTGGCAGGCATTTGGGGAATGAATTTCCAATGGATGCCCGAACTGGGGTGGAAGTATGGTTATCTGTTTGCCTGGGCGTTAATGTTTGCCCTTGTTGTCGTTATCTACTTTTATTTCAAACGCAAGAAATGGTATTAAATGTGAATCCCGTAATTATGTTTCACCTCGTTCATCACAAAGGTGCTTTCCAGTGAACCCAAGCTGTCGATAGTCCCCAATACATTGAGTATGAACTCCTGGTAATACTTCATATTGGGAGCATGAATCTTTAGCAGATAATCATAGCTTCCCGATATGTTATAACATTCCGTTACTTCGGGAATATCCTGAATGATCCGGGTAAATTCGGCAGCAATGTCCCGGTTCAGTCTTCTCAGCTTTACGCTGCAAAATACGACAAAGCCTTGGTTAAGCTTTTCGGCATCCAGCACAGCGATGTATTTCTTGATGTATCCTCCGCTTTCCAAGCGTTTCAGCCGTTCAAATACCGGGGTGGAGGAGAGGCTTACCCGTGCAGCCAGTTCTTTAGTGGTCAATCGGGCATTTTCTTGCAAGGTGCGCAATATCTGCAAGTCTACTTTGTCAAGCTTTTCTGAACTGCTCATAGAATATTATTCTTTTAAAAGGTGAATTTTGTTAATAATTTCTTTCCTGTTCTCTTTATTGTGATGCAAATATAATGCGTTTTTTTTGAATTTCAGAAAAAATGCCTATATCTGATACCTAATAATAGGTAAAAAGTGATTGAAACAGATAACAAATATAAAACCCTATTGCGGCTATCATATTTGTTTTTATCTTTGCGCCGGTTACAAAACACAAAAATGAGAGAGAAGGCAAAAGGCAGAATATGTATTGCATGGCTGTTGTTAGTGACACTCATGCCGTTCTTTATGGTGAAGACTTTCCACCACCATGAAGGCAGAGACGTTGCTTGCCACTCTCAGGACGGGCATTCACAGGGAGACTCCCATCAATGTCCCGTATGTAATTTCACACTGTCCCCTTTTACACAGGCAGAAACATTTCAACTTCATATTATTCTTCCGGTTGTTGATTTTCGGCCGGAAATCACTGTGGATAAGGTATGCTATGCAAAGCCTTATCCTTATCATTTGCGCGCTCCGCCTGCTTGCCGGTTTACATATTATCTTTAGATTATTATTCACAAAATCAAATGATTGTAAATTATGCGTATCAGATATATTTCGGGTACGCTGGGATTGTGTCTTACCCTGTCTGCACATGCACAGGTAGTTTCTGATACGATTAAAAGAGTGGATTTGTCCGAAGTGGTGGTGACGGGATCGTACCGGCACATGCAGGAGAAAAAAACTGCTCTTACGCTCGATCTGCTTCAGAAGGACTACCTGGACCGGCATTTCACCGGAAACCTGATGCAAACATTAAAGAATGTTCCCGGCGTAAACTCGATGGATGTCGGTGCGGGATTTTCCAAACCCATGATCCGGGGATTGGGATTCAACCGTATAGCCGTATCCGAAAATGGAATAAAGCAGGAAGGGCAACAATGGGGGGCCGATCACGGCTTGGAAATAGATGCATTCAATGTAAACGAAGTACAGATATTGAAAGGGCCATCTTCGTTGCTCTACGGGAGTGATGCTATGGGAGGGGTTATTGAGATCCTTCCTGTCCTTCCTCCGCAACAGAATGAGGTATTTGGCGAGGCTGCCCTGTTGGGAAAGTCCGTCAACGGAACGGTGGGCGGTTCATTGATGTTGGGCATTAAGAAGGATGCGTGGCTGCTGAAGGTGCGTTTTTCGGAACAGCATTATGGCGACTATCATGTGCCCACAGATACGGTGGTGTATCTCACTCAGTTGATGCCTGTCTATGGGCGGAAGCTGAAAAATACGGCGGGATATGAGCGCAACGCCTCTTTGCTGGCCGATTACCGGAAAGACCGCTACCGGATGAATGTTGCCGTGAGCAATGCTTATCAAAAGATGGGATTCTTTCCGGGAGCCCACGGCATTCCCGATATTTCGCGGTTGGAAGACGATAGCGACAGCCGGAATATAGAACTGCCTTATAGTACGGTGAATCACTTGAAAGTAACCACTCACCAACAGTATCTATGGGATGGTATCCAGCTCTCGGGAGATTTTGGTTATCAGCTGAATAACAGGGAGGAGTGGAGTGAGTTCCATACCCATTATGACAATGAGGTAATGCCCGGGAAAGATCCCGATAAGGAATTGGCTTTCAAACTGCATACGTTCAGTTCGTCACTGAAGTTGCGGTTGGTGGGTTCTTCGTCATGGGAGCATACTGCCGGTTGGGATGCGCAGATGCAGAAGAATACAATAGGCGGATACTCTTTTCTTCTGCCGGAATACCGCAGGTTTACCACCGGAGGTTTTTGGCTGACTACGTTTCGCCCCAATAACCGGTTTTCCGTTACCGGAGGAGTACGTTATGATTTCGGAAAGATAGATATTACTGCTTTTGAAGATCCTTACCTGGCGGAGTATCTTCGTGGGCAGGGGTATAAAGAGGATATGATTCAGTCCTACCAATGGCGCAGCTATCCGGTGAACAGGACTTTTGGCGATTATTCCGGTTCGGTGGGGGTGGTGTGGATACCTTCTGCGGGGCATCTTCTGAAGATGAATGTAGGGCGGAGTTTCCGATTGCCGGGGGCTAACGAACTGGCCTCCAATGGGGTACATCACGGCACTTTCCGCCACGAGCGGGGAGATGCTTCTCTTTCTTCCGAACAGGGGTGGCAGTGGGATGCTTCCTACACCTTTACACGCCGGGGCATGGAGTTGGTTTTTTCCCCCTTTGCCAGTTGGTTTGATAATTATATTTATCTTAAACCTACCGGTGAGTGGTCTGTTTTGCCTCATGCCGGGCAGATTTATCAATATAGCGGAGCCAAGGCTTTGTTTATGGGCGGAGAGGTGAATTTCAATATTGATTTCTTGCGCCATCTCAACTATCGCTTTATAGGTGAGTATGTTTATACCTATAATCGGGATGAACACACGGCGCTGAGTTTCTCGCCTCCTGCCTCTATGCGCAACGTATTGACCTGGGAGAGAAAAGGAGTTCAGGTATATGCCGAGCTTCAAACGATTGCTTCCCAAAATCGTATTGCCAAGAATGAGGATCGTACCTCCGGAGCCAGTTTGTGCCACATGGGAGGGAGCGTCCGCCTTCCCGTTGCGGGCACGGAGGTAGAGATGTCTTTGGGTGTCTATAATCTATTTGATGTGAAATATTACAATCATTTGAGTTTTTATCGGAAGGTGGAAATCCCGGAACCGGGAAGAAACTTTCAAGTATCCATTAAAGTACCATTTAAACAATTATTAAAATGAAAACAAAATTTTATTTTCCGGTTATTTGCCTGTTGGCTATATGTTCTGTTGGTTTTACCTCTTGTGATGATGATGGAAAGGGGGATGTAACCAAACCTGTAATTGAATTGTTGGAGCCCGAGGAAGGGGCAGAGCTACAGATAGGCAATGCGAATGGAGTCCATTTTGAAATGAATTTATCGGATGATGTGATGCTGAAATCTTATAAGATTAATATTCATAATAATTTCGACCATCATGGTCATACTACATCCAAAGCGGCGGAAGAGGGTGAAACAGTAGCGTTTACGTTCGATAGATCGTATGATGTTTCCGGTTTGAAGAATACGACGGTTCATCACCATGATATTGTAATTCCGGCTAATGCCGCTCCCGGCGATTATCATTTGATGGTGTGGTGCACGGATGAAGCAGGAAATCAGTCTGAGGTAGCCCGCAATATTGTGCTCAGCACGGAAGGGGGATCGGAGCATGAGCATGAATAAAGGTGTATAATCATCAAATGCAATCTCCTGAAAGAATATTATTCTTTCAGGAGATTCTTTTTATCTCTTATCCAGTGATTATATTCTTTCTATAAATAGATCCATAGCATTATTTTCCATATATTGATGAAATCTTGTTTGATGTATCTTTCCCCCATAACTTTGCAGAAAATAAATCAAGAACGTATAACAATTAAAAGAATAAGATTATGGCTACAAAGAAATTACATTTCGAGACTTTGCAACTCCATGTGGGACAAGAACAACCGGACCCGGCAACCGATGCACGCGCCGTACCTATTTATCAAACCACTTCCTATGTATTCCATAACTCAGCCCACGCCGCTGCACGTTTTGGCCTGCAAGACCCCGGAAATATTTACGGACGTCTCACCAACTCCACCCAAGGCGTATTTGAGCAACGTGTGGCAGCTCTGGAAGGAGGAGTTGCCGGACTGGCTGTTGCCTCCGGCGCTGCCGCCATCACCTATGCCTTTCAGAACATTACCCGTGCCGGAGATCATATCGTGGCAGCCAAAACCATTTATGGAGGAAGTTATAACCTGTTGGCACACACTTTGCCCGCTTATGGAGTGACTACGACTTTTGTAGATCCCAGTGACCTTTCCAACTTTGAGAAAGCAATCAAAGAGAATACAAAGGCTGTATTTATTGAAACCCTAGGCAATCCCAACTCGAATATCATTGATATAGAAGCTGTGGCAGAGATTGCACACCGCCATAAAATTCCTTTGATTATCGACAATACTTTTGGTACTCCCTACCTGATTCGTCCTATTGAGCATGGAGCAGATATTGTAGTACATTCTGCAACAAAGTTCATAGGTGGACATGGTTCGTCACTGGGTGGTGTTATTGTTGATTCCGGTAAATTCGACTGGGTGGCTTCCGGCAAATTCCCTCAACTAACCGAACCTGATCCTTGCTATCATGGGGTGCGCTTTGTAGATGCGGCGGGGCCTGCTGCCTATGCTGTCCGTGTGCGTGCTATTCTGCTGCGTGATACAGGGGCTACGATCAGCCCGTTCAATGCCTTTATTCTGCTGCAGGGATTGGAAACGCTTTCTCTACGTGTGGAGCGTCATGTAGAGAACGCTTTGAAGGTGGTGGAATATTTGAAGAATCATCCGAAGGTAAAAAAGGTGAATCATCCTTCTTTGTCTGATCATCCCGATCATGCTTTGTATCAACGCTATTTCCCTAATGGGGCAGGGTCTATATTTACTTTTGAAGTTAAAGGGGGACAGGAAGAAGCGCATCGCTTTATAGATAGTTTGGAGATTTTCTCGTTGCTGGCAAATGTGGCTGATGTGAAGTCGTTGGTTATTCATCCGGCAAGTACCACTCATTCACAGCTCAATGCTGAGGAATTGGCGGAGCAGGAAATTTATCAGGGGACGGTGCGTTTGTCAATAGGTACGGAACATATAGATGATTTGATTGCTGATTTGGATCAGGCGTTGGCTAAGATTTGATATAAAACAGCATCATAAAAATGTACTCCATCCCTTCTTGAGCTACTCTTTCTGCACATCTCGTTAACATTTTCAGTAACGTTTTCATCCACTGTAGGGGCAGATTGAATCTGCCCGAAAATGATTTCCTTATGCATTCGGGCGGATTCAATCCGCCCCTACGGTCAGTGTGAACGAGATGTGCAGAAAGAGTAGCTTCAAAAGGGGGAACCATGCGGAATGACCATCTTAATTTAGCACCAATAAAGAATATCACATCACCAACTCCCCAAACAACCGCTGCAACGTAGCATCCAAATCCCGTGAAAATCCCGGATGAGGCCGTGACGTCTGTATGCAAGCACTACGCACCGCAGTCAACCACCGGAACCGATCCGGAATATCCATCTGCGCAATGCTTCCTCCTTCCTTATTTCCTTGGCATACTTTATCAAATACCCGCAACCCGTTTCTTAAACATTCTATATCCACCTCCGTAGAGAATGCCCGTAGCTTCTCCTCATTCAGCGTATAGACAGCATTCAGATATTTAGCCTGTTTGGAAAACAAGACTATACCTACATTGATAAACTCCTCGCGTTCCACCTTGGGAACAAAGCGAATCACTGCATATTCATATAAGTGCTTTTCTGGCATTTTGTGCTTCTTTTACAAATAGTTCGGAATGACGAATCCTTTCTTTTAAAAATTGAAAATATACTTCTCTCAGGTCTTGGGTGGTTTCTCCCGCTTCTGTCCACGTGAGCCAGTCGTCCGGAAGGGTATCCACAATTTCGCGAAGTTTCCCTTCGGTCAGTATCTGCTTGAACTCCGCATCCGCTTCTTCCAATCGGCTGGCATAAGGCAAAAGTACATGATCCTTTATTTGTGAAAAAGGAGTCAATGCCCGTTCTTGCCAGTTATCCCAGGAATGATGGAAATAGAGTGCTGCCCCATGGTCTATCAACCACAATTCTTTGTGCCACATCAGCATATTGGTGTTCTTGATGGTGCGGTCCACATTGGTGAGAAGCGCATCCAGCCATACTACTTGCGATGCAGTCCGTTCATCAACCTGATGCGCTATCGGGTCAAAAGTCAGTGCGCCGGACAGGAAGTGCAATCCCAGGTTCAGTCCCCGGCTCCATTGCAGTAAATCCTGTATTTCTTCATCGGCTTCGGTGCGTCCAAAGGCTTCATCCAGTTGCAGGAACACAATCTCGGGTACGCGGAAATGCAAGGCACGGGCTATTTCCCCGCCAATCAGCTCGGCGATGAGGGCTTTAGTGCCATGCCCGGCTCCCCGGAACTTCACTACATATTTAAACTCGTCATCTGCTTCCGCCAGTGCCGGCAAGGAACCTCCTTCGCGCAAGGGCATAATGTAGCGGGTGACATTGACAGTACGTAAATCCATTGAATACCTCCTTAAAATTATAGGCAATAAAGGTACGATGTTTTTTCATATCCCGTATCGAAACGATTTATTTATTGAGAATTGTAGAGCTATTTTAGCATTTAATATGCCCTGAAACGGGACGAGAAGCCCGTTAGAAGCTCCTAAACTGTTGAAAAATCGTAAAAAATGCCTTCGATAGCAGATTTATTGCCGAAAAAGACTTTAATTTGAACAGTTTTATAATTTATAAAAAAAAAGATCATGAACGAATTAATTGCAAAATTTAAAGAATTGAACGAGGCTTTTATGACAGATGCTGCTTTGCAGATTGAAAAGGGAAACAAAGCTGCCGGTACACGTGCACGTAAGGCATCTCTGGAAATTGAAAAACTGATGAAAGAATTTAGAAAAGCATCTTTGGAAGCATCTAAGTAATCTTCTGATCGTTTTTAAACTTTTTTATAAGCCATCCCCAGGGATGGCTTTCTTATTTTATACTAAGTTTTCTTTTATTTCAGGGGATAATTGATATTTTTGTACCTTGATTTGCGGAACGTTAACCGAAAGGAGAAAATAATTCATGAAGAAAATGTATTTATTGCCTGTATGGGTGGGATTGTTGATTATAGCAGGGACTTTCTTTTCGTGCGGAGAAAAGAAGGACATGGCTATATACCGGCAGGCTGATTCATTGAATTTGCTCTCTTACCATATGCGCTATAAAAATCTGGATACAGCCTGTAAAGCGGCTCATGAAGCCTATAAGCTATCTGAACAATTCCCTTCTTTGCGTGCTGCGGCTTTAAACAATCTGGGCTTTTGCGCTTTTATCCATATGGACTTTGAAAAGGCGGAAGATCTTTTTCTTAGCGTGTATGATGAATCCGATAACGAATTGGAATGTCTGGTTGCGGATATAGGTATGATGAAAATATGCCAACGCACCGCCATGAACAAGGAATTTTATGATTATCGCAACAGTGCCCTGCGCCGCATGAAACGTATCAGTGACGACCGTTCCGCCATAACCGACCCCGAAGAAGTGGAACGGCTCAATTATGCCCGCTCCGAATTTTCTATTGCTTCTGCCATCTATTATTATTACTTGCAGCAGGAACAGCAGTCCTTGGAAGCCATCAATGAAATAAAGGTGGACGAGGCATTGGAACGTGATACCGCCCAGTTGCTTTACTATTACTATATGAAGGGTTCCGGCGGCATGTATGAAGCGGAAACGCCGCAAGATGTGGTCTTGGGTGAATTCAATTATCTGATGGATTGCCTGAACATCAGCCATGCGAACGGTTATATTTATTTTGAAGCGAATGCTTCGCAGGCATTGGCAGAACTGCTGAAAGAAAAGAAGAATTATGATTTGCTGATGGAGCGTAAATCCAATGTGATGCGTGCTGTCAATAGCAGGGACTTGCCTTGGGAAGAACTGACCATGCACTTTGCAGAAAAAGCACTCGATTTATTCAAGAAATATGGAGATTTGTATCAGATTTCGGGTACTTATCGCACCTTGGCGTCTTGTTGCAATGAGCAGGGGCGTTATGAAGATGCCTTGCATTACCTGTCGGAAGCATTGGGATATGTAAACCGCCATCACGAGAAATATTACCATTGCACAGATACCATGGACAGGCTTCGTCCGTATGTGCCCATGGCTACCAATTCCATAGAGCTGGAATGGATTAATGATGACGGCATAAAGAGCGTTCCCGAATGGATTGCCCGCTTTCGCGAGCAACTGAGTGTGACTTATGCAGCACTGGGCATGAAGCCTCAATCAGATTATAACCGGAATATCTATCTGGATATTTTGGATTATACTCGTCAGGATAAAGAACTGGAAAGCCGTTTCAATGCATTGGAAAAAGAATCGGAGTCCCTGAACGGGCTTTTGGTGGTCGTTATCATCGGCATCGTCGTACTGATTATCCTGTTCTGGATACTGAACAAAAGATGGCGTGTACGCAACACCCTCTACATCGACAAACTGAAAAGGACTTTGGAGATTTGCAGGAAAATCACGGCCTCTGTGCCTATAGATGCCAGTGAAATAGAAGATGTGACGGAAGCCGTTGCAGACTCGGTAAAAGAAGATATACTGGGGCTGGTCGGTGCAACGGATTTCCGTATAGTCACCACTGAAGAAGGAGTGGAGGAAGAAGAAAGTGAACCCGTTGAAGGCATCTGTACCCGCTTTGTACTAAGCATACCTGGCAAGGAACAACCTTTGGGGGAGGCGCATTTATACTCTGCCCATAAGATGAAAAAAGATGATAAGGCATTGATGCAGGTCATTGCTCCTTATATATCATGGACGTTGGAGAACGGACTTACTTTTATTTCGCTGGGCGATGAACGGAAGCGTTTGGAAAAAGAACAATATGTACATGAGCAGCATTTGGCAGAGAACAAGCGTCAGAATCTGGTAAAGAAGGCATGCCTGTTTATCGTCACGGGTATCATGCCGTATATTGATCGGATCATCAATGAAGTGCATAAACTTACCGCGCACAATTATATCCGGAATGAAGAAATAAAGGAAAGCAAATATCGCTATATAGACGAACTGATTACCCGCATTAATGAGTATAATGATATTCTTGCCTTGTGGATAAAAATGAGGCAGGGGACACTGAGCCTGAATATTGAGAACTTTGAGCTGAACACCCTCTTTGATGTATTGGTAAAAGGGCGCAAGACGTTTGAAATGAAACAACAAACGCTCCTGGTAGAGCCAACCACGGCCATCGTGAAAGCAGACAAGGCGCTCACCCTGTTTATGATTAATACATTGACCGAGAACGCCCGCAAATATACGCAACCGGGTGGAAGTATTTCTGTCTCTGCACAGGAAACCGATACTTATGTGGAGATTTCCATACAAGATAATGGTCCGGGCTTGTCTCAGGAAGATGTGGACCGTATCTTGAGTGAGAAAGTATATGATTCGGGCAAAATAGGATTACAAACCTGTGAAGATGTAAACGAGTTGCAGAAGAATAAAGGGCATGGATTCGGATTGATGAACTGCAAAGGTATCATTGAGAAGTATAGAAAAACGAATGAAATATTCCGTGTCTGTCTGTTCAATATCGAGAGTGAAGTGGGCAAGGGCAGCCGTTTCTATTTTCGTTTGCCTAAAGGTGTCCGAAAGGCATTGATGTTATTAATGCTTATCTGCCTGCCTGCTTTCATAGGGTGTAGCGGTGAAAGTAATGATCATGGGCAACAGATGGATGATTCTGCCCTAAATGATTCCATCCAGCGTTATGACAAATGGCTGGCAGAGGCGAATGAGTACGCTTATGATGTCTATAATTGCAATATAGACGGTCTTTACCAACAGGCGTTGTGCTATGCCGACAGTGCCTTGTACTGCCTGAACAAACATTATAAAATGTATTCGGGACATGACGGCCCTTTGTTGAAATTGGAAGGCGAGGGTACTCCTGCCGATTTGGAGTGGTTTAACCAACATTTTGATACCGATTACTATGCCATACTGGATGTGCGTAATGAATCGGCGGTCGCTTTTCTGGCATTGGGAAATCTGGCGGCTTATCGTTACAATAATAATGCTTATACGGCATTGTATAAACAAATCAGTGAAGATACTTCGCTGGAACAATACTGTCGGCAGATGCAGCTTTCGGCTAATAACAAGACGGTAGCCATTATTCTGTGTGTAGTGTTGGTATTGGCATTGCTGATAGGTTATTATGTACTTTACTTCCGGCACAGGCTGATTTATCGGTATAATCTGGAACAGGTGCTGGAAATCAATAAACAGGTTTTTGCGGCTTCCCTGCTGAATGGAAAGGCCGACATGGATATAGCCGCCTGCCTGGTGAATGATATGTTTGCAGGCGTAAATGATTTGCTGGCGATTGACGAACTGGGAATCGCTGTTTATAATGAAGACACACATAATTTGAAATATGCTTTCTCTCCATCCGAAGATGACAATGAGGATATGCGCGAAATAATGGCACGCACATTTGATTCGGAAACTCCTTATTGGAAGGAGAAAGACAGGATAAAATGCCTGCCGCTGTGGGTGGAAGCAGGGGGAGAGAACCGTTGTACAGGCGTATTGGCGGTGAAAAGCGCTTTGGCTTCCGAGCGTGAAGATGACCGCTTGATGCTGGAACTGGTTGCCGGTTATGTGGCCATAATCGTATATAATGCGGTAGTCTTGGTGGCGCAGAAATATCGGGATATTGAGAGTGCATTGGATGATGCACGCCGTGCCATCCGCGAAGAAAACCAGCTCCATGTGCAGAATCTGGTTTTGGATAATTGCTTGTCTACCATTAAGCATGAGACGATTTATTATCCCAATAAGATAAAGCAGATTATTGATAAACTGAATGCCCGTCAGTTGGGAGAGAATGAAGAAGCGCAGGTAGAGACGATCAGTGAATTAATCAGTTATTATAAAGACATATTTACCCTGTTGAGTTCTTGTGCCGCCCGCCAGTTGGAGGAAATCACTTTCCGCAGGGGGACTGTACGTGCACGCGATTTGGCAGACTATGCCAACCGTTATATAAAGCGTGCCGGAAAGCGTTTGTCGCATCGGGTGGAATTAAAGACGGAAGTAGAAGAAGTTGCTATGCTGGGAGATGTGATTCAACTGAAGTTTATGTTGGAGAATCTGATAGACGAGGCTCTTTCTTATGAAGCGGATGGACTCTTGGTATTGCATATCTATAAAGAAGGCGATTTTGTACGCTTCGACTTTCGCGATACGCGCAGGGAGAAATCACAAGAAGAATTAAACCAATTGTTCTATCCGCATTTGTCGCGCATGAGGCAAGGACAGGAAGGAGTTTTGAAAGGTACGGAATATCTTATATGCAAGCAGGTGATTCGCGATCACGATGAATTTGCCGGACGGCGCGGTTGCCGCATCAATGCACAACCGGCTGCCGATGGCGGCTTTATCGTATGGTTTACCATCCCTGCCCGTTGAGAATGTAGAATATAAAAAAACAACACTTATATGGAAAGTAACAAATTTAAAGTCATTATTGTAGAGGACGTCAAACTGGAGTTGAAAGGTACGCAAGAAATATTCAGGCACGAAATACCCAATGCGGAAGTGATAGGAACTGCTATGACAGAGAGCGAGTTTTGGGAACTGCTGAAAGTACAGGTTCCCGATATGGTGCTGCTGGATTTGGGGTTGGGCGGTTCTACCACTATCGGTGTGGACATCTGCTCATCCTTGCGCAAGAACCATCCGGATATCCGGGTTCTGATCTTCACGGGTGAAGTGCTGAACGAGAAACTGTGGGTGGATGCACTGAATGCCGGAGCCGACGGCATCATCCTGAAAACCGGCGAACTGCTTACCGCTACCGATGTGCAGGCGGTGATGGATGGCAAGAAACTGGTATTCAATTATCCCATTCTGGAGAAGATTGTAGAGCGCTTCAAGCAATCTGTGGCACAGGAACAGCGTAGGCAGGAAGCTATTATCGATTATGATATTGATGAATATGATGAGCGCTTGCTTCGCCATTTGGCTTTGGGGTACACCAAGGAAATGATTACCAATCTGAAAGGAATGCCTTTCGGTGTGAAATCCATAGAAAAACGTCAGAATGAATTGATAACCCGTCTGTTTACGGTGGACGAGAGGAGTGGAGTCAATGCCTGTCGCTTGGTAACCCGTGCATTGGAATTGCGTATCATTGACATTGATAATCTGGAACCGGATGAAGAATAAACGTAATTTTCCGCATGCCGCTACGGTCTTTTTCTTGTTGACGGTTGCCGTGGCGCTGTTCTCGTGGATAGGAAGTATTTACGGGCTGGGCAAGGTGCAGAGCCTTCTCAGTCCCGAAGGTATTCGCTGGGAGCTGAGGCATGTCATCGAAAATTATGTCCGGACCCCGGCTTTGGGGATCGTTATTATATTGTTTATAGGTTGCGGCATTGCTTTTCATTCCGGTATTTTGGGTACTATGGGACGGGCGATAAAGAAAAGGAAGCAAATCTCCCACAAAGAGAAACGGGCATTGGTATTGGCCGGTTGCACCTTATTAATTTATATATTAATGATTATCTGTACCACTTTTGCCCCGTGGACCATATTGCGAAGTGTGACCGGTTCGCTTACCAATTCTCCGTTTCAGAAAGGAATCTATTACTTGGTTTCATTCGGGATAGGAATATCCGGAGTTGTTTTCGGGTACGCATCGGGACGTTTTCGTACGGACAAAGACATAATCAAAGGGATGTCTTGCTTGTTTGCCCGCTTTGCCGATTACTTCGTGATACTTTTTTTCATCGTTCAGTTCTTTTCTTCATTGATGTACACAAACTTGGTGGAATGGGGTGGAATTAACTCACAGATAGCCCATTACGCTTTTCATATCTGTTGCTATCTGCCTTTTCTGTGGATGCTGAATAGAGGAAAGATAGATTTCTAGTGAAAAAAGTTACGGATATTTTTGGTAATTTCAATAAAAACCGTACCTTTGCACCGCAATTAAGGATGGTTCCGTAGCTCAGCTGGATAGAGCAACGCCCTTCTAAGGCGTGGGTCAAGCGTTCGAATCGCTTCGGAATCACTGATAGGTCAATCTAAATGGTTGACCTATTTTGTTGATAATGAGATCTTTATATAAAGAAAATGCTATAAATAAAGACTAAAAAGGTCACTGTTTTGTGTTATATAACATACGAATTAATACGTTTAGGTACGTTATAGTTCACGCTTTTGATACCGATATGATACCGGTATGATACCAAAAACCAAAACAGTTATGAAGATACCTACATTAAGAGTCGTATTCGACCGAAAAAATGTTGCATCCCAAACAAAGAAAGGGCTTGTGCAGCTTGAAATCCTCTATAATGGTAAAAGGAAGTGGATTTCCACGGGGGTAAAATTATTCTCTGGGCAATGGAGGGATAAAACTCATGTTTGCCTTAGGGATGATGCCGTCCAGTTGAATGAACAGATAGATACTGTAAAATCTACTGTCCAAGAGTTTATTAATGCTTCTTTAAAGAAGGGAGAAGAATTTGACTTCGATAAACTGGATAACTTTTTAATTTCATGCCAAAAGTCGGATAACTCGTTTCTTGATTTTGTTGAATCAAGAATAAACGAGCGAGTAATGGCTAACGGGACCAAAAAACAACATAAGTCGATGTTGAACACTCTATTTGAATATGGGAAGATTGTCTATTTCTCTGATTTAACTCCACAAAATATACTATTGTTTGATGAATGGCTTAAAAAAAGAGTCCATGAACAAACTACCGTGTATTCATACCATAAGCGGTTGAAAGTTTATATTAAAGAAGCTATTATATTTGGTTTGCTGGATGATACTCCATACCAAGGAATAACCATCCATAGGGGGAACGCTTATGGAAAGAGAAAATATCTTTCCATGGATGAGGTTGTTAAATTGCGGGATACAGAGATTGATAACCCTTCGCTTGAACGAGTAAGGGACTGTTTCCTTTTTCAATGTTACACAGGGCTGTCCTATGCAGATTTGGCTAAATTTGATTTTTCCAGTACAATTATTGAGGAAGGGAAAGTGTGCATCCGGGATGTTAGGGTTAAGACTGATACAGATTATTATGTAGTCTTAATGAAGCCCGCGGTTGAGATTTTGAAGAAGTATGAATATAAACTCCCTATTATCTCTAATCAAAATTACAATATAATGCTAAAACCTCTCGGTGCGTTATGTGGTATAAAAACAAAGATTACCTCTCATGTTGGCAGACATACCTTTGCCACGACAATCGCTTTATCAAGTGGTGTTCGTATTGAAGTACTTTCCCGTATGCTTGGGCATATGGATATTAAGACTACGCAGATCTATGCAAAGATTTTGCAAAAAGATGTGGCTGAATCATTTGATCAAATTGAACAGAAGATAAATAGCTCTTTTTATTCCCGTAAAATACGCTCACAAAAATAACTCATAGCTGTAACATAACCAGTGGCAGATACAGAAACCAATCCTGTGTCTGCCTTTTCTTATTGCTTGTTTTCTTTCTGCTTTTTATCTTCCATCATCTTCTTCCAATCTTCATAAATTTTATCCCTCTCCAATTTGTGCTTCTTCTCCGCATCGTTAGCTGCTTTTATTCCAACAGGAATGGCTAGTAGAAATATTATTCCAAGGTATATAAAGAATCCCTTGAATTCAAAACAAAAGACCACAATCAAGATAAACCATGCCAATGTTCCAATTCTCCACATAGTATCTATTTTTAAGTTATTCAAAATATTTCATTCCTCGTTCGTCTAGTGCTCCAATAGGTGAAACGATATAATGCTGTGTCATCTTTATATCAGTATGCCCCATCCTTTTGGATATTTGCAGAATAGGAACTCCTAGTTCGGCAAGGTTTGTGGCGAATGACCTTCTAGCCGTGTGGCTCGCTACAAACTCATACTTTTTACCGGATATGCTTTCTCCTGCCCTAAACACCCGGACAGGTTCGTTAACTCCAGCCTTTTTGCAAATATCGCGAATTGTTTGGTTAAACAGGCTATCAGCGTACTTTTTTTTACTTGAAATAGCTAACATTTCTTTTAAATTCGATTTAGCCTCTACTGTAGCTGCTATTTTTGTCTTTTGACTCACATAAGTTAGATACTTCCCAGAGATGTTGTCTTCTGTCATGGATAAGATGTCTGAATGCCGGGCGCCCGTGTAACATCCGCACAAAAACTGCGCAAGAACGATATTCTCCCGTTCGTTTGCAGGCTTATACGATTCTAGTTTGGATATGTCGCTAAGATTCAGATATACGCCGACAGAGGGTGTGTTTTTTACGGTAAGTTCCTCATCAAACTTCTTGCATGGGATGTCGTGTTCGTCCTTAGCGTCATTCAGTACGGCTTTAATCATTGCAAGGTAGGTCTTTAGCGTACTTGGGGCGCATCCGTCCGAAAACTCATCTACTAATCGCCGTATGTTCTGCTTTGTGAAATCAGCCCATTCAGGCGATTTTCCGAAGACCTCCGCCATCCTCTTTATCATTCCGTAGTATTTAGGGTAACGATAGACAAAAGCTCCTAGAAATGTCGATTTCCATTTTTCTACAATAGATGCTATGACAACGCTATCAGAGCCATCTATTTCACACAGGTTCGGTAATACGCCCGCGTTCTCCATTCGTCTCATTCCAATATCACTGATTTCGGAATGAAAAACCTTTTGGTTTATGTCTTCAAGTTTCATAATGATAATTTTAGTTAGTAATTGGATATACAGGCTTCGGTTAGGATGCCTGCATATTGGTGGTACTAGAATAGTTTACGGATATTAAACCAATTAAGGAATGCCTCTGTAGGCTTCCCTTTTTCAAAAAAGATAGCGGGATAATATTTCCCTTTGTACTTTTTAACACCGGATACAAATGCGTGCCCAAAAAGAGTTTGTACTGACGATATTTTTTCTTTGCAATCTAGGCTACAGTAATATTCATTGTTTGAATTAATCTTTCCGCATACTGGACAAACATATCTAATAAGTTCGGCTGTTCCGTCCGTACTTCTGAATCTTGCTATTTTTAGACAATTTTCATCGTTGGTTAGTACCAAACGATTGCCATCTTCCGATGTAAGTACGGAAAAGGTATCCAAGTATGGTGCTCCACTTTTGTGCCATCTTATTTTAGGTACATACGTTTTCGCTTTTAAATATACCTCATACCCTTCGCTCATAGATGTTCCACTTATATTAACTTCGTCCGCTAATACCGTAAACTGGTTTTGGCTATCATAGGTGTTACGTGCTTTTTTCATTTGGATTCCTTCTTTGTAAGCATAGTTTAGTATCATTTTGTTAATAAACGGGAAGCATGAATATACTCGGTCTATCAGGCTTAATTTAGCTCCTTCTCCATTAAGTTCGAAAATGACGTTATCCCAAATAATAGCCCTTCCAAGAATTTGGTTGTCGCTGGTTTCGGCAATTAATATCCGACAACCTGCAAAGTTTCTGTAGAAATCGGCTGCTGCTACTGCTTTATCATCATACCTCATACATGATTTATGCAATGAGCTGTCATTTCCAAATTGCCCATACTGGTAATAGTTTTCTCCTAGATAAGCTCTTTCAAAATCACTCATCTTGTCATAGATCGAAATTTTGATTTTTGAATTAACGCACATAGCCTGCGAAAAGTAGTCAACATCTTCATCGCTTGTATTATTTAAGGACTTAAAACTAAGAGCAAACGAACCTGCACCTATCACGTTTCTGTTTTCAGGAAAAAACGGCGCCTCTGGATTTCCTTTATCCGGAAATAGATCGCTGTCTAAGTCCTTATTACAATAAGAGATATTGATTTTTAATTTGGTACACGAATCCTCCCGAGAAACGACTCTAAGGGAATTGAAATAATTCCCTTTTCCGCTTATGATCTCACGTACATCTTTATGGAATTTCAATTCATTAATGATTTTTGTCGCAATGACACTTCCATTCTTGCTGGCACATTCTATTCTGTGCTTTAGTTCTTTACTTAAAATTGCTTTCATAATTCATTAAAAATTAGTTAGTTAATAATTGCTAGCACCACGAGAGCTAACCCGTGATGCGTTGTAAGAACCCTATGTTCTGAATGGCAGCTAGCAAGCTAATGCTATGTTTACAGTGACCTACACTCGCTCATTCTCAATAGGTAAGCAGCAAGAGCGTTTCCCAACGCCATGTAGAATTATATTTGAGGAAAACGGGACTTCACAGTCGCTAATGTAGAGTGGGAGGGCTTTCAATTAAGAAAATCTCTCCCTTTTGTTTAATAAGTAACTCCGGTTAATTCGGTACAAGAGCGCTCAAAGTCAGAACGTATTAAGTTTGGGTAATACTCGGAGTAAGAAGTTATAAATTCTTCCAACGAGAATTTTTCCGGATCGTTAAGTGCTTTTTCTTCCATAAGGCTAGCCATGGAAACGTATTCTTCGTCTACAGCATCTTGTTCTTCGTCTTCTTTTGAGGTTTGCCTCATTCCGGCCGGAGCATCGTCTATCGTCCATCTTCCAGTACGAGCGTCCTTTCTCCAGTTGAAGTCACTGAATATGACTGACCTCTGGTAATATGATCCGTATGATTTTGTATAAGACGTATGTTTGTGTGAATATACAGATGTGCAATTCGTGATGATATGCTTTACAAATTCATAACAGTTCTGTAGCTCGCTGAATCTTGTCATCTCGTTACTTGTGTGCGGGTTGTAGTATCCGCATGATATGTTACAACAAGACACTCCTAATCCATTTCCTTTCAGAGTCATAACGTCTGTCATCATGCCGTTAGCCTCTTTGTAGCCGAATTTATCCATTTCAACAGCGTTGGTAAATTCCTCGGAGCATAGTTCTGTGAAGGAAGCGCACGTGATGAAATCGCTACTCCCTTTTCGGTCGCATTGAAGGACGAAACGGCAATCTTTGAAGAACTCCATGTCTGCATCAGAACTTCCGATGCATCCAATTTCTTCACTGACAAAAAACGCGCATTTTAATACCTCAAATTCGCTCAAGGCTTTCAGGCATACCCAAATTCCGTTTTTGTCGTCTGCTCCAATACCTTCGTATGACATTGTATTCGCATTCAATCCAAATATCACGTCTCCATGAACCACGATCTCATACCCTTTTTTATGAAAATCGTGCACTTCGTCTATATGGGACACGATACACGGATAAGTCTTGGACTTTCCCTTGGTGGCATACACATTTCCGATCTTGTCTACATAATATGGAATATCAGCGCCTCTTAATATGGAGATGATGAATTTACGCATTCTTTTTTCATGTTCTGACGGGGATGAAATCTCATAAAGTTTCTTTAATAGTCTCATAATCTTAATTGTTTTAGTTAGTAAATGAGGATGCCGGAAGCTCTCGCATTCGGCAACCAATGAGAGTTTAAAGGGTAGCTTCTTCCAGTTCTTCAACTAGATGGTATGGAACTCCATCTTCGTTTACTTCATCGTAGTATTCGCCTTCGTATTCTATGAAATTATCATGTGCATAGTTTACTGAGACGTTCTTTTCGTCATAGTCATGGTTGAACGCATTCCAAATAAAGCATTTAACAGCTTCTTTTACGTATTCTTCGTTTACCTCGTCATATGACCAATGTTCTTCCATCCATTCATCCTCGTATTTTTCGACTTCATCGTCTGGGATATAATCATCCATCAATTCTGAATAGAACGCATCATCTTCGTGTAGATAACCGGAAAGCGCATAAGAGTATCTTTCTTTACCTTTGGGAATATATATACCACTATAATCTGAATATTCAGTGTTATCGTAATAGTCTCCTTCTTTTTCGCAGTAATCGAAGTCGTCAAGCCTGTTTTCGTCGCATGTCATTTCATCATAATATGAACGGGAGTAAATCCAGACATAAACGGTTCTTGTTTCTAGGCAATATGAATCGTGATAAGAGTCATATACACCAAGATACCCGTTAGTTATATCTAGCTCAAAATCATAATTGAATGAGTCGTTATTAAAGGCTATTTTCTTAGAGGAATTGTAGTATTTAAACGAATCCTGATAAGAAACTGCGTCATCGCCTTCTATACAGCAATCTATATAAAATGATCTATTTTCCAACGAAGTTCCATCGTTGAGAACGAACACTCTTGAACTATGGCAGTCAGCGCCAACTTTTTTATATCCGTCTATATATCCTCCTTGAATCAGCTTATTGACGAGTAGCTGTTTTAGCTTTTCGTCCATATCGGATGAATATTGACGTTCTGCGAACCGGAATACATTATCAGAATCGCATTCATGCACTTCGTTGAAGATTATGCATCTCGCTACGGTTTTACCATCCTTGTTTTCTAATCTAGCTGCTGACGCATTTACTGATTTACTATAGAATGAATAGTAATCTTCGTCGTTCATACAAGAATTGAAATTCCCTTTTTGCTGGAATGAATCATAAATGTATTCAAAGTCACTATCTACGATTAACTCGTATTCGTCAGATTTAGTGTTTACATATGCTTCCCATTCTGTTTGGAATACTTCACATACATAATTCAAAGCCTGCTCGCATACGTATTTCGTTCGTTCACATGATAGTAGAATATGTCTCATAAAGCGTCCTGCTTTCATTTTGTAGGCCTTCCCGTTGTCTTGTCTGTAATACCGGATTGATTTTGCATCCATGTCCTCACAGAGTCCGAAACGGTCATCCGTTCTAAAGTCGGGAGAATGGAAAAAATACATTGTGTCATTAATATTTAATACCACATTTTCTCCTGACATTAGGGCTTCTTCTATGATGTGAGTATATAAATTAGTCATAGATGAAACAGAGGTTAGATTATTGAAATGTCTTTGGGACATCTCGCTTTTCAGGTAACTGAGAAGGATACCGTTTGAACGAACTTCTTTCCCGTTATTGGTAATACGTTTACCGAATTTCTCTTTAAACTCATCATAGTTTTTGAAATTAAAATACAACATACTCGTAGATTTTAGATTGTTATTAATTAGTTAGTTAAAAGAGAAAAGGCATACCTTTTTAGAGGTATGCCTTCATTAAAACGTTAAGATCGTATGCTACACGATGGTATATATCCCTTTAAAGTACGGGTTGTTTACTAGATCTTCCAAAGAACCGCATTCTTTGACCGGTTCTCCATTCCGGTCTGTTATCGGCATGGCTAATACCTGCTCGGCTTGCTCATATATACTTAGGTTTGAGTCTGGAATAACTTCATATGATTTGTCCTCCCCAAACCTTCTCCTCCAGTACAATACTCCGCCCCATACAGCTACGCTTCCTATTTTTCCATCGTAATGGAACATAACGGATGAGTAGACTTGTCCATAACATACTGCTACGTCATTTCCGTAAAGTTTCAACTCATTTGCTATTTCTTCTATTAAAGGCAATGAATCGTCTTTGATATTCGTGCTTCTATTCATAATTATAAGTTTTAGTAGATAAACAGAAAGAGCGCACAAACCTAATTGCACGCTCTTGTTATATACGTTAACGATGCTTATGCCGTATAAGTGAGAAGGCAGCTATGTCTTAGGTAGTTCCTGAATTTGCCTCATAACAGCGGATACTTCATTTGCTGTTATAAAACCGATTTCAATGTTTGTGATTGGTGCATAACATAAATCTCCATTTTTGAACACTGCAACTTCATAGGTATCTATGCCGTTTGATTCAAATAGAGACCCCAATAAGACACTAATTCCATAGCCGTTTTCAAAATCCATTTTTGCCAGTTTGGATTCAGCATATTCATGACGAACAATGAAAGGAGGTCGTTCGGCATATTTTGCCAACGGATGACGATTAAATTCTAAATCGTTGAAATTTTTTAATTCACTCATTTCTTTTCTTGTTTTAGTTAGTAAATAGAGAAGACGCACGAATCCAATCGTACGCCTTCGTGCGATTAATACAGGTAGGAATAGTCTACTATATACTTATCACATAGTCTAAAGAATGCCGCCGACATTGTAGCCCACCAGTATTCTACAAACCTGGCGTTCGCCCGTTCATTCGTAATGCCCCAGATCTTTCCTATTTCGCCTATCTTATAGTTGTCGTATTCAACCGAAATAGAAGATGGCAAACCTCTGAGCCATTGCTCAAAACGCGCCTGTACATTCGGATAAGTCCGTTTGACGGAAATACAGTTGTATTCTTGGTTGAATACCTTAACTACAAATTCGAGCTTTTCTTTCGTGCTGTTGCACACAATGTCGTATTCCTCATTGTCAATGCAGTCGAGAATGTATCGTTCTTCTTTCTGCCTTAATTCAGTCTTATTCATATAGTTTATTTAATTGGTAAATAGAAAACGGCTACCCGTTCAGAGACAGCCGTTCAGGCGATTTATTAGTCGTTGTGACTTTTAGAGTCAAACCGGAATCCGAAGAAGATATAATCTTACTTAAACCATTTTAGTAAAATAATAGCCTCGCTTACGTTATACTTCCACTTAAGCCGGTTTATTTTTCGAGTAAACTCTTTTGCAGATATGTTTTTCCAATGTATTTCTAAATAATCGTTTCCTTTTATATCTGAAAAGATAAAATCGTAATCAAATTTAGGCTCCATAATTCATTTGTTTTAGTTAATAAAAAGAAGGCTACCAGCCGTTCAAAACCGATAGCCCATAACAAGGCGATTCGTTCGCCTAGAGTCGTTCATTTGGCTAATACCAAAATCGTTCATCTTTCTTTCTTATAAGCCGGTATCCTGCATACAGACACGCGGCTATAATTACTATTTCTGCCATAGTCATTCATCTTTATTAGTTAATAACTCGTTCGGCTGTCCGGAATAAACCGTTCAGCCAAAACCTCCATTCGTTCGCGTAGATACTTCCGTTCATACAGAAGGTTTCCAATACGTTCGTAATTGTTCTCCTTATCCTTTTGAAGCTCCCGTATCTGTTTGTTTATTTTGTGTACCCGTTCCGATATAATTTCATGCTGTATTTTCGCACGTCGTTCAAACGGGATCTGCATTATCATTTCGTAATCGTTCATAGTGGTTTGTTTAAATAGAAAACGGGCACACGAACTACGCGCACCCGTTCATTAAAGGGTGTAGTTCACCCGTTCAAGCTGTTACAACTCGTTCGGGTAAATTACGTCCTTCGTTTAACTAAACTAAAAACAGGACAGGAAACACCCAGTCATTCGCATCCGAAAGACGTTTGCGAAAGGGTGTACTCTGCCCGTTACGGTTTTTACACCGTTCCGGACAAAGCCGTCCTATTGAATTAAAAACTATGAATTATTTATACATACACCCCGACAGGTACACAAAAACACCCCCGATAAATGAATACCGGCGGTGTAAATGCGTACGCGCTTTTCGTGCATGTATCGAATTGTATAGGGTGATTGATTGTAGGTAGGTAGGGAATCGCGCCCTACCTTTCGGCTACTTTTCAGATCCGAACTACCTTTTTTATTAAGCCGACAAGAGAATATCTTGAATATCTTCGGGTAAAGTAGTCATGTAGGCTAACTTCTCCGCTAGATTCATTCCTTTTATCTTTTCCTTTGCGGCTTTGACTGCATTCTTTAAAGATCTGCTCTTTTCGCTTTCTTCTTTCTTTGCAGCTTTAACTTTACTTTCTGCTAAGGTGCGCAAACGGTTTACTTCTGAAACAACATCGCTAAACATGTCAAGAAAAACCTTGTAATTAGCTTTAGATATATTGTAAGGAACTAGCGTATAGCGTACACCTTTTGCGGTTACCCGGTTGTACTGGGGATTCTCGTTTGCCAAAACTGTAGTATCGTTAACCTTTCTCCATTTAGCGAACTTTTCGTTTTCATCTTTCGGGCAATTCTCTTTGAACCATTCAAAAGTGATCTCGAAGTTTTCGCCAAGGTTATGTGCTAACATAAGCTCCTTATACTTTGCGGGGCTTTCCTCTTTGATCTTTGCGATCAGCTTGCAAAAGCCGTTCAAAGAAACATCTTTAGAAAGTTCTAGTAAGATAGCCTCTTTAGCTTCTTTCTTGTTAGGTTTGTTGGCTACGTCATTTACCGTTACGGCTGTTTTAACGTTCTTAACTGTTACATTCAAACCGTTCTGTTTTGCTGGGTTTACTTCATTCTTTTTCATAATTGTAATTTTTAAGTGATTAATGTTAATTGATTAGTAGTGCCCTATGTTGCATTGCTTACAGCAACCTAGCGGAGTAACACGTACTCTGTAAGCCTGTTATACATTACTATATAACGGAATAGGGCTATAATCACCTATACAATTTACGTTTGTCATTTATGTTATCCAAGGGTACTTTGCAGAGTATCCAGCAATAGGCAGCGTTACGCCATCTATAACTTTATGAATACCTACCTGTTACGGTGTGCACCTTGTAAGGATAACGATAAACACATTCACAAGAAGTTAATTTTTGAGCGTATAAAAGAAGAAATTCCAAAATAAAGAAGTATATTTGCGGTGCTTGTGATTCGTTACGAATCCCGAAATAACGCTTTATAGTGTTGTTTCATTTAGTACCCTAGTGCGCTGCAAACGTACTGGGGTATCTTTTATCAATAGATCAAAGTATCGCTAATTTAACAGGTGCGTTTCACCTGCTTTGAAACGGTTCATTCCGTTTGCCGCTTGCGTCTTGTGGCGGTGGGTGGCTGTAAGGAAAAGCTGGGAGAGGATGGCGTAATAAAAACGTGTTAAGTTTTGTTACATATCCTTACCTCTCTAGGTCTTTCTTACAATACAAAGATACGAATAATATTTATAATAGCAAAACAATAAGGGGAGTATTTGGTATAATATTTTGTGCTTTTAAACATGATTTCCGTGTTTGTAAGTATCTGATTTTCAGTATTTAATTGGGGTAAGCTGTGAATATTACTTGTATAATATTCAGATGGGGTAGCACCCCCTTTTGTTGGATGTGTATGGTGCGTATTCATTACATCTAAAAATTTTTCCCATTTTTTTCTACATTCCTATTATACACTATCCCCCTGCACAATCCTTATAAAATAAAAAATTGCGACTTTCTACGAAATCATCGTTTTTGCAAATGCTACATTATTCTTCATTTTATGTATAAACTATTACTTTAACTACACTTCGTAAACTCTTTATTATAAATAACTTATAAAATATTTGTATAGTGTGTATAATAGATGTACTTTTGTCTGGGAGTAGTTTAAAATATGGAGAAACTAATGGTGGGTAGCTTTTGCCCTGTGTTAGTTAACTTAATACACGATACAATGCATGGTTTACTACAAAAAACTGATTGATGATATAGTAGATAACTTGGTAAGTGTCTCTGATAGAACGGCTTACGATGTTGCAAGCAAGGCTCAGGACTATAGGGATAGTTCTGCTTCACTACAGGAATTGGTCTATACATCGGTGTCAAATGGGGATTTGCGCTCCATGAATGGAATAACGTACTTTTTTACAGGGAAGATATATGAGCCTATCAGCGAGGATGTATTGGAGAGGGCTATAGAGTTGTTTTTAGTGAGGATGCACGTGCCTAACAGGGATATGTATTACTCTCTGAATAAGTTCCAGAAAAAAGCAAAGCAATCTTTGAGGCTTAATTGCTACTTGCATCCCTCTTTTCATGTGAAGGCTTACCTCAACGGGGTTGTGGATATGACTACCGGGGTATTACATAAGTTTTCTCCTGAATTTCATGTGATTTACCTGAATGAATATAATTACGACCCGACAGCGAAGTGTCCGCTGTGGAACTCATTCCTGCGCACAGTATTGCCGGAGAAGGAGAGCCGCAGTATTTTGCAGATGTACCTTGGTCTTTGCACGTTTGACAGGGGGTATATGACTGACAAGGTGGAGAATTGCCTTATGCTGTATGGTAACGGGTCTAATGGAAAGAGCGTTATCTATGAGACTATTGACGGGATATTCGGAAAGCCCAATGTTTCGGGCATGGGGTTGCTTTCCTTAATTAAGGGTGGCGATGAGCGCATGAGGAATATTGCTGCGGTTGACGGGAAGATTGTGAATGTATGCCCGGAGATACAGGCAAAGGATATTTCGGGATATGAGGATGCTTTTAAGTCGCTGTGTAGTGGCGAGGTGCAATACGGGAGGAATATAGGTGGCAATGTGTATGTGGTGAGGAATATACCTTGGCTGATATTCAATATGAATAATATCCCTAAGAGCACGGATGGCAGTCATGGGTATTTCAGACGGTTTCTGTATATCATATTTGAGCATATTATACCGGAGGAATTGCAGAACAAGCATTTGGCTTCGGACTTGAAACAGGAATATCCGGGGATATTGAACTGGATAATGAGGGGAGCGAAATATCTAAAGCAACGCAAGTATGTATTCCCCAAGAGTGAGAACGCGGAGAAACAGAGATTGTTGGTGATGGGTGAAAGCAATGTCACTTTGTCTTGGGCTTCGGCGCGGGGAGTACGGTGCGCATCTGCTACCAAGGGTGAACTGTTTAATTGGTTGAAGGTGTCGGATATGTATCAGGATATGGTGAATTATGCTGAGGCTAACGGGTTTGTACCTGTGGATATTATCTCCTTTGGGCGGCAGATGACTAAGATCGGGTTCGGGAAGATGAATAAGAAGCGGACTGCAAGCGGGTTCTTGTATAAGGTGTATGGATTCTCGGAGGAGGAACTTAAAACGCCTGTGCCTGTGGTGCAGGATATGGATTTGTGCCAAGAGGACGCGTTTGATAAGGGCGTGGAATATGACGTTGAGGATTTGTAATGGTTATTATGTGTAATATTTAATGTAATATTTAGTATGGAATACGGTAAAAAGATTCAGGTTGGGAACTTCACCCTATTGAAGTACAAGAGAGAGGATTTTAGTTATTTGAAGGTGGCTACGGTGGCTGGGAACTGGGCGATGGAGTATAGGGAAGACACAATGGTGTTTGTACAGGTGGATATGTCTGAGGATGATAAGGAGATGCTGGATGCGCTGTCGGTGATATTTACTAATGCGATGGCTTGTGCTTCTATTGTGGACGCTACATTTCAGCATTCGGTTGTAGTGGCTATTGATGAATTTATCAATCGTCCTACTGAGGAACTTTCGGATGAGGAGGACGCGAAGATCTTGGAGGAAGAACGGATGGCGCATGAAATTAAGGATGAGGCTGAAAATGAGCAAAAAGGGAAGGCGGATACCTATTCGTGGGTAGAGCCGAATGAAAAGGAGCAAGGTAATAATGAAGGTGCAAATTGATAATATGACCTTTGGGGAAAGCGAATATCATAGAGGGGATGAGGTTTGGAAAGCATCAACCCTCTATCTATTTGCTAAAGCTAAAGAGTATCCAATATTGGATCTGCCTCTCTGGTGTGTTGATTTGACAGCGCAACCTTTTGAAGCTACAACTATGTCCCAATTCATTTTTCAGTGCAAACGAGTACGGGATTGCTCTTTGGATTATCCGGTTATTCTTGACGATTGCGGGCAGATTGCAGATGGATACCACCGTGTATGCAAGGCTATATTGGAAGGCAGGGAAACAATTAAGGCTATCCGGATGCAAGAGATGCCAGCGTGTGATAGATATAATGCAGAATGAATTTTGCTTTATTTGAATCGTTTCGTATATTTGTGTATTTCAAACCTAAAATATAATAGTATGATGATAACAAAATTTGTGTCGGAACCATCCGAAGAAATCAATGGTAGGTACAATGTTATGAAATTTAATGAAGTGGATAATGAGTATCAACCTTTTGAAAAAGGTTTATCTGAATTTGCTGCAAGGAGTAGAGCTAAGTTTCTGAATGACGAATATATTCTTGAAGAAATCAGAGAACGTTTCTCGCGTAATCCAAAAAACAAGCATTTATTCGTTGAAAATAATAATATAAAGCATTTTTACGTTCTTCTGAATTACAAAATGGAATGGAATGATGTCCTTTTGATTGAGTTTCGTGAAAATGAAGTTGTAAATGTGTTGCACGGGAATAATCACGAAGAAAGAGAAATAATACGTGATCAATTTACATGTAAATGGCTTAATATATCCACTTCAGGATATACAGAGTATCTTCTTGAAGAAATTTTTCCGTTAAGTGCGCCTGATATTGATTCTAAAATTAAAAAAATAGTCGATGGTGTCAATCGTAAATAAAGTTGGCATATAGCTATGAAATGAGGTGTTTTTTTGTATCTTAGCAGAATAATTTTAAAATATATTTGCTATGAAAGAGAAAAAAATGAATATTAATGATTTAGAGAATTACCTCTGTGACGGTACTAAAGTGGAGGATATGCTTGAATCTGAATTTGACCTTTTACGTGTTGATGAACTTAAACAGTCTTATGGTCGTAATGATGATATGAGGCTTAATAGGGATTTTGCAAGCTACAAAAGGATGAAAGAAGACGAATTTCGCCAAGAATGTAAAAGACGAGAAGGATATTGATAGTAAATATTCAAAAATACGCCCCTGTTTAACACTGTTATATAGGGGCGTTGTTTCCTTTGGTATTCGTTGGCAAGTTAACTTATACGGCGCGAAGGTAATGCTATTTCGTGAATCTACCTAGGCTATCCCGCTTTTGTTTCGATTTTGATAACTTGGAACGTAGTTCGTCATTGCTTTCCCATGCTTTTTTGAGGGATGATGCCATGAATGCTTCTCTCTGTTTGTTATGGACGGCTTCTTCTGCCAACTTAGCGGAATTTTCTATGAGCCGGTTGTACTTGCTGGTACGGATGATGGTAAATCCTAGAATTTTCATGTGCTTTATTTTTTGAGTTGTTTCTTGTGTTTGATGTATAGCTCACAGTTGTTGCAGGTGAGGGGAAGATAGTAGTGCACTGTGGTGTCTTCTTCTTTCACTTCGTCCTTTTTCATCTGCTGGAGGTCGGCGTACTTCATAAGGATTTCTACGCGCTTGGGGTCGTTTATAGGCAGGGCGTAGGCTGACCGAAGCGCCTCTTGGAGAATTTCTTCCTTTGATAGCAGGGTTATGTCTTCCTTTTCGCTTTCTTCCGGTTCTTCCGTGTACTGTTTTAGGATGCCGCGCTTGATGGAACGCTGCTTTTGTTCCATGTATTTGATAAACGGATCGTCTGAGATTACTTTTTCTATCTGCGTCTTGTTGTATTCGTCATTGAGGGCGGGCTTTAGCTGTCCTGTGGCGATAAAGGCATCGGATGCAGACCATCCTAGGCACATGAGGTCTGCCATGGCTCTCTCTACGGGTGTGAGCTTTGCCTTGCGGCTTTCTGATTGTAGTTTTCTGCTGTAGTCCATGTTTTCTTGTTTTTTTATCCGTAAATTGGTATTGGTATGCAACAACACTTGGAATGGTATGGAGGGTAAGCCTCGGCAAAGGTGTGGAATCCGGTCATATCATCGCATAGGGAGCAAGGATATGATGAGCCTCGCATGGATATGAAGCCTATAGCCCCGTTTCTGATCGCCGTTTCCATGTCTGCGTGCATCCATGCCTCTGCTATGGAGAAACGCGTAAGTGTGTTCAGGCGGTGATAGGCGGACTGTCCTCTGCCAGTGCTTGTCCCAACGAGTGGGTTGGAGTATGGGGATTTCATATACTTCCATACCTCTGACAGAAGACCGGATTCGGACAGGTGCGCCAATAGTCCGGCGGCTATGAAATCTTGGATCTCGTCTTTGAACCGATGAACGTATTTTTCTGTGCGGCCATCCAATGTATCTCCGAATGTTTCCCTGTGCAGGAATGGAAATATTTCGCTGTCGTCTGATTTAGGGGTCGCGGAGGCTAGCAGTTCCGTGTATTCGATAATGGTATCTTGCAGGGTAGCTAATATGGCGTTGACCTCTTTCTGTAAACTCTTGTTTGATGAGAATCTGAAAGAGGATGCCGGCAGGTTGTATTTATAGGATAGTGCTATAATATCCTTTGCTGCCTTCTGCATGAGTATCTCTAGGTGGGACTGAATGCTTAATTCTGCACTCAGTCTTAACCTGATATAGTCCTTTGCTTCCTGTATTTCCTTATCTGACGGCTCTATCATAATCAACTGGCGGTTTGCTGCGTGGTTTTGATTTTTGCTGCTTCTTTTTGCTTCAAGACTTCATTGAGGAGATCGGCTTGTTGCTGTTCCTTTAATTCGAGCATGATGCGATTCCATTCCGAGTTTTTGGAATACATAGGTATTTTCTCGGATGCGGTTTGCTTGGACAAGAAGCCATTTTGTACGGCTGTAGCCAAGTTGGTAACGGTTTCCGCATCGTTTTGCGGGGTGTACGGCAATATCCATGCGTATATATTCAACCTGTTAAACCGGGTGATTTCACCGCATTCTGTTCCGTATCCATGCGTGTAGATGCGTACCATTCCGTCTATGAAGCTGTTGTATTCTTGCGCGTCCTTTATGGCAAATTCCATGGCTGGAGAATACAGTAGTTTTACCGCAACTCCGGGGAGGTCTCCGCTTTTTACTTCGGGAGGGATAACAGTGAAGGACTGCTCGTAGATCATGCGGTACAGGGCTTCCAGTTGCACATTGAATGATCCTGACGCGTCTTGCTTCTGTAAGAATCCTGCATCATCATCGGCTCCCATGGTAAGGGCTTTGACTGATCCGAACATATCGCCAATGAGTTCTACGTCATCGCCTTTCATGTACATGATGGGAAAAGCGTATGCCATGTTGTTTTGCGATAGTTGGGAGAATGCAAGCTCATATTGGTCGATGCTGTCCTGAGAAAATGACCAGCAAGCCCCATTGTCATCCCGGCGATAGGCTACGGGGATAAACGGAAAGTTGTGGGATTCCTTTGAAATGAGGGTGTACCCGCTTAGTCCGAATACTTTCTTTATGGTATTCATTATTCCCGGTATTCCTTTCTTGTCTTGCTTGTACCGATATAAGTAAGCGTTGTCCCATACCTCGACGTAGCTTGTGAGCTGCCTCCCTTCGCTGTCAAGGTCGGAATATTCGCGGGCGAACAGTGTAAGTTCTCCTGTGATGGAATCGAAATGAGGGTAGAGAGTGTCCCCGTTGAGGTATGACAGGACACGCCATCCGAACTTGCCATCTTTCATGTAGCCTACATAGGCTGTATCTCCGGTAACTTTAACGGATTTGGCTGATTCATACCACGCTATCTCCATATCCTTTACCGCCCATCCTTCCTTGAACTTGAAGAAGGTTTCATTCATGGTTTTGTCTTCCTTTGATTCGGGCATCTCGAACTGGACATCGTTGCCGCACAGGTGGGTGAGTTGTTTGATAGTGATGATGCGCTGGAAAGCGAATGAACATCTTACCATTTGCTCCACGTACTTTTCCTTTGTTTCCGGGTTTACGCGCTCGCGGTCCGGATAGACAAACGGGTTGTTTATCTTGTGGCCGGAGGGTTCAAACTCACGCAGGAAATCTGTTTGGGATAGTATTTGATACAATCCAACATCCCGCGGGGCATCTTTGTCGTCCCCATAGGTGGATAGCCCCCCGAGCATGTAGCCAAGCGGGAGTATCCGGCGGAAGGGCTTCTTGACGAGCACTTCCCTTAGTTTTAAGTTGTCTGTTATAGCATCCATAGTCCTTTCGGTTTTTTGTGTTTGTGTTTTAATTCAAATATCATGCGCATGAACAGGGCCTCGAAGTAGTCCGGGGAATGCCCCACAAATTTCTTCATATCCGGTTTTCGGATAAGGCAGAATCCTTTGTCGGACGCATCTTCGTTTTGGCGTATGCACTTTCGCTCTTTCATCAGTATTTGCCGCAGGGGGACTTTTTCGAATCCCCTGCCGGAGAATTTAAGATCGAGCAGACGGGGATTTATGGATATTTCCCCGTATATGATCTTTTTGGCGAACAGGTATGCGCATTGTGACTTTATATTGTCGTATATGTTTTTGTATTGGTCGTCTACGGCTTCACGGTTATTGAACGGGATGGCGCCCTTGAAGAATCCCTTGAATGTTTGCCCAAGTCCGTTTAGATCGTAAGTGAAGTTTTCTTCAAGGACTCCCCATTCTTCCAGCTTTGCCATGACAACTCCTACGGTTTCTTTGCTGTCCAGCCGACAGACGTAGATGTCTTCGATATGCCACCCGTTCCAAAGCCATAGTACGCAGGAGTCGCCGCCATCGAAAGCAACGTCGCAGGATACATATCTTTTCCCCGGGGTCATTTGTGGCATGGCATAGAAGCGATCCATGTCTGCCATCTTGATGATGTCGTCTCCCGTGTTCTTGAAATTCCAGTTTCCATCCAAATCCCGGGAGCGCTGTTCTTCGTCCTGCTGGATAAGGTTTGCCACATAGTTGGGGTCAGATGCTATCAGGCGGATGTTTTCTTCCAATTTTCCTTTGATGAAGGTGACAGACTTGACGAACATGGTTTTCTTGTCGAATCCAAGTTCTTCAAATTCGGGTTTCCATCTGGGGTCGATTATGTTTTTACATTGTTCGTAGACTTCTTCCCGGGTGTCTCCCCAGTAAATAGAATCGGGAGAATCACCGTCCATGAAGCAGTATCTTAATACTCCGTCCCTTTCGGGAATAGGGTATCCGTCATCGTCTATCCACCAGTCTATGAATTTGCGAACCCATGAGTCGGGATCGGGGTTGCATGTGCCGTAGAACCGGTTGCGCATATTGTATGCGTTTCGGTTGTCCGTCATGAGGTATTTGAATTTGTTGTACGGGCACTGGGTTATCTCATCAATGCCTATGTAGCAGTATTCTTTCCCTTGGAATCTGATTTTAAAATCTTCGAAAGCGTCGGCATAATAGGAGAACTTCAACTTTCCTCCGTTATTGAAGTTCCATGTCATGTCGTTTTGTGACTTATTGTATGTGCCGTACTGGGAATATATGAGGTATGATTTTTCTATCATGCCTGCTAAGTCTTCCTTTTCGTTACGAAGAATGATAGAGTTCATATACCTGTTGTCTATATCCTTTAATGCTTCCATAAGGAGTGCCCAACTCTTTCCACCGCCTCTGTTTCCACCAAAGAATGTAATGTCTGCTTTTGAGCCTAGAAATTTCTCTTGGCATCCACGCTGCGCTATAATCTTTAACGGGTTGTTTTTCAGTTTATCAAGAGAGCGCAACGATTCGATGTACCCGTATGTGAGTACATTCTCTCCTTTGGCTGTATGTAGGCTTTCTTCGTACATGTGCAAAAAGCCCGTTGCCGCAGTATGGGAACTACGGAAACGGGCTTATAACCTCTAAAACTTAATATGACTGTGCAAATATATATAATATAGTATTGAATATAAAGAGATTATGGATAAATATTAAATTTTTAATTTAATGATGAAATGTTTGGAAGTTATAAATCAATGGATTATATTTGCCGAAAATAAGTTCTGCATGGATAAAGAGGTACAGTATGTTCCTGACAAGGATGAGGTGTTGAGGGTTTACGGACGAGAGTTTGAAGACGTGAGATGCGAATGTGGGAACAAGCTAATGGAGGTGGAGGTGAGATGCGGAAGCGTTGTAAGAATCAAGTGCAGGAAGTGTAAAAATGTTGTGAGGGTAAGGATATGATTTTTTTGTTCATAAGTTAAATTAGTTAGGTGAATGAGGCGGCAAGCGAGCCGCCAACATCGCTGGGTGGAGCAGTGGTAGCTCGTTGGGTTCATGTCCCAAAAGTCGTGCGTTCGAATCGCACCCCAGCAACAAAAAGGAGGTTTGGCAGAGTGGTTTATCGCTCCTGCTTGCTAAGCAGGTAATCCGAAAGGGTTCAGAAGTTCGAATCTTTTAACCTCCGCTAAATATATTAATACAAGAGGACTATTAAGTCCCGATTGGCGTAGTGAAAGCTGCGCTGGTCGGGGCTTTTTATTTTGCGCAATACAAACACAAAAAAACACGATGGAGAAAGAAAAACTTTTGTCCGAATTGAAAACACGAGTTGGAAAAACCAGCTTATCTGAGAGAACGCTAAGTGAGTATGTGGATAATGTTCTCCCATTGATAACCAATGATGAACAAGTAACGGAGGCTTTTTACAAGGTTCACGTGAATATTCTGAAATCAATGGGTGGGAATTTAGACCACGAGGTGGCTAGCAGGGTTGATGAGTTCAAAAAGAACTATAAGCCGGAAGATGGAGAAGGCGGAAATGGAAACGATGGAGGTAACGATGGTGGAGGTTCTGATAATAAGGAACTGGAAGACCTGAAAAACACCCTAAAAGAGTTGAAAGACCGCATTGAGAAGAAGGAGGCTAGCGAAACAAAGGGTTCACTCTTGAAACAGGTGCAGGAATTGATGAAGAAAAATGGAGCTACTGATGAGAGTGTATTGAAATACACATTCAAAGGTGAGGAGATTGATGCATCGAAAACTGCGGAAGAATTGTCGGAAGCCTATCTGAAAACGTATGACTTGAATTACAAGGAATTGCGTGGCGATGGTGGCGCTCCAAGGGGTGGTCAAGAACAAGGGGCAGGTGGAAAAAGCACCGGTCTGCTGGATAATTATTTCAGCGAAAAGGCTGCCGAAGGGAAGTTTCCGACTGAAAACAAGAACTAACACAAACACAAAAACCAAACAGACATGGGAAGTTTTAACACTTTTGGTAAAACAGAGAAATCCTACGGTTCGGGCAAGAGTATATGGCACGAAATCAAGGGTGCGTTTCCGGTGGGAGGAAAGATTACGAACTTATCCGATTTTGCGGAAGGCAGCGTGATCCCGTCTGGTTCAATGTGCGTATTTGATCAGGCTAAGGCTGAGATTAAAATCGCAAAGGCGACAGACATCAAGACCGCTACCAATACAGGTGGGACGGTAGATCCGAAAACCGTGAAAGGTTTATTGCAGAATGACATTTACAAGGAAGCTGGCGTGGACTATGCTACCGGAAATGTGGTGTTTGCAGGAGAAATTTATATCGACAGACTTGCGGAGGCTGTACCTGATGAGGTGCTGGCTGTGCTGCCGATGATTGTACCCATCAAGGAAAAGTAATGAAAGGAGGAAGACATGAGAACGATGGTGAATAATTACTATGACTTGATGTCATTTGGTCTTGGAAACGTGAAGTTCCAAGAATTTGTAGACCGATTCAAACTGAAATATAATACTCCTCAGACCGATGGGTTTGTGTGGGACAGCGAGATTCAGCTTGACTATACTTATGAGCAGTTGATCGCTTCGCTGGGCATCACTACTTTGCCTGTATATGTAGACGTTGATTCAGAAGGACTTGACAAGTCTTTGGGGTCATTCAAGATTGGCAGTAACAAGATTCCTACCCAGAAGCATCGCTATCCGATGAATGCAAAAATGCTGCGTGAACGCATGCTGATGGTTCAGAAGTTTGGAGAGTCTGCCTTGAACGGGGAAACACAGAAGGCTTTGCTGGATATGATGTTTGAAAGCACAGACAAGCTGCTGGGTGGTAACAGAAATGCATTGACGCATCAGCGTATGCGTATCGCCTCTACAGGACAGTTCTCTATTGACTTGGAGAATAACCCCAGAGGTTTAAAAGGGCTGACTTTTGACTTCGGAGTACCATCTGACAATAAGGAAACGCTGGCGACTACAGAACGCTGGTGGACTAAGGCTGAGCATACGGTAGCTAACGAAGGGTCTACTTCTGATCCGTTGCTGTACTTGAAGAATAAGCGCAAGGCAATGAAGAAGGCCGGATTCCCTGACGGTCATTTTGAAATGGCGGAAGACCTGTATGACGATCTGTTGACGCATACAAAGGTGTTGAAAAGAATCGGTCTTGCCCTTTATCCGGCTGCTGCTTCGGACACCGCAGGCAATGTGGCTTTGCAGTATGCACAGAATATGACCGATGACGCACTGAAAGCGGCCATTGAGCGTATCGTGGGTTGTCCTATCGTACCGAGAGACAGTAAAGCCGCCGTTGAGAAGTTTGATGAAGCGACCAAGGAAATCAAGCCGACAACCATTGAGAACTTCAACGTGACTAATGTATCATTCATTCCTAACGGACAGATTGGTACTATCAAGAGTGTTAAGCCGATGGTGTTTACCGACGACCCCACTCAGAGAATCGCGTGGTTTGACGGCGGACGTACCTTGCTGACTCAGCGTTTTGAATCGAAGACAAAGACTATGTACGTGGAGAGTGAGATGGCTGTGCTGTGCGTACCGTCAATGCCTCAATATATGTGCATCTATACCGTAACAGCGTAATGGAAGGTGATTCTCAAAATACAAATACCGGCATGACCATCGAGGAATACCTCGTTGGCTGTGTCGGTTTTGAAGTTGCCGATTCTGCTATAGCGACCATCCTGCTGGACAGGGAGGTTGAAAACGGAACACCTGCTGCGGATATTGAAAAACGGACCAAGGATTTGTGTCGTGCTGACCTGTATATGTGGTGTGCCTCTACTCCCAGCAAAAAGGGAAGCGTGGAGGATGCTGACGGATATTGGAAGCACAAAGAGGGAGGAACGGAAAGCAGTGCGTTTGACAAGCGGAATTTGAGGCAGATGGCGAATGACATCTATAAAATGTATGGAGAGAATACCAGAAACTCGAAGTGTAGAATACACGGATTCGGATTAACCATAACAAGACCCAAGAGATGAAAGCTAATCCCAGATACCCACATAAGGTTGTTATTACCCGACCGGGGGAAAGCGATCCGTTCTCGGAAGATGAAGCTGCGCCCATGCTGATTTATGAAGGGGTATGCCGGAGTTACCAGAAGGAATATGTTTCAAGCACCGGGTATGTAATGGTGAGCAAGAGGGTGCTTGCGTTACCTGTGTCGCTAACCGAGTGGATGGATGTGCCAAAGGAAAAAGACAATGTAGTGGTGGATTATGGGTGCTACAAGGAACAGGGGATTGTGATTGACAAGCAGCCTAATAATCTGGGTACTGATATTTATTGGGAGTATGGCAGAAATTAGTAACGCAAAGTTGTTTGACGAGGGGATGCGGAAGGCTAGGAAGCTGATAACGCAACAAATCGTTGAATGCTTGACAAGATCGGCTTACGCTTTATTGGTGGATGCTGAAACTGCCAAGGAGTATCACAATTTGACGGGTAACACGCTAACATCATACGCTGTAGGCATTTACGCAAATGGGACGCTGAAACGCATAGTGAGTATGTATGACGCTGATAATGTGGCAAAACCTACCAGTGTGAAGCTGAGTAGAGGAGACGGAAAAGGCGTGGTTATAGTAGAAGACTATGATAGCGGAAGGTTTATCCCTGTAAAAAGAGGATACTTAACGGATACGGACGGCGGATATGGACTTGCAACATCAAAGTCGTTTCTTTCTTCTTATAAGCCATCCAATAGAGGGTTTTCCATGGTGATGTGTACCGGTACTGAATATTCAGAGTTTCTTGAAAAGAATAAGGGACTTAATGTATTGACAGAAACTTTTATGATAGCTCCGAGAACTGTAGTGACAAACTTGAAACCGATAAGATAATGGCTACTGAATTTAAGATAAAGGACATATTGCAGACGATGTATAACGCCATGAAGGAGGTAAGCGGGAATGTTTTTACAACAAACCGCCCTAAAATAGTGGACGAAGCCATGGAAGATTTTATCGTTGTTTCATTACCGGTAACACTATATAACAAGACTTACGGGAAAGGATATGGCATGACAACTTCGTATGCAAGGATTGAGATATATGTAAAAGACAGAAACGGGCTGGAAGATATAGCCAAACTGGACAGACTGACAGACTCGGCCATAGATAAGTTTCCTATATCAAACAGTTTTATGATACTTTCTCGTCCCAGGGTATTGATGAGTGGAGAAGATGGTTACGGGTTTCACGCAGTAACAATACAAGCAAGTTTATTGACTAAATAACAAACACATTTTAAAACAAAAAGACATGGCAATGAAGAAAAAAACAGAATTGAAAGACGTGTTTTCCGGTCTTTCTTCGATTATGATTAAACAGGGTGGTATTAGTGATTTGGCTACTGTATCCCCCGAATGGGATTTGCCCGTAACGGTAGACTCCCTTTCAATGTCGCAGGGTGAGCCTACATTGAACAGAACTAAGGTTCATGGTTTGTCGGGTGACTGGTGCGTTACTTCAACCCCGGGGGACTTCTCTTTCTCTGCAACAGTTCCCAGCGTATCAAAGGAATTAGTTGAGTACTTTATGGGAGGTGCTACACAAGTGACGGCTTCGACCATTAACGACGAGAAATACAAGGGATTCTCCGTTAAGTCAAAGACGGTGAAGAAGTACGTGGGCGTAGTACTGCTGTCGGAGGACGAGATGAAGGCTTGCGTGGTTAAGAAGCTGGCTATTTTTGCCACTCCTTTGTTTGAAAACGCCTCTACGACTCCATTCGGATTCAAGTTGACCGGATCTATTGAGCTGAGCGACGATGACGGTGACGATATTGCATTCTTGGAGAAAGACACAAATGCGGATGCTCCTACTGAATAGTAATATAAAGCTCTGATTGATGTAACAGAAGGGTGGTGAGCCAAGTGCCGCCACCCTTTTTTTATTTAAATACACAACACAATGCATATGGAAAAAGAAGCAATAGAAAGACCAAGCCTTGAGGATGAAACGCTGCTGAATGATATTATGGATGATTCGGTGGATGAAGTTTCTATCAAGGGGTGTAAAAAGAAATATAAGATTGGGTGGTTGAAGAAGGGAGCTATCAGAAAGTACACATCCGTACTGATGAAAGACAAGGACGATGATACATTGAGCTGTAAATGCGCGGCGATCATTATTCTAAATGGTTATTGGAAGATCAAGTTCCTGTATTGGATGCTGTGGAGATGGTTTTTCTACATAAGACAATACTCTGACGAGCAGTTAGTCCCGATTATAGCAACGGGTAAAAAAAAAGTTCCGTCCATGCAATTCCTGATAAGTACCATATTAATGACAGAGATGAGGGATACGATGATGACGATGACGAAGGAGGAAGCCGAGCGTTTCCGTCAAGGACTTCCTACGGAGAAGCCGGAGCCATAGGGGAGAAGCATCCTTGGATGTTGGAACCTCTTGTCTTGATTGGGGGACTGGTGAATATTCCCATGTATGTTTATTACTGGGTTATGACGGCTGCACAGATAGAGTTGATGGCGATGGATACTCCAGTGGTATCTTATAACCATAAAAAGGATAAGGAGAGCGAACCGACCAAAGCCGAAATGGACAAGCTGACGGAGAGATGGATGCAACGAAAGAAGGAACGTGAAGAAAAGGGACTGAAAGTTAATTTGAATGACTTTTTACGCAAAGGTGTAGAAGCATTGCCACACAACACAAATACTAAATAACGACAAAAATCATGGCTGATATAGGAAACCTGTATTACGGTATCCACTTCAAAGATTATAGTGATGAGGATATTAAGAAGATAAAGGAAAAGGTAAAGAAAGAACTTAGTACAAAGTTTGGAATAAAACTGGATTTCAGTGCAAGTAAATCTGCCCTGAGAAATAGCGTGAAGGATGCCTTAAAAGACCAGAAGTTTAAAATAGACGTGGTGGTAGACAAGGCTTCGACGCAAAAGGCGGTGAGGCAGGCTTTATCAAAGCTAGGACTGAATTATAATACTACGGCATCTGATGTGAGAAATGCTCGTATAGAAGCGATTCAGCAGAAGTCTTTGATAGACCAGCAGTTGATGCAGGAGAAGGTGAGGCAACAGATGATACGTAATCAGAAGGCGGAAGATGCACTGTCGAATGCAAGGAGCAGGGGGACTTTTTCTATAGAGAACCAAACTTCAAATGTTTCCAAGCTAAGGAAAGAGCAGGGGCTTTTAAATGAGTTTATGGGAAAGCAGTCTGGTCTTGCATCCCAGCTCGGCACTCAATTTTACAATATGTACTCATTGGTTGCCGTAAAGAGATTTTTGACAAGCGTTATTACCATTGGTGGAGAATTTGAGAAACAGCGTATTGCTTTAAAAAGCATATTGGGAGATGCCACTAAGGCTAATATTTTGTTTAGCCAGATTAAGACGTTGGCGGTGGAGTCTCCGTTTGAATTTAAGGAGCTGACCTCTTATGCAAAACAGCTTTCGGCTTTTTCTATACCATACGAAGAACTATATGATACAACCAAAAGACTTGCTGATATTTCTGCCGGACTTGGCGTGGATATGGGACGCATCATTTTGGCATATGGGCAGGTGAGAAGCGCAGCTTTCCTGCGAGGGCAAGAAGTGAGACAATTCACGGAAGCGGGTATTCCATTGATTGATGAACTTGCTAATAAGTTTGAGAAACTGGAGGGGAAAGCTGTCAGCGCAGGAGAAGTATTTGACAGAATAAGCAAGAGGCAAGTATCTTTCAAGATGGTTAAAGATGTCTTGTGGGATTTGACAGACGAGGGAGGAAAGTTCTTTAACATGCAGGAAGAATTGGCAGAGAGCTTGTCCGGAAAGTATGCAAACCTTCGTGATTCCTATGATATAATGCTGTCGGAAATGGCTGATAGCAATAATAGCAATCTAAAAGGAGGTCTTGAATTATTGACATCCTTAATGAATCATTGGGAAGGTGTAGCGAATGCTATAGCATCTGCTGTTGTTGCCGTTGGGGCATATAAAGCTGTTATGGCCGTGGCGGCTGCTGTGTCATTTGTAAAAGGAATATATGGAGCTATGCAGATGGTGAAGGTTATAAATGCCCTGACAGGCGCGACAAAAACACTTACCGCTGCGCAAATACTGGCTACGGCTATAAATCCGTGGGTGGCCATAGCTGCTGCCGTAGGAATAGCTGCGGGAGCTTTTGTTTTATTAAGAGACAATGCGAAAAGTGCCCAGGAATTGATCTCTGACATGAATGATGCTGCTGCTGGTATAAAAGACACTTTTGATAAAACGTCGGGTATAGAGAAAAACCTTGGGGTATATGATGAACTGTCGAAAAAAATAAATAGGAGCGCTAAAGAAAATCAGAGGCTTGATGATGTAATGAGGTCTTTGGCAAAAAGCGTTCCTGATGCAATAATGGCTTTTGATGACTACGGAAATGTATTGTCTATAGACGTTGATAAGGTAAAGAAATATACTGAAAGCCAGCGAAAAATGACAGAAGAAGGGTTGGAGGCCAGAATAGAAGATGCACAGATAAGGATTGTAGAAATAAACCGAAAAATATCCGAAAAACAATCAGAACTGGCGACAAAGGAAGAAGCCCAAGCTACTTGGGGAACTATCACTCCAGAGGCTATAAGAAAGGCGAAAATAGAAATTTCCGATTTGAATAATGAGTCGGTTTCCTTACAGAATAGCATAAACGGAGCGAGAGATGCCCTGTCGAAGATTAAATCATTGGGAGATGAAACGCCTACGGCCCTAACAGGGTGGAGAAAGATTGCATCTGATGTATTGCAGAGTTTTAAATCTTTGAAGCAGTATGAGCCAAAAGATGATGACGAACATGTGGAGTGGCTTAAAAAGATAGCCAAGGCTTACAAAGATTTGGGGAAAGAAATTGCCATGGCGAAGTCTATTTCTTTTTTTGATCCGGAAATGCTTACTCAAATGGAGGCGGAATATAACGGGCTGGAACGGATCATATCTGCATTTGGGGCAAACGCCGATTCGCTGGCAGGAGATAAAGGAAGTAAAAAAGACGCTGTGGCTGATAAATATAAAGAGCGCCTTGATTTGCTGAAAGATGCTTATTCAGAATACAAGAAATGGAGTGCCTTGGTAGGTAAAGACGCTGCCGCAAACAAGGTTAAGGAGTCTGGCATTTTTGATTCATTGTTTAAGGGGAATGAGCCTGTCAATATAGAGGATTATAATAAAGAACTGGATAAGATTCTTGCATCTTTGAGTGATAAGACTGAGGCTCAAAGAGGGTTGAAAATATCTATAAGGAAACTAAAGCTAGATATTGATAGTGACGCTAGAAAAGACGCTATTGACGGCCTAAAGAAAGACATGGAATCCATTGTTGCTAATATGGCGGAAAGATGGGATTTATTTAAGAATCTTTCCAAAACTATGGGGAACAAAAAGATGGCGATGAATTTGGCTTTCGGAGGGGAAGTCTCTTTTGGCAGCGAAGTGGAAGAATTGGGTTCTATGATAAAGAAGGAAATATCTGCTAAGAATATAGGTATAGGATTTGATGAGCTTATAAAAATGACCCCGGAGAACATTGAGAAAATGGGGAAAGATACATTTGGGGTGGTTTCCTTGCTGGTTAAGAATTATCAGGATGCAAATAAGAAGTTGAAGGCCGAAACCTTGAATACCGCTGCCGAATTGGTTGCAAAGTATCGCAAATATCAAGATGAAATAACTGCTATACATGAACAAGCCAATAGGGATATTGAGGCTCTGGAAAAGAATAGGGTAAAATTTGGAGATAAATACACCGATCAAGCCATAACGGGTGTTCGCAAAAAGGAGAATGAAGATGTAGCTGCAAAGGCTTTTGATGAGTTTAAGAAAAGCGACGAGTGGGCTAAAACATTCGAGGATCTGGATAAGATTTCGTCTGCCACTATTAACCGGATTATATCGAAGATTGAAGAATTTAAGCAAACAGCCGGGAAAGATTTGCCCGTTGAGGATTTTAAGACATTGATAAATACCTTGGAGAAACTGAAGAATGAGACTTATATCAGAAATCCTTTTAAGGCATTGGTTGATGGGATAAAGGAGACATCGGAGGCATGGAAGGAATATAGACAGGCAAAAGCGGATGTTGAGACTATAAGGAATGGCGGAAAGATATTGGTAGGGACAAGTGTCGGTGAAGAAAAAACGACCACTACGTTTACCGAAAACGGAATCCCTATCCAGATTAAGGAAGTCGGTAAGCTGACTATGCACTATGAGACGCTGGCGGATGCTGAGAACAAAGCAAATAAGGCTAAAGATGAGATGCTTACCAGTAGGGGAAAAATGCAAAAGGGTTTTACTGAGATTGCTAATGGTGTAAATGAGGCGGCAGGGGCAGTCGGAAATTTATCTTCCGTGTTTGAAAGTCTTGGGAACGAAGACTTCGCTGATTCACTTTCTGAAATGCAAGGGATAATGAGTGGAATTGGCGGACTGGCTTCTGCCGGTGCTGCATTTGCCAGTGGTCATGTATTGGAAGGAATAACCGGGACTATTGGCGGAATAACGGGCATTATCGGAAGCATTGCGCAAGCACATGACAAGAAACTTGATAAAGCTATTCAAAGGAGTCAAGTTGAAGTTCAGAAACTTACCAATCTTTACTCTTTACTAGAAAGCAAGTTGAAATATACTTTAGGTGAGGGGTTTGGGGTTGATCTTTCTAAAGAACTGGAGGATATTCAGGCAAAAGTGCAGAATACTCAATCTTCTTTAAAGATGAGTATCATAAAAGATGCCATGTTGGGCGGAGGAAAACAGTCTGAAAACACACGGATTCTGGGGGATTTACTTAAAGCTCAGAAGAAAATGGCTTCTGCCGCAGAGGATAAGAACTATTACGCTTTTCAACGCGCCAACCTTGAGGCTCAGATGGCTGAGATAGAAAAGCAGCGTAAAGCAGAGGAAGACAAGAAAAAGACAGACAAGGGAAAGATAGAGGATTATAATAACCAGATAGTGGAACTAAGACAACAGGTGGCTGACTTTGCGGAAGAAGCGGCTGATGCTTTGTATGGCATCAATTTGAAGGATTGGGCTTCTCAATTAGGAGACACTCTATATGAGGCTTGGAAGAAAGGAGAGGATGGCGCGGAAGCATTCAAGAAGAAGTCTGCCGAAATTATGGGGGATGTAATGAATGAGATTTTGAAAACCCGTCTTCTTCAACCGGCCATGGAGCAATTACAAAAAGCCTTGTTTGGAGAAGACGGAGCTAGCGGATTCTTTGGCAATGACTTCTCATTGGACGACAAGGAGATGGAGGCTATTGCCGATGTGCTGATGGGGATTAGCAGCAAAACTGAGGGTTATTATGATGCACTAGACAAGCTGAACGAATATATGGAGAAAAAGTATGGCGTCAGCATGAAGGAAGAAGCTGAAAGCAGTGGTCTTAGCAAGGGGATTGAAGGGGTAACCGAAGATACGGCTAATTTACTGGCTTCGTATATTAATTCTATCCGCGCAGATGTGTCGGTAAAGAGGATGCTGCTGGAAAAGTTCGTGAATGAGCTAGTACCAAGAACGAATTATCTGGCTGAGGCACAACTTCAACAGTTACAGCAGATACAGATTAACACAAAAATAACGGCAGACAGGATTACTGAGTTGAATGATAACGTGAATGCTGTGATTGATGGTCATAAAAAATTTAATGTGAAATAACGATGGACAGACTGAATTGTAAACTAAGAGACCGGGCGATTACGCTCGGACTCTGCCAGCAGTGGCAAGGGGAGTGGATGGATGGAAAAAGCAAGGACGAACTTGTAGAAATGTACGTTCGTGGACTTGACTTCTGCATAGAACATAATTATCCATCTAATGATTTTATAGCTGCCAATTTTGAGCCTGAGGTACTTCATAGAAATGGGGTGTGGTTAAATGAAAGAGTAGTGACCTGTGGTGTTCCTAATAGCGTTTTGGTATTGAATGGATGTTGTACCGGGGTATTGAAATTTGGAGGGTATGATGTTTGTACAATATATGTCCGACATGATTCGGAAGTGGAGATCAATGCGGATGGCGTATCAAAGGTGTTTATCTCTGTTTTTGATAATGCGAAAGTGAAGGTGAAACAATCTGATTTAGCCAAGGTGTATGTGTATAAGCATGGGGATAAATGTGTAGTTGGTACGGATGGCGATGTGCGGATGCGTACTAGTGAATAGAATTACCGCTGCAATAAATTAGAAGCGGGGTTAATACTCCGCCTCCATCTTAACAAAACCTATGAATGTAATCTTCCATATCAATGTACGGCTTCAAAGCCGTCCTTATCCACCGGAGCAACTTTTTCAAGCTGGGATACTTTCATTCTTTTTCCGCAATTAAGACATGTAACTTCTGTTTGGCTACTACCCATAAAGCCTGCTAATGCACCCGGTATTGGGGTGAACAACAATGAACCTAGTATAGCCTTGGTGGCGGAGAAACCTTTTTCGCCTATGGATAATTGCTGACTATGGCAATATGGGCATCTGATTATATTTTCCATGATGTTTTTATTGAGTTATTATTGTTAGATTTATATACGCGAATATAATTGAATTATTTAATATTATCAATCAATTTAATGTAACTGATGTACGCATAGAGAAAATCTCCAGCGCAATGCCTTATTGGCATCAATACATATTTTACCCCCTTATTGGTACATATTGGATTTCCATAGTATTTACCTTCCCTAGATGGTGTTAATCTTTTCCATTCGCAGAATGGATTGTTTCCTGCTCTTGCTTCGGAATTATTGAATGGGCGTGGTATGTGCCTAATCTCAATTTTGGTGATTTTGTATGGCTTCATCCATGTTTCGACAAAATCCGTGTGGCTTTTTATAAATTCATTTATTGTTTTGAGGCATTTGCTTGGGCTTTCTATTATATTAAATGTTGGATTTGCATATACCTTTTTCTTTTCGTAGCGTTTTACCTTTTCTGGGTATATAGATTCCAATATTTCGGTTTTGTCGTTATGAAATGTGTTTATAATAGAGGAATCTCCATTTTCTATCAACTCTATATGGCTAATATATCTTTCTCCTTCATAAGAGGTGGATATTTTAAATTCGTATTTAGTTCCATTTTTTATATTTTCCCATTTGGTTTCAGTGATCTGCCTGTACCCTGATTTTATTAATTCAGAGCGAGTTTCATGGTCATATGCTTCCCCTTTAAACAAGTATGATAGTATTAGACCTTCTCTTTTCATTTTTAATCCTCCTTATTAAACATTATGCAAAGTTATAAACATTTCTTTTATTAAAAAATCTTATACGTGAATTTATCTGGTATTATGCTCAAAAGCATAGAAGGCATCTTATTTTTATAAAAACCGTTTTCTTGTTTGTTGTTACCCGGTTATTTGCTATATTTGCTGTCGTATTAAAAACAGAAGTCTTAAAAGGCTCATACCCTGTGAATTGAAGGTTCATGGAGTATGAGCTTTTTTTATTTACACACAACACAAAATACTAAGCTAGGCATGGCTAAACCGTATGCTATTTTATTTCAGAAGATGGTAGATGGCGCAAAGGTCATTGATACACAAAAAGAATGGGGGATAGTTTGCAAGGATTTTCCATTTAAGGTTTTTGGGGATGCCAAAGACCTGCCTTCCCGTTCATGGCCGGATAAAAACGGCGATGATGAATTTATTCCTGCTACTATACCTGTAAAATCCTACGAAATAGACGTAGAATTTGCCTATAAAGGGGATATGAATACAGCCAATGAAAAATTAATTTTATTTTTTGAGTATATCACCGGAAAGAATGGCGATGGCTCCAGTCTGCGAGTGTATGATACATACACGAAGATAGGGAAGCAAAAGGTGAGGTATGTGAGTTGTAGCGAAGATCTGTTTGTGAGAAATACTGATGAAGGTGATGTGGTAACATTCACTGTGAGATTTAAGGTTAATGATCCGGTTGATAATATTGTGCTGCTATGGGTGAATGGGTGATATATGACAAGGAGATGAGTGCCGGGAAGTGCACCGTGAAGAAGTTGGAATACCACGGGGAGTTTATGGGGGAATGCTATGTGATGGTGAGCATAGAGAGCGAAACGCCTATAAACTTTCAGATCGGTGATTTCTTGGAATATAGGGGAGAAAGATTTGAAATAAATTATGATCCAACCACTATCAAACAGGCTTCGAAAAAATCTGCTGGGAATGCTTTTGTTTATGATAACATCAAGTTCAATTCGTTATCTGACGAATTAACCCGTTGTGATTTTCTTGATTATGTGCTCAACGATAATGGCATTCATTTTTCTTCGCTTCCTACTTTTTCGTTCTATGCGGCAAGCGTGCAGGATTTGGCTGACAGAATACAGGCTAATTTGAACCGTATCTATACGGGCGGCAAAAAATGGACTGTGACGGTACATCCGGAGTTTGTGAATAGGACTGATGTGAATATTGATGTCAACAATATAAAAGTGTGGGATGCACTGGCATTGGTGAATAGTAAATTCAAGGCTAACTTTATAATACGGGGAAGGGTAATAACCATAGGCACTGCCGGAATAGCAGTGGACAACATCTTTAAATACGGAGAAGGGAACGGGCTGTATAAAATAGAAAGGCATGCGGATACAGACCAAGCTATCATAACCCGATTAAGGGTGTATGGAAGCACGAGAAATATACCTGCAAGGTATTATAATAAGCTGTCTAACTCTGCTTTTTCCAATTACCTGCCCAACAATATGGCTGTTGACAGGCTTATGCTTCCTGAGTTCCCATACGATACATTAGATCCTTATATTGATAGCCCTAACGTGTCCAGCCTTGGTGTCCGTGAAGGGACTGTATTCTTTGATGGGAGCAACGAGTCTTTGCCGGAGATATGTCCATCTATGGAGGGTATGACTGCGAGCCAGTTGACATCCGCCGGAGTGCCATGTGATATTGATGCAGGAGATAACGGTAATTTGGACGAGGTATCTGATGCAGAACAGATAGAGGATGATGGCACAATGGAGGATAAGAAGGAGGGTGATTCCATTCCTTCATTTACGATTACCTTGAAGGACGTAGGGTTTGATATAAATGACTACTTATCTGCCAACACGGCTACTATTTCAATGAAAAGTGGGATGTGTGGTGGGCGCGAGTTTGAGATAACCGGATGCAAAAAGGAAGGGAATAAGTATATACTGACTTGCAACCGGTTAAAGGATGATGGGTTGGCGTTGTACTTCCCTTACAACGATTATAATATAAAGTCGGGCGACAAATTTGTATTGCTGAACATAGAGATGCCCGAAGTTTACATCAAAGCTGCCGCCCAAAGATTGCTGGAAGCCGGGAAAGAATATCTTGCAAATAACGATTATGTGAGATATAGCTATCAACCTTCGGTGGATAATATTTATATGGCAAGCAGGCAAGATCTTCACGATTCAATGAAAGAAGGGGACTTGATGCTGTTTGAAGATGAAGATATTGGGATTGACGGGAGTGTGATTATTGATACTCTGACTATAAAAGAAGGGGAGGAGCTAATACCATCGTATGAGGTTACGTTAAGAAATGACAAGGAAGTAGGGACTATCGAAAGATTGCAGCACCAGATAGATTCTATAGCCGGGGGGCAAGGAAGCGGTGGATATAATGCGAAACAGATAGATTCACTGGTTAAGACGTATGGAGGAAAGTACTTTATATCCAAGATTTTTAATGATATATGCTCTGGGATTATCACTTTTCTGAAAGGGCTAAAGATTGGTAAGTTTATTCCCGGTTGGATTGGTAGCGGCGGTGCTTTCTACGTTGACGAGAAGACAGGGAAAACGATCTTGGTCGCAGACGAAATACAAGCCCGTGACCGTTTTGAGACGATGGAGTTCCGCTTTAACCGCATTGATGTAATAGACGGTGAGCAGTGGAGCACGTTTGCTTTCGGCAAGATAAAGTCGGTGGATGTGGAGAATCAGATTGCTTATCTTGACTTGGTGGATGGTGAACTGATGAGTTCGCACGTAGGGGACATTAACCGTGGCATGTTCCATAATCTAAAGGGGGATAACGCTACGGGTGAAATAGTGGATGGAAGCGGATTCAAAACCATTGTCGGTTTTTCGACTTCGTACTTCACTCCCACAGAGCTATTGGCGGACGGTAGCGGGTTTAAATATGCTTTAAAGCCGGGAACAACCACCCATCCTTGCGCCGAGATGAAGTTTGCCGCATACGGTAACTTTACAGATAAGACGCGACAGTCATCCACCTACACCACCCGTACCCTGCTTGTGATGCTGTCTGGGGTTGACACGTGGAATATCAGTCCTGAAAGGCATTATACCTATGTGCGCGGAGACTTGAACGGTCTTGAATTTGACGGAATCACATTTGAGGGTGATGGCGTTATACAGGGAAATTCCTACATCTATGGATCTACCATCAAGTTTACCAAGGAACAACTGGAAGACCTAAAAGGCGAAAGCGGCTACAGTGTGATGCTCAGTACTTATGACACCATCGTCAACGTGGATGAGTTCGGGCGGTTGGATTCGTCCGTTTACGATATTATAAATGTGGTGAACGGTGAAGAACTTGTGTATTCCGGCAGCTCGCAGGTGGTGGTCAACAGGTATAAGATATTTACCGACATACAGGTTGCCAAAGGGAAGCTGGCTTTGGAATATGCGGACCTTCCGACTGAGGGCAGGTATTCTGTGACTTATGAAACCGCAGGATGTGAGTGCGTTATCTCCGGTGGAAGGGTGACGGTAACGAAACTGACGGAGGACAAGGCAAGTGTAAACCTGCATGTGAACTGTGAGGGCATGATTACCTTTGACCAGACGCTTTACATTACGCGGGTATATTCGGGCGAGAGTGCTTTTATGGTGAACCTGACAAGCGATACTGACGCGATAGCCTGTAACGCCGAAGGTGCTCCGATTGCAACCGGTGTCTTGGCTGAATCTACGGCTGAATTGTATTTTGCTAATGTGAAGCAGACGGAGGGGGTGTCATTCAAGTACACGCCCTTGAACTGCACGATTTCCGAGTTGCAGAATGCTACTGGAAAGATTGAGGTAACAGGCATTACGCAGGACACGGCTTCTGTGGATGTGGCTGTTTCCTATAAATCAAAGACGCTGTACATTACATATTCATTGCTGAAAGTGAAGGGAACCGCCGTGTACAGGCTTGTCCCGTCCTCCGATGTCATTAAAAGGACTTATAACAGGCAGAGCGATTCCTATTCCGTTGCTCCGTCACTGCTGACCTGTGGAGTGACGCGTAGCGAGCAGGACAAAGTGGAAACAATGTCCGCGCTTCCATCCGGCTATACCATGCTGGCTAATGACAAGGCATATACGCTTAACTCTAATTTCAATGTGGACGGCAGCACCAATGTGACTTTCGTACTGAAAAATGGGAAGGGGCAAGTGGTGGACCGTGAGGTGATACCTGTGGTTTCCGATGGCAAGGATGGGAAGAACGCTTATTCCATCAACCTGACCAATGATTCGGATGTGATAGCCTGCAAGGCTGACGGATCTCCTTCCGGTTCTGGGACACTGGCGACAACAACGGCTGAGTTGTACCTTGAGAATGTGAAGCTGACAAGCGGTGTTACCTTTAGCATGGTGGCTAGGAATTGCACTATTGCCGCTACTTCAAACACGACAGGAGTCGTGAATGTGACGGGAATTTCAGCGGACACGGCTTCCGTGACGGTGACCGCGAAACATAATGGAAATAGCATGGTTGCCATTTTTACCTTGTCGAAGGTGAAAGGAACGGCTGTTTACCGGTTGGTTCCGTCTGCTGATGTGATAAAGAGAACCTATAACAAGTCTACATCTTCTTATTCCATATCTCCTTCGACAGTGAGTTGCGGGGTAACGCGTAGCGAACAGGATGCGACAACAACGCTTTCATCCCTTCCTGCCGGATTCAGTATGACGGCCAATGGTTCCGCCTATACGTTGGGGGCTTCTGTCAATGCCGGTTCCGGGGTTACTTTTATCCTGATGAATGCCAGCGGGCAGATTATCGACAAGGAGATCATACCTGTCGTGTCTGACGGAGAACCGGGAAAGGATGGCGAACCGGGAAAGGACGGCAGTGATGGCAGTGATGGCTGGAACGGGTCTGATGGATCGGATGGATCGGATGGCAGCGATGCCACCTCCTACTGGCTTGTTCCGAGCGTGTCACAGATTGGCAAAAATTCGTTAGGAGCTATTGAACCAAGCTCGTTTACAGTGACATGCCAGGAGAAAACGGGTTATGGAGGCATTTATAACGCATACTTTTACCTTGTAGTCTTTGCTTCCAATAATGGCAGCAGTTGGAGTAAGATAAAGTCTTCAAGCGGCACTGCTTACCAGATAACGGTTACGCCTACCGTTTCTTATAAATATTATACGATTCGCGCTTACATGTATTCCGGCAGCAGTGATTGGAATAATACTCCTGTTTGCTCCGTTTCTGTCAATATGGTGGAAGACGGGAAGGATGCCGAGAATAAAGCGGCGAGCAGTTTTCCACGAAACAGAGGGGAATGGAACTCGTCAAATTCATATTCGTGGAATGAGAATTGGCGTGATTACGTCTTTAAATATTCCGGTTCTGAATTGCAGGTATGGATCGTAAATGTATTTGGGAAAACGGTCACTTCAACTCCTTCCACCAGTAACAGCGATTGGAAGAAAGCCGACTTGCAGGATGTGTCCGCCTTCAACCTTGTTCTTGCCGATGGGGCAAATATTGCGAACTTCCAGTTTAAGAACGGGGTAATGCGTTCACAGGATTCAACCGGAGGAGAACCTAATCTTTCCATGGATGGGAAGACCGGATATTTCAAATGCAATAATGCTGATGTGGCAGGTGTTGTAAAAGCTGATCAGATGCTTCTAAAACCTAATGTCAGCCGCCTTACTGATGGGGCATTTATAAATCATGATGGCTCTTACATTGCTCCTGCTATTCCGATTGGTCGGGTGTGTATCGTCCACTGGTTTATTCCTACAACTATACGTGCTGTTATATCCCTGGCCATCAATGCCGAAAATTCATACGTCAAGCTAGCTGTAGACGGAAATCGAATAAGTCCCGTATCATATGTCTCCTTCCCATGCGGCAGTACATCCGGTATTATGGTCGGTACTAACGAAAATGGAACAACATACTGGGATATTATGCAGTATGAGCAAAAATACATAACAACAGGCCAATCTTGAATTAATAGCAGTTATGTTGCGCTTGGTTGAATCATAATCTTGTAAAATAAAAAGTCATGTCAGAAAACAAACTACCTATAAGCGACTTCTATTTGAAGTCTGTAGCGGCAAAGCTAGACCGCATTTTAATGACCAACAGTCTGAATGCGCATTCAGATGCGGCAATCACTGTGCAGGACTTCTGCTCAAATGTTATTCAACCGTTGATAGAATCCCTGTCTCTGAATTTTAAGACATTGACGCAGGCGGAGTATGATGCCCTTGAAAAGAAAAATGCCGGTACATTCTATATCATCAAAGAGAATGGCAAGATTATCCGTACCTATATTGGTGCAAACGCCCTGACCGACGGGGAAACTTTCTTCCGGATAACTGATGATTTTTGGCAGGTGTCTTACAATGGCGGAAAGACTTACGCGGACGTGCTTGACAATAACGGCAAGAAGGTTTCCGCCAGAGGGGACAAGGTGCTGCTGAAACTTACTGACACAGGCATCCAATACAAGTATGAAAGTGAGCCTGATACGAAGTACCGCGAGCTTGTTCCGCTATCAAAGTTGAAATTGAAGTTCTCCGACCTGACCTCTGCCGAAAAGGAGGAGATACGAGGCAAGAATGTGTATTTGCAAAAAACTAGTACACACATCCAATGGCGCATTGGCGAAGATGGCAAATGGCTGAACCTGATCGCTATTACAGAACTGAAAGGCGATAAAGGGGATGCCGCGGTATTGCGGCGTAATGGCGACTTCATTCAGACGAAGAACGAGGGTGGCGTATGGGAAAATCTATATAATATCCGTGAAGTCGCCGGGCCTGTGGAGTTTGCTACGGAATTGGGCGACAGAACCGATCTGGCAGTATCTCAAAAGCTGCTTAAAGATTCATTGTCCGGGCTGTCAACTACGTTGGGCGGACTGGAAAATGTTGATCCGGACGCGGACAATGACCCTGCTGAAACCCGTTTCCTTGTGCAGAAATATGGTAGCAAGACTTGGGGATTCCTCCCGTACTCGAAATTGCCATCGGGCGGCGGTGGCGGGGGAACCGGTGAAGGTGGCGGAGGCGCTACAACATTGGGTGGGCTTGAAAATGTTGTGCCAGACGCGGACATGGCTTTGGATGATGATTATGTGCTGGTGAAACTGGCCGGTGCGGAAGATTGGATATTGAAGAAAATGAGCGAGCTGGGAGGTGGCGGCGGTGGAACGTCCACGGTGCAACGTAATGTGCGCGTTGTAAACGACCTTGACAGCAAGAATGTATCTGCCAGCAAGGATGAATCCTGTTTCCTGAAATTCACTTTCGTATCACAGGAGAGATATGGTACAGATCCTTATGAAGACACGGGAGAACGTGGCCTTTGCCAAATATCTGTGAAAAACTCTACCGGAAGTGAGTATGTGGTAGTCAAGCAGATGTATGTAAATTCCGGTCAACCGATCTCCGTTGATGTTGCCGAGTTCCTCACATCGGGAAGTAATCAGGTAATGATTAAGGTTACCGGTGAGGTTACCGAGGTGACCACTCCGGCATTTGTCTATACGGTTACACTTACTTCCCTTTCCATTTCCGCGAACAACTTCAAGTGGTGGACGGCATACACGGGAAATATTACTTTGCCGCTTAATATCGGAGGAAATATCTCAAAGGTGCTGCATGTGTCTGTTGCAGGAAAGGATTATAACAAGTCCTATGACGTGCAGCTTGGAACTTCCATCTATGTGGAAACGGCGTATAACTACGCGGTGGAGCACCCGGGTGTGACAGGCGTGTATGAGATTTCCATTTATGTTTCTTCCGTGGATGAGAGCATCCGGACGCGCACTTTGTCCTTTAATGTGATATGCGTAGTTTCCGGGGACAGGGTGAAGTTGGTTGCGGTAAACAATTTGCTGGATAAGGCTACAAACTGGTCGGAAAACACTTTGTTTGACTATGCGATCTATGACGGTGAGGAGGTGTCTACTTCTGCCCAATTCATAATCAAGAAAGACGGCATGGCGGTGTTTACTTCAAACGAGGATAATGTTACCACGTCAGCGAAGCATGCTTTCAGTTTCCCGATGGAGATTGAGACTATTGACAGCTCCGAGTTTGATATTACGGCACACGTCATGGACAGGGAAACTCCTTTGGTTGAGCCTATGACCTTTGCGGTAAATAACAGTAGCGGATATTCAGCCTCTCCCGGTGCCGTGCTGTACATCAATCCTCGCACACGAAGCAATCGGCAAGGTAACCGCCTAGTGGCTATCAATGAAATAGACCAGAGCGAGGTGGCTTGTACATGGAAAGGCATGAACTGGGGAAATGACGGATGGACTACAGATACGGATGCGAACAAAGTGCTTCGGTTGATGGCCGGTGCTAAACTGACTATGGATTATAAGCCTTTTGCAAAAGAGGCGGCCCGCACAGGTAAGACTATAGAGATAGACTATAAGATAGACAATGTGACGGACTTCTCAGAACCGGTTCTTTCCATTTCGTCTGACGGTGCTTTGTTCTCCGGATTACAGGTCTTCGCCGATGAAGTGGTGATGTTCTCGCAGTCGCTTAAAAACAGAGATAATCAGGGAACTTACGTACAGGAGGGAAAGCGCTTGCGCCTGTCTCTTGTCGTGATGCCGGACGCTTACGGAAATAGCGGGTTCAACCTCTGTATCCTGTATATTAATGGGGTGAAGAATCGTGAGTTTACTTATGAATCGAATGACTATTTTATAAATGATGGACCGATTCAGATCGGATCAGAAACTGCCGATATTGACATCTATGGAATCCGCGTTTATGATTCAGCCTTGACTTCGCAGGGGATTTTGCGCAATTATATAAATTGGCTGACTGACAACAACACAAAGAAGGAGGTGGAAGTGGACAATGACGTGATGGATGTAAATGGGTCTGAAATAGACTTTGAGAATACGAAAGACCAGTTTAACGTGTTCGTGTTTGATAATACATTCCCATCGCTGGCTAATCCCAATAAGCTGAATGGCGTATTGGAGGTTCTTTTCTCCGATCATCCGGAATGGAATGTTTCGATTTCCAATGTGGAAGCCAAGGGACAGGGTACGTCATCCATGCGCTATTGGAAGTGGAATGTGCGGTTCACGCTTGACAAGAAGCTGTCTGTGGTGACTGCTGCTGATGGTTCTACAGCTACGGGCGGATGGGCTATGACTCCTGTGCTCGCCAAGGCAACAAAAATTACCGCAAAGAAGAACTTCGCTTCTTCCATGCAGTCGCACAAGATTGGTTCTGTCAACTCTGTGGACGACCTGTATAGGGCTATGGGCTATCTGAATGAGGCTATGCAGACGGAGAAGTATGCCAATGCCCGTGTAGCTGTGTATCAGATGCCTTTCGTTGCATTCGAGAAGTCGATAAATGACGAAGGGAAACCTGTCTATACCTTCATGGGTATTTATACCATGGGGCCGGACAAGGGAGATAAGAACACATTCGGATATGATACAGACTTGTTCCCGGAGCTGATCTCTATTGAGGGGTCGGATAACTCTCCGCTATGCGCATTGTTCCGCGTGCCCTGGTCTTCACGGATGCAATACAATGAAGACGAGGAAGCGTTTCAGTATAACGGTGCGAATAGTTGGGATTTTGGCGCGGGCGATGTCGCGAATATCAGTAAGTGGATTCCTGCATATAACATTGCTTATACTTGCAGTAACCGCTTGAAACCATTCAACGGGACACTGGATGAGCTGAACGCGCAAGTGGCTACTTATCGCAATGAGCCATACGAGTTTTGGATAGCCAAGGCTGGAGATGTGAATCAATATAATCTCTACTATTACGAGGCATCGGAAGGTCGATTTATCGGGTCTAATATCGGGGATGGCACAATTAATCTTCGCACACAATTAAGTGACTACCTTGCCAATGACTTGTCCGCATTTTCGGCAGAGCAGTTAAACGAGATGTTTATCAATGCCCGCGTGCAGATGTTTCGTGCGGAAGCTCCGAAATACTGGGATATTGACGATGCAATTCTGCACCGCAACTGGACAGAGTTCCACGCAGGTACGGATAACCGGGCTAAGAATACTTATCCTTATAACTTCGGAAATGCTGATAGCAAGTGGAGATGGCGTTATGATGACTTGGATACCATCTTTGATATAGATAACCAAGGGCAGGCGAAGAAGGGTTATGATGTAGAGTTTCATGATACCTACTCTACGGGTGGTAGTGTATGGAATGGCGAGACTTCCAATTTCTGGAATTTGATTGATTTGGCTTTTGCTGATGAGGTTGTGGCAGGGATGAAGAAGATGATGACCAAGATGGAAGAATTGGGCGGCTTGAAGTCGGGGACTGATTTCGACAAGCTCTATGCCTACTTTCAAAAATACTATTTCACTCCTGCTCAGGAATACTTTCCTCAGAATTTTTATAATGCAGATGCGAAGTTCGCTTACGAAAATGCAAAACTGGCGTTGAATGATGGGCGATATACGAATGATACCGATCCCATGACACAGGCGCTTGGAGATCACTACTCCGCCGAACAGAGATGGATAACGAAGCGCATCCTGTATATGATGAGTAAGTACTCATTTGGTATCTTCTCGGCTGAGGGAACGGATAATATAACTGTGCGTGCGGCCGGTAATACCATTACCTATGAGCTTACTCCGGCTATGGATTTGTATCCGGCGATTGCGAATGGTACATCTATCATCCGGGGATCACGCACCAAGGCTGGTGAGGTATGCGAGATGCTGATAGAGTTATCCGGTTCCGGCGACCAGCAGAACACGATCCAAGGAGCTAGCTACTTGCAGGATATAGGGGATTGGCACGATAAGAATGTGACGGGCACAATGATCATACAGGGAAGAATGCTCCGCGAGATCCGCCTTGGGCATAAGACCGCACCGATAACCATATCCATCTCGGCGTTGACGATTGCCAACTGCGTTTCGCTGCAAAAATTGGTATTGTCTCGTATTTCCACATTGGCAGGTACGCTAAACCTGATGGCATGCACCCACTTGAAGGAGGTGCATATAGATGGCACGTCACTAACCCAGCTTCGTTTGCCGGATGGCGGTGGATTGGAACTGATAGAATTTAATTCATTGGCGCAGTATCTTGTACTGAATAACTATCCTCTATTAAAGAATAGTGGCGTTATCATTGATGAATGCAAGACTGCTATCACCGACTTCCTTGTATCTGATTGCCCTCTGATGCAGCCTATGCAGTTACTTGTGGATATAATGGATGCTCAGAGCGCTCAGACAAATCATGCTCTACAACGTGTTCGTGCGGTTGGTTTTGATGAAGAGTATGACGGCGAGATGCTGGATATACTTGCGAAGCTGTCTGACGGTAGCTATGCAGGTTTGTCCAGTGAGGGTATCGCCGGGGAAGACCCGTATCCGGTGCTGGATGGAAGGATTACTATTAATTCGAATTGTTATGAGGATTCAGTTGAAACCCTGAGGGGGACTTTTAAAAAGTTGGAGCTGATTATTAATGGGGCATTTTATATCCGTTTTGCCGATAATGCTGTGAAGAATATAGTAGTGAATAACTGGGGCGATGGTGTCGGAATCACTAAGGAACAGGCGGCAAAAGTGACCACTTTGGGGAATAAGTTCCAAGGGAACTCGGAAAT
>CABMPB010000030.1 GCA_902388365.1 uncultured Bacteroides sp. | reverse complement strand
ATTGAAGCCTTTTTAACAATCATTCACTGAATTATAACTTAGATTGACGGCTATGGGATTGAATCCGCCCGAATGCGCAAAGCGAATTATTATCGGGCAGATTCAATCTGCCCCTACAGAAAAATAATAGTTATTTTTTGTTTTGACACATCCCCCTACGGGAAAAGATTCTCTCCAATTCCTGCTATTTTCTCTTCAAAATACGTCTAATAACCGTTTTTGACCGTTTTCTTACTCTTTCATGCCGAATTATTAAACCTCATGATAAGAGAAATAAGTTACTTTTGCATCGTTATCAATTAAAATGCTATGAAGAACTTATTTCTAATAACCGTGCTTTTTTGCCTTGCTTTTCCCATCCGTGCCCAACGCCTGGTTGAAGTGGGAAAAGGATTTAGCAGTACCTCAGTAAACACTACTGTCTTTCGAAATAATTCCATTGTAACCCATGGAGAGGTGCAATACATTTCCTATTATGATGGCGACGGCTATCTGACTGTAGGCAAACGCCGCTTGGGCACTGCCGACTGGATACTGCAACGCTCTCAATACAAAGGAAATGTAAAAGATGCCCACAACATTATCAGCATGATGGTAGATGGCGACGGCTATCTGCATCTGGCTTTCGACCATCACGGGCAACAACTGAATTATTGTCGCAGCATAGCCCCCGATACATTGGTATTGGGAGACAAAGAACCGATGCTGGGAAATGAGGAAGACGATGTGACTTATCCCGAATTTTATCTTTTGGCAAACGGAGACTTATTGTTTGTCTATCGTTCCGGAGTGTCGGGGCGCGGCAATTTGGTAATGAACCGTTACGACTTGAAAGCCCGTAAATGGGAACGTGTGCAGGATGTATTGATTGATGGGGAGAATGAACGCAATGCTTACTGGCAACTCTATGTGGATCCCGCAGGAACCATTCACCTCTCGTGGGTATGGCGCGAGACTTGGCACGTGGAAACGAATCATGACCTCTGTTATGCACGTTCCTCGGATGGCGGAAAAACTTGGTATAAAGCCAATGGTACTCCATATACGCTTCCCATTCGCCTGGGTAATGCCGAATATGCCTGCCGTATTCCCCAGAATGCAGAATTGATCAATCAGACCAGCATGAGCACTGATGCGGGCGGCCATCCTTATATTGCTACTTACTGGCGCAGTCCCGATAGTGATGTTCCCCAATATCGCATCGTGTGGCATGATGGCGTGACCTGGCATAACCGGCAGGTGTCCGACCGCCGTACTCCTTTCTCATTGAAAGGGGGAGGGACGAAGATGATTCCTATTTCCCGTCCCCGGATGGTGGTGGATGATGGAGAGGTATATTATATTTTCCGTGACGAGGAACGGGGGAGCAAGGTCTCTATGTATTATACAAAGGATGTGCAATTCGGAGAATGGCATGTGAAGGATTTGACGGACTTTGCTGTAAATGCTTGGGAACCCAGCCATGATACGGAGTTGTGGAAGATGAAGAAACAGCTTCATCTCTATGTACAGGATACCCGCCAAGGGGATGGTGAAAAGATGGTGAAGACGGAACCGCAGACGGTGTATGTGTTGGAGGTGGACAATATGAAATATCATCAATAAAAAACATAATAACGTTATGAACAACTTACTAAAACAAACCCTTCTTTGTGCAGGCGCCTTGTTCCTGTCCATGCAGGGTATCGCAGCTAGTCCCTCCTCCGAGGCCAAAGAAGTAAGAGGGATTATCGACAAAGTAAACACCTACTGGCAGACCAACAATAAGCCCGAAGTACGTTCATTTTGGGATAACGCCGCCTATCACACCGGAAACATGGAAGCCTACTTCCTGACCGGTAATGAAACTTACCGCGCCTATTCCGAAGCTTGGGCAAAGCACAATGAATGGAAAGGAGCCAAGAACGGAAACAAATCCGAATGGAAATACTCTTATGGAGAGAGCGATGAATACGTGCTTTTCGGCGACTACCAAGTATGTTTCCAGACTTATATAGATCTGTATAACATCCTTCCCGACAATTATAAGATAGCCCGTGCCCGCGAAGTAATGGAGTACGAAATGAGTACCCCCCGGCATGACTATTGGTGGTGGAGCGACGGCCTCTACATGGTGATGCCCGTCATGACCAAACTTTACAAAGTAACCGGAAACCATTTGTATTTGGATAAACTCTACGAATACATTACTTATTCGGACAGCATTATGCTAGACCCGGAAACCGGTCTTTACTATCGTGATGCCAAATACGTCTATCCCCAACACAAAACTCCCAATGGCAAGAAAGACTTTTGGGCACGTGGTGACGGCTGGGTTTTGGCGGGACTGGCAAAAGTGCTGAAAGACCTTCCTGCCGATTACAAATATCGTTCTTTCTTTGTAGATAAATACTTGAAACTCTCTAAAGCCGTAGCCGATACCCAGCAGCCCGAAGGATACTGGACACGCAGCATGATGGATACCGCCCATGCTCCCGGACCGGAAACCAGCGGTACGGCATTCTTTACCTACGGCCTCCTGTGGGGTATAAACAACGGATACCTGGATGAAACCACTTATAAACCCGTAGTAGACAAAGCATGGAATTACCTGAAAAAGACCGCCTTGCAAAAGAGTGGTAAAGTGGGCTATGTGCAACCCATCGGTGAGAAAGCCATTCCGGGACAAGTGGTAGATGCCGACTCGGAAGCGAATTTCGGTGTGGGTGCATTCCTGTTGGCCGCTTGCGAATACGTGCGCTATCTGGAAGCTCCCCGGAACGAAGACCGCGCTTACTGGTGCAATCTGCTTTATAAAATGGCTGCTCCCGTGCTTAGCAATATGGCGGAAGGGAACTTGAAAAAGAATATGTTGGTAGAAGTCAGCCCCAACTGGGACGGGCGCAACAAAGGAGTGGCTTACATGGAAACCTTTGGGCGACTGATGGCAGGCGTAGCTCCTTGGCTCACTCTGCCTGATGATCATAGTGAAGAAGGGAAGATGCGCAAACAGCTCCGTGAGTGGGCGCTAAAGAGCTATGCCAATGCAGTAGATCCTCAGAATCCCGATTATTTGTTGTGGAGAGGTCATGGTCAGGCTTTGGTGGATGCTGCATACGTAGCCGAAAGTTTCCTACGTGCTTACGATCAGCTTTGGGTTCCGCTGGATGAGACTACCAAGAAGCGATACGTTGAAGAATTTACCCAGTTGCGCCGTGTAGATCCTCCTTATACCAACTGGTTGCTTTTCTCCTCCACTATCGAAAGTTTTCTGGCGAAAGCAGGGGCGGAGTGTGACGAATATCGCATCAATTCTGCTATCCGTAAAGTAGAAGAATGGTATACGGGTGATGGTTGGTATGCCGATGGTCCGTCTTTTGCTTTCGATTATTATAGTAGTTATGTGTTCCATCCCATGTATCTGGAGACTTTGCAAGGAATGAAGGATGCGGGGAAATATACGCGCATTCATTATGGAAAATATTATGACCGTGCGTTGAAGCGTGCCCGGAAGTTCAGTCTGGTACTGGAACGCTTTATTTCGCCCGAAGGTACTTTCCCGGTATTCGGACGTTCTATACCTTATCGTTTGGCTACCATGCAGCCGTTGGCGTTGATGGCGTGGTATCAGCAGCTTCCTGAGGGAGTGACGAATGGGCAGGTGCGTGCTGCGCTTACATCGGTTATGCATCGTATGTATGATAATACTGAGAATTTTAATGAAGCCGGTTTTCTTACCATCGGCTTTGCAGGCAGACAGCCTAATGTGGCGGATTGGTACACTAACAATGGCAGCCTTTATATGACTTCGTTGGCATTCTTGCCTCTAGGGCTTCCGGCAGCGCATCCTTTCTGGACGGATGCTGCCCAGCCTTGTACGCAGGCAAAGGCATGGGGAGGACAACCTTTCCCGAAGGATCATCACTGGGGGGATGATATACGGACTTGGGATTTGTTCTGATAGTTCACTGTAGGGGCGGATTGAATCCGCCCGAATACATTCACAAATACACCATTCGGATGTTATCGGGCAGATTCAATCTGCCCCTACAGTGGGTGTTAGGCACATTTGTTTGTAGCAGGTGGTTGGTGTATGCACTCAGGCGGAAAATATTCCGCCCCCACGGGTGATGTTTCTTTAAAATGTGCTAGCTTTGCATTCATGAAAAAGAAACTTCTTGCCATGAGAGTGAAAGCTTTCAAGATTCTCAGATATGCATTGCCATTGATATTGCTTCTTTTCATTGTGCTTTGCCGTTTCAATCCTTCTTTGGCAGAAGGATATGCCCGATCTGTTTATCCTGTTTCTTCTGTGATCCTGTCGGCAGTATCTTCTGTGTTTCCTTTCTCTTTAGAAGAAATATTGGTCATAGGCATTATCCTGTGGATGATTATTTACCCCATAGTGAAGCGTCGCAAAGGGAAGAAATGGAAAACGATTTTGGGTAGGGAAGTGGAGCTCTTGGTTTGGGTGTACATTTGGTTCTATCTGGGCTGGGGGCTGAACTATTTCCGTTATAATATTTATACCCGTGCGCAAGTTCCTCCGGCACAATATGAAGAACAAGCCTTTCTGCAATTTCTGAATGCATATACCGATAGCCTGAATCATTCTTATATCGCCGATATGAACTTGGATGCTAAGAGAATGGATCAGGAGATAAAAGATTTCTATCGTCGAGTCCCTAAGACATTCGGGCTGGTAAAACCTAAGGATTATCAGAAACCTAAATTCTTCACATTTACTCCGCTATATTCGGGCGTGGGAGTGCTGGGGTCTATGGGGCCTTTCTTTGCAGAATCCCAGTTAAACAAGGATCTGCTTCCCACTCAGTTACCTTTTACTTATGCCCATGAATTATCGCATCTGTTGGGTGTCAGCAATGAGGCGGAGGCGAATTATTGGGCTTACCAGGTGTGCATACATTCCGCTTCTCCACAGATGCGTTATAGTGGATATTTCGGTTTATTGCCTTATGTGCTGATTAATGCTTCTTACTTATTGCCCGAAGATGAGTTTCAAGAGTGGGTAAAGACAATCCGTCCCGAAATAGTAGAGGAATACGAGCAGAAACGCGCTTATTGGAAAGAAAGATACAGCCCGCTGATAGGTGAATTGCAGGACTGTATCTATGATTGGTTTCTGAAAGGGAATCAGATTCCTTCCGGCAAGAAGAATTATGCCGAGGTGATCAGTATTCTTCTTTCCTGTCCGGAGGTTTCTCGCTGATAAGTATTCTATCCCCTTTGTTTTACATAGTCCGAAGGAGCTGTTCCATACTCATCCTTAAAGCATTGGCGGAAGTAAGCCACGCTGCTGAACCCTATCATGTAGGCAATTTCGGATATGGTATATTCTCCGGACAGCAACAGTTCCGCTCCCTTGCGCATCTTCACCTTGCGAATAAACTCATTGGCAGACATTTCCGTCAGTCCTTTAATCTTGCGATAGAGGGTGGAGTGGCTCATGCACATTTTGTCGGCAATGAAGGCAATATCCATCTTCTCCATTTCTAGATTGTCTTCTATTATCTGGGTGATCTTCTGCAAGAACTCGTTATCCAGCCTGTTCAAAGAATTTACGGCGCTTTCCTGTTTAGGCTGGGTGTCTGCCAATGCCAACTGGGAGGCTATTTTCTTGCGCGTTTCCAGTAAGTTGTTGATGCGGCTGTGCAGCAACTTGGCACTGAATGGCTTCGTCAGATAAGAGTCAGCACCGGAAGCGTATCCTTCTTCTTTGTCTTGCAGGGAATCTTTGGCGGTGAGCAGGATGACGGGGATATGGCTGGTACGCATATCATCTTTTACCAGTTTGCAGAGTTCGATACCATCCATAATGGGCATCATGATGTCGCTTACAATTACATTGGGGATCTTGCTTTGCGCCAGTTCCCATCCCTCCTTGCCGTCTTTGGCGGTAATCACTTCGTATATATCGGCAAATGAGCTTTTTATATACTCCCGTATGTCGGCGTTATCTTCTACTACCAATACAATGGGGTGCCCGTCTGCGGTGCTGTCTGCTATTGCTCCTTCTTCGGCTTCGGTTGTTTTCTTTCCTGTTTTGCTTTGCGTATGTGCTGCATTGGGATAGGTGTTTTCCGTCAACAGACGCAGGGTGAAGGTGGTTCCTACTTCCGGTGTACTTTCTACCTTTAGAATGCCTTCGTGCAGTTCGCTCAGTCCTTTTACCAATGCCAGTCCGATACCCGAACCCGATGCCTGGAACTTACTTTCTGCCTGATAGTAGCGGTCGAATATATGTGGAAGCGCTTCCGCATCAATGCCATGACCGGTATCGCTGACGCTAATTTCGGTGTACTTTATCTGTGCTTCTTCTACCGAGCGCAGAGTCAGTGTGATTTCTCCTTCCGAGGTATATTTGGCGGCATTGCTCATCAGATTGTCCAGTATGCTGGTTATCATGTCCGCATCATAGAACAGTTCGGTTTCTCGGGTTTCTATGTTGATATGGTATTCTACCTTATTATTAGGATTCAATTCCTTGTAGCGCAATCCTATTTCCTGCACCAGTTGCGACAGGTCGCCTTTTGCTACAGCCAACTTTCTGTTCTGTGTTTCCGTCTTGCGGAATTCCAGAATGCGGTTTATCAGGTTCAACAGGCGGGTGGCGCTATCATGTATGATACTTATTTTGTTGGCATGTTTGGGGGATAGGGTAGTATCGCTCAGCAGATCTTCCAATGGCCCCAAAATTAAGGTAAGCGGAGTGCGTAACTCGTGGGTGATATTGGTGTAGAAACGCAGGCGCTCGTTGTTCAAGTCCTGTTCATTCTGACTCTTTTTGCGTTCTACTTCCAGGGAGCTTTCCAAATCCAGCTTACGCTTGTAGAAACGCAGCAAGGCATAGAGTGCAAAGACAAATAGCAATGCATAGAACAGTTTGGCATACCAAGTGAGCCAAAGGGGAGGGTTGATAACTACGGTCAGTGTAGCTGCTTTCTCATCCCATTCCTGGTTGCGGAAACGTGTTTTCACTTTAAATACATACTTTCCGGGAGGGATATTACGGAATATCACTTGGTTATCTCCTTGCGTGCTATACCATGCGTTCTCCAGTCCTTCCAGCATATAGGTAAATTCCAGTTGGGAACTTTGTGTATAATCCAGCACATTAAAGGAGATTTTGAATGTATTCTGGTCATGAGGTAGTTCCACCTTTCCTTTCGTAGTGGGAATGGGGCGTTCCGTGTCTTTGTTCTCCATTTGTTTATTGTAGATAAAGAACTGCGTAATGGTGACGGGCGACACATCCCTTGGCGATGACAACTCCCGTGGGTTGAAATAGCAAGCCCCGTTCTGTGAACCGAAATACAATATTCCATCGGGGGAGATACAAGTGGAACCATCCATAAAGTCACCCATAGGCACACCGTCGTGATGATTGTAATTATAGAATTTCTTTGCATTCTCGTCCAGGCGTGAAATGCCGCCGTTGGTACTTATCCAGATATGTCCGTCATGATCCTCTTGTATGGCGCGCACTTGTGTATTCTCCAAACCCTCATTGGCTCCGAATATCTCAAACTTCTCCGGCCGGCTTGTATCCTTAAAGACTGCAATACCTTCGCGTGTTGCCACCCATATGTGCTGACGTGAATCTGTCATCATGTGGTTCACGGCGTTGGAGGGGAAGCCATTCTCTGTGGTGAAGTTCAGTATCTGTTTATTGTTCGTATCAAAGACTACAACGCCTTTGCCAAACGTACCTACCCACAATTTGCCGTTTTTATCCCTTAGGATGCCATGTACCATGATGTCGGGCAACTGGTCGTTCAGTTCTTTTTCATAAATCAAGTCTTTCCCGTTAGAGGAGTATATGCCGGTTTGTGTGCCGAGCCATATCTTGCCATCCGTATCTTCGTAAAAGTAGCATATATCCAGAAAATCCGATTCTTTATCACCAATGCGTGTTATCTTTCCGTCTTTGGGTGTATAAAGCAATACTCCGTTTTTGTATGTCCCCAGCCATAGACGTTGCTTTCTGTCTTGATAAATCACGTTGATATGTGTCTGTGGATGTAATTTGCCTTCATGCAAAGTAAATGTTTTTATTTTTTGTCCTTTCTGATATACTCCCAGTTCTCCTTCTCCTCCCAGCCATATTTGGTGGTTACTTTCAGCCCATAATCCCCATACCTGCTTATTGTTTATTTTTCCTTGTTTCTCGGTAGTATAAGGTATGGTGCTGAATATGGGCTGTGCATAACTGATAAAATCAATTCCTCCACGGTAGTTGCCTATCCAGATGTTTCCGAAAGAATCTTGTATAATGCTCCGTGCATTGGGACCTGACAGACCGTGGTTGTCACTGGTCACGGTGATATTGGAGAAAGTAATATTTTCGGGGGTGATAAATGTATTCTCTTGTAGGTTCAAGATGCTTATTCCTCCCATGTTGGTGCCAATCCATAAGGTGCCGTTTCTCATTTGTTTGATGTCCAGTACTTGATTGGATAGCAAGGAATGTTCATTCCCATCCATGTGCTTGAAGGTTATAAATTTCTCGGTTTGCGGGTTGAATAGTGCGAGTCCCTTATCTGTTCCTACCCATACGTTTTGGCTCTTGTCTATGCAGAGTGCGCGTACCTCATTGCTGGGGATGCTGTTAGGGTTGTTATCGTCATGTTGATAATTCTTTGTTGTACGGTTTTTTAAAGAAACAATGCTTAATCCTCTGAGGTGATGGCCTATATAAAGGTTTCCTTTTCCATCGTCCATTGATACCCAGTTGTTGCCTTCCAAGCCTTGTACGTTTGTAGATGAATAAGGTATGAATTGTTTGGTTTTCCGGTTATAGTAGTCTATTCCGAAATGATAATGCGTTATCCATAGTCCGCTATCTGCTGCGATGGACAAGTAGGTAATATCATTGCTGAGCATATAACTTTCTGAAGGAGTAATGCGGGAAATTGTTTCGGTCTCATAATCAAAATAGCAAAGTCCGTCACGTTGTGTTCCTATCCATACTTTGTCTTCGTAGGGATCTGCAAGTACTGCATTCAGCTCATTACCGCTTAATCCTGAATTATTTTTGGTATATACGCTGAATTGGCGTCCGTCGAATCTATTGACTCCTGACTCAGTTGCTATCCAGATGTATCCTTTTCGGTCTTGGGTTACATTAACCACATAATTGCTTGACATTCCATCTTCCACTCCCAGGCGTTTGATGGTATAAGGTTGTGCCGATACCGATAGGATCGATAATAATCCCAGTAATAATAAATATGTGCTTCTCATAAAGTAAGTGGTATTTATCTGTCACAAAATTAGCACAATTCTTTGAAATAGCGTCTTTGGGGGCAGATAAGAATTCGGCAATAAGCTACTAAAAACTCGTTATGAACAATTTTTCTATGCTTGATGAACGGTTTTTATTCATTTAGATTCGATAACACCTTTTATATTTGCACTGAAAATCTAAATCAACAAAAATTCTCTAGTGCTTATGAAGACATAAAGTTAACCAATTTCTTGAAATGAAGATACTTTAATAATGAAAGAATCTTCATCGTATGGATAGATAATTAATCACCTTATAATAATCTAATAAACAGAAAAACGATGAAATCAAACTCGTTCTTAAGAAATCGAAAGGCGCTTACTGCCTTATTGCTCTGCACAGGTTTCGTTGCAACTCAGCCGCTTAGTGTGATGGCTGAAAATACAGATGCTTTTGTGCAGTCTGTTCAGCAACAGAAACAATCCGTTTCGGGTGTAATCAAAGACTCTGCCGGTGAACCTGTCATTGGTGCCAGTATTTTGGAAAAGGGTACTACCAATGGTACTATTACGGACTTTGATGGCAAATTCACATTAAATGTCGCTCCGGGGGCAACTTTGGTCGTTTCATACATTGGTTATCAAACGCAGGAAGTGAAAGCAGCTGCTGGTAAAGCGATGGATATTCAGTTGAAAGAGGATACGGAGATGTTGGAAGAGGTTGTAGTCGTTGGCTATGGTACTCAGAAGCGTAAAAACTTTACCGGCTCTGTATCTACTGTAAAGGCGGAAAACTCTCCGTTGGCATTAATGCCGACCTCTAATGCTATGGACCTTTTGCGTGGTACGGCTACAGGTATTACCGTTTCACAGCAACAGGGAGCCGGTCAGGCACCTAGCCTGATGGTACGTGGACAGAAATCGGTAAAAGGAGGGTCTGATCCGCTGATTGTCATGGATGGTGTGATTTATATGGGGAGTTTCCGTGATATAGATCCGGCTACTATCGAAAGTATGAGTGTGTTGAAAGATGCTACTTCACTGGCTGCATATGGTTCTCAGGCTGCAAATGGTGTGATAATGATTACTACTAAAAAAGGTAAACTGGGTAAACCGGTCATTAACATCAACGCTTCACTGGCTATTTCCGATCCTATTGGCAAACCAGATTTGTTGAGTCCGGAAGATTATGTTCGTAAGGTGAATCTTTCTCAAGGATTGGCTGAAGATGCAGATCCTACCTGGATGAAAACTGCTGAATATGAAAACTGGAAGAATGGAAATACTACGGACTGGATGGATTTAATTACCCGTACAGGTGTCATGCAGAATTATTCGGCTTCTATCTCCGGTGCTACCGAGAAGATGAATTATTTTATGTCGGCATCTTATACAGACCAAGAAGGTATTACAATTGGTGATGATTATAACCGTGTGGCTTTGAACGCACGGATCCAAACAGATATTACGGATTGGTTGCAGGTTGGTGGACAGATGAATTATGTAACTAATGACTATTCAGGTGTAACTCTTGGCGGTGGAGATATTTATTGGGCTACCCGTTTGACTCCTTATGGTAAGGCTTATCGTTCTAACGGAGAGCTGAATAAATTTCCGCGTGAAGAAGGTCTTTATATGGTAAATCCATTGTGGAAAGTAGGAAGCAATACGATTGATGACCACGATACCTATCAGACTACTAACATGAAGGCGCATCTTTTGATTAAATGTCCTTGGATTGAAGGTCTGACATTCCGTATGAACGGTGCGTATTCAGTTGAAAACATAGAGCGTGATTATTTCACTCACGAAGGCAATTATATTAAAGAAAATGCAACCGAAGATGATTATTTACCTTCTGCCGTGTCCAAATTGTTGTCACAAGCTAACGGGTATATGGAACGTAAGAAATACACTTCTTGGGTATGGGATAATATCTTGAATTGGAATCACCAGTTTGGCAAGCATTTTCTTGATTTAACCTATGTATATACTCGTGACTCAAAGAATTATGCTTATCATAAGATGACTGGTTCGGATTTCTCTGCTTTGGGAAATACAGAGTTGGGTTACAATGGTCTTACTTATGCTGCTGTGCAGAAGATTACGAATATAGAGAAATGGACTCACAACAATATTGGTTATTTAGGACGTATCAGTTATAATTATGATGATACCTATCATTTGAGTTTCTCTCTACGCCGTGATGGTTCTTCTGTATTCGGTGCAGATAACAAATGGGGATATTTCCCGGCAGTAGGTGTTGCATGGACTGCGTCAAACGAGCAATTTATAAAAGCTATTAAGGCTATCAGCTATTTAAAGTTCAAGGCTTCATGGGGCAAGAACGGTAACCAGTCTTTAGATCCATATAAAACATTGTCAAAGATTGCTTTGGGCCAGAATGGCGGATATAGCATTCCTTTTGGTAATCCGTCTGTGCTGCATTGGGCTCAGCGCGTATCCGAGATAGGTAATGTGGATTTAGGCTGGGAAGAAACTTCTTCTTTTAACTATGGTTTTGAACTTGGCTTGTTGGATGAACGTATCCATGTTGATTTTGACGGATATTTCTCAAAGACTACCAACCAGATATTTGATCGCACTATTCCGGTGATGGCAAATGGTTTGAAGAGCATGAAAGCAACAATGGGACAAGTTGACAACTGGGGTATAGAAGTGAACCTAAGTACCGTGAATATCAGAAATAAAGATTTGGAATGGACTTCCGGTCTGACGTTCTATCTGAACCGTAATAAATTGGCTGAGCTTTATGGTGACGGAAAAGATGATATTAATAACAAGTTGTTCATCGGTAAGTCTTTAGGAGCTATTTATGGATATAAGAATATTGGTATTGTTCAGGAAGATGATACAGAATATATGGAAGCCAACGGTGCAAAACCGGGTGATGCCAAGTTTGCCAATCTGGACGGCAGTGAAGATGGAAAGATTACAGCCGATGACCGTACTATCTTAGGATATACCAAAGAGAACTTCCGCATGAGTTTCTCTAATACGTTAAGATATAAGAACTTTGAATTGTATGCCTTGTTCACAGGCATCTTCGGCGGTAACGGTTATGGACGTCAAGTGAATCAGTATGCATACCGTACTACCAGTGATTCTAACTGGGATAACAACTTAAACCACGGTTGGTGGACTCCTGAAAACAAGAGCAATAAATATCCCAGTGTAACTTATACGGATGGAAGATACACGCCTGTACAAGGTTTCGGTTTTGTTCGTTTGCAAGATTTGAGTCTTTCGTATACCTTCCGTCAGCCTTGGGTGCAGAAAATGGGTATCAGCAATTTGAAAGTATATGCAGCAGCCAAAAATGTATTTACCATTACAGGATGGGATGGCGGTGATCCTGAAATTCAGCAGACGGTAGGTACAGGTTACGAATATGGATATCCCTTGTCACGTACTTTCTCTTTTGGTGTTAATTTATCATTCTAAATCATACTAATAGAAGAACAATGAAAACAAAAAAATATATAGCTTTAGCATTGACAGCATTGTCATTGGGTATCACAACGGGGTGTAATGATGATGATTTTTTAAGAGAAAAGCCTGAAACAATCTATACCTTGGAAAATTCATTCAATACGGTAGACCAGGTACAGGCCAGTGTAGATAACCAGTATCAGCATATTCGTTATTGGTTTCAGAATAATTTCTTTTTGAAAGGTATTGGAGCCGATTATTTGGATGCTCCTGCTTGGCGCTGTGGTCAAGGTAGTAGCAGTACTTCGAATTTCGCCAATTGGTCTTCGGACTATGGTACGACTTATGGCATTTACGAAGCCATGTATATGTTGGTAGCTTATTGTAACCAAACTTTGGATGGTATTTCCATTTCTACGCTTACTTTTGATAGTGAAGCTCAAAAGAATAGTTTCATCGCTCAGTCGCGCTTTTTCCGTGGATTTGCTTACCTCACTTTAGGAGAGTTATTTGGTGGTGTGCCGGTAGTGACTCAGTTTTATGAAACTCCTCGTTATGATTTTACTCGTTCATCGCACGAGGAGACTTACCAGCAGGCCATTGACGACTTGACTTATGCTACCGAGAACCTTCCTGAATATCCCAGTGAAGCAGGTCGTGTGGCACAAGGTGCAGCTAATCATTATCTGGCAGAGGCTTATATTGCGTTGGCTACAATCAAAAATAATGATAAGGCTACATTGGATAAAGCAATCACTGCCGCCAATAGAGTTATGGCGTTGCATTCATTGATGACGGAGCGTTTTGGAACCCGTGCCAATCCTAACTCTACTTCGACAATTGGTGGAGTAGCAGCTTACTATCCTGATGGAGATGTATTCTTTGACTTATTCCAGGCAGGAAATTTGGACTATGTAGAAGGTAATACTGAGGCGCTATGGACTCTTCAGAATGATCTGGAAATAAAACATGAATATGGCGGTGACCAATATTTGGCTTATCCTCGTAATTTCTCTCCGGTATTGCGTGATGCCAAATGGAAGTCGGAATATGCCGAAAGCGGTGCGAATGCCAGTCCTTGGGGTGGCAATATTGACGAGGGTCTTTATCCTGGAGGAAATACCAGTGCTTATTTGGGTGGCAAAGGAGTATCTTTCACAGCACCTACCAAATATGTGATTAATGATATTTGGGAAGGTAAATATGGTGATGATATGCGTAACTCGCCGGCTAATATCCGTCGTGAGTTTGTTTGTCTGGATACTAAACATAGTATGTATGGCAAGGTGGTGACGGAAGATATGATCTCATCGGAATCAATAGACCGTTATTATCCTATCTGGACAAAGTTTGCTCCGGTAGATGATTATGGATATGAAGGTGTAGCAGCCGGATATGACGGTAGCCGTGACAATATGTATCGTGATGATTATGCTTGCCGTTTGGCTGAAACTTATCTGCTGCGTGCTGAGGCTTATTTACGCGAAGGTGATAAAGACAAAGCGGCGACTGATATAAATACATTGCGTAAACGTGCAAAATGTGCTTATGAAATTCCGGCAAATGAAGTGGATATTCATACTATTCTGGATGAACGTGCACGTGAGTTATTCTTTGAGGAAAGAAGATGGTGTACATTACTCCGTATGGAATCAGGCATAGCGGCAGAACAATTAAAGGAACATGCCATGTATATAGCCGACTATCCGGTTTATACAGGTGCTATTAATTGGAATTTATTCCCATTCCCGCAAGCAGTGATTGATTCTAATACAGGAAATGTTTTAGACCAGAACTCAGGTTGGTAAAATAGTAAATAATAGAAAGAAATGCTCATCATCATTTGGTGGGCATTTCTTTTTTTGACCGTTTTCTATCCTATTTTGCTTGATATATATCCTTATTTATTGCTTTTCATTCCTTAAATTTGTACTCCTGTCATTGTAAGTGGATATAATATGAATGTATCAGAAAAATAATTTATTTATGAACAACATGAAAAACATCCTTTTAGGACTAGGAGCTACCTTGTTGCTCCTCTGCGGATGCTCCGGCGAACCGCTAACCCCCATCCGTTCCGGCGAATTGTGGCCGGACAATAACGGTGAACACATCAACACCCATGGTGGCGGAGTACTCTACCACGACGGAACCTATTATTGGTTTGGCGAAAACAAATGCGACACCACCAGCAGTGCCATGGTAGGCGTAATGTGCTATTCTTCCCAAAATCTCACCGACTGGAAGAACGAAGGCGTGGCACTCCCGGTAGTCGATAATGACAGCAGCGACATTGCCCGCGGCTGCATCTTGGAACGCCCGAAAGTAATCTACAACGCCAAGACCGGAAAATTCGTCATGTGGTTCCATCTGGAACTGAAAGGCAAAGGTTATGCCGCCGCCCGTGCCGGAGTTGCCGTCAGCGATACCCCTACAGGGCCTTATCGGTTTATAACTTCGGGACGCGTCAACCCCGGAAAATACCCTGCCGATATGGACGAACAGGCTATTGCCACCTTAGATACCTTGGACGCAACGCATTACGAGAAATGGTGGACTCCCGAATGGCATGATGCCGTAGCCAAAGGCTTGATTGTAAAACGTGACTTTGAAGGCGGACAGATGTCCCGCGATATGACCCTCTATGTGGATGATGACGGTAAAGCCTATCACATCTTCTCCTCAGAAGAAAACCTGACTTTGCAGATTGCCGAACTGAGCGACGATTACCTTTCTCATTCCGGAAAATACGTCCGCGTAGCTCCTGCCGGTCACAATGAAGCCCCTGCTATCTTCAAGAAAGACGGTACTTACTGGATGATCACCTCCGGCTGTACCGGATGGGCGCCGAATGAAGCCCGTATGTTTTCTGCTTCTTCTATCTTGGGACCTTGGACACAGCATCCCAACCCCTGTCTGGGACCGAATGCCGAACTGACTTTCGGAGGACAGAGCACCTATATTCTGAAAGTGGATGGCAAGAAAGATGCCTTTATCTTTATGGCAGACATCTGGCGTCCAAAGCATCCCAGTGATGCCCGTTACATTTGGTTACCCATTCAGTTCCGTCAGGAAGGTACTCCTTATGTAGAATGGATGGATAGCTGGACGCTGGATTTCTTTGATAGAGGGGCTACTAATTAGTCAAAAAATAAAAGAAATGATTCATTCACTCTTAATTGACTGATTTCTACTATATATTGACCAATTTCACTCCTATAACTTTCAGGGAAACCTCTTATATTTGCATAGGTAAAAAGGTTAGTTAGGTTTTAGAATAGGTTTAATATACTGTGATAATAGAATTTTAGGTTAGGTTAAGTTAACATTAGATGAAGGCGCATTTCGTGATGAAATGCGCCTTTGCTGTTTTTATATCTATCTTCTTGTAGAAATGATAGCTGATATTCTTATAGTTGCAATTCTGCTAAAAAATGTCCTCTCCAGCAAAACCTTATTTTTCATTTTATCTCTCATGCTCTCATCATTGAGGCTCAAATGCCGATGTGCAAGCCGTTTTAATGATGAGAGCAAGTATGAGAGATAAGCAAAAAGATGAGAGCAATGCTCTCATTTTTCAGTAAATAAGTCCTGTCTTGTACCGAATTGCCTGATATATTTTTTTAAACGTCTTGAAATGTCCTTCATTTCATCGTATGCTCTTTCATCCTTTGTCTATATGATATTCCATTCACGACCTTTCGAATTTGCTTCACCACGGCTGTGATTAACTCTAATCACAACCGTGACTAAGTCTATTCACAGCTGTGGTTAATGTTAGTCACGGCTGTGACTAAGTAAATTTGAAGGGACTCAATGATATACATCACCTTGTGATTATACAATAAGCTAGGGATGAAACAGCATTTATATTAGGTAAAGAGAGCTTGTTGACCTATTGTGCAAAGCAAATATTGCTGATGATACGCATAAAAAGCATCCCAAATGCAGGCTTTTGGATGAATGTAGTGAAGTTGCATATCTTTATTAAGTAGTTGTAAATGAATAGAGTATGGATAAATAAGCCAAAAAGAGTGAGGGCACTGCCCTCACTCTTTTTTTGCCACCACCACTAAATAGTCTCTCATAATGAAGGAGTTAGCTTCATAGTGAGACCGTGAGGGTAGAAGTTGAAGAAAAACTATATACTTTTATCCATTAATCCCAATTAGGATTCTGAACAAGTGAACCTTGTGCCAAGTCTATTTCTTCCAGAGGAATAGCCCATAGATAGTCACGTTTCGGATTGAATTTACGGGTCTCAATAAGGATACTTTCTCCTTGGGCATTTACACCATACACGGGCTTGGTTACATCCTTTTCCGTAGTTTTGTAGCTGCGGGTATCAAAGAGGTGAATACCTTCGAATGCAAATTCCAAACGGCGTTCCAGACGGATGGCATCCCGCATTTCGTCTTTAGACAGACCGGCAGGCAGAGGAGGAAGATCTACACTGGGGCGCTGGCGGATTTGGTTAACGGCGCTATATACTTCACTATCCGGGGCAGAAAGGTTTTCGTTACGTGCTTCGGCATAAGTCAGCAATACTTCTGCATAACGGATATAAATGAAATTAGTCCAGTCATAGTTATTTATGCCGTCATTGTCCGGATTGATGTATTTCTTCATGGAGTATCCGGTACGGGTGTGGCTGCCATCACCCATATTTTTCAGATCGAAGGTTTTGCCTGCTATCTGCGAACCATTCCACAAAACAGAGAAGCCCAGACGGGGATCTCGGTCAGCAAACGGATCAGCAGGATTATAATAAGGAGATTCCTTGATGGATTTACCATCTCTACAAGGGTAAGAATCGATTAAATCCTGAGTGGGTGACAGTGCTTCCCAACCACCCATGATGACGGGAGCAAAGAACTGTCCGATGTAACTACCCTCATCCGAATTCTTTGGATTTTCAATATATTCGCGGTCAAAGATGATTTCATTGCACAGTTCTCCTACCGGTTGAAATAAGTCTCCGTAGTTATCATACAAACCATACACGCCCATATCCATCACTTTACGCGCAGCTGTTTCTGCTACATCATATTTGTGTGCATAAAATGCCAGTCTGGCTTTCAGTGCATAGCAGGCACCGGCGCTGGGTTTGCCGTGGTCGCTACTGGTACGAATATTGGGCAAGTTGGGAGCAGCTTTATCCAGCAAGCCTATGATGTAATTATAGGTGTCTTCTTCCGAACTGCGGGCAGGTATTTTCTCATTCAATTCCAAAGGATGGTCTAGGATAGGAACGCCGCCCATGTATTTTAATAGGTTGGCATATGAGAATGCTTCCAGGAATTGTACTTCGGCCGTCAACTGCGCTCTTTCGCTTTCATCCATCGGCACTTCGCCAATATGCTGGTAGAACACCAGGCAACGGCGGATTCCGTCGTAAGCAGTAGACCATACTTGCAAGAAGTGTGGATTGTTGGATGTTGCTGTACCGGCGGATAATTGTCCTTGTTCGGCTGTTACGTGTACCGGGATGGCATTGTCTGTGTAACAGTCGGTCATGATGGTGTGGTTTTCCGGTTCTATTAAATAAAGGTAGATGCCGGTGGCAAATTTTTGGGCATCTTCTGCATTTTTCCAGAAAGATGCGTCAGACAGTTGGTCGGTAGGATATCTGTCCAGGAAACTGTCATTGCAGGAGCTTAGACCAAGCCCGCATGCTAATATTAATCCGATAAAGTTATATTTTAGTCTCATAGTTATCAGTTGTTTAGAATGTTACATTTACACCGAATGAATAATTTCGTGTCAAGGGGTAGTAGTTACCGCTAATAGCTTCAGGATCAACTCCATCGAATCCTGAAATCATAAAGAGATTGTCGATACTGCAATAAACTCTCAGGCGGCTGATTCCGTACTTGGAGATCAGTTGCTTGGGCAGGCTGTAGCCTACTTGCAGATTTCTCAGCTTGGCGTAAGAGGCATCTTGCATCCAGAAGCTGGAGGTAACACGGTTTTTGGAGTCACTCATAGACAGTCTTGGATAAGAGGCATTGGGATTGTCCGGAGTCCAACGGTCCAAATGTTGTTCTGTCACCTTGCCGCCATTATAGAATGCGTATCTGATTTCGGCTACCGGAGCACTTTTTACATCGGCAGCTCCTTGCAACAAGGCACTGAGGTCAAAGTCTTTGTATTGTAAAGAGAGATTCAGGCCAAAATTGATTTTGGGGAAATAAGAACCTAATACCTGACGGTCTCTGCTATCAATAACTTTGTCACCATTCAAATCGCGGTACTTCAAGTCACCCGGAACCGGAGTTCCCATGGTCTGTGTGGGATGGTTCTTTATTTCTTCTTCATTCTGGAAGATTCCATCGCATACATATCCATAGTAAGTCCACAATGGGTCGCCTACTGATTGTCCCGGAGTGTCGCCGCCTTTCAAGTCTATAATCTTGGTGGTTACGTAGCTGAAGTTAGCGGTAACAGAATAGTTCCAGTCCTTATTGATACGGTTGTTGTGCCCTAACTGTAGTTCTATACCGGTATTGCGTACCACTCCGGCATTTTGCAGTGGTGCGCTTACGCCTAAGGTATTGGGAACAGGAAGTTGCAACAAAATGTCGCGTGTCTCTTTACGGAACCAGTCGGCTGAGAAGGTCAACCTATTGCCAAAGAATGCTGCATCTGCACCCACATTCCATTGGTCTGTCTTTTCCCAGGTGATAGCTTGGTTTGCCATCGGGCTGGAAATAGAAATACCCGGAGTTAATTGGTTGCCAAAGTTGTAGTCATAACCGAATACATATGTATTTTGATAAGGATAATAGTTGCTGCTGCCGTCTGAATTGACAGTTTCCTGATTACCCAGTAAGCCCCATGATGCACGTAGCTTCAGATTGTCTACCCATTTGGCTTTGAAAAAATCTTCTTCTGAGATTCTCCATCCGATGGAGAATGAAGGGAATGCGCCGAAACGGTTGTCTTTCGGGAAGCGTGAAGTACCGTCATAACGCAGGTTGGCTTCGAACAGATAACGGTCATCATAGGCATAGTTCACACGGCCGAATACAGAACGTAATGCATATTCTATTTCGGTTCCGTAAGTACTTTGGCCTGTTACTTCACCGGCGTTGATTTGTCCCAGCGAATTGGAATTTGGCAGATTCTTGCGGTAAGCTTGCAGATAACGGGTCTGTTTGTAAATTTGTGAATAACCTACCATAGCGCCAATGGTATGTTTGCCGAATGTTTTGTTATAATCCAGATAGGCTTGAAGATTCAGTTCCAGGCTTTTGATATCGTATTCTTTTATAGAATTAGTGGTTTGTTTCACCGGAGTATCTGAACCTGCCTGATAGAATGTCATAGTATTGGTGTGGGTAGGGTTATCGGTCAGGTTGAAAGTCGTAGCGGCAATACCTCTCAGTTTTAGTCCGTCTACAATGTCCAGTTCCATTCCTGCGTTACCTTGGAAGTTGCTGCGGGTTTCTTTGTAAGTACCACCTTCGCGTGCATATGCTACGGAGTTATGTTCATTCTTGAATAAAGTATAATTCCCGTTGCTCAACTGGATAGGAGTAACCGGAGTTTCGCGGAATGCATAGTGCATCAGGTTACTGATACCGGCGGCAGGTGCAGTCATATTGCTGCGATATACAGCCATATTGGTTGTCAGTTTCAGGCGCTTGTTGATTTGTGCGTCAATATTGGCGCGTACACTGAATTTATTGTAATTGGTATTTTCTATCAGACCGTCCTTGTCGTGATAGTTAAAAGCCAATGAGTAAGTTACCTTGTCTCCGCCTCCCTTTATGCTGAGGTGGTGATTATTGAACAAACCGTTTTCACTTAGTAAAGTTCCCAACCAATCCGAATTGGGATAATAATCAGGATCACTTCCATCTTTGAATTTTCCCAGGGCGGTATCGTCATACGGAGCTTTTAGTCCATCATTGGTATAGGCCTCGTTCATTAATACGGCATAATTATAAGAATCCAGATACTTAGGCATACGTGAAGCGCTTTGCCAACCTACATATCCGTCATATGATACAATGGCACGTCCTTTACTGCCTTTCTTTGTCGTTATAAGGATTACACCATTGGCGGCACGTACACCATAGATAGCAGATGCTGCTGCATCTTTTAATATAGAAATATTTTCTATATCATTAGGGTCTACACTGCTCATCGTTGACTCTACACCGTCTATTACCACCATGGCGCTGGCATCTCCCATCGTACCCAGACCGCGTACGCGTAATACTCCGGCATCGGCTCCCGGCTGGCCTGTGTTTTGTATGACAGTAACACCCGGCATTTGTCCGGCCAGCATATTGGTGACATTGGCACTGGTACGGTTTGCCAGTTTCTCGGCGGAGATTGTAGCTACGGATCCTGTCAGGTTTACTTTCTTTTGTGTACCATAACCTACAACAACTACTTCGTCCAAAGCTTCCGTGTCTTCTTTCAAAGTGATGTTGTAATTGTTATTACCACCGATAGTGATCACTAGGTCGTTGTAGCCGATATACGAAATCTTCAGTTTTGCACCGGCTGGTACATTTAGGGTAAATTTACCATCGGTATCTGTGATAGTACCATTGGTCGTTCCTACTTGCAGTACATTGGCGCCAATAACAGGTGTGCCGGTACCATCCACTACGGTTCCGGTGATTTGTTTAGCACTTTGTTGTACGATTGCAGTTGTTTGTGACGCCCACAAGGGCATGGGTAATGCCATTCCGGCAAATAGTGAAAGGCATGCATAAAAAGAAGCTTTCTTCAGCATTGCATGTGATCTTTCGCAGTTTCCCCTTTGTTTCTCGTAGAATTTCATAAGGTTCATAAGGTTTAATTTAGTAAAAGGCTTGATTTAAAATTCTCTCTTTTCTTTCAGATTGTTGCAAATGTATCATTTAAATTTTATATTAGATTAATATGTAGCGCTGTTTTTTATTATAAAACTTAATAAAGGGTAAGTAATGCTGTTGTCATAATGCTAGATTAATTCAATATGTGTTGCTCTTTTGTGCCTTATTATTTGCTGAAAGTCTCTACTTGTATGCAAATCCTAAGTAAAATGTGTTTTTTAGCTGGAAAGTTAAAAGTGAAATCTATTATGAGATTACATTGTTGTGCTGCGCTTATATGGGATTCATGGAGCTGCGTAGAAAGTTACCACAGATTGAGATTAAGCATATAGATAATCTTTGAAAATTAGTGTGGTCTGTGGTAACTTACGCTGCTTCTCTTCTTATAATGCTTCCTTTTCTTTTGTATATCGCCGAATAATTCCTAATATCTCCAATCCGTATTTTTCCACTCCTTTACGTCCGAAATAAGGAACGGCTTCCAATGCTTCTGCACTGTCGGGCAATAGATTGACCATTCCCAAGAGTGCTTTTTGTTGCATGATAACATAAGCCGGCATGCCCGTTTCTTTTGCCTTTGCTCCACGCCATTCGGTGAGTCTCTTATAAAGTTCCGGATGCAGAATGTCAGTCGGCACTTCCACTTTCTTTCGTTCTTTGGGGGCGCGCTCCCTTTTCTCTTTGGGCTTGGTGGCTGTGGGGGAAGGCTCATCTTCACTCAACATGATAAATGCCTTTTTCTTTAAGTACTCATTGGTGTGGAAACCGTTTTCTTCTACATATTCCAATAGTTGGAGTTTCTGCGTCAAGGCATCCCAAAAGTTCTCCAAAGTGGTGTTGGCTTTCTTTCTGAGTTCTTTATTGTCGGTAGGCAGGTTGGTTGCTTCTGCCAGTTTTAGGAACGGGCGCAAGTTCTGTTCAAAATAGGTAGCCCCTTTGATGATACGTGCCTGCAAGTCGGTATTTGTGTCATAGTCGGGGAACTGTACCACCAAGCGTTCATATTGTTTATGAAAACGATAGGAGACATCAACCACTTCTGTTGTAAACTGCTGGATTTGTTTCTTGTATTCTGCCAGAAGTTGAGGGTAGAGCTTGTAGAAATGCTCATCAATCAGTCGCACTTGCTCGTTGAAGTAGCGGGCGATGAGAGAGAAATCGAACAGTTCGCTTAGTAAGTTCAGAAAGTAGATTTGTTGCAGGATACTAACTTGTTTCTCGTTGGGTACATGGCTTTCTATGTATTGGTTATACTCATCTACCGTGCTGTCGCTGATAATGGCATTGACGGCAAGCGGAGAACTAAGTACCATTCCCTCCAGGGTCTTGCAACGGCTCAGTGCCACGTATGCCTGCCCGTGGGCAAAGGCGGAATGGGCATCTATGATGGCGTGTTCAAAAGTCAATCCCTGGCTTTTGTGAATGGTGATGGCCCATGCCAGCTTTACGGGGTATTGTTTGAAAGTTCCTTCTATTTCTTCCGTTATTTCTTTGGTTTCTTCATTCAGCACGTATTTGCTGTTACTCCATTCTTCGGGGAATACTGCTATATTTTCGTCACTTTCCTTGGTACGGACTGTGAAGCCGGTAGTATCTATGGAATGAATTTCACCGATCATTCCGTTATAATAACGCTTTTCGGGTGAGGGATCATTCTTTACGAACATGATTTGCGCTCCTTTCTTCAAGGTCAGCGTTTCTTCTGTGGGATAGGAGTATTCGGGGAAATTTCCCACTATCTCGGCTGTATAGTTGAAAGTACGCTCCTTTATCAAGGAAAGTTCATGGTCATTGATCTGCTGTGCCTGATAGTTGTGCGTGGTGAGGCGGATGTATCTTTCCTCTTTTGAAGGCTGAAAATTGGGGATATACCTTCGATTCAGCTCAGTCAATGTTTGTGCATCGGCTTTGTTTTCGCGCACCTTATTTAATAAGGAAAGAAAGTAAGGGTCACTTTGGCGATAGACTTGTTTCAGTTCTATGGTGACATAGAAAGTTTCTTTCAAGGCACGGCTGCCGAAGAAATAAGAGGTCTCGTAATAGTGGCTCAGCATTTTCCATTCATCCTCTTTTACTACGGGAGCTAACTGTTGCAGGTCGCCTATCATCAGCAGTTGCACGCCTCCAAAGGGTTTGTATCGGTCCCGGTATCGGCGGAGCACGGAGTCGATAGTATCCAGAAGGTCTGCCCTTACCATACTTATTTCGTCAATGACCAGCAAGTCCATGCTGCGGATGATGTTAATCTTTTCTTTGCTGAATCGAAAATGCTTCTGTTCGGCATTGAAGGTGGTATCGGGGATGAAGGGGGCAAATGGCAACTGGAAAAAGGAATGTATGGTGACACCTCCCGCATTGATGGCGGCTATTCCCGTAGGGGCTACTACGACAGTACGTTTGGGAGATTGCTTTTTCAGATTGCGCAGGAAGGTGGTTTTTCCGGTTCCTGCTTTTCCTGTGAGAAAGAGATGGGTGCCGGTATTCTCTATAATTTGCCAGGCACGCTGTAGTTCTGGGTTGTTCATTAATTGTTCTAATGTTAGTCTGTGGAGAGCAAAGGTACTGCTTTTATCGGGGCAGGGAAACTTTTGACCGAAAAAAGTCCCCCTTTTGAAAGATTTATATACCTAAAGATCGGATGCTATTCTTTATCTTTGCATCAAACATATTTAGAACTAGTAACATGAAAAACAAATTTCTTATTTCCCTATTGACTTGTTTGCTACCTTTGTGGGTGGGAGCACAACAGGCAACTTCTGACAATAACAATGTAGCTGAAAAAGATTATGTAGCCTATCTCTTTACATACTTCACCGGGAACCATATCAGTGAAGAAGCTGTGTGCTATGCTGTAAGCATGGACGGATACAGTTATTGGGCATTGAATGACAACAAGCCGGTTATTGATTCCAAGATAATAAGTTCTACGGGTGGCGTACGCGATCCGCATATCCTGCGTTGCGAAGATGGAAAGACATTCTATATGGTCGTTACCGATATGGTATCGGGCAATGGATGGGATTCCAATCGTGCTATGGTATTACTGAAATCTACGGACCTGGTGAACTGGAGTCATTCCATTATCAATATGCAGAAACGCTATACCGGACAGGAAAAGTTGAAACGTGTATGGGCTCCGCAAACCATCTTTGATCCGGAAGCCGGAAAATACATGGTTTACTGGTCAATGAAGTACGGCGACAGTGCGGACGTAATTTATTACGCATACGCCAACGCGGACTTTACCGACTTGGAAGGCGAACCGAAACCGCTTTTTATTCCCGAAAACAAAAAGTCGTGCATTGATGGCGATATTGTTTATAAAGATGGTATCTTCCACCTCTTTTATAAGACGGAAGGACACGGAAACGGCATTAAGGTTGCTACCACCCGTTCACTCACTTCGGGAGAATGGACAGAACAACCCGATTACAAACAGCAGACTACTGATGCCGTAGAGGGGGCGGGTACGTTCAAACTGATTGGTCAGGACAAGTATATTCTGATGTACGATGTATATACAAAAGGCAGATACCAATTTACTGAAACCACTGATCTGAAGAATTTCAAGTCGATAGACAGCGAAGTGAAGATGAATTTCCATCCGCGTCATGGAACGATTATTCCCATTACCCGTGGCGAACTGAAACGTATAACAGACAAATGGCCTTCAAAAGAAATGGGAGATATTAAGGTTCCCAATAACCCCATACTTCCCGGTTTTCATGCCGATCCCGAAATCTTGTATTCCCATCAGACCAAAAAGTATTATATCTACTCTACTACCGACGGTCAGCCGGGTTGGGGAGGATGGTATTTCACTGTCTTCTCATCGGATAATTTGAAAGACTGGAAAGATGAGGGTGTAATGCTTGATCTGAAATCCGATCAGGTTGCTTGGGCGAATGGTAACGCATGGGCGCCGTGCATCGAGGAAAAGCTGGTGGATGGGAAATACAAGTATTTCTTCTATTTCAGCGGGAATCCTGCTGCCGGTGGCGGCAAGCAGATTGGTGTAGCGATAGCTGATTCTCCTACCGGTCCTTTCAAGGATTTGGGACATCCTGTCATAACAAGCTCTCCCGTAGGGCATGGGCAGCAGATTGATGTGGATGTATTTACTGATCCTGTATCAGGCAAACCTTACCTGTATTGGGGGAATGGCTATATGGCAGGAGCGGAACTGAATGATGATATGGTTTCTATCAAAGAAAATACCATTACGGTGATGACTCCGAAAGGGGGAAGCTTGAAGGATTATGCTTATCGTGAAGCGCCATACGTGTTTTATCGCAACGGATTGTATTACTTTATGTGGTCGGTAGATGATACCGGTTCGCCTAATTATCATGTGGCATACGGCACTTCCAAGTCACCGTTGGGACCTATCAAGGTGGCGAAGAAACCGATAGTGTTGATTCAAGATCCTGCAAAAGAAATCTACGGTCCTGCACATAATTCAGTATTACAGGTTCCGGGTACGGATGAGTGGTATATCGTTTATCATCGTATCAATAAGAATTTTATAGAACGCGAAAAAGGTCCGGGCGTGCATCGCGAGGTATGTATAGACCGGATGGAATTTAATGCGGACGGAACAATAAAAAAGGTTGTTCCCACACTGTAAGATCCGCCCCTACGACGAATAAATAACAAGAAACACCATGAAAAAGATTTTCTTATCCTTAGCAATTACCTCCCTGTTGGCAGCAGGACAACCCCTCTCTGCCGCAGTGGAAAAAGTATATAATGAACCCGATTCAGTCTACATCTTCTCCTATGCCCAAGCCAATGACGAAGGACGTAGCGGATTGAAATTTGCCTGGAGTCCCGATGGAAACAAATGGTTGAGCGTTGCCGACGGTTTCGGCTACATAAAATGCGATTACGGCCGTTGGGGTTCACAAAAACGAATGATCAACCCCATCCTGTCTAAAGGCAAAGACGGCATATGGCATTGTCTGTGGCAACTGAATGAAACAGGAAAAGAACTGGGCCATGCTTCCTCAGCCGATCTGCTGAAATGGAAACCTCAGACATACTTTGAGAAAGACGGCCGGCAACCGCAATTCATGGCGGCATTCAGTCCGGCATCCGGCATCCCGAAAACCATCTTCTTGCAAAAAGATACCTTGAACGGATATATGCAAAAAGTTCTCTATACGGAAGTAGAGCGACTGATCCGCTTTGCCGAACATAAGAAATATCGCGATATTCAGAATGATGAGCGCACCGAACAAGACGCTGTCCGTTTTGCCGGATTAAAACCGGTAACTGCCACCATTAAGGTAGAAGCAGAACAGACTAAACCCATCAGCGAGCACCTGATAGGTATTTTCTTTGAAGATATAAACTATGCTGCCGATGGCGGACTATATGCGGAACTGGTTCAGAACCGTGACTTTGAATATTCTTCCAAAGACGGTGCCAGAGATAAGAACTGGAATAGCACGTATGCGTGGAGCATACAGGGAAATAATGCGGCATTGTCCATCAGCACAGACAATCCGATTCACCCTAACAATGCCCATTATGCAGTGGTGGCTGTTCAGCAACCGGGTGCTGCTTTGATGAATAGTGGCTTCGACGGCATTGCGGTGAAACAGGGAGAGAAATATGATTTCTCCATATTTTCCAAAGTATTGGATCAAACAAAAGGCGGGAAGGTAAGGATCAGCCTGGTAACAAAAGAAGGTAAAGAGGTTGCACAAGCTGCACTACAAGTATCATCGAAGGACTGGAAGAAACAGAAGGCTGTCTTGACGGCAACGGCAGATGCTGCGGATGCTGTGTTATCCATCAGTCCAGAGGCATCCGGAAAGTTTGCTTTCGATATGGTTTCCCTTTTCCCGCAGAACACATTCAAGGGTAGAAAGAACGGACTTCGTGCCGATTTGGCACAGACGCTTGCCGACCTTCATCCTCGCTTTGTCCGTTTCCCCGGCGGATGCGTGGCGCATGGCGATGGTGTAGATAATATTTATGACTGGAAAGGTTCTATCGGAGCATTGGAAGCGCGCAAACCTTTGCGAAATTTGTGGGGGTATCATCAAACGCGTGGTTTGGGATACCATGAATATTTCCTGTTCTGCGAAGACATGGGCGCTGAACCTGTTCCGGTAGTGGCGGCAGGCGTGCCTTGCCAAAATTCGGGTACTTGCAGCCATCATTCTAAAGGTGAATTGGGCTGTGGAGGACAGCAGGGGGGCATCCCGATGGAAGAAATGCCGCAGTATGTGCAGGATGTTCTGGACTTGATAGAGTATGCCAATGGAGATGCAAAGAAGACCGTATGGGGTAGGAAGCGTGCGGAAGCGGGACATCCCAAACCATTTAATTTGAAGTACATCGGCATTGGTAATGAGGATTTGATTACAGATATATTCAAAGAACGTTTTACCATGATATTTAATGCAGTGAAGGCTCAGTATCCCGAAGTAACGGTGATTGGAACGGTAGGTCCGTTCTATGAAGGAACCGATTACGAAGAAGGTTGGGAATTTGCGACCCGGATGGGGATTCCGATGGTGGACGAACATTATTATAATACTCCGGGATGGTTTATCAATAATCAGGAGTTTTATGATCGCTATGATCGTCATAAATCCAAAGTCTATTTGGGAGAATATGCAGCGCATTTGCCGGGACGTCCTAACAATGTGGAAACAGCGCTGGCTGAGGCTTTATATCTTACGGCGGTAGAACGCAATGCGGATGTGGTAACCATGACTTCATACGCTCCACTCTTGGCAAAAGAAGGTCATACGCAATGGAATCCCGATTTGATTTATTTTAATAATACCGAGGTAAAACCTACGGTGGGTTACTATGCGCAACAAATGTACGGACAGAATGCGGGGAATGAGTATATTGCTTCTTCCATATCTTTAGATAATACACAAGATGCTGTGACGAAACGGGTTGCCGTATCAGTAGTCCGTGATGGCAAGACAGGAGATATGATCGTGAAATTGGTGAACTTGCTTCCGGTAGGAGTGAATGCGAATGTGGAACTTCCGTCATTGGAAGGTATGAATACCACAGCCATAAAAACGGTATTGACAGGTAAGCCGACGGACAAGCAGGCACGTCCCGTATCGGGTACAATAGAGGTGGGCGAGAAATTTGCACACGAGTTGCCGGCATATTCATTTACCGTGATTAGAATAAACAAGGTAAGAAAATAAGTTACTGTAGGGGCGGATTGAATCCGCCCGGATACATTTGCGAATACCTTTTTCTGAGTGTTATCGGGCAGATTCAATCTGCCCCTACGGTGTCTGGGTACGTTATCTATCTGATATATTTTGAATACAATCATTAAATATAAAAATAAACCATGAAGAATTTACTGACTTTATTGCTAGCCCTCTTTCTGCTAGCTGGTTGTGCCGGCAATAAACCCGGTACATTCGAAGCGGGTAAGAACACCTTTCTGCTGAATGGAAAACCATTCGTCATAAAAGCGGCAGAAATCCATTATCCGCGCATCCCCCGCGAATACTGGGAACACCGCATCGAAATGTGTAAGGCATTAGGGATGAACACCCTCTGCCTATATGTATTCTGGAACTTGCACGAAGAAACTCCCGGTAACTATGACTTTACAGGAAACAAAGACATTGCTGCTTTCTGTAAACTAGCCCAGAAACACGGCATGTACGTCATTGTCCGTCCCGGTCCATATGTTTGTGCAGAGTGGGAAATGGGCGGCCTGCCTTGGTGGCTGTTAAAGAACGACAGCGTACAACTACGCACCCTCGATCCTTTCTATATGCACCACGTAGGAGCCTTTATGCACGAAGTGGGCAAACAATTGGAAGATTTGCAAATCACCCGTGGCGGCAATATCATCATGGTACAAGTAGAAAACGAGTACGGATCGTATGGCACAGACAAACCCTATGTATCTGCCATCTGCGACACCGTCCGCGCAGCAGGTTTCACCGAAGTGCCTTTATTCCAATGCGACTGGAGTTCTAATTTCCTAAACAACGGTTTGGACGACCTGCTTTGGACTGTAAACTTCGGTATAGGCGCCGACATAGACAAGCAATTTGCCAAACTGAAAGAAGTCCGTCCTGACGCGCCACTGATGTGTAGCGAATTTTGGAGTGGATGGTTTGACCACTGGGGACGTAAGCACGAAACCCGTGACGGTCAAATCATGGTAGACGGCTTGAAAGAAATGATGGACAAAGGAATCTCCTTCAGCCTCTACATGGCTCACGGAGGAACCACCTTCGGCTGGTGGGGCGGAGCGAATAACCCGGCTTACTCTGCCATGTGCAGCAGCTATGACTATGATGCCCCCATTAGCGAGGCAGGCTGGACTACCGATAAGTATTTCGCCCTTCGCGATATGCTGAAGAATTATATGGATGAAGGCACAACCCTTCCCGAAGTGCCCGAGGCATTGCCCGTCATGGAAGTGCCTGCCATCCGGTTTACACAGATTGCCCCACTTATCAACAACCTGCCCGAACCGAAGCAGACGGAGGCTATCCAGCCGATGGAGAAGTTTGACCAAGGTTGGGGAACAATCCTTTACCGCACTAAACTGCCGAAAGATGTAAAAGCAGGAACGGTCCTGAGAATCACTGAACAGCATGACTGGACGCAAGTCTTTGCCGATGGTAAGTTATTGGGTCGCCTCGACCGCCGTGCCGGAGAGCAAGAACTGATATTACCAGTCTTGAAAGCCGGTACGCAACTAGACCTGTTGGTAGAAGCCATGGGGCGTGTGAACTTTGACAAATCCATCCACGACCGCAAGGGAATTACCGAAAAAGTGGAACTGGTAAGCGGTAAAGATACCGAAACCCTGAAAGGATGGACTGTTTACAACTTCCCCGTAAATTATGAATTTGTATCCGATAAGAACTTTCAGGACATGAATTCTTCTGCCGCTTGCGGAATAGAGCAGACCGATGAAACAGTTCCCGCTTACTATCGTGCCACTTTCACCTTGGATAAAGTGGCTGATACCTTCTTGAACATGGAAACGTGGGGCAAAGGCATGGTATGGGTGAACGGTCATGCCATGGGACGTTTCTGGGAGATCGGCCCTCAGCAAACTCTTTTCATGCCGGGCTGCTGGTTGAAGAAAGGAGTAAACGAAATCATCGTTCTCGACCTGAAGGGGCCGGAAGATGCAACCATCGTAGGTTTGAATAAACCTATCCTGGATATGCTTCGCGTAGCTGTTCCCGAAACGCATCGCAAGCAGGGACAGACTATCAAACTGAACAAAGAAGCACCTATAGCCACCGGTACTTTCAAAGCAGGCAACGGCTGGCAAGAAGTGAAAGTGCCTGCAACCCAAGGGCGTTATTTCTGTCTGGAAGGTTTGTCTTCGTTTGATAACACCAACGTTGCCGCTATTGCGGAGTTTGACGTGCTGGATGAGAAAGGACAGAAGATCTCTCGTGAAAACTGGAAGATTGTGTATGCCGACAGCGAGGAAACCCGTAGCGGCAACCGTACGGCCGACAAGATTTATGATCTTCAGGAAAGTACTTTCTGGCAGACGGTAGACAATACGGCTTATCCGCATCAGGTGGTGATAGACCTGGGCAAGGAATACACAGTGACCGGTTTCCGCATACTGCCGCGTGCCGAACAAGGTGCGCCGGGCATGATAAAGGATTATAAGGTATATGTAAAAGCTAATAATTTTGATTATTAAAATATTGATGCTTATACTTATGAATTTATTAAAGACTATTTTGTCAACTTCCGCTTTCGCTATTGCCTCAGTGGCTATCCATGCCCAGTTGCCGGCAAAGGTAGAAAGTTTTCCGGTCAGCAAGGTACGTCTGACCGCCAGTCCGTTTAAACATGCCGAAGATATGGATATCCGTTATCTGTTAGGATTGGATCCGGATCGTCTGCTGGCTCCTTATCTGAAGGAAGCGGGACTGACACCCAAAGCCGAAAATTATACCAACTGGGAGAATACCGGACTGGATGGGCACATTGGCGGACATTACTTATCGGCACTGTCCTATATGTATGCAGCTACAGGCAATACGGAGATTAAGGCTCGTTTGGATTATATGTTGAGTGAATTAAAGCGTTGCCAGGATGCCGCAGGAGACGGTTATCTGAGTGGAGTTCCCCATGGGCGGAAAATATGGAAAGAGATAGAAGATGGAAACATTCAGGCATCAGGTTTCGGACTGAATGGCGGTTGGGTTCCTCTTTACAATATTCATAAGATTTATGCCGGGCTTCGTGATGCTTATCTTCAGACAGATAGTCAAGAGGCTAAAGAAATGTTGGTAAAACTGACAGACTGGATGATTCGCCTGGTTTCAAAGTTGAGTGATGAACAAATACAGGATATGCTTCGTAGCGAACATGGAGGACTGAATGAAACTTTTGCCGATGTTGCCGCTATCACAGGAGATAAACGTTATTTGAAGCTGGCGCACCGGTTCTCTCATCAACTTGTTTTGCGGCCTTTATTGCAGCATGAAGATAAATTGACCGGTATGCACGCCAATACCCAGATTCCAAAAGTAATCGGGTTCAAGCGCATAGCCGATATAGAAGGAAATCGGGATTGGAGCGAAGCTGCCCGATACTTTTGGGAGACAGTGGTGAAGCATCGCAGCATCACCATCGGAGGCAACAGTGTACGTGAGCATTTCCACCCGGCAGATGATTTCAGCAGTATGCTGACTAGTGAACAAGGTCCGGAAACTTGCAACACTTATAATATGCTTCGCCTGACAAAGATGCTGTATGAAACCAGTGCGGATGCTTCCTACATGGATTATTACGAGCGTGCGCTTTATAATCATATTCTTTCTACCCAAGATCCTGTGCAGGGGGGCTTTGTCTATTTCACCCCAATGCGTGCCGGTCATTACAGGGTATATTCGCAGCCTCAGACCAGCTTTTGGTGTTGTGTAGGTTCGGGAATGGAGAATCACGCTCGTTATGGTGAGATGATTTATGGGCATAAAGAAAATAATCTGTATGTCAATCTTTTCATTCCTTCTACCTTGCAGTGGGGAGAGATAGGTATAGAACAGCAAACGGCTTTTCCTGAAGAAGAAGGGACAACCATCCTTGTTTCTCCGCAGAAAGAAAAGACTTCGTTTACCATAAACTTCCGTCTTCCCGAATGGGTAAAGCAGGAAGAAATAAGTTTATCTATCAATGGTGAACCGCAAAAGGTCACGGTAAATGAGGGGTATGTTATTGTGAATCGTGCATGGTCTATGGGCGATAAAGTACATTTGGAATTGCCGATGCATCTCCGTGCCGTATCTTTGCCTGATGGTTCTTCCAATTACTCATTATTATATGGCCCTATCGTATTGGCAGCCCCGATGGGGAAACAAAATCAAGATGGGTTATTTGCCGATGACAGTCGTGGCGGGCATATTGCCAATGGTCCGCGTTTACCTTTGCAAGATATGCCGGTGATAGTAGGTGACAAGGACGATATTTTGTCACATCTTAAAAAGGTGGAAGATAAGCCACTTACTTTTACCTTGTCAGGAGTTTATCCTCAAAAATATGAAGGAATGATGCTCGAACCGTTTTTCCGTTTGTATGAATGTCGTTATATGGTGTATTGGGCGATATTGTCTGCACAGGAATTGCAGGCGCGTCAGGAGCAACTGGCAAAAGAAGAAAAGGAGCGTGCAGCACTGGATGCGGTTACTGCCGATAAGGTGATTTGCGGCGAACAGCAGCCGGAAAGTGATCATTTTATTTCGATGGAAGATTCTCGTGCAGGTGATGATGAGGGAGTGCATTGGCGTGAAACGAATGCTTGGTTCAGTTATCGTATGAAAACGAATGGGAAGGCAGTGAATAAAGTGCGTATCCTGTTCCGTCCGGAGTTTCGCCGGGATGCTAGAATATGGGTGAATGGACAAGAAATAGGAATGCTTCCTTCACAGCAAGCCTCTGATTCTGCTGCAAAAGAATTTGAAATACCTGCTTCTTTGCGTTCAAATGAACAGATGGAAGTGAAGATTGCTAAGGGAGATGAGAAAGTAACTCCGCATATTTATGAGGTGCGGTTAATAGCTGACTAAAATATCTCATTAGCTATTGGCACTCCCCTCCATAGCCATCAAGCTAAGGAAAATATTGTTAGATCATTGCGCTAGCCTCCCCCTTTTTAAGGGGGATTTAAGGGGGATGTTCTCTTCGGCACAGTCACTTTCTGTAATAAGGCGCACCATCATTCCCGAGAGAACATCCCCCTTGCCCCCTTCAAAAGGGGGAGGCTGCGCAATGTCTTAACAGTATAAAACTTAGTTTGACAGCTACGGTGAGATGATAACAAGAATATTTTAAAAGGAATGATTTGTACCTTATTTTTAGAAAAGAATCCCTATTTTTGCAGGAAAACAATCCAAGCAAATAATGAAAATCCTCCATACAGCAGACTGGCATTTAGGCCAAACCTTTTATGAATACGATCGTAGGGCAGAGCATCTCCACTTTTTGGAATGGCTGAAAGAACAGATCAAACAGCACGAAATAGATGTATTGCTGATAGCAGGCGATGTGTTCGATAGTCCCAACCCTTCCGCAGAATCGCAGCGGATGTATTATACTTTCCTTCGCGAAATCACAACCGGAAATCCACGACTGCAAATCATCATCATTGCCGGAAACCACGACTCGGCAGCCCGTTTGGAGGCTCCCAACCCGCTATTGGAGGACATGAACATCACCGTCCGCGGCGTAGTCCGTCGCGATGCCGAAGGAAACATAGACCTGCAACACCTCATCGTCCCCATCTACACCGTAGGGGCGGAACATCTTCCACCCGAAAACATAAAGAAGGTAGCCGCCTACTGCCTCGCCGTCCCCTATCTCCGCCAAGGCGATTACCCTCCTTCGGAGAATTACTCGCAAGGCGTCCGCGCACTCTACCAACTCTTATTCAACAGTGTAAAAGATACGAATCTCCCCATTATAGCCATGGGGCACCTTCAAGCCACCGGCTCCGAAATCTCCGAAGATGACCGTTTAGAGCGCACCGTCATAGGCGGACTGGAATGTGTATCGCCCGATGCTTTCGATGAGGCCATTGCCTACACGGCACTGGGGCATCTGCACCGTTCCCAACGCGTATCCCATCGTGATAATGTCCGTTACTCCGGAACCCCCATCCCCATGTCCTTTGCCGAAAAGAACAATACTTCGGGAGTTGTCTTGATAACCCTGGAGAACGGCGGCACCTCCATTGAACGGTTAGAGTTCCAACCCTTAACCACGCTTCTGAGTATTCCCCGGCAAGCTCAACCCTTGGAAGACGTTCTGCAAGCCATCAGCGAACTGCCCGATGGAGAACTCACCCCTCAAACCCCTTATCTTGAAATAAAAATATTAATGACCCAGCCCGAACCTTCTTATAAATATAAGGTAGAAGAAGCCTTGAAAGGCAAAGCAGTCCGCTTGGCACGCATCGCCTCTGTCCTTCCGCTCAGAAAAGCGAGTGGCATTGCCGCTACTTCTTACGAGGAATTACAAACCATCCGCCCGCTGGACATGGCACTGGATGTTTTCAAACGGAAATATGGAGGCACAGAGATGCCCGATACAATGAAATCATTGTTGGAAACAGTAATTAAGGAGGTAGGAGTATGAAGATATTAGCAATAAGAGGCAAAAACCTTGCCTCACTGGAAGGTGAATTTGTAATTGATTTCACCACCGAACCTTTATACTCGGCAGGTATATTTGCCATTACGGGCAGCACAGGTGCTGGAAAGTCCACTTTGCTGGATGCCCTTTGCCTGGCTTTGTTCGACTGCACGCCACGTATGGTGAAAGCGAAAGAAAATAACATCTCTGTTGCCGATGTAGCCGATAAGGGAATTGCGCAGAATGACAGCCGTTCCATCCTCCGCCGGGGAACTGCCGAGGGATACTCGGAAGTAGATTTCGTAGCACTGACCGGAGAAGCCTTTCGCTCGCGCTGGATGGTAAGGCGTTCACGTGGCAAAGTGGACGGCTCTTTGCAAAAAGTAGAGATGACCTTAACCAACCTTGTCTCCGGAGTAGAACAGCAAGGCACTAAAACCGAACTATTATCCCGCATCAGCGAATTGATCGGACTTTCTTTCGAGCAGTTCAACCGTTCCGTATTGTTGGCACAAGGCGACTTCGCCACTTTCCTGAAAGCCAGGCAGACTGACAAAGCAGAGATATTGGAGAAACTAACCGGAACAGAAATCTACTCACGCATTTCGGCTTCCATCTACGAACACACCAAGCGCTCCGAGAGCGATTACAAGTTGATACAAGAACGGATCAAAGGTATCGAACTGCTGACGGAAGAACAGTTGCAGCAACTTTCTACCGAGAAAGAAGCGTTGGCGCTTCAGCTATCTGTCTCCAAAAAGAAAGAAGAAACACTATCCGCCAAACTGAAATGGATGGAAGAAGAAACCCGTTTGAATGCAGGCTGCACCCAGGCGGAGGAATCACTTGCCGGCATACGGAAAGAGATAGAAGATGCCCGTCCGCGTAATGAACTGTTAGCCCGCATAGAACAGGCGCAAGACATTCGTGATGTTTTTATGGAGCAGCGCAATGCACAACGGCAGAGGACAGAAAACCGTTCCCGACTGAACGAACTACAAACAGCTGTACAGAAAAATACCATCCTGCTGGCATCTGCCGCTGCCCAACTGGATACGTTGCAAAAGTCGCAAGCCGATTTTAAAACTTACCTGTCACAACAGGAATCACAGATAAACCAAGCCAAAGAACTGGATGTGCAGTTAGTGGAAAGCCGGAAGCAATCAGCTGAAATACAGAAAGAAATAACCCTCGCCTCACAAGCGAAAGACAAATTGCTAAAGACTATCCACATCGCAGAACAGGACATAAAACAGTTGACGGATAAACAAACCACCCTGCAAGCATGGTTTGAAAAATACACTGCTTATGCCCAACTCATCCCTGCCATAGAGTTGATTACGAACCTGTTGACGAACCAAGAAGCAGCTAAAACGCAAACCCTGTCCAACCGGCAACTATTAGAAAAGGTAAGACAGAGTGCCGAAGCGGAGGAACAACGTCTGAAATTATTGCAACAGGAAGCAGAACGGTTGAATCATCTGTTACCCACCGAAGTCCTGATTCTCCGCGAGCAGTTACAAGAAGGCTTTCCCTGTCCGGTATGTGGCAGCACCCATCACCCCATGAGCCGCCAAACCGATGTGCAGTCCTTGCAAGAAGAAGAATTGAACCGCGCCAAGGAGCGTGTGGCAAAGGAAACAGAACAATTGACGAATACCCTCAATGCCCGTCGTCTGGAAATAGCCCGTTTGTCAGCACTCATTGAAAGCTATGCCAAACAAGCCAAAGAATCTTTGGAAAAGGTAGAAACATACGTTTCCATCATCCCCACCTGGCAGGAACTGTTGGAGCAAGGCACTTTAAAACATTATGTACAGCAGTTCGGCAAACAATGGAATACCCGTCTGCAAGAACAGGCGGAAGTAAAAGAATCATGGGTATCCAAATGCACACAGTTGGAAAGTCTGAAGCATGAAGCTGTCAATGCCACCCATCTGTACGAGGAGAAAAAACAGAAAGGAGAACAGCAACAAACCGAACTGGCGGAGCGTACCCGCATACGTGCTTCTTTGCTGAACGGCGAACCCACAGAAACCGTTATAGCAAGGAATACAAGCAAGCAAAAAGAAATAGAGCAGCAGGTGGAAAAGGCTATGAACCAGCATCATACCCTGACCGTACAGGCGGAATCCTACAAAGGACAAATCTCTCAGATAGAACAAGAAATAGCGCGCCTTGCCACCACCTTGCAACAAGACGAGACAAAGATAAATGAATGGCTCACTCTGCAAAAGGAAACGAATGAGGAATTGGAACGCCTGCTATCCAAAGACAAAGCATGGGTCACTTCCGAAAAGCAAGCCTTGAATGCATTGAAAGAGAAAGAAACCACCCTGCAAGCCGTCCTTGCGGAGCGCAAACAAAAGAAGGAAGAACACCAACAAGCTCCTTTGAAGCCCGAAGCAGCCGATAGCAAAGAGTCACTAACAGAAGCTCTCTCCCTTTGCACCGACGAAAAAGAGAAGCAAACTGGACGTTTGGCACAAATAGAAGTATCGGTGGCGAATCATTTAAGAGGTAAAGAGCGCATGGCAAGTTTCGAGAAGGAACTGGAGGAAAAGACTTCCATCTATGAGAACTGGGCAAAGCTGAACGAATTATTCGGTTCGCAAACCGGATCGAAGTTCAAGGAAATAGCGCAGGGCTATACGCTGGACGTGCTCTTGCTATACGCCAACAAGCATTTGCAAGACCTTGCCCCGCGCTATGAACTGCAACGCATTCCTGATACTTTGGCCTTACAAATAGTAGACCTCGACATGATGGGTGAGGTGCGCAGCGTTCATTCCCTTTCGGGAGGTGAATCTTTCCTGGTCTCTTTGGCATTGGCTTTGGGACTGTCGTCTTTGTCTTCCAATCGCATGAATGTGGAGTCACTTTTTATTGATGAAGGTTTCGGCTCACTGGATATTGATACCTTGCGCATTGCCATGGATGCCTTAGAGCGTTTGCAGATGCAAGGACGTAAGATCGGTGTAATTTCTCATGTGGCGGAGATGACGGAACGTATCCCGGCACAGATCCAGGTGGTGAAGACGGGGAATGGACGGAGTAGGGTACAGGTGATTGGAAACTGATATTAACATATTCTCATTCTAATAATTTTTCTTCATTGGAAAGAAGTTTTTAGAATGAGAGGAGTAAATCATTAATTATACTGGAGGATAGAGAATAATTCCTGTTTTACCGCCTATGAAAAGTAGGATACTTATTGTTAAATCGGAATCCGAATCCCAACATCAGATAATTAGGATCATGAAAATCCTGTAGATTATATCCGATATGGATAAATGAACTCCGTGTCACCTCTATTTTAAGAGCCAATATCTGATAAAAAGACTTCATATCGCCCCCGGCATGGATCACATTTGTACCCAGTCCTATTCCTACGGTGAAATAAGGCATTACATACTCCGCACGTCCGGAGAGTCCAAGTGCCATTTGCTTACCGGCAGATGGTTTGCTGAATTCATCACCATAACCGTCTGTGCTATATACATTTGCACTGCCGTCATATACTCCATCCAATGAAATACCGGCACGGAACTTATATCCGAAATTATACATCGGCGCAAAATTAAATCCAAGAACCGGATAAGCCTCCGGAGAAGCTACCATTTGTCCTTCTCCTACTGTAACTCCTTTCCTGCGCCAAGACCCGAACAACACCATGTCATAACTGATATGCCGCGGGAACTTGGGAATAGGTGATTGAAACAATGGTCGGGCAAAACATTCTTCTTTCCGGTTGATATTGTACACCAGTCCCACCTTGACACCTATATTATTAAGTCCGGCATTCGGGAACTTCGTATTTCCATTCGAGAAGTGGGTAACGGCAACCCCGGTAGTGAAATCGAAGTGGGGAGAAAGCATCCAACTAAAATAGAAATTAGTGTTCAGATAGGCATTTACCTTTGAACCGATTACCTTATTAAAGTTATTAGTATAATTATCATAAGGCTTCCATCCAAAAGATGCACCGAAATTCCATTCATAATTCAACGATAACCGTTGATTGATACGGGCGATGCGTGCTCCCTGAAACAAATAGATTGCCAGCGGGCTTCCCAACTGTTCTTTCTCATACAAGTTATAGTAAGCTATCCCTATACCTTGATAAGCCCCTCTGTAAATACGGTCAGTGTAGGTATTGGGGTGATACTGGAACGAGTATTTCAAGTGAAGCGACAGGGAATTTTCAAGTGCCCTCCCCGTTGCATTCTCTCCTCTGAAAAAGGAACTTGTAGGGAAAATATATCCGGGACGCGCTTCTATGCCTATCCGATGGATGAAATGACGTTTCAACGACAATGAATCTACATACAGGCGATCGGGAATGTTTGTCTTAACGACAGGGGAAGTTGCCGCTGCAGTAGTGTCTGCAAGGGATTCCGGTGAATAGTTCTTAGTCGTTTCTCCGGCAAAAACAATATTACTAAGGAAAAGCAATGCTCCGAACAAGATCATGAATTTCCGTTTTTGTATTGTGCCTTTCATATGCCGTGTAATATCTTTGTGTTTTACTTTTCTATACTACTTTTCTTATTTGTGAGGCAAATATAATCATTGTATTCGAAAAAAGAAATTTGTTACAGATAAAATGCTCCTGTATAACCTTGATAACTACTATTTAAACTATTTTGGGAAACAAACTGTGACATTATCCTCTGCCGTCGGCTCCCCACATCATCTTGTTACGCAGGGTATTGAAGAAGATATGGCTGTTGCGTTTCACTACATTTATCTTATAATCTGCCTTGCGGATGGTGAGGCGGCTTCCTTCCCGGCAAGTCTCGCTACGTCCGTCTATGGCAATCAGGAAGTTGTGGCTGCGGCTTTCTACATCGAGCGTAATTTCCCAATCGTCATTAATAACAATAGGACGTACATTCAGGCTGTGCGGAGCCACCGGGGTAATGGCTATCGTGTTGCTATGCGGCACCAGTACAGGCCCCCCAATACTTAAAGAATAAGCCGTAGAGCCGGTAGGGGTGGCAATAACCAATCCATCCGCCTGATAGGTAGTGAGATAATCACCGTCTATGGCAGTATGAATGGAAATCATCGAAGAACTGTCACGTTTCAGCACTGCAATTTCATTCAGTCCGAAAGGATAGCCTTTTAGCTCCTGTCCGTTGCAAGATACTTGCAACACGCTACGGTCTTCTATCCGGTAGTTTCCATTATAGATATCATTGAAGGTTTCTTCCATTTCCTCCGGAGATACATCTGCCAGAAAACCCAGTCTGCCGGTGTTGATGCCCAAAATAGGAATGTTGCGTGCGCCCACCCGGCTGGCTGCTTTCAGGAAAGTACCGTCACCGCCGATACTCAGCACCATGTCAGCTTCAAAACTGTTTCCATCGAATACTCCTGCGTGGCGGATGCTCATTTTCAAGTCATTCGTAAGGAACTGATAGAACTCCCGACAAATGTACACCTCTGCCTGATGCTTGGAAAGAATGGACAGCAAACGTTCTACATGAGCCGATTTCTTGGCTTGATAAGTATTTCCGAAAAGGGCGAATTTCATTGGACGCATATTCATTAGTTAATTTTATAAATCTTTTGTTTGTCAAAAAGGACTAGGTTTGGATAAAACCTGCTAACTTTGCACATCAGAACTGCAAAGATAATAATATATTGCTAAGATGACAAAGTTAAGTGTGAATATAAATAAGGTAGCTACCTTGCGTAATGCCCGCGGGGGCGATAACCCTAACGTGGTAAAAGTTGCTTTGGATTGTGAAGCGTTTGGTGCCGAAGGCATCACTGTGCATCCTCGTCCCGATGAACGTCATATCCGTCGTAGTGATGTGTATGAACTTCGTCCGTTGCTCACCACCGAATTTAATATAGAAGGTTATCCCGGTCCCGATTTCATAGACTTAGTGCTGAAAGTGAAACCCCATCAGGTTACTTTGGTGCCCGATGCGCCGGATCAGATAACTTCCAATGCCGGATGGGACACAAAGGCAAACCTTTCTTTCCTGACCGAACTGATGGATACATTTGGCCAGGCAGGTATCCGTACCTCCATTTTTGTAGGTACAGATAAAGAAATGATAGAATACGCGGCAAAAGCAGGAGCCGACCGTGTGGAACTTTACACGGAACCCTATGCTACCCTGTATCCTCAGAATCCCGAGGCTGCTATTGCTCCTTTCGTGGAAGCGGCAAAGATTACCCGCAGCCTGGGCATGGGACTGAATGCCGGACACGACCTCAGCCTGGTAAATCTGAAATATATGCACGAACAGATTCCTTGGCTGGATGAGGTTTCCATTGGTCACGCCTTAATCAGTGACGCACTTTATTTGGGATTGAAACGAACTATTGAAGAATATAAAAACTGTCTTCGCTAATGATGAACATCACTTTACTGGCTGCACAGACGGCTATTGCGGATACCCTGGCAGGGGGTAATCCTGTATTAACGCCCGTATCGGGAGAAGCGCAAATGAATCTTTGGGACATGGCGCTGAAAGGTGGATGGATTATGGGCGTACTGGCTCTGCTGTCCGTTATTTGTTTCTATATTTTCTTTGAACGCCTGGCGGTTATCCGCAAAGCGGGCAAGGATGATCCTATGTTTATGGAACGTATCCGTGACTATATCCGCACGGGCGAAATAAAAGCGGCTATCAACTATTGCCGCATCACCAATACGCCTTCGGCACGTATGATTGAAAAGGGTATTACCCGTATGGGACGCCCCGTTGCCGATGTGCAGGCTGCCATAGAGAATGCCGGTAATATAGAAGTTGCCAAACTGGAAAACGGTTTGCCTATCGTTGCGACTATTTCCGGTGGTGCGCCGATGATCGGTTTCCTGGGAACGGTAACCGGTATGGTGCAAGCATTCTGGGAAATGTCTAATGCAGGAAATAATATTGATATTACACTGCTTTCGGGGGGTATTTACGAAGCGATGATTACCACCGTAGGCGGTCTGATAGTAGGTATTGCCGCCATGTTTGCCTATAACTACTTGGTAACCCGAGTGGACAAGGTGGTAAGCCAAATGGAAGCCCGCACCATGGCATTTATGGATTTGTTGAACGAACCCGTTCAAAAGTAGCAGCGTATGGCACTGAAAAGAAGACATAAAATATCACCCAACTTCAGTATGGCGTCCATGACGGACATCATATTCCTGTTGCTGATATTCTTTATGATTACATCTACCATGGTGTCGCCCAATGCCATTAAGGTGTTGCTTCCGCAAGGCAAGCAACAAACCTCGGCAAAACCGCTCACCCGGGTAATCATAGACAAGAATCTGAACTTCTACACAGCTTTTGGCAACGAAGATGAAATGCCGATAGACTTGGAAGAACTGCCCGCATTCCTGCAACAGTGTGCGGAGAAAGAGCCCGATATGTATGTGGCCCTTTATGCCGATGAGGCTGTGCCTTATCGTGAAATAGTAAGGGTACTGAATATTGCCAATGAAAACCACTTCAAGATGGTGCTGGCTACCCGCCCGCCTGAGAAGAAACGTTAAGTTGTAAGCATGAAGAAAAATAAGATAACAGGACTGGTCGGTACTGCTGTACTGCATATCATTCTCCTTATTCTGTTGTGGCTGGTCGTTATTCGCCGCCCACAAGTACAGGAGGAGGGAGGTGTCCCTGTTATGCTGGGAAATACGGAACTTTCGCAAGGCAGCGCCGATCCTTATACGCTGACGGATGTAGATATTATGAACGAGCCCGAAGCACCTGCACCCGATGTTTCCGAACCCGAGGTGATCCCTTCTGTGGATACAAAAGAAGAAGTCATTACTCAAACGGAGGAAGAAACAATAGCAGTCCCCAAGAAGGAGCCGAAGAAAGAAACTAAAAAGGAAACTCCCAAGAAAGAAACCCCAAAGAAGGAGACTCCTAAAAAAGAGGTTCCCAAAAAGGAAACGGTGAAGCCGAAAGAAAAGACTGAGGCTGAGAAACGTGCCGAAGCCGAAAAGGCGGCAGCCGAGAAAAAAGCGGCGGCAGAAAGGGCAGCAGCAGAAGCGGCTGCAAAGAAGATAGCCGGTGCTTTCGGCAAGGGAACCCAGATGGGAGATAAAGGAACAGGCACTACGGGCACAGGTCTGGAAGGCAGTCCCACGGGTAATTCTTCGGAAGGAAAGTCAACAGGAGTGGGCGGTTACGGAACATTTGACCTTAACGGACGTTCTTTAGGTAGCGGCGGTTTGCCGATGCCTGTTTATAATGTTCAGGATGAAGGCCGTGTGGTGGTAACCATTACTGTGAATCCCGCAGGACAGGTGATAAGTACAAGTATCAACAAACGTACCAATACGGTAAACGCTTCGTTGCGGAAGGCGGCTGAGGAGGCTGCCCGTAAGGCACGCTTTAACAGGGTGGACGGAGTGAATAACCAGACAGGTACTATTACATATTACTTTAAACTGAAGTAGCTTATGAAAACATTTTATTTATTTTTGGCAGAAGGCTTCGAAGAAGTGGAAGCACTGACCCCGGTAGATGTATTGAGACGTGCAGGAATGCCTATCAAAACGGTGTCTGTAACCGGTGTATTAACCGTGAACGGCGCACATGGAGTTCCGGTAATAGCCGATATGGTGTTTGAAGAAGTGAATGAAGCCGATGTGGAAATGGTTATATTGCCCGGCGGTCTGCCCGGAGCTACTAATCTGGATGCACACGAAGGTTTGGGCAAGTTGATTATGAACTTTGCGACAGCCGGAAAACCATTGTCTGCCATCTGTGCAGCTCCATTGGTCTATGGCAAACGTGGTTTGCTGAAAGGAAAGAAAGCAACTTGCTATCCCGGTTTCGATAAATATTTGGAAGGAGCTGACTATACTGCTGCATTGGTACAGAAAGACGGCAATTTCATCACAGGTAAAGGCCCCGGTGCTGCAATGGAGTTTTCATTTGCCATTGTGGAGAAATATTGCGGAGCTGAAAAAGTGAAGGAATTGAAGCAGGCTATGATGATTGCAGAATGAATAAACACGTCATTATAGTAGCAGGAGGCAAAGGGCTGCGCATGGGTGGGGATATCCCTAAACAATTTCTGCCGGTGTGCGGCAAGCCTGTGCTGATGCGTACCATTGAGGCTTTTTATACTTACGATTCTTCTATACATATTATATTAGTTCTTCCGGTGAGTCAGCAGGCTTACTGGAAAGAACTTTGTGAAACCTATCATTTCACTTTGCATCATGATATTGCCGATGGTGGGGATACCCGTTTTCATTCTGTAAAGAATGGATTGGCATGTGTGGAAGGTGAAGGATTGGTAGGGGTTCACGATGGAGTTCGTCCGTTTGTTTCTCAGGAAGTGATTGCCGGGTGCTATGCCGGGGCGGAGAGCAAAAAGGCGGTAATTCCTGTTATTGATGTGGTGGAAACGGTACGCCACCTCACGGAAACAGGAAGTGAAACCGTTCCGCGCAGCGATTATAAATTGGTTCAAACTCCTCAGGTATTTGACATTAGTCTGTTGAAAAAGGCGTATAACCAACCATATACCGATGCATTTACCGATGATGCTTCTGTGGTAGAAGCAATGGGCAAAGAAGTTTATTTGGTGCAAGGAAATAGAGAAAATATAAAATTAACAACCCCTTTTGATTTAAAAATGGCAGAAATGTTGATTCTGCAAAAATAAGATTGTTATAGTCTGGAGTATCTTCATCCCCTCTTGAGAGGGGGTAGGGGGTGTGTTAGATTGCACAAACTAATACATAAGTTGATGCCTTTCACACACCCCTACCCCTCTCAAGAGGGGATAAAGATACCATCGACTACTTAAAGAAACTATGTTCGACATCACTACGCGTGACATAAAGTATCTGCAAGGAGTAGGCCCGCAGCGTGCCACCATCCTGAACAAGGAATTGAATATCTTTTCCTTGCATGACCTGCTATACTATTTTCCCTACAAATATGTAGACCGCAGCCGCCTCTACTACATCCACGAAATAGACGGCAATATGCCTTATATCCAACTAAAAGGGGAAATCCTCAGCTTCGAAACTTTCGGTGAGGGCAGGCAACGCAGACTTGTCGGACACTTTTCAGACGGTACAGGTGTCATTGACCTCGTCTGGTTCCAAGGAATCAAATACCTGTTGGAGCATTACAAACTCCACACCGAGTACATCATATTTGGCAAACCGACTGTCTTCAACGGGCGTATCAACGTAGCCCATCCCGATATGGACCCTTCCGGAGAACTAACGCTTTCCACCATGGGACTTCAGCCTTATTATAATACAACGGAGAAAATGAAACGTGGTTTCCTGAACTCCCACGGATTAGAGAAGCTGATGAAGAACGCTTTAGCCCTCCTGCAAGATCCTCTGATTGAAACTTTAAGCCCTCAGATTGTAGAAGAACACCACCTAATGTCTTTGGATGATGCCATCCGCAACATCCATTTCCCCCAGAATCCGGAACTTCTGCGCAAGGCCCAGTATCGTTTGAAGTTTGAAGAACTCTTTTATGTGCAGCTCAACATCCTGCGCTATACCAAAGACAGGCAGCGCAAATACCGTGGCCTGTATTTTGATAAGGTAGGTGATATTTTCAATACTTTCTATGCCCAAAACTTACCCTTTGAACTGACCGGAGCACAAAAGCGAGTCATCAAAGAAATACGCAAAGATACAGCCAGCGGCAGGCAAATGAACCGCCTGTTACAGGGCGATGTGGGAAGTGGAAAAACCCTTGTAGCCTTGATGTCCATGCTTATTGCATTGGATAACGGCTATCAGGCATGTATGATGGCGCCTACAGAAATCCTTGCAGCACAGCATTATGAAACCATCCAAAAGCTCCTGTTCGGCATGAATGTACGGGTAGAGCTTTTAATGGGATCGGTAAAAGGAAAGAAGCGCGAGAAAATATTGAAAGATTTGCTTACGGGAGATGTTCACATCCTTATCGGAACCCATGCCGTGCTGGAAGATACGGTAGGCTTTTCTTCTTTGGGAATGGTAATTATTGATGAACAGCATCGTTTTGGCGTAGCCCAGCGTGCCAAGTTATGGAGTAAGAATGTCTGTCCTCCCCATGTGTTGGTAATGACGGCTACTCCAATTCCCCGTACGTTGGCAATGACCCTGTATGGTGACCTTGACGTGTCGGTTATAGACGAATTGCCACCGGGACGTAAACCTATTCAGACCATCCATCAGTTTGATAACCGCCGTGCCAGTCTTTATGCTTCCATCCGTAAGCAGATAGAGGAAGGACGGCAAATCTATATCGTTTATCCTTTGATAAAGGAAAGCGAAAAAATGGACATCAAGAACTTGGAAGAGGGTTATGAACTGATCTGTGCCGAGTTTCCTGATTGCCAGGTGAGCAAGGTGCACGGCAAAATGAAACCTGCCGAGAAAGATGCGGAGATGCAGCGTTTTGTTTGTGGCGAAACCCAAATCATGGTGGCAACCACTGTGATAGAGGTGGGAGTAAATGTCCCCAATGCCTCCGTTATGGTCATTGAAAATGCTGAACGTTTCGGACTCTCCCAGTTACATCAGTTGCGGGGCAGGGTAGGGCGTGGCGCCGACCAGTCTTATTGTATTTTAGTCACCAGTTACAAACTGACCGAAGAAACCCGCAAGCGATTGGAAATAATGGTGGAAACCAATGATGGTTTTGAAATAGCCGAAGCCGATTTGAAACTGCGCGGTCCCGGCGATTTGGAAGGAACCCAGCAAAGTGGTGTCGCCTTTGATCTGAAAATAGCAGATATAGCCCGCGACGGGCAATTACTTCAATATGTCCGTGAAGTGGCCGGCCGCATAGTCGATGAAGACCCGACCGGATCTCGTCCGGAGAATTCCGTGCTGTGGCAGCAGTTGCAGGCTCTACGAAAAACTAATATAAATTGGGCGGCCATATCGTAGCTTATGTTACACTACTGTTAAAACTAAGGAATTGTGTTGCATAACATATATCTCCCTTATCTTCCCTGCCCATAGTGGTTTACAGCCATCCTTATTTAGTCTTGCATATATCTTACATAAAAAAAGAGTTAAAGAAGTATCCTGTTTTTCAGGAATAATTTCTATCTTTGGGGGACTTTTTGAGAAAAAGCACATTATTAACCTTAAACGAACCGAACATTATGATGGAAAAAACGCTGGTTATTTTAAAACCGTGCACTCTACAGAGAGGGCTGGTTGGCGAGATTACAAACAGATTTGAACGTAAAGGTCTGCGTTTAGCCGGAATGAAAATGGTTCAGTTGACGGATGAAGTGCTTAGCGAACATTACGCTCATTTGAGTTCAAAGCCGTTCTTTCAGCGTGTAAAGGACGCAATGATGGTTTGCCCTGTCATTGTTTGTTGCTTTGAGGGCGTAGATGCCATTCAAGTAGTGAGAGCATTAACCGGTCCTACTAACGGTCGTTTGGCTGCTCCTGGAACTATCCGCGGAGATTACAGCATGAGCTTCCAGGAGAATATTGTTCATGCCTCCGATTCACCGGAGACTGCCGAAGTAGAACTTAAAAGATTTTTTAAACCAGGAGAAATATTCGAGTATGAACAAGCCGTGTTTGGCTCTCTTTATGCTAACGACGAATATTGATTGAAAAAGAAAAACGGATGATTTTGAAATGTATTAAAGTTGTCGCAGCGGCAGCATTTGCCTTGGTCAGCCTGAATGTATCAGGACAAGACTTGCTGGCACGCCAGGCACCCATTGACAGAAAATTAAAAGCAGTAGATTCAGTTGCATTGATCCGTCAGATTAAGGCGGAAAAAACAGCTTATCCTGCATACAGCCTTTATCCTAATTGGAGCAATGAACGTGTACACGCTTACGGCAATACCGTTACTATTCCTGATACTTTCCGTATCGACATGACAGGCTTCCATATGCCTACCGAACATACAAAGATAACTTCAAAATTTGGTCCCCGCCGTCGCCGTATGCATAACGGGCTTGACGTAAAAGTCTATATCGGCGATACCATCCGTGCAGCTTTCAGTGGCAAAGTGCGTATGGTGAAGTTTGAGCGTCGCGGTTATGGAAAGTATGTAGTTATCCGTCATGAAAATGGTTTGGAAACCGTATATGGTCACTTGTCAAAACAGATTGTAGACGAAGACCAGTATGTGGAAGCAGGTGAACCTATCGGATTGGGTGGTAACACCGGACGTTCTACCGGATCTCACCTTCATTTTGAAACCCGTTTCTTGGGACAGGCTATCAATCCGGCTCTTTTATTTGATTTTGAAAAACAAGATATTGTGGCTGATTCCTACTTGTTTAGAAAAGGAAATACCAGATACCAACGAAATACAAGCAGCAAGAATGTTAATCTGATGGCTTCATCGGATGGAACGATTCGTTACCACAAAGTACGCAGCGGAGATACATTGGGACGTATTGCCCAAAAGACCGGTACATCTATTGATGCTTTGTGTAAGTTGAACCACATTACCCGCAGAACGATTCTTCGTCCGGGACAAGTGTTAAGATGTTCTTAAGCAATCGTTAATTAAGAAATATAAAATAGGGCGGGAAAGAGTATTCTTTTCCGCCTTTTTGTTTACGCTTAAGCAGAAAAATGCGTAACTTTGTCGCCTATTCATAGAGTATGATGAAAGATACGAAACAACAATTTGAACATGTAATAGCTGTCTGCCGTGATTTGTTTGCAAAGAAACTGCACGATTACGGTGCGGCATGGCGCATCATGCGCCCCTCATCTGTTACCGACCAGATCTTTATTAAGGCAAACCGCATCCGCAGCATCGAAACCAAAGGAGTGACGATGGTGGATGAAGGTATTCGCTCGGAGTTTATAGCCATAGTGAATTATGGAATCATCGGATTGATTCAGTTGGACTTGGGCCATGCTGAAACGGATGACATGACCGAGGCACGCGCCTTGGAACTGTATGACCAGTATGCCAAACAGGCATTGGAGTTGATGCTTGCCAAAAACCATGATTACGATGAAGCATGGCGTAGTATGCGTGTCAGTTCGTACACCGATCTTATTTTGATGAAGATCTATCGCACCAAGCAGATTGAAGGTCATGACGGCGCCACATTGGTATCAGAAGGCATTGATGCCAATTATATGGATATGATTAATTATTCTGTATTCGGATTGATAAAATTAGAATTTGGAGAGTAAACAATTACATAGCATCATTGGAATTTGGACAAATGTCTGCCGGTTTCTGCTGGCAGTGGTGTTCATATTTTCCGGTTTTGTCAAAGCGGTAGATCCGTTGGGTACCCAATATAAGATTCAGGATTACCTGGAAGCCTTTGGTTGGGCTACGTTGGTACCTGCATTTCTTCCGTTTTTGGCATCTGTGTTGCAGGCTATGGTTGAGTTCTGCCTGGGCGTGTATCTTTTATTTGGTATTCGCAGGCGGGTCACTACTCTGTTGCTTCTGATTATCATGGGGATCATGACGCCGCTTACTTTCTGGTTGGCGTTGACCAATCCCATATCAGATTGCGGATGTTTTGGCGATGCAGTAACACTGACCAATTGGGAAACCTTTTGGAAAAATATATTCCTGCTGATAGCTGCTGTATCCATCTTTAAGTGGGGCAATCGTATTACCCCTTTGATAACCAAGCGTTTTGACTGGCTGGTAGCTCTCTATACTTTCCTTTATATATCGGGAATGACTATGTATTGTTACCGTGAATTGCCGTTCTTTGATTTCCGTCCTTACCACATTGGTGCGGACATCCGCAAAGGAATGGAAATACCGGAAGGAGCCAAGCCCACTGTTTACGAAACCCGTTTTATTCTTCAAAAGGATGGAGTGGAGAAAGAGTTTTCATTAGAAAATTATCCTGATAGCACGTGGACATTCGTTGATTCTAAAACGATAGTGAAGGAGCAGGGATATGAAGCTCCCATTCATGATTTCTCAATCATCCGCCAAGAGGATGGAGAGGATATTACGGACGAGGTATTGAAGGATGACGGATATACTTTCCTGCTGGTAGCACACCAACTGAGCCAGGCAGATGATAGCACTATCGACCTGATTAATGAGCTTTACGATTACAGTGTAGAGCACGGATATAAGTTTTACTGCCTCACTTCGTCACCCGATAGTGATATAGAAGACTGGCAGGAACGCACAGGAGCCGAGTATCCTTTCTGCCTGATGGATAACATTACGCTGAAAACCATGATACGCTCTAATCCGGGATTGATGCTATTAAAGAAAGGTGTGGTTATGAATAAGTGGAGCGTGAATAACCTGCCCGATGAATATGTGTTGACAGGCCGCTTGGAGAAACTGCCATTGGCGCAGATCAATGAAAAGACATTCAGCCATAAGGTTGTTTTGGTCTTTGCCTGGTTTGTTTTCCCTTTGCTGTTCTTCAGCATGCTGGACGTTATTTGGGAGCATTTCCACCAAAAGAAAAAACTTAAATTGAAAGAGAATCGAACAAAATAATTTCATTAACCCTTTAACAAAACAAACAAAATGAGAAAAAACATTGTTGCAGGAAACTGGAAAATGAACAAGAACCTTCAGGAAGGTATTGCTCTTGCAAAAGAATTGAACGAGGCTTTGGCTGCTGACAAACCTAATTGTGACGTAGTAATCTGTACTCCGTTTATCCACTTGGCTTCTGTTACTCCTATCGTAGACAAAGCTGTGATCGGTGTAGGTGCAGAAAACTGTGCAGACAAAGTATCAGGTGCATATACCGGTGAAGTTTCTGCTGAAATGGTAGCTTCTACAGGTGCAGAATATGTAATCCTGGGTCACTCGGAACGTCGTGCATACTATGGCGAAACTGTAGAAATCCTGGAAGAAAAGGTGAAATTGGCTTTGGCTAACAACTTGAAGCCTATCTTCTGTATCGGTGAAGTTTTGGAAGAACGTGAAGCTAACAAACAGAATGAAGTAGTTGCTGCTCAGTTGGCATCTGTATTCTCTTTGTCTGCCGAAGATTTCGGTAAGATCATCTTGGCTTACGAACCGGTTTGGGCTATTGGTACAGGTAAGACTGCTACTGCTGAACAGGCTCAGGAAATCCATGCATTCATCCGTTCATTGGTTGCTGAAAAATATGGCAAGGAAGTTGCAGAAAACACTTCTATCCTTTACGGTGGTAGCTGCAAGCCTTCTAACGCTAAAGAATTGTTTGCTAACCCTGACGTAGACGGTGGTTTGATCGGTGGTGCTGCTTTGAAAGTTGCTGACTTCAAGGGCATTATTGATGCATTCAAATAATAAAGGAAAACTTTAGTCGAAAGTATTTAATTTCCCCTCTTGAGAGGGGATTAAGGGGTGTGTTAGAATACAAAAACGGAATACATCTATTTTGTGCTTTTCACACACCCCTTACCCCTCTCAAGAGGGGATGAGAATACTTCTGACTTCTGTTTCTTATTGCTTTTTCTAAATTCATAAAACGACATGAGATACATTATTATATTCTTCCTCCTAACCCTCGGACTTCCCGCTTTTGCGCAGCAAAACATAGTAGAAAGCCTGCAACACAGCCGTGCCGGAGAAGGTACTGTAACCATCCATCAAGATCCTAAAATAACAGGATTGATCGGTACTATCCATACAAAGAGTATCGCCGGAGGTGAACAGAAAACCCTGAAAGCCAGAGGATACCGTGTTCAGGTGTACGCCGGAAACAATTCGCGCGTAGCCCGCAACGAAGCCAACAACATGGCAACCAAGGTGAAAGGAGAATTTCCCGATATGCCCGTTTACGCTTACTTCCAACCGCCCCGTTGGTTGTGTCGTGTAGGCGATTTTCGTAGCATTGAGGAAGCCGATGCAGCCATGCGTCGCTTGAAGGCTACCGGTGTTTTTAAAGAAGTATCTATTGTTCGCGAACAAATTAATATCCCCCTGGACTAACATGGAAGAACTATTGCATCCCGAATGGTCTGCAGAGAAGATTGAGCAGTTGAAAGGCCATTATCAGAGTATTTTATCGCTGTTGGGCGAAGATGTAGAAAGAGAAGGATTACTGAAAACCCCCGAGCGTGTAGCCAAGGCTATGCTGACATTGACACGTGGCTATGAACAAGACCCGCACGCCATTCTGCTAGGAGCTAAGTTTAAAGAAGAATATAGCCAGATGGTTATAGTGAAAGATATTGATTTCTTCTCTTTGTGTGAACACCATATGCTTCCATTCTATGGAAAAGCTCATGTGGCATACATCCCCAACGGTTATATCACCGGATTGAGCAAGATTGCCCGTGTGGTCGATGTTTTCTCTCACCGTTTACAGGTGCAGGAACGCATGACTCTGCAAATAAAGGAATGCATTCAGGAAACCTTGAACCCGTTAGGCGTAATGGTTGTAGTCGAAGCAAAACATATGTGTATGCAGATGCGTGGGGTAGAAAAGCAAAATGCCATCACCACAACTTCTGATTTTACAGGCGCATTCAATCAGGCAAAGACACGTGAAGAATTTATGAATCTTATCAGATACAATCGCTGATATATCCACTTGTAGGGGCAAAACCCTAAAGTAACTATCAAATTATTCACCGTAGGGGCGGATTGAATCCGCCCGAACCAGCGGTCACGACCTTGGGAGTAATACACAAAGCAAATTATTATCGGGCAGATTCAATCTGCCCCTACAGCAAAATGATAGCTGTTTTTTGTTTTGATACGCTGCCCGATTGCAACAAATAAATGTATTAAGATTTCAGCACCACCCGGTCACCCGCCCGTTTCGCCATCGCCTTCAGCAACTCACTAAGATCCTTATAATGCCCCATTATCTCTACGCACCGATTCGGATCATTAGCCACTTCCGGATTACTCAACGCTTGCAAGGTATGCTTCATTTCTTCTTCCAGTATAGCCAGTTTAAAGTCTACAATCTGATGCGGAACCAGTTCGTGAAGGCGTTCTTCATCCGTTACAATCTTTTGCGACTTCGAGTGATATTTACTCAGTTGATAACGGTCGCTTATCATCTCCGCCGCCAGTTTGCTGATCGTAGGATCGGGATGCGCCAGGAAATAACGCTCCGCCGTGAAATTAGGATCATGCAGATGCGTTTCTGCCTCTGCCAATATCTTCCTGTGCAGCGGATTGTGGAACTGTAATTCATCCTGCTTCAAATCCATTGAGATATACTCAATGACTGTCAGCGGAGTTTCTGCATTTTCTTCTGTCTCTACATAGCACATCACTTTCTCCCCATAGCGGATTAAAGTCTGTATCAACAACTGCTCTTTTGCATAGAAAATATACTGCTCCCGTCCCTCTTCGGGTATGTAGGACTGGAATTGCGCTTCCATTTCTTCGGGAGGGAAGGGGGGAGGTGGAACATCATCGTCCACTCCCATAGGAGGCATATCTGCGGGTGGCATGCCGACGGGCGGCATACCTGCCGGGGGAAGGGCAGTGGCAGTAGCAGATGCATCCTTCTCTTTTTTTATTTGTTCCAGATAGTTATCATCCCGTTGCAGCAGATATTTCTTTATCTCATTCTGGATAATTTGCTCGTTTACATTCAAGATCGTGGCACACTCCCTCAGACAAGCATAGCGGATTACATCATCGGGAATCAGCCCGATGCTTCTTGCCATGTCCGAAATCAGGCCCGCCCGTTTGATGGGATCTCTTTGTGCATCCTTCATCAGCAGGTTCGTCTTGAAGCGGATAAAGTTTTCTTCGTGGTCATCAATGTATTTCCTGAACTCCGTGGCATTGTGTTTTCTTGAAAAACTATCCGGGTCATCTCCGTCCGGCAATAGCAATACCTTGATGTTCATGCCTTCTGCCAATAGCATATCGATTCCTCGGATGCTGGCTTTTATACCCGCTTCGTCGCCATCATATAATAAGGTAATGTTGGAGGTAAAGCGGTGAAGCAGCCGTATTTGCTGTTCACTGAGCGCTGTACCCGAGTTGGCCACCACGTTTTCCAGGCCGCATTGGTGCATGGCGATTACGTCGGTATAGCCTTCTACCATATAAACACAGTCCGCTTTTACAATGGCAGCTTTGGCTTGAAAGATGCCATACAGCTCTTTACGCTTGCTGAAAATCTCCGACTCGGGAGAGTTTACATACTTTTGGCTCACCCCTTTGGTGCGGCTATCCAGCACACGGCCGCCAAATCCAAGTACCTTCCCACTGATGTTAAACCACGGAAAAATCACACGCCCCCAGAAACGGTCGCGCAGGCTGCCGTCCTCTTTTTCGTAACAGAGGCCGGTCTTTATCAGGAATTCCTTTTTATATCCTTTTCGTGTGGCTTCTTGTGCCAAGGCATTGTTGGCTGTTGTGCTATATCCCAGTTGGAACTTCTTCACAATGTCGTCGCGAATGCCGCGTTGGCGGAAGTAAGACATGCCGATGGCTTTTCCATCCGCATGGTTGTACAGGATGTTCTGAAAATAATCGCGGGCAAACTCATTGACCACAAAAAGACTTTCGCGCACATTCTGCACTTGCTTTTCTTCATCGGTCAGTTCGCGTTCCTTGATCTCAATATTATATTTCTTTGCCAGCCAGCGCAGTGCCTCGGGATAGGTCATTTGCTCGTGCTCCATAATGAAATGGACGGCATTTCCTCCTTTTCCACAGGCAAAACATTTACATAACCCCTTGGCGGGCGATACGGAGAATGAGGGAGTTTTGTCTTCGTGAAACGGACAAAGCCCCACATAATTCACGCCGCGCTTGCGCAGGGTGACAAACTCGGACACTACATCAACAATCTGTGCGGCATCCAGTATTCGGTCTATGGTGGGTTGATCTATCATTGCGGATGCGAAGATACAAAAAAAACGCCGCCGGAGATGAGTCCGACGACGTTTTTAACGGAATATTGTAATCGAAATTACTTGATGTTAGGATTCAATTTGTTCCATTCGGCTACCGGAGGAAGAACGCCCATAGCGATTACTTCGTCGCGCAAAGCACACAGGTGTTCGTAGCTATTTTCCAGTGCAGCTTCTTCTTCGGGAGTACCCTTCACATCTTTCAGGTGGCAACCGTCTTTAGTGATAGAAGTTTCCCAAGCCATCATGATATGGTCGAACTTGCCGTTTGAAACGTAAGTTCCTGCAGGCCAACGGAATGGTTTTCCACCCATAGCGGCAGCAATCATTTCGATAGAAACGTATGACGGGCTTTGGAAAGAAGAACGTCCGCGCAGGTTGATGATGTTTGCACCACCCTTTGTTACTTTAGTCTGGATTTCAGCCCATTGTTCTTTGGTCAGAGCATCGGTACCGATGATGTCCAGTAATGCTTTGCCGTCTACTTTTGCAGTAGAAGCATATACGGCCATTTGTTCGCCGTGACCGCCATATGTGCGGCAGTTTTCTACTTTATCCATAGAGATGCCGAAGTGCTTTGACAATTCGCTGCGCAGACGGGTAGAGTCCAAAGCAGCCAGGGTAGTAACCTGTGACGGTTTCAGGCCTGCATATAATAAGGTGATCAAACCGGTAATGTCGGCCGGGTTAAAGATAACCACGATATGTTTTACATCCGGGCAGTAAGCCTTTACGTTCTTGCCGAATTCTTCTGCAATGGCAGCATTGCCTTTCAGCAAATCCTCACGGGTCATACCTGCTTTACGGGCAGCACCACCTGAGTTTACTATATATTTAGCACCGGTCAACGCTTCTTTTATATCCGAAGTGAAAGTGATGTTCATACCTTCAAAACCACAGTGGAACAATTCTTCTGCCACACCTTCCAGTCCCGGAGCGTAAGGGTCATACAAACAAATATTAGGGGTAAGGCCCATCATAATAGCAGTTTGAGCCATGTTAGAGCCGATCATGCCGGCTGCACCTACGATTGTCAGTTTTTCGTTTGTTACAAATTCCATAATTCTTTTATTTAAAGTTGTGTAATATAAACGCTTTCAATGTGAACATTGTTCCTTTTTACGGGTGCAAAGGTACGAAAGCTTTTAATAGGGTGTATATTCTAAAATATTATATGAGATAAAAGAAAGTTATTTCAGATAGCGGCTTTCCCTTATGCTTCTTTATATACTTTCATTGGGACTACATCCCTTTTTATGAATCTTATTGTTTTTAATGCAAGTTTTTACCGTTTCTTTGCTAGTCTGAGATACTTTTTATTATTTTTGTACCGGTCCCTGTTTATAGGGCCGCAACATACTGATAACGAAAGCGTTTTCATACATGTCATCCTACATCAATCAAACTTCGCAACTTTGACTAATGCCGTAGGGATGGTGGCAGCAAACGCTTACGTCGTTGTTTTATTTATTCGCTTGTCCGATTCGTGTTTCCTGTCTTTTCTTTGGTGGGAATACGTTTCGGGCATGGGGGTACATATATAGATATAATGGCGTGAGTTCTGTTGTTCTTTTCATCTACGGCTGGGTTTTGCCAAGACCTGACTGATGGATGTGGAACATGGAACTCACGCCATTGTTATCTATGTACGGTTCCGGGAGACGGGGGACTCTGACATCTTTTTTGATAAACCCTTAAAAAAACAGAAAGTATTCATTAAAAAAAACGATTATGAAAATCTTCAATCCCTTCCTCCTGTCCCTTCTGATGGCGATAGCCCTGATCAGTTGTGGTGACGACTATGACGACACTGCCTTGCGCAATGACGTGAACGACCTTAAATCGAGAGTAGAACAACTGGAATCGTGGTGCAGCACCGCCAATTCCCAAATCTCCGCCCTGCAAGGGCTGGTGTCCGCCCTTCAGGAAAACGACTATGTGACCGGCGTATCGCCTGTTGTTGACCCTACCACCGGCGAAGAAACAGGCTACACCATCGCTTTCTCAAAAAGTTCCCCCATCACCATCATGCATGGCAAGGACGGCACCGATGGCAAAGATGGCAATACCCCCATCATCGGCGTACAGCAAGCTGATGACGGAAAGTATTACTGGACGGTGAAAACCGGCGAAGCCGCCCCTGCCTGGCTGACTGATGCCGAAGGCAACAAAATCCGCACCACCGGCGATGATGGCGCCAAGCCCGTGATAAGCGTAGATACTGCGGACGGCCGTCTTTGTTGGAAAATAGACGGTGAATGGTTGTTGGACAGCGACGGAAAAAAAGTACCTGCCACCGGAGAAAAAGGTGCGACAGGTAGCACCGGCGCCACAGGCAGTACCGGTTCGCAAGGCCCTCAAGGTCCGCAAGGCGATGCCGTTTTCGCCGCGGACGGTGTAGACATCGACTCAGATCCTGCCTTCGTCACCTTTACCTTGGCGGATGGCAAGACGAAGTTTACCGTGGCGCGCACCGCACCTCTCAGAATGGATAATGACGGGGTTGTCTTCTACCCTGCAGAGGCAGATGGCTACGACGTCACTGTAACGTTTCCGACGGATTTTACCGACGAAGATTATGTCTCCATCATGGCGGAGGTAAAAGGCTGTTTCGGCACGAGCACCGACGTGAAGACGCGCGCTGACGAGGGAAACAACACCGGATGGGAGGTGTTCGTGACCGACCCGACTTTTGCAGAAGGACAGGGGCAGGCAGTGGTGACGCTCAGGGCAAACGGCGAGGTGGACGATGCCCCCGTATGGCTGGAAGTGACACTGCTGGACAGTAAGGGGCTGAAGTACACGGCAACGTGCGTGGTGAAAGTGAACCACACCGTTTCCACCGCCGAGGGCTTGATAAAGCTGCTGATGAAAGAGGCGGGAACTCCCCAGTACCCGATGCACATTACCCTTAGCGAGGACGTGACCATCACTGTGAAGGACGTGACTGACGTCACCGGCAACCCAAACGACAAAAAGATTAAAGTAAAGGGGCACAAGGTGGTAGACGGTGGCGGAACCCACGGGGTGACACGGGCCGATGGTACGAGTTACACTTCTTTCGAGAGCGGGGCAGAGGGCGTGTCGCTGGAGATGAGAGGTCTGACGCTTACCGATAACTACGGGGGTATGTGGTTTAGGTTTGTGAATGCGAGCAGCCGTCTGATTTTGGGACCCGGGGTGTCGGTCGTTGTCAATAAGGATGATGTCGGCGCACCTATCAGCGTCACGGGTAGAACTACGGTGGAATTGAACGGCGTCAAGTTTCAGTACACTGTTGACAATGCCGGTCGGGAATGGGTGCACATAGGTGAGGCCGGTGTGCAAGACTGTCTTATCTTGAGGGACTTCTCCTTTGCGGGCGCGGACGATTATATATATGTAGGGAGTAAATCGCTTGTCAAGATGGCGCCCGGCATCGCTGGTCCGGTGCGGCTGCATTTAAATCTCAACGCTGAAGACGTGGATTCATTTACTATCACCCCCGCGGATGACGGTGGCACGTTCACGGCCGATGATGTGGCGAAGCTGGTGCTTCTTAAATTGACTATAGACAGTCATTCCAGTGACAAGTACGAATTTTGGCTGGATACCGTCGCTAATGCTATCAAGCTGAGGGAAAAGACGGTCAACTAAAGGAAATCCTTGTAGCAGAGCTAACCCGGACTCTCCCTCTAAAACAGGGAGAGAGAGTCCTTTCCCTGTTACAAGGATTCGTTTGTATTTTCCTTCATTCCTTCATGAACCCTCTGAAACCCCCATGAATAAAGGAACTATCACATGAAGAATACTTTGGAATTCTTTCATAATGCTTCATAAGAGAAATCGGCTCTCTACTTTCTTGCTCCTGACAGATACTATATATTTATATCATCACTTTCTTTGGATAGAGTGTATATTCCTCCCCTTTGTTTTGTCGTTTTTTGTTATTAGATGAATCTTTACTATTTCCGAATCGTTACTTTTCCCTTTTGTATGGAAAAGAATTTATAAACTTATTTGTATTCCTGTTTAGGAACCTCTATTTATAGCGCAGGGAAATGGAAGGTTGCATCGGAAATTTAGATTTTTTATCCTCTTGCCAATCATTTAAATTTGTGTCCGTAAGCTTACATAACATCTTGTCTAATTAAAAAAGAAAGAAAAATGAATAAAACGATTGATGACAAAATCTTGGGATTGAATTATGATCCTCAGCAGATCTTGGCTTTCCACGGTGACAAAATTGAAAATTGTGTTCCTTATGGTGATGGTTGGGACAATGGAAAGTACATTGTTACACACAGAACAAAGCATTCCATTGACAGTTCCAATGTAGATATTGCAGTTATCACTGCCATGACAGACCGTACTTATCCGGGGGCGTTGCTTTTTGCCAATGAAGCATTAGTAAACAATATGCCCGATACCCTGAATGTGAATCGCGCTCCACTGACCCTTAGAACGAACTTGCCGATGGGTAATGAAGGCACTGTGGTGGTTCAGAACCCTACCTATTCAGGAGTTTCAGAGGCAATCAACCAGATCTTGACAGCTTGGGAAAACAAGTATGCGGCTACCCATCATTTGAATGCCAACTGCCAGTATTCTGAAACCAAAGCCTACAGTGAAAGCCAGTTAAGGGTAGCTTTGGGATGTAATTTTGATATTCTGCAATCTTCGTTGAATGTCGATTTCAACTCCATCTCGAAGAATGAAAAGCAAGTCTTTATTCTGTCCTTCAAGCAGATATTCTACATGATGTCCATTGATGCGCCTACACATCCTTCAGATGTTTTTGCGAGCGATGTCACATGGGATGAATTGGTGCAGAAAGGTGTGAAAGATCAAAATCCGCCGGCCTATGTTACCAATGTTTCTTACGGACGCACGGTATATGTCAAGGCGGAAACTTCGTCCAAGAGCCAGGAGATAGAAACAGCATTGAAGGCACTTATTCAGGGCAATAAAATCAATGTGTCCGAAATGAACAGCAGTGCCTTGAAGGAATGTTCTTTTACGGCAGTGATTTTGGGTGGAGATGCAAGTGCCCATACACAAATCATCACTACCCAGGACTTTGCCGACATTCAGAAAATTATAGCCGACAATGCTGAGTTCAGCGCCAAGAATCCCGGTTTTCCGGTGTCGTACACAGCGTCTTTCCTGAAAGATGGCAACGTGGCGAAGGTGAACAGTTCTACCGATTATATCGAAACTGTTTCTACGGAATATTCCAGCGGTTCGGTCAGATTGGTGCATACCGGTGGCTATGTGGCTAAATTCTATATAGACTGGAAAGAAAGCTCTTACGACAGTGAAGGAAAGCAGGTGCTCAGCGGCAAGTCGTGGTCTAGGAATGGTGAAGGACTGACTTCAAGATATGAAACGGTGATTTCTCTGCCTGCCAATACCTGCAACCTTCATATAAAGGCTACGGAGAATACCGGTTTGGCATGGGAAGGATGGCGTACTATTCTGGATCAGGATGCAAAACTTTGTCCCGAAGTGTTGGTTGAAATATGGGGTACTACCCTCAATCAACATGGCTCGGTTACTTATAAAGAATAAAACAAAGCATCTACTTTGCCTCACGTTAATAATTTTTTAACTGATATTTGTCTCCGGCATATATGTGTGTCGGAGACATTTTTTTCGCCAACGGGGAATGGCGTTTTGCTTCACACAAGATTTGCTGTCAAAGAAACTCAAATTATAAACCATAAAACTAAAGATAATGAAGTATGTAATTTTAAAATCGTCCGCCCTGCTGTGTTTCCAGTTTGCCGAGCAAAATGGGAATCCTCTCCAAATCTTTTGTTTCGACCGAAAAGAAGACTTTAACAATTATCTGGAAGAGAATGAAACCGATGTTCATGGTTTGCCGGCTACCGATAAGATAGATGCAGAGTTTGTCAATATCGGAAAGATTCTTCCCAAGGCAGGCAATGTGCCTCCCAAGGTAGTGGAAGACGGCTTTTTCATTCGTCACAAAGAAAGATTCATAAAAGTTCGGTTTGCCGATATCATGTGGGTGGAGGCTTCGCGCAGTTATAGTTCTTTGCACTTAAAGGGGCAATCCCCTTTGCTGGTCAGTTATCCTATGGCTGATGTGAAACAAAAACTTCCTGCCGATGCATTTATGCAGATACATCGCTCGTATGTTGTCAATCTGAATTATGTGGAAGGCTTTATCGGGAATATACTGTATATAGACACGGTAAAGCTTCCTATCAGCAAAGCACATAGACAGGATGTTTTTAGTAAATTCATCTTCTTGGATGCTGCAAAAGTGGCGCCTTCTGAAAAAGAGGAGGACTGATTTTATGAATTTTATCTATTTTACTGTAAGTTTTTGGCATTTTGTTATTTTAGGAAACATGCTTTTTCTTATCTTTGTACCGGTCCCTCTTTATAGGGCCTCAACATACTGATAACGAAAGCGTTTTCATACATATCATCCTACATCAATCAAACTTCGCAACTTTGACTAATGCCGTAGGGATGGTAGCAGCAAACGCTTACGTCATTGTTTTATCTATTTGCCTGTTCGTTTCGTGTTTCCCGTCCCCGGGGAAACAGGTTTCGTGCATGGGGCTGCATATATAATTTGAATGGCGTGAGTTCTGTTGTTCTTTTCATCTACGGCTGGGTTTTGCGAAGCCCTGATTGATGGATGTGGAACATGGAACTCACGCCATTGTTACGTATGTGCGGCTCCGGAAAATGAGGGGTTCTGACATCTTTATTTTGATAAACCCTTAAAAAGAGCAGAAAAGCACTCATTAAAACAATGATTATGAAAGTATTAAATCCCTTCCTCCTGTCCCTTCTGATGGCGATAGCCCTATTCAGTTGCGGTGACGACTATGACGACACTGCCTTGCGCAATGACGTGAACGACCTTAAATCGCGAGTAGAACAACTGGAATCGTGGTGCAGCACCGCCAATTCCCAAATCTCCGCCCTGCAAGGGCTGGTGTCCGCCCTTCAGGAAAACGACTATGTGACCGGCGTATCGCCTGTTGTTGACCCTACCACCGGCGAAGAAACAGGCTACACCATCGCTTTCTCAAAAAGTTCCCCCATCACCATCATGCATGGTAAGGACGGTGCCGATGGCAAAGATGGCAATACTCCCATCGTCGGTGTACAGCAAGCCGATGACGGAAAGTATTATTGGACGGTGAAGACCGGCGAAGCCGCCCCTGCCTGGCTGACTGATGCCGAAGGCAACAAAATCCGTACCACCGGGGATGATGGCGCCAAGCCCGTGATAAGCGTAGATACTGCCGACGGCCGTCTTTATTGGAAAATAGATGGCGAATGGCTGCTGGACAGCGACGGAAAGAAAGTGCCTGCCACCGGAGAAAAAGGTGCGACGGGTAGCACCGGTGCCACAGGGAGTACCGGCCCTCAAGGTCCGCAAGGCGATGCTGTTTTCGCCGAGAAAGGTGTAGACCTTACAAACCCAGCTTTCGTCACCTTCACTTTGGCGGGCGGGAAGACGACGTTTACCGTGGCACGCACCGCACCCCTCACAATGGGCAAGGACGGGGTTATCATTTACCCGGCTAGCCATGAAAACTATGAGGTCACCGTGATGCTGCCTACGGGTTTCACCGATGAAGATTACGTTTCCATTATGGCGGAGGTGAAAGGCAGTTTCGGCACAAGCACCGATGTGAAGGCGCGCGCCGCCGACGGAAGCAACACCGGATGGAAGGTAACCGTGGACGAACCGAATTTTACAGAAGAACGGGGACGGGCAGTGGTGACACTCACTGCTCCCAAGACGGCAGACGGCCAGGTGGATGAGGCTCCTGTGTGGCTGGAAGTGACCCTGCTGGATAGCAAGGGGATGAAGTACACGGCTACATGCGCCGTCAAGGTGATGGACGTAACCA
>CABMPB010000029.1 GCA_902388365.1 uncultured Bacteroides sp. | reverse complement strand
CACCGTAGGGGCGGATTGAATCCGCCCGAATGCATAAAGTAAATCGTTTTCGGGCGGATTCAATCCGCCCCTACGGTGGGTGACAAAGAACCGGCAACGCCATCAACTAATTATCAATTTTATTGATTACAATAACCTCGTTTTCCCGTCTTATTGACATACACTTAATAATATAAGGAAACAGATAAAAAGATTAATATAGGAAACATGAAAAAGAAAAATGTATTACTGGCTGCATTTGCAGCAACGCTATTAGCTCCTACCGCATTGAGGGCCCAATACCCCCAACTGACCGAGGAAGCCAAGCAAGCCTATCAGAAAATGATGACCGAAGAGCGTAAACGCTCGGACGAAGCATGGGCAAAAGCATTACCCATTGTACAGAAAGAAGCAAAAGAAGGCCGTCCCTATATATCCTGGGCTTCCCGTCCCTGCGATTTGCCGCAAGCCAGAATCCCTTCTTTCCCCGGTGCCGAAGGGGGAGGTATGTATAGTTTCGGAGGCCGTGGCGGTAAAGTAATCACCGTAACCAATCTGAACGACCGTGGCCCCGGCTCTTTCCGCGAGGCCTGCGAACAGGGTGGTGCACGTATCATTGTGTTCAATGTGGCAGGTATCATCAAATTGGAATCTCCCATCATTGTCCGTGCCCCCTACGTTACCATTGCCGGACAGACAGCTCCGGGCGATGGCGTGTGCATTGCCGGCGAGTCCTTTTGGGTAGACACGCATGATGTTGTGGTTCGCCATATGCGTTTCCGCCGTGGCGAGACTAAGGTATGGCATCGCGATGACTCTTTCGGAGGAAACCCTATTGGAAATATTATGATAGACCATTGCTCTACCAGTTGGGGATTGGATGAGAATATCTCTTTCTATCGCCATATGTACGATCCCAGCGAAGGACAATATAAAACAACGGATCTTAAACTTGCCACCGTTAATGTGACCATTCAGAATACAATCTCTGCCAAAGCATTGGATACATACAATCATGCCTTCGGCAGCACATTAGGAGGAGAAAACTGTGCATTTATGCGCAACCTTTGGGCAAGCAATTCCGGACGTAACCCGTCTATCGGATGGAATGGCGTATTCAACTTTGTAAACAACGTAGTCTTTAACTGGGTACATCGTTCTTCGGACGGAGGCGATTATACGGCTATGTTCAACATGATTAATAATTACTATAAACCGGGACCCGCCACTCCCAAGAATACCAATGTGGGACACCGCATCCTGAAGCCCGAAGCAGGCCGCAGCAAACTGGATCATAAAGTATATGGCCGTGTATTTGCCGACGGCAATATCATGGAAGGCTACCCTGCCATCACGGCAGACAACTGGGCAGGCGGCATTCAGATAGAAACTCAGCCCGATACCGAAGGCTATACAGAGAATATGCGCAGTTATCGCCCCTTCGAGATGCCTTATATCAATATAATGACCGCCGATGATGCTTACGATTATGTATTGAAACACGCAGGTGCTACCATTCCTTGCCGTGATCTTGTAGACGAACGTGTTATTGAAGAAGTAAGAACCGGTATTCCGTATTACGAAAAGAAACTTCCGAAAGATGCATACGGTGACCTGTGGGGATTGTCTCCCAAGTCACTGGGCGAAGACGGACAGTTCAGACACCGCCGTCTGCCCAAGGATTCTTACAAGCAGGGCATTATTACGGATATTCGTCAGATGGGTGGCTATCCTGAGTACAAAGGTACTCCGTATGTAGATACCGATGGTGACGGTATGCCGGATGAATGGGAAAAAGCAAACGGCTTGAACCCGAATGATCCTTCGGATGCTAATGAGGATTGCACCGGAGACGGATATACTAATATTGAGAAATACATCAACGGCATCAGTACCAAGAACTGCATTGACTGGACTGACTTGAAGAACAATTATGATACATTGGCTGCCAAGGGCAAGTTGATGTAATAAGGAAGAAAGTAGAAAGAAAAGATATGCAACAAAGGTTAGTTATCATGTATCTGTTGCTCGTGGCGGTAGTCTTTACCGCCGGAGCAGTGGATTTGGACAGGGAAGGCCGTGACCCGGCTTACGTGGAATCCATCGTAAAGCGTTCACAGAAAATAGTGGATAAGTTGGGCTTGAAGGACACTGTTTCCGCCAGGGAAGTGACTACGATCATTGCCAACCGCTACTTTAAGCTGAATGATATATACGAGGTGCGCGATGCCAAAGTGAAGCAGGCAAAGGAAACCATGACAGGTGAAGCCAAACAAGCTGCCATCAAGGCGGCGGAAGATGAAAAGGATGGTGCACTCTATCGCACCCATTTCGCTTTCCCGGCTGATCTTTCTCTTTATCTGGATGACAAACAGATAGATGCAGTGAAAGATGGCATGACGTATGGCGTGGTGATGGTGACTTATACTGCCACTGTGGATATGATACCGACATTGAAAGAGGAAGAAAAAGCACAGATTATGGCTTGGCTGGTTGAGGCCCGCGAATTTGCCATGGATGCTGAAAACTCTAACAAGAAGCACGCCGCATTCGGTAAGTACAAAGGACGCATTAATAACTATCTGTCCAAACGCGGATATGATTTGGTGAAAGAGCGCGAAGCTTGGTATGAACGTATTAAGGCGCGTGGAGGAAAGATATAAGAGAGTATTGAAAATAATAAGAAGGGGTTGTATCGGTGAAAGGTGATACAACTCCTTTTTTATTTCTATACACTCTTACGTTTACATTTACTGTAGGGGCGGGGTCTGCCCGCCTGTATGCATAAAGTAAACTATCATCGGGCGGGCAAACCCCGCCCCTACGGTATATGGAGCTACTGGAAAGGTTTAATATTTGTGTGAAAACTCTCATCGTTTTATTGAGCGATAGAGAGTACAAGCTACTTCCCATTTCGTCTTTATATGGGTGATATAGACTAAATCTCCTAGCGAATCATTTTGTTTCACCAAGTCAGAACTCTAGTTCCAACAGTACGAAACTACAGTTCCACCAGTATGAAACTCTAGTTCCAACGGCATGAAACTTTAGTTCCAACACTATGAAACTAATTGAAACTCCTTTGGATTCTTTTCACCCACCCCTATGTATCATACGTTAAAAGCAGAAGAAATTGATAAGAGATACTAGAAAAAATAATAATTTAGCAGCAAAATGAATCAATTAAAGAAAGTATTTGCAGTAGCAGCATGGTCTGCTTGTGTGTTGCCTATTGCAGCACAATATCCGGTAATTCCCGACTCGGTGAAAGCCAGAGGTGATCGCCAACAGGAAGAAATAGACCGGAAATCGGATGAAGCATGGGCAAAAGCACTCCCCGTTGTAATGTCCGAAGCGGCTAAGGGACGCCCTTATAAACCTTGGGCAGCCCATCCCGAAGACTTGATAAAAAGTAATATTCCCGCTTTCCCGGGAGCCGAAGGTGGAGGAGCCTACACCCCCGGCGGACGTGGCGGAAAAGTAATAGTTGTCAATTCATTGGCAGACAGCGGCCCCGGCACTCTGCGTGAAGCATGTGAGACCGGCGGTGCACGCATCATCGTATTCAATGTATCGGGAGTGATCCGTCTGAAATCTCCTATCAATGTACGCGCTCCTTATATAACCATTGCGGGTCAGACTGCCCCCGGTGACGGAGTATGTGTGACGGGAGCTTCTTTCCTGCTGGATACGCATGACATCATTATCCGCCATATGCGTTTCCGCCGTGGCGCACAAGACGTTGCTTTCCGCGATGACGCATTGGGAGGCAACTGCATAGGTAATGTAATCATAGACCATTGTTCAGGCAGTTGGGGACTGGATGAGAATATGTCCATCTATCGCCACGTGTACAACCGCGATTCAACAGGTCATGGCCTCAAGCTGCCTACCGTGAATATAACGATTCAAAACTCTATCTTCTCCGAAGGCCTGGATACTTACAATCATGCATTTGGCGCAACCATCGGAGGGCACAACAGTATGTTCTGTCGCAACCTGTTTGCTTCAAACATCAGCCGTAACTGCTCCATTGGCATGAACGAGGATTTCAATCTGGTAAACAATGTGACCTATAACTGGTGGAACCGTTCGGTAGACGGAGGGGATGAAACCAGCCGCCTGAACATCATCAATAATTATTTTAAACCGGGCCCTATTACCCCGAAGGACAAGCCTATTGCCCATCGCATTGTGAAACCCGAATCCAGCCGTGACAGAAATAAACCCGACACATTCGGCAAAGCATACGTGAATGGTAATGTAGTGGAAGGCAATACCCGCGTCACTCAAAATAACTGGGACGGCGGCGTGCAGGTCTATGATATGCCCGATGCCGGGAAGTTCACCGATCAGATTCGTGTAAACGAACCGTTCCCTATGCCTCATGTGACGGTGATGGATGCAAAGTCAGCCTATAATTATGTATTGGAAAACGTTGGGGCTACGTTCCCCAAACGTGATGCTGTAGACACCCGCGTGATAAAGACGGTGAAGACCGGTAAAGCCATCTATGTAAAAGATGCTCCGGAGTTTGTAAGCCCGTATGTAAAAAGGCGTCTTCCTGCCGATTCCTATAAACAAGGTATTATAACGGACATCCGCCAGGTAGGTGGCTTGCCCCAGTACAAGGGAACCCCTGTGGTTGATACGGATGGTGACGGTATGCCGGATGCTTGGGAAATAAAGTATGGCTTGGATCCGAATGATCCCAGCGATGCGGTGAAAGATTGCAATGGCGATGGATATACGAACATTGAAAAATACATCAATGGCATTGATCCTACCCGGAAAGTGGATTGGACGGATGTGAAGAACAATCACGATACATTGGCAAAACGTAAAAGTTTGATGTGAAATGAATTATAAGGTCTTAATTGTTGGTTTTTTAAGTTTGGGGTTTGCGCATGGCTATGCGCAAACCTTTCCTTTACAGGTAAAGGAGGACAAACTGGTTTATTTGAATGATGAGCGCGGAAACCGTATTCCGGATTATTCTTCTTGCGGCTATCATTGTTCGGATCAGGCGATTCCCGATGTGGCGAATGCGGTTTTTGTCCCTTGGCAGGCAGGAGATAATTCATCGCGTATTCAGCGTGCCATTGATTATGTTTCTTCCCTTGCGCCCGATAAGAATGGTTTTAGGGGAGCCGTATTGCTGGATAAAGGTACTTTTGATTTGGAAGAGAGCCTGCGCGTTTCCACTTCCGGTGTAGTGCTACGCGGTATGGACAAGGCGGAAACCGTATTGCAAAAGAAGGGGGTAGACCGTGGGGCTTTGCTGTATATGGAAGGACGCAATGACCGCAGGGTTACCGATACGCTGGATGTGCTTACTCCGTATGTTCCCGTTAATACCTGTACTTTTCAGGTTACTAAGGGGGCGCAACTGAAGGAAGGCGATCAGGTATTGGTGGTTCGTCCCTCTACTAAAGAATGGATTGCATCTGTGGGTTGTGATATTTTTGGCGGAGGCATCAGTGCGTTAGGATGGAAAGCCGGAGATACGGATATAGCCTGGGACAGAAAGGTGAGCCGGGCGGATGGCAACCAAATAACATTGAATGCACCTCTTACGGTGGCATTGGATACGGAATGGGGCACTACGAAAGTGTTGCGTTACAACTGGCCCGGCAGAATTGCCGAAGCGGGTGTGGAGAATCTGACCCTTGTCTCCGACTATAACAGGAAATACCCCAAAGATGAAGATCATTGCTGGACAGGTATCTCCATAGAGAATGCCGAGAACTGCTGGGTGCGCCGGGTAGACTTCCGCCATTTTGCAGGAAGCGCAGTTATCGTTCAACGCACCGGATCTAAGATAACGGTGGAGGATTGTATCTCTACCGCCCCGGTATCTGAAATAGGGGGAATGCGCCGTTGCACCTTTTATACATTGGGGCAGCAGACTTTGTTCCAGCGCTGCTACTCTGCACAGGGCATTCATGATTTCTCCGCCGGATTCTGTGCGCCGGGACCTAATGCTTTTGTGCAATGCGACTCCGAGGAATCTTTAGGTTTTAGTGGTTCTATTGATGCCTGGGCATGCGGTTTGTTGTTTGATGTAGTCAATATAGATGGCCACAACCTGACATTCAAGAACTTGGGACAAGATAAGAACGGTGCAGGTTGGAATACGGCCAACAGCCTTTTCTGGCAATGCACGGCGGCAGAAATAGAATGTTATTCTCCTGCAAAGGATGCGGTGAACCGGGCATACGGTTGCTGGGCGCAATTCTCGGGAGATGGCGAATGGGCTCAATCCAATAATCATGTGCAACCGCGCAGCATCTTTTATGCGCAACTGGCGGAACGCTTGGGTAAAGATTGTGCGGCACAGGCGCGTATCCTTCCGCGGGCTACAAATGCCACCAGCAGTCCCACCGTTGAGGCTGCCATGAAAATGGCAAAAGAAGCCTATACTCCGCGTTTCACACTGGAGTGCTGGATTAAAGAGGCACCCTATACCGCTTCTGTCTCCTCGGAAAAGCTGAAAACGGTGGATGCTTTGAAGTTCAAGACACCTGCAAAGGAGGTTAAAGAAAAACATCTTTTTGCCATTACCGATGGGCGTATCGTAATGGACGGACGTTTGCTGGTAGGCGGCAGGCACGAAGTTCCTTGGTGGAATGGAAAACTGAAAACTAATTTCCTGCCCAATGCAAAGCCGCATATCACCCGTTTTGTTCCCGGACGTGAAGGGCTGGGATTGACAGACCGCATAGATTCTACTATTCATTATATGTTGAAAAACCATCTTTTGGTTCTGGATCATAACTATGGTCTGTGGTATGAACGCCGCCGCGATGACCATGAACGCATCCGCCGCCGTGACGGTGATGTGTGTGGACCTTTCTATGAGCAACCTTTTGCCCGTAGCGGGGAAGGCACGGCATGGGAAGGACTGAGCAAATATGATTTGAATCGCCCCAATGCCTGGTATTGGAACCGGTTAAAGCAGTTTGCCGAGAAAGGTGCGGAGAAAGGACTTTTGCTATTTCACGAGAACTATTTCCAGCATAATATATTGGAAGCAGGTGCGCACTGGGTAGACTGTCCGTGGCGTTCTGCCAACAATATCAATGGGACGGATATGCCCGAACCTGTTCCCTTTGCGGGTGACAAACGTATCTTTGTGGCAGATATGTTTTATGATATTAATCATCCGGTGCGCCGTGAATTGCATAGGCAGTACATTCGTCAATGCCTGAATAGCTTTGCCGATGATCCCAATGTGGTGCAACTGATTAGTGCGGAATTTACCGGTCCCTTGCATTTCGTTCAATTCTGGCTGGATGTGATAGGAGAGTGGGAGAAGGAAACAGGCAAGAAAGCCACCGTGGCATTAAGCACCACAAAGGATGTGCAGGATGCTATTCTGAGTGATCCGGAGCGTGCGAAAGTAGTTGACATTATCGACATCCGTTACTGGCATTATAAAGTGGATGGCGTCTATGCTCCCCAAGGTGGAAAGAATCTGGCTCCGCGCCAGCACGCCCGCAAGATGAAAGTGGGTAAGGTGACTTATCAGGAGGCTTATAGGGCAGTGAGTGAATACCGCAAGAAATTCCCCGAAAAGGCTGTTACTTATTATGCACAGAATTATCCGGATATGGCTTGGGCGGTATTGATGGCAGGAGGTTCTTGCCCGGTTATTCCTGTAAATGATGAAGCCTTTTTAAAGGATATTGCTTCTATGGAAATAGAGGAAACTGGTACAAATGAGTATCAGAAAATGGTAAAATCTGATATTGGGTGTATCATTTATTCCCATTCCGGGGCGGAAATTCCTGTTCGGATGAAGTCCGGGAAATACATATTAAGGAGTGTAAATCCCAAAACAGGAGAAGTAAAAGTGGTTAGTAAATCTCTGAATATTAAGGAAATATATCACTTGAAGACCGAAGGAGACAAGGATTGTATTTTTTGGTTTCATAGAATATAATATGTAGAAGGAGAATCGGAACTGTTCCGGTTCTCCTTTTTAGTGAATATCTGTAATATTTAGCAAATATGTTTTTCAGCAGGTTACCTGTTTTTTCGGTCCAATAATCAAATATTCCCTAAGAAAGTAGCACATCCTCCCTAGTTTTGCAACATCATCAAAACAACCTATAATGTATTACTGTGATGGAACAAAACTTAAATGATAAAACAGCTTCTTTGGTCGTGGCCTTCCAATCGGGAGATGCCCATGCATTTTCTACCTTGTATGATATGCATATCAATCTTCTATTTAATTACGGATGCAAGTTGACTACCGACAGAGAATTATTGAAAGACTGCATTCATGATGTATTCGTAAAATTATATACAAAGAAGGCAGAGCTGGGTATCATTGATAACTTCAAATCCTATCTTTTGATTTCGTTGAAAAATAAGTTATGTGATGAACTTCGCAGAAGAATGTTCATGTCTGATACAGCCGTGGAGGAATTGAATCCTACTTCGGCGAGCGATGATGTGGAAAGAAACTATTTGGAAAAAGAAAAGTGTTGTTTGGAACGTGATAAGGTGAAGCATTTGCTGGATCAACTGTCTCCTCGCCAGCGTGAAGCGCTTACCTTATATTATATAGAAGAAAAGAAATATGAAGATATATGTACCATCATGGAAATGAATTACCAGTCGGTACGAAATTTGATGCATAGAGGTATTACAAGGTTAAGAGAATTGGTAGGATAGTATTTTTAGGTTTTCGGGTGAGTACAACCTTTGAACGGTATACGTCATAATGGAAAATGATAGTGTAACGTGAATACAAAGAAGGTGTATAACAGGGTAGAAGACTTTTTGAAGGATGACGACTTTATCAAGTATGTTCTGGATGCTGCTCCTGAAACGGCTTCTCATTGGGAGGAGCTACTGGAGGAGCACACAGAACAACTGAAAGTCTTTGAAGAGGCTAAGATGGTATTATTGGCTTCGGAAAATATGGAGTATATGATGTCTCCATCAGAGCAAGGGGAATTAAAACAACGTATCTTTGCGACTTTAAATATAGAAGATAGAGAATAATAATTTAATTTGTTAACCATAGAAAAATGGAAAAAGACATGAAGAAATGCCCAAATCGGACTTTAGGTTATAGTATCAGACGTACTCCTATAGTCTTGGGACTGTCAGCCGCATTATGTATGCCGGCTGCATTTTCGTATGCAAATGTTGGTGGCAGAGTGGATAGCGAGTCTATTCAGGCTGTTATGCAAGCGAGAACAATCAAAGGACAGATTCTGGATGAAACAGGAGAGTCTATGATTGGTGTTTCTGTATTGGTAAAAGGTACTACTGTAGGAACCGTTACTGATTTTGATGGTAATTATACGTTGGAAGTTCCCGGTGGGAAAGGTGTATTGGAGATTTCCTACATAGGATATAAAACAAAAGAAATCACGATCGGAAATAACAGTCAGATTAATATAAAGATGGAGCCTGATACACAGGCTTTGGATGAAGTTGTGGTGATCGGTTATGGTACGGTGAAGAAACGTGATTTGACAGGGGCGGTGGCATCTGTTAAAGCTGAAGATATAACCTTGAATCCGGGTGTAAACCCTATGGATGCTCTGCAAGGTAAGATTGCAGGTTTGGATATTACAAACTCTTCTGGTCAGGCTGGTTCAGCACCTACGGTTCAGTTGCGTGGTACTCGTTCTTTGCAGTTGGATGATGATGGTAATATTTCTTCCAGTGCATTTAAACCGACTTACATTATTGATGGTATGCCCGGCGATATTGCTACATTGAATCCGAATGATATTGAATCTATTGAAGTCTTGAAAGATGCTTCTTCAACCGCAATTTACGGTTCAAGCGGTGCTAACGGCGTTATTATTGTGACAACAAAAGGTTCAAAAAGTGGAAAACCTGTTATTAATTTTAATGCTTATGCAGGAACTACTTTAGGAGCTAAGGTGCCTAAAATGCGTACTGGTGATTCTTATCTCCAATATGTTACTGATGCCTATAAAGTAAACGGCATAACTAATCAGGAAGAAATTTTTGGAGAACAATATGATGCTATTCAAAAGAATCAATGGGTTAACTGGGGAGATGAGGTATTGCATTCCGGATTGAAGCAGAACTATAGTATTTCTGTGGCTGGCGGTACAGAGAAAACCAAGGCTTATTTCTCACTGAATTATACTGATGAGCAGAGCCAATATAAAAATGATAACTATAAAGTATATTCCACTCGTGTACGTGTAGATCAGGAGATCAATAAGTGGATAAATGCGGGTGTCAATGTTCAGGCATCTTTCACTAATAAAAATTCGCGTAGTGGAGTTTTGGAAAAAGCATTGTTTGCTACTCCGTTAGGTATGCCTTATGCTGAGGATGGTTCAATCAATGAATTCCCGATAGTAGGTTCGTCATCGGATCCGAATCCGCTGGCAGACGAACAAAACGGAGTCTTTAAGAATAATAATCAGGGTGGTAAAGCCTACGTAGATACTTATCTGGAATGGAAACCATTTAAAGGGTTGTCTCTTAGATCTCAACTTGGCGGAAGTTATTCTCATTCACGTTCAGGTAAATTATATGGTGAAGGTTCCTATAATGTATTGAAAGGTAGCACAACTCCATATGGTGAAGCAACGAATAATACCGGCTACAATTATAAATGGGAGAACATTGTTACTTATCATAATACTTTTAATAAGGTACATGATTTGACGCTTACCGGTGTTACAACTTGGAATTATAATCAAAGTGAGAAATATTATATCTATGGTGAGAATCCCGCAACTAATGATATGCTGTGGTATGCCTTAGAGAATGCTGATAATAAGAAATTGAACAGTTCTTATAATATGTCCAAAGGATTTGGTTTGATAGGACGTGTCAACTACTCTTATATGGGTAAGTATTTATTCTCTGCATCTATTCGCTATGATGGAGCTTCACGTTTAGCAGACGGTAAGAAATGGAATACATTCCCAGCTGTTTCTTTAGGTTGGAGAGTTTCGGATGAGAAGTTTATGTCAGGAACAAAGAGTTGGTTGGATAACTTGAAATTACGTGTAGGTTATGGTGTGGCAGGAACTACAGCCGGAATCAATGAATATAGTTCGATGGCGTCTTTGATTAATACAACTACAACTTTGGGTGGTCAGACTGTACCTTCGGCTAAATTTACTGAATATATCACTAATCGTAATTTAACTTGGGAAAAGACTCATGACTTTAACATTGGTATTGACGCTGCTTTCTTAAATAATCGCATTGATTTGACATTGGATTTATATAAGACAAAAACTACGGATGTAATCATAGCACAGACTTTGCCTACCTCTATTATGGGTACATATACAGGCAATACTCCTTATAAAATGAATAAAAATGCTGCAAAAACAGAGAACCGTGGTGTTGAAATTGCAATTAATTCCCGTAATATTGTGAAAAAGGATTTCACTTGGAGTTCTACAGTGACCTTTACAGCAAATAAGGAAAAGATTAAATCTTTGATTGACGGACAGGATATGATGTTTAATGCAAAGAAAGGTGATATGGTATTCAAACTGGGCGAAGCTGTTGGTTCATATTATAAATTTAAAGTATCAGGCATTTGGCAATATAGCGAAAGAGAAACTGCTGCTTTATTTGGATGTGAACCGGGTGATATTAAATTGGAGTTGCCTAGTGTGAAAAAGGATAACACTGGCTATTATTACACAGATGCTGACGGCAAGCGTGTGGATATTACATCAGAAAATCCTTATCAGGTACGTGTGGACTATGACCGTCAGGTGATAGGGCATAATACTCCTGACTGGACTTTAGGCTTCAAGAATAATTTTAAATATAAAAACTTCGATCTGTCTGTCTTCTTGTATGCACGCTGGGGACAAATGATGAATTATGGTAGTGTGATTGGTAAATTCTCACCAAATCCTGACTATAACATTCCTGAATATTTCACTTATTACGATAAAACGATTCAAGCGGATCAAAACGTTTTGTTCTATGCTATTGATTCATCAAAGAATAGAAGTGCCTATGACGGATATGATTCTATGTATTATATAGACGGTTCATTCTTTAAACTTAAAAATGTAACATTAGGTTATACATTGCCGGAGAAGTGGATGAAACGTTTTGGTATTAATAACCTGAGAATTTATGCCACAATGACTAATTTATTCACTTACTCGCCTTGTAAGTATGTGAAGAATTATGATCCGGAAATGAATGGCAGCATTGACTTCCCGTTATCTCGTGACTGTATCTTTGGTCTTAATTTAACTTTCTAAAAAACAGCAATATGAAAAAAATATATAGATTAGTTTTGCTCGTCGCCGGAGTTTTGTCTTTGGGCTCTTGTGAGCTTGACGAGGTAAATCCTAACAATTCCGGCCAGCTTTCCGATGGCTCTTATACTTTGGAAACCTATAAAGGTTTTGTTAATTCATGCTATACGGCTTTGATTAACAATATATATCAAAGTAGTGATTACTTAGTTTGTACAGAAGCTGGTACTGATATTTGGGAAGAACCAAAATCTGGCTCTAGTTACCAGCGTTACCATAGCTATGATGGTATGAGAACAGATGATAGCTATTACTATAAGGTTTGGCAATATTCTTATCAGTGCATCAATAGCTGTAATATTGTAATTGATGAGGCTGAAAATGTAGCAGGTTCATCTGAAGAAATTAAAGAATGTGTAGCACAGGCCAGATGTTTACGCGCTTATTATTATATGACTTTGGTTGAACAGTTTGGCAATGTGGATTTGCAGTTGAAAGAGGCTGATAGCGAAAATATTTCATTTGAAGCTCATCGTTCAACAGTTCCTGAAATTTATGCTGCAATTATTGAAGATTTAAAGTTTGCAGTAGAAAATTTACCTGTTACATTCAGTGATTATTATAGCCGTGTTACTAAAAAATCAGCTATGGGCTTGTTGGCTCGTGCTTATATTAATGGTGCCGGTCATGATTTGACGGATGCTGATGGCGTTAGTTATTTGGAAAAAGCTTATGAAACAGCAACAAATATGATTAATAATCAGGCTATGTATGGTTGGTACATGTACCCTTCATTTGCTGATGTTTTCAATGAAAATAATAATCGTAATAATAAGGAAGCTTTGTTTATAGCTGCTGGTGCTGAAAGGAATACAGATGCCTATACAAATGGTAACTATTCGCAGAGTGAAATGTTCCGTCATTTCTTGCCTTCATTAGGATCATATACCGATCTTGGTTTAGTGGACAAAACATCGAACTTTATTTATGGCCGTCCTAACAGTAATATATTCTTGCCATCAAAATATTTGATGGATTGTTTTTCTGATGATATGAATGATACTCGTTACCGTTATTCATTTATCTCAGCATTTTCCACTTACTCTATTCCTTCATGGGGAGAGACTTATGAATATGCAGGATCTGCGTGTGCAAAGGAAATTACTGATAAACTTTGCACAAAGTTTGGTATTCCTACTTCCAATATTGGAAAGACTGTTTATCCCCATTTCAATTTAGAGTCTAATAGTACATCTGATGCAAACTTCTGTCAATTGGCTATTTGGAATGCTGATGGTAGTGCTAAAACAGTTCAAGACAATACTGGTGGAAATATTCTCCATCCGGCTATTCCTTTGGATCCTGTTGAAGGTCAACAATATGCTATATACTGTTCTTTAAAAACTTTGACTGAAGAGGAGAAGGCTCAATATCCCGGATTGGTTCTTAATGTTTATGATCTTTACGATGAGAATGGAACAGCAAGAACTACTTATGATAAACCTTCTACCGGAAGTACTCTTTGGTTATCTATGTATCCAACTCTTTCTAAATACAATATGCCGGGGTATAAGTTTGTGGGAGCGAATGTTCAGAAAAAAACTATTGATGTAATGATTATGCGTATGGCTGAAGTTTATTTGATTGCTGCTGAGGCATCTGTGCGTTTGGGTAAGAATGATGCAGCTACTTATATCAATGTTCTTCGTTCTCGTGCCGGAGCCGCTTCTGTTAATCAATCTGAGGTTAATCTGGATTATATATTTGATGAGTACGCACGTGAATTATGTGGTGAATGTGGTCGTTGGTATTTATTGAAACGTAATAATGCCTTTGAAAGCCGTTTGGCTAACTATAACAAACGTGCTGCTGCAAACTTTAAGTCTACTCACTATTTGCGTCCTATTCCTACTAAATATTTGGAAGCGATTAATAATCCTACTGAGTTTGGTCAAAATCCGGGTTATTGATAATTGAGTGGTTTGTAATAATATAATTTATTTCATTTGATGTTTGTCCTGCTTTCTTTTAATAGAAGGCAGGACAATTTTTATTTAGCTAAGTTTCTTTTCGTATCTTATTCAATTTAAAACACCTGTAAAACGAAACTTAAATAGCTTTTGCTTTAATATATTTTAATTGTTCACGCTAGGTACAGCGTCCGTGTGCGTACGTCATTTCTATAATTATGTAAAAATACAAACCTGTTAACTGATTATAGAAATGAAAAACATGAAGAAGAATCCGACACAGCATTGGGGGAATGGCATAAGACGTACTCCCATTATTCTAGGATTATCGGCAGCATTATGCGTGCCTGCCGCATTTTCGTATGCAAATGACAGAATGGGCACGGATCTGGTCCAGACTGTTCAACAAGGACGTACTGTCAAAGGGCAAATTCTGGATGAATCCGGAGAACCGTTGATTGGTGTTTCCGTTCTGGTGAAAGGTACCACTGTCGGTACAATTACCGATTTTGATGGTAATTACACTCTAGAAGTTCCTTCCGGTAAGAATATCTTAGTTGTGTCTTATATAGGCTATAAGACGCAAGATATTACTATAGGCAAAGGAAATCAACTGAATATTAAGATGGAAGCGGATACGCAAGCCTTGGACGAGGTAGTAGTAGTGGGTTACGGTGTGATGAAGAAACGTGACTTGACCGGTTCTATTGCTTCTGTTAAAGCAGATGATATTGTAAAATCTCCGGCCTCTAATGCAATGGAGGCATTGCAGGGACAAGTGCCGGGTCTGGATATTGTTCGTAATTCGGGTAAGGCAACTTCCGGCGTTACTATTAATATCCGTGGACAACGATCACTGTCGGATGTAAAAGATGAGTTTGGCAATAATGTAGCCAATGCTCCTCTCTTTATCATTGACGGTATGCAAGGTGGGGATTTCTCGGATATTGCTCCTGCTGATATCGAATCTATTGAAGTATTGAAAGACGCATCTTCTACCGCAATTTATGGATCGCAAGGTGCCAATGGCGTAATTATTATCACTACAAAGAAAGGTGCTCAGGGTAAGACTAAGTTCTCCTATAACGGTTATTTTGGAGTGAATGGTTGGGCACAATATCCTGATATGCTGAGTGGTGAAGACTATATGCAGGTACGTCGTGAAGCTGCCCGTACCGGTGGACAATGGAGCTCTACTGCCGATGACCAGAAGCTTTTCACGGTAGAAGAGTGGCAGGCTATTCAGAACGGTGACTGGACTAATTGGGCGGACGAAGTACTTCATACAGGTCTCGTTCAAAGCCATCAGGTTACAGCATCAGGCGGTACGGAAAAAACAACCGCACTGTTGTCTGCCGGATATTATCAGGAAAAAGGTTCTTTCAAGAATGACAAGATGAATAAATACAACTTACGCATGAACATCGAACATAAGTTGGGCAAGACGGTGAAAGTAGGGGCGACTACGCAGGTTACTCACTATGCTCAGGATGATCGTGCGGAGAATGTGTTATGGCGTGCGGCCACCAATGCCCCCCTTGGAAAGGCATACGATGAAGAGGGTAAAGTAGTGGAATACCCCTTAGGAAAAAACGGACAAGTAAATCCGTTGGTTGATGAAGCTACCGAGGCAACAGCCAAACATCATGTATTAAAAACGAATTTGATAGCCAATGGATATTTGGATTTTACTCCGATTGAAGGTTTGACTTTCCGCTCTAATCTGGGAACTAACTATACTTTCTATCGCAAACAGGATTTTGAAGGCGCAAGTTCTATTGATCGTTTGGGACAGAACTCAACTTCTCTTTCTAAGATCAGTTCTTCGGAGAAGAGTTTTGTGAACTGGGATAATATAATCAGTTACAACAAGACTATCAAAGATCATACTTTCGGTGCTACGGCGCTGACCTCATGGACACAATCCAAATATACCACTGTGAACGCGCAGGGTGAAGGCCAGTTGGTTGATTCATACTTGTGGCATAATCTAGGTGCAAATGATAAGAGCTCATATGTTATTGGTTCTAATTACATTCAGCATCAGACTTTCTCTTATGCTTTGCGTTTCAACTATAGTTATAAAGGTCGTTATATGTTGACTGTTTCTAATCGTTGGGATGGTGACTCCCGTTTGTCTAAAGGTAATAAGTGGGCAAGTTTCCCCTCAGTGGCGGCAGCATGGCGCGTGGGCGATGAAGCATTTATGAAAAATGTAGAGGCGCTTAGTAATTTGAAACTGCGTTTAAGTTGGGGTAAGACCGGTAATTCCGGAATCATGGCCTACGGAACTCAATCGGGACTGAGTCCGAAAACCAATTCGGCATTTCAGGATAACGGTTATACCTATTATATATATAATGAATATGTAGGTAATGAAAATGTGGGGTGGGAAATGTCTAATACCTGGGACTTAGGTTTGGATGTCGGTTTATTCAATAATCGCATTTCGGCTGTGGTCGATTTATACCATACCAAGACTACAGATATTTTGTTGCCTCGTACATTGCCTACCTCTATGGGCGGTAGCAATTCGACTCCGTTCAAAATGTATCAGAATATAGGCTCTACGATGAATCGTGGTATCGAAGTATCTGTCAATACAGTGAACATTGACAATAAAAACTTTAAATGGAACTCTACTCTTACTTTCTCTGCCAATCATGAGGAAATTACCGATTTGATTGACGGTAAGGATATTATCGGTTCTGATTCACATATCACTACCAGTTTGTTGATCGGTCGTCCGTTGAATTCATTTTATCACTATATAAATCAAGGAATCTGGCAGGAAAGTGAAGCCGAAGAAGCAGCCAAATACTTTAAAGATGCCAAGAAAACCCAACCGTTTAAGCCGGGCGATATCAAGTTGAAAGATTTGAATAATGACTATATCATTGATGATAAAGACGAAACATACCTAGGCAGCAAATCGCCGAAATGGACAGGAGGTTTCAATAACAACTTCAGTTACAAAAACTTTGATTTGAATGTGTATGTCATAGCTCGTTGGGGACAGATGATTAATTACGAATTGGCAGGAGCATATGATCCGCAAGGAAAAGGAAATTTCCCGGCTTACCTGAATTATTGGACACCGGAAAATCCTTCTAATGATTTCCCGCGTCCGGCTCAAACCAATTTCTATAACTATCTGGGCTATCAGACTCTAAACTACATTGACGGTTCTTATTGGAAGATCAAAACCGTGTCATTGGGTTATACATTCCCTAAATCTTTAATCTCTAAATTGGGTGTATCCAAACTGCGTATGTACTTGACGGCTAACAACCTGTTCTCTTTTGCAAAGAATCATCTGATTCAGGATTATGATGCAGAACGTGGAGGTTCGGCTAAAGCACCATTGCAGCGTCAGTTTATATTCGGTTTGAATCTTGATTTCTAATAATTTAAAAGAAGTAACTATCATGAAATACGGTAAAAAATATATGTTTGCTGCATGTGCTGCCCTGCTATTGGGTATGCAGGCATGTGATTTGGACGAATACAATCCTGCGGGAAGTACCCCGGATAATGTGTACAAGGAGCAAGCGGGCTTTGAGGCTTTGGTAAACTCGGCTTATGCTTTTTGGGGTGGTCAGTTTTATGGACGTGAAGACTTTGTATTGCTGCTGAATGGCGGGGGCGATTTATGGATCAATATTGCAAACTGCGGCTATGGGCGCCAGATGTCCAAGTATGAAGAACTTAATTCAACGACAGGACAGATAAAGAATACCTGGAACCGATTGTATGAGATCATTAATGATTGTAATGCCGGTCTGGAACGTATTGACCAGGTAGAGTTTAAAGATAAAAGTTTGCATGATATTCGATTGGGCGAATTGAGCTTTATGCGTGCCTATGCTTATTGGCACCTGGTGGAGATTTATGGTAATGTTGACCTGCGTACAAAAGAGACTTCTGCCGAAAGTCTTACTATGAATTGTTATCGCAGCAGTTACGAAGATTTGTATGATTTAATGTTGAGTGATGCCCAAAATGCGGTTGACAACTTACCTGTAGATCCTTACCCGGTTAAGGATGTAGGTCGCGCCACTTTGAAAGCTGCATATGGTTTATTGGCACGTATTGCACTGACCCGTGTCGCTTATTGTGACAGCCAGACGGATAAAGATAAATACTATAAGATTGCTGAGGATGCTGCTCAGTATGTTATTGATAATCAAAACGCCCTGAAAGTGTCCTTGTATGATACTCCTGCGGAAGTCTTTAATCCTGCCAACAATAAGACCAATAAGGAAGCCATGTTTGTGGTGACCCACTCCACAGAACCTTCTTTGAATATGCAATCCAGCAATCCCAACCGTCTGCATTTATATTTTCATGCAAGCTATTCGGCTAGGGCAGGTATGGTACAGGACTATGAATATGGAAATGATAGAAATGCCAAATCGGGTAGTATGGCGATGATGCCTACCCGCTATCTGCTGGAACTTTATAATGAAGAGGTGGACACCCGATATAATGCTTGGTTTCGCGAAGAATATAAACTTAATACGGCCAGTGCTTATGCCTGGACTAAGGACCAGTTGGATTATTTTGAAAAACCGGAATCTATGTTGGGACAGCAAATAAAACCGGGAGAAACTGCATTACTCTTTACCAAGAAGAAAATAGCGAACAAGCGTAACTTGCCTTATGCGGTAGTTGATATTGATGATACTTATACAGCCGATGGCGCTGTAAGTAACAGTGCCAACTTTAATATTCATTTTCCTACTTTATTGAAGTATGAAGATGCAACTTTGGAAGAGAGAGGGTTGCCTACCAATTCGCAAGTTGGTGCAAACGATGTGATTACCATGCGTTTACCGGAGATGTATTTCATTGTTGCCGAATGTGAGATTATGAAATCGGGAGGCAATAAGGAGATAGCAAAGGATCGTATCAATACGATACGCAGACGTGCCGCACTTCCCGGTAAAGAAGATGTTATGGAAGTGGGAACAGACAAAATGACACTTGATTTTGTTCTGGAAGAAAGGGCACGTGAGTATTGTGGTGAATTTATGCGTTGGTTTGATTTGAAGAGAACCGGGAAACTGGTAGAGTATGTGAAAGCTCACAATCCCGATATTCCTTTGGTTCAGCCACATCATGCATGGCGCCCTATTCCTAAGATGTTTTTAGACTCCATTTTGAACCCGGATGAATTCGGTCAGAATGAAGGGTATAATTAACATACTGTGATTTATTAAGTTATTCATTAAAGAACGGTGTAAATCTACTGCTATATAGTTGTGGTTTATACCGTTTCTTATGTTATCGAAAAGATCATTTTGAACACTTTGTTTCCAGAGAAAAGATTTACTTTTGTATAAACGAATTTAATAGAAAAGACCATGAGCAAACTGAGTATGAGAAATTGGATAACCGACATTATCCAAATGAAGGAAGTGGTAGCTATGCCTATCATGACCCATCCGGGTATAGAGATGATAGGAAAAAACGTGCGTGATGCGGTGACCGACGGACAAGTCCATTATAATGCCATCAAAGCTTTGTGTGACAAATATCCCACTGCTGCTTCTACAGTCATTATGGACCTGACTGTAGAAGCCGAAGCATTCGGGGCAACAATTGCCTTTCGTGAAAACGAAGTGCCAAGCGTTACAGGTCGCCTGCTTGCCGATGAAACCGCAATTGAAAGTTTGGAGATACCGGCATTGAATAAAGGGCGGATAAGCCAATACCTGAAGGCAAATATACTGGCGGCAAAGATCATTACAGACCGTCCCGTTTTTGCCGGTTGCATCGGGCCGTTTTCATTGGCAGGCCGTTTGTATGATATGTCTGAAATTATGATGCTTATCTATATTAATCCCGATGCAGCCAATATGTTGTTGCACAAATGTGCCGAATTTATCGCCCGCTATTGTACGGCATTGAAGGCTACGGGAGTGAACGGCGTAGTAATGGCTGAACCCGCCGCCGGATTGCTGTCTAATGAGGATTGCCGGCAATACTCATCTGTTTTTATTAAAGAGATAGTAGAGAGAGTGCAGGATGATAATTTTATCGTGATATTGCATAACTGCGGAAATACCGGACATTGCACACAGGCAATGGTAGCAACGGGAGCAGCTGCTTATCATTTCGGGAATAAGATTGATATGGTAGAGGCTTTAAAAGAAGTACCTGCCGAAGCGCTTGCCATGGGAAATCTTGATCCGGTAAGTATCTTCAAGTCTGCTTCTGCGGAAGAGGTAAGGAGAGCTACTCTTGCATTGCTGGAAGCTACCAAGGCATATCCTAATTTTGTTCTTTCCAGTGGATGTGATACTCCTCCTCATACTCCTGTTGAAAATATTGATGCTTTCTTTGATGCTTTAAAGGAATTCAATAATGCTTGAGAAAGAACTCTCTTTGGCTGATTTGCATATCTCATTGTCCGAAATCTATGAGGCAATGGGATATGGAAGTTCTGTACCCGATCAGGCTGTAGAAGAAGAAGTCCGCATGTTGCTCGGACAAATAGAAAACAGGATTCATCCCCGGTTCTTTTTCTTTATAATGGAAGGAATCTTGGAAGTAGAGAAGCAGATGCTTTGCGTGGGCGCTACCTCTTTCCGTATAGGCAAGATCATAGCTCACCAGTTACGCGGATCGGAGAAGTTTATTTTTTTTGCTGCCACTGCCGGCGTGGAGTTTGAGAAGTATCAGCATGTATTGCAGCAGGAGGGAGATATGGTTAAGATTTATATTGCCGATGCATTGGGCAGTATTATTGCCGAAAAAGCTGCCGATTGTATGGAGATGGCTTTGGATAGCTGTATTTGTACAAAAGGATGGAAACATACCAATCGTTTCAGCCCCGGATATTGCGGTTGGCATGTGTCCGAGCAACAGAAGCTATTTTCGCTATTTCCTGTATCAGATCCTTGTGGCATCCGGTTGACAGATTCCAGTTTGATGGTTCCTATCAAATCGGTAAGTGGAGTAATAGGTGTGGGAGCCAATGTTCACAAGATGGAATATACCTGCGGACTGTGCACGTATGATAAATGTTATAGGCGGAAGCAACGTAAATAAACAATGTTATTAAACAAAAATTAGACGGTGTGTAATGCTAGGTTACACACCGTCTAATTTATTTTTCGCGGTGTCTAATGGAATTTACACACCGCGGAAATTTTTTAACGTCCATTGAAGAATATATAGAGTCCTGCCATAACAATACCCAGTAATATCCAAACTGTGATTACCGCCTTGGATGGCTTCTCCATCACTTTCTTCATATTTAACGTACACTCTTGATGGCGTTTGTCAAATAGTGAAATAAGAATCATTCCTGCACTAATTATAATGAACAGATAAAAGGAAAGTAACATGAAATGAGGCCACGCTGTATATTGTTCTGCCGGAAACACCCACAAATATAAGATGCCCACCCCGATGCTGAATGCTGTGCCTGCCGTCAGTGCGGCATTGGCTGCCATCGTGGTAGCTCGTTTCCAAAATATGCCAAACAGGAATACCGCCGCCATAGGGGGAGCGATGAATCCCAGTACGGATTGAAAGACATTGAACAAGTTCAGTCCCTTGATGCTGTCTATGGCTATGGTAATAATAACCGAGATAAGAGCTCCGATAACTGTTACCACATGTCCGATACGGATAATTTCTTTCTGATTGGCAAGCGGTCTGAACTTCTTTACATAGATATCCATAGTAAAGACAGTACTCAACGCATTCAGTGCCGAGCCAACGGTACTGATCAATGCCGCAGTCAATACAGCCAGTACCAGTCCCACCATTCCTACGGGAAACAGATGGGTCACCATGGTCATATATGCTTCATCAGGATTTTTCAGTCCCGGATAAAGAACCAGGCAGATGATGCCCGGCAGGATATAGAGAGGTACATCGAGTATCTTCAGCCATCCGGTGAAATTAGCTCCCATTTGTCCCTCTTTTAAGCTCTTGGCTGCCAGCACAGGTTGTACCATAGACTGGTCTGTACACCAAAACCATACCCCCATAATAGGGTATCCCAATATGATGGGTAACCATGGGAAAGCCGGATCACTGTTTGGGCGGAACAAGTTCCAGTAATCAGCCGGAACCGCTTGCGCCAATGCACTGACACCTCCTACTTTATGAATACCTACAATGGTGAGTGTGGCAGATACGAATATTAACAATAACATCTGGAATACATTGGTGTAGGCTACTGCCTTTAAACCGCCTGCCATCGTGAAGAATGCGGAGATAACCAGCAGCAGCAGAGCTGATTGCCACATGGGTATATCAAATACCTGGCGAATCAGGATACCTCCGGCAAACAATGTCAGGGCAAGCCAGGAGATAAGAATGGTCACTATGGTGTACCACGCAAGTATGTTACGCGTTGATTGTCCGAACCGGCGACCCATAAATTCGGGCAGGGTAGTGATACGTGCCCCCAAATAGCGTGGTGCGAACACAAAAGCCAGCAGGCAAATGAATACAAAAGCATACCAGGCATAGTTGCCCGATACGATACCGGTAGTGAATCCGGCACTGGCGGAAGCAATAAGCATGGAGGGACCCACATTGGTTCCCCACATGGAGAAACCGATGTGATGCCATCTCAGGGAACGTTCGGCCAAGAAGAGGCTGCTGCCTTTTTTCCGTTTCATGCTGGCCCATATACCAATACCTATAAGGATTAGAAAGTAGGCAATGAGAATACCCCAATCTAATGTGTCTAAGAATTTAGCGTGCATCATTATGTATCAGATTAAAGATTAAATGTATCGGTTATTTGCAAAGTCCCATCAGTTCCTTGGCTACCGCCACTGCCGTATTAGCATTGTCGCTATAGCCGTCGGCACCTATTTCATCTGCAAATCCCTGACTGACCGGAGCGCCGCCGATCATTACTTTTACTTTATCGCGTATGCCGGCACTTTCCAATGCTTTGATTACATCTTGCATATAAGTCATGGTAGTAGTCAGCAAGGCACTCATGCATAGGATATCTGCATTGTTTTTCTTTACTTCTTCCACAAATGTATCGCATGACACGTCTATGCCGATGTTGATAACTTCAAATCCACAACCTTCCAACATGGAGGCTACCAGGTTCTTGCCTATATCGTGCAGGTCACCTTTCACTGTTCCTATCACTACTTTGCCTATGGTGGTTGATGCACTGCCTTGCAACAATGGTTTCAAAAGTTCCAAAGCTCCTTTCATGGCACGGCCTGCCATCAGTAATTGGGGGACAAAGGCTTTTCCATCTTGAAAACGTTGGCCTATTTCACCCATTGCCTTTATCATATAACTGTTGATAATTTCTTGTGGCTGAATGCCTTCGGCTATTGCTTTCTTGGTAACTTCAACAGCGGGTTCCAGTTTACCGTCTACAATAGCATTGAACAAAGGCTTCAATGTTTCTTTCTCAACAGCTTCCGGAGTTTTTACTTCGATTGTTTCCCGATGCGTTTCGGCTACTGTTTCTTTTGATTCTTTGTCTTTTGAAACTGTAGGCGTGGAAGAAGTATATTCTTCTACGATGCGCATTGCTTGTTCCACTTCTTTTTCATTGTGGAAGTCCATTTCAAGATGCACGCCGTCGGCACCGATATTATCCAGTAGTGGTTTCAGTTCGTCCAGTGTCACCCAGCACGCCATAATGCTTTTTCCACCAGCCAGTATCTTTTTGTACAAGTCATACCATTTAGGTGAACCTCCTTGCGGTTCGCCCACTCCGGGAGTCCATTGAATAGCATCCAGTTCTTTTATTTCCAGCAGGGCGGGTAGGTGGTGCATGGCTCCTACGCCATCCAGATGATATAGTGTATAGTCTATTTTCTGGCATTGCTCACGGATAAACGGTTGCACAAAGCGTCGATAGTCATCTTGGCTGATCATTGTAGATATGTCGCTTTGCAATTTGCTCATTTTGCCCGGTGCCCATGATGAGAAGTAGCAAAAAGCCATTTCGTCGCCTTCGCGTATAATATCATATAGCTCATCGAATACTTTGAAGTAGATATCGTTGATTTGTTGCATCTGCTGTTCCAGTACTTCGGGCTGCATCACAGTATCCAGTAAAACTTTATCCGTACCTTTCAGGGCTGCCAGTACGTCCAAACCTTCCATCAGGTCGGGCATACCTATGTAGTAATGACCATTTGCTTTTGCTTTGCAGGCTTTTAGCAATTCCTTGTGTAATATCCAGTTGGGATGTTCGGGATTGAACATAATTTCATCATTGAAGTCGGGATCAGGATGAATCCAGATCGTATCTTCGCCTCCTTCAAATACACCGCCAAAGATGGCAGCCAATGATCCGGGGCCTAGTTGTGTATTTGCCACCGGAAGAATATCTGCCATCAAGCTGCTGTGTGCCACATACCAGTCCAGATACTCGGCACGCCATTGCGGGTCGAACCATTTCTGATTTAAGTCTTTTGCCGGAGCCGGCGGGGTGACTTCTGCGTGTGGAGTGACTCCTTCCTGAAAGTGTTCCCACATATTGAGAATAATTCCTTTATGGTTCCACCAGTCTATATAGCGTTGCTTGGTTTCTTCTAAATTTGTTTTCCAGGTTTTCATATCTTCAGTTTTTAAATATTCCTTTAAAATTATCATCTATATGCAAAGCGGTGCTTTTGCTTAAATCCATTTCATCTGTGCATTCCACTTCTTCGGGATAAACGGGAATCGCTGCTCCTTGGCGTACATATACGGGCATTTCGTCCAAAGGAACATCCAGAGCTTTCAACCAGCGTCCTCCTTCCAGGCGTTCCCCGGTAAAGAAGTTCACCCACTTGCTTTCGGGCAAATATACGTCACGGCGGTTTTCACTGTTCATGACCGGGGCTACCAGAAAATCATCTCCAAAATAGTATTCATCATCTATGTGCCAGCAGAGCTTATCCTCGGGATGATGGAAAATGAGGGCCTGTAGGAGAGGGGCGCCACTTGAGATGGCTTTTTGGCTTTGTTCTATAATATAAGGTATAAGCATATAACGCAGCTTCCACCATCTTTTTACCATAGGGGCAATAGCCGGATAATGCCACGGTTCACGTTTATTTGTCCCGTGATAGCGAATATGTGAAGAGAATACGCCAAATTGTGTCCAACGCATATATACATCGTCCGCTACTACTGAGTTCATAAAATTGGGTAGTGTGTGGAATCCCGGAACATCGTGGCTCCAGAAAGCAAATCCTGATAATCCGAAATGCAGTCCGCCTTTTAATGAACCTGCCATGCCATCCCATGAGCTGCATGAATCGCCTCCCCAGTGCAAGGGGTAGCGCTGGCAGCCCGCCCATGCCGAGCGTGCCCATACTATACCGTCACCGGTCACATCTTTCGTAATTTCATAAGCAGCTTTCTGATAAAGCAAAGCATAAAGATTATTCAATAGCTCGGGCTTCATACCTTTATATAGTGCATCCATGTGGATGTTTTCTCCGAAATCAGTTTTGATGCAGGTTACGCCCATGTCAAGCAGTTGTTTCAGTAGTCCTTTATACCATTCGGTTGCTTTGGGATAGGTAAAGTCGATGGTTCCTGCATAATCCAGTGCAGAGAAGTTTGAACCTTCCGAATCTTGTTGTTTAGTAAGAGGGGCGATATAATCATTTTCGCGTGCTTCATTTATCTGTTCGGCATTTTCGGCAACATAGGGGAGTTGCCACAAAGATACGCGATAACCTTTCTGTTTAAGCTCCTGAATAAATCCTTTCGGATCGGGGAAGCGTTCTTCATTGAATTTCCATTCACATAGCCAGTCGGTCTTGAACCATCCGGTATCCAGGTGGATCACGTCGCAGGGATAATGTTCGGTGCGCATACGGTCACATATTTCATTTACTTCCTCTGCACTGAAGTAAGTCATGCGGCTCATCCATATGCCGAAACTCCAGAGAGGGGGCATAGAGGGGTATCCGGTCAGGTCGCGATAACCACGGAGAATTTCTTCCATCGAGTTTCCTGCTATGATGAAGGTGTCCAGCATGGCTTGGTCGCTCAGGAATTGCACCGAACGGGTGGATTGCCCTGCCAGCGAAAGTTTACTGTGGGCACAGGTGTGATAGAAGGTACCATACATCCGGCTGGATAGATAGAATGGAATGTTTTTATAGGTACGACGGTTGTTTACTCCCTGTCCGTCCTGATTCTTCAGGAAGAAAGTTTGCCCGCTTAAATCCATCTTGGCGAAACGCTCTCCTGTTCCGGCAAAGCATTCGTCCGGTTTTGATTCAAACGAGAGAGTGGCACGTTCTTTCGTTCCGTTCCGTTTGCAGAATGCCAATGGAAGGGCATCATAACGGGGTGGTGAGAAATGATCATAAGCTGCCAGACGGATTTCCCGTTTACCATCGGGGTAAAGGCGCAGGTCAAACGTTTCCTGCGGATCGGGTAGGAGCTCACTCCAACGATCGAGTACAGGAGGTTGGGTATTTATGATAGCACGGCGAATTCCATCTATGGTCGATATAATCCATTCCCCTTCTTTTTCTTCTACTTGTAGGGCTTGTTTCTTTATGCGCTTGCTGAATTGAAGCATTTCCGATTCATCCGTTATATTCTGTTCACCGAACCCTATAAAGAGTCGGGTTATATGGGGCTCATATTGGCGGATAATTAAAGTGTATTCTTCACGGGGCACACTCGTATCGGCTGTCATATCATTGGATAACACTTGCTTTTGAAAAGGCACGGTGATACAGATATCTCCATTTTTCTCATAGACTGCGGTGGGCTTGCATGCTTTCCATAATGATTCGTCTCTTGATAAGTCGGGATCAAAGTCCAGAAAATCAAATAGATGGTAATTAGTTGGTTTCATTTTTATATGTTGTTATAATTGTTCTGGTAATTTCATTTTAATCTGCCTGCTTTCTGTTTGATGTTTTCATTTACTTGCGGACCATTATTTCTCCATATATTGTCAGGTCCCGGACGGTTTGAGTCAAAACGCTCGGATGGGCACCAGTTGTTTTCTACGGTGTATCCGTTGGTCGCCTCGTCAAAATAAATATAGAAGGCACGGTCGTTTGTTGCATAAGGCGCATCCGTCAGGTATTCTATTCTGTTGTTGCGCATTACTGATCCGGGTTGATTGGAAAGTGTATAAAGTCCGCCTGCATCATAGAGCCTGCGGGCAAAGTGGTGTACATAATTGGCCTCAATGCGGTTGCCACTCATTCCGCTTTCCAGTGAGGTCCATCCCCAGCCTACACAGATTCCTGAATAATTGACATGGCATACTTCATTGTGTATGATCCGGATGTTTTTTACATATCCGGCACCAATGCCTACGCATCCCCAATCTTCGTTTGTTACTTCATTGATCAGATTATTCTGTATGGTGATATCGGTACATAAGTCTCCTTTATGGAATGGTTTGTAAGGTATGTGTGTTTCGAATCCTCCATCCGGAAAAGTTCCAACCAGTAATGCTGTCCCGCCGATATCCGTAAAATGGCAACTCTCGATAGTTGAAGCCGATGTGGCACGTTCATAGTCTACTCCCGTAGCTGCCAAGTGTTGGAATGTACAATGATTGAAATTGATATTGTGACCGCATATCACCCGGATAGCGGCTTCGGGGCGGGCAATCCAGGCTTGGTTCTCCAACTCCGCTTTTTCGGGCAGACCCGGTTCGTGCAATTTATAAGCATCCAACAGATGGAAACCTCCTTGTAATGTTACATGTCCCTGATAGGAAGGACGCATCCATGATGTATGCTCAAAAGATATATTTTTGAAACTGATATGCTTTACAGGGCGCTCCAATGTTCCGTTTATTGCCATCAGAGTTTCTAAAGCAGGGATAATGACTTCCGCTTTTGTCATATCTTCCTCGGGATGCGGATAGTAATAGATGCGTCCGGAGGGATAATCCTGATACCATTCTCCGGGTTGATCCAATAGTTGCAAAGCGTTGACCAGGCAGAAGGAAGAATTTCCTTTCTCTCCGTTAATGACGGGTTGGGGCCACGGATGGGAAAACTCCAACTGACTTTCAGGCTGATGGAAACGAACGATGGTCTGCTTTCCTTTAATAGTCATTTCTTTTACCCTCAGAATGGCAATTGCCCAACGTTGGTGTACAATCATTTCTAATTGTGAGGCAGATTCTATATTGGGTATTTGTGGAGTGGGGATGGTCATTGTTTCCTCTGCCGGGTTGAAGTCAATCATTCGTTCCATTACTCCGTCGGGAAATTGGGATGCTCGTTGTGCTTTCGTTCCGTTTATCCACATTTGTCGGGCTTCCAGTATTCTGTTTCCGATGTGTGGGGCTTCTGCCACCCATATCTTGTGTCTTAGTTCTTGTGGTATTCTATTGTCTTCACAGCCCTGTTTCCAGTGCTTGATCGGTATTCCTCCACTTATTACTACGCGGCTGCCGGGCGTGGCGCTGATAGTGGTCGGTGAATCTGGAGTTCCACTATCTTCGGGCCGTATAAATATAGTTTTATAGGACAGGTATGTACCTTCTTCCAGTATGATATTGATCCCTCCCTTTATTTCCGGAGATTGCAATCGTCTCCATTCACGGGCCTGCTTGATGGCTTGTTCCAATGTTTGTAGGGGAGCGTGATAAGTACCCGCGGCTTTATCATTGCCATGGGGAGATACATAGATATCTCCTGCTGATGCAGTAAAGATAGTACAGATAAATAGGATGGTATAAATAAATCTTGTTTCCATACAATACATAGATTTAGAGGTCCTTTTTTGATGTATGACGTACTGGAATTATTTATGTACTCTAAGAATTTCTGTTATCTTTTTATAGGTAAGGAATAGCCATTGTCGGGAAAAAATAAAGCGAGTGTCAAAAGTCCAATTCGACTTTTTGACACTCGCTCTATTAAATAAGTATTTGAATTGAATGAGATACGTTTTTCGTAGCAGGAAGGTCATGAAATGTTTTTACCATCCTCCCCCCAGTGCCTTATACAACCTTACCAATGTAATCTGCTTATCCCTTACCGCATTACTTAGCCCTATCTGTGCATCGAAATAACTACGTTGTGCATCCAGCACATCCAGATAACCAATTACCCCATTGATATATTGCAACTGAGCCAGTTCCATTGTTGCCTTGGACGAATGTTCCAGTTGCAGACGCGATTCATAAATATCCTTTATCTTATTAAAATCGACAATGGCATTGCGAGCCTCCTTAAAGGCTGTCAGTACAGACTTTTCATAGCTGTAACATTCCTGTTCGTAAGCTGCCTTTTTGGCTTTTAGCATAGCCCTGTTTTTCCCCATGGCAAAGAGGGGAGTGAGCAGGTTGCCACTGATAAAATGAATCGGTGATTTGAAGAAGTTAGAGAATTCTTCACTTTCCAATCCGTATTGTGCCGTCAGGCTCAGACGGGGAAACATGTTGGTATAGGCAAGTCCTACGGAGGCATTGGCTGCTATCAACTTCTGTTCTGCCTGGCGCACATCGGGGCGGCGTTCCAGCAAGGTGGAAGGCAGACCTACGGGAAGTGTTTCCGGCAGCTTTACTTCTTCGGGCAGGATGGAGCGCTCTATGCGATGCGGATATTCACCTGCCAAAAAGGCAATATCATTCTCTTTCAATGAGATTTTTCTTTCTAACTCAGGGACAAGAGTAGCAGTACGCGCATACTCCACTTGTGCCTGTTGGTAGGACGTTTCTGAGGTCAATCCGCCTTCAAAACGAAGTTTTGCCAATCGTACCCCTTCCTTACGCGCATTCAGTGTCTGGCGGACAATGGCGAGTTCATTATCCATGGCTACCAGTTCAAAATAAGCTTGTGCTACTTCGGATATGATACTCATTTTTAGTGCGCGCTGTGCTTCTATGCTGCCCAGGAATTGTGCTACGCTTTTGTCTTTTGCCCACCGCAGGTTGCCCCATAAGTCCAGTTCCCAGGTTACGGTTAGTTTGGCACCCAGCTCCGGGTCGTTCTTGTAATTGTCTCCACCATAGTTGCTTCCTTCCTTTTGGGCATAGGCACTGCCGTTCAGTTGTGGGAAAAGGTTGGCAAAGTCAATGCGTTTCATAGCGGCCAGTTCTTTTACGCGAGCGGCAGCTATCAGCATGTCCTTGTTGTGGGTCAATGTCTTTTCTATCAGTGATTGCAGGGTGGTATCCGTATAGATTTCCCACCATTGCATATCGGCAATGGAAAGGGTGTCCTGATGCTGAATGGTATCCAATTGTTGAGGCAGATGCAGGTCGGGACGGGTATAGTGTTTACCAAGCTGGCAAGAACTTAATAAGGCACTTCCCAATACGGCTATATATAATAATGTACGTTTCATCATTTCTTTTATCTTTTTAATCGTTATCGTTTTTAGAAAACGGATCTGGTTTTATGTTGCATTCGGGCGGATTTAATTTGCCCCTACGATGGTTCATTTTCGCTTTCATCTTATAAATCAATACGAAGAAGAAAGGTACTAACAAAATGCCTATTGTCACAGCAAAGATCATTCCAAAGAACACTCCTGTACCGATAGCCTGACGGCTGGCAGAACCCGGTCCTGTGGCAATAACCATAGGCAACATACCCAGGATGAACGCCAACGAAGTCATCAGGATAGGACGGAAACGAAGCTGAGAGGCATGCAAGGCAGCTTGCACCACATCTACTCCTTTATCTACCTGTTCCTTTGCAAATTCAACAATCAGAATTGCATTCTTGGCTGCCAATCCCACCAGCATTACCAATCCGATTTGGAAATACACATCATTCTCCAGTCCGCATCCCCATACGCCCAGATATGCACCCAGTGCGGCCACGGGCAATGAAAGCAATACCGCCACAGGAACCATCCAACTTTCATAAAGTGCGGCAAGGAACAGGAATACAAACATGAATACCAGTGCCAGCACCATACCCGTTTGTCCGCCTGCCTGTTTTTCCTGATAGGAGAGTCCGCTCCATTCCACGCCGATGTTATCGGGAAGATGTTCGCGGGCTATCTGTTCAATGATTTCCATTGCTTGTCCCGAACTATATCCATCGGCAGCCTCGCCACGGATCACGGAACTGTTGAACATATTGAAACGCTTGATGCTGCCCGGACCGGTGGTGTACGAAGTAGTACCCAGTGAGGTCAACGGTATCATTGCATTATCCGCCCCACGCACAAAGAACAGGTTGATGTTTTCCTTGTGTTCCCTGTAAGGAGCTTCTGCCTGGATATACACGCGATAAATACGATTGAACATATTGAAGTCGTTCACATATACCGAACCGGTGTATGCCTTCATGGTAGAAAATACATCTGCCAACGGCACTCCTGCAAGTTTCACCTTGTCCCGATCCACATCGAAGTAAAGCTGAGGAATATCCGCCTGCAATGAAGAAGACAAGCCGGACAACTCTTTGCGTTTCGACGCATAATACATCAGTGTATCTGTAGCCTGTACCAGATTCTCGAAAGTGGCATCTCCACGGGCTTCCAACTGCATTTCAAAACCACCCGAACTACCCAGTCCCGGAATAACGGGAGGTGTGGAAAGATAAACTTTACATTCGGGATATTCGTTCATGTCTTTCTTCACTTGTGCCATGATGTCGTCAATGGTTTGCGAATCCCGTTCCTCCCAAGGTTTCAGGATGACTGTCAGTTCGCTGCGTGCCTGGCTGCTACCTACGCGGGGACTGCTGCCGGCAACGCTTTGTATATATTCCACAGCCGGATTCGCCATCAGGTATTCCACGGCGCGGTCTGTTACCACACGGGTACGTTCCAGTGTTGCCCCTTCCGGCAATTCCAGTTCCACTTTAAAGTATCCTTGGTCTTCGATAGGAAGAAAGCTGGTAGGTATGATGCGGTGAATCAGCAGAATGGCAATCAGTACCATGCCGAATCCACTCAATACGCGGCGCGGATGCTTTACAATGTGCCGAATGATACCGATATATTTATGATTGCCTATACTGAGCCAATCATTGATGCGGCGGAATACGATATTCTTTTTCTTGTTCGGGTCTTCCGGTCTCAGAATGAGTGAACACATCACCGGGCTCAGTGTCAGAGCCACCACTGTAGACAGCAATACGGATACTACAATAGTCACCGTAAACTGGCGGTAAAGCTGTCCCGTGATGCCGCCCAGGAAGCTGACGGGTACGAATACCGCAGCCAGTACCAGCGAAGTGGCGATAATGGCTCCCGTAAGTCCTTCCATTGCCCTCTTAGTCGCTTCATAGGGAGATAATTTTTCTTCCTCCATGATGCGCTCCACGTTTTCCACCACCACAATGGCATCATCCACCACAATACCGATGGCAAGTACCAGTCCCAGCAAGGTTAATATGTTCAGCGAAAATCCGAATATCAGCATGAAACCGAATGTACCGATCAATGAGATGGGCACGGCTACCAATGGAATAACCGTTGCACGCCAACTCTGCAAGGAGAGGTACACCACAATGATAACCAGGATCAATGCCTCAAACAGTGTCTTGTACACTTCGTGAATAGATTCCGAAATATAGGTTGTCATGTCGAAAGGAATCTCATAGCTCATTCCTTCGGGGAAGTTCTTGCTGATTTCCTGCATGGCTTCTTTTACATTCTTTGCTACTTCCATGGCGTTGGCTCCCGGCAACATATAGATGGCCAGTACTGCTGCATTCTGTCCGTTGATGGCACTTTCGGTATTATAAGATTGTGCTTCGAGGGAAATACGCGCCACATCGCGCAGGCGGATAATGGAACCGTCGGCATTGGCACGGACCACGATTTCTTCAAATTGGCTTACGGTGGAGAGGCGTCCCTGTGTGGTGATAGGAATGGTTACATCCAGTCCCTGCACGGGTTGTTGTCCCAAGACACCGGCTGCCGATTCGCGGTTCTGGTCTTTCAGTGCATTCTGCAAGTCGGCTACGGTCAGACCGAAATTAGCCAGTTTGTCGGGTTGTACCCATATTTGCATGGCGTAATAGCGGCTGCCTATGTTCGATACACGTCCTACGCCGGGAATACGGCGGATGAGGTCGAGCACGTTCAGCGTTGCGAAGTTACTGAGGTATATTTCATCAAACTTGGGGTCGGTAGAGGTAAGGCATAGGGTCAACAACTGGCTGGCAGCTTGTTTTTCCACAGAGATACCGTTTTGTATTACTTCGGCTGGAAGACGTGATTCCGCCAGTTTGATGCGGTTTTGGATTTCTACTGCCGCAAGGTCGGGATCAGCAGATATATCAAATGTAACGGTGGCGGAGAAACCTCCCGAATTGGAACTGTTGGATTCCATGTAGAGCATTCCCGGAGTACCATTCAATTCTTGTTCGATGGGAGTGGCTACCGCTTGTGATACCGTCAGGGCACTGGCACCCGGATAGGATGCGCTGATTTTTACTACCGGAGGAGTAATCTGCGGATATTGGTCAATGGGAAGCATCGTGAGGCCGATGATACCGACAATGACTATTAATATAGAGATGACAGCCGAAAATACAGGTCTGTCTATAAAGAAACTTACTTTCATTGGGTCTATAGTTTATTTGAATAACTAGGTCTATTCTTTCTATGCATTTCTTTGTTAACATTAACCGTAATGTTTTCATCTGCTGTAGGGGCGGGGTTTGCCCGCCCGAATGCGTACGGCTGCGCTATGTTATCGGGCAGGCAAACCCTGCCCCTACGGGAAATGTTAACGAAAGATGTAGAGCATAGCCTTATTTTATTGAATCCTCTTCTTCCATCTTTTTGCCTTCAGCAGCAGGACTTATTCTCACCTTCATGCCCGGATTCAATTTATGATACCCTTCTGTAACAATATTCTCTCCGGCTGCCAATCCACGTTCCACCACCACTTGGTTTTGGAATTCGGGACCTAATTCTATGAATCGTCTTTCGGCGGTGGAATCTTTTCGTATCACATAGATATAAGCCCCACCTTTCTCAATGATAACGGATTTCAGAGGAACCACGGTTGCCTTTTCTCTTACGTCCAGCAGCAATTTTACTTTAGTAAACTGTCCCGGAAGCAATACACTTTTAGGGTTCGGCATCTCCGCGCGGACAGAGAATGTTCCGGTGTGTGGGTCCACCTGTGGTTCGGCAAAATCTACCAAACCTTTAAAAGGATAAACGGTATTGTCTGCCAAGGTGATGGTGACATTGGGTTGCCATGAACGGGTTGAATCCTTTTGTCCCAGGTTTACGTTGCGTTCTTTACTTTTCAAATAATCCAGGGCAGTCATGCTGAAATCCACCAATACGGTATCACTCTTTACCACAGTGGCAAGCAGTGATTTAGCACCGGGACCCACCAATGTTCCCAGGTCTACATGGCGTTCACTGATATGTCCCGCAAGGGGAGAACGAACAATGGTGTAGCCCAGTTCCTGTTCTGCCTGATCCAGATCGGCGCTACTCATGGCTACCGATGCTTCTGCCGTTTCATAAGCGGCTATCGCATTGTCCAAGTCCAACTGGCTGGCTGCATTCTGTTCATATAGCGGGCGGATACGTTCCAGGTCACGTTTTGCTTTCTGAGCCTGTGCTTCATCCTTTTTCAATTGGGCACGTGCTTTGTCCGCTTTGGCGCGATACTGATCCTGGTTGATGACGAATAGCACTTGATTTTTGGTAACATAAGTACCTTCATTGAAAAGCATTTGTTCCAGATAACCTTCTACCCGGGCACGAACTTCAACGAACTGTTGAGCACGTACACGCCCCACATATTCGCCATAAATCTCTACATCCTCTTGTGTCACCGGTGCTATGGCTACTACGGGAAGCTCCGGTTTGGGAGCCGGACGGTGCGTTACGATCAGGTAAATCCCGATAACCAATCCAATACCTATTACTACAATCGCTGTTCTTCTTTTCTTCAGCGTAATCTCTTTGTGTGTAAAAAATGATCTCATACTTCGTTTTGTTAATGTTTAAGATGCCATAAAGGGGCATGCAAGCAACGTGCCAAATGGGTACTTAGTGCTTTCTCTATTCATTATCAACAGATTAACAGGGGTAATTGTTGAGTATGTATGTGTGGAAAATAAGCAACAGTTGTGGAAATATTCCACAGTCGGCACATCTCTTGGTTCTGTTTTTCCTTGTGAGAGAGAAATAATAGGAGGGAGAGTTGGTAAGAGATGGAGGGCAAGAATTGATTTGTGTCATATAATTAAAGGATAACAAGTGAAATGAGAGGGGAAAAAGTATATTTTTGCTTGATAACGTCTATCTTTGCCTCCAATTTTACAATACACATCATGATATGGCAACTTCAAAAGAGATGACTTCGGGACGTCCGTTCCCTTTGATATTGAATTTTGCTTTTCCTTTGTTGCTGGGTAACTTGCTTCAGCAAACTTATTCGTTGATGGATGCTGCCATAGTGGGCAAGTTCCTGGGCATTAATGCTTTGGCTTCCGTAGGTGCCAGTACGTCTGTCATCTTTCTGATTCTGGGCTTCTGCAATGGCTGTTGTGGCGGTTTCGGCATTCCTGTGGCACAGAAGTTCGGAGCAAGGGATTATAGCACGATGCGGCGTTTTGTTGCTGTCAGTCTGCAACTGGCGGCGGTGATGTCTGTGGTGATTGCTATTGTTACCAGTCTTTTTTGTTCCGATATTCTGAAGATGATGCAGACACCGGGGAATATCATGGAGAATGCTTACCTCTATCTGCTGATCACTTTCATAGGCGTGCCCTGCACGTTTTTCTATAATTTGCTTTCCAGTATTATCCGTGCATTGGGAGATAGTAAGACGCCGTTCTGGTTCCTGCTTTTCTCTACGGTACTGAATATTCTGCTCGATCTTTTCTGCATTCTCGTTTTGGGATGGGGAGTGGCGGGGGCGGCTATTGCAACCGTTTTCTCGCAAGGAGTTTCAGCAGTGCTGTGCTATCTGTATATGATGCGCCACTTTGAAATTCTGAAAGGTACGCCTGCCGAGCAAAAATTCCGTATGGCATTGGCAAAGACTTTATTATATATAGGTGTGCCTATGGGGTTGCAATTTTCTATTACGGCCATCGGCAGCATTATGTTGCAGAGTGCGAATAATGCATTGGGTACAGCCTGTGTGGCAGCGTTTACGGCGGCTATGCGCATCAAGATGTTCTGCATGTGTCCGTTGGAGAGCCTGGGCATTGCCATGGCTACTTATAGCGGTCAGAATTATGGAGCCGGAAAACCGGAACGTATCTGGCAGGGCATCAAGGCAAGTTCCCTGATGATGGTTATTTATTGCGCCTTTATGTTCGGGGTATTGATGCTGGGTGCACGTACTTTTGCACTGCTGTTTGTTGATCCTTCCGAATGGGAAATCTTGAAAGATACGGAGTTGTTTCTGCATATATCAGTTTCTTTCTTTCCTGTTTTGGGGTTGCTCTGCATCTTGCGCTACACCATTCAGGGGGCGGGTTTCACCAATTTGGCTATGCTGTCGGGGGTATCCGAAATGATAGCCCGTATATTGGTAAGTCTCTATGCAGTTCCGGCATTCGGATTCCTTGCCGTGTGCTTTGGTGATCCTACGGCGTGGATTTTTGCGATCGCTTTCCTGATTCCTGCTTTTGTCTATGTATATCGTAAGATAAAGCGGATGAAACATACACCACCGGCTTATGCCTGAAAATCGGCTTTCTTCTCTATGCGGATGTGTTTGCCCGTGACAGGATGAACAAACTCCAGACATTCGGCATGCAGATAGAGCCTGTCCGCTTTGCGTCCATAGAGTTCGTCTCCCAGGATAGGGCAATGCAATCCCTCGGTATGGGCAGCGTGTACGCGCAACTGATGCGTGCGGCCTGTCAGCGGATAAAAGGCGATAAGGGTGCGGGTATCCGTCTGTTTTAGTACTTGATAATGCGTAATGGCAGTTTTGCCATGTTCGTGGTCTACCACCTGCCGGGGTCTGTCCAGCGGGTTCAGGCAGAGTGGCAAATCAATGCTTCCCTTTTCTAGTTGAACCTTTCCGTCCAGCAAGGCGATATATCGTTTCTTGATGGTTCGGTTCTTGAATTGCGCCTGTAGGTTTTGATGCACTTCTTTGGTCTTTGCTATGAGCAGCAGGCCGGAAGTAGCCATGTCCAGCCTATGCACTACAAGAGGACCCTCGGCTTCCGGATATAGTGTCCTGATGCGGCTGTAAACAGAATCCACTTCACCCTTTCCGGGGACGGAAAGCATTCCGGCGGGTTTGTTTACTACCAGCAGATGATCATCTTCATACACCACTTCCAGTGGCGTTTCACTATGTAGATCTTCCCATAAAGGATTATCTTCCACTTCCAATCCCTGCAACATGTGTCCCAAGATGGGTTCACATTTTCCTTTGCACGCCGGATAATAATATCCGTGATGCCTTATTTCTGTCTTCGGAGAATTTCCCCACCAAAACTCAGCCATGGCAATGGGTGTTAGCTGATGTAGGTAGGCATACTGAAGTAATTTGGGGGCGGCACATTCACCGGCTCCTGCCGGAGGGGTTTTCTGTACAGTCTGCTCAAACAGAGTGCACAGGTCTTTTACCTCGCCACGGGCATTCAGCATACGGAACTGTTCAAATAGCTTTTGCTGCAAAGCTGCCGAACGGGTCTTTCGCTCTGCTTTCAATGATTCTATCCGGTGGGTAAATGTATTGGTTTCAGACTGGATTCCGGCTATCCGTGCTTTCCAGCTACGTTCCAGGCGTTTTAATTCAGCCTTTTGAAACTGGCTTTCGCGTATCATGGCTGCTTGTTCCGCTTCATCGGGTTCTGCCGTGCGGCGTCGGGCTTCCCTTGCTTCCTTGGCTGTTTTAAATTCCGCCTTGGCTGCTGCCAGTTCCTGCCGGCATTGTTCCGCTTTCTCTTTCAATAGCAGGACTAAGTGCTGATAATGTTTATCTTCCTGCAACTCTTTGATGCGGAGATTGATGGCAGAGATTTGTTCTTCCTCTATCTTGAAAAATCCTTGTGGCTGTAACAAGTCATAAACAGGAGGAACAAAGAACGGATGCAGATTCTTCCCTGCTAATATTCCCGAAAAGGCGGCAAGGTATCCTGTCTCTCCATCCTGAGTCCGTACAATCAGCACACCAAACATTTTTCCTTGTTGCAATTCTTCTTGCCACCGGGTTTGCGCGGACAGATATGCCTGTACCTCGGCTGCTGCCATCACGCAAAGCGGGTGAGGGGTGTAGTGAAAAGGATAGGTGAATTTATCCGGCAGCTTGATGTGGGCAATAGACTCTGTAAAGAAGTGTATCATGTTTATTTTTATACGGTTGATGGTTTGACAGTTATTATGCGGGGTAAAGATACTGCATAATAACTGTCAATCATCTATCGTATGCCTGTTAATTGACGCTTTTTAATAATTCCAGCATTTCTTCTTTCGTCAGTTTGTGTGACAGGTCGCTGCCTTCCAGCAGGGAATCTGCCAGTGATTTCTTGCTTTGATGAAGTTTGATAATCTTCTCCTCTATGGTCTGTGCCGCAATAAGGCGGTAGACTGTCACCGGACGGGTTTGCCCTATGCGGTAAGCACGGTCGGAAGCCTGGTCTTCAATAGCGGGATTCCACCACGGATCCAGGTGAATGACAAAATCGGCTGCCGTGAGGTTCAGTCCTGTACCTCCGGCTTTCAAGCTGATAAGGAACAGAGGTTGGTCACCGGTTTGAAACGTCTTTACCAGTTTGTTGCGCTCCTCGGGAGTCATGCTGCCGTCCAGGTAGAGGTAATCAATTCCCTCTTTCTTCAGTTCTTTTTGGATCAGTGCCAGGTGTGAGGTGAACTGGCTGAATACCAGTGCACGATGGTTATTCTTCATCAGTTCTCTTGCCAACCTTATAAAAACCTCGGACTTGGACGATGGAATATCCAGACAGGAATCCACCAGTGCCGGATGGCAGGCTGCCTGTCTCAACTGGGTGATCTCTGCCAATGCTTTAATGGCGCTGGTAGAGCCTTCTTCCAAGTCATTCACCACTTTTCGGCGCAGGTTTTCATAGAGTGCCTGTTCCTTTTCGTTGAGTACGATTCGTAGGGTGGTTTCTGTCTTTTCGGGCAATTCTTCCAGTACGTCTGCCTTTGTACGCCTTAATATAAAAGGTGAGATTAGTTTTTTCAGTAAGCGTTGCCTGTCCTTGTCCCCACACTTTTCTATGGGTTGGATAAACTTCTCATTGAATTGTGCAAAGCTGCCCAATAATCCCGGATTGGCAAATTGGAATAAGTTCCATATTTCTGCCAGATGATTCTGCAAAGGCGTACCGGTAAGCAATAGGCGGAAGTTACCTTTCAACTGCATAGCGGCTTTTGACATTTTTGTATCCTTATTCTTGATGTTGTGCGCTTCATCCAGTACAATGGCGTTCCACTCCTTATCTGCCAATACATCTATTTCATTGCTCAATAGTCCGTAGGTAATAAGTACTACGTCAAACGGGGAGGCTTGTTCCGTCAGAGAGCGGCGGTCGTCACATCCCGTTTCGTGCATCAGTATGGGAGTGAGCGAAGGAGCAAAACGTTCCAACTCCTGCTTCCAGTTCAGAATAACCGCAGCAGGTGCTACCACCAGTGACGGCCCTTCTGCGCCATGTGCCAGCATGAATGCTATGGCTTGCAAGGTTTTTCCTACTCCCATATCATCGGCAAGGCAGGCGCCGGCTCCCCAATGCGCCAGGCGGGACATCCACCGGAAACCATCTATCTGATAGTCTTTTAGCTCCGCTTGCAGCTTTTTGGGTAAAGGAAACTCTTGGGAGGTGGCCGTCTCGATGCGTTCTATCATGCTCTTGAATTTGGAATCTTTTTTCAGGTTGATTCCCAGTCCTTCCATTTCCTGCAACCTTTCTATAGCCAAGGCTGGTAATTGCAGTTTTTCCTTTTCCTGCGTGAGCAGGGTATCCATTGCCAGTAATTGCTTGCGCAGTTTTTCGCTGATGGATATGAACTCGGTTCCGGAAAGCGAGATAAAGTGTCCTTTGCTTTCACGTATCTTCTGCAATAAACCGGCTATGCTTATCAGGGCGCTGGCATCTATTTTCAGTTCGCCGGTTACTTCAAACCATTGTCCTATTCCCTTTACGGCCAAGTTCAGATTCTTGAAGTCGGCTTTTCCTTTTATGGATAGTTTGGTGCCTTCGGGCCACTCTATGTTTACGTCATTGGCGTGTTCGCACAGTATGTCCAGCAGGCAGAGGCACTGGTCGGCATCCTGGAAGTAGAATATATCTTCGGATTCGTTATAATTGTCCATAACGGGTTGCAGCCATTCCAATGTCTCCTCCAGATGTTTTTTCTCTGTTTCCAAGTCGCGCAAAGCCTGTACCCTTTGTCCGTCTATATTGTCAATAACGCTGATCGCTCCCTTTCCCGCTTTGCAATAGGTGGGGTGTCCCGCAAACGGTTTTATGAATAGCTCCGCTTTGAATCCTTCGCCCATGGGTTGCAGTTGTATGGTGATTCGTGTTTCTGCATTTTTCTGTTCCAGTTCTTCATTCTTTTTAATCAGGTCAGAATGGACAGTGATGCTTTTGCTCAGTTCCTGTAGCAGCTCGGTCAGTTGCTTTTCAGCCTGTTTGGGGAATGTATGGACACGGTTTATGGCAATCATTATATCACGTTGGAATAAAGAAAGCTCCATAATTCTGATGAGGAAGTCATTTTCCCTTTTCACCATATAGTTTCCGTCTATATAGAAAGGCTCTACATTTCCTTCCACCTTAAATCCATCCTTTACTTTGGTAACGATAACTTCCGGTTCTTCTTTTTGAATTTTTACAGGCTTGTCCGGTTTCTCATCCGAAAATACCAGCGGGTAGCCCGCCAAAATCATTAGGGGCTTGGGGCCGGAGAACTGCCATCTTTCTTTATCGGACCAACTGCCGGTGAGACGCTTCACATAAGTGGTCAGGGTGCGGTCTATTTCATTCATTTCCGGTATTCCTTCCTGGAATGCACTGAGTGATATGGCGCGTCCTTTACTCCATACTATTCCGTCTTTGGACTTTTGCAGGTAAGGATTTATGTTCCTGTATTGATCTATCCGGTAGATGATGCGCCCTTGTGATTCCGCTTTGGTCTTTTTCTCCTTCTCCTTCTGCGGGTTTTGTTTTGCCTTTTCCATCAGTAGGGCGAGGACTCTTTCCCATTCATTCACTTTATGATAAGGAGGAAGGATGGGGGAGAGGCCTAATTCTTTTTTCAGGCTTTCCGCTTGGTTGGTATAGGGGAGGAAGTCTTCCGAGCATTCCAGTTGCAACAGCTTCAGGTTATCATCATTCAGGATTTCATGTATCTTTTCATCCTTTATCTTTATCTTGTTGTCCAGATGGAAATGGTTGATAATCAGCGATACGAGCACTTGCTCTAAGGGTGCAAGGTCTTTATACCCATATCTGATATAATTCAGGCTCTTGTCCAACTTTTCATTCAGAGCATACAATCCCAATATTTGTGCAGGCAGCAACTCACTGGGAACGTAGTCTCTTTTGAACATGGTTTCCATCTTTTTCTTTGATTCTGCTGTAGAATCGTTAATCAGGGCGATGGTATAATATAAATTGAGAAGCGCATTGTCAAAGAATTTTAAGCTCATTCCTTTCAATGCTTTTGTATAGAGTTCCAGTGTTTCGCTTATATCTCCTTTATATTGGTGATAGACAGCGTGCAGGCACATTCCTTCGGGGATGTCTGCCGGAATCTTTGTGGGAATTTCATTGAGGCGTCCGGAGTATACATATTGATAAATGCCAAAATCGGTTTTATATTTTTCTCTGGTTTCTGCCGATAGTGTTTTGTTTTCAAAGTATCCGTTTGTCAAGCAGGTCATATTGGGCCGCATCAGCGATTCACCCCAAACCTCTTTGTAGCTGTCATACAAACCCATGATGGTGAGTGGGGAGAAATTATAAAAGAACGGCAACCAGTCCGGATGGCACGGCATCCACATCACCAGGTAGCGGATGGTTTCAATATCGGCATAAAAGGGCATGTCTTTCTCCTTTTTTTTCCCTAATATATATTCCTGAATGCTGGCGGTCCATTCTTCCCTTCTCCAATTACTGGGATAATATCCCGTAAAACCTGCAAAGAAGGATTTATTTTTGCTTTTCTTTATTTCCGTCAGCAGTTTTAATTGCAGATCGGGCTTCATGATATACTTAATATCCATTCTGTGTTCTGCGGGTACGGATATTATTAAGCCTTCCGCTTCTATTTCTTTCACCAGAGCATCTACTTCCGCTATGCTCATTAAGCCTTTTCTGCAGATTCTATACACTTCATCGTCCGGTGAGAAGGGTTTGATCAGCCATGCTAAAAATTTCAGGAACAGTTCTTTACGCTCAAGTTTGATAATATTGTTTTTTTCACAGTCTGGTTTTTCTTCCATGATAACTATACTTTTATTTTGCAACACTTTTTATTCCGCGGCAAATATAGTTATTTTATTCCCAATAATCTTTCCTTGTATGCTCTAAATTCGTGTATCCTATGTATTATATCCGGTTTATTTCCTATTTTTGCAACCGGTTTATAAGGAAAACAGATGATTTATTTGTTGTCTTTAAAATAAAAAATAGATAACTGAATGAGAAAATTATTGTGCCCGCAGTGCAAAATAGCGGGATTATATATCAAGAATATGCAGGGAGAAAGATTGTTGGTTTATGTATCGGCGGAGGGGGAAGTAAGCCCGAAGAATCCTTCGGATGATATGGCGGGATTTGATACGGACGTGGTTTATTGCCTGGGATGTTCGTGGAGCGGATCTCCCAAACGGCTGGTAAAGAGATAAATAGGTAGTACTATCTGCTTATTCATCACAATCTTCATATCTCCATAGGTGCTTGGACATATCCACACATCCGTTAGGCTTGAAGGTGATTCCTTCGTTTTCCAGCATGGTTCGTTGTTCTTCCCAGCAAGGGACTAACCTGCCTTGGCTGTTCACTACCCGGTGGCAGGGCAGGTGGAGGTGGGCCGGTGCGTGAAACATGGCTTGCCCCACCATGCGTGAACATTGGGGATTGCCTGTCAGGCGTGCTATTTCTCCGTAGGTCAGTACTTTGCCGGCAGGTATTTCCTTCACAATGCTGTATGTGTCTTTGTAAAATTGTGCTTTGTCCATCGTTATTTATGGATTAAATGCCTGATAGCGGCTATCGGGTGGAAAAACAGCATTCGGGGACCTGCATACCTCATTACGGTTTGCATCCGTTTCTTCATTTCCGGCTTATAGCAATGCACGGTGCAATTGCGGCAAGTGGTTTTCTTTTCGCCGAAGGGACAACGCTCCAGTCGGGCATGTGCATATTGCAATAGTTCCCGGCAGGCAGGGCAAAGCTCTTTATTACCTTCCTTGTATCGGCAATAAATACGGATCATTTGTTCTACGGTACGTTGTTCTTGTTCAATAACTTTCATCTGTTGGAGACAAATTAGTACGAATCGGATACAAATATAGGGTTATTTTTTCTTATTTTTGTATCCAAATTAATGTATTACCCCTAAAACAAAAGAATAATGGATAAAGTAATTATCAATTCGTATGAAGAATTTGAGAAACTGGTAGGTCAGCAAATTGGTGTTTCTGACTATGTGGAGGTGTCACAGGAACGCATCAATCTCTTTGCAGATGCTACGCTGGACCATCAGTGGATTCATGTGGACACAGCGCGCGCCCAGGTGGAAAGTCCTTATCATAGCACTATTGCACATGGTTATCTCACTGTTTCGTTACTGCCTCATATGTGGGGTCAGATTATAGAGGTGAATAACCTGAAGATGATGATTAATTATGGAATGGACAAGATGAAGTTCGGACAGGCTGTCTTGGCAGGTCAGAGTATCCGCATGGTGGCAAGTTTGCATTCTTTGCAGAATTTGCGTGGTGTGACTAAAGCTGAAATCAAGTTTACTATCGAAATAAAGGATCAACCCAAGAAGGCATTGGAAGGTATTGCTATATTCCTGTATTATTTCAATTGAAAAAGAATATTGGTTATCATTAGCTGTAGGGGCAACCTCCACCCCTACAGCAAAACAATAGATGTAATGCCATACACATACGGTAATTAAATGTAATCATACAGTTTCGCTAAGTTTAAATAGGCGAAACTGGAGTCTCGCCCAGTGGAGACTCTAGTATCACCTAGGGATTACTCCAGTACCATGCCGGGAGTACTCGAGTACCATGCCGGGAGTACTGGAGTATTCACGGCAGATACTGACGCATGACATGTTGAAGATAATGGCAATTACTGTAATAAACGACATATCTGTATATGGGAATTGAGACCTAATTCTACCTTTTATGAAGGAATTATGAAGGAGTTGTGAAGGAAAATGAAGGAGTTATGAAGGAAAGCTGAAGGATATTTCTTTAAAAACTTGTAGTAACACGTTCATTACCAATACATTGTACTTTTAAATGAAGGAATGAAGCAAATTTGAGAAAAAATCCCTTAGTAGAATAAGTTAGCGATTACCGTAGGAGTGGGGTTTGCCCGCCCGATAATGTTCCGAATGGTGTTTTCGTGTATGCATTACTCCCAAGGTCGTGACCGTTGGTTCGGACGGGTACCCCCATACAGTATATCATGATATAGTTTTCTTTTCTTCCATCATTTATCTTTTCTCTCTTCCCACTTCTCCCTCTTTAAATAATAGCATTGATGATCATACACCTTCCCGGTATAAGTCAATTCTGCCTGATGCAGTGTTCCCTCATATTCAAATCCTTGTCCTTTCAGCACTTTTTGTGAACGTTCATTGTGCGGATAGCAATTAGCTGTGATGAGGCTTACTCCCAACTTTTCAAAACCATAATTTAGAATAGCGGCAACCGCTTCACTCATATACCCTTTTCCCCAATGAGCTTCATCCAGCCAATAGCCCAGCATCAAAGCTTGTGGATTTTCGCGTTTGGGATCGGGGATAATTCCTACAGAACCTATTAATAACCCGTCTTCCTGTTTGGTCACAGCCCATATATTTTCTTGTGCCATAAATACTTGGTGAAGAACTTTGTGTGCTTCTTCCAATGTTTCATGAGGCTTCCATCCTGCATTATTTCCCAAATTAGGATTTTGGCAACAGGCAAAAAGAGCTTCCAGGTCATTTTCATTAAACGGGCGGAGCAGTAGACGTTCTGTCTTTATTTCATTGCAGCTTGGTAAGCTACTTTCCGCATCATCTTTTTTGTACACACATTCTATCCGGTTTCCGTCCGGGTCCAGTATCACACTCTCAAAATAACCATCTCCCGAGGTGCGGGGTTCACCGGCAATAGTGTAGTTTTCGGAACGTAGCTTTTCAGTCAGTTCCAGCACAGCCTCCTTGCTGTCCATGGAAAAGGCAAGATGGGTTAAGCCCAGTCTGTTTTCTTCTATTGGAACATTCTGTACATCAGTCCGTCTCATCAGTTCCAAGGGAGGTCCGCTTTGGAAAGAGACAAAGTAAGATTCAAAGCCTTTTTTGGGGTTGACATATTTCTCATTACTTGTACCATTAAAGTAATAAACATAAAAATCTTTCAATTCTTCCAGGCGGAAAGTCCAGATGGCGATATGGTGTATTTTCATGGGATAATAAATTACTTTTGTTATTCTATATAAATCATCTTTTTGGTCATTCCACCGTCAATGGTGATGTTCTGTCCGTTAATGAAATCATTTTCTTCGCGACACAGAAACATACACATACGGGCAATATCTTCCGGTTTTCCTACCCGTCCGGATGGATGTTGGGAGTGGTCTTCTGGGCTCAGTTGATCATAGTCATGCGTTTGTATCCATCCCGGCGAGATGCAGTTGGCGGTTATATGAAAATGGGCAAGTGACAACGCCAAGGCGTGCGTTAATGAATAAATGCCACCTTTGGAAGCTGCATATCCTTCGCTGCCCGGTTCACTCATTAAATAGCGTGTAGAGCATATGTTGATTATTCTTCCATAGCCCGGGGGAGTGCTTTGTGCTTTGCGGTGAATGGCAAGCAATCGCGAAGTGATAAACACCGGACGCAAATTTACGGACAATATTTTATCGAAGTCCTCTACGTCGGTTTCCGTAATGGGAGAGAACTCGCTGATGCCTGCGTTATTAACGATGATATCAATATCTCCCCATGCCTCAAAAAGTTGAGCCATGCAGTTTTCCAAGGCCGCCTTATCACTGACGTCTGCATGAAAGAACAGGGCTTCGGTTTCTTTTGCCGTTTGTTGTCCCAGTGTTTCATTCTTGTCGCAGAATGCTACCATAAAACCAGCGTCATGAAATGCTTGCACAATGGCTTTGCCTATGCCGTCGGCACCACCTGTAACGAATGCTCTTCTTTGTACGGCATTCTTTCCTGTTGCCGGGTCCGATTCGGGTTTATGTGTATTGCTTGTTTTCTTCTTGCCATATTTGCGAGCTTTTTCCCAGGCTGCTTTTCTTGCTTGGTATTGCTCGTATTGTTTTTCTATGTAATTGTCTGCCATAAATGTTTTGTATTTTAAACTGTCGGACAAAAATAGGAAGAAGTTTTGATTCTGATGGAATCTATTGGGGAAATTACCGGAAAGTTATCTTTTTATTTGCTATGAAGTTGACCGTTCCATATATGACTATTCCAATAAACTGTGCCGGGAACTCGCCGATTCCCATCACTTCAACCATTAGCACTATACAAAGCAGCTGTATGCCATATGCAATTCCAAAAGCTGTGCTGAATAATAATATTTGTTGCCAAAGATTATTTTTCCGGTTATCGGAAGGAAAGATCCAGTATTTACTCCATATAAAGTTATGTGTTTGGGCAATGATGTATGCTGTGATGTTTGCTACTATATAGTCGCCTTTGAATGATAGGTTCTTCATCATTATCCATATCACCAGCATAGTGATGAGATAATTTAGTGTTCCTATTATGGCAAAACGAATTAAGCGTACCGATTCTTTCATTCCATTGTAATTAATGAATAAAGATAACCATAATATTTGAGATAGATGGTTTATTCAGGGCAAAAAAAGTTTTATCGGTGGTTAGTGAAACACAAAAGTGGGTGGCGGTTGAACGGAATAGATGTTAATTGTAAGTTTGATATTCGAACATTTATTTGATTTGTGTTGTTCTTTTTGAAAAATAATTGAAGGCAATAGTGTTAAAATCTAAACTCTAACGTATGAAGAAAATAAAAAATCATCCGTCAGGGGAGCAATTGGACTCGTTTGACAAATATCCATGTTATTATGGAAATGATCTGGAGTTGGTGTATACGCCCGAGAAATCAGTTTTTACTCTATGGGCACCTTCTGCAAGTAAGGTTCGTTTAAATCTGTATTCATCCGGTGAAGGAGGAGAGGCAGAGGAACGATTGGAAATGTCTATGGCTGATAACGGTACATGGCGTATGGTGGTAGATCGTGATTTGAAAGGTTCTTTCTATACTTTCCAAATAGAGAAAGATGGAAGCTGGTTGGACGAGACACCGGGTATATGGGCAAAAGCGGTCGGCATCAATGGTAACCGGGCGGCTGTAATCGACTTGAATGAAACCAATCCGGAGGGTTGGGACTCTGATAGCCGACTCGAATTGAAAATGTATTCCGATATTATTCTTTATGAGTTGCATCATCGTGATTTCAGCATTGATCCTGATTCGGGCATTGAGCACAAAGGAAAGTTTTTGGCTCTGACCGAAACCGGAACAAAAACTCCGGAAGGACAGTCTACCGGGTTGGATCATTTAAAGGAGCTTGGCGTGACGCATATCCATATTCTTCCTTCGTTTGATTTTGCAACAATAGACGAAACCAAATTAGAGGAAAATAAATATAATTGGGGGTATGATCCGAAGAACTATAACGTGCCCGATGGAAGTTATTCTACCGATCCCGCTGATCCTATGGTCCGTATCCGAGAATTTAAAGAAATGGTGAAAACTCTCCATCAAAATGGTTTTCGCATTGTTCTGGATGTGGTTTATAATCACACGGCTTCTACCGATCATTCAAACTTTAATCTGACGGTTCCCGGTTATTTTTACCGACAGAATCCGGACGGTTCTTATTCGGATGCTTCCGGTTGTGGCAATGAAACTGCTTCGGAACGGGAAATGGTGCGGCACTATATTATTGAATCTGTTAAATATTGGGCTAAAGAATACCATATTGACGGCTTTCGTTTTGACCTCATGGGGATTCATGACATTGAAACAATGAACCGGCTGAGGGAAGAATTACTGAAAATTGATCCTACTATTTTTGTATATGGAGAAGGATGGCTGGCTGCCGACTCCCCACTGCCTTTTGAGCAACGTGCGGTGAAGGAAAATGTAAGGCATATGGAAGGCATTGCCGTCTTTAATGATGAATTTCGGGATGGACTGAAAGGGAGTACTTTTGACGAACAGGAGCCCGGATATGGTTCCGGAAATATAAACGGCCATTTTGAGCCGGTGAAGTATGGGATAGTTGGCGGTACACAGCATCCGCAGGTGGTTTATGACGGATTACTCTATTGTGATGGTCCCTATGCCGGTGCTCCTTCGCAGATGGTTAATTTCGTTTCCTGCCATGACGGATATACTTTGATAGATAAATTGAAATTGTCTGTTCATGGTGATGAGGTTTCCAACGAATTGCTTCCTATTGATAAATTGATACACACGGTACTGCTTACTGCACAAGGAATTCCCTTCATGCGTGGCGGTGACGAAATGATGCAGGACAAACAGGGAGTGCCGAATAGTTTCAAATCTCCTGATGCCGTCAATCGGATTGATTGGGCTTTAAAAGCTAAAAATCGTGACCTGTTTGATTACATAAGGGGATTGATTGCACTTCGTAAAGCTCATCCGGCTTTCCGTATTCCAACGGTAGAGGGATTGCAGCAGTGTCTTCATTTTCTGGATACGGGTGACTCCGGTGTGATAGCTTATACTTTGGGCGAATACGCTAATGGGGATGAATGGAAAGAAATCCTGGTAGCTTACAATGGTAACCGGCATCAGGCGGAAATCAATATCCCGGAGCAGGAGTGGATGGTGGTATGCCGTGACGGGCAAATCAATTTAGACAGTCAAGACTCTCTACCGGGAGGAAATACGCAGATATCACCTTCTTCGGCTCTTATATTATATAGACAATAACCTATGGTTACATAAAAAAGAAGGTGTCGCTTCAAGTTTGATGTTGCGGCACCTTCTTTCTGTACAATCTGTTTTACGGGTTCCTCTTACTTTTTATGCTTTTTAGATGACGATGTGTTCTCGCCTTCATATTTGCACCAGTGCATATTCTTGTCGGGGGTGGCAGACAGTATTTCATTGCTGCGTTCCTTAGCCAGTTGTTCATCTTTTTTGTGCACTTTCGCTTCGGTACGTTCTGTCCCTTTAGGTTCCATATTCAACAATCCATCAGTCGCTTCTACTTTTTCCTGCGGATTGTCGATATATTGCCATTCCTCTTTCAATTGGGTACTTACACCTTCATTCCACGGACCACGTGCATCTTCACCCTTCGACATATTGAAATAAAGATTACTGTATTTGGGAGATGTTTGGAATACGCCCGGAGGGAAATTAGGTTGAATAGTGTCCAATGCAGCTTCAAATTGCTGGTAGTGAGTTACTTCGCGAGTCATTAAGAAAACGAGTGTTTCTTTTACAAGAGGATCATCGGTTAGCGGAATAAGGTTTTCATAACCTATCTTGGCACGGCATTCTCCTGCCATATTGGAACGAAGATCTACCGTAAGATCGGCATTGGCAGATACATAAGTGGCACACCAAGGATTTCCGTTGCTATCAGTCAGAGTGGGGCTGCCCGGAGCACATACCAAGAACTGCGGATTGGTGAATGCCTGATGAATAAGGTCTTCTTTGGCAGCTTTGCCACTCATCATTGTTTGGAGTGGTGTATTTTCCATTACATCTTTCATCTTGCCGTTTACCGGGCCCAAAAGCATTTGGATGGTAGCCCCCACAATTTCAAGATGTCCGAACTCTTCGGTAGCTATATCCATAAGCATATCATACTTGTCGGGATATGGATTGTGGCAACTGAAAGCCTGTACAAAATATTGCAAGGCTGATTTTAATTCTCCGTTAGCGCCGCCGAATGCTTCGAGCATCACGCGTGCAAAGCGCGGATCGGGTTGTGATACCCGCGCATTGAATTGCAAATCTTTTACATGATAAAACATAATTGATTCGTTTTAGAGTTAATAATTCAGGTTAATTAAAGATGTACATCTATATTCTTTATCTTTTATTCAGTTCTCCAATTTGCATAACTCAAACTTATATTTCTTAATGTAATTGCAATTTCCATCACATATGCTCTTATGTCCGTCCTTCCGGATAGAAGAATTCATGCATCTGTTTCCGAATAATTTATCACATTGTAACCTGTATGCTTCAATGGCAAGAGCCCTTTCTTCCATGTGGCCTTCGGTATAAGCATCCATACATAATTTATGCAGGTCTCCATAACAGACTTTTTCTGCCAGTGAGAGTTTCTCTTTGAGGATATTTTCCCATTTCATAATCGTAAGTCCATAATGATGCTTGTTTTTGTTTATCAGAAAAGAGAACAAATGCAGAATCGCATTAGATTGTAAAGATGTTGCTTTTTGAAATATTTTATAGCCTTTGAACTATAATTTTCTAAAAATAAAAGAGCTGTTAATTACAATTTCTCTATTTGAACAATTTATTACTGGAGTTGTTTCTTTTGAAAATGACTGAGGAAGCAGCTGCCCTACAGTAATTATAAAACCTAAATTTAAAGCGTATGTATTTTATTTGGTATATTATTATTGGAATCGTTGCCGGATTCATTGCCGGTAAGATTATGAGAGGAGGAGGTTTTGGACTCTTCATTAATATGATAGTCGGTATCATAGGTGGTGTTTTGGGAGGATGGGTGTTTGACCTGTTGGGAATTGCTACTGCCGGTATCTTGGGTAGTCTCATTACATCTACTATAGGAGCTATCTTACTATTGTGGATTATATCTCTGTTCAGTAAGCCACGTGTTTCCTAAGTTTTTATTTATTAACCCTTTAAACCAACTTTAATTATGGAAAGTAAATGTTCAAATTTCTGGATCGGACTCGGAGCGGGTACTATCCTTGGAGCGATTATTTATCGTTGTTGCCAAACTTCAAAAGCAAAGCAGTTGAAAGACAAAGTAGCCCATGCACTTCATGTGGCAAGTGATCAGGCAGAAGATTTTGTTGAATCTGCCAAAGACAAAGTAGTGGATACCGGAACAAAAGTTGCCGATAAAGTAGCCGACAAAACTTTTGATGTTGCCGAGAAGGCTGACGAGATGAAGAACAAAGTACACAACTTTGCGGATAATGTGAAAAAATAAGTGATTGGCTCATTCTCCGAAGGAAGGGAATGTGAAAGGTGAATTATGAAACTAAAAAGCCTGAATTATGAAAAAAATATTTTTATTTATTGCAGTTGCCTTGATGGCAATTGGTATGAACGCACAGACATTAAAAGGAGAAGGTTCCATTTTGGGAAGCCTGGGTTATCAGACCAATTATGAAAGGTTCGGTCTGCAAGCCCAAGGGCGATATGTGATTGCGAACAATCTCCGTATAGCCCCGGATGTTACATTTTTCTTCCCTAAAGATAAGGTAACAGGGCTGGATGTAAACGTGAACTTCCATTATGTATTTAATTTTAGCCAAGACGGGCAAGGATTTTCCGTCTATCCTCTTGCCGGTATCGGTATGCAGAACAATTTTTACGGAAAGCATACCATCATGGTTAACGGTGAAAGTGTGGAACAGAAAAGTGAAAATACTTCAAAGTTTGCTTTTAATTTAGGAGGAGGTATCTCCCTTCCTTTGTCTTCTCGCAGTTATTTAAACGCAGAGGCTAAATTCATGTTTGCCGACCAGGATAATGTGGCAATTATGCTGGGATACGGTTATAGATTCTAATGGCTTTCTGCCTCGCATTGTAGCTATTTTATAAGTCTTTCTGTTCCTGAATGGTTTTTGAATAACCGTTCAGGAACAGGTTGTTACAGCCTGAATTCTTTTCCGGGTTGATATGTGTAACTTAAAATAATTGGAATATGTTAGAACAGGAAATCGGAGGAAATACCATTGAGAATTGGTGCATTTCCATTCTTTTTATTTTAGGGGCGATTGTCGTTGTTAAGTTATTGTCATTGCTTGGTAAGAAGCTCATCAAACCCTTTGTCAGTAAAACTACTAACCGGCTGGATGATGTTATTTATTATTCCTTGGATTCGCCTCTCAAATTTGCCGTGATATTGCTAGGTATATGGATTGCTATTCACAGATTAGTGTATCCTGACAGTTTTGTAACGGTTGTAGACCATGCCTATAGCATTTTAATAGTCTTGGATATTACTTGGGTTTTTGCCCGTATGGGTAGTGGCTTGCTCCAGATTTATTGGGGGCAGAAAGCTGATGGGCATACTAATAAAATGATGCCGGTTATCAAACGGACAATTTTAGTCGTTGTTTGGATTATCGGCATTATAATGGCTTTAAGTAATGTAGGTGTAAATATCAGTGCATTATTGGGCACTCTGGGTATTGGTGGTATCGCTTTCGCACTGGCAGCACAAGATACGGTGAAGAATATATTCGGTGCTTTTACCATTTTTACGGATAAGCCTTTTACTATCGGTGATACGATTAATGTGAACGGTTTTGAAGGAACAGTTGTCGATGTAGGTGCCCGGAGTACCAAAATATTGGGCTATGACAAACGTATTACTACTGTGCCGAATTATAAAATTACCGATGCTTCCATCGTTAATATTTCTTCCGAGCCGATGCGCCGTGTAACAGTAAAATTGGGGCTGACATATGACACGCCTCCCGAGAAAATGAAAGAGGCTTTGGATATATTAAGGACTATCCCCAAAAGAATAGAGAATGTGTCTACCGATCCTTCGGATATCACTGCTAATTTTACCGATTATACAGACTCGGCATTAGTCATCACTTATTATTATTATATTACGAAGCAAGGAGATATATTGAAGGTTACTTCGGATATGAATATGGAGATACTGGCATCCTTTAATCAAGCGAAACTGGAATTTGCATTTCCCACACAAACGCTGTATGTGCGTCAAGACGGAGAGACGGATGTAACAGAAGGGAAAGAGATTTGAAACTTGTAATTTATGAAGATACCTTTTACTCTCGTAATCAGTATCTTCATAAGTCAATTAAGACTTCTTCACCCATACGGCGAGGTTACGGCCTTCAACAGAGAAATCTCCGTTCCCTTCTTCATCCAGAGTTACCTCTTCAGGAATGCTTCCGGTTATTTCGTACCATACCTCACCTTTATGTACTTCACCTAAACTCATCTTTTTGCTACCCGCTTCATCGTTAGACATTAAAAAGACCAGACCGGAACCGTCATGCTCCTCATCTCCTGTGCGGATAAAACCTATTGTAGAAGGATGGTCAAAATATTCAATCTGCTCTCCATAAGCATATCTTCTTCTTGCATCCAGTAAAATATCAATGATTTTTGTATGTGGAGACTTTTCTCCCTTGATGCCATAATAATCTCCATAAAACAGGCAGGGATAACCGTCTTTCATTAATAAGATCAGACCGTATGCCAGTGGCTTGAACCAGTCTGCTATTTGTGATTCCAGTGAACTTCCCAGTTGTGAGTCATGATTGTCTACAAAGGTCACTGCCAAATCACAATGATGCTCTACCAGTGTATTCTTCAGGATATTCTGCAGGTCATAATCTTTTCCTTCTTGCGATGCCTGAAACATATTATAATGTAATGGCACATCAAATAAGTTGACTTTGTGCTTTACCGTTTCTATATAGGCGTCAAGTGTTTCCAAATCCCCGTTCCAGTATTCGCCTACGGCATAGAAATCATTTCCTCTTTCACTTCTTATGGCATCTAGGAACTGTGCTATAAATTTGTCTTTCATGTGCTTGATGGCATCCAGTCGCATTCCGTCAAGGTTCAGTTCGTTAGAGACCCATTTTCCCCATCGGTTTAATTCGGCTACTACCTCCGGGTGATCCAGGTCTATGTCGTTGCATAGCAGGAAATCGTAATTTCCATTTTCGCCATCTACTCCTTGGCTCCATGCTTTTCCTTCACCCTGTATTTGGAAAATGCCGCTTCTTTTCTGTGCATCGTCAAATCCTGTTCCCGAGAAATGATACCAATGCCATTTAAAGTCCGAGTATTTATCCTTGCGTCCGTGAAAACTATACCCGGTCCATCCTTGTATTTCGAATGGCTCTCCCAGTGGCTTGTTTCTTTCTTTGGGGTCAACTTCCACTACCATGATTTTCTCAGTAAAATCACCGCCTGCTTTATGGTTCAACACTACGTCCAGATAAACCGAAATATGATTTTTGTGTAGTTCGTCAATCATTTCTTTCAGTTCCTGCTTTGTACCATACTTTGTTCTTACGGTTCCCTTTTGGTCAAACTCGCCCAAATCATACAAATCATAGGTTGCATACCCTTCGTCCTGTTGTTCGTCGGCTTTGTAGGCAGGTGGAATCCATACTGCGGTTACACCAATGTCATGCAAATGTGACGCGTCTTCTTTTAATTGTTTCCACAATTTTCCGTCGTTTGGCAGATTCCATTCGAAATACTGCATCATTACTCCATTTTCCATAATTTGATATTTTAAATAACTAAAAGAGAACAAATACGGTCAGGGCAAAGTTCTGAACTTTATAAGAATAATGTCATTTGTTTTTGATATTATAACATAGCTGTACGGTAAATGTATCAGGATGTATTTGATTGGTTCTCAATCCTACCAAATAGAGTGTTTCATACCTGTAATATCTCTGTGCTTCCTTTCATGATTAATCTTTTAGTTATTGTCTTGAATAATTAATGATAAGGTGTTCAATGTAAGTCAACTTGTTATTTTTAGTCGTTCTTTTTACTTTAAAGGTGAAGTGCTTTATTGGGATATTAGTGAGTTTTAATACTTCGTTTTTCTTTTTTGGAGTTCGTATTCGATATATATTGGCAGAAATCAATTATTTTTGTACTCATAAATATTAATTATACAATCTATTGAGATATGCTACAACCCGAATTAAAACTCCGTCGAGATAAAATTCGCTATCTGATGGCGCAGCAAGGCATTGATGCTGCACTGATAGCTTGTAATGTAAATTTGCTTTATACATATGGGCAGATAGTTAGCGGTTATCTTTATTTACCGCTCCAGTCTCCGGCTTTGTTATTTGTGAAACGTCCTAATAATATTAAGGGCGAGCATATCTTTTCCATTCGCAAACCGGAACAAATTGTAGACCTTTTGAAAGAAAACGGTTTGCCTATGCCTGCTAAATTAATGTTGGAAGGTAATGAGTTGCCTTATGCCGATTATATCCGTTTGGCAGCTCTTTTTCCCGAGTCGGAGGTGGTGAACGGAACTTCTATTATTCGTGAAGCACGTAGTATAAAGACTCCGATGGAGATTGAATTTCTTCGTCGTTCGGGAAAATTGCACGCTCAGGCATATAGCAAGATTCCCGAGGTATATCGTTCCGGCATGACCGATCGCGAACTCTCTATTGAAGTGGAGCGGTTGATGCGTTTGGAAGGTTGTCTGGGAATTTTCAGGGTTTTCGGTCAGACTATGGAAATATTCATGGGAAGTGTATTGACCGGAGATAATGCATCTGCACCTTCTCCTTATGATTTTGCCTTGGGAGGCGAGGGGCTGGATCCGTCATTGCCGGGAGGAATGAATGGAACTCAGTTGAAAGAAGGATACAGTGTGATGGTGGATATTGGTGGAAACTTCTATGGCTATATGTGTGATATGACCCGTGTGTTCTCCATAGGAAAGTTGAGTGATGAGGCTTATGCTGCCCATCAAGTTTGCTTGGAGGTGCAGGAGAAGATTGCTTCCATGGCTGCGCCGGGTGTGGTTTGTGAGGATCTTTATAATGCAGCTATTGATATAGTGACCAAGGCGGGTTTTGCCGACCGCTTTATGGGAGTGAGTCAGCAGGCACGCTTTGTGGGGCATGGCATTGGCTTGGAGATAAACGAAGCTCCTGTATTGGCTCCGCGTATGAGCCAGGAATTACAGCCGGGCATGACTTTTGCGCTTGAACCCAAGATTGTGTTGCCGGGAGTGGGGCCTGTAGGTATTGAAAATTCTTGGGTAGTAACAGAAGGAGGGGTTGAGAAATTGACTCTTTGTGAAGAAGGAATCATAGAGCTTTAAGAATCAATACATTCTATGATAGCAAAAGTGGGAGGCATGACACGCCTCCCACTTTTTATCTTGAAATAAATTCTATTATTCCCATTCTATGGTGGCAGGCGGTTTGGACGATATATCATAGCAAACGCGGTTTACGCCTTTTACCTTATTGATAATATCATTGGAAACCTTCGCCATAAATTCGTAAGGAAGATGTGCCCAGTCGGCAGTCATGGCATCGGTACTGGTCACGGCACGCAGGGCAACAGCACGTTCATAGGTGCGTTCATCACCCATCACACCTACACTCTGTACCGGCAGCAGAATCACACCTGCCTGCCATACCTGATGGTAAAGAGCAATTTCATTGCCATTTTCATCTTTCACCATCCAGTCACGTAATCCCTGGATAAAGATGTCATCGGCATCTTGCAATATGCGTACCTTCTCCGGGGTAATATCACCCAAGATGCGAACAGCCAAGCCTGGACCCGGGAACGGATGGCGGGTAATGAGATGTTCCGGAATACCCAACTCGCGGCCTACGCGGCGCACTTCGTCCTTGAACAACCATTGCAACGGTTCGCACAGGCTGAGGTGCATTTCTTCGGGCAGGCCACCTACGTTGTGGTGACTCTTGATGGTCTTTCCGGTAATATTCAGACTCTCTATGCGGTCGGGATAGATAGTACCCTGTGCCAACCACTTGGCATCGGTTATCTTGTGCGCTTCGGCATTGAACACTTCCACAAAGTCGCGGCCAATGATTTTACGCTTTTGTTCGGGATCAGTCACGCCTTCCAGGTCTTTGAAGAACTTTTCACTGGCATCTACGCCAATCACATTCAGTCCCAAGCACTCGTAGTCGTGCATCACGTTTTTAAATTCATTCTTGCGCAGCAAGCCGTGGTCTACAAAGATACAAGTAAGATTCTTGCCGATGGCACGGTGCAGCAATACGGCGGCTACAGATGAATCCACGCCTCCGCTCAGTCCCAGAATCACACGGTCATTTCCTACCTGGGCTTTCAGTTCGGCCACTGTGGTGTCTACAAATGAGCTTGCGCTCCAGTCTTGCTTACCGCCACAGATGCCTACCACGAAGTTCTTCAGAATCTGAGTTCCGTCTTCGCTATGGAATACTTCCGGATGGAACTGTACGCCCCATACCTTTTCACCCTCTACCTGATAAGCGGCAATGGCAACTTTATCCGTAGAAGCGATTACTTTGAAGTTTTGGGGAATGGCAGTGATGGTATCTCCATGGCTCATCCATACCTGTGAGTGTTCGCGAATACCTTTCAGCAACGGATTTTCGTGGTCGAAGGTGGAAAGGTGTGCACGTCCGTACTCGCGTGTGCCTGCCGGTTCCACTTTACCGCCATTGGTATAAGACATGAATTGTGCGCCATAGCAGATTCCCAAGATGGGATATTTTCCACGGATATTGCTTAAATCCACTTTGAATGCGCTTTCATCATACACTGAGAAGGGGCTGCCCGAGAGGATTACGCCGATAACGGACGGGTCATTGTGTGGAAACTTGTTGTAGGGCACGATCTCGCAATACATATTCAGTTCGCGGACGCGACGGCCTATGAGCTGCGTGGTCTGTGAACCGAAATCGAGAATAATAATCTTTTCTTGCATATTATTATATAGGATATGTAAATGTTTTCGTGGCGCAAAGATACTTAGAAAAAACAATAAATCAGCCATGTGGCTATGGCTTTTTATGCTTTATCCTTAAATAAATTATTCCTCCCGCATATTCCTGTAGTTGGCGGGTGATACTCCCAGATGCGCTTTCACGTACTTCCCGAAGAAGGAAATGTTGGAGAAATTAAAGTCATCGGCAAGTTCCTTGATGGATTTATCCGAGTGTTTCAGTTGATACTTTATGTGGTTGATGGCATACTCGTTTATCCAGTCCAGTGTGGTTCTTCCGCTTACGTCTTTCACTACTTTGGACAGGTACTTGGGAGTATAGAACAGTTCATTGGCATACCATGCCACCGACCGATGCATGCCGTTGTCCTTTGATAGCTTCTCAATGAAACGCTTGAAGATGTTTTCCCCATTCGTCACATCGCTTTGGACTTTTTCGGATAAGTTGAAATCCTTGCATATATAGGTTGTAATCTCGCAGAACAATGCTGCAAACAGGCATTGCAGAATATCCTTTCGAGCCGGATGCTGAGTATCGTTTATTTTCATTGTGATGAGATCTATATATAGCTTGTATGAAGGCCCATTGGGATCGTTGAAGTGCTTTACCGGATTATTATAAATATAGATCCCGGCATCCCATGTTCCTTTTTCTATCCTTACAACGCGGTTCAGGAAAGAGGTGGAGAATCCTATAATCTTTATTTTATAGGAGGGGCTGATCATGGTGTGGTCCAGAATCATATTGGGCAGACAGGTGATCAGGTCATTCGCCTGCAATACGAAAGTTCTGTTGTTTATATCCATCTGGATAGACCCTTTCAGGCATAATATCACTATAAAGCAATTCAGCTTTATGGCATCGTTGCTGAACGGAACGTCTTCCAGACTGTGTACCACCACGAAGTCATCATCTACATAATCTACCAAGTGCTCATATTCCTTAAAGTCTTTTATACTGAGCGTGTTTATTGTTCTTTTTTCCATATCCCTTTGTTTTTGTTTCTGCAAAGATGGAGAATAATGGGAAAAGAGGAATGTCCCATATTGCCTTAACATTGTCCTATATTTCTTATGTGGGGAGTAGCGAAGGGAAAAAACAGACAGAAGGAGAAAAATAGCACACTTTTGTAGGAATATTTGTTGCTGTGTATCAGTGCTTTTAGTCTACTTTTGCCCCAGTTCTAATAATAAAACGAATATGCAAAAAGTAACAGTAAAAGGAAAATGGATACAGCTGATGGGAATAATCGGCTGTGCGTTATGTATGACATCATGTAAACAAACACCGGATGCACAAGTCAAATCTGACTATGCGGTAATGCAAGTGAAAACTGCCGACAAGGAGCTTTCTTCTTCTTACTCCGCCACTATACGCGGACGGCAGGATGTGGATATTTATCCGCAGGTGTCCGGAACGATAGAAAGACTGTGTGTAACCGAAGGGGAGAAGGTGCGCCGCGGGCAACTCCTTTTTGTGATAGACCAAGTACCTTATAAGGCTGCACTGACCACGGCCATAGCCAATGTGGAAGCTGCCAAAGCAGGACTGGCAACCGCCGAACTGACTTATAACAGTACCAAAGAACTATATGCCCGCAAGGTAGTGTCACAGTTCAACCTGCAAACTGCCCAGAATACTTACCTCACCGCCAAGGCGCAACTGTCCCAGGCAGAGGCACAGGAGGTGAATGCACGCAACAACCTGTCCTACACCGAGGTGAAAAGTCCCAGTGACGGAGTGGTAGGCGCATTGCCTTACCGTGCCGGAGCCTTGGTCAGTCCCAACCTTCCGCAGCCTTTGACTACGGTTTCCGATAATGCGGATATGTATGTTTATTTCTCCATGACCGAGAATCAATTACTCTCCCTTACCCGCGAGTATGGCAACATGGAAGAAGCATTGGCAAATATGCCGGAAGTGGAATTGAGACTGAATGATAACTCTGTGTACGACAAGAAAGGAAAGATAGAATCTATCAGTGGTGTTATAGATCGCCAGACAGGTACGGTGGTGGCGCGTGCGGTGTTCCCCAATGAATCTCGCTTGCTGCATAGCGGCGCCTCGGGCAATGTGGTTATCCCCAGCATTTACAAAGATTGTATTGTAATTCCACAGGGTGCTACGGTGCAGTTGCAGAACAAGACTATTGTCTATAAAGTGGTGGACGGCAAAGCAACCTCTACCCTGATTACCGTAGCCGGAATAAACAACGGACGCGAATATATAGTGCTGGACGGCCTGACGCCGGGTGATGAAATAGTATCATCGGGAGCCGGACTGGTGCGCGAGGGAACACAAATTAAATAAGAGGAAAAGAAGATTATGAAAGGAAATATATTTATAAAGAGGCCGGTAATGGCTATATCCATTTCCGTGCTGATTTTGGTCATAGGGCTTATCTCGCTCTTTACATTGCCGGTAGAACAATATCCTGATATTGCTCCTCCTACGGTATATGTCACTGCCAACTATACGGGGGCCGATGCCGATGCAGTGATGAACAGTGTCATCATGCCGCTGGAAGAAAGTATAAACGGAGTAGAGGACATGATGTATATCACCTCTACCGCCACCAACGCCGGATCGGCCACCATACAGGTGTACTTCAAGCAGGGCACGGACCCCGATATGGCAGCAGTAAACGTGCAGAACCGTGTGTCTAAGGCACAAGGGTTGTTGCCCGCCGAAGTAACCAAAATCGGTGTAACCACCCAGAAACGCCAGACCAGTTTCTTGCAGGTAAATTCATTGGTATGTACCGATGATCGTTACGACCAGACTTTCCTTGCCAATTACCTGGACATTAACATCATTCCCCAGATAAAACGTATAGAAGGAGTAGGAGATGTGCTGGAATTGGGTGATACTTATAGTATGCGTATCTGGTTGAAACCGGAAATGATGGCACAATACGGACTCGTTCCCTCGGATGTGACAGCCGTACTGGGCGAACAGAACATTGAGGCTCCTACCGGTTCGCTGGGTGAGAACTCGAAGAATGTTTTCCAGTTTACCATGAAGTATCGCGGACGATTGAAAAGCGTGGAAGAATTTCAGAACACTGTGATCCGTTCAAAGGAAGACGGGTCTGTGTTGCGCCTCAAGGATGTAGCCAGTGTGGAGCTGGGAACTCTTACTTACAGTTTCCGCAGTGAAGTGAACAGCCATCCTGCTGTGACCTTTATCGTGTTCCAAACGGCCGGTTCAAATGCTACCGCCGTCAATGAACGAATCTCCAAACAGATGGCGGAAATGGAAAAGACCCTTCCGCAAGGAACGGAGTTTGTATCTTTGATGAGTTCCAACGACTTCCTGTTTGCCTCCATACACAATGTGGTGGAAACGCTGATTATTGCTATTATACTGGTTATCCTGGTGGTGTACTTTTTCTTGCAGGACTTAAAGAGTACGCTCATCCCGTCCATCTCTATCATCGTGTCACTGATTGGTACATTCGCCTGTCTGGTAGCGGCCGGATTCAGTATTAATATCCTTACGCTGTTTGCCCTTGTGCTGGCTATCGGTACGGTGGTAGATGATGCCATTGTGGTGGTGGAAGCGGTGCAGTCCAAGTTTGATGCCGGATATAAATCGCCTTATCAGGCTACCAAAGACGCTATGGGCGATGTTACTATGGCTATCGTTTCATGTACCTGTGTGTTTATGGCTGTGTTTGTGCCCGTAACCTTTATGGGTGGAACTTCGGGAATATTCTATACACAGTTTGGTATCACTATGGCTACTGCCGTAGGTATCTCCATGATCTCCGCTTTGACACTGTGTCCCGCCCTGTGTGCCATAATGATGCGTCCGTCGGATGGAACCAAGAGTGCCAAAAGTATCAATGGGCGTGTACGTGCCGCTTATAATGCTTCGTTCAATGCCGTGCTGGGTAAATATAAGAAAGGTGTGCTGTTCTTCATCCGCCACCGCTGGATGGTATGGGCTTCGTTGGGGGCTGCCGTGGTATTGCTTGCCTACTTTATGAGTACCACCAAGACCGGACTGGTGCCACAGGAAGACCAGGGTGTGATCATGGTCAATGTCAGCACCTCGCCGGGTAGCACACTGTCTGAAACTACGCTGGTAATGAACAAACTGGAAAATATATTGAAGGATACTCCCGAAATAATGCACTATGCCAAGATTGCAGGTTACGGATTGATGTCCGGTCAGGGTAGTTCTTATGGTACTATCATTGTCCGCTTGAAGGACTGGGACGACAGAAAGGGAAGCGACCACACCTCTGATGCAGTGGTGGGCAGGTTGAATTCGCAATTCTATGGCATAAAGGAGGCACAGATTTTCTGCTTCCAGCCGGGTATGATTCCGGGTTACGGTATGGGTAACTCCATCGAATTGAACTTGCAGGATCGCACGGGCGGAGATATGGAAGTGTTCTATAACTCGGTAATGCAATACCTGGGAGCACTGAACCAGCGTCCCGAGGTGGCAATGGCTTATACCACCTATGCTATGAATTTCCCGCAGATCACTGTAGATCTTGATGCAGCCAAATGTAAACGTGCAGGCATCTCTCCGGCTACCGTGCTGGATGCTTTGGGCAGTTATTGTGGTGGCGCATATATCTCTAACTATAACCAGTTTGGAAAGGTATATCGCGTTATGATGCAGGCTTCGCCGGAATATCGTTTGGATGAGCAGGCATTGGATAATATGTTTGTACGAAACGGCACGGAAATGGCTCCGGTGAGTCAGTTCGTCACATTGAACCGCGTACTGGGACCTGAGGTTGCCAACCGCTTCAACCTGTATAGTTCAATTACTGCCAATGTGAACCCTGCCGAGGGTTATTCCTCCGGTGAAGTGCAGAAAGCTATTGAAGAAGTAGCTGCACAGACTTTACCCGCAGGATACGGTTATGAGTTTGGTGGAATGGCACGCGAGGAATCCAGTACCAGTGGCGGTAAGACACTGTTTATCTATGCAGTGTGTATCCTGTTGATCTATCTTATCCTGGCTTGCCTGTATGAGAGTTTCCTGGTTCCGTTTGCCGTTATCTTGTCCGTGCCATTCGGATTGATGGGTAGCTTCTTGTTTGCCCGTATGTTTGGATTGGAGAATAATATTTACCTACAGACGGGTGTGATTATGTTGATAGGCTTGCTGGCAAAGACCGCCATCCTTATTACGGAATACGCCATAGAGCGTCGCCGCAAGGGAATGGGTATTGTAGAGTCTGCATACTCTGCCGCACAGGTTCGTCTTCGTCCTATCCTGATGACGGTGCTTACCATGATATTCGGTATGCTTCCGTTGATGTTCTCCTCCGGCGCAGGTGCTCATGGTAACAGTTCGCTGGGTACAGGTGTAGTGGGCGGTATGGCTATAGGTACGCTGGCATTGCTCTTTGTCGTTCCGGTGTTCTATATCATGTTCGAGTTTTTGCAGGAGAAGATTCGCAAACCGGCATTTGAAGAAGCTGATGTGCAAGTGCAGTTAGAGAAAGAGAGAAGCGATGCAGAACGCAGTTCACAGGATAAAGACTAAAAAAAGAAACAGAATATGAAGAAAATAATTCTATTAACCACCGTAACTGCTCTGCTGAGCAGTTGCGGCATATACAACAAATATCAGCCTGAGACTACCGTCCCCGATAACCTGTATGGCGAAGAAATAGCCATAGGCGGAGACACCGCCAGCCTGGGAAATGTGGAATGGCGGGAACTATTTACCGATCCGCAACTGCAAGCCCTCATTGAGCGAGGCTTGCAGAACAACACCGATTTCCAATCGGCACAACTGCGGGTAGAAGAAGCCGGTGCTACCTTGCTGTCTGCCCGGCTGGCCTTCCTGCCTTCCTTTGCCTTGTCACCGCAAGGCACAGTGAGCAGTTTTGACAAGAGTAAGGCAACGCAGACTTATACGCTGCCCGTTACTGCCGGATGGGAACTGGATATATTCGGTCGCCTGCGCAATGCCAAACAACAGGCAAAGGCGCTTTATGCCCAGAGCAAGGACTATCAACAAGCTGTACGCACCCAGCTTATATCTGGCATAGCTAACACATATTATACCTTGTTGATGCTGGACGAACAGCTTCTTATCTCGGAGCAAACGGCGGAAGCATGGAAGGAAACCGTAGAAACCACCCGTGCCTTGATGGATGCCGGTCTTGCCAATGAAGCCGCTACCTCACAGATGGAAGCTACCTATTATAGCATCCAGACTTCTGTTTTGGACCTGAAGAAGCAAATCAATCAAGTGGAAAACAGTATGTCGTTGCTGCTGGCTGAAACCCCTCATGCCATTCCGCGCACTTCACTTGTAGGGGCGGACCCAAGTGTCCGCCCGAATACACAAGGCGAATTACACCGGGCGGACACATGGATCCGCCCCTACGGTATGCCCGAGGAACTGGCGATAGGTATTCCTGTACAGATGCTTGCCAACCGTCCCGATGTGCGCAGTGCAGAGCGTTCCCTTGAAGCTGCTTTTTATGGAACTAACCAGGCCCGTTCCGCCTTCTATCCCTCCATTGTGTTGAGTGGAAGCGCCGGATGGACGAATACCGCCGGAAGCATGATCATCAATCCGGCAAAGTTCCTGGCATCGGCAGTGGGTTCATTGACTCAACCCTTGTTCAATAAAGGGCAGACAATAGCCCAATACCGCATTGCAAAAGCCCGTCAGGAAGAAGCCAGTCTTGCTTTTCAGCAGACCTTGCTGAATGCCGGAAGTGAGGTGAACGATGCCTTGATGGCTTACCAGACGAGCCGTGAAAAGACTATTTTGTTTGACAAACAGATCGGCTCTTTGCAGAAGGCGCTGGAGAGTACTTCTTTGCTGATGGAGCACGGAACCACTACGTATCTGGAGGTACTGACTGCACGCCAAACTTTACTGAGCGCGCAGTTATCCCAGACTGCTAACCGATTTGCCGAAATACAGAGTGTTATCAATCTGTATCAGGCATTGGGAGGGGGTAGAGGTGACTCCTGAAGCCGATCAAATAATGAAAACTAGTTTTTAGCGTACTCCATAAAGAATACTGTTATCTTCATAACGTTAAAAACTGAGGGCTGTCCGGAAAGTGATTTTAGGACAGCCCGTTTTTGTATTCTTCCTCGATGTGTGTGGTTGCTATTACATTAATTAATGTAATAACATTATTTCTTTTCTGCTTGCTCTTTCAGCAAATCACGAATCTCTGTCAGCAATACCTCTTCTTTGCTGGGAGCAGGAGGCGCGGCAGGAGCAGGTGCTTCTTCTTTCTTACGATTCAGTTTGGATAGCAACTTGATAAATAAGAAGATAGAAAAAGCAATGATAAGAAAGTCCAGAGTGGCCTGCAGAAAATTACCATAATTTAGTGTTACGGCAGCCTTTTCCACACCATCCACCACTTCAGCCGGTTTCAACTGTAGTTTTAAATCTGTGAAGTTCACACCGCCTACCAATACACCGATGGGAGGCATAATGATATCCGCCACAATAGAAGATACTATTTTTCCGAAGGCGCCACCAATGATGACACCGACAGCCATGTCAATGACGTTTCCGCGCATGGCGAACGCCTTAAAATCTTGCAAAAAGCTACTTTTCCCCATTTTTTTTTAATTTAATATGAATTTATTCGCGAATATAAAAACAAATTCTTATTTTTGCACCGCGTTTAGGAAATAAATGCTAAATGTTTAACAACATTCCACACTAGAGTGTTTGAAAGCTATATTATAAAACCTTTAAAAATTAAACAAAATGATTAAAGTAGGTATTAACGGATTTGGTCGTATCGGCCGTTTTGTATTCCGTGCAGCTCAGAAAAGAAACGATATTCAGATCGTAGGTATCAATGACCTTTGCCCGGTTGATTACTTGGCTTACATGCTGAAGTATGACACAATGCACGGTCAGTTTGACGGTACTATCGAAGCTGATGTAGAAAAGAACCTGTTGATCGTTAACGGTAACCCTATCCGCATCACAGCTGAAAGAAATCCTGCTGACTTGAAATGGAATGAAGTTGGAGCAGAATATGTAGTAGAATCTACAGGTCTGTTCTTGAGCAAAGACAAAGCTCAGGCTCATATCGAAGCTGGTGCTAAATATGTAGTTATGTCAGCTCCTTCTAAAGACGATACTCCTATGTTCGTTTGCGGTGTAAACGAAAAAACTTATGTTAAGGGTACTCAGTTCGTATCTAACGCATCTTGTACTACTAACTGTTTGGCTCCTATCGCTAAAGTATTGAACGACAAGTTCG
>CABMPB010000028.1 GCA_902388365.1 uncultured Bacteroides sp. | reverse complement strand
CCGCCCGATAACATACAGGAAAAGCATGTATTGTGAATGCATTCGGGCGGACACATGGGTCCGCCCCTACGGGAATTGATTCAAAACCATCTCCAAAAAGAACCTTCCTCCCCTCTGCAAATATTCTCCCCTCCTATAGATATTCTTTCAAAAATAATCTGTATATTCGCTACATTAACAGTTAATGATATATGTAATATGAAAACAATGAATTATTCTATAATCAGATGTATTTGTGCATTGGTCATCGGCGTGTTGCTGGTGGCGTGGCCTGAGGCGGCTATTCTTTATCTGGTCATCACCATCGGGGTGTTGTTTCTGGTTCCGGGGCTGTTCTCGGTATTTGGTTACCTGATGCGTGGCAAACAATCGGATACATCTTTTCCCATTGCGGGGTTGGGCAGTTTGCTGTTCGGTTTGTGGCTGATGGTGATGCCTGCTTTTTTTGTGGGGATTCTGATGTACGTGCTGGGCGCTATCCTGGTGTTGGCGGGTATCAGTCAGATTGTGAATTTATCGGCTGCCCGTAGCTGGACTATCGTGCCGGGCGGTTTCTTTGTGATTCCTGTGCTGGTACTGATAGCAGGCATTGTGGTATTGTTCAATCCGTTTACTGCGGCTACTGTTCCGTTTATTATTCTGGGGGTGAGTAGCATTGTTTACGGCCTTTCCGATTTGGTAAGTATTATTCGTTTCCGCCAGAAGAAAGACAAGGATGTGCCGGAGATTGAAGATATTACGCCTATTGAAGAAATAAAGGACTAAAAGAAAAATATATCTATGAAAACACGACTGGGTTACTTATGTATTGTATGTTGCGTGCTGCTGGCTGTGGCGTGCAAGAATACTCCCGCTTCTTCTTCGGGTGGCAGTGAGGCTGCTGCTGTGGATGAAGGTGCAGGCGGCTGTGAAGGCGAGAAGGCAAAAGCTATTCTGTGGATTGATTATAAAAAGGGTGAGAAACCGATTTCCAACGGAATGACTATCCGGACCGTAAAGGTACACGCGCACGTGTATGCAGATGGGAAACTGAAAATCATTTCCTTTTGCAAGAAGCAACCCATGCGGGTAGAAGACTATATTTTGAAAAAGGTAGAGTTTTATACCATTCGGAAAGAGGTGTTTGAAGAAAATTATTTGGAGCCGGGGGATCAGTATTTGCAGTTGCGGTATGTGCCGGCTTGGATAAAATAAAGGATTATGTCATCGGGCGGAAAATATTCCGCCCCTACGGTGGATGCGTTAATGTTTTGCAGATCTCTACACCTTATTCCTGCACCTCCCGATACTGTTTGGGCGACATCCCCGTGTACCTCTTAAAATACTTCCCAAAGAAAGAAATATCCGGAAAATTAAGCGAATAGGCTATTTCCTGAATCGTGAGGTCGGTTGATTTCAACTTTGCCTGTGCATCCGTTACCACCAGTTTGGCTATAATATCTGTAACCGTTTTGCCCGTTACCTTATTCACCGTGGTGCTGAGGTGTTGCGGCGAAACGTGTAGCAGATCGGCATAGAAAGAAACACTCCGTTCCTTGGTGTAATGCTTGATGATGCATTGTGCCAGGCGTTTCACTATTTCCTCCCCCCGGTTGAAATTCCTTTTGCCCACCTCAATTCTTTGGTGAATGCTGCCGATGCCGTGCAAGATGGTGAGCAGAATAGTGCTGAACAGTTCTCTATTGGGATTGATGTCTTTGAGATGTCCCATCTTGATCAGCAACATAAAATAATCCCTGAACAACTCTGCAATCTTGGGCTGCAAAGGAGTTACAGGATCTTCAATCATGATAGACAGATAATTCATGGTAGAGCTGAAAAAGTTGGCACTGTTCAGCAACTCCCTGTTGAATCCCACTAAGAACAATCGGCAATCGCTGCTTTGTCGGTGCACATGCACGAAACTCTCCGGCAAAACCACCACTACATTGTCTTTTTCTATCTTGTGTTCGGACAAATGGATCGTCATCTCACATTCCCCGCGCAGGCAGAGAATAAACAAGCAGCCGTTGATGCGCTGCGGATAATGATAGAGGCGCCCCAAAGTGCCCGTCATATCAATTTCGGCAATGAAGCCTTTGTCTGCTTTAAAAAGGTTAATGTCTTCTACTGTCTTCATAAAAATAAAGAAGATTTTGATTATACACCACAAATATAGGGCAGTTAAAGCAGAAAACAAAGAATATACTTAAAAATAGACTACTATATCTTACTGCTGGCACTTGTGCACCTTTAATAATTGTGAGAACTTTGCATCGGAATTAAAAGTGAAGAATAACAGTATGAAACTTAGAAATTTGTCTATGATGGCAATGGTTGCAGCCATGCTCTGCGCATGCGGACAGCAACCTGCACAGGAACGCGGCCCCCGCCCGGTGAAGTTGGCGGAAGTAACCTCGTTGAACAAGATTGAAAAATCGTATTCCGGCGTTGTGTCTCCCGATCAGTTCAGTGACCTTGCCTTTAAAATGTCCGGCCCGCTGGTGGCAATGAATGTATTGGAAGGACAGAGAGTAAAAACGGGGCAAGTGGTAGCAGAGATTGACCCTACGGATTATAAATTGGATTATGACGCCAAACGCGCCTCTTTCCGGCAAGCGGATTCGCAACTGCAACGCGCCGAGAAACTGCTGATGAAGAATGCCATCTCCATGCAGGAGTTTGAAACCACTCAGGCAGCGTACACCAACGCCAAGTCGGCTTTTGAAAACGCCCAGAACACCCTGAACGATACCAAGTTGCGTGCTCCCTTTGACGGATTTATCCAGAAAAAGTATGTGGAGAACTACCAGCGCGTGCAACCGGGACAGGGCGTGGTGTGCCTGATAAATCCCACTAAATTGCAGGTGGAGTTTACCATTCCCGAAACAAATATCTCGTATGTAACGACCCCCGGCACTATTTACGTGGAGTTTGATGCCTACAAAGGAAAGTTGTTTCAAGCAAAAGTGAAAGAATACGTGGAAGCCTCTCCCGATGGCGCCGGAGTGCCGGTATTCCTTTACATTGACGATCCCGAATTTGATTTGAAAAAGTATCAGGTTTCTGTGGGTTTCTCGTGCCGCGTGGTGGTGAATATAGAAAATGACGTGGTGAAGGAAGGCATTACAGTTCCCCTCTCTGCGGTGGTATTCGATAATAAATTGAATAGCAAGTCCGTATTTGTTTACAACCCGTCTACACAGAAAGTAGAGCAGCGCCGCATAACCGATGAAGGAGTTATAGTAGGCCGCAATGACCTGATTGTGGAAGGCGATGTGAAAGCCGGAGAACAGGTAGTGTCTGCCGGAGCTTCCTATCTGGTGGATGGGCAGCAGGTGAAAGTATTAACCGACTAAAAGAGGAGAACGTAAATCATGAATATTCCAAAATATTCTTTGGAGAACCAAAAGGTGATCTATTTCTTTCTGGCTATTTTGCTGATAGGCGGAGTGATCTCCTTCTTTAAACTGCCCAAAAAAGAAGATGCACCTTTTGTAATAAAGACCGCGGTGCTGGTCACCCAGTATCCGGGAGCGAACCCGCATGAAGTGGAGAAACTGATAACGGAACCGATTGAACGCGAAATACAGTCCATGACGGATGTGTATCAGATAAAATCGGAATCTTATTTCGGACTGTCTAAAATCTCTATCGAGCTTCAGCCTACCATAGACCCGGAGTATATGCCTGTGAAATGGGATGAGTTGCGGCGAAAAGTAGCCAATATACAACCGAAGTTGCCCAGTGGCGCATCTACCATTACGGTGAATGACGACTTTGGAGATGTATATGGCATTTACTATGCACTGACAGCCGACGAAGGTTTCTCATATACCGACCTGCGCGATTGGGCGCAACGCATCCGTACCCAGTTGACCCCTATTGAGGGAGTGCAGAAAGTAATGCTGTATGGAGAGCAGACCGAAGTGATCAATGTGAAGATTTCCACCTCCAAGCTCTCTGCGCTGGGCATTGACCCTACCTCCATTATGGGCATCCTGCAAAAGCAGAATGTGCAGGTGAACACGGGAGACATTGCTACGGATATTTACCAGTTGCGCTTGCGCACCGAAGGTACTTATACCTCTTTGGAAGATATAGAAAACCAGTTGATTGTAAGTAAAGACGGGCGCGAAGTTCGTTTGGGCGATATTGCCACCGTGGAGCGCGGTTATTATGATCCGCCTTCAACCTTGATGCGCGTCAATGGCAGACCGGCCATAGGCATCGGCGTGGCAAGCGGTGCAAAGGACAATGTGGTTGCCGTGGGCAGGGCGGTAGATGAAAAACTGGATGAAATAAAGCAGTTATTGCCTATCGGCATCGAGGTGGCTTCCCTGTATCCCGAAGACAAGATAGCCGATGAAGCAAACAACGGATTTATCCTGAACCTGATAGAATCATTGGTTATCGTTATCCTGATCATCTTTGTGGTGATGGGCTCTCGTGCCGGTATGCTGATCGGTAGTTCGTTGCTGTTCTCGGTGGGCGGTACGTTGCTCATTATGCTGATGTGGGGCGTAGGGTTGAACCGCACCTCGCTGGCGGCATTCATTATCGCCATGGGTATGCTGGTGGATAACGCCATCGTGGTGACGGATAATGCACAGATAGGTGTAAAGAGAGGAAAATCGCGTTATCAATCCCTGATAGACGGAGCGCTTAAACCGCAATGGGCATTGCTGGGAGCTACGTTTATTGCCATTTGCTCCTTCCTGCCCTTGTATCTGGCTCCGGCATCCGTTGCCGAGATTGTGAAACCGCTGTTTATCGTATTGGCCGTTTCACTGGGACTGAGCTGGATTCTTGCTTTGTGCCAAACGACGACTTTCGGTAACTTTATCTTGAAAGAAGCAACTCCCGGCAGTGAGAACAAAGATCCCTATGATACCAAACTTTATCATAAGTTTGAAAGATTCCTCACGCTGCTTATCAAGCGCCGTTTTGTGACACTGACCACTGTCATTGTTACGCTGGTAGTGTCCTTGGTCATCATGGGGTTGATGCCTCAAAGTTTCTTCCCGAAGATGAACAAGCCTTATTTCCGTGCCGACCTGGTATTCCCCGAAGGATTCAGCATCCATGCAGTGGACGAAGATGTGATGAAGGTGGAAGATTATTTGAAGCAGAATGAAAAGGTGAAATCTTATTCGGTAACGCTGGGAGGCACTCCGCTACGCTACTATCTGGCAAGTTCCTCTTTCGGACCGAAATCCAATTATGCCAATGTGATGGTGGAAACCAAAGACCCGGAAGATGCTGCCGAAGTGGAACAACAGTTCTATGAACACATGACGCAGAACTTCCCGAATATCATTACCCGTTCCGCCCTGTTTGCCTTGTCTCCGGTGCCCGAAGCGGCGATAGAGATCGGTTTTATAGGCGAGAACCCCGATACGCTGGCAGCCTTGGTGGAACGCGCCAAGGACATTGCACGCCAATGCGATATGGTGACGGACATCCGTTCCAACTGGGGAGACAGGGTTCCGGTGTGGAAGCCGATGTTCTCTCAGCAGAAAGGCTTACGGCTGGGCATTACCCGCCAACAGGTTGCCAATTCCTTCCGCACCACTACCAATGGTTTGCCGTTGGGCGAGTATCGCGAAGGGGATGTTTCACTGCCCATCCTGCTGAAAGATGAAGATGTGGAGAATATGAACCTGAATGATGTGAAAAGCGTCCCGGTATTCAGCACCAAAGGAAATTCCGTGAAAGTGGAACAGGTGATTGATAACTTCTCCTTGGGATATGATTATAATGTGGTGCGCCGTTTCAACAGGGAGCGTTGCATGATGATGCAGTGCGAGCCGAAGCGTGGGGCAAATACGATGGCGGCTTTCAAGCAGGTGTTGGCAGCCGTGCAGGAACAGATACAAATGCCCGAAGGATATAAGATGAAATATTTTGGCGAACAGGAAACGCAGGATGTAAGTAATGCTGCGCTGGCAAAGAATATTCCATTGACCTTCTTGTTGATTTATGTGGTATTGCTGTTCCTTTTCCCAAGCAATTATCGCAAGCCGGTATTGATTATGCTCATGTTGCCGCTGGTATTTATCGGCGTGGTATGGGGATTGATCTTGTTTGGCAAGTCACTCGATTTCTTTGCCATCCTCGGTTTGCTGGGATTGATTGGTATGAATATCAAGAACGCCATTGTGCTGGTAGATGAGATCGGGCTTCAGTTGAAGGACGGAAAGGGAGCCGTTTCGGCAGTGGTTGAGGCTACCAAGACGCGTATCGTTCCGGTAACGATGGCATCGGGGACCACTATTCTGGGTATGCTTCCGTTGCTGGGCGATGCCATGTTTGCCGGTATGGCGGCTACCATCATGGGTGGTTTGTTCGTATCGACGGTGCTTACTATCTTCGTTCTTCCGGTGACTTATTGTATTTTCTTTAAAATCAGAGCAGACAGATAATGAAAAATAGAATTGTATATATAATAATAGGTATGGCGTGCATATCGGCCACACTTCCGGCTCAGACGGTGGTGGACTATACGGCATTTGAACAAAAAGTGCTGGACTACAGCCAGACCTTGAAACAGAGCATGGCACAGCGCACCGCCATGCAAAAGGCCATGAAAGCGGCAAAGACCGCTTTCTTCCCTGCCGTAGATGCAACGGGAAGTTATCAATACCGCATCAATAAATATGATATGGACTTCGGAGGGGTAGCCATCCCTATGGAGCATGATTCGTATAGTGCCGAGGTGGGAGTGGCTCAACCTATTTATAATGGGGGAAGCATTTATCACACGTATAAAGCCTCCCAACTTCAGTCGCAAATGGCGGACAAGTCGGTGGATCTCACCACGGATAACATCATCTATGCCGCCGAAGCCAGTTACTGGGGAACCGCCGCGCAAAAGGAAATGTATGAAACCATGTGCCAGTACGTGGAGATTATTCAGCAACTGACCAAAGTGTTGCAGGATAAATATAATGACGGATACATCAGCAAGACTGACTTGATACAGATGCAGACCCGGCTGAAAGAGGCTGAATTGCAGCGATCCAGCAGTTTCCAGTCCTACCAGGTAGCATTGCAGAATATGAATGTGCTGATGGGAATAGAGCCGATGGCGGAAGTGGATTTGATGGATTCTATTTCCGTTATCTTGCCCATGCCTTCCTTTATAGGTGCGGAGGCGGCTTTGAATGTGCGTCCGGATTATGCCATTTCACAACTGGATGTGGACTACCAGAAAAGGCAGGTCAGCCTGGCTGCTGCAAAGTATAATCCTTCCTTGTCCATCGGCTTTAAAGAGACATGGGGCACACAGATGTTGAACATTTCGGGCGAAACTATGTTTAATAGTAATGTGTATGCCTCTATTAAGTTGCCTATTTTCCATTGGGGAGCGCGATTCAAATCGACGGCTGCACAGAAAGCAATTTTACTGGGCAAGCAGTATGCATTGCAAGATAAGCAAGACCAAATAACGAAAGAAGTGGCAAAAGCATGGACCAGCCTGACGGAGAATACCCGCCAGATAGACATTGCGAAGGAAAACTGCAAATTGGCAGAGGAGAATTTGGATTTGAATACATTCAGTTATACCGAAGGAAAGTTGACTATTCTGGACGTGCTTTCTGCACAGTTGACATGGGTACAGGCTTATACCAACCTGATCCAGTCTTATTACCAGCAGAAAATAGCATTGGCGGATTATAGGAAGGCAACCGGAATAAGGTATTTAGGACAGAAATAGGTAATTTCAGACCAGAATCTTATTCTCGAAAAGGACCACAGTAAAGCAGGTTTGGATTATCTTTGCATCTGAATCTGCTTTATTTATTTTTGTATGAATATTCTATGAAGAAAATACTATTTTTAATATTCGTATGTATGGCAGGCACGACTTTAGCAAATTCACTGGATAGTGAACGTCTTGATCTGTCAGCAGATACGATAACGCAACACAAGGACAGCACAGTACAGAAAAAGAGTTTCTTCACGAAGTTCCTTGATTATTTTAATGACGCCAATAAGAACAAAAAGCATAAGAAGTTTGACTTCAGCATCATTGGCGGGCCGCATTATAGTACGGATACTAAGCTGGGACTCGGCCTGGTGGCTGCCGGACTTTATCGTGCGGACAGGAATGATACGATTCTCCCTCCCTCCAATGTTTCCTTATTCGGCGATGTCTCTACAGTGGGATTCTACTTGTTGGGAATACGTGGCACGCATATATTTCCACAGGATAAGTATCGCTTGGATTATACGTTGTATTTCTACTCTTTCCCTTCTAAATTCTGGGGAATGGGTTATGATATGGGTAACGTAGATGCCAACGAAACGGATATGGATCGCTGGCAGGCACAAATGAAAGCCACTTTCCTGTTCAAAGTGGCGGATAATTTCTATCTGGGGCCGATGGTCACTTTTGATTATGTGCACGGCAAGAACCTGGAACGCCCCGAACTGCTGGAAGGGATGGACTTGACAACTTCTAATTATGGAGCCGGTTTTTCATTGGTTTATGATTCGCGTGATGTCTTGACCAGTCCCCATAAAGGGTATTATCTGAATATTTCCCAGTGCTTCCGTCCCCGTTTCTTGGGTAACGACTATGCTTTCAGTACCACGGATCTGCGTACCAGTTATTATCATCCGGTATGGAAAGGCGGTCTGCTGGCAGGAGAAGTACGGAGCACGTTCAACTTTGGAAATCCGTCATGGGCGATGATGGCTCTGTTGGGAAATTCTTATTCGATGCGTGGTTACTATGAAGGCCGCTATCGTGACAAGTATAAGATGGAAGGACAGATAGAACTGCGCCAGCACGTGTGGCGGCGCAATGGGGTAGTGGCATGGATAGGTGCAGGGACGGTATTCAATAAGTTCAGCGCTTTGCGCATGGACAGGGTGTTGCCCAATTATGGTATCGGTTATCGTTGGGAGTTTAAAAAGAATGTGAATGTTCGTTTGGATTACGGATTCGGAAAGAACGGACAGTCCGGTTTTTTATTTAATATAAATGAAGCATTTTAAAGAGATTATTCAGTGGTGCTGTGAGCCGAGGCGATTGTTTGCGTTATTCATCGTCGTGCTGGCTATTCCTAATGCGGTATTGTTCTTCACAGAGCAACAGATGCCGCTTTTGGCACGTATTTGCAATATTATATTGCCTGTATCGGTGTATGGGTTCGTAATGACCCTGAGCCGCAAACCGGGGAAGACGATTTGGATTTTGTTTCCATTTGTCTTCTTTGCAGCATTCCAACTGGTGTTGCTGTATCTGTTTGGGCGGTCTATCATTGCAGTAGATATGTTTCTGAATCTTGCCACTACAAACTCCGGCGAGGCGATGGAATTGCTGGACAATCTGTTGCCGGCGGTGGTGGGAGTCTTTGTAGTGTATATCCCTGTATTGGTGCTGGGAGCTGTTTCATGGAGTGGAACAAAGAAACTGGAAATTTCATTTATCCGCCGTCAACGCAAGTATGCTTTCATCGGTATGGGGGCAGGTGTGTTGCTTACTGTAATCAGTTATGCCACCAATCGCGATTATGAGATAAAGATAGATATGTATCCTGCCAATGTGTGCTATAACTTGGTGTTGGCGGTAGAACGCGCCGGAGAAACTGCCCGGTATGCGGAAACTTCTAAAGATTTCACTTTCAATGCAACACCTACACATGATAAGGATCATCCGGAAGTTTATGTCTTGGTGGTGGGAGAAACCGCCAGGGCTTGCAACTTCGGATTGTATGGCTATGAACGGGATACTACTCCGTTTCTGGATAAGGCGGAAGGATTGGTTGCATTTACCGATGTGTTGACGCAGTCCAATACCACCCATAAAAGTGTTCCCATGTTGCTATCGGCTGCTTCGGCAGAAGATTATGATTGCATTTACAAGCAGAAAGGAATTATAGAAGCCTTCAAGGAGGCGGGTTTCCATACGGCTTTCTTCTCTAACCAGCGCCCTAACCATTCTTTTATTGATTTCTTTGGAATGGAGGCGGATGACTGGAAGTTTATAAAAGAAGATGCACCGGAAAGTGAGAATATATCCGATGATGAACTATTGGCATTGGTGGAAAAAGAGTTGCAGGCAGGACATAGCAAACTGTTTATTGTGCTGCATACCTATGGTTCGCACTTTAACTACAAGGAGCGTTATCCCGAATCTATGGCTATCTTTAAACCGGATAGCCTGACGGATGCCAAATACAAAAACAGGGAGTACCTGATGAATGCCTATGATAACACTATACGCTATACGGACGGCTTTCTGGCTACGCTGATTACTCTGTTGCAGGGAACGGATGCTTCTTCTGCCATGCTCTATACTTCGGATCATGGAGAGGACATCTTTGATGATGACCGGAAGTTATTCTTACATGCTTCTCCGGTTCCTTCTTATTACCAGTTGCATGTTCCGTTCCTTATTTGGATGTCCGGGGAGTATCGCGAAAACTATGCTGAGATACATGAAGCCATACTGCAAAATCGTGAAAAACCGGTAGCAGGGAATGCTTCTGTATTTCATACAATGCTGAATTTGGCAGGCGTAACAACTGCTTATAGAAACGATAGCTTATCAGTTGCCAGCAGACAATATCTCATTCGTCCCCGTCATTATCTCAATGACCATAATCTTCCTAAGTCGCTGGATAAGATTGGGTTAAAAAAGAAAGACATCGAACAGTTCCGGCAAAAGAATCTTGTTTTTCCTTGATGTGAAAAAGAATTAAAAGGATAGGCTGATTATAATAGGTTGACGTATTAATGACTATTTTCGCACAACTTTGTTATTGTATTTATTACGAAAACTATTATAATGCTTTTATTATTATGGAAAACAAGAAAAACAATTTCTACTTGATGGGTGTGGTGTTTGTTGCCATACTCGGCGGTCTTCTTTTCGGCTATGATACAGCCGTCATTTCGGGGGCGGAGCAAGCCCTGCAAAAACATATGGGATTGGATTCTTTTTGGCACGGGGTGACGGCATCCAGTGCGCTGATAGGGTGTGTCATAGGTAGTGCTTTCTCCGGTTATTTTGCTTCGGGGCTGGGAAGACGTAATTCTCTGCGTCTGGCGGCTGTGCTGTTTTTTCTCTCTGCATTGGGTTCTTATTATCCCGAGTTCTTGTTTTTCGATAAAGGAGATACTTCTTTCTCTTTGATTCTGGCGTTTAATTTTTATCGTATTGTTGGCGGTATTGGTGTGGGACTGGCTTCGGCGGTTTGCCCCATGTATATTGCTGAGATTGCTCCGTCCGAGATTCGTGGCAAGTTGGTGTCTTGTAACCAGTTTGCCATTATTTTTGGTATGTTGGTGGTGTATTTCGTCAATTATATGATTAAGGACGGTATGCCGGATGAGGTTTTGATTTCTGACGGTTGGAGATATATGTTCGGTTCGGAAGCGGTGCCGGCGGCTTTGTTCGGTTTGTTGTTGTTCCTTGTTCCTGAGACTCCCCGTTATCTGGCTATGACCCGTCAGGATAGTAAGGCTTTGGCTGTGCTGGAGAAAGTAAATGGAACGGAGAAAGCTAAAAGTATTTTGGAAGACATAAAGGCGGTTACGTCCGAGAAGACGGAGAAATTGCTTACTTATGGTATCACGGTGATTGTGGTAGGCATTTTGCTGTCTGTATTCCAGCAGGCTATCGGTATCAATGCGGTGCTGTATTATGCTCCGCGTATTTTTGAAAAGATCGGTGGCGGTGGCGATGGAATGATGCAGACGGTGATAATGGGTGTTGTCAATATCCTGTTTACATTGATTGCTATCTTTACGGTAGAGAAGATGGGACGCAAACCGTTGTTGATTGTGGGTTCTATCGGTATGGCTGTGGGGGCATTCAGTGTTGCTTTCTGTGATGAATTCCAGGTGGGAGGTATTCTTCCTGTGGTGTCTATCATTGTTTATGCCGCGTTCTTTATGATGTCTTGGGGACCTATCTGCTGGGTGCTGATAGCGGAAATATTCCCGAATACCATTCGTGGCAAGGCAGTTGCCATTGCTGTTGCTTTCCAATGGATCTTTAATTATCTGGTTTCTTCTACTTTCCCTGCTATGTATGAGTTCAGCCCTGTGTTTGCATACGGACTTTATGGTGTGATTTGTGTGCTTGCTGCTGTCTTTGTGTGGAAGATGGTTCCGGAAACAAAAGGAAAGTCATTGGAAGATATGACACGGTTTTGGAGGGATAGGGCAAAGAAGGCTTGAGAGGGCTGGTATTGTCTTTAGAATAATAAGAATAGGCACTCGGTTGAATTTCCGAGTGCCTATTCTTTTTTCATCTGAGTTCCATATAAACCCGATCATAAGTCGAAAGTAACTTCATCCCCTCTTGAGAGGGGGCAGGGGGTGTGTGAAATGCATCAACTTATGTTTCGTATATGTATTCTAACACACCCCTTACCCCTCTCAAGAGGGGATGAGAATACCTTCGACTATGATTAGTTAGGTATCAACTTTATCCATCAGAAGATTATTTCTTTTCTCCTACTGTTTTAAGCATTTCCCTTACGGCTGCCTCCAACTGTTGGTCTTCACCTTTCAACGCCTTTTCCGGTACATTGTAGATCTCAATATCCGGTGAAAGCTGGTGGTTTTCTGCATATTCTCCACGCATATCCATACATCCCACCTGAGGAATACCGAATACGATACTCGGATCAATCTGATTTTCCCACCATACGGCAGTCATAGTACCCGGAACCGGAGCACCTATCAGTTTGCCAATCTTCAATTCTTTGTACACCCACGGGAAACCGTGTGCATTACTATAATTATCTTCGCACACCAATACGCAAGACGGTTTCAACCACTTATTGAACGGGTCACTACCTATATATTGTCCACGAGGCATAAAGCGTTGATATTCTTTTCCACTCAGCAAAGTAGCAAGATCATCGTGCAACCAGCCACCACCATTGTGGCGTGTATCTACAATAATCGCTTCTTTGTTGCGGCAACGTCCCAATACCTCACTGTACACTTCGCGGAAGCTCTGGCTGTCCATACCTTTTACGTGTACATAACCTACACGGCCGTCCGACAGTTTATCTACCATCTTGCGGCAACGCTCTACCCAGCGTTTGTAAAGCAGGTTGCTTTGTTCGCCTGTGCTGATGGCTTTGATAGTAACATCAAAACGCTTGCCGTTGGCAGGATTATACATGGCAAGTAATACTTTTCTGCCTGCTTTTCCTTCCAGTAACGGGAAGTAATCCTGTCCTTTCAAGATAGGTTTGCCATCTATCTTTTCGATAATGCAACCCGGGGCAACCTCAGTTTTCTTCACTGCAAACGGGCCTTTCGCCAATACTTCTTTTATTTTCAGTCCGTCACCATCGTATGTTTCATCATAGAAAGCACCTAAAGCGGCAGTAGAGAGTGTTGCTCCCGATCCGTAATAACGTGCTCCGGTGTGTGAACCGTTCAATTCACCCAACATTTCACTCAGTAATTCCTGGAAGTCATAGTTGTTGTTAATGTAAGGAAGGAAACGGGCATAGGATTCACGATAACCTTTCCAGTCTACTCCGTGTAGATCAGGTACATAGAATTTATCATCTACCTGTTGCCATACGTGGTCAAAGATATATTCGCGTTCACCATAAGGCTGATAGTCAAAGAAGGCTTCAAAGTTTACCGGTTTGTTATCGCCACCGCTTACGGTTACCTTCTTGATACCCCCTTGGGTGCAGAGGAACAGGTTCTCACCTTTCTTATCAGGAAGCAAGGCGCCTCCGCCTACTCCTTTCATTAGAATCTTGGTTTTATTTTCTTTCAGGTCATGTTCCCACAGGTCATATCCGCTTTCGAAAGCAGCTTGATAGTATAGTTTGTCACCTTTCGGAGTCAATACGGCATCACCCAGGCGGGATGAATTTACAGTCAGACGGATTACCCGGTCACGGCTATTCTCCAGGTCGAAAACCAACGGCTTGACTTCTTTCTTTTCGTCGTCCTTTTTGGCATCTTTTTTCTTATCCTTCTTATCTGCTGCTTTGTCTTTGTCAGCGTCTTTATCTTTGTCTTTCTTTTCTGCATCTTCCACCAAGGCAAGTTCTTCCTTGCTCATGCGGAAACGGTCATAAGCATCCAGGTCAAAGAACATGATATATACATCAGATTCTGCCCCCCAGCTACCATGGCTGCGGAAACCTGCACGGTCACTTTCCCAAATCATGGCTTTGCCGTCCAGCACCCATTTGGCACCGGTGTCATTGTATCCGCTTTCGGTCAGATTGTGGATTTCTCCGTTTCCGGAAGCATTAACCAAGGCAACGTCTTTGTTGTTCCAGCCGCCTATGCCTATGTAATCGGTCAGAATCCATTTGCTGTCGGGACTCCATTGATACCACTGGTCACCATCGCTATATGAATATTGGTATTTGCCGTCCATCACTGTGCGCACTGCTTTTGATTTGAGGTTCAGTACACGGATGGCGGTACGGTTTTCAAGGAAAGCCACTTCTTTTCCGTCCGGACTATACAGAGGTTGGAAAGAGGCTACATCAGAGTTGGTCAGTCTTTCTTCCTTAATATCGGTGGCGTAAGCAAATTGCTTTTCATCTTTTTTAGCCAGACTTGCCTGATAGATTTGCCATAGGCCGTTTCTTTCGGAAGCATAAACGATGCTTCTGCCGTCCGGGGCAAAGTCTATATCGCGTTCCTGTTGCGGAGTGTTGGTGATTTGCTTGGTAGTGTTATATTCTACAGAAGTAACATATACGTCTCCACGCAATACGAAAGCTATCTCTTTGGCATCGGGCGATAAAGCGATTTCTGTGGCACCGCTACGTTTTATTTGGCGGATCAGGTCTTTATCATTCTTATCTGTGACGATTGAAACCTGAACCTTTTGCGGTGCAGCTCCTTCTTTTACGGTATAGATCTCACCGTCATAACCATAGCATAATGTACCGTTTGCGGCGGCACTCAGGAAGCGTACCGGATGCTTGGTATGATTGGTTATTTGCTGGGAAGCATTGCTGTCAATGCCACGTTTGAATACATTGAACGAACCTTTTTCTTCACTCAGATAATAGAATGACTTACCATCGGAAGCCCATACCGGAGTGCGGTCTTCACCGTTGAATGTGGTGAGTTTGCGATAGGTGCGATCACCGTTCAGTGAGCACAGCCAGATATCTCTTGTGATGGACGAAGTATGGTGCTTGCGCCAAGGGTCTTCATAACCTTTCTTATCATGATAGAGCAAGGCATTTCCTGTGGCATTTACGCTGATGTCTTCCATCGGCATCGATGAGAATAGGGCAGGGCGACCGCCTTCAGTGCTCACTTCATATACCTGTTGGAATTGTCCCGAAGGGAATTGTGCATCTTCGGCTGCCGGCATCACGTTGGCAAGGAACAAGATGTGGTTGGCATCCTTGTATGCTACGGGTGTTTCGTTTCCGGAGTGGGTGGTCAATCTTTTGGGGATGCCGCCTTCTTTATTCACTTCATAAATATCCATGCTGCCCATGCGGTCTGAGGCGAAAGCTATTTTCTTTCCGTCCGGGCTCCATACGGGCTTAGTGTCGTGAGCAGGATTTGTAGTGATTTGAGTTGCTTTTCCGCCTGTTGCGGGCACTGTAAAGATGTCACCTTTGTAGGTAAATGCGATGGAACTTCCATCCGGAGAAATAGCACAATAGCGCATCCATAACGGATTGTCCTGTGCATACATGGAAACTGACAGCAAAATTGCTGCCACACCTAGTAGCTGTCTTTTCATGTGATTAAAATGTTGTGATTAATAATAGGTTTATTTCTTTTTCTTTTGAAAATAGCTTCTTACTCTCTGCATGATTTTTATACCGGTTCTTACGCCATCATATACAGCTATTCCGGTGTTGATATGTTGCATGATACCTTCTACACCTCCTTTGTGTTCTACGGGTGCAAACAATTCGTGCATGGTCTGTACCATATTCTCTTTGGCTTGATGCACTTCTTCCAACTTCTCAGCTTTTCGCTGTGCTATCACTTCCAGGGTGATTATTGGTGTATTCTCTTTCATAATCAGTTATCATTTAAAAGCAGGTTGGCGAGGAAATTTACCATCGGCTGAACAATCAGACGTTTGCGGAATATCACTATTAACAGGATTAACAGAATAATGCATCCGGTGATGATGCCATAGCTCACCATCAGTCCGCCCACCAGAGGTTCGAGTACATAAGCCAGTGTAAATGACAAGTAGAATAGGGCAATAATTCCTAATACCAGTAGGACGAAAACCAGAATGAGACTGGAAATCAGGATGGTCAGCTTTTCTACCAAATGTAATTTTACATAGTCTTTCTGTAACTCTGCGTACTTTTTGAGTTCTGACAGAAGCTGTTGCAGGTTATCTATATTTTTATCGTTTGCAAACATACATGGAATGAGTTTTTAAAAACTATTGTCATCCTGGAAGTTCAGTTCCAGGATGACAATACAATTTTTTCTTTCGTTAAGCCTTATTCTTTAACTTCGGCAGCAATTTCGTCTACCAGATCTTCCATGTCTGTGCGACTCAATTTGATACCTCTTTTACGTAAAGCGTCAGCAATTTTGCTACGAGTGTCTTCTCCACTTTCAGGAGCAAATAAAATACCGGCTGCTGCACCAACTACGGCTCCGCCCAGGAATGCAGCTAAAATACTTAATCCTTTCATAGTTCTTTTAATTTTTTTGTACCTTACAAATCTAACAAATAAAACTGAATGTTGTTGTTTATTTTGTCTATTTTTGCGTGGAATTTGGATAATCTTCAGTGATTAACCAAATTTAACCCTGTGTTTGGTACGAAAGCTGTTGATATATTGCTACTTTTGCACCTATTATATGGAATTAAACTAGAGTATTAATTTATAAAAGATTGAGTAATCATGAAAAAATTAGTTGTGTTGGGTATGGGATTGTGCGTAGCCTTGGCATTTTCCTCATGTAAATCTAGCGAAAGCGCTTACAAGAAGGCTTATGAAAAGGCAAAACAACAGGAATTGGCTGAAGCTCCTGCAGATCAGGTAGAAGCAACTCCGGTTGAGGCTGCTCCGGTAGTATCCGCCCCGGTGACAACTGCTCCGGTAGCCGGTCCGGTACGTGAAGAGAAAGTGGAATTGGTATCAGGTAATGGTCTGAAAGCATATAGCGTGGTATGTGGCAGCTTTGGCGTAAAAGCTAATGCAGAAGGTTTGAAAGACTATTTGGATGGCCAGGGATATAGTGCAAAGGTGGTATATAATGCTGAAAGAAATATGTATCGTGTTATTGCATCTTCTTTTGACGACCGTGCAGAAGCAACCCAGGCAAAAGAGGCATTCAAAGCAAAATATCCTAACCGTGACGATTTCCAAAAGGCATGGTTACTTTATAGAGTCTATTAATAATTTCTTTTTGGTAAATTAAGAAGAAAATATAGTCTATTTTTCTTTATTAAAAGTGGCGGCTGGGAAGCTGCCACTTTTTTTTATAGCTTTGCCGAACCTAAACAACAAGGATGAATAAGGGAATGAAAAATTATAGTAGATTATCGGTTGTTGCTCTTTTGGCGCTAGCGCCTTTGTATGGTATTGCCCAAGAAAGGGTGGTACCTATAAAATATGGAGATATGGATCAGTGGATTACTCGTAAAATTCATGAGTCCGGAATTATAGGCGGCAATACTAAGCTGGTTTACGAGATAGGTCCCACCAAGGAAATTGATGGAAATGAACCGTATAAAAACATGGGTGGTTCTCCGTGGGGTACTTCTAATGTGATGGCCAAGGTCGTGGGCATCGTCAAGACGAATAATTCAGTTTATAAGGATGCGCGAGATCATGGTTATTGTGCCCGTCTGGAAACTCATATTGAGAGCGTCAAGGTATTGGGCATGGTGAATATTACGGTTTTGGCGGCAGGCTCTATTTATTTGGGCGATATGCTGGAGCCGATAACGGGAACCAAGAATGCCGAGAAGAATATGAATTGGGGTGTTCCTTTTACTCAGCGTCCCAAGGCAGTTCGTTATGATTATAAAGTAAAAATGTCCGGCGAGAAAAACCGTATCCGTTTGACCGGTTTTAGTAAAAGAGGGCAGGTGGAAGGTCAGGATTGTGCCATTGCTGTTTTCTTTTTGCAGAAAAGAACCGAAGCGGCAGATGGAAGCATTACTGCCAAAAGGGTAGGAACTATGGTGGTGAAATATGATAAAGACTCTGATGGCTGGGTAAATGATGCCACTTATGAAGTGTTGTATGGCGACATTACTAAGCATCCTTCATACAATTCGGAAACAATGGGATTGAGAGCCCGGGATTATGCCAGGAACAGTAAAGGAGAAAGTGTGCTGATAGAGGAGACTGGATGGGCTGCGGCTGATGAGAATCCCACGCATATGATTTTGCAGTTTTCTTCCAGTCATGGAGGTGCTTTTATTGGTTCGCCGGGAAATACGCTTTGGATTGATAATGTGAAATTGGTGTATTAAAAATGATGGGGAGTAGACATGAAAGAAACTTTCTTTCATACCCCTTCTCTCTATGCACACGTGCATGCGCGCGTACATATATATGTGGAAAAGAGATTCTCGCTATTGTAATACAATCTCATACCCCAAAAAGTATCCATACCAAGGCTGTTTTATGTAGTTAACTTCATAAGCCAAGTAAGTTAACTTACTTCCCCTACGAAGTTAACTTCATGTGGCGATGCAGTTAACTTACTTAATAAATAGATAAAATGCAATCTGTTTGGGCGATTATATCAAACTGGCGTTAATTGCCGGTCTTGTTGGATAGAAATAAGTTCTTCTCGCGTGCGCTCGCATGCGCGTGTTAAGGAGAGAGGGTATGAAAGAAAGTTTTCTTTGTAATATCACGATGATAAGGAAGTATACACACATTACTATTCTTAAAGCCTTCATGTTACTAATATCAAGCCTCATACGTTACTAACGTTGACTCTCACACATTACTAACGTGTGATGGTAGGGTATCTGCTGTTTGCTTGTGTTAGTCGAATACATACAAAAAAAGGTGGTTGTTTTTCAACAGCCACCTTTTGCTATAAGAGTTTAAAACTCTAATTATCCTTATTTTACTTCCAGAATTACTACACGGTTAAGATAGTTCTTTCCGAACATATTGTCTGTACCACCCATAGCAACTTTTTCAAGCTGGCTTTCTTTTACGCCTTCTGCAACAAGTGCATCGTAAACAGCCTGAGCACGTTTTTCAGACAAAGTTTGGTTGAATGTAGAAGATCCTGTAGCTTTATCAGCGAAGCCTGCGATTTTGTACTTAGCATTAGGATTAGCTTTGATAGCTTTAGCCATTAACTGTACATTAACCATTCCTTCCGGACTGATCTTAGCTTTACCGATCTTGAAGAAGATAGCAACTTCAGCAGCGCTAGGAACTTCTTTAACTACTTCTCTAACTACTTCTTTAGGAACTTCACGGATAACTTCCTTGATAACTTCCTTTTCGATTACGCGGTCTTCAACCTTAGCAAATTTCTTGCCGCCGAAAGTGTAAGTAGCGCCTACTGTCAAACGACCAGTAGTTTCTGCCTTACGATGATCGCTGATGTTACCAAAGATAGAAGGAGCAACGCCCATTCTTCCTTCAACATCAATAGCCCATTTGTCGCTTACATTGAACTTCAAGCCCAAGCCTGCAGTTGCGCCAAAACGTGCTTTGAATATTGTTTCATCGCTAGCAGTCCAAACGCCTGTATTAGGATTGATGTTTACTGACTTCGGAGATTTTGCGAAGCTAACCTGAGGACCTGCAAAAGCGATCACATCAAAGAAACGGCTAGGTTTAGTTCCTAAGAACAGATTGCCTAAGCTCAACATTACATCACCGTTGATTTCACCATATTTCTTGTTGTGGCTGTGGTAACCTACATCTTGCAAACATAAGCTTTGCCAGATACCTGCACCTTGAACACGAACACCCCATGTCGGAGTAATCCATTTACCTACAGATATACTGAAATGCGGAGTAGCTTTATTGAATCCATCGTTTGCTACGCTTTCGATACCTCCACCTACACTGATGAAGATGTTATCGCTCCATTTCGGAGTATAATAGTTAGTGTCTTGTGCCTGAAGAGTTGTTGCACAAGCTCCTGCCAACAGAAGTGACAGAGTTAAAAATTTATATTTCATTTTTATTATATTTTTTGGTGAATAACTGAACAAATAACCGATAGATGATTAATTATTATTTTCCACCTGCACCACCACCTGCATTGCTGCTGTTTCCGTGAGCATCGTGTCCTGCATGTGATTCTGTTGTTTCAGAAACAACTGTTGCACCGGCTTTCTTAAGCTGTACGTTAGGAATAGTATATTCTACGCCATCAACAGTTGCAACAACAGTAACAACTGATTCAATTATTGTTGTTACAGGATTGAATGTTACAGTAGTCTGAGCTTTGATAACTTTTTTATCTTTCTGCATTTCAGTCTTGATGCCTGTATTGTAAGTACCAACAACAGCTTTCAATACTTTAATAACATCCTCATTGCTTAGAGCTCTTGAATTAACGAGAGTTTCGATATAACTATTAACAGCGTCAATATTAACAACTTCTGAACCAACTTTAGCTGCATATTCGATTTCTACCTCTGTGTCTCTGTCAAAAGGTCCGTAAGGCTTTGATGAAGCGTTTTTAACTTCCTCAGTTTCAACTGTTGTTGGGTCTTCGCTTACTGTTACATTCTTAGCAGCAGATACTGTTTTTTGAGCATAGAAATTAACAGGAATAAGTGCAAACTGTCCTCTGTTTAAAGCGGGGATTGCAACAGTGATAGCTCCTACAGGCAAGTAGTCTGCACTGCTGAAAGCAGGACAAGTTATAGATTTTGTAGTAGCTGCGATAGTTCCATCTGTACCTGCAGCAACTGTTTCAATGATAGTCTGGGGAACAATAACTTCACCGGTTGTCAAGTCGTATACAGTAGCAACAATAGTTGCACTAGCAGGTGAAAGTTCTACAGGTTCAACATTGAATTCTTCTTTCTCGCAGCTTGTGAACACTACTGTTGTTAAAGCTACTGCGGCTAATGCTAATTTAGCACTGATGCCGCTTAAAAAATTTTTCTTTTTCATCTCAATAAAATTAAAAATTTAATAATTCTGATTTAATAAAATATGGATTAAAACTATTTTGTTGCATCATATTTTCACTTGCGTTACTATAGGGCATCTGATAATAATACTTTTCATTTCCTGCATTATAAGTAATACCTGTACCTAAAGATGTGGAAACTCTTGGTATATATTTATGCCTTTTATATTTATAAGGTGGCAAAGCTACGAAGAACTTAAAACCCCCATTACTATTTGCATGTTCAGCCTTTACTGCATAAAAGCCGATAGAAACATAACGGAAATGTCTAATCATTTCGAATCTTACTCCCTTTTCTTTTAATAAATATTGTTCAGCTCTCACCTTAAACTGTGTATTATACCTTGGCCAATAAAAGTTACCTCCTACAGACCAATAAGTAGTGTACTTATCATTATAGTGAAGTTTAAATCCATCCCAATATCCGAATCCAACATAACCCAATCTTCCTTCTAAGGAAAACCGTTCATCCTTAAACGGATAAAACAGATTTAAATCTGCACCATATGTATCATAATCAAATGCACCAACAGTTGCCGTACCTTGTATATTGTATGGTAACCGGAACTTTTGCGCTATTGTTAAATATCCCGGGTGAACTTTTCCTGCAGCCTTTCCATAACCATCATTATATACAGGCAAAACAAGTTGTCCCGTTAATTTCATTCCTGGCCAAAGTGAAACTTCTACCGCCGGGCTAAACTCCAACAATACTTGATATATCTGTGTAATGATATAATTCTTAAAGTATAGCTGCGGATATACCAATATATCTACTTTAAACAGCGAACTGTTTTTCTTCTTTACTTTCTTTACTTCATTCCAACTATCATCTATATTGTAACTAACTTTCCAGTCCTCTCCATTTACTATTGTTGTATCACCCGCAATCGGCTGATAGGTTAGTGAAACTTGAGGAATGTTATAATTGGTAACAATCAACTTACATGGTTTGTCTTTAGGTAGTCCCATTTCCTGTATGATATCTACAGCCTTTCTGATACCTAATGCTTGAATCTTGTAAGTACTGTTCTCAACAACATAAACTCTCTCTTTAGGAGTCTCTGTCCATCTCACATTTTCAAAGCCCATTTTAACAAGACTGTCTGTTGTTAATTCCCCTGTTGATTGTCCAAAACCTTTAATTGGAATTGCGGCAAACAACATGATACTCATACAGTACAACAAACATCTATATAAAACTCCTATTGCAGAGCTCCTTTTTTTCATTTTATAACAATTACTTGTTTTCCATTCAATGATATGTGGACCTTACAATGAACCACATAATCGGTGCAAAAATAAGTACTATTTTTTAAATAACAAACAAAATTGGCTTAAATGAGTCGTTTCTTTGAAAAAAACTATTGAAAAAGCATATTTTAATCTTTATATATAAAATAGGTATGGAATTAATTTGTATTTTTGCACTCTAGTTATGAGTAGAATATTAGCGATAGATTATGGTAAGAAACGCACGGGTGTAGCTGTGACGGATGTTTTGCAGATTATAGCAAATGGTTTGACTACTGTTCCTACACACGAACTACTGGACTTTATTCTAAAATATGTAGAAAAAGAGCCTGTGGAGCGTATTATTGTTGGCCACCCCAAACAAATGAATAATCAGGAATCGGAAAATATGCGTAATATTGTTCCGTTTGTCAATCAATTAAAGAAAAAACTGCCTAATATGCCTGTTGAATTTGTAGATGAGCGATTTACTTCCGTATTAGCCCATCAGGCCATGCTTGACGGCGGACTGAAGAAGAAAGACAGGCAAAATAAGGCATTGGTGGATGAGATAAGTGCGACCATAATCTTGCAATCGTACTTGGAAACAAAGAGTTTATTAAACAAATAAAAACAAATTAAGAGAAATGATATTACCTATTTATGTGTACGGACAACCGGTTCTGCGTAAGGAAGCAGAAGATATTACGCCGGATTATCCAAATTTGAAAGAGTTGATAGCAAACATGTTTGAAACTATGAACCGTGCAGATGGCGTCGGTCTGGCTGCTCCGCAGGTGGGATTGCCCATTCGTGTTGTGACTATCGACCTGGATGTTATGTCTGATGAATTGCCTGAATTTAAAGATTTTCGTCGTGCTTATATAAATCCACATATCATAGAAACCGGAGAAGAAGAAGTAAGCATGGAAGAAGGATGCTTGAGTTTACCCGGAATTCACGAACCAGTGAAACGTCCCGACCGCATTCATGTGACCTATCTGGATGAGGATTTGAAAGAACACGATGAATGGGTAGAAGGCTATCTGGCAAGGGTGATGCAACATGAATTTGACCATTTGGATGGAAAAATGTTCATAGATCATCTTTCAGCTTTGCGCAAACAAATGATTAAGGGCAAATTGGGTGCGATGCTGAAAGGCAAGGCGCGTTGTTCTTATAAAGTGAAAACTGTAAAATGATAGCTCCGGTACTGTGATCAATGCACTACAGACAACACAGATTTATACAGGTAAAACAATGAATGTCGATCATGAAATCTGTGAAAGCCTGTGTTATCCGTGGTGAAAAATGTTTTTTGATGAAGACAAAATGATAAAACGGATACTCTATACATTATTAATGTTGTTCCCTGTACTGGCTTCTGCTCAGATTAACACGGACAGGGTGATGGCGATAGGGCGTAATGCGCTTTATTTTGAGGACTATGTCCTTTCCATCCAGTATTTTAACCAGGTAATCAATGCAAAGCCCTATTTGTCCGATCCTTATTTTTATAGAGGATTGGCAAAGATTAATCTGGATGATTTCCAGGGAGCGGAGAAAGACTGTTCGGAAGCGATAGAACGCAATCCGTTTGTCGTGAGTGCTTATCAGGTACGTGGATTGGCACGTATTCAGCAGGATAACTATGCCGGAGCCATAGACGATTATACAAAGGCTCTGGAGTTTGACCCTGAAAACATAGGAGTGTGGCACAATATGGCTTTGTGCCGCATCAGGCAGGAAGATTATAAGGGAGCAAAAAATGATCTGGATAAGTTGATCGCCATCTCTCCCAAATACACCAAGGCATATCTGATGCGCGGAGAAGTAGACTTGAAGCAAAAGGATACACTTGCAGCAGAAAAAGATTTTGGCCGGGCCATTGAAATAGATCGTTATGATGCGGACACATGGGCTAGCCGTGCCATTCTGAGATTGCAGCAGCAGAAATATAAGGATGCGGAGTCTGATTTTGATCAGGCTATCCGTCTCTCTACCCGAAACTCAGGAGTGTATATCAATCGTGCTTTGGCCCGTTACCATCAGAATAACCTGAGGGGAGCAATGAGTGACTATGATATTGCTTTGGATATTGATCCTAATAATTTTATCGGCCATTATAACCGGGGTTTATTGCGCGCGCAGGTGGGTGATGATAACCGTGCCATTGAAGACTTCAACTTCGTGATCGAAATGGAACCGGATAATATGATGGCCTATTTCAATCGTGGCTTATTGCTCGATCAGACCGGAGATTATAAGGGGGCTATCAGAGACTATTCAAAAGTGATTGACGAGTATCCTAATTTCTTGGTCGGTTATCAGTACAGAGCGCAAGCACGTAGAAAGATGGGTGACGTGAAGGGTGCTGATGCCGATGAATTCAAGGTGCTGAAAGCACAGTTGGATAAACAAAATGGAGTAGATCCCAATAATCAGACTGCTGATAATACGGAGCATGACAAAACCCGAAAGAAGTCTGATAAGAACATGAATAACTACCGCAAGATTGTGGTGGCTGATAATGAAGAAGGAGAAGAAAAATACAAGAGCAACTACCGTGGTCGCGTGCAGGATAAGAATGTGAACATCACTCCGCAGCCCATGTTCGTGCTGACTTATTATGAAAAGCACGATGATGTGAAACGGCAAGTCAACTATTATAAGTATATAGAAACCTTGAACAGTCAGAAGGCATTCCCCAATCGTCTGATTATAACGAATGAGGAAGCTCCGTTGACAGAAGAACAAGCCACAAAGCATTTTGCATCCATTGACGAACAGACTGCTGCGATTGTTGCCAATCCGAATGATGTGAACAAGCGTTTTGCCCGTTCGCTGGATTTCTATTTGGTACAGGACTTTGCCAGTGCTGTTGAAGACTTGAACCAGGCGATTAATGAGGAAAGTAACTTCTTCCCGGCATACTTCAATCGTGCTCTGATCCGTTACAAGCAGTTGGAGTATCAGAAGATGGAGAAGGAATACGACCTGAAAGCCAATCCGGATGAAAAAACTTCTGTAAAGGCAGTTGATTATGAAATGGTGAAACATGATTTGGATAAAGTTATCGAACTGGCTCCCGATTTTGTGTATGCTTATTATAATAGAGGTAATGTGCTTTCTATTTTGAAAGATTACCGTGCGGCGATAGTTGATTATGACAGAGCCATCCAACTGGATCCTAAATTTGCCGATGCTTATTTCAACCGTGGATTGACACACATCTTCCTCGGAAATAACAAACAAGGTATTCAAGACCTGAGCAAGGCGGGTGAGTTGGGACTTTTCTCCGCTTATAATATTATAAAACGTTTCACTGAACGAAAAGAATAACATTTTTTTGCTAAAAAGAGGATAAGTCAAAAAGATTTCGCTATTTTTGCATCCTCAAGAGAGAAAATAAATAGAAGATTATGATAAAGATAACATTCCCCGACGGCTCTGTTCGTGAGTATAACGAAGGAGTTACTGGCCTGCAGATTGCAGAAAGTATCAGTTCACGCTTGGCACAAGATGTTTTGGCTTGTGCAGTGAATGGTGAAACAATTGATTTATCGCGTCCCATCAATGAAGATGCAAATTTTGTTCTCTACAAATGGGAAGACGAACAAGGCAAGCATGCTTTTTGGCACACCAGTGCCCACTTGCTGGCAGAAGCTTTGCAGGAACTTTATCCGGGCATTCAGTTCGGTATCGGTCCCGCTATTGAGAACGGTTTCTACTATGATGTAGATCCGGGAGAGGCTACCATTAAAGATTCGGATTTGCCTGCTATTGAAGCTAAGATGGCTGAATTGGCAGCAAAGAAAGAAGAATTGGTGCGTCAGAGTATTGCCAAGGAAGATGCATTAAAGAAGTTCGGCGAAAGAGGTGAAACTTATAAATGTGAATTGATCTCCGAACTGGAAGACGGTCACATTACTACTTATACACAAGGTGCATTTACCGACCTTTGCCGTGGCCCGCACTTGGTGTCTACTGCTCCTATCAAGGCTATCAAGCTGCTTTCTGTAGCCGGTGCTTACTGGAGAGGACAGGAAGACCGCAAGCAGTTGACCCGTATCTATGGTATTACTTTCCCGAAAAAGAAAATGCTGGATGAATATCTGGCTATGCTGGAAGAAGCCAAGAAGCGTGACCACCGTAAGATAGGTAAGGAGATGGACTTGTTCATGTTCTCGGATACAGTAGGTAAGGGACTTCCGATGTGGTTGCCCAAGGGTACTGCACTGCGTATCCGTTTGCAGGATTTCTTGCGCCGCATTCAGGCTCGTTACGATTATCAGGAAGTAATGTGTCCGCCTATTGGTAACAAACTGTTGTATATCACTTCAGGACACTACGCTAAATACGGTAAAGACTCATTCCAACCTATCCATACACCGGAAGAAGGTGAGGAATACTTCTTGAAACCGATGAACTGCCCGCATCACTGTATGATTTACAAGAACACTCCGCGTTCTTATAAGGACCTGCCTTTGCGTATTGCAGAATTTGGAACAGTGTGTCGCTATGAGCAAAGTGGTGAGTTGCATGGATTGACCCGTGTACGCAGCTTTACTCAGGATGATGCACATATTTTCTGCCGTCCCGATCAGGTAAAAGATGAATTCCTCCGTGTGATGGATATTATCTCTATCGTGTTCAAGTCCATGAACTTTGAGAACTTTGAAGCACAGATCTCTTTGCGTGACAAAGTAAATCGTGAAAAATATATCGGTAGCGATGAAAACTGGGAAAAAGCAGAACGCGCTATCGTAGAAGCTTGCGAAGAAAAAGGATTGAAAGCCAAAGTAGAATATGGGGAAGCTGCATTCTATGGTCCTAAACTGGACTTTATGGTGAAAGATGCCATTGGCCGCCGTTGGCAGTTGGGTACTATCCAGGTAGACTATAACTTGCCCGAACGTTTCCAGTTGGAATATATGGGTTCTGATAACCAGAAGCACCGTCCTGTAATGATTCACCGCGCGCCGTTCGGATCCATGGAACGTTTTGTAGCCGTATTGATTGAACATACAGCAGGTAAATTCCCGTTGTGGCTGACTCCTGAGCAAGTGGCTATCCTGCCTATCTCAGAGAAATTCAATGAATATGCAGAGAGCGTGAAAGCTGAACTGAGAAAATTTGATGTTCGTGCCATTGTAGATGACCGTAACGAAAAGATTGGCCGTAAGATTCGTGACAACGAAATGAAACGTATTCCTTACATGCTGATTGTAGGTGAGAAAGAAGCCGAAAACGGCGAAGTTGCAGTCCGTAAACAAGGCGAAGGCGACAAAGGAACCATGAAAATTGCAGAATTTGGAAAAAATGTTTCCGAAGAAGTTTCTAATATGATAAATAAATGGTAACTTTGCAGCCGTTTGCAAAAGAACACATTGATAAACATTTGTGTAACCTTTTGTGTTTTGATAAAGAAATAACTAATTAAATAAAGAAAAACAAACAGGAACTAATAGTTTTTTAATGAAGAATGACAGATTAAAAGATCAGCACCGAATCAATGAACAGATTCGTGCCAAAGAAGTCCGCATAGTGGGCGACGATGTAGAACCAGCAGTTTATCCGATAGCTCAAGCCTTGAAACTGGCTGAAGAGCACGAAGCTGACTTAGTTGAAATTTCACCCAATGCTGTTCCTCCGGTTTGTAGAATTATTGATTATTCTAAATTTCTTTATCAACTAAAGAAACGTCAAAAGGAACAAAAGGCTAAACAAGTTAAGGTAAGCGTAAAAGAAATCCGTTTCGGACCTCAGACAGATGATCATGATTACAACTTCAAGTTGAAACATGCCATCGGATTCTTGCAGGACGGAGACAAGGTAAAAGCATACGTATTCTTTAAAGGCCGTTCTATCCTGTTTAAGGAACAAGGTGAAGTGTTATTACTTCGTTTTGCCAATGACTTGGAGGAATATGCCAAAGTAGAGCAAATGCCGTTGTTGGAAGGAAAGAGAATGACTATTTCTCTGGCACCCAAGAAGGTAAGTGCACCCAAGAAAGATGCTGCTCCTGCTCCTAAGAAGGAAGCTCCGAAGAAAGCGGATGAAACAGATGAATAAAAGAAAGAGTGCGTAACGCGCCGGTATAGTGCGTTGCCACCATTTGAATAATAATTATTTAAAATTAAAACAAGATGCCAAAGATCAAGACTAACTCCGGTTCTAAAAAAAGATTCGCTCTTACCGGAACAGGTAAAATCAAAAGAAAGCACGCTTTTCACAGTCACATTTTGACTAAGAAGACTAAAAAGCAGAAAAGAAACCTTGTACACTCAGGCTTAGTAGCTAATGCTAACTTGGATCAGGTAAAGGAACTTCTTTGCATGAAGTAATCTAAAAAAAGCGTAAACGTATTATTTAAAGTATTAACCGAATGTCTTTAGCTTTAAGTTCGCTGTGTGAAACAGGGGCGCTAACATTCAAAAAGAATTAAAACTATGCCAAGATCAGTAAATCATGTTGCTTCAAGAGCAAGAAGAAAGAAAATTTTAGGTCTGACCAGAGGTTACTTTGGTGCAAGAAAGAACGTATGGACAGTAGCAAAAAACACTTGGGAAAAGGGTTTGACCTACGCATACCGTGACCGTAAGAACAAGAAACGTAATTTCCGTGCATTGTGGATTCAGCGTATCAACGCTGCTGCCCGTCTGGAAGGAATGTCTTATTCTAAATTGATGGGTGCATTGCACAAAGCAGGTATCGAAATCAACCGTAAGGTTTTGGCTGACTTAGCCATGAACCACCCGGAAGCATTCAAAGCAGTTGTTGCTAAGGCAAAAGCAGCTTAATATTTCCAAGCGGTAATATACAGATTTACTAAAGGAGCAACTTCGATGAGGTTGCTCCTTTTTTTGTTATTCTATGTAAAACGATGAACTTTTATGGTTGCCGCTATGTTTATAAAGTGTCTTTTTAGATGATAATATGGTGAATAGGGAAACGGAAAAGGATAAAGTTTCTGCCTGTAGGAAATATCAATAAACAGAATGACAGATACTTAGTCAATTACTTATTATTTTTAACAAACAAATTCCTCTATATGCTTGGTTATATCATAAAAAGGGCGTATATTTGTCATACAGAAAGAGATGAAAAGCGAGCCGCATTAGTTGGATTGGGAAACTCATCAAACTAATCTGAAAACCGAGACACAGCTTCATCTTCCAATGGCGGGCCACGCCTTCGGGTAGCATTTATGCCGGTGGATTACAAAGGGGGAGAGCACTCAAAACCTGTCATTCGGAGTTTCATCGCATCACTGGTGCGGCTTCATTATAAGGCGATGCTAATTCAAAAGATTAGCATCGCTTCTTTTTTACAAAAACATACGGATATGATATTTTATTTTTCGGGTACAGGTAATTCGGCTTGGGTAGCGCGACAGTTGGCAGAAGGCCAGAGAGAAGAACTGTTGTCCATCGCTGAAGAAATAAATGAAAATAAGGAGTACACTCTGAAAGCAGGAGAGAAGGTAGGATTTGTTTTTCCCGTTTATGCATGGGGGCCTCCTAAGATTGTACTTCGTTTTATTCATCAGTTAAAGATGAGTAAACCGGGATACCTTTTCTTTGTCTGCACTTGCGGTGACGACACGGGACGGACTGCTCAGGTTTTATCCGCTGCTGTCCGTCAGAAAGGTTGGAAGTGTGCAGCAGGTTATTCGGTTACTATGCCGAATACTTATGTTTCTTTACCTGGTTTTGATGTGGACCCCAAGGATATAGAAGATCAGAAAGTGCAGAATGCGACAGCCCGCTTGCAGTTTATAAATGAGGAATTAGCTCGCGGAGTGCAAATGAAGCGATTTAATTGCCACGAGGGTGCAGTGCCTTTTACTAAAACGTATCTGCTTCGTCCGCTTTTCAATGCTTTTTTGATGTCACCTAAACCCTTTCATGCTACGGATGCCTGCATTGCTTGTAAGAAGTGTGAAAAAGCATGCCCTGTACATAATATAAAAGTAACGGATCGTCCTGCCTGGGGAACTAATTGTACTCAGTGCTTGGCGTGTTATCATGTTTGTCCTGTTCATGCCGTACAGTATGGCAAGGCTACAGGCACGAAAGGACAATATAGAAGATTTCTTTAATCTACTCTGCTGCTATTTAATCTTTCTTCGGTTCAATTCCTGTTGGTATCTACGGGCATTTGCCATGTGCTGTGACAATGTAGCTGCAAAATTGTGTGTGCCTGAGAAGTCTTCTTTGGCGCACATATAAATGTAGTTGTGGTGGGCGTAGTTCAATACACTCTCTAATCCTTGAATGGACGGAATGCGGATAGGTCCGGGAGGTAATCCTGCATATTTGTAAGTATTATAAGGGGAATCGACTTCCAGATGTTTATTCAGAATACGTTTCAGTCCGAATTCTTGCAATCCGAATTTCACAGTCGGGTCTGCTTGCAGCAACATTCCTTTATTCAACCGGTTGATATAAAGTCCTGCTACCATCGGCTTCTCTGCTCCGTTGGCAGTTTCTTCTTCTACAATGGACGCCAAAGTAGCTACTTCATTGGGAGTAAGACCGATACTTTCCGCTTTTTTTAATCTTTCATTATTCCAATAGGCGGCATGTTCCTTTTCCATGCGTTTCATGAATGCATCTGCACTCATATTCCAATATACCTCATAGGTGTTGGGGATAAAAAGTGAAGGAAGTGTTTCCTTGTTGTAACCCATTTTAGAACAATAAGCACTATCCGCCAGTAAGTTGGCAATGTCCAGGGAATCAATCATGAGTTGGCGTGAGACGGCACGTACCATTCTGTCCAAAGTCCGCACACTGGGTACAGTCAGGTTGATGGGAGTTTGATAGCCCATAGAAAGGCGGCGGAACAGATGGCGCATATCATCCCCCGGATGGATAGCATAGCGTCCTGTACGTATTGCATTACCATATTTCTCTCTTTTTGCCAAGAACTGAAAGCCCAGCATGTTTTGGGGCTTTCCGGCTTCGGTTATTTTATGATATACGGAGTCTATATTATCATTGCGGTCTATATAAATATAGGTAGTCTTTGAAATGCGGAGCTGTTTGGTGAAGAAATAGTAATATACAGTTCCCGCACCGCCTGCTCCGGCAAGAACAATTATCAGGATAACGATCCATAAAATATTGCGTTTCTTTTTATTCATTTTGTTCACTAGGGCTTAATTTGAGTGCAAATATAGACAAATATCCTGTTTAATTCTACATTTGACGATTTTGTACCCCTAAAAATACATTTTTGTCCACTCCGATATTGCCGTAAAAAGTGTATATTTGACACATTAAAAAGCGAAACCATTAAATAACATATTAATTATTTTAGTTTTTATCATGAAAAATACACTTATGGGCTTGGCATTGTTCGCTGCAATGCCTGTATTTGCCCAGCAAAAAGCGACCATCAATGTACATCCCGATCAGGGAAAGGAGATTATCAGCAAGCATATTTACGGGCAGTTTGCAGAGCACTTGGGTACTTGTATCTACGGAGGTCTGTGGGTAGGTGAAAATTCCAGTATCCCCAACACCCAAGGTTATCGTAATGATGTGCTTCAGGCTTTGAAGGACTTGAAAGTGCCTGTACTTCGCTGGCCGGGTGGTTGCTTTGCCGATGAATATCATTGGATGGATGGTATCGGTCCGAAAGAGAATCGTCCCCGAATGGTGAATAACAACTGGGGGGGAACGGTAGAAGATAATAGTTTTGGTACGCACGAGTTTCTGAACTTGTGTGAACTGATAGGTTGTGAGCCCTACATCAGTGGCAATGTGGGTAGCGGAAGTGTGGAAGAAATGGCTAAGTGGGTGGAATACATGACTTCGGAACAAGGTAGCCCCATGGCAAAACTGCGTAAAGAGAATGGTCGTGAAAAGCCTTGGAATGTGAAGTTCTTCGGCGTAGGCAATGAAAGTTGGGGCTGTGGTGGCAGCATGCGTCCCGAGTATTATGCTGATTTGTATCGCCGTTACTCTACTTATTGCCGCAATTATGATGGTAATCATTTGTTTAAGATTGCCAGTGGTGCCAGTGATTATGATTATGACTGGACGGAGGTGTTGATGAAGAACGTGGGACATCGCATGGCGGGTATCTCTTTACATTATTATACAGTAATGGGGTGGGATGGAAGCAAAGGTTCTGCTACTCAGTTCTCTACTGACGATTATTACTGGACAATGGGCAAGTGCCTTGAAATAGAATCGGTTTTGAAAAAACACATGGCTATCATGGATAAATACGATCCGAAGAAGCAGATTGGTTTGATGGTGGACGAATGGGGAACCTGGTGGGATGAAGAACCGGGTACTATACGCGGTCACCTGTATCAACAAAACACATTGCGCGATGCTTTTGTGGCTTCTTTGACGCTGGATGTTTTCCATAAATACACAGACCGTATTAAGATGACAAATATTGCCCAGATTGCTAATGTACTTCAATCTATGATTCTGACGAAGGAGGATAAGATGGTTTTAACTCCCACTTATCATGTGTTTGAGATGTATAAGGTGCATCAGGACGCTACATATCTTCCCATGGAATTGAACTGTGAACGCAAGGTGGTGCGTGGTGACCGTATTGTTCCGATGGTGAGTGCAACAGCTTCACGGGATGCAAACGGGTTGATTCATATTTCATTGTCTAATGTGGATTTGAAGGATTCGCAGGAGATAGAATTGAATCTGGGTGATGTAAAGGCAAAAAGTGTTACAGGTCGTATTTTGACTGCTGGTAACATAGGTGATTATAATAGCTTTGAAAAACCTAATGTAGTTGCTCCGAAAGAATTTACGGGTGCGAAAGTAAATAAAGGTAATTTGAAGGTGACGCTTCCTGCTAAGTCTATTGTGGTATTGGAGGTGAAGTAATTTGTTAACATCCACCGTAGGGGCGGATTGAATCCGCCCGAATGGATAAAGCAAATCGTTTTCGGGCAGATTCAATCTGCCCCTACGGTGGATGAAATCATTACTGGAAATGTTAAAACACTTGTGTAGAAAGAGTAGTATCCACAAAAATAAACCACACCCAAATGCACATTTATGGCAATTCCTGTACCAACTCCGCCTCAATCCTATCTTCTATCTCATCCGGCAAGGCAGGAAAGAAATCAATATTAGTACGTTTCTCCACACTATCTACCGTCACCATATACTTCTTTAATGGTTTATGTCCCGCCTTATTAGGGAAAATAAATCCGATGGCTTGCGGATTCTTCTTATCATTAATCAATACCACTTTATAGAAAGCATCCGGCACAGCTACTTTATTGTTACCGATTCGTTTCGGACGCTTCGTATCATATATCGGTCCGCAAGTAATATAGACAGCTCCATATTTTTTAGCCCATTTGCGGGATTGTTCTTCCAGGTCATTCCAATCCCCACGATTCAGATTCGGGTTTTGGGGACAAATATTACTCAAATAGAACGATTCCTCCATAGCTTGGCGACTCCATTTCATATCTGCCGCAGGAGCCATGTGCCCACGGTCGTAGCCCGATTTGGTGTAGTCACCGGTGTAAGCTTTAGCACCTCGCACATCCGGGTCCGGCAGAAATTTATCAGTCCGTCCTTCCGTTCCTGTAGTTTCTTTCTTGGTCAATTCCCAAGCCACCCATTGCGGAGTTTTATAATCGGCATTATAGGAAAGGGTATATCCTTTGCGTTTCAATATCTGTCCGCCGGCACTGGATTGCATGACGGGGATTTCTAATGAGCCGTTGTTACCGGCAGTTGGTGATATGCCGGGGGAGGGTTGCTCGGTTTCTGTCGGTTTAGGAAGGTTCTCAAGTAACTTACCGTCGAATAACTGGTATTTGTATGCCATCAGTCCCAGCAATGCCAGGATGATAATGATTCTCAGAGGGTTATTAGATTGTTTCTTTTTCTTTGCACTCATATTTATTTTGTTTTAGATGTGCAAAGATAAAAATTAAAAAGATAATGTGCAGCGTTTTGCACAGAAGCGAATTTAAAGAATTTGCCCTCCCATTAAAAAACCTTCTATGATTATTCTTTATGAAATACAAAAATACGTTATCTTTGCTACCAGATATAGCCGTCATTATACTAATATCGGCCTGCTAACCTAATAAATCAAACCTATTTGAATATGAGAAAAAATCGAGTATCGTTAGCGTTCCTGGGATTGCTTATTGCAGCTTCTCCCTTACGGGCACAGGAACCGCAGCAGAATGAAACCGCAGAACAGAAGGACAAAAGAATGGAATGGTTTTCGCAAGCCAAGTTGGGAATCTTTATCCATTGGGGAATTTACTCCGTAAGGGGAGTGTCTGAAAGCTGGTCTTTCTTTAATAATTATCTTCCTTATGATGAATACATGGAGCAGGAAAAAGGTTTCACCGCTTCAAAGTATGATCCCAAGGCATGGGTGGACCTGATAAAGGAGAGTGGAGCAAAATATACGGTAATCACTACCAAGCACCATGACGGTGTGGCTCTGTGGGACACCAAGGTAGGAGATATCAGCGTGGTAAAAAGTACTCCGGCAAAGCGTGACCTGATTGCTCCTTTTGTAAAGGAAGTGCGGAAACAGGACTTGAAACTGGGATTCTACTATTCTTTGCTGGATTGGTCGCACCCCGATTATCCTAATAAGACACGCACGGAAGTGCGCTATAAGAATGATCCTGAGCGCTGGGCTAGATTCAATAAATTCAATTTCGGTCAACTGGCAGAATTGAATAAGACTTGGAAGCCGGATCTTTATTGGTTTGACGGCGACTGGGAACAAAGTGCGGAAGCATGGAACTCTAAAGGCATTATAGATTTGCTTCGTTCAGATAATAAGAATGTGATCGTTAACTCCCGTATTCAGGGATACGGTGATTACGCCACTCCGGAACAAGGAGTTCCCGTAGTCCGTCCCGAAGATAAATATTGGGAACTTTGCATGACTATGAATGACTCATGGGGCTATCAGCATACGGATAGCAATTATAAATCCCCGTTCATTCTGCTCCGTACCTTTGTGGATTGCCTCAGTATGGGTGGAAATCTGTTGTTGGACATCGGTCCGAAAGAAGATGGCAGCATTCCCGAAGAACAGGTGGCTATCCTGAAAGAGTTCGGTCGCTGGACCAAGAAGCATAAAGAAGCCATTTATGACACCCGCGCAGGTATTCCTACCGAGCATTTCCAAGGATATACTACGTTGAACAAGGCAGGAGATATTCTTTATCTGTACTTGCCTTATAAACCGAATGGTCCTGTGGAGGTAAAGGGTCTGGTAAATAAAGTGAACCGTGTGTGGGTAGTGGGCAACGGAGCTATGCTGACTTACAAGGTTTATAATAAGAATTATTGGAGTTCCGTACCCGGAAACCTTTATATTGATGTTCCCCCACAGGTGCAGGATGAACAGATCACCGTATTGGCAGTATTGCTGGACGGACCGGTGAAACTGTATCGTGGCGTGGGTCAAGTAATTGAAAGTAATTAATCCGATCATTGATAGATATGAAGAAACTTTTTTATTCCCTGTTACTCTTGCTGGTTACTTTTCCGGCAATGGCGCAAAGCCTGTTTGAACAGTATGAGCGTTTCCTTACCGATCCGCGTACATACGTGTGTTACCGTGCAGACGGCAAACTGAAAATAGATGGAAAGTTGGATGAATCTTCCTGGAAGAAAGCTCAGTCTACCGCACCTTTTGTAGACATCAGCGGCGAAGGCTTTCCCACCCCCAAGTATGAGACTACTGCCAAGATGCTGTGGGATGATGAATACCTCTATGTGGGTGCCGTGCTGCAAGAAGAAGACATCAAAGCCCGCCTTACCCAACGGGATACCATTATTTATTATGATAACGATTTCGAAGTATTCATAGATCCGGATGGCGACGGACAGAACTATTTTGAAATAGAAACCAATGCCCGTGGCGTTATTTTCGACTTGATGCTGGATAAGCCTTACCGTTCCGGCGGTAACTTTATGGTGCAATGGGATTGCCCGGGGCTGAAAGTGGCCATTCACTGCGAAGGTACACTGAATAAATCAAAGGATAAGGATAAATATTGGAGTGTGGAAATGGCCATCCCTCACCAGGCATTGACCATGAACTTCAATAACCCGCTGAAAGCGGGCAACACCTGGCGCATCAACTTCTCGCGTGTGCAATGGCTGAAGGAAAAAGGACCCGAAGAAAACTGGGTGTGGAGTCCCACAGGCCGGATTGATATGCACATGCCCGACCGTTGGGGATACCTTTATTTTGTAGACAAGAAGGTGGGTACTTCCCAGGATGAACTGGTTTATCCATACAATCGGGATATTTACAAATTGCTTTGGGCGATGTTCTATGCTCAGCAAGATAATTATGGAAAGCAGCATAACTATCTGCGCTCCACCAAACAGTTCTTCCTGACCGATAAGGAATTGAAGAACCTTCCTGCCGGTGCTGAAATATCAGTGGATGCGACACAGAACACTTATCAGATGTCCATCACGAACCCTGCCGAGGGAGTGCGTTATGTGATTAATAACGAAGGCCGTTTCCGGACAGAAAAGATAGCACAGCGCGAAGTCAAGAACTGGGTATGGACAGGCATTCACAATAATCGCACAGATGCCGAATGGCAAAAGTGGTTCGGATTATTGAAAGAGTGTGGCATCTCCGGCGTGTTGTTTGAAGGATATGAGGAAAATATCTACCGCATGTGCAAAGAAGCCGGACTGGAAGCCCATTACTGGAAATGGACCATGAACCGCAGGGAGTTGCTGGACAAGCATCCCGACTGGTATGCTGTGAACCGTAAAGGCGAGTCATGCTACGACAAACCGGCTTATGTGGACTACTACCGTTTCCTTTGTCCCAACCATCAGGGAGTAGCAGAGTACTTGGCAGAAGATTACGTAAAAGAAGCCCATAAACCATACGTAGACGGTGTGCATTTGGACTATGTACGTATGCCGGATGTCATTCTTCCCGTCAGCCTTTGGAAGAACTATGGCATAGAGCAAAAGGAAGAATTGCCCGAATATGATTACTGTTATTGTGACGTGTGCCGTGAACTGTTTAAGGCACAGACGGGGCAAGATCCTTTGGAACTGAAATATCCGATGGAGAACCAAAGCTGGATTAACTTCCGTCTGGATGCCATCACCCGCGTGGTCGATGCCATTACGAAAGCAGTGAAAGCCGATCATAAAACTATTTCTGCTGCCGTATTCCCCGGACCGTCTATGGCCAGGCACATGGTGCGCCAGGATTGGGGACAGTGGTCGCTGGATGCTTATTATCCGATGATTTATAATAAATTCTATTATGAAGGTCCTGAATGGATTGGTCGCTCGGTAAAGGAGAGTGTTGAAACGGTTGATGGTCGTGCTAAGATTTATGCAGGGTTGATGTTTGGGGATATTAAGGACACTTTTGAAGAAGCACTGGATGAAGCATATAATAATGGAGCTTCCGGAGTTTCTTTCTTTGCCGGTCCTGATGAAGAATACCTGCATCGGTTCAAGGCTTACTTGGATAAGAGAGGTTTTGTGGTGAAGTAATCATAAAAAAATCAGTAACTAAACTTTTTAAGTTTGGTTACTGATTGAAAGGAGAGCCGAAACCCGGACTCGAACCGGGGACCTATTCATTACGAATGAATTGCTCTACCAACTGAGCCATTTCGGCAAGACTCTATTTCCCTTTTGCAAGTGCTTCTTTGAAAAAGCGATGCAAATATATATCTTTCTTTTGAAACAGAGAAAATAAAAGCGGATAATTTTTAAGGTTATCCGCTTTTGTTTTTATTTATGGGGACTATGGGGTTCGAAAAATGTCGTTCATAACGGGGGTGGGAATGAATAGCGTTGCCGTCCACCGTAGGGGCAGATTGAATCTGCCCGATAACATCCCAATGGTGTATCTGTGGATGCATTCGGGCGGATTCAATCCGCCCCTACGGTGGAGGTTTACCTTAAACTATTGATTCATAACCATTCAGAAATAAATCAAACGGAGCAGAAATGAACGGCAAATCCCGGATGCCCTAAGCTATGGGATTACGAATAAGCTTCCTCGTGCACCCCTTTGATAGCTCGTCCGCTAGGTTCATTCTGATTCTTGAAAGCTGCATCCCAAGCCAGTGCTTCGGCAGTAGAACAAGCTACACTGGGTACGCTGGGCACACTTCGGGCGGCACTTTCGCTGGGGAAATGTTCTTCAAAAATGCTGCGATAGTAATATTCTTCCTTATTCATCGGCGTGTTGATGGGGAAGCGTTCTGCCGCATGTGCCATTTGTTCGTCGGTAACGCTTTCGGCAGTGAGGGCTTTCAGGGTATCAATCCAGTTGTAGCCCACGCCATCGCTGAATTGCTCTTTCTGACGCCATGCCACGCTTTCGGGCAATACATCGGCAAACGCTTCGCGGACGATTTTCTTTTCGATAACCTTGCCGGGACACATTTTTGCTTCGGGGTTGAGGCGCATGGCAATGTCCAGAAATTCTTTATCCAGGAAGGGCACGCGGCCTTCCACTCCCCAAGCTGCCAATGATTTGTTGGCGCGAAGGCAGTCATACAGGTGGAGTTTACTCAGTTTGCGAGTGGTTTCTTCGTGAAAAGCCTGAGCCGTGGGCGCTTTGTGGAAATAGAGATAACCGCCGAATATTTCATCGGCACCTTCGCCGCTCAGTACCATCTTGATGCCCATGCTCTTGATGACACGCGCCAATAAATACATCGGGGTGGAGGCGCGGACGGTAGTAACATCGTATGTCTCGATGTGGTAGATTACGTCGCGGATAGCGTCCAGTCCTTCTTGAATGGTGTAGTTTATTTCATGGTGAACGGTTCCTATGTAGTCCGCCACTTCGCGTGCTTTGCTCAGGTCGGGCGCACCTTTCAGTCCGATGGCGAAGGAGTGGAGTTGCGGCCACCAGGCATCTTTCTGGTCATCGGTTTCTACGCGTTTGCCGGAATATTTCTTGGCGATGGCGGAAATTACGGAGCTGTCCAAACCGCCGGAGAGGAGTACTCCGTAGGGTACGTCGCTCATCAACTGGCGTTTCACGGCTTCTTCCAAGCCATCGTGCACATCCTGCTGATAGGCGCTGTTGGTCTTTACCGCATCATATTCAAACCAGTCGCGGGTGTACCAACGGGTCATTTTGCCTTCTTTGCCCCAATAGTAATGACCGGGAAGGAAAGGCTCGTATTCGTCACAGAAACCTTCAAGGGCTTTCAGCTCGCTGGCGCAATAGATTTTTCCGTCTGAGTCCCTGCCTATATATAAAGGTATGACTCCGATGGGGTCGCGGGCGATGAGGAAGTCGTCTTTTTCTTCATCGTAGAGGGCGAAGGCGAAGATGCCGTTCAGGTCTTCCAGAAAGTTGATTCCTTTGTCCCTGTACAGGGCGAGGATGACTTCACAGTCGCTTCCCGTTTGGAAATCATAGGTTCCGGCATACTTGGCGCGGAGGTCACGGTGGTTATAGATCTCGCCGTTTACGGCAAGGATCTGTTTGCGGTCGGGGCTGTAGAGGGGTTGACCGCCACTTTCGGGATCTACTATCGAGAGGCGTTCATGGGCGAGGATGGCGGTGTTGCCTACATAGATGCCACTCCAGTCCGGTCCGCGGTGGCGGAGCTTCTGAGACATTTTTAGTGCTTTCTGACGCAGTTCCTGCGTTTGCTGCTTTATTCTGAATATTCCAACGATTCCACACATAGTTGTATTTGTTTTTTATTGATTAGTACTGGTGGGGACTTTCTTTTTCTTTTGTGCGTACAAAAGAAAAAGAAACAAAAAGAAAAAACGCCGGCTGCCGTTCCAGAGCTAAAATTTAACTCTATTTCCTAAACAAAAAGAACTCGCTACGCTCAAACAGCTTTTTGTTCTTAACGGAAATAGCGCTAAATTTCTTTACGCTCTTCCACTAAAGGCCGGAGGGAGGCTGCGCGGTGGGTACCTCCGGCGGTTGTTTGGTCCTGATCCACTGTAGGGGCGGGTTCTAAATCCGCCTAATAACGGAGTGGGAACGTGAGGCTGTTGCTAACATTTGCTGTAGGGGCGGATTGAATCCGCCCGAACCAACGGTCACGACCTTGGGAGTAATGCATACACGAATACATCTTTCAGAATGTAATCGGGCAGATTCAATCTGCCCCTACAGGTAGCCGGGAATGCTATTTACTCAGATAGCTGTCTATATCCGCTGCCGCTTTCCGTCCGCTGGCAATGGCACGTACTACCAGGCTGGCTCCGCTGGCGGCATCTCCTGCTACGAATACATTTTCGGCAAATTGGGGTTGCTCCGGTTTCAGGAAACCCATTGCCAGTAGTACCAAGTCGGCTTCTATTACCTCTACTTTTCCGGTGGGGTGCATCACGGGACGTCCCCCGTCGGGACTGGGTAACCATTCTACTTCTTCTACTTCCACGCCGCATACCTTGCCGTTTTTGCCCAAGAATTTGTTGGAGGAGAGACACCAGCGACGGCTGCATCCTTCCTCGTGCGAAGAAGTGGTTTTCAGTACCACGGGCCACTGCGGCCACGGGGTAGCGGGATTATGGTCTACGGGCGGCTGGGGCATGATCTCGATTTGGGTTACGCTCACTGCGCCCTGCCGGTTGCTCGTTCCGATGCAGTCGCTGCCTGTGTCCCCGCCACCGATCACCAGGACTTTCTTGCCTTTGGCGTTGACCAGTTGCTCCTTGGGGAAGGTCATTCCGGCAAGGATGCGGTTTTGCTGTGCCAGCATTTCCAGTGCCGGGTGGATGCCTTTCAGTTCTCGTCCCGGGATGTTGAGGTCGCGGGCGGTAGGCGTTCCGGTGCAAATGCAGTAGGCGTCGAAACCTTCGGGCAGGTGTTGCACGTCGATGTCACTGCCCAGTTTGAAGATGATTCCTTCTTCTTCCATCAGGCGGGTGCGGCGGTCGATGATGGGTTTGTGCAGCTTGAAGTTGGGGATGCCATAGCGGAGCAGTCCGCCGGGGGCTTCGTTCTTGTCGAACACGGTTACTTCGTATCCTTTCCAATTTAATTGGTTGGCTGCTGCCATTCCGGCGGGTCCGGCGCCGATGATGGCTACTTTCTTGCCGTTGCGTTCTATGTGGCGGGGCTTGATGTAGCCTTCGCGGAAGGCGGCTTCGGCAATGGCGGCTTCGTTCTCGCGGATGGTGATGGGGGAGTCGATGCTCAGTTTCAGTACGCAACTCTTTTCGCAAAGGGCGGGGCAGATGCGGCCCGTAAATTCGGGGAAGTCGTTGGTTTCGTTCAGAAGTTTGTAGGCTTCTTCCCATTTTCCTTTGGAGAGGGCGTCTTGCCATTCGGGTTGTTTGTTGCCCAGCGGGCAAGCCCAGTGGCAGAAGGGTACTCCGCAATCCATGCAGCGTGATGCTTGGAGTTTGCGGTCGCGGCTGTTCAATGTCTGTTCTACTTCTCCGTAGTCGGAGATACGGTCATGGACGGGACGGTAGCCCGCTTCCTGACGGGGGATGGTTAAAAATGCTCTTGGATTTCCCATATCGTTTTTTGTTTTTTTCCTGTTAATTAGTTGGTTGATGCAAGAGATGGGCTATGTTGAGAATAATTGGCGTATCCATTTGCTGTAGGGGCGGATTGAATCCGCCCGATAGCAATTACTTTATGTATACGGGCGGATTCAATCCGCCCCTACGGGCAAAGGGATGGCAAAATTGTTTTTGCACGATGCCAAGTCATTAGCTCTGTGTATTCGGGCGGGTTTGGAACCCGCCCCTACAGTGACTAACTTTTGTTTCAACATATATAGCATTCTCTCTTAATAATCTCTCTGCACATCAGCAATCTTTTGCTGCAACTTGCGCATCTGTTCTTCCTGCAACACCCGTTTGTATTCTATCGGCACTATCTGGATAAATTCGTCCACATAGTGATTCCAGTCATCCAGCATGGTGCGTGCCAGTTTGGAACCGGTGTACAAATAGTGCTGACGGATCAATTCGTGCAACTCCTTGCGATAAGACGCTTCCTCGATGAGGGACAACTCTACCATCTCCATGTTGCAGAAATAGTCGAAGTTGTGATTCTTATCCCACACATAAGCCACACCGCCACTCATACCGGCAGCAAAGTTTCGGCCCGTCTCGCCCAGTACCACCACGCGTCCGCCGGTCATGTACTCGCAACAGTGGTCGCCCACTCCTTCCACCACGGCAATGACTCCGGAGTTGCGCACGGCAAAACGCTCACCTACACGACCGTTAATGTACACCTCTCCGCTGGTAGCGCCATACAGTCCGGTGTTTCCGGCGATGGTATTCTTCTCCGCTTCAAAGTTGCTGCGCATGGGGGGAAGCACGGCAATGCGTCCGCCGCTCAGTCCCTTGCCCAGATAGTCGTTTGCCTCACCTTCCAGTTTGAAACAGATGCCATGGGTAAGGAATGCACCGAAGCTCTGCCCGGCCGAGCCTTTGAACTTCACGTTGATGGTCTGGTCCGGCAAACCTGCGTGACCGTATTTCTTGGCAACGGCTCCGGACAGCATGGCGCCTACCGAACGATCCGTGTTAGCAATGGCATACTCCAGTGAGACTTCCTTTCCGTTTTCCAGCGCATCCTTGGCGGCGGCTATCATGGTTACGTCTTTCACGTGGGTGATGTCGTGTTTTTGTTCTGTTACGTTGTGTATGGCTGCTCCGTTTTCTACTTTATGCAGCAGCTTGCTGAAGTCCAGCAAAGAGGTCTTCTGTCCGGCAGCCGCTTGTTTTATTTCTATCAGGTTCGTGCGACCTATGATGTCTTCCAGCCGGGTGAATCCCATTTCAGCAAGGTACTCGCGCACTTCTTGGGCTAGGAAAGTGAAGTAGTTCACCACATATTCATAGTGTCCGCGGAAGCGTTTGCGCAATTCCTCGTCTTGGGTGGCTACGCCTACGGGACAGGTGTTGGTGTGGCATTTGCGCATCATCACGCAGCCCAGTACGATGAGGGCGGTGGTGCCGAAACCAAATTCTTCGGCTCCCAGCAAAGCCATGTCTATAATGTCCCGTCCGGTCTTCAACTGGCCGTCCACTTGCAATTTCACTTGTCCGCGCAGACCGTTCAGTACCAGTGTTTGTTGGGTTTCGCTCAAACCTATTTCGGGGGAAATACCTGCATAGCGCATGCTCGATGCAGGAGAGGCGCCTGTACCTCCTTCGGCTCCCGATATGACAATCAGGTCGGCTTTCGCCTTTGCCACCCCGGCGGCAATCGTACCCACGCCACTCTCGGCTACCAGCTTCACGCTGATTTTCGCTTTCGGATTTACGTTCTTCAGGTCGAAAATCAACTGTGCGAGGTCTTCGATGGAGTAAATATCGTGATGGGGCGGGGGAGAGATCAGCGAGATGCCCGGAATGGAGTGGCGGGTCTTTGCAATCACTTCGTCCACCTTGAATCCCGGCAACTGTCCGCCTTCACCCGGCTTGGCTCCTTGGGCCACCTTGATCTGTATTTCTTCTGCATTGACCAGATATTCGGCGGTGACTCCGAAACGTCCGGAGGCAATCTGTTTGGTTTTGCTGCACAGGGAGATGCCGTCGTGCGTGCCGGTGATGCGGTCGCTGTCTTCGCCGCCCTCGCCGGTGTTGCTGCGTGCACCCAGTTTGTTCATGGCAAGTGCCAAGGCTTCGTGCGCTTCCTTGCTGATGGCGCCAAAGGACATGGCTCCTGTAACAAAGTGCTTCACGATATTTTCCACCGGCTCCACCTTGTCAATAGAGATCGGATTCTTCTTATATCCGAAGAAATCGCGCAGGAAGATGGGCGATTCTTTGGCGTCCACCATAGTGGTAAATTCTTTGAATTTCTTGTAACTCCCCAGTCGGGTAGCCAGTTGCAGCGTGGAGATCGTTTCGGGATTCCAGGCGTGTTTCACTCCGTCTTTGCGGAAGGAGAACAGACCGTCGTGGGGGAGAATGTCGCTCACTTCTTTGGCTGCAAATCCTGCATCGTGCATGGCGATGGCATCCCGGGCCACTTCTTCCAGGCGGATGCCGCCGATGCTTGACATCTGAGTACCGAAATAACTTCTCAACAGTTCTTCGCTTACGCCCACCGCTTCAAAAATCTTCGCGCCGCGGTAAGAACGGATCGTAGAGATACCCATCTTGCTCATAATCTTGAACAGGCCTTTGCGGATGGCTTTGATATAGTTCTTCTCGGCTGTCTCATAATTCATTTGCACTTCGCCTTTTTTTACTAAGTTGTCCAGTACGGCGAATGCCATGTACGGATTGATGGCGCTTGCACCATATCCCAAGAGTAACGCTGCGTGCATTACTTCGCGAATCTCGCCGCTTTCTACAATCAAGGCAGTCTGTACACGTTTCTGAACAGAGATCAGATGATGATGCACTGCGCTCACGGCAAGCAGGGAAGGGATGGCTGCGTGTTCGGCATCTACGGAACGGTCGCTCAGAATAATATAGTTCACGCCATCTGTTACCGATTGTTCCGCTTGTTTGCAGAGGTTGGTCAATGCTTCCTGCAATCCGGCTTTTCCTTTGCTCACCTGGAATACGATGGGCAGTTTGATGGTGTTGAAACCTTTATAGCGGATGTTGCACAGAATGTCAAGCTGTGTATTATTCAGCACGGGATGGGGGAGGCGCACCATTTTGCAATGGCTTTCATTGGGCACCAATATGTTCATGCCTACTGCCCCGATGTACTCGGACAGTGACATTACCAACTCTTCACGGATGGGGTCGATGGCAGGATTGGTAACCTGTGCAAATTGCTGGCGGAAGTAGTTGAACAACAGTTGCGGCTTATCCGATAGCACGGCCAGCGGGGTGTCGTTACCCATAGATGCTGTGGGCTCCGCGCCGGTGTTGCACATGGGCATGATGGTGCGTTCCACGTCCTCGCGTGAGAAGCCGAAAGTTCTCAGCATACGCTCGTAATCTGCCACTTTGTTATCTACTTTACGTCCGCTTTTCAGGGTATCCAGTTCTATGCGGTTGGTCGATAACCAGTTGCGGTAAGGCTTGGCAGATGCCAGTTGCTCTTTCAACTCGCCGTCATAATATATTTTGCCCTGCTCGGTATCAATCATCAGGATTTTACCCGGTTGCAGGCGTCCTTTTTCTTTTATTTCTCCCGGTTCAAAGTCCATTACGCCTACTTCACTTGCCACTACCATCATGTCATTGTTGGTAATGAGGTAGCGGGCGGGGCGCAGACCGTTACGGTCCAGCATACCCCCGGCAAAGCGTCCGTCGCTGAATAGCAGTGCGGCAGGGCCGTCCCAAGGTTCCATCAGGATGGAATGGTATTCATAGAATGCTTTCAAATCTTCGCTGATGGGGTTCTTGTCATTGAATGATTCTGGAACCAGCATTGCCATGGCGTGTGGCAGGCTCAGACCGGACATTACAAAAAACTCCAGTACATTATCCAGTGATGCACTGTCACTCATTCCCGGCTGTATAATGGGGCGGATGGCCTTTATGTCGCCCAGTGCCGGAGAAGACAACACACTTTCCCGCGCTTCCATCCATCCGCGGTTGCCACGGATGGTATTGATCTCGCCATTGTGCGCCAACAGGCGGAAGGGTTGGGCAAGGCTCCATGTGGGGAATGTGTTGGTGCTGAAACGGGAGTGTACCAATGCCAGCCCGCTGGTGAAATAGGGTTGTGTCAAGTCCGGGAAATACTCGCGTACCTGCATGGACGAGAGCATACCTTTATATATAATGTTTTTGCTGGACAGCGAAACCACGTAGAAATCTTTATGGTTGATTCGTTTCTCTATCTTCTTGCGGATGATATAGAGCGTGCGTTCCAGGTTCTCGGTATCGGTCACTCCGGTGATAAATACCTGTTTGATGTCCGGTTCGTTGGCCAGTGCATCTTTTCCCAGGCAATCGGGATTGGTAGGCACATTGCGCAGGTGCATCAATGTCAAGCCTTCGCGCTCTATTTCCTCAATCATAATACTCAGTATCCCGGCTTGTTCTTTTCCGTCTTTCGGCAGGAAGACCAGACCGGTTCCATACTTTCCTTTTTCGGGTACCGGGATACCTTGCAACAAAATGAATTCGTGCGGAATTTGCAACATAATCCCCGCACCGTCACCTGTTTTGTTGTCGGCTCCTTCTGCGCCGCGATGGCGCATGTTCTCTAATACCTTTAATGCTGAGTCCACCAGTTCATGCGATTTGTTGCCATGAATGTTGACTACCATACCTACACCACAAGCATCATGTTCGTTGGTTGCGTCATAAAGACCATTTTGTTCTCTTTTTACCATTATTTATGTCTTTGGTTCGTGATAATGTTGTTTTGTATTTCAGTTTGTTCTGCAAAATTAGATAATTTATTTCATTTTGATTGAAGGAAAGTTTGATTATATGAACAGAAATATACTAATAAGCCACGTATGCTTACAATTTGTTTTTCTCGACTGTTTATTTCTTTTAATTCGTAACCGAATCTGTCAAAAGTGATTAAAGAATGTAAGTTTGCATATTTATTTTGAAAATGAACAAACAATTTCTTTTAGCTTTTAATTTCTAAATTTCTGTCACTTTCGTCAATTATTTATGGTTTTTTATTGCACTTATGTTATCGGAATTTGTATCTTTGCAGCCGAATTAAAACATATACTTATTAATTATGTGTGGAATAGTAGGCTACATTGGAAAACGAGATGCTTACCCTGTCCTCATAAAAGGCCTGAAGCGGTTGGAATACCGAGGCTATGATAGTGCAGGAGTCGCATTGATCGATAAAAAGAGGCGGTTAAACGTCTACAAGACGAAAGGAAAGGTTTCAGACCTTGAGGCTTTCGTTTCCCAAAAAGACGTTTCCGGTACAATTGGTATTGCCCACACACGGTGGGCTACTCACGGGGAGCCTTGCCAGGCTAACGCTCATCCCCATTTTTCTTCTTCCGAAAATTTAGCTCTTATCCACAATGGTATTATTGAAAACTACGCTACCCTGAAAGAAAAGCTTCAAAAAAAGGGATTCATCTTTAAAAGTAGTACCGATACCGAAGTTCTCGTTCAACTCATTGAATATTTCCAAGTTTCCAATCATTTAGATTTACTTACCGCTGTTCAGTTGGCTTTGCATGAAGTCATTGGTGCGTATGCCATTGCAGTGCTCGACAAGAATAATCCCGATGAGATTATTGCCGCACGCAAGAGCAGTCCGCTTGTGGTGGGCATCGGGCGGGATGAATTCTTTCTGGCTTCGGATGCCACTCCCATAGTGGAGTACACCGACAAGGTGGTTTATCTGAAAGACGGTGAAATGGCATTGATCCGCCGGGATAAGGAACTGGAAGTGGTGAATCTGGACAATGTGCTTCAGAAACCCGAAGTGAAAACGGTGGAAATGAACCTCGGACAGTTGGAGAAAGGAGGCTATCCGCACTTCATGCTGAAAGAAATCTTTGAGCAGCCCGATTGCATTAACGACTGTATGCGCGGACGTATCAATATGGAAGGAACCAGTGTAGTCTTGTCCGCAGTGATAGACCACAAGGAACGCCTGCTTGCCGCCCGCCGTTTTGTAATTGTAGCCTGTGGAACCTCCTGGCATGCAGGGCTGATAGGCAAGCAACTGATAGAAAGTTTCTGTCGCATTCCGGTAGAAGTGGAATATGCTTCCGAGTTTCGTTACCGCGATCCGGTTATTAATCCGGATGATGTGGTAATCGCCATCTCGCAATCCGGAGAAACTGCCGATACATTGGCAGCTATCGAACTGGCAAAAGAGAAAGGAGCATTTATATATGGTATATGCAATGCGGTGGGTTCCTCCATTCCGCGCATCACGGATACCGGTTCATACATCCATGTGGGGCCGGAGATAGGAGTGGCATCTACCAAAGCATTTACGGGGCAGGTCACGGTACTCACCATGCTTGCCCTGACGCTGGCAAAGGAAAAAGGCACTATGCCCGAAGCAAGACAACAGGAAGTGATTCGCGAACTGATGTTGGTTCCGGCTAAAATAAAGAAGATATTAATCGGTAACCCCAAGATAGCGGAACTGGCGCGTATCTTCACTTACGCCCACAATTTCCTTTACTTGGGACGCGGATACAGCTTTCCGGTAGCACTGGAAGGTGCACTGAAACTGAAAGAAATATCATACATTCACGCCGAGGGATATCCCGCTGCCGAAATGAAGCATGGCCCTATCGCTTTGATCGATACGGAAATGCCCGTTATCGTGGTGGCTACCCACAACGCCATGTATGAAAAGATAATAAGCAATATACAGGAAATCAAAGCCCGCAAAGGAAAAGTGATCGCTTTGGTGACCGAAGGGGATACGGTAATCAGTAAACTGGCGGACGATTGCATCGAACTGCCGGAAACATTGGAGTGCCTGGAACCGTTAATAGCTACGGTACCCTTGCAGTTATTGGCTTATCATGTAGCTATTTGCAAAGGAAAAGATGTAGACCAGCCCAGAAATCTGGCGAAGTCGGTAACAGTAGAATAAATTGAAAAAAGATCCCGCCATTGTTTCGGAAAACAACGGCGGGTACTTTCAAAAACAACGGCGGGATCTTTTTTTAACTGTCTAGAGAGTTTATTTTGAATATGAAATTATATAAATAAGGTATAAAGAGAGCATGGAACCATTAAAGCATGAATGTGGGGTCGCAATGATACGACTGCTGAAACCACTGGAGTATTACCAAGAAAAGTATGGAACTTGGATGTACGGCTTGAACAAACTGTATCTGCTGATGGAAAAACAACATAACCGCGGACAGGAAGGCGCCGGTCTGGCATGTGTAAAGCTGGAAGCTAATCCCGGTGAAGAATATATGTTTCGTGAACGGGCATTGGGCTCGGGAGCCATCACGGAAATATTTGATACGGTGCAGAGCAATTTCAAGGACTTGACCCCTGAACAGTTGCACGATGCAGAATATGCAAAGAAATGCCTTCCCTTTGCCGGGGAAGCCTACATGGGCCATTTGCGTTATTCCACCACCGGAAAGAGTGGCCTTTCATACGTGCATCCTTTCTTGCGCCGCAACAACTGGCGTGCCAAGAATCTGGCATTGTGCGGCAACTTCAACATGACGAATGTGGACGAAATCTTTGCGCGTATCACTGCCGACGGCCAGCATCCGCGCAAGTATGCCGATACATACATCATGCTGGAACAAGTGGGGCATCGCCTGGACCGTGAAGTGGAACGCCTGTACAAAGAGTGTGAAACCGAAGGGCTAAAAGGAATGGACATCACCCACGCCATAGAAGACCGCATAGACCTGGGTAATGTGCTGAAAACATCGAGCAAGGAATGGGACGGAGGCTACGTCATCTGTGGCATGACGGGTAGTGGCGAGTCATTTGCCGTGCGCGATCCGTGGGGCATTCGTCCTGCATTCTGGTATATGGATGATGAAATCATGGTATTGGCATCCGAACGTCCCGTTATCCAGACAGCGCTGAACGTGCCGGCTAAGAGTATCAATGAATTGCAGCCGGGACAGGCTATCTTTATCAATAAAGCAGGAAAGATGCGCCTGGCGCAAATCAATCGCCCCAAAGAAAAGAAGGCTTGTTCGTTTGAACGCATTTATTTCAGCCGGGGCAGTGATGCGGATATTTATAAAGAAAGAAAGTTATTGGGTGAGAAACTGGTAGATCCTATCTTAAAAGCCATTGACAATGATGTGGAACATACGGTCTTCTCGTTCATTCCCAATACGGCGGAAGTCGCTTTCTATGGTATGCTGGAAGGTTTCGATAACTATCTGAATAAATTAAAGATAAAGAAGATAGAAGCCTTGAAACAGAGACCGGATCATGAAGAATTGGATAAGATTCTGTCTTGGCGTATCCGTAGCGAGAAGGTGGCGATAAAGGATATAAAGTTGCGTACTTTCATTGCAGAGGGCAATAGCCGTAATGACTTGGCTGCGCACGTATATGATATTACTTACGGCAGCCTTGTGCCTTATGTGGATAATCTGGTGATAATTGACGACAGCATTGTGCGTGGAACCACGTTGAAGCAAAGTATCATCGGTATTCTGGATCGCCTGCATCCCAAGAAGATTGTGATTGTTTCTTCTTCTCCGCAGGTGCGTTATCCTGATTATTATGGCATAGATATGGCAAGTATGGATCAGTTCATCGCATTCAAAGCTGCCGTAGAGTTGTTGAAAGAACGTGATATGAAAGATGTGATAGCACGCGCTTACAACAAATCGAAAGATCAGGTGGGATTGCCCAAAGAGCAGATGGTGAACTATGTGAAAGAGATTTATGCTCCGTTCACCAACGAGGAAATTGCTGCCAAAATGGTGGAATTGCTGACTCCGAAAGGAACTCAGGCAAAGGTGGAGATCGTGTATCAGACTTTGGAAGGATTGCATGAAGCCTGTCCTGAGCATACGGGAGATTGGTACTTTAGTGGCGATTATCCTACGCCGGGAGGGGTGAAGTTGGTCAATCAAGCGTTTATAGACTATATAGAAAAGGTATATCAATTCTAAACCCTATCGTTTGGAACATGATTGACGTGTAGGGGCGGATTGAATCCGCCCGATAACACAAAGAATATGCATTTGTAAAATGTATTCGGGCGGATTCAATCCGCCCCTACGGTGAATAAAGAAATAACAACAATTCAACGATATAATAAATAGATGAGAAATGTAACATTAATCCTTGACGACGGGAGCCGCTTCTCAGGCAAGTCGTTTGGTTATGAAAAACCGGTAGCAGGCGAAGTTGTGTTCAATACGGCAATGACCGGTTACCCCGAGAGCTTGACCGACCCATCATACGCGGGTCAGCTGATGACTTTGACTTATCCGTTGGTAGGTAATTACGGCGTTCCTCCCTTTACCATCGAACCCAACGGACTGGCAACATTTATGGAGAGTGAACGCATCCACGCCGAGGCTATCATTGTAAGTGATTACAGTGAGGAGTACAGCCACTGGAATGCAAAAGAGAGCTTGGCAGACTGGTTGAAGCGTGAACAAGTGCCCGGCATCACCGGCATTGACACCCGTGAACTGACCAAAGTATTGCGTGAACACGGTGTGATGATGGGAAAAATTGTGTTCGATGATGAACCCGATAACATTCCCGAAGCAACCTATGCGGGTATCAACTATGTAGACAAAGTCTCTTGCAAGGAAGTAATTCGTTACAATGAAGGTGCTGACAAGAAGAAAGTTGTATTGGTGGATTGTGGTGTAAAGACTAATATCATCCGTTGCCTGTTAAAGCGCGATGTGGAAGTGATTCGCGTTCCGTGGAATTATGATTTTACAGGAATGGAATATGATGGATTGTTCATCTCAAATGGTCCCGGCGACCCAGATACTTGCGATGAGGCTGTACAGAACATCCGCAAGGCGATGAGCATGAGCGATAAGCCTATCTTTGGTATCTGCATGGGAAACCAATTGCTTTCTAAAGCAGGTGGGGCCAGTATTTACAAATTGAAGTACGGGCATCGCAGCCATAACCAGCCGGTACGCATGGTGGGGACGGAGCGTTGCTTCATTACCAGTCAGAATCATGGTTATGCCGTAGATAATGATACGTTGGGAGCAGACTGGAAACCGTTGTTCATCAATATGAATGATGGCTCGAATGAAGGTATCAAGCATCAGTCCAAACCTTGGTTCTCTGCACAGTTCCATCCGGAAGCTGCTTCGGGACCGAAGGATACTGAGTTCCTGTTTGATGAATTTGTAAAGCTATTGTAAATCGTTTTATTATCCGATAGTCGAAAAGTAACAGGGTGTGTCAAAACTAAAATCGGTTGTCCTCTTGCCGTAGGGGCAGATTGAATCTGCCCGATAATAGTTTGCTTTGTGTATCCGGGCGGATTCAATCCGCCCCTACGGTAAAGCATTTGATAGTTACTTTGGAGTTTTGATACACCCTTTACCATCAATATAGAACAAAACATATAGAAAAGAAACAAGTATGAAAGACAATATAAAGAAAGTATTATTACTAGGTTCCGGCGCCCTGAAAATCGGTGAAGCCGGAGAATTTGACTATTCAGGCTCACAAGCCTTGAAAGCCCTGAAAGAAGAAGGAATAGAAACCATCCTGATCAACCCCAACATCGCCACCGTGCAGACCAGCGAAGGGGTAGCAGACCAAATCTACTTCCTCCCCGTAACCCCTTACTTTGTAGAAAAAGTAATCGAAAAAGAACGTCCCGACGGCGTACTCCTCTCTTTCGGTGGACAAACCGCATTGAACTGCGGCGTAGCCCTCTACAAAGCAGGCATCTTCGAAAAATACAATGCGCGCGTACTGGGTACTCCCGTACAAGCCATTATGGATACCGAAGACCGTGAACTATTCGTTGAAAAATTGAACGAAATTGATGTAAAAACCATCAAAAGCGAAGCAGTAGAAAACATAGAAGACGCCCGTCGTGCAGCGCGGGAACTGGGCTACCCCGTCATTATCCGTGCAGCATACGCACTGGGCGGACTGGGTTCCGGTTTCTGCGACAACGAAGAAGAACTGAACATCTTGGCAGAAAAAGCCTTCTCTTTCTCACCGCAAGTGCTGGTAGAAAAGAGCTTGAAAGGCTGGAAAGAAGTGGAATACGAAGTAGTGCGCGACCGTTACGACAACTGTATCACCGTTTGTAACATGGAGAACTTCGACCCACTGGGCATCCATACCGGTGAGTCTATCGTTATCGCCCCCTCACAAACACTGACCAATGCCGAATATCATAAACTCCGCGAACTGGCTATCCGCATCATCCGTCACATAGGTATAGTGGGTGAATGTAACGTGCAGTATGCCTTCGACCCCGAATCGGAAGATTACCGTGTGATAGAGGTAAACGCCCGTTTGAGCCGTTCATCCGCTTTGGCTTCCAAAGCTACCGGTTATCCTTTGGCTTTCGTTGCCGCCAAACTGGGGTTGGGTTATGGCTTGTTCGATTTGAAGAACTCGGTAACCAAGACCACCAGCGCATTCTTTGAACCGGCATTGGACTATGTGGTATGTAAGATTCCCCGTTGGGACTTGGGCAAGTTCCACGGAGTAGATCGCGAACTGGGTTCATCCATGAAGTCGGTAGGCGAGGTAATGGCTATCGGACGCACCTTTGAAGAAGCGATTCAGAAAGGTCTGCGCATGATAGGTCAGGGAATGCACGGTTTCGTAGAGAACAAGGAATTGGTAATAGAAGATGTGGACAAAGCATTGCGCGAGCCCACTGATAAGCGTATCTTTGTTATCAGCAAAGCCATGCGTGCAGGTTACACGGTAGACCAGATTCACGAACTGACCAAGATAGACAAATGGTTCTTGCAGAAATTGCAGAACATCATGAACACCTCCAAAGAGATGCAGGCATATAAGCAGATTGCCGATATGCCCGATGAACTGCTCCGCAAGGCAAAAGTGCAAGGATTCTCTGACTTCCAGGTGGCGCGTGCCATCGGCTTTGAAGGAGATATGGAAGACGGCATTCTGTGTGTGAGAAATCATCGTAAGAAGGTAGGTATCCTGCCGGTTGTAAAACAAATCGATACTTTGGCTGCCGAATATCCCGCACAGACCAACTACCTGTACCTCACTTACAGCGGTGTGGCAAATGACGTGAAATACTTGGGCGACCATAAATCCATCGTTGTACTCGGTTCGGGTGCTTACCGCATCGGTTCTTCCGTAGAGTTTGACTGGTGTGGTGTTCAGGCATTGCAGACCATCCGCAAGGAAGGTTACCGCAGCGTAATGATAAACTACAACCCCGAAACCGTATCTACTGACTATGATATGTGCGACCGCCTGTACTTTGACGAGTTGACTTTTGAGCGCGTAATGGATATTTTGGAACTGGAAAATCCTCATGGCGTGATTGTATCAACCGGCGGACAGATACCTAACAACCTTGCCCTCCGCCTGGATGCGCAGAATGTAAACATTCTGGGTACAAGCGCCAAGAGCATCGACAATGCCGAAGACCGTGATAAATTCTCGGCAATGCTGGACCGCATCGGTGTAGACCAGCCCGAATGGAGCGCACTTTCATCCATGGAAGACATCAATAAGTTTATCGAAAAGGTGGGTTTCCCTGTTCTGGTTCGCCCTTCATACGTGCTTAGTGGTGCTGCCATGAATGTATGTTCTAACCAGGAAGAACTGGAACGCTTCTTGAAGTTGGCCGCCAACGTATCAAAGAAACACCCTGTCGTAGTGAGCCAATTCATAGAACATGCCAAGGAAGTGGAAATGGATGCTGTGGCGCAAAATGGTGAAATTGTAGCATACGCCATCAGCGAACATATAGAATATGCCGGTGTACACTCCGGTGATGCCACCATCCAGTTCCCACCGCAGAAGTTGTATGTGGAAACGGTTCGCCGCATCAAGCGCATTTCCCGCCAGATTGCGAAAGAATTGAATATCTCCGGTCCGTTCAACATCCAGTATCTGGCACGCGAGAATGATATTAAGGTGATAGAATGTAACCTGCGTGCATCACGCAGCTTCCCGTTTGTGAGCAAAGTGTTGAAGATCAATTTGATTGAACTGGCAACGAAAGTAATGCTGGGCTTGCCGGTAGAAAAACCGAATAAGAATCTCTTCGAACTGGATTATGTAGGTATAAAGGCAAGTCAATTCTCATTCAACCGCCTCCAAAAGGCCGACCCTGTACTGGGTGTAGATATGGCATCTACCGGTGAAGTAGGTTGTATCGGTTCCGATACTTCTTGTGCCGTACTGAAAGCAATGCTTTCCGTAGGCTATCGCATTCCGGAAAAGAGCATATTGCTTTCAACGGGTAACACCAAGCAGAAAGCAGATACACTGGAAGCAGCCCGTATGTTGCAGAAGAAAGGATATAAACTATATGCAACCGGCGGATCATCCAAGTTCCTGAGCGAAAACGGTGTAGAAAACACCCGCGTCTACTGGCCCAGCGAAGAAGGACAGCCGCAAGCACTGGATATGCTTCATAAAAAGGAAATAGATATGGTAGTGAATGTTCCGAAGAACCTGACTGCAGGCGAATTGGACAACGGATACAAAATTCGTCGCGCGGCTATCGACCTGAACATTCCTCTCATTACCAATGCTCGCTTGGCAAGTGCATTTATCAATGCATTCTGCACTATGACAATAGATGATATTGCCATCAAGAGTTGGTCTGAGTATAAATAATTTGGATTGATAAAATAAGGATGAAAGGAGTCGCTTTGCAATATAGGCGGCTCCTTTTTATTTGCTTGTTTGGGGACATATGGATTTTCTTCACGAAAAATAGTGTTATTCCTTGCTGTGTTCGGAAAAAGTTTCCTAAATTTGTAAGATAAGGAAATCCTAAAGAATTTCAACAAATGGATTGTGAACACAAGCTTAAGGTATTAGAGCGGGAAATAGAAGTACTGAAAAGGGAAAACCAACTGCTCAAAGATGAATTGGCATCTTTAAAACAAGGTTCTGAAAACATTAGTTTCAAAGATAGATATGCGGTGCGAATATTGGATTCATTGCCGGATATGTTGACCGTATTCAATCATGACGAAGTTGGTATCGAAGTCGTATCCAGTGAAGAAACCAACCATGTGGGAGTCCCCAATGAGGCTTTCAAAGGGATGCGTATGTGTGATATGATTCCCGAAGAAGCCTACCATAATGTGCACAATAACCTTCAGAAAGTAGTAGTTACGGGTAAAGGTTCTACCGCCCATCATGAACTGGATGTAGACGGAGTTCATCATTATTATGAGAATCGCATTTTCCCGCTGGACGAAAGCTATGTGTTAATCATGTGTCGTGATATTAGTGAACGAGTGGCGACACAACAAAATCTGGAAGTTTTTAAACGGGTACTTGATAAGGTTAGCGACAGTATTCTGGCAGTGTCTTCTGATGGAACATTGGTGTATGCCAATAAGCAGTTCATTGAAGAATATGGAGTAAAAGGAGAGCTGGGTACTCAGAAAGTCTATGATTTACCTGTATCTTTAAAAACAAAAGAAATCTTTGAGCAGCGACTTCAAGAAATTCGTGATAACGGAGGAAATTTTGCTTACCGTGCCCGCTATACCCGTGTGGGAGAGACAAAGATACGTGTACATCAAGTCTCTACCTTCATAATACAGAATAGAGGTGAAGAAATGATTTGGTTCTTTACGCAGGATATTACAGATGTAATAAGGAACAGGGATGAACTGCGTGAACTGAATTATCTGATGGATGCCATCCTCAATAATATTCCCGTTTACCTGTTTGTGAAAGATCCTGAGGATGAATTCAGGTATCTGTACTGGAACAAGGCTTTTGCCAACCATTCCCATATTCCGGCTTCCCGGGCATTGGGGCACACTGATTTTGAAATATTCCCTGAACCGGAGAATGCGGAGAAGTTCTATCGGGATGATTTGGAACTGATGCGTACACGTGAGCGTATGGAGATGCAGGAATCTTATGTCACTGCTACCGGGGAAACCAGAATTGTACAGACTCTAAAAACATTGGTTCCGATGGAGGGACGTGCTCCGCTGATTATCGGCATATCCTGGGATATAACCAATATGCAGAATATCGAGCAAGAATTAATTCAGGCACGTATCAAGGCTGAACAATCTGATAGGCTGAAAACTGCTTTCTTAGCCAATATGAGCCATGAAATCCGTACTCCTCTGAATGCCATTGTTGGTTTCTCCCGCCTGATGACTACGGCAGATAATCCGGAAGACGAGAAACTCTATTCGGATATAATCAATCAGAATTCGGAAATCTTATTGCAATTAATCAATGATATTCTTGATTTGTCCAAGATTGAAGCGGGGACGTTGGAGTATGTCCGGCAGCCAATGGACTTGGGAGAACTGTGCCGGAGTATTTATGAGATACACAAAGACCGTGTTCAGGAAGGGGTAACCCTTATTCTTGACAATAAAGATGCCAGTCTGGTTATCAATGAAGACAAGAATCGCATCATGCAGGTGATTACCAACTTGATAACCAATGCTATTAAGTTTACCTTTGCAGGTGAAATACGTTTTGGTTTTGAGCTCAAAGAGGATCATATTGATTTTTATGTCAAGGATACGGGAATGGGAATTTCCGAGGAAAAGATGAAAAGTATTTTTGAGCGTTTTGTGAAGCTGAATACCTTTGTGCAGGGAACAGGTTTGGGACTTGCTATTTGCCGGATGATTGTGGAAAAATTAGGAGGAGAAATCACAGTGGACTCCCAATTGGATAAAGGTTCTACGTTCCGTTTCACTATTCCTTGTGATATGAGCAAGAAACGCTTGGAGCTAAAAACAACCGTGGAAAAAGAGGTGGAAACGAAGGGGAAAACCAGAAAGCCGTTACAGATGCAGACCATATTGATTGCAGAGGATGTAGACAGTAATTTCCTGTTGCTGAAAACATTGATAGGAAATAATTATAATCTGTTGTGGGCAAAAGATGGTAATGAGGCGGTTGCCCTATTCAAGAAACATCAGCCGGATTTGATTCTGATGGATATAAAAATGCCTCGTATGGATGGCTTGGAAGCAACTCGTTTAATCCGTTCCTACTCCAGGGAAGTTCCTATTATAGCATTGACTGCTTTTGCTTTTGAGTCGGATAGGGAGAAGGCTTTAGAGTCTGGGTGCAATGATTTCCTGACGAAGCCGGTTTCACAGAGTGCTTTAGAAAAAGTCTTGGATAAATATATTTAAGAAATTAATAAGGCTGTGTCAAAACAAAAAATAGCTATCATTTTGCTGTAGGGGCAGATTGAATCTGCCCAATAATAATTTGCTTTGTGCATTACTCCCAAGGTCGTGACCGCTGGTTCGGGCGGATTCAATCCGCCCCTACGGTAAACAATTTGATAGTTACTTTAGAATTTTGACACACCCTCTTATTCTTTTTAGAACTTGGCGCTATTCAGCTTTTGGTCTACCAACATTCCATCCTTCATCTGCAAATCGAATGTCACTCTCTGCTTCGCCTTAAACTTCAAGACAAACAGATCCACATTTCCTTCCAGAAGGGCTTTATTGCCTAAGTTGACAAAAGTGGGATACAATGCTTTGCTGCCATTGGTGTGGAGTCTGTCATAAGTAAGATTTTCCATCTCATTCATATTCACAGGCTGTACACCTACAAATTCATACTTCTGCTGGTCATAGGGCAAAGCAAAACTCAATGCATTGACAGATTTCAGGTCAACACCTTTCACGCGTACTTCAATCATTTCATCTTTATTGTAACTGCGTTTGGCAGTACTGATTTCCAGTTTTCCGCTTACTTCGCCTGCTGCCTTGCTTTCATCTATTCCACCCTCCAGTTGGGTTGCAACGACAGAAATATCGTATGCATCAATCAATCCGTTCTTATTAATGTCACCATTGCTGATGTAACCTTCAAAATCAGAATCTCCCTGTCTCAAACCGGTATAATTGGTATAAGAGGTCAAATCGTTATTGTCGATCTTGCCATCGTTATTGATGTCTCCCGGCAGGTAACTTTCCGTTCCCGGAACCTTGAATACATAGAGCTCACGTCCCGAACCATAGTTTCCTACGCCGTCTGTTACAGACAGTTTGATGTAACGTGCTGTGGGGTGGTTTTCAAAATTGAATACTTTCACCTCTCCATTGCGTTTCCATTCAAATGCTCCGGCTTCTGTCCAGTCCTCCTTATCCAAGCTATAGGATACGCTACCTTTCAGTAATGTTCCGTTACCACCATCCTGACGAGGCAGATAATGGAATTTATCCAGTTGGTTGATAGTTCTCAAATCTATAACCAGATCAAATGGCAACGCATTGACTCTGTATTTGGTATGCCATACATCACCCAGCTCGGCAAAGTCAAACAAGCGTTCCACTTCAAAACCTTCCTGGCACTTAGCCGTTGTTTCACCCTTAATGCCATGAATGGCAAATTCCAACGGATTGGATTTGGTAGTAGCCTTAAATTCATTCCATTCGGATTTTCCATCTTTATTTACGGCACGGATCTTGAATGCATAAGTCGTTTCGGCTGATAGTCCGTCAAACAAGAGTTCGGTATCCTTAATAGTAGTGTAAAGCATTCCGTTCAATTCTATTTCATAGAAATCGGCATTAGCTACTTTGCTCCAAGTCGGTTTCAAGGTATATGCTTCTGTGTTATCATCCGTTACCTGTGCCTGAGGCGCTGTCAGTGTACCCGAAGTTACACGGTGGTTATCAGCAGGGGCAAAACGGTAACCGTTGATAGTCATATCAATTTGGTTAGCTGTGATATCCGTTGCAGCCAGTTTGATGCGAAGTTGCGGATTCTTGGTAATTACCACTTTCTCAAATTCACTTCCTTTGGTTGCAAATTGGTTCAGATTGGGCGCTGCATCATAATAGAATACATTCTCTCCATTCAGGAATTGTTCCATTGAAGCAACTTCTGTCAATTTCACCTTGTTCTTTCCAATCTTTGCAGAAATAGCTTTCGGTTTCTCTGTTACATTGATTCTGAATTCGGTTGCTTTCTCTTTTACAAAACCGTCAAAACCTCCTTGAGTGCGATGTACCGTGATCATAACCTCGTTTTTGGGAGTTACATTTGACTCGATGAAAGTGGTTACTCCTTTACCGTCTTTATATGCTTCGCTGATACCATCATCGTCATACTCCACGGTCATGGTGTGTTTATCAGGATACATTTCGTAGATACGCAAGCCTTTATTGATTTCAGCGACATTGTTATTCGGATTGGTCATAGGAATGATTGCCCCGTTCTTTACGAACAGAGGAAGTTTCCACAAAGGAGCGGCAAAATTATTGATGATGCATCTGCCTTCATATTTCTCTCCCGAAAAATAGTCTATCCATTCTCCTTCGGGCAAATAAATTCCGTCCCGGATATCATTTCCTTCTGCATCAGCTTTGGTATTCTGATAGATGGGAGCTACAAGGAAATCCGTTCCATACATATATTGATACTTGGTGGCAGTTCCCAGCGTGTAATCATTGGGGAATTCCAGGAACATGGCTCTGATCATCGGTAATCCGTCCACCGCTTCTTTAGCAAAGCTATATGCATAAGGCATCAATTCCGATTTCAGTTTCAGGTACCAGCGGTTGATAGAAGTGGCAGGTTCTCCCAATGCATGGGGGTACTTTTCATTGCTTCCCCAACCGTCCATGTTCAGTTCCATGGGGGTGAAGGTCTTCCATTGGAAGTCTCTGGTATTGACCGGCAGATTCTTTCCGCCAAATATGCCGTCCATATCCGAGGTAATGTTAGGTTGTCCGGAAAGTCCGGCACCTATATAGGTAGGGATGTGGAAACGAATGTATTCCCATTCGCCGCCTGTTTGGTCTCCACTCCATACACCTGCATATCGTTGGGTACCTGCCCATCCGTCCAAAGAGATGATGAACGGTCTGGCGTTATTACCATAATAAGGCATAATCTGACCTACGTCCGCCACTCCATTCAATCCAAAGGAATATCCTGCGCCTACCCATGCTACGTCTGTTTTCAGCACACGTACTCCTGCGTCTCTCACTTCTTTCACAATGTCGCGTTGCAGCAAGGCACTTATTTCCGGTTTGGGATGTAAGTCCGACTGAGTCCATAAGCCTATTTCCACTCCATGCTGGCGGGCATAGTCGCCCAGGTCTTTCAAGTTTTGAATATTTCCGTCCAGTGTTTCCGTCTGTCCGTATCCTGCTCCGTAACCATCATTCGGCAATAGCCAGCCCAATGGCATATCATGACTCTTGTAGCGGTCAATAACGGCACGGGCAGAGAATTGATAATTATTCTTCTCGCCATTCAGAGATTCCTTAATGCCTCCGTTATCTTTCTGGCTCTCTTTGTAACGTTTTCCGTCTTCAAACAGGATGCCTTTTTCATCTTCTTTCCAGTAATCGCGGTTGTAGGCATTCAGGTGCCCTTGATAGAAACCGAATTTAGGCAACAAAACGGGGTTGCCTGTCAGTTGGTAGAAATTGTTCAATAAGGCAGTCGGCGTACTATCTACCATACAGAATAGATCCAGATAGTCCGTTTCATGTGACAGTTTCACACTTCCTTGTTCTTCTGCTCCAAAGTCATATTTCCCTTTCTTGAAGGTGTACCACATCATGCCATATCCGTTGGTAGACCAATAGAAAGGAGTAGGGGAGGCAACTCCGCCATCCGTCCAGCTGTTCTGATTTTCAATGGCTATCGCTTTTCCTTTATGAGAAAATCTTCCGTTCTGTACTCCGCCGCCGTAGAAGTATTCCTTGGGGTTTTCTTTCAGGGTTACAGTCACTTTATCTTTTTCAAATGCCACGGGTTTTGTCTCTTCCAATACCACCGTTTGTGTTTCCAAATTAGTGACTTTCAGCAAAGACGTGTTTTTATCCAACTGGATTTTTACTTTTGCCGTGGTAATGGTAATTTCTCCGCTGGCGTCTTCCAAATGTAAAGCCGAGAGTGGCAATCGCGGATTGTCTACAAGGATTTGCGCTTTCGGTTTTGCTTCGGGATCTCTGATGATTCCACCGTTATTATCTTGGAAGATACGGAATATATTTTCTCCATAAAAGTCAAATGTCATTCTTTGGTTATCCGAAAATAATACTTCGACTGTAGTGGGATTGATTTGTTTGGCACTAATGATTTTCAGGTTGGTTTGTACGGTTTCGTATGCAATGGGAATCTTTTGCATTGCCTCCATAGGGGTAGCTCCCATAGCGAGTGGAATGGCAAGCGACAGTATAGCTGCCTTTCTCCATTGGGAGCTGCTGGTGTTTTTTTTCATAATAATACGATTTTAAAATTAGGTATTGGTTTCATTTTGTGTGTAAAGATACTCAGTAATATTGGCTAATGTCGTTTTTCCAAAGGAAATATTGATGATTTTTTTATTTTTTGTGATAAAAACGGGACAAAAAAAGGAATTGCCTGTGTAAAGCAATTCCTCTTTTACTAAAATTTGAGAGCATGTTATTTAACTTCGATTACTTTAGTCGCTTTTTCTTTTTCTTCCGGAGTACGTTTTGGCAATTCGATAGTCAATACACCGTCACTTACTTTAGCATCAATCTTTTCTTTATCTACATCATCGGGCAGAATCAGAGTCTGTTGGAATTTAGTGTAGGAGAATTCACGACGCAAATAACGGCTTTCTTTCTTACCTTCCTTATCGCCTTCGGTACTTTCGGTTTTCTTTTCCATCGAAATAACCAGATCATTGTCATCATTGATGTGAATCTTGAAATCATCTTTAGTCATTCCGGGAGCGGCAACTTCTACTTTGTAATCTTTTGCGCTTTCAATGACATTGATAGCAGGAGCTGTTGCATTAGCTTTTACCATCCAGTCATTATCAAAGAAATCGTTAAAAATACTTGGCAACCATGTTTGGCTACTTCTTCTTACTGGCATCATAATCTTAATCTCCTTTTGGTTTTGGTTAAACATTTATTTTACTAGTGAACTCCTTTACCTTTCGGCTTTGTCGTTCACTATCCATAATGCAAACAGTGTACCATTGGTTCGATGATACACTGTTCCTATTCTTTTCTTTTAAGCCTATAAAAGCTTTCTTAAAGATTACAATTCCGCCTTTAAGAGTTAGTAAGTCTCTTTAAACTTTGAGTTGTTACAAATACTGTCAAAATGTAATTAATGCGGACAGAATGACAGAGCCTTATACTAGTTTGAAGCGCATACGGAAAATCCCTTCTTTATAGTCATGGCTGATAATTTTGAACGTCCCTATCTCGGAAGTATTCTCTACGTGCTGTCCTATGCAGAGGCATTCATCATAGTCGCCTACTTTTACGATACGCACCGTTTCGGAGGCATCATCGGGCAGGCGTTTCATGTCAAAGCGGCCTATGGCTTCCTCCTGTGTGATAAACTCCATGGTTACGGGCAGGTTACGCCTCAATACTTCATTCACTGTGTTTTCTATCCGTGCAATGTCTTCTTCGCCGGGGCACTGGGGCAAGGCAAAATCCAGTTTACTTTTCTTACGTTCTATATGCGCTGATACGGCTCGCCCGCATCCAAACAGGTTGACCATTGTCCTGTTGATTACATGCTCTGTGGTATGCATTGGTGCGATTGACGCATCCCGGAACTTGGGACTAGGTTGATTTATTTCCATGATTGACAAATCTTATTTTTTTAGACATAAGAACAAAAGAACATATTTCTTCTTATGCATTGTTTTTATGTTTATATTCTCTGAATTTTCTTTTTATTTCTATACGTTCACCTCCAAAGTTTATTAATAAGCCATGGTCTGTATTAGTGGCGGTTAAGTAATTAACTAATTGGGTTTCATGTATGGGAATAAGATTTTGAACAGCTTTAAGTTCAATGATAATCTTCTTTTCTACAATTATATCTGCTCTAAATTCTCCTACAATTTCATTTTTGTAATATACATTTATAGGAGTTTCTGTATCTGCATGAATACCTCTTTCTTTTAATTCTATCATCAATGCTTTTTGATAAACTGTTTCAAGAAAACCAGCAGCAAGTTGCATTCTCACATTATATGCACATTGAATAATTGTTCTTACTAAACTTTCTATTTCCATTTCTCAAATATTTTTGTTCTTATGTTCTTTTGTCTTAATAAAAGATAATATGTTTCGCTTGTATGCATGGGGAAAATTTATTTTGTCCTTTGGATTGTTCGGAAGTCAGTTGTTCTTGGTTCTTGAGTGTGCTAGCCAATACATGGACTACTTGTTTCAGTTCCTGATAATGGTCTAACTTGATGCGTTCATTGATGGCATATCCTTTGATAAGATACTCTTTCAGTATTTTGTTAGCCCATATACGAAATTGAGTTCCGCGCTTTGATTTTACTCGATAACCAACAGAAATGATAACGTCTAAGTTATAGTATACAACGTCATGTGTTTGTGATTTTCCCTTGATCGCACCGTGTAAAGTGGTATGTGCAAAATTTGCACATACCATATCAGGTTCTAATTCTCCTTCTTTGAATATATTTCCTATATGTCTGCTTATTACAGTTCTTTCCCTTCCAAACAAGTTTCCCATCTGTGCCTGTGTCAGCCATACAGTGTCTGCTTCCATTTTTACATCCAATTGTATTTGGCCATCTTCTGTTTGATAGATAATGATATTATTTGAAGCTGTGTTTAATTCATCTATATGCATTGGGGGAAATTCAGTCTTATTATGGTCATTGAGTTGAGGTTGTTCTTCCATGAGTTTAATTATTTTGGTTGGTTTTTATCTTGTTCCCATTAAATTTGCCCAAAGATAAGCCATTCTTTTTGAACTAAAAAAGGTCTTATGGTTTTCCTAATGTTCCCCTTACAACTTTTTAAAGTACCCGCCGTTGTTTCGGAAGAATACCGCCATTGTTTTGGGTGTCGAAAACCGGAAAAAGAAATGAATAGGTGGGGGTATAAAATAAAAAAAGGAGCAACGCCTTGCTCCAACCTTTGTTAACCTTAAATCTAATACTATGAAAAACACATTGCAAAGGTACGGACTTTTCGGATAATAGCAAATAATCAGCAAGAAAAAGTATGCTATACAACATTCTTTAAGATTTGCTTTTCTCAAAAACGCTGTTTTTAAGACTTCTTTTACGTATCTTTGCAGCCGTTAAAAAGAATAGAAGATATGGCATTTGAAGCGACAAAGAGAGAGTGGGGCGAACTTTACGCCTTTTTCCGCTTGCTGGCGGATGGATATGTATATGCAGGTACGCCTGAGGTGAAGAAGAATGAAGCGCAAAAGTTGCCGGTAGCAATGGTGCAGCGTGAGGAACATGACGGAACGCGCCGATATATCATTGAGAGTGAAGAAACCATCCGTATCACGGGAGAGAAGATAGACAAACAGATCCCCCGTGAGGACTTTGCCGCTGTGGCGGAACTGATTCTTTCCGCCGTGAAGGCAAGTTCTGAAAATGAAGTAATGTCTCCCGATGGCGTAGAAGAATTTCTGGATGAAGTTGCCATCTATGACCTGGAAGCGAAAACAGACGACCGCACTGATTTCCATGTAGCTTTTTACAGCGTAAATGCTCCATTGACAGGCTTTTGTGTCCGTTCCCGTATGGGAGCAATGTTCCCGTTGCTGGATGGAGGCCGTACCGCAAACTTTAAATTCGAGCAGACCGGAATCAAGTTCGCAACTCCTACGGTCAATAAGGTTAACGCTTTTGGCGAAGAAGAAGATGTAGTGGGACGTATGCTGATGATAGAACGCCTGGGAGGTGTTTTGAAATATAATGATGTAGCCGATAAGGTATTCCGCAGCAACCTCTCTATGATCGATCTTCATTTCCCCCGTATGCTGGCTGAAATGTTGCGCATCATGCATTTGGATGGCATAACGAAGGTAAGTGAGTTGACGGAAGCCATCAAGCAGATAAATCCCTTGAAAATAAAGGATGAACTGATTAATAAGCACGGTTATTATGAATACAAGATGAAACAATTCCTGTTGGCACTGGCTTTGGGAATGCGTCCTGCCAAACTGTTTACGGGAGTCGATTCCGCCATTGCCGGTTTCTTGTTGGTAGATGGAAGCGGTGAAGTGCTTTGTTATCAAAAGGCTGACCGTGAGACGTTTGCCGACTTCTTGTTCCATAATTCCCGCTTCGAGAAAGGTCCTACGGAGAAAGACAAGTATGGCTATCTGGAACGCGAAAACGGAGTTTATTACTTTAAGTTGAATTTAAAGATCGGTTTACTGAAGCGATAAAACGATGAAAGATACTGCTACAATGAAAGCTGCCGGGGGTACTGCCTTCGGCATTTTGTGCGCACTCAGTTTGGCGCATTGCCTCAATGACTTGCTTCAATCCGTCATTATGGCGGTCTATCCGTTGATAAAGGACGGCTTGGCACTCAGTTTTGCACAGGTGGGACTGATTACTTTATGTTATCAGACTTCGGCTTCTATTTTCCAGCCGGTTATGGGCTTCTATCTGGATAAGCGTCCTAATCCTTGGTTTCTGCCTATAGGTATGTGCTCTACTTTTTCCGGATTGATCTTGTTGGCTTTTGCCCAGCATTTCTCTTTGGTGCTTGTTTCGGTGTCGTTGATTGGTATCGGTTCTTCTATTTTTCATCCGGAGGCGGCGCGGCTCACTTCTCTGTCCTCGGGCGGTAAAAGGGGAATGGCGCAATCACTCTTTCAGGTAGGAGGAAACTTGGGCGGTTCATTCGGACCCTTGCTGGCGGCGTTGGTCATTGCTCCTTATGGTCGTCAGAATGTGGCTCTGGTAGCTATCTTGGCACTGGTGGCAATGGTAGTTATGTTGCCGGTATGTCGCTGGTATCGTGATAAGCTGCGCGAACTGAAACTGAATCCTGCCAAGCAACAGACGGAGCGTGAGATGCCTTTTCCGCTTGGGGTTACTGTCTTTTCCATCTGTATCATTATGGTCTTGATTTTCTCCAAGTATATTTATATGGCTAGTTTGAGTAGTTATTATACGTTTTATTTGATAGAGAAGTTCGGGGTTTCGGTGCAGCAATCGCAATTCTACCTGTTTATATTTTTGGTGGCTACTGCTGCCGGAACGCTGGTGGGAGGGCCGGTAGGAGATAAGGTAGGACGTAAATATGTCATTTGGGCTTCTATCCTTGGTACGGCTCCTTTCAGCTTGATGATGCCTCATGTCGATCTGTTTTGGACATGTATTTTGAGTTTCGTCATCGGGTTTATATTGTCTTCCGCTTTTCCGGCGATATTGGTGTATGCACAGGAGTTATTGCCTTACAAACTGGGACTGATTTCGGGATTGTTCTATGGTTTTGCTTTTGGAATAGCAGGGATTGCTTCTGCCGTATTGGGCAATTTTGCTGATGAGTATGGCATTGAGTATGTGTATCAGGTGGTGGCGTTTACGCCTTTGTTGGGGCTGGTCACTTATTTCTTGCCTAATATAAAGAAGTAACTGTAGGGGCGGATTGAATCCGCCCGTATGCACAAAACAAACTGTCATCGGGCAGATTGAATCCCATAGCCGTCAATCTAAGTTATAATTCAGTGAATGATTGTTAAAAAGGCTTCAAT
>CABMPB010000027.1 GCA_902388365.1 uncultured Bacteroides sp. | reverse complement strand
CGAAATCAAACCCCGTTCCCAAAAGGAATGGGGTAAAAAAAGCTCTAATCGAAAGATTTTTAACTTTATTTCAATGTTAATGGGCTTAGCCTGACGGCTATGGGGGTTTGCCCGCCCGAAAACACTGTACTTTATGTCTTCGGGCAGGCAAACCCTGCCCCTACGGGTGTATAACTTGGTAGTTACATTAATATCTTGCCCCTACCAGTGATAAAGTATCGATTATTTCTCTACCTCTTTTCCCATTTCCTTCCAGCCTTCAATCCCTTTATCCAGATTATAAACCTTATAACCTTTCTCCGCCAAAATCTTGGCAGCATTGCGGCTACGTCTTCCGCTTTTGCAATATACTGCTACGGGACGGTCTTTCTGAAGAATTTCTTCCGCATCGGCGGCAAAGTTTGCATCTAAGGCATTGATATTGATACTGCTAGGAATATGCCCGTCCGAATACTCTACTACTGTGCGCACATCTACCAACTGGATGTTATTGTCCTGTATCAGTTCCTCAAACCGGTCACAAGACAGGTTCTTGAACTTGTCCTCTTTCTTGGTACATGCCATCATGGCAAGTGAAAAGATACAGATGAAAAATATGAAATAGATAAATTTAATCATGGTCTTTTTTGCTTTTAATAAGTAAATGTACGGCTAATCATTCCTTCCTTGTAAGTATTGATGTTGAACACAATCTTGTCCCCCTTGCGCAAGGTATTGGCGTATGCCCACAGGGGGATAGATAGGTAGACTTTGCGGTCAAAACCCTCGATGTCATTGTTCCTGTCATGGTAGAGGGTGAGGTACAAAGTTTGTTCTCCATCCTTGTTCTCCAGTTTGTTTTCTATGAAGTGATAGCCGTGCGATTGGTCTTTTACCTTGACCAGCAGGATCATATTCAGATAGTTCCCTCCGCGCCAAAGGCTTTGAATGGCTACCGGGTCGGTCTTTAACTCCTTGAATTTTTCTTCCGGCAGGGGGATGGGAGAGATAACCAGCTGGGTGTTATAGAGCATGGCGGTTTTCTCCGTAGTGTCGGAATCGGTGAGTGGGGCATACATGGTGACTGTGCGGTAGGTGGTGTCGGGAACCAGCCCGTCCAGTCCGGCACGGGCTTGTATGTTCCATTCGGTACCCTCATCCGTTATCAGGTAGCGTCCTGTCCCGGTGTCGTCTGTTTTCAGGTCGATCATGTCTGTCAATACGTTGGGGTAGACGTAATCGTCGTCACTGCATGAGGACAGCAACAGGGGGAGGAGGAAGGATAGGATGACTAGTTTCTTCATGATTATTCGTTTTATCCTTTTGCCGCTTTTAAATAATTAATCAGCGGATTGGCATACATAGTCAATAGAGCATGGCGCAGGAAGGCTACATCCTTATTCGGTATCTCTATTTTTGCTATCTGCTGATCCAGATATTTCTCAAAATGCTCCTTTTCTTCTTCGCTATATTCGGCGGTGAAGCGGTTGTCATTCATCAACAAATCACATGCCACGTAGTTGCAGGCATATAGGCGATAGTTGCTATGGATATGGCGGTCTATTGTTTCAGATATGGCGGTGAACAACTCACATTTGGGCAAGTTGCGTTCCCGCAATGCATCCAGTTCGTGATTCAGGCAGGCAGCGGTTTGGAAGTGGATTCGGCCTTTGTAACCATAGAGCCCGGTCTGCATACTTATCAAGTCGTCTTTGGGGCTTTTCTGGAAGTTGGCATCGTCGCGTTTCTGTTGCAACTCGCTGGCTTTCAGATAGTCGCACGGGTCATACTCATAGGAGATGGCAAGGGGGACAATGTTCAGTTCTTTCAAGCTGTCTATCACGTCGCCTTCACCTCCGATAGCCATCATTTTCAGCACGCTGTCCTGGGTGCGGTCGTTAGAGTCCTTGGCGCGTCCCTGGCGCTGGGCTATCCACAGGTTCTCGTGCTTCTGGGTGATGGCGAAGTGCATATAGCGTGACATTAGTGCCGATGCTTCCAGCTTTTGGCGCATACTCAGTCCGCGTTTTACGATAAAGGATTTGTTGACACGTACCAGTTTTTGAATCCAGGGATAGATCAGCAGGTTATCTCCGATGGCTATCTCTACGGTGTTCATGTCTTTGTCTATCAGCAGGATAGACAGGAAGGCAGAATCCAGAATAATGTCACGGTGATTGGAGATGAATGTGTAGTTCTTTGTCTTTTGCTCCGTCAGGGCAGAACAGTCGAAGGTCAGTCCATTGGCGGTTTTCTTCACCAAATCCCATAGCAGTCCATAAAAGAAAGTCTTTTGGTACTCCAGGTTCGTTTTACACTGGCGCATTTTCATGGCAAGAGCCTCGAAGGGAACGTCAGGTATCACAGACTCTACCACTGCCCGGAAAGCGGGGTCAGCGATCAATTCTTCACAGATTTGCGGCAGCTCCTCGGGAGCGTAAGGGCGAATCTCGTTAAATTCTGCTGGTATGTTCATATGTTTATAGTGGTTAGTGGTTAGTGGTCAGTGGTTAGTGAGAGGTGGATGGCAACTTTATGCGGCAGCCATTAACCATTTATCACTAACCGCTCATCACTAAAATTTGTTTTCTATAATATCGGTCATCACGTCTTTTATATCCAGTCCTGCGGCACGCACCTGTTGCGGAATGAAGCTGGTGGCTGTCATACCCGGAGTCGTGTTGATTTCCATCAGGTTCACTTTCCCTCCTTCGGTTATGATATAGTCTATGCGGATAATCCCCGAGCATCCCAATATATCATAAATGGCGGAGGTGAGCAGACGCACGCGCTCGGCTGTTTCTTCGGGCAGGCGGGCAGGGGTAATTTCTTGTGATTCACCGTTGTACTTGGCGCCATAATCAAAGAATTCGTTGGCGCTCACTACTTCGGTGATGGGGAATACCACTTCCTTGTCCCTCGTCTTATAACAACCGCAGGTGATTTCTGTTCCCTGCATAAAGGCTTCTATCATCACTTCATCGCCTTCGCCGAAAGCCTTGTCAATAGCAGGCTGTATTTCTTCCTTGGTCTTCACCTTGGTCACGCCAAAGCTGGAACCGCCGGCATTGGGCTTGATGAAACAGGGCAGTCCCACTTTGCTGATCACTTCTTCATCGGTAATCTCAAATCCGAGGCGCAGGACGAGTGATTCGGCTACCCGGATGCCGAAACCTTTCAGATATTGGTTGCAGGTGAACTTGTTGAAGGTCATGGCCGAAACCAGTACGTTACAACTGGAATAAGGAATGTCCAGCAAGTCGAAGTATCCTTGCAGGATGCCGTTTTCGCCCGGAGTGCCGTGAATGGTGATGTAGGCAAAGTCAAAGAGCTTCTTTTCACCGCCTTCCACAAAACTGAAGTCATTGCGGTCTATCGGTGTTTTGCTTCCGTCGGGCAATACTACTTCCCAGCGGTGTCCTTCCATCTCTACTATATATAGGTTATAACGCTCTTTATCCATGAAAGAGTAAATGCCCTGCGCACTGCGCAGAGAAACGGGGAGTTCGCTGGAATCCCCTCCGGCTACTATTGCAATCGTACGTTTCATTGTTCTTCTCTGTTACTGATGTAGTTTCTCCACTTGTCTATCAGGTTTGTCATGTCCTCGGGCAGGGGGGAGGTGAAGAACATCTCTTTGCCTGTGCGGGGGTGGACAAAGCCCAGCGTCATAGCGTGAAGCGCCTGGCGGGGGCAGGTCTCGAAACAGTTGTTTACGAATTGTTTGTATTTACTAAAATGAGTTCCTTTCAGTATTTCGTGTCCGCCATAGCGCTCGTCGTTAAACAGGGTGTGGCCTATGTGCTTCATGTGGACACGTATTTGGTGGGTGCGTCCCGTTTCCAGTACACATTCCACCAGAGTGACGTAGCCTAGACGTTCCAGTACGCGATAGTGGGTTACGGCGTGCTTTCCCTGGGTGGGGTCGCTCAGTACTGCCATCTGCATACGGTCTTTGGGGTTGCGTCCTATGTTGCCCTCTATGGTTCCTTCGTTGTTTTCTACAATGCCCCATACCAGTGCGTTGTATTTTCGCTTGGTGGTTTTGTTATAGAATTGAAGTCCCAGGTGGGTTTTGGCATCGGGTGTCTTGGCTATCAGCAGCAAGCCCGATGTATCTTTGTCTATACGGTGTACCAGTCCCACTTGCGGGTCGTTGGGGTCGTATTTGGGATTATCTTTCAGATGCCAGGCTATGGCGTTTACCAAGGTGCCGTGATAGTTCCCGCAACCGGGATGCACTACCAGTCCGGCAGGTTTGTTTATCACCATCAGGTCATCGTCTTCATAGACCACGTCCAGCGGAATATCTTCGGGTATAATATCGTTGTCATAGCGCGGGCGGTCCATCATTACCGTCAGCACATCGCAAGGTTTCACTTTATAGCTGCTTTTCACCGGTTTGCCGTTTGCCATAACCAGTCCGGCATCGGCAGCCTTCTGGATGCGGTTGCGCGAGGAGTTGACCAATCGCTCAAACAAGTATTTGTCTACGCGTACTTGTGACTGGCCTTTGTCTACCACTACACGGAAGTGTTCATATAGTTCGGCGGGATTTTCCACCATCGGTTCCACGTCGTCCAGTGTATCGTCTATTTCATCCACATAATCTTCTGTCATCATCACGGGAATTTTATGAAGGTTTAGAACCAGGATTCGTCTACCACGGGAGTATCATCGCCTGTTGTGCCGGATACTTCTTCGGTCATGGTGGAGTCTTCGGGCATTGTATCGTTGCCATTGCCCACGCACAGAGTCAATACAGCTTCGTGCGGAACTTTTTCTCCGGCCTGCAAGGTGCGTCCGCGATACTTGATGCTGTACACCCAGTCTTTCTCACCGCTGATGTATTCGGGATCGGTTACTTTGAAGCCCAAGGCGCGCAGCTTGGCTTCCGCCTGGCGCAGGGAGCTGTTGTCCATAATATCGGGCACGGCTACCTGTGGGGCACTGTCGGCATTGATGGTGAGGTACACCGTTCTTCCTTCCTTTACCTTGGAACCTCCTGCCGGATTTTGTTCCAGAATGGCACCGGGAGGAATCCCTTTTACATAACTGGAGTCTATAACGATGGATTTCAGTGACTGCTTGTCAAGTTCATTTTCTGCCAGGCGCAGGTTCATTCCTTTTACGTTGGGCACTACCACAGCCTCGCCGTGGCGGGTATAGCTGTCCAGCCATTGAAGCGTGCCCAGTGCCACCGCTATGACGATCACTATCATGGCTACCAGGTTGAGCCAGAAGAAGCGGTTATTCCTGAAGGAAAAGAATTCTTTGAATGTTACCATACTTAACTAAATTATTTCGGGTCAAAGATACGATAAATTCATTTCTGTTCCTACATTTAGGTTCGAATATCATATACTTTTTGTACCTTTGCACCCCGAAAAAAGAACCTATTCCGTATCAGGGTAAACAAAATAAGGTAAAAAGATGATAAACGAGACTACAAACGAACAAGAAGTACTGTTACTGCGCCGTAAACTGGACCTGTTGCTACGCACCGGAAAACTGTTGATGGAAAGTGCGGCAGACACCAACCGGATTGAGCGAAACATGAAGCGCGTTGCCGCTTATCTGGGCATCCCCGAAGAAAAATTGCATATTGACATCAGGTGGACCATGCTGATGGTGAATGTGAGTGATGAGAAACATTCTTTCTCCAAATTCCAGAAGTGTGAGAAACACGGCATCAATATGGAGGCTATTTCTAAAATCAGCAAACTGTCGTGGCGTGCCATAGAGCAGGATTATTCCTTGGATAAATATGAAGAAGAACTGGAAAAGATTGCCCATCAGAAACGTAACTATACTCCTTATATTGTAGCCATCTGTACGGGTTTTGCCTGTGGCGGATTCTGCAAGTTGTTTGGCGGCGACTGGATTGCCTTCCTCATTACGGCTATCTGCACTTTTGTGGGATTCCGTACGCGTGCCCGTTGCATAGAGTTCGGCATTAATGTATATATGAGTATTGCCATTTCTGCATTTATATGTACATGCCTGGCTTATGGCTTTTCATTCTCGGGCTGGTCTTCCACTCCTTACCATCCGTTGCTGGCGTGTACGCTATACATTGTTCCGGGTGTCCCTCTGATTAATTTTGTGGATGACATGATTGACAACCACTTGTTGGTGGGCATTACGCGTGCCGCCAATACGGCGATGATGGTGGCGGGAATGGCATTCGGTATTGCCTTTGCTTTAAGGCTGCTGGTGATGAATGATGTCACCATCGACCAGAAATTCAGTGAGTTGAGCATGGTTCCGCATGATGCTTACTGGGTATATGCCATTGCGGCGGCTATTGCAGCTATGGGATTTGCCACTATCTTTAATGTACAGCGGCGCTTGTTGTGGGTGGTGGCTGTAGGTGGTATTCTTGCGGTGTGCACCCGTAACTTCGTGAATTTCGAGTTGGGATATGGCCCGGTCATCGGTTCGTTTATGGGTAGCTTTGTGGTGAGCCTTGTTGCCGTGAAAGCGGTTCACTGGTTCCATGTTCCCAATCATGTGCTGACTATTCCCTCGGTTATCCCGATGGTTCCCGGTGTGTTGATGTATCGCTCCTTGTTGTCGCTCATCAATATGCGCGGTGTGGTGGGAGAGGTGACGCTTGCTTTCTCCAACGGTATCAATTCGGCACTCATTATATTCTGCATTGCGTTGGGAGTTGCTATCCCCAATATCTTTGCCCGTCGCTACATAGCCAAGGATCGCCAGCGTTTTCTGACCCAGATGCTTGCTGAACGCAGGGCACGCGGCAAGTTTATTGAGTGGTAACAGGCGGATGTTCCCGGTATTGGGTAGGCGAACATCCTGTATATTGCTTGAATACAGTACTGAAATATCTGGCGGTTGAGAACCCTGTTTGATCCGCTATTTCGTTAACGCTAAGTTCCGTATGGATGATGAGCCAAATGGCTTTCTCCATACGGATTTTTGTTATGTAGTCGTTGGCGCCCATATCCGTCAGTGCTTTCAGCTTGTTGTACAGGGAGGCGCGACTGATGCCTATCTCGCTGCAAATGAACGGGATGCCCATTTGCTCGTTATCCAGATGGTCGGTGATTACTTTGTTCAGCCGGTTCAGGAAATCTTCATCGGCAGAGCTGAATGTGCTTTCTTCGGGATGGGGCAGCGGTCCTGCCTTGGCATAGCGGGTGCGCATCCGTTCCCGGTTGCCCAACTGGCTGCGGATGATGGCATATAGCATACTCACTTCAAACGGTTTGGTGAGGTAGGCATCGGCTCCGTTTTTGTAGCCATACAGGCGGCTTTCCTCATCATCGCGGGCGGTGAGCAAAATAACGGGAGTGTGGCTGACGTCCAGGTTCTCCTTTATCTGTTTACACAGCTCGTATCCATTCATTCGGGGCATCTGTATGTCGCTCACGATGATGCTTGGCTTCATTTCCAGGCACAGGCGTAAGGCTTCTTCGCCATCGGCAGCTACCCATATCTCTTTGAAGTTCTCTTTCATTGCGGATGCCAGATAGTCTGTCAAGTCCTTGTTGTCGTCCACAATCAGTAGGGTTTGTGACTTGGTATCGGCGTTTTCATCCTCTTTTTCGGTAATGTCTTCGGAACCTTGGGTGGGGGCAAGAAGTTCGTTCAGGTACTCTTGCGGGCGCAGGGTGATGTTGCCCGGCTGTATATCCGCCGGCAGTTCAAACCAGAAAGTAGCCCCTGTGTCACCATTGTCATAGGCTCCGATGCCGCCGCCGTGTTGTTCGGCAAGTATCTTGGAATAAGATAACCCGATACCTGTGCCGGGACGGCTGTTGTTCCCTTGGTAGAAGCGGACAAAGAGGTTGTTTATATCTACATCTTTCAGCCCCGGTCCTTGGTCGGAGATGGAGATGCGCACTTTGGCCTTATCTTCGCTCAGGTGTACGGAAACTGTGATTGTACTGTTGTCAGGGCTGTATTTCAATGCATTTATCAACAGGTTTGTCAGGATAGTGGTACATTTCTCTTTGTCAAAGCAGAGGGTTTGTACATCGGGATAGGGCTTATAGGCAAGGACGATTCCTCTCGCGGCAGCCTCCGGCTTAAAGTCGGAGATAAGTTGTTCCGCCCATTCGTCCAAAGCGATATTTTCGGCGTGCAGGGTACTTTGTCCTACTTCCATTTTGCGGACATTCAGCACGGTGTTCAGAATGTTTTTCATCCGTTCCGATTGTTTACAGATGCTTTGTATCAAGGGATAATCCGCATTGTCTGCCGAGAGCCGTTCCATGAGTTGTTTCAGTGGGGCATGGATCAGCGTAAGAGGGGTGCGCAGTTCGTGGCTGATGTTGATCAGGAAGCGTACTTTCTCCTCATACACCTGTTGTTCGTGTTCTTTCATTGCCCATTTCAGCTTGTTTTCCTTATTGCGCAGCAACACCATGAAGGCAATAATGATACCGGCAAAGATGAACAAGGTGCAGCACAGCATAAACCAGCCCGATTTGTACCAGGGCGGCAGTACCACCAAGGTAAGTATCTCACTGTCTGCCGTCCAGTCGCCGTTGCGGGTGCTGCAAGCGGCTTTCACCCGGTAAGTGCCGGATGGAAGACTGTTCAGGGTTATTTCCGGCAGGTAAGAATAGATAGCTTGCTCGTTCAGTCCGGTGATGGTGTAGCGATACATCGGCTTGCGGAAAATGTCCTTGTCGCGGGTAATGATCTTGATAATGATCGGCTTGCTCTTTTCATTGATGGTGAGCCGGTTTTCATTTGAGATATGGTCATTTACGCGCTCGCCGCTCACCAGTATGTCTGCCAGCCGCAGGGTGGGGAGTACTATGGTTTCTTCGGGCAGTTGGCGGTTGATGTACAGCAATCCGTTTACGCCTCCCATATATACATCGCCTTCCGGGGACAGCAATCGGGGCTTTTCCAGGTATTCGTTCTGTATCACTCCGTCCGGCTCGCCGAAAAGGATGAATTTCTTTTCTTTAATCAAGTGGGCGAACAGTTTTCCTTCCGTGCCTATCCATACCCGTCCCTTCCGGTCGCATATCAGTGAACTAATTTCGTTTATCAGCGTATTGGGGACAATGGTGTATTGTTTGTTATGCGGATCATAATTGCTCAGTCCGTAGTTGCTTCCTATCCAGAAGATTCCCTGTTCGTCGCGGGAGATGGAGTTGAATATGGTGTCGCCTTTGCCGGTATATACCAGTTCCAATTCATGGCGGCGGGCATTGACCCGGTAAATGTGTTCCAGATCGTACATATAGCAATCCTCGCCTTCATGGCCTATCGGCAGCAAGGTTCCGATTATTTCGTTTATTCCCTTCCCATAGGTGATAGGGGTGAATTGTTTCTTGCCGATGTGGTAACTATAAGGAGTTCCTGAGAGCAACAAGATGGTTTCGGGGGTATTCTGATAGACATTTACCGTCTTTCCCCGGTGGCATAGGGCATTGTTTATGCTGTCATTGATAATAATGAGCGGTTGGTAACTGTGGGTTGTCTTATGAAAGGTGAACAGCCCTTTGCTGAATAGGGAAACCAGCAGATGATCCCTGTCCATGCCGGTAATGGAAGCTACTTTGTCTTCCCATGTAGAGAGAATATGTTGGAACTTCCCGGTAGCAGGATCGAAACGGTTGATGCCGCCTCCGTCCGTGCCTATCCATATTTGGGCGTCGCTGCCCTGGTAGATGGATAAGATGGTCTTTTCACTCAGTCCGTAACTTTGTCCGGGCAGGGCGTCTGGGTAGGTTTTCATGCCTGCTTCCTTGATGTTGATCACACCGTTGCGCACGCTTCCTGCCCACATATTATTGTTCTTGTCCCGATAGAGGCAGAGGATGGAATTGGCAGGTAGCGAATAGAGATCGCCGGGAATGTGCTGAAAGGTGGTTATCTTGCCGTTTTCCGGATTCAGAATGCTGATACCTGCTCCGTCCGTACCCATCCATATCTGTCCGTTATGCTCCGCCAAAGAGAGTATGACGTTGGTTTTCAGTGCAGAGTTCTGCGTGGTATAGGAGTGCAGCAGTGTGCCGTTGCGGTCATAGCATTTCACGCCTTGGTAGTAATGGGAAATCCATACATTGCCTTTATGGTCCAGCAGCAGGGAAATAACTTCTTCGCTGTTGAAGGGAACGGGACGCGCCTTTCCCGTAGCGACATCAATAAACAGGGCTTTTGTCCATCGGTTAGTTGCCAGCAGGGTATTTTCATCCCATTGATAGAGGTTGGAAATGTTGTACTTGCTGTTAGGAGTCAGTATATGGGAGAGCTGTATGGTATGGTCTTCATAACAGTACTTGTACAGACTGCCTCTACCTCCGAAAATCACTCCGTCTTTCCACAGGCAAATGGAGTTGGCTATCACAGGATTATTGTCTTTATCCCTCACCAGTACGAACTCGTCCTCTACATCTTTATAGCGGAACACCCCTTTTTCTGTGATTGCCCAAATGTTATGTTCTTTGTCTTCCAGCAGATGGGTGACGTTTCCGCGGAGATACCTTTTCAGGTCGTAGCCGTCAAAACGCCCGATGCCCGAGCGTGTGCCTATCCATACATAGCCTTTTTCCGGGCTCACTTCCAGGCAGCGCACCATAGAAGACAACCCGTTCTGGGTGGGAATCTGCTGAAAGAAATATTGTTTGGCTTCTGATGCGCCGGTAGCGATCAGGGCAAATAAGACAAACAAAAGCAAGATACGTATATGCAGGGCAGATGTTTTCATTGTTTCTTCAAGGTTTGATGACAAAAATAGCTTTTTGTCTTGAATCACACAACAAAAAGAAGCACGAATCTCTGGGCTATAACAAAGAAAAAGGATTTCCCAAATGGAAAATCCTTTTTCAAAACTATAAGTTTACTCTATTAATTTCTGGGTAAAGCTTCTTTTACTACCATGGGACGGCCTGCATATTCTGCACCGTTCAACTGGTTGATAGCATTTGCCGCTTCTGAATCTTCCGGCATTTCAATGAAAGCGAAACCTTTCGATCTTCTTGTGTCGCGGTCTACAATAAGTTTAACTGAGTTAACAGTTCCATACTCTTCCATTACTTCTCTTAAATCTGCTTCCTTAACGTTGTAGTTAAGGTTTCCAACATACATATTCATAAATATCAATATAAAAAAATTAATAATTCCGACAACAAAGTTTTAGGAAGTTCTAAGTCAGAAATGAATATACTCAATGTGGATAACTGAGGAGATGCATGTGAGAATAAAACCAGAATAAATCTCTTATTGTTCGTTGGGACAAAGTAACGCCTTTATTTCGGATAATGCACCATGTTTGTATGCTTTCCGTGCTTTATATATCCTTTATTGTCATAAAAGACCAATAATTAACATTGCAGGATGCTTTTAGGGGTGGCTTTTTGGCAATATATCTTTGGCGGTTATAGATTTTTCATCTACTTTTGCTCCTGTCGATGGGTATGGTTTATCAGTTGGCTTATAGAATATTAGCAACTTTAATGGCGCACGCACATGGAAATGCACGAACAACAGGATGTAGTAAAAGTAGAATTCAATTATTCACCTCTCATAAATTTCTCGATGCAGCAGAACCGGGTTGGGGTGATTCAGCAGTTATCTATCAGGAACATGAAGCAGGAGGCACTGAAAGATGTCAGGGTTATTCTGACCGCAGAACCTGCTTTCGGCGAATGTGCGCCTGTTGCCATAGAACAGATCCCTTCTGGCATAAACGGGCAGGCGGTGCGTGTGGATTCGCTTCGTTTGCAGTTGTCGGCTACCTACTTTGCGCAACTCACTGAACGGATGGCAGGAAACTTCTTCCTTGAGGTAACCGCCGGAGGCGCTTCCATCTTCAAGCAATCCTATCCCATTGATATTCTGGCATATGACCAGTGGGGAGGTCTCAATGTATATCCCGAGATGCTTGCCGCTTTCATTACGCCTAACCATAGTGCACTGGCACCTATTATAAAGAGAGCCGCCTTGATTTTGGAACAGTGGACGGGCAGCCCTTCGCTGGACGAGTACCAGAGCCGCAACCCGGACCGTGTGCGGAAGCAGATGGCAGCCATCTATGCCGCCCTCTCCGAACAGAACATTATTTATAGCACCGTTCCCCCCAGCTTTGAGGAATCCGGGCAAAGAATCCGCCTGGCGGATACCGTCCTTGCCCAGAAACTGGCTACCTGCCTGGATATGGCGTTGCTATATGCCTCCTGCCTGGAAGCGGTAGGCATCCATCCCCTGCTGGTAGTTACCCGGGGACATGCCTTTGCCGGTGGCTGGCTGGTTCCCGAAACCTTTCCGGACAATGTGACCGATGATGTATCCCTGCTCACCAAGCGGACGGCAGAAGGGGTGTATGACATTGCCTTGGTGGAAACCACTTCCATAAATATGGGGAGCAATACCGATTTCGATACCGCCGTGAAAATGGCAGACGGCGCCTTGGCGGATGCTGCCGGCTTTATACTGGCGCTGGATGTGAAGCGGGCACGTTTCTCGGGCATCCGTCCCATTCCCCAACGCGTGCGGAAAGGGCAGTATTGGGAAATAGAAGAAGAACCGCAGGCAGCCACGGACACTTTGCAGTCTGCCCCCCAAAGTATCAATCCTTATGATTTATCCACTCTCAATACCGAAGTTGTTCTCACCAAGCAACTGCTGTGGGAACGCCGCCTGCTGGATCTCAGTTTGCGGAATAACCTGTTGAACATCCGCATTACCAAGAACACTCTGCAACTGATCCCTACCGACCTTGCCGGCCTGGAAGACTTTCTGGCGGCCGGTGATGAATTTCAGATCCTGCACAAACCTTCCGATTGGGAGAATCCGCTCTATAACTTCGGCCTTTACCAGTCCGTACCCGCTTCCGATTCTATCATCGGGTTTGTAAACTCCGAACTGTCACAGAAGCGGTTGCGTTCTTACCTCACGGAGCAGGAATTGGCCAAATCCCTGACACACCTGTATCGTTCCTCGCGCACCTCTATGGAAGAAAATGGAGCCAATACCCTCTACCTGGCGCTCGGACTCTTGAAATGGTATGAGACTCCTGCCAGTGAACGCCCCCGCTATGCGCCTATCTTGCTGCTTCCGGTGGAAATTATCCGTAAATCGGCGGCAAAAGGTTTCGTGATCCGTTCCCGCGAGGAGGAGGCGATGATGAACATCACCTTGTTGGAGATGCTTCGCCAGAACTTCGGCATCACGGTGCAGGGATTGGAACCGCTTCCCACGGACGAAAGCGGGGTGAACGTCAAACTCATTTATTCCATCATCAGGAACAGCATCAAGAACCAACGGAAATGGGATGTGGAGGAACAGGCCATTCTTGGAATCTTCTCGTTCAACAAGTTTATTATGTGGAATGACATCCACAATAATTCCCATAAACTGGCAAAGAACAAAATAGTTTCCAGCCTGATAAACGGCAAGATAGAATGGGAGGCGGAAGTGATGTCGGCGGATGCTACCGCACTGGATAAACAACTGTCTCCTGCCGAACTGGTGCTGCCCATCAGTGCGGATTCCTCGCAACTGGAAGCCATTTATGAAGCGGTAAACGATAAGACCTTTATTCTTCACGGACCTCCGGGCACGGGAAAGTCGCAAACCATTACCAACATTATTGCCAATGCGCTGTACAAAGGAAAACGCGTATTGTTCGTTGCCGAAAAGATGGCCGCCCTCTCTGTGGTGCAGAACAGGCTGGCAGCTTTGGGACTTGCTCCCTTCTGCCTGGAGATACACTCCAACAAGACAAAGAAATCCTCTGTTATCTCCCAACTAAAGGAAACAACCGAGATTGTCCGAAAGTCTTCTCCGCAGAACTTTGAAAGGGAGGCGGACCGCCTGCTTGCCCTCCGCACCGAGCTGGGCACCTATGCCGATGCATTGCACCGGGTATATCCTTTCGGACTCTCCCTGTATGATGCCATTGTGCGTTATCAGTCCATAGAGGTGGAACCCGCTTTTGAATTTCCCGTTTCGTCCTTAGAGCGACTGGACGCCGAAGGAATCTTGCAAAAGGAAGAAGCCATTGAAATGCTGGTACGTACCGCCAATGCCTACGGGCATCCCTATCAACACCCGTTGACGGGTATTTCCGTCCCCGAATATTCTTCTTCCCTGAAAGATGAGGCAGCGAAAATACTGCACACCTTCATCTCCCTGCTGACGGAAATCCGTACTAAACTTGCCGTTTTCTCCCAACTGACGGGGGAAACGGAATCACACCATACCCGGAGTGACCTGCACATTGCCACGAAAATCATCGGCATCTTGCAGCAAATCCCCGAACTTACCGCCTCACTGCTTACTATGCCTCTGTTTTCAGAAGCCATTCAGGAGTATCAAGAAGCGGTCTTTCACGGGAAAAAACGCGACCGGTTAAAGGAGGAGATAGAAACCGCTTTTCATACCGAAGTACTGTCTGTCAACGCCCGCCGGTTGCTGATGGACTGGAACTTGGCATCCACCCAATGGTTCCTTCCCCGCTACTTTGGGCAGCGGAAGGTAAAGAAAGCGCTTGAACTCTATGCACTGGGCAAAGTAGGCAAAGAACGGATCAGGGAAACCTTGCAGCTTATCATCAGCTATCAGGAAGAAGCCGGCTTCGTGGGTAAGTATGAAACACAACTTCCCGCCCTGTTCGGCTCATACGGCCGGGCACAGGACTGGGAAAACATTGAACGGATTATTGCGGCGGCAACGTCGCTTCATTCCGCCATCTTGTCTTATTCCAAAGATATGGGAAAGGCTTCCGCCTTCCGCCAATCGCTGGCGGGGCAGTTATCGGAAGGCATCCGCCCTTTCAGGGAAATGCACGGGCAGTCCCTTGGCGAACTGCACCGGTTGTCCGAAGAGTTGGCGGCGGCAGAAAAGCGTATCTCCGAAACTTTGGGCGTAACTACAGATTTCCTTTATCAGGATTCCGCCGATTGGATTCAGCTGGCACTGACCCGTACCCATACTTGGAAGGATCATTTGGACAGGATGAAAGATTGGTACCAATGGCTATCCGTCCGGCGTAAAATGAACGAAGCAGGCATCGGATTCATTGCCGATCTATATAAGGAAAAGAATCTTCCTGCCGACAGTATGCCGCAGCTTTTCCGCAAGAGCTTCTATCTGGCAGCCATCCGCTATATTCTCTCCAAGGACAACAAACTGGAACTGTTTAACGGCAAGATGTTCAATGATGTGATAGAGAAATACAAACAACTTTCTTCCCAATTCGAAGACCTCACCCGCAGGGAACTCTTTGCCCGGTTGGCTTCGCGCATCCCGTCGTTCACGCAAGAAGCCATTCAAAACTCCGAAGTGGGTATTCTGCAAAAGAATATCCGCAACAATGCCCGCGGAATGTCCATCCGCAAACTCTTTGACCAAGTGCCTACCTTGCTCTCCCGTATGTGCCCGTGCATGCTGATGAGCCCCATCTCGGTGGCACAGTATATAGATCCTGATGCGGATAAATTCGACTTGATTATCTTCGATGAGGCCTCACAGATGCCTACCTACGAAGCAGTGGGAGCCATAGCCCGCGGACAGAATGTAGTGATTGTGGGCGACCCGAAACAGATGCCGCCCACCAGCTTCTTCTCTACCAATGTGACGGATGAAGATAGGGTTGAAATGGAGGATTTGGAAAGTATTCTGGATGATTGCCTTGCCTTGTCCGTCCCCTCCAAACATTTGTTGTGGCACTACCGCAGCAAGCACGAGAGCCTTATTGCGTTCAGCAATTCGGAATACTATGATAATAAACTGCTCACCTTCCCGTCGCCGGACAATATAGAGTCGAAAGTGCGCATGATCCCCGTCAGCGGATTCTATGACAAGGGCAAGTCGCGGCAGAACAAAGCGGAGGCAGAGGCGGTAGTCCGTGAAATAGCCCGCCGCTTGCAGGATGGGGAGTGCAGAAAGAAAAGTCTGGGCGTAGTTACGTTCAGCATCGTGCAACAGGGGCTGATAGAAGATTTGTTGTCCGACCTGTTCGTGCTCCATCCCGATTTGGAGTCGCTGGCATTGGAGTGCAAGGAACCGCTGTTTATCAAGAACTTGGAGAATGTGCAGGGAGATGAACGCGATGTAATTCTTTTCTCGGTGGGATACGGGCCGGATGCCGAAGGCCGTGTCAGCATGAACTTCGGTCCCCTGAACCGGGAAGGCGGAGAACGGAGACTGAATGTAGCCGTTTCGAGGGCACGCTACGAGATGGTTATTTTCTCTACGCTGCGCTCGGATATGATTGATTTGAACCGTACTTCTTCCGTGGGGGTGGCAGGACTGAAACGCTTCCTGGAATACGCGGAACGGGGGGAAAAGCGCGCTGTAGATTACCAGTCGGCAGGTTTACCGCTTGAAGAAGCTTCCATCGCAAAGATTGTGGCGGAACGGTTGCGGGCATTGGGCTATACGGTGCATACCGACATCGGTTCTTCGGGCTACAAGATAGATATAGGAATTGTGGATGATCTTCATCCTTCCACCTACCGCTTGGGTATTATTTGCGATGGCAAGAACTATCATTGCGCCAAGACCGTGCGCGACCGTGAGATTGTTCAGAGTAACGTGCTCCATATGCTGGGTTGGAAGATTTGCAGGATATGGACGATGGATTGGTGGGAGAATCCGGAGGGAGTGATGCAGAATATACAGGCTGTTTTGGAAGCAAAGGCGGATGGTGAACAGGAAAAGGAGTCTATTCCAGTGGAGTCTATTTCTGCGGAGGTTCTTCCTGTGAAGTCTTTTCCGGTGGAGGTTTTTAACTTGCCTCTAAAGGGGCAGAGGACTGCCGATGTAAAGCAGAATGGTGTTCATAGCCTGCCTTATAAGATGGCAGACCTAAAGCAAAACTATTATAATTCCGAGTTGTTCTATTGTGCAGACAGGAAGCGTAGCATCCTGGACCAAATAAAGAGGTTTGTAGAAGCGGAGGCTCCCATCAGTAAATCCCTGCTTTGCAAGAGGATACTCTATGAGTGGGGCATGGCGAGGTTGGGACAACGCTCCGAGGCTTATTTGTCTGAATTATTTCAGGAGTCCGGCCTATATCGGTGTGAGTATGATGGATTAGCTTTCTTCTGGGTAAACGAGGAGCAGTGCAGGACTTATACTTCTTTCCGTCCCAACTCCGGGCGTGAGGCAAGTGACTTGCCGCCGGAGGAAGTAGCCAATGGAATGAAACAGATACTAACCGACTCCATCAGTTTGCCCATTGCTGATTTGTCGAGGGCAGGGGCACAGTTGTTCGGCTTTTTGCGGAGTGGGTCTCATATAGATGCTGCCATGCAAAGAGGAATGCAGGAGGCGATAAGGAGGAATTATGCGAAAGTGGAGAATGATAGAATGACGTTGGTGTAATATTACTAATAGGAATGTGTGGTAAAACTGCCGAAACTTTCCTTGAATGCGTTCTCCTTGAAATCGTATTTTATATCCATTACTTAAAAAGTTATATATGTAAGGATTAGCCCTCCACACCTTACACCTAAGGTCTTTCTTCCTTTCATATTCTATATCCCAAGGCTTGGGAGTTAACTCCATAGACTTCGGATTTAAATCCCAAGTGCTGGGATTTAAATCCAAACACTTGGGATATAGAATGTAATAGTACAAAAGAGCTTACTCTTTAGTAGAAAAAAGCTTAATAGAAAGGAAAGGGTGGCTACCGGATTGTCCTCTCTTTCTAATACTATTCTAATACCCTTCTAATAATTCTCTAACCGCCCTTCCCATCTCCCTTTCCTACTTTTGTCCCCGAAATGAGAAAAGAGTATTAACTATCATTGAAATGGACAAAGAATGAAAATGAGAACTCTACCCTTCCTGTTATGGGGAGCGTTGTTACTTGCCGGATGCAAGGGCAACACGCAAGAAAGAGAAACAAGTAATTACCAACACAAAGGTGACACAGTGATTGTAGTCAACAACACATTGAACGAGAAACTAAGAATTGCCGAAGTGCAACTTCTGCCTTATGCCAAAGAAGTGGTCACTGCCGGAACCGTACAAGCCATTCCTACACAGTTTGCCTACGTGGCGCCTCCCTTTTCGGGCAGGGTGATGAAATCATGCGTCAGTCTGGGACAGCGGGTACAGGAGGGAACACCCTTGTTTGAAATTAGTTCACCCGATTTTACGGCTGCACAAAAGGACTTTTTCCAAGCGCGGCTGGAACGTGAACTGGCGCAGAAAGATTACCGCCGCAAACAAGACCTGATAACCAACGGAGTAAGTTCGCAAAAGGAACTGGAAGAAGCCGAGAACGCCCTGCTTATTGCCGATAAGGAATATGAGAATGCCCTTGCCGCCCTGCACGTCTACCAGGTGAATGATCCGGAAAATATGATACTGGGGCAACCGCTGATAGTCCGTGCACCCATCACCGGAGAGATTATTAAAAATAATATTGTAACCGGGCAATATATAAAGGATGACTCTGAACCTATTGCCGTAGTGGCAGACCTGTCTAAAGTATGGATTACGGCACAGGTGAAGGAAAAAGATATCCGCTTTATAAAGGAAGGAAACCAACTGGATATAGAAATATCGGCTTTTCCCGGAAAACGGATACAGGGTACTGTTTTCCATGTGGAGGAAGCGGTGGACGAGGGCACCCGTTCCATCTGTGTGCTGTCGGTATGCGATAATCGGGAGGAAAAACTAAAATTGGGAATGTACACCACGATGCATTTTATTAGTGAGCCTATGGATATGGTGCATATTCCCGAGAAGGCATTGCTGCAAGGCGAGAAAGACAGTTATGTGTATGTGCAGGCTTCTCCGAAGATCTATGTGCGAAGACCTGTAGAAGTGGAGGTGTCGAAGAACGGTCAGGCGGTAATAACCGGCGGTTTGGAAGCAGGAGATAAAGTAATAAGTGAAGGCGGATACTATTTAAAATAAGAAGATTATGAAGAAAGATATTATGCTTACCATCATCCGAAAGAGATGGGTAATGCTCTGTTTATTCCTGATGTTGGGCATCTTCGGCTACTACTCATGGAAGCAACTGTCCATCGAAGCCTATCCCGACATTGCCGACGTAACTTCGCAAGTAGTGACCCAAGTGCCCGGACTGGCAGCCGAAGAAGTGGAACAACAAATCACCATTCCATTGGAACGTGCCATCAACGGACTGCCCGGCATGCACGTGATGCGTAGCAAGAGCACCTTCGGGCTATCTATGATTACCATCGTCTTTAAAGACGGAACGGAAGACTACTGGAGCCGTCAGCGTGTGCAGGAAAGGTTGAATGAGGTAGAACTCCCTTACGGTGCCGTGCCCGGACTTGACCCTCTGACATCGCCCATAGGGGAGGTGTACCGCTACCTGATAGAAAGCGACAAACACTCTTTGCGCGAACTTACCGACTTGCAAAACTGGGTAGTGATTCCCCGCATCAAGGAAGTATTCGGCGTAGCCGATGTGACCAACTTCGGCGGCATCACCACACAATTTCAAGTGGAAGTAGACCCGCGGAAACTGGAACAATACGACCTCTCCCTTGCCCAGGTGATAGAAGCGATAGAGAATAATAATGCCAATGTAGGCGGTAGTGTGCTGAACCGTGGCGATCTGGGCTATGTGGTTCGCGGCATCGGACTGATAGAAGGGTTGGACGATTTGGGAAAGATTGTAGTAAGCTCGGAAGGGGGTGTGCCTATCTTCCTGAACGATATAGGTACACTGAAATACGGTAATCTGGAGCGGAAAGGAGTCTTTGGGTACAGCGACCGCACCCGCGAATATTCCGAGAGTCTGGAAGGAATCGTACTGTTATTGAAACACGAAAATCCATCGGAAGTGCTGGATGGCATTCACGCTGCCGTTGATGAACTGAATAACGGACTGTTGCCCGAAGGAGCCAAGATACATGTGTTTCTGGATCGCACCAGTTTGGTAAACACTACATTGAGTACTGTGTCGCATACCTTGCTGATGGGTATGGCGCTGGTTATCTTGGTGCTTATTCTGTTTTTGGGTAACTGGCGTGGTGCATTGTTGGTGTCCGTCACCATTCCCATCGCCTTGCTCATCGCCTTTATTCTGATGAGGATTACTGATATTCCCGCCAACCTGTTGTCGTTGGGAGCTATCGACTTCGGTATCATTGTAGATGGGGCTATCGTAATGATGGAAACCATCCTTAAAAAGCGCGAAGACCATCAAGGCGAATACATAGAGGAAAAGAGTATAGCGCAGCGTGCCCGTGAAGTAGGGAAGCCCATCCTGTTCTCTACCGTCATTATCATTACCGCTTATCTTCCCCTGTTTGCTTTTGAACGGGTGGAACGCAAGTTGTTCACCCCGATGGCGTTTACCATGAGTTATGCCATGATCGGCGCGTTGCTGGTGGCGTTGCTACTGATACCGGGCATTGCATACGCTATTTATCGCAAGCCGCGCAAAATATATAAGAACAAGTGGTTGGGAACGTTGCGTGATAAGTATGCCGCACTTGTGGAGAGAATCCTTAACAATCCTCGCCGCATCATTGCGCCCGTGGCAGCGGTTTTGGTAGGGGGAATCGTGTTGAGCATTACCGTAGGAAAAGATTTTCTGCCTACGCTGGACGAAGGTTCCATCTGGTTGCAGGTAAACCTTCCGCCCGGCATTTCGGTAGAGAAATCGAGAGAGATGTCCGACACCCTGCGTGCCCGTACGATGAAGTATCCCGAAGTAACCTATATCGCCGTACAGGCAGGGCGAAATGATGACGGAACCGACCCGTTCACTCCATCGCACTTTGAGGTTTCCGTAGGTATTAAGCCCTACAATGAATGGCCTAAGGGAAAGACCAAAGACGATCTGATAGAAGAATTGGCAGCCGAATACGAAACTTTGCCCGGCTTCCGCGTAGGTTTCAGTCAGCCCATGATAGACGGAGTAATGGATAAAATAGCCGGAGCGCACAGCGAACTGGTAGTGAAAGTTTATGGCAATGACTCCCGCGAAACCCGCCGCATAGCCGAAGAAGTAATGAATGTGCTGTCGGAAGTAGACGGTGCGGTAGACCTTGACATAGACCAAGAACCCCCTTTGCCCCAGTTGCAGATACTGATGGATCGCGATGCCATTGCCCGCTATGGGCTGAATGTTTCTGATGTATCAGACTTGATTGAAGTGGCCATTGGCGGAAAAGCCGTGGCGCAACTCTACCAAGGTGACCGCCAGTATGACATTACTTGCAAATACAAGGAAGATGCGCGCGACACGCCCGAAAAGGTGGCTGCACTGATGTTGACTTCTGTTACCGGAGCCAAGATCCCTTTGTCTCAAGTAGCGGAAATACGCCTTAGCACCGGTGAAAGCACCATCACCCGCGAAATGAACCGCCGCCATCTGACGGTGAAACTCAATTTACGCGGACGCGACTTGGTTTCTTTTTTGAAAGAAGCACAAAGTCGGATAGAGGAGAAAGTGGCATACGATAAAGATAAATACACCATCCGTTGGGGCGGACAGTTCGAGAATCAGAACCGTGCTTATTCACGTCTTGCCCTGATTATTCCACTCACGCTGATGCTGATGTTTATCCTTCTCTATAGTACTTTCGGGAAGTTCCGTCAGGCGGCGTTGGTGCTGTGCATTGTGCCGTTGGCATTGTTCGGGGGAATGTTGGCGCTCAATCTTCGGGGCATGACGCTCAATGTTTCGTCTGCCGTAGGGTTTATTGCCATGTTTGGATTGTCCATACAGAATGGAATTATCATGGTATCGCACATCAATGGGTTGCGCCGGGGAGGAATGCCGCTTTACACGGCTGTTTATCAAGGTGCGCGGCATCGTTTCCGTCCTATCCTGATGACATCCATCACTACTATTATCGGGCTTTTGCCGGCATCTTTGGCAACGGGCATCGGTAGCGATGTGCAGCGTCCGCTGGCAACGGTCATTGTGTATGGATTGATGTTCTCTACGCTCATCTCTATGTTTGTGCTCCCTACCTTTTATTATCTGATTGAGAAAAGAAACTTAGTAAAGAATCACTGTAATGAAGAAGAAAATGAAACACTATAACCTCCTTACTACCTTATTACTATTTATTGTGTGTAGCAAAGCTCCTGCCCAAAGCACCGGGAACACCCCGGCGCAGGAGCTTACTTTCAACGAATACCTCACCCGTGTGGGCAAGAGTAACCTGGGCTATCTGGCAGAACGGCTTAACATCAATATTGCCGAGGCGGAAGTGATTGCTCAAAAAGTATTTCCCGATCCTGAGTTGGAGTTTGAGGCGGCTAATGAGACTTTTTCTTTAGGACTGGGGTACTCTTTGGAGTTGGGCAATAAGCGCGGTGCCCGCATCAAGTTGGCACGCAGTATGGCGGCATATGAGAAGCTCTCTTTGGAATCTTACTTTCAGGACTTGAGAGCGGAGTCGGCAAATCTCTTTCTGGAAGCCATCTTGCAACGGGAACTGCTGGATGTGAAGAAGGATTCTTATGAATATATGCACCAGTTGAGCCTTTCGGACAGTCTGCGCTTTGTGTCGGGGGAGATTACGGAGAATGATGCGCGCCAGTCTAAGCTGGAAGCATCTGCCTTGCTCAATGAGGTGTATGAACAGGAAGCGGCATACCGGTCGGCATTGGCGGTGCTTAATCAATATATGGGGGCTACCACCGATACGCTTCACTTGCCCGTGGGCAGTTGGGATGCACTGGACAGGGATTTTTCCCTTGCCGAACTGATACGGGGAGGGTTGGAGAACCGCATTGATTTGCTTGCCTCGCGGAAGGGCATTGAGGTAAGTACCAATGAGTATAAGTTGACTCGTGCGGAGCGTCGTCCCGATATAGGTTTGTCCGTGTCTTACGAGAGGGATTGGAATGGTTTTCTTCCGCCATCGCGCTCGGTCACCGGTGGGGTGAGTATTCCTTTGAGTTTCTCTAATGTCAATAAGGGGGCTATCAAAGCTGCTAAGTTTCGCATAGAGCAGGCCGGTATCAAGAAGCAGGATATGGAACTGCAAGTACAGACCGAAATCAGTCAGGCATGGTATCACTTTGAGGCTGAGAAGAAGAAGCTGAACCAGTATAAGACGGGAATGCTGGAGGAATCGCAGAAGGTGCTGGATGGAATGGTTTATAAATATCGGCGTGGGGAATCGAGTATTCTTGATGTGCTGATGGCTCAACGTACCCATAATGAGGTGAGGGAGCAGTATTTGGAAACGATGAAAGGGTATGCTTCGGCATTGGTGGAGTTGGAGAAAGCTTGTGGTATGTGGGATGTGGAGCTTTGATGGGGTTTGTTTCGGAGATGGTTTTGAATGAATTGTTTAATGTAAACATTCACCGTAGGGGCGGATTGAATCCGCCCGAATGCATCCACAGATACACCATTCGGATGTTATCGGGCAGATTCAATCTGCCCCTACGGTGGATGGCAATGTTATTCATTTTCACCCCCTTTCCGCACAATTCTTGTATTCTAAACTATTTTACCAATTTAATTAAAATATACTAACTTGAATTGTTGCATTCTGTGACTTATTAGTATCTTTGCAACTGCTTAGGAGGCGACGAGCCTGTGGTAGGTGCCTCCTTTTTATACCTTTGCCTTGAATCTTGAATGCGGATTATTCACTATTAATTAATATACTATTATGTCAGAAATGAAAGAAGAAGCGCCTGAAAAGCGCCCCTATAACATTAGGGAGAAAAAAGAAAAGAACCCCGCTTATAGAACACTAATCAGAGCAGAGTTGGCGGATGAATTGTATGATAAGATACTGAACATTATTGTCGTACAGAAAAAGTATAAAGACCCTAATTACTCGGCTAAGGATCTTGCCGAAGAACTAAAGACAAATACCCGCTATTTGTCGGCTGTAGTAAATTCTCGTTTTGGTCAGAACTATTCCTGCTTGATTAATGAATACCGCATAAAAGATGCTTTGCACCTTTTGACAGACAAGCGTTATCAGGATAAAAACATAGAAGATATCAGCACTATGGTTGGCTTTGCCAATCGCCAGTCTTTCTATGCTACATTTTATAGGATTGTAGGGATGACTCCTATGGCATATCGTAAGAAACATTCTTTATAATCAGTTTACGCTCTACCTGGGATCGGAAAGAAACCAGGTGGAACGTTGGCTAATTCTTCTCCCTATAAGGCTCTTAACGCTTCCATCGCTTTGGTTACATACCGGTTATCCGGCTCTATGGAATGCCAATAAGCCAGTTGCCCCAGTAATCGCTTTACATACACCGGATCTTTGGAACCGATGCGTGCCTGATGCTCTTTCACTCCTTTGGTAAGCACGAAATGCACATTCTTGCGGATTTCCCTTTTCTTCACTTTGGGAATGGTCAACTTCTTGCCCGAACTGATAGATACTCCTGTCACGATTTTCCGTTTGTGTTCCGTCAGGAAGCGGGTTTTCTTCCGGTTCAGTGTATATCCTTCTTCTTCCACGATGCGTTGGATCAAGGGCAGTAGCATATCTTTCGGTAAATTGTCGCCGGAGAAAGTCAGGTCGTCAGCATATCGTGTGTACGTTAATCCATAATTATATGCCAATGCTGCCATCTTCTTGTCCAAAGACCGGGCAATGATATTGCTCAGTGCCGGACTGGTGGGTGCGCCTTGCGGCAGCTTCCTTTTCAGGCAACAAAGTTCGGTAAGCACTCTGGCTACAGGGTGCGGGTATCCTATTTCTTCAAAAACCGCTATCACCTTGCGCGAGCGTATGGAAGGGAAAAAATCATGTAGATCCACTTTCAGCACATTCTTCTTTCCCAGATGGGGACGGGCATTTTGGGAAATGGATACACCTTCCCGGAATCCCATAGCTGCGGGATGAATAGGGACAGGCATTAAAATGCGATGATAAATTACTTGCTGCACTCCCCGCAACAATGGGCTGGGAGCAAAGATACTGCGAACTCCTCCGCTTCTTTTGCGTAATGAGAATGAGCTATATTGCGCAGAAACATAATCCAGTATTTTCCTGAGATCCTTTTCTGTGGTGGATAGCAAGTTAGCGCACCAAACTATTGTTTCCGGCTTGAAGCGGTTGGAACCGGAGTGCACAACAGGGGGTGACTTGAGAATCCATTTGGAGGATGTGTCTTTGCTTTCCTTCTTTTTTTGTGAAGAACCATCTGCCGAGTATATTCCGGCTTTCCACCTTTTATATCCTTCTTCTTTCCTGCTGGAACTGATTATTCTGTAGACCAGCCAGCCTGTAAATATAATAATGATATAGAGTATTGCATTCATACGCGTCCCGGAATAAAAATAAAAAAGAGGATGAGTGTTTACTTTTGGTTGATTCTGCCGCAGGCAAATTAACCAAAAATGAAAAGAACCTGAGTTCATGAGGCGACTGCACCTCTTTCTTGCTAAACCGTTAACTCATCCTCTTGGGGTACAAAGATATATCTTTTCTCCTTTCGCATACTATTTATGCTCTATTTATTTTAAAGCAGGTGGTGGCAGGTTCCGGTTTTGGCTATCACCTTCTCCAATATTGTCTATTCTTCGTTGAAATGGGGCATTTTAGCTAATTTTGGACTTAGAAATAGTGATTATTGTACCTCTCCGGCATTCATTTCCCTCTACATTTGCACAGACAAAAATAACGTTAACTATAGTAATTCACTAATTTAAATTTAATTCTATGAAGAAGAACCTATTTAAAGTTTTTCTAGCATGCCTCCTCTGCATGATGGCAATTCCGGATGCATTTGCCCAGCAGATTACAGTAACAGGTAAGGTTACAGACTCTACTAACGAAGGCATGCCCGGTGTAAATGTACAAGTGAAAGGTACGGCTACAGGAACAATCACTGATTTTGATGGTAATTATTCAATCGAAGTTCCCGGCTCTAAATCAACTTTGGTTTTCTCTTTTATCGGTTACGTGACTCAGGAAATCACGGTGGGGGGAAAGAAAGTATTGAATGTTCAACTGAAAGATGATACCCAGACTTTGGATGAAGTAGTGGTGGTGGCTTATGGTACAGCCCGCAAGGGAGACTTGACCGGTGCTATCGCTTCTGTGCGCCCTGATGCCAATGATGCTGCAAAAGCCATTTCGGTAGACGGATTGTTGCAAGGTAAAGTGGCAGGTCTTAGTATGAGTGTTTCTTCATCTACTCCGGGTGCTGCAAATTCTATCACTATTCGTGGTGCCAATTCATTGCGTGGAGATAACCAGCCATTATATGTCATTGATAATGTTCCGCAAGCCTCTACAGGTGAGTTTGCCGAATCTGCCATAGGTAGTGGTGACTTCCAGATAGCACAAGATCCGTTGAGCTCATTGAATCCCGCCGATATTGAGGATATTACCGTATTGAAAGATGCTTCGGCAACAGCTATTTATGGTTCGCGCGGTGCCAATGGCGTTATCCTGATTACTACAAAGAAAGGTAAGGAGGGAAAGGCAAGAATAAATGTCAGTGCCAACTTTACCATTGCCGATGCAGCCAATCTGCATAAGATGATGGATTTGCCTTCATTCGGTATGTATAAAAACTCTCAGGTGGAAGAATCTTCCCGTTTGTATCATTTTGAAGGCAATGAGGTGCGCTATGTAACCAATGATAAGGTATCTGCCTATGATCCCAGCGATCCCAGCACTTACACATTGCCTGTTTATACTAACTGGCAGAAAGAACTTTATCGCTCTGCATTCTCTCAAAACTATTCGGCATCCGTAAGCGGAGGCGCCAATGGAATGCGTTATTATTTCTCGGCAGGTTTCAAGGATATTCAGGGTATTGCCCGCCAGACAGGTATCAAACAAGGCGATTTCCGTGGAAATATTAATGTGGATTTATCAAAGGCGGTGACCCTGGCTATCAATCTGAGTGGCTCATTGAAAGAGAATAACATGATGGGTGGCGGTGATACCAAAGGTGGTCCTACAGGATCGGCTGCACGTACTGCCATTGATACCCAGCCTTTCCGTAAGCCTGCTTCCGATCCTACTTTGCAGGAAGCTGAAAATACAGATGTTGATGCATGGTTGAAGGATTATACCGATTTGGCTCACGATAAGACTTTCAGAGGTTCTTTGGACTTGGGATGGAAGATTACTAAATTCTTGAGATACAATTTGCGTACCGGTGGTAATATTATGCTGAATGACCGTGGACGTTGGTATGGTATGTCTTTGTTCAAAGGTAAAAATGAACAGGGAGTATTGGCTTTGACGGATTGGAACAGAAGCAACTATAACATTGAGAATGTATTCAACCTGAATACCAATTTGGGCAAGATTGCAATACTGGACGCTACCTTGGGTGTGACTTATGATGCTTACAAGGATTTGACCAAGAATATCTATGCTACCAACTTCACTAACTTTGATTTTGGAGTGGACGGTCTTCACATGGCAGGTCAGAAGGACTATAAACAGCCTGTGCAGAAAGACTATCAGTTGCTTTCATATCTGGGTCGCGTGAACTTGAACTTCTATGAAAAGTATTTGTTGACGGCATCTTTGCGTGTTGATGGTTCCAGCAAGTTCAAATCGGGCAAGCGTTATGCTTATTTCCCTTCCGCTTCTGTGGCATGGCGTATGGAGCAGGAAGAATTTATGAAAGACGTGAATTGGTTGAGCCAGTTAAAGCTGCGTGTGAGCTACGGTGAGACAGGTAGCCAGAGTATTTCACCTTATTCTACTTTCTCTGATTATTCACGCCTGATGGATTATGCTACTGCCAACGGTGAAAAAGAATTGGCTGCCGTAGTATCTAAATTGCAGAATGACGGATTGAAATGGGAACGCACAGCTTCATGGAATGCCGGTTTTGACTTCGGAGTATTGAATCAGCGTGTAACGGGATCTTTTGAACTTTATACCAAGAAGACTTCAAACTTGTTGATAAACCGAGATCTGCCATTGTCCAGCGGATTTGCTTCCGTGACCATGAATCAAGGTTCACTGACCAATAAAGGTGTGGAATTCTCTTTGAATGGCACTATCATTGACAATAAGAATTTCCAGTGGAGCCTGGGCGGAAACATTGGCTATAACCAGACAAAGATTACAGAACTGGGACTTCCCGAAAGCACATTCAGTGATCAAGTATCCGGTCGTGGATATTTGGGCAATACACTGGGTAGCCACTTCGGCGTTGCTAATATTTTCCTTGAAGGAAAAGCTCCTGGATTGTTCTATGGTTACCAAACAGACGGTATCGTACAGGAATCTGACTTAACCGACGGTTCATACAAGATTACTAAGGATATTAATGGCGGTGTTCCTCAGGCAGGTGATATTAAGTTTGTAGACCAGAACCACGATGGTATTATAAATGAAGCGGATAAAACGATTATCGGCGATCCGAACCGTCCGGTTAATTATGGCTTCCAGACCAGATTGTCTTATAAAGGTCTTTCCCTGTCGGCTGCTTTCACCGGCGTATCGGGTTACGATGTACTGAATACCAATATCAGATATGAACAGACACCGAGCAGACAGACTGCTAATTTGTATCAGAAGGTTTACGACCAGATTTGGACTGCCGAAAATCCTTCCAATCTTTATCCTCGTTCCACTTACAAGATGCCGGACGTAGTGATGGATCGTTATATTGAGAATGCAAGTTACCTACGTTGCTCTGATATTACATTGAATTATGTTTTGCCCGATAAATGGATGAAGAAGATTGGTTTCCGCACCACCAGCCTGTTTGCATCAGTAAAGAATGCTTTTGTGATAACAGATTACAGTGGATATGATCCGGAGGTAAACAGCTTTGCTTTTGATGGTCTGCGTCCGGGTATTGACATGAGTTCTTTCCCCAATATGCGCTCATTTATTTTTGGTATCAATGTTAATTTCTAAAAGGTAAAGTCGATAATTATGAAAACATTAAAATATATAACTTTAGTCCTCGGAATATCTTTGCTGTCTTCTTGCTTGGATGAAGAACCGAAGTATTCAATGGACAATACAGTGCAGTTTAGCAATGAAGCTAACGCAAAGATGGCATTGGACGGATGCTATGGCTATATGACTACCCATAATGTATATGGTCATTTCTATGCTGAGTTGACAATAGGTGGCTCCGGTTTCGGATGGTTTCAGACGAATGGCAGTTATCAGGATGATTATACTTCGTTGCGTGCACGTCTGTCGGATGATTTGAACCAGGGCGTTTGGCAGGGATTGTATCAGGTGGTGAATGAAACGAACTCATTCATTGCCAATGTGGCCGACAGTCCGCTGGACAATGATGTGAAAGTGACGATGGCTGCACAAGCTAAGTTCTTGCGTGCATTGGCTTATTATAATTTGGCTACTTTGTGGGGAGATGTGCCTTTTAAAACCACTGTATCGGCTATCGGTGCTGTAGATTTGCCCCGTACTCCGAAAGCGGAAATCTTTGCGCAGTGTGAATCCGACTGGACGGATGCTTTCAATGACCTGCCTGCCACAGTGACCGACGGATATGGTTCTAAATGGGCTGCCAAGGCATTCTTGGGTAAACTGTACCACACTATGGCTTGCCAGGGAGACGATTCGGCTTGGCAGAAAGCAAAGGAATGTTTTGATGCTGTATATGGAAAGTTTGCCCTTGAAGGTAAATTCCAGGATTTGTTTGCAGATAATGTAAATAATAGCAAGGAGTCAATCTTCCAGTTAAACTATACTACTACTTCGGATTATAACAAGAGCCGCTTGCACTGGGTATTCTCACCTAGAGATTCTGGTGTGGGTGTGTCATGGGCGCGTACTACGATTACCAAATCATTCTATGATAAATTCCGTGGAACTTATCCGGGCGACCCTCGCATAGAAGGTACATTCTTCCGCAAGTGGCGTAAATATCAGAATGGAGCACCTAAAAAGCAGATTTTCAAAGAAAGATTGACAGCCAATGACAGTGCTTACTGTTATCCGTATTTCTCGTATGCAACGGATGAGTTGCTGGAACTGAATGATGGTACGGGAAAGACTCAGAAAGTACAGGCGGAAGACTGTATTCCTTATGACCAGGTTTCAGATCCGACGAATCCCAGCTATGACGAACTGAACTCAGGAGATATTGCAAACGGAAAGCGCGTAATTGATAACTTTGCCAACAAGTCTAAGCTGAATGCTTATCAGACTCACTGGCCTATCATCAAGAAATTCTATGATCCGGCACAGGTGGGACAGAATGCACATAAGAATGTGATTGTTTACCGTTATGCAGAAATGCTGCTGGATATGGCAGACGTGTATAATGAAACAGGAAATACGGATAAAGCCATTTCATTGGTAAATGAGGTGTTGAAGCGTGCCCGTCAGTCTATAGCCGGTGCTACTCAGCCTGCCGACTGGACTACAGGACTCGGTAAGGATGAAGTTCGCGAAAAGATCTATTTTGAACGTTTGTTTGAGACTTGCGGCGAACATGGACAATATCAGCGCGCCCGTATCTGGGGTACCCGTTATGATCTGTTCAAGCATTTGCTGGAAGTGAACAACAATCATAGCATTACTCAGAAGGTATATGAGTTGGGCGAAGGAAAAGTAAACTTCTCAGAACGTCGTTTTGGTGACAATGGTGTATTGACAGATGACTTTTTGAAGAAGAATTTGTTATTGCCTATTTGCCAGAAGGAATTGAATACTAATTCTGCAATAACAGATGCCGATAATAATTTCGGTTATTAATCCAACAGGGAATAAAAAAGTTTAGTTCAATAGGTTTAATTGAATTTTCCGGATGCAGGGCGCACCTGCGCTTTGCATCCGGTTTTTTTCATCATAACCCTGTTCTTGGACATTCTTGGATATAAAATAGTGATTCTTGGACATCGAAAAAAAGAAGAACTTGTATCTTTGCCCATATCAAAATCTTTGCTTATTTAAATTTATGTATATGAATAACTTACAATCAGGATTGCTTTATTCACTGACAGGTGTTACAGCCGTGGCATCTTTGACCTCATGCGCTTCGCAAAAGAAAACAGAGGAGCACAAACCCTACAATATTGTATATATCATGACCGACGACCATACAGCACAAATGATGAGTTGCTATGACAAACGGTATATGGAAACACCGAATCTTGACCGCATTGCCAATGATGGAGTTCGTTTTACCAACAGCTTTGTGGCAAATTCATTAAGCGGCCCCAGCCGTGCCTGCATGATTACAGGCAAGCACAGTTGTGCCAATAAATTCTTTGATAATACTACTTGCGTATTCGATGGTTCGCAGCAAACTTTCCCCAAATTGTTGCAACAGGCGGGCTACCAGACAGCGCTGATCGGTAAATGGCATCTGGAAAGCCTTCCTACAGGTTTCGACTACTGGCAGATTGTACCCGGACAAGGTGATTATTACAATCCGGACTTTATTACGCAAGACAATGATACGATTCAAAAGCACGGATATGTCACCAATCTGATAACCGATGACGCCATCGACTGGATGGAAAACAAACGCGATAAGGAAAAACCATTCTGCATCCTGATTCACCACAAGGCCATTCACCGCAACTGGTTGGCAGATACTTGCAACCTGTCATTGTATGAGGACAAGACTTTCCCATTGCCCGATAATTTCTTTGATGATTATGAAGGACGTCCTGCTGCCGCAGCTCAGGAAATGAGTATTGTGAAAGATATGGATATGATTTACGACCTCAAAATGTTGCGTCCTGACAAGAATTCCCGTCTGAAATCTCTGTATGAGAAATACATCGGGCGCATGGATGAAGGTCAACGCGCTGCATGGGATAAGTTCTATGGTCCTATCATTGATGATTTCTACAAGACGAATCCGCAAGGCAAGGACTTGGCAAACTGGAAGTTCCAGCGCTATATGCGTGACTATATGAAGACGGTGAAATCATTGGACGATAATGTAGGCCGTGTACTTGATTACCTGAAAGAAAAGGGAATGTTGGACAATACATTAGTTGTTTATACTTCCGATCAAGGTTTCTACATGGGCGAACACGGATGGTTTGACAAGCGTTTCATGTATGAAGAATCTATGCATACTCCGCTTATTATGCGTCTGCCGAAAGGTTTCGACCGTAAGGGAGACATTACCGAGATGGTGCAGAATATAGACTATGCTCCGACTTTCCTGGAATTGGCAGGTGCTCCTGTCCCCGAAGATATTCAAGGAGTCTCATTGCTTCCATTGTTGAAAGGCGAGCATCCCGCTGATTGGCGCAAGTCTTTGTATTATCATTTCTATGAATATCCGGCAGAGCATATGGTAAAACGTCATTATGGCGTGCGTACCGACCGCTATAAACTGATCCATTTCTATAATGACATTGATGAATGGGAACTGTATGATTTACAGGCAGATCCCACTGAAATGCATAACCTCTATGGACAGAAAGAATATGAACCGGTAGTAGAAGAACTAAAGGCTGAATTGCTGAAATTGCAGGAACAGTACAATGATCCTGTGCGCTTCTCGCCGGATAGAGACAAAGAATAAGAAAATAAATAAAAAGGTATTGGTTCCCATTTAGCCGTAGGGGCAGATTGAATCTGCCCGAATACATTTACGAGTATATCTTTTGGAGTGTTATCGGGCGGATTCAATCCGCCCCTACGGTTAACAATAAGAAAAATAAATCATGAAATACACCTGCTTAATCCTGTTATGGTCATTATTATCGACCATAAACTCGTTTGCTGACAACCTAACCCAACCTATATCAATCGTTCCCTGCCCGGAAAGTATTACTCCGGGTACGGGTAACTTCACCTTCTCCGGAAAAACAGATTTTGCGGTGGAGAATGACGAACAGGCAGAAATTGCATGCTGCTTCTCTGACCTGTTTACCCATGCTGCCGGTTTCACACCTCGTGTGAAGATAGGGGAGAGGAAAGGAAAAGTATGTTTCCTTACTGATACTTCCCTGAAAAGTGAAGCCTATCATTTGGAAATAACTCCGAAACGTATCACTATAAAGGCTTCAGATGGAAAAGGCTTCTTTTATGCCTTACAGACGATTCGCCAGTTGCTGCCTGCTTCTATTGAGAGTATGGATTCGGGCGGAAAATATTCCGCCCCTACGGGAAAAATGGTAGAATGGACTGTTCCGGCAGTGACTATCACTGACGAACCTCGCTTTGGATACCGCGGTTTGCTGGTAGATGTGGCGCGGTTCTTTACTCCAAAAGAAAATCTGCTCCGCATTATAGATTGCATGGGCATGCTGAAAGTGAATAAGTTGCATTTGCACTTGTGCGATGATAACGGCTGGCGCATTGAAATCAAGCAATACCCGTTGCTGACAGAACAGGCTTCGCGCCGTGTAGAACGTCCCGGAAAGTCATTCCCCGAACGTCGCAACCCCCGCCAGGGAGAACCTACTGTAGAAAAAGGATTTTATACACAGGATGATATTCGTGAAATCGTGGCTTATGCCGCCCAACGTCAGATTGAAGTAATACCTGAAATTGAGATGCCGGCACATAGCAATGCGGCATTGTCGGCCTATCCGCTACTGGCGTGCCCGGTGGTAGATAAGTTTATCGGTGTATTGCCGGGACTGGGTGGAGGTCATGGCGACATTATCTACTGTGCAGGCAATGACAGTGTGTTTACTTTCCTTCAAAATATAATAGATGAAGTAGTGGACCTGTTTCCTTCTAAATATATAAATCTGGGTGGAGATGAGGCACGAAAAACTCATTGGAAAGAATGTCCGCTTTGCCAGGCGCGCATGAAGCAGGAAGGGCTGGCAGATGAAGAAGCCTTGCAGGGTTACTTTATGGCTCGCATGAGTAAATATGTACAACAGAAAGGACGAGAAGTCATTGGCTGGGATGAACTGACAAATACCGATATTCCGAAAGATGCCATCATTTTGGGATGGAGAGGCATGGGACAGGCTGCCTTGAAAGCGGCAGAACAAGGACATCGCTTCATTATGACACCTGCCCGTGTGATGTATCTCATTCGTTATCAAGGTCCTCAATGGTTTGAACCTCTGACTTACTTTGGTAACAATATCATGAAGGATCTTTATAATTATGAACCCATACCGAAGGAATGGACACCGAAAATAAGTTCTTTGCTGATGGGGATACAAGCCTCCCTATGGACGGAGTTCTGCAATAACCCTGCAGATGTGGATTATCTTATTTTCCCCCGATTGGCAGCCTTGGCGGAGGTGGCGTGGACGCAGCCGGAACGTAAGGATTGGAAGAAATATCTGGTGGCAATGGATAAATACAATGAGCACTTGGCGGAGAAGGGGATTGTATTTGCCCGTTCCATGTATAACATTCAGCAAACGGTAACTCCTGTGAATGGACAGTTGCAGGTGGCACTGGATTGTGAGCGTCCGGATGTGGAAGTTCGCTATACGATGGATGGCAGTGAGCCGAATGCACAATCTTCGCTTTATAAGAATAAGTTGATGGTAACGAAAGCGCAAACCATTAAGGCTGCGACTTTTAGAAACGGGCAGCAGATGGGAAAGACATTAACGCTCCCTATTAGCTGGAATAAGGCGACTGCCAAACCGATACTTGGCAACAAGCAAGCTGAGAAAGTATTGGTGAATGGAGTGCGTGGTAGCCTTAAGCAAACAGATTTTGAATGGTGCTCTTGGGAAAGTAGTGATTCGGTAACTTTTACTATTGATTTACAGAAGAAGGAACCTCTTTGCAATTTGTCATTGGGATGCATCACAAACTATGGTATGGCTGTGCATAAGCCGGCTGATATTGAAATCTGGCTCTCTAATGATAATAAAGAATACCATCCGGTAGCTGATAAACAGTTTACCAATCAGGAGATCTTCCGCGAAGGGACTTTCATAGAAGATGTGCAGTTCGATTTGAAAAATGAGACGGCACGCTATGTGCGGGTGATTGCTAAAGGGGCAGGAGAGTGTCCTGTAACTCATGTGCGTCCCGGACAGGAGGCGAGAATTTTCTTTGATGAAGTAATCATTGAGTAAATAGAAAACTGGTAGGGGCGGGGTTTGCCCGCCCGAAAACGATTCACTTTATGCATTACTCCCAAGGTCGTGACCGCTGGTTCGGGCAGGCAAACCCTGCCCCTACGGTGGGTGAAAAACATTGCTAATATATAAACCATGAAACTATAATTATTAACTATACATTATGAAGAAAACTTTGTTATACCTCCTGGCAACCCTCTTGGCACTGCCTGTACTGGCACAACAACAGCAACAACCCGAATGGCAAAGTCAATACGCCATCGGCTTGAACAAACTGGCTCCCCATACCTATGTATGGCCTTACCAAAATGTATCTGCTATCCGTACCGGAGACTATGAATCCTCTCCTTATTATATGAGCCTGAACGGAAAATGGAAATTCCATTGGGTAAAGAACCCCGATAACCGTCCGAAAGACTTCTATCAACCGGAATTCTACACAGGACATTGGGCAGATATCAACGTCCCCGGCAACTGGGAACGTCAGGGCTATGGAACAGCTATCTATGTAAACGAAACCTATGAATTTGATGACAAACTATTCCACTTTAAAAAGAATCCGCCTCTGGTACCCTATGAGGAGAACGAAGTAGGCTCATACAAACGTACTTTCACCATTCCTGCCCATTGGAAAGACCGCCGCGTAGTGATCTGCTGCGAAGGCGTGATTTCTTTTTATTATATCTGGGTAAACGGTCAGTTGCTGGGATATAACCAAGGTTCTAAAACTCCTGCCGAATGGGATATTACCGATAAATTGCAAGAAGGTGAGAACACTGTTGCATTGGAGGTGTACCGTTGGAGTGCAGGCTCTTACCTGGAATGCCAGGACATGTGGCGCTTGAGTGGCATTGAACGTGATGTCTATCTTTATAGTACCCCCAAACAATATATTGCTGATTATAAAGTCACTTCATCCCTTGATAAAGACCAATATAAAGAAGGCATCTTTGGGCTGGAAGCAACCATCGAAGGGGCTTCTGCTTCTATGAGTTTATTCTCTTATCGTCTGGAAGATGAAACCGGAAAAACAATATTGAAGGGAGAACAACCCATTAAATCCCGTGGCTTAAGTAACTTTCTGAATATAGAAGAACAGCGAATAAAAGATGTAAAAGCATGGAGTGCCGAGCATCCTAACCTTTATACTTTGATCTTAGAACTAAAAGATACCAACGGAAAAGTAACCGAACTCACCGGATGCGAAGTGGGATTCCGTACCTCCGAAATAAAAGACGGCCGTTTCTGTATCAACGGTGTACCTGTATTAGTGAAAGGAACAAACCGCCACGAACATTCCCAACTGGGACGCACCGTGAGCAAGGAACTGATGGAAGAAGATATCAAACTGATGAAACAACATAACATCAACACCGTCCGCAACTCCCATTATCCTACGCACCCTTACTGGTATCAGTTGTGCGACCGCTACGGACTCTATATGATAGACGAAGCCAATATAGAATCCCACGGTATGGGTTATGGTCCTGCTTCTCTGGCAAAAGATTCCACTTGGTTGCCTGCGCACATGGATCGCACGCAACGCATGTATGAGCGTTCCAAGAATCACCCCGCCATTGTCATTTGGTCTTTGGGCAACGAAGCCGGAAACGGCATAAACTTTGAACGTACTTACGATTGGATGAAATCTGTTGAAAAGACCCGCCCCGTGCAGTATGAACGTGCCGAACAAAATTACAATACCGACATTTATTGCCGTATGTATCGCAGTGTGGAAGAACTTCTTGCCTATGCCCGCCAGACAGAACCGAAAGTATATCGTCCTTTTATCATGACCGAATACTTGCACGCCATGGGCAACAGTGGTGGCGGATTGAAAGAATACATGCACGTCTTTGAAACCGAACCCATTGTTCAAGGTGGCTGCATATGGGATTGGGTAGACCAGTCTTTCCGTGAAATAGACAAAGACGGCAAATGGTACTGGACTTATGGCGGCGATTACGGTCCAAAAGACGTTCCCAGCTTTGGTAACTTCTGTTGTAACGGGCTGGTGAGCGCTGACCGCATTCCCCATCCGCATCTGCTGGAAGTGAAAAAGGACTATCAGTACATTAAATCCACATTGACAGACCGTAAGAATCTGACAATCCAAGTAAAGAACTGGTATGACTTTACGAACTTAAATGCCTATACCTTGCATTGGCAGGTAATGGGTGATAATGGAAAGGTAATAGCCCAAGGAACAAAGAAAGTGGACTGTGCGCCTCACGAAACCGTCGAAGTAACTTTGGGGGCAGTGAAACTTCCTTCTGATATTCGCGAAGCCTATCTGAACATAGACTGGACTCCCGATGAGGCAACCGCTTTCATTGGAACGGACTACACAGTATCCTATGACCAGTTTGTGCTTCCCGCCAACAAAAACTATCGTGCACCGGAAACCAGACTGGCGGACAAAGTAAAAATAGATATAGATCCTGCTACCGGCGCATTGCGTTCCTATATATATAAAGGTGAGGAAATGCTTTCATCACCTGTTCTCCTCAGCCTTTATCGTCCGGTAACCGACAACGATAACAGAGAAAAAATAGGTGGAGGCAAAGTTTGGAGGAAGGAAGGCTTGCATAATATCATTCAAAAAGCTATTTTTGTCAAAGCATCTGGTAAAGGTGGTAAAGCCGAAGTGGAATTATGGAATGAACGGGGAGTAAAATTGGGGAATGCTACTTTTATATATACACTGAAAAATGATGGAGCATTAAACATAAAGGCTACTTTCATACCCGATACTTCTGCGGTGACTTCTTTGGCAAGGATAGGATTGGCATTTGAAATGCCTTATGCTTATAACAAAGTTTCCTATTTGGGACGTGGTGAACACGAAACTTATGTAGACCGCAACCAGTCCGGTCGTATAGGCATTTATCACACAGATGCGGAACGTATGTTTCATTATTATGTAAAGCCGCAAGCTACAGGAAACCGCACCGATGTGCGTTGGATGGAATTATCGGATGAGGCAGGTGAAGGTTTGGCTTTCCGTTCAGATAAAACATTCCAGTTCAGCGTCATTCCGTTTACGGATACCAATGTGGACAAGGCTACTCATATTAATGAATTGCAGCGGACAGGCATTGTCACCGTTCATCTGGATGCTATGCAATCGGGTGTAGGTACAGCCACTTGCGGTCCGGGCGTATTGCCGCAATATCGTGTTCCTGTAGAGAAACATACGTTTGAATTTATGGTTCGTCCCTTAAAATGAGAAACCTATAATAAAAGAACATGAAAAAAACGATTCTAACCGCAGCCTTACTTTGTGCCTTCCTGGGAGCGCAGGCGCAAGAGTATTATGAAAAACACGTAGTTTTCCCCGCAGGAGCGACTATGGAGCAAAAAGTAGACATGGCTTCGCGCCTTGTCCCCACCCGGCAACAACTGGAATGGCAGCAAATGGAGTTTACCTGTTTCCTCCACTTCGGAATGAATACCTTTACCGGAAACGAATGGGGAGATGGCAAGGAAGATCCTGCTATCTTCAATCCTACCGAACTGGATTGCGAACAATGGGTACGCGCTTTGAAAGAAGGCGGCTTCAAAATGGCTATCATCACCGCAAAGCATCACGACGGTTTCTGCTTGTGGCCTACCAAGACCACCAAGCATTCTGTAGCATCTTCCCCTTGGAAGGGTGGAAAGGGCGATGTAGTGCGCGAACTCCGCAACGCCTGTGACAAATATGGTATTAAATTCGGAGTTTACCTCTCTCCGTGGGATCGCAATGCCGAATGCTATGGAGAAGGAGAGGCCTATAATAAATTCTTTATCGAACAACTCACAGAACTTCTCACTAACTATGGCGAGGTGCACGAGGTATGGTTTGATGGTGCCAATGGAGAAGGCCCTAACGGAAAGAAGCAGGAATATGACTGGGATGCTATTTTGAAAACCATTCGCAAATACCAATCGAAAGCCGTTACTGCCGTTTGTGGCGATGATGTGCGTTGGGTAGGTAATGAAGGTGGCCTGGGACGTGCTACCGAATGGAGTGCTACGGTACTGACTCCGGGAGTGTATCCTCAGAGTGAAGCACAGAATGCAAAGTTGGGTATAAAAGCCATGTCAAAGGATCTTGGTAGCCGTGAACTGGTAGCTAAAGCTCCCGAATTATTCTGGTATCCTTCCGAGGTTGATGTTTCCATTCGTCCGGGATGGTTCTATCATGCAGATCAGGATAACCAAGTCCGTTCACTTGCCAATTTGGTGAATATCTATTATCGTTCAATAGGTTGTAACTCTGTGTTGTTACTGAATATCCCTCCCGACAAGCGCGGATTGATACATGACAATGATGTGAAACGCATCAAGGAGTTGACTGAATATATAAAGACTACCTTTGCCGATAATAAAGTGGAAAGAGGTAATTCAGCATGGATTGCCAAAGTAGGAGCTACCAAAGAATATAAACTGAAAAAAGATGCGTTGGTCAATACTTTCCTTATTCAGGAAGATATAACGAAGGGTCAGCGTGTGGAAGGCTTTACGGTAGAGGTATTTACGAATGGTGCATGGCATCATGCCGGTGAAGGAACTACGGTAGGTTATAAGCGTTTGCTCCAGCTCTCGGACTGTAATGCAGAGAAAGTGAGAGTAACGATTACAGGTTCTCGTGGGGATGCCAATATCACCAATATTGGTTTATTCTATGCCCAACCCTTGGTGGATAAAGGTGCAAAAGTAACTTTGAGTGATGTATCTGTAGAAGGTTGGAAAACTGTAGGCATGGATGCAGCCGCAGCCATTGACGGCAAACAGGAAACCGTATGGAAAGCTAATGCTTTGACCCCATTAGTGGTTGATATGGGTAAAGAAGTAGAAGTGGCAGGTTTCAGCTATGCACCCACTCAGGAGGAAGACTTGACCGGAACTATTTATAAGTATAATTTCTATGTCAGTCCCGATGGCAAGAACTGGACAAAGTGTGATGCCAGCGGTGAATTTAGCAATATCATGCACAATCCTGTTCCTTACTTCGTGCGTTTTGGCAAGAAGTATCCGGCACGTTATTTCAAGCTGGAGCCTACGGCTGAAATAAACGGAAAAGCGGTGACTGCGATTGGTGAAGTCGGTATTTTGCTGAAATAAGATAACGGAATTTGATATAAGATCATAGCCGAAAGTATTCTCATCCCCTCTTGAGAGGGGTAGGGGTGTGTGAAAAGCATCAACGTATGTATTCGTGGTTGTATTCTAACACACACCCTGCCCCCTCTCAAGAGGGGATGAAGTTACTTTAGACTATTGTTCCTTTTGAAATGCCGGATATGTATTATTGAATCTCTCCACAGCCACTATAATTTGCAATAAAGACAGCTCATTAGCCATGAGAATTAGGAAAATAGATTTATCTTTGTGGCACTAACGCCCCGTGCATAAACGAAAAACAGATGAAAGAAGCAACCATAACCCCTTTTGCAAAGCCGCTATATGTAATGACGAAACCCGTTGGTGCCGTTTGCAACCTTGCGTGCGACTATTGCTATTATTTGGAGAAATCTAAGTTATATGAAGAACAGCCGCGTCATGTGATGAGTGACGAGCTCTTGGAGAAATTTATTAAAGAATATATCCAATCGCAAACCATGCCCCAAGTACTTTTCACTTGGCACGGTGGCGAGACTTTGATGCGTCCGCTGGCCTTTTACAAGAAAGCAATGGAGTTGCAAAAGAAATATGCCGGTGGCAGGACTATTGATAACTGCATCCAAACCAACGGTACTTTGTTGACGGACGAATGGTGTGAATTCTTTCGTGAGAATAACTTCCTAGTAGGAGTGTCTATAGACGGCCCGCAGGAATTTCATGATGAATATCGCAAGAATAGGATGGGGCAACCCTCATTTGTGAAAGTGATGCGCGGCATTAATCTGTTGAAAAAACATGGAGTGGAATGGAATGCAATGGCGGTAGTCAATGATTATAATGCGGATTATCCCTTGGACTTCTACCATTTCTTCCGCGATGAACTCGATTGCCATTATATACAGTTTACCCCTATCGTAGAGCGATTGTCTAATCGTGCGGATGGTTTGCAGCTTTCTTCTTTGAAGCAGAAGGATGGGGAATTGGCTCCTTTCTCCATAACTCCCGAACAATGGGGGAATTTCCTTTGTGCTATCTTTGACGAGTGGGTGTTGAATGATGTGGGTAATTATTATATTCAGATATTCGATTCTACCCTTGCCAACTGGGTAGGGCAGCAGCCGGGTGTTTGTTCTTTGGCTAAATATTGCGGGCATGCGTCGGTAATGGAATTTAATGGGGATGTATATTCCTGTGACCACTTTGTTTTTCCCGAGTATAAGTTAGGAAATATCTATCAGAAAACTTTAGTGGAAATGATGTATGGCAAGGAACAGGAGGCTTTCGGAGTTATGAAGCACAATAGTCTTCCACAACAATGCCTTAATTGTCAATACGAATTTGCCTGTCATGGGGAATGCCCTAAGAACCGCTTTGCACTAAGTCGGGATGGTGAACCGGGACTGAACTATCTGTGCAAAGGATATTACCAATTCTTTGATCACGTAGCGCCTTATATGGACTTTATGAAAAAAGAATATTTGGCGGAACGGGCACCGGCTAATGTGATGGAGTGGGCAAGAGAGAGGCGGCGAGGTACAACCCTCTAGGTTAATGCTAAGAGAGTGTCAAAACTCCGATAGTGTCAGCGTATAGTCTGTTGTTTTGACACCCTCTTCAACCGTTCCAGCCCGTCCGTCAATACCTGTCGCGGGCAAGCTATGTTGATGCGGATAAATCCTTCGCCGGCTTCTCCATACATACTTCCTTCATTCACCCAAATCTTTTCCTTCTCCAATAGAGCAGTTACAATCTCTTTCGATGATTTTCCCAATACCTTGCAATCCACCCATACCAGATAAGTACCTTCCAACATTACTACCGGGAATTGGGGAAGATATTCCATAAAATAAACCTTCAGGTAATTATAATTCGCCAACAAATAGTGATTCAGTTCTTCCAACCATTCTTCTCCCTCGTTGTATGCAGCTATCAAAGCCTCTACTCCAAACGGATTCACATCGCAAACTTCATTGATATTGATGGCTTTATCTATTTTCATACGCATATTTTCGTCAGCCGAAACGATATTGGCTATCTGTAATCCGGCAAGGTTGAATGCTTTGCTTGGCGAAATGCAAGTGATGGAGTTCATCAAAAAATCCTTTGAGATAGAAGCGAAAGGAGTATAAGTATGCCCCGGAAAGACCAGTTCACAATGAATCTCATCTGCAACGACCTGTACATCATGCCGGAAACAAACTTCGCCGATACGTGTCAATTCCTGCCGAGTCCATACCCTTCCTGCCGGGTTATGCGGGTTGCACAGCAGCATCAGTTTCACTCTGGGATCTGAAACTCTTTCTTCCAGTTTCTCAAAATCAATCCGATAAGTTCCGTCCGCATAAACAAGGGGGCTGGCAACCACATCACAACCATTGTTTCGGATAGAAGAAAAGAAACAATTATAAACCGGTGTCTGCACCAGTACCCTGTCACCCGGAACGGTCAGAGCCTTGATCACGGCAGACAATGCCGGAACTACGCCCGATGTGTAGATCATCCAGTCCCTTTCTATCTTCCATCCGTGTCGCCGGGCAAACCAGTTAATTACTGCTTCGTAGTAAGCGGAAGGAACTTTGGTGTAACCGAAGATTCCATGTTCCACCCGTTTGCGCAATGCCTCCACCACAGGGGGAGCCGTACGGAAATCCATATCGGCTACCCACATGGGCAGAACATCTTCCGCCTGCGCGGAATCCCATTTATAGGAATTGGTTCCACGTCGGGGAACTATCTCATCAAAATTATATTTCATTGGTTAAAGCAAGTTAGGTTATCCCACAAATTCAGTTCGCAGTCTGCCGGAGCTTTGATGTTTTTGTCAATGATAATAGCACCGTAACTTTCAGCAATGATGCTTCCGGTACGCGGATTCTTTACACTATGTATAGGGCTGTTGATGGTTGCCTGCACGCTGGCGTATTCAAAAGCAAGGTCGCAGTCGTCGGCCATCGTGCAATTCTCTATTACCAGATCGTGGGTATAGCAAAGGGGCTGGGTACCTGAAATCTTGCAGTTCACCAGACGCAGGTTGTGGGAATGCCAGCCCAGGTATTCGCCATTCAGTTCTGAATCATATACCGTTACGTTTTCGGTGTTCCAAAAGGCATCCTTTGAGTTGATGATGGCGTTGCGTATTTCTACATTCTTGCAGTATTGAAAGGAGTAGTTGCCATTTTGGCTGTAATTATCAATACGGATATTCTCACCGTGCATAAACAGGTAATCGGCTTTGTCTATCTGTACATTTTTCAATTCTACGTTGCGGCAATGCCATAGGGTTTCCAGTGCATTGGGGAGTTGTACGTTCTCTAACTTTATTCCGTCCATTTCGCGGAACATTTTCGGGGCTTCTACTACCGTGTCCGTCATTTGCAGGTTTTGTGAATACCACAGGGCGGCGCGTGCTCCTTCTGTAAAGAAGCAGTTCTTTACGATAAAACCGTTATTATGCCAAAAAGGGTATTTGCCTTCGAAACGGCAATTCACTGCAATGATATTACTGCATTCCTTCAATGCAGATTCGCCGGTGTGAATCGTTACATTTTCCAGCTGCAAGTCGTGTGTCGCAAACAAAGGGCGTTCACCTTCGTATTCTTTGTTCTTTATTATTTCCATTGATTTAATTAGTTTGGCTATTTATTTTGTAATTCAAACGCTTCATCGTTATGATCTTATTGTTTCAGATATTCCTTGAAGAAAGCTTCCAGCTTATCAAACGGGATAAGGCTTACACGGTCATACAGGTCTACGTGCCCGGCACCGGGAACAATGTATAATTCTTTAGGCTCCGCAGCGCGTTTGTAGGCATCTTCGCTAAATTCGCGCGAGTGGGCATTTTCACCTGTTATGAAAAGCATGGGACGAGGTGAAATGGTTTTAATGTCAGCGAAAGGATAGAAGTTCATGAACTTTACGTTACTGCTGAATGTGGGATGCGTAGTGGTCAGTGGATCTGTGCCTTCAGGAGTAAATTCCCCTCGTGAAGTACGGTAAAACTCATAAAATTCCCGTTCTATCGGAGTGGATTGCTCGGTCAATTCATGCACTGTGCCACTGGTATATTTTGTTTTTCCGCCTAGGAACTCCACATAACGCTGCTCGGCTGCTTCGGCAATGATTTGTTTCCGTTGCTCTAATGTCAGTGCATGATTCAGACCGTTGCGGTTGGCTGCTCCCATATTGTACATGCTTACGGTGGCAACAGCTTTCAAACGCGGATCTATCTTTGCCGCACTGATAGCGAAACTACCACTGCCGCAGATTCCGATTACACCGATATGTTCGCGGTTTATAAAAGGACGTGTGCCCAGAAAATCTACTGCGGCACTGAAAGATTCCGCATACAGTTCCGGAAGGACTGCATTGCGTGGTTCCCCATCGCTTCCTCCCCAGAAAGAAAGGTCAATGGATAAAGTGACGAAACCGCGTTCAGCCATTTTTGTGGCGTACAGGTTTGCGCTTTGTTCCTTGACTGCTCCCATAGGATGCCCCACGATGATTGCCGGATACGTTTCACCCTCTTTCATATCTTTGGGTAAAAAGAGGTTGCCTGCCACTTGCATTTTGTACTGATTGGGGAAAGATACTTTTTCAATCTTTGCAGAGTTGCTCTTATAAAAGTTATCTGCATCTGTTTGCGCGAAAGAGATACTTGTACTTAGCATCATCATCAATGTTAGTGTTAATAATAAAATTCGTTTCATGCTTTTCTTTGTTTTAATGATTGATTTTGAACTATGTTACAAAGTTAGAGCTAAACGAGGGGATTCTTTGTAGATAGATTACGGGTATTATAACCCCGATTACTGATTATAGTATTTTAGTAGTGAGATACATTGTCTGTGCTATTTTTATTGTAATCATAAAAATAGAGTTCAGTAGGTCTTTACTTATCTGAACTCTATGGTGATTTCATCTGAATATCTTTCAATGCTATTCTATTGTTTTCATATCTATAACATAACGGAATTTCACTTTACCATCCAAAACATTTTGATATGCTTTATCTATTTCAGTTCCTTTTGCTTTAATAATTTCTACCTCCGGGTAAATATGATGTAAAACTGAATAGTCCAGCATTTCTTGTGTTTCCTTGATTCCCCCTATTTGTGAACCAAACACTTTGCGTGATGCACCTGATAACACCAAATCAGCTACACTCAAAGTAGGCATATTCTTTAATGCCGGAAGTCCTACAATTCCAAATTGCCCATCAAGTTTTAGCATTTTTAGATACATAGCGGGTTCGTATTTGGCTGGAATGGTGGAGAGAATGAAATCAAACATACCATTCAAGCCTTTCAAATCTTCGGGATTATTCACATTAACATAATGTTTTGCCCCCAATCGTAAAGCATCCGACCTCTTTTCTTCTGTTATATCAAAGACTGTTACTTCCGCTCCTAATGAAACGGCATATTGTACACCCATGTGCCCAAGACCACCAAATCCTGCAATGCCAACTTTATCTCCTTTCTTTACGCCTGCATACATAATGGGAGAATAAGATGTTATCCCCGCACAGAGCAATGGCGCAACTTTGGCAATTTCTGCATTAGCAGGAACTTTGATGGCAAAATCTTCTGCAACGACATAAGTATCCGAATACCCGCCTTGTGTATGCTCATTATCATTAAAGCGGTCAACGCCATGATAAGTCATGATTGCTCCTTCTTCACAATATTGTTCACGATGATGTTCACAGGCTTCACAATGGCGGCACGAACCAATCATGCAACCGATTCCTGCATAATCTCCTACCTTAAACTTTGTAACATTCTTGCCGACGGCAATAACACGGCCTGCTATCTCATGGCCCGGAACCATCGGATATTCTTCTTCTCCCCAATCCGCAAAAACATGATGTAAATCACTGTGGCAAATTCCAGCATAGAGAATGTCTATCTGAATATCATTGTCACCTACAGCGTGACGGGTAAATTCATAAGGCTTAAAATTGCCTTTATCTTCATACACCGCAAATCCTTTTGCCGGGATGCGGTCAGTTTTTTGTTGTGCCAATACTGTATTACTCATAACTAAAAAAATAAGTGTAGTTGTTAAGATTAAATTTTTCATATTCTTAGTCGTTATTATTTGAATTGTTTTCAGATATGCCTATTTTGCGAAGCCAATCTTCTGTTTTTCCACGAGATGTTTTAATGTCCTGTCCTCGTACACCAAATGTTTCTAATAGAACCCCATTCGGAAAATATTCTTTGGCGAGATTTGTACAGCTGCCAACGCCGCTACCCTCGTGTGTGCCAAATGGTACTATTGTTTTATTGGCTAATTCATTCCGATACGTTTCGTAGAAGGTTCGCATAATCATGGGTGGAGCACCATACCAGATGGGACAGCCTACAAAAACGATAGAATACCGTTCCAAATCCTTTAATTGATTTTTTATTGCAGGTCGGGCATTGTCGGCTGTTTCCTGTTGCGAGATTTTACATGTTTCATCATAATCATCCGGATAAGGAATTGACGGAATAATTTCAAATGACGTTCCACCTGTATAGTCTTGAATATAACTTGCCATTATAGCAGTATTTCCAATATTGATATTTCCTACCGCATAATTTTCTCCTGTACGGGAAAAGTAAACAATCAAAATTTTGTCATTGACTGTTTCTGCTTTGTTATCATTTTCTTTTTCAGGAAAAATACTTTCTTGTTTAGTGTTGTTTCCACAAGATGAAAGAGGAAAGGCCATATATAAATTTAGTATGAGGATTAAAAACTTTTTCATATTCTTATTGCTGTTTTATTCTGTAATATCAGTTGAAGCTGCAAGTTCCACTTGTGTTTCATAGTCGGCAATACGTTCTTTCAATCTCGTTAAAGTTGCTGAAAGGGCGTATGAACCAAGTACAACGCGGAGAGGAACGGGAGATTTATCTACACTTTCAATAATACGTTGCGCCATTTTTACCGGACTGCCGGGTGCAAGTCCTTTCGAAGCATCAAGCATATTCAAGAAACTGTGGCAAGACGCATATTCAGGCATAAGTGTTGCAACTTTAGCACTTCCATAACGAAATTCGGTACGTGCCCCGCCGGGTTCAACGATTGTCACTCCTATATTAAATTGTGCCACTTCCTGTGCTACGGACTCACAAAAGCCTTCAATTCCGAATTTTGTTGCATGATATAATGAATTGGCAGCGTATGCTACTTGTCCGCCATAGGAAGATATTTGAATGATATTTCCACCTCCTTGTTTGCGTAAAAAAGGAAGAGAGTACTTAATCAACATGATAGAACCGGTTAAATTCGTAGCAATAATACGGTTGATTTCATTCTCCGAAAGTTCCTCTGCACAGCCAAACAAGCCGTATCCTGCATTACTGACTACCACGTCTATTCTTCCATGTTCGGCAAAGCTTTTATGCACTACTGTACGGATGCTTTCTACATCGCAAACATCGAGTATGCGGCAATCAAATGTTGAAGGGTATTTTTCAATCAGCCCGGCAACCTTTGCCACATTGCGTACTGTACCGATGACTATATTTCCACTTTCAAGTAACAGTTTGGTCATTTCATATCCGAAACCACTACTTACACCTGTAATTAACCAAGTCCTTTTCATGTTCTTTTCAAATTAAGTTCATGCTGCAAATTTATGGGATTGCGGGATTACAGATGGTATTGAAATTACTGAATTTCTTACCAATATTACTGATACTCCGGCAGTTTTTCCGGTAGGTTTGAAATAAAACATTTATCTATACCGATGTAGTCATGGAAGCAAAAGTTGAATCCATCAATTGAATTTCCAACTATTTCCCAAAAACTGATATGAGGCATTTTTCGGATTGGTACAATTCTGTTGCGATTGAATGCACATTATTTTGTTGCATAACAATAAAGTAGTACATTTGCATAAAATTCAAACTATGGCTATAACAATCAAGAATATTCCGGTTTTAGAGGGGACTACGGCAGAAGATTTTGTGCGTAGTGCGGACAAGAATGCAGCAAAGGCGACCCCACGGTTATCCGTGGCTGCCAAGAAGCGATTGCAAAAAGTGTTGGAAAAATCCCGTTCATTTCGATTCAATTAACTGTGAACGAGATTGCCTTATTCCGGCAGGGGTTGATGTTGTAAAAGCTTTAAAGGTATCGGGAAAATTAATAGTTACTATTTGAATACTTGCAGATTGTTTTTTACTCGTATGTAAAATGCAATTCAGGGGAAACAAAAACGCCCCACTTGCCACAAGATGGGCGACAAATAGGGCGTAACCTAACCTACATTCTATCTTAACCTATTTATAGCCAATCAGCCATTGCACCATTTCCGGATCATAATGCGAGAAGAACAGGCTTTTCCTCTGGTCAAGTCCGGCTATTTCCTGCATATCTTCATCCGTCAAGGCAAAGTCGAATACATTGAAGTTCTCAATCATTCGCTCTTTGCGGGTGGACTTTGGAATGACAATAATGCCTCGTTGAATAAGGAAACGCAATGCAGTCTGCGCCACCGACTTGCCGTATTTTTCACCGATAGTTTTCAGAATAGTGTTCGTAAAGAACTCATTCCGTCCCTCGGCAAACGGCCCCCATGACATGACGTGCGTACCGTAACGTTCCATGATTTTCTGCGGTTCCACCTGTTGGTTGAATACGTGTGTTTCCACTTGGTTGACCATTGGCTTTATTTCACAGAACTCCGCCAAGTCCACGAAACGGTCGGGATAGAAATTACTTACGCCGATGGCACGCGCCTTGCCGGTCTTGTAAGCTTCTTCCATAGCACGATAAGTGCCGTAATAGTCGTTGAAGGGCTGATGAATTAATAACAAATCCACATAGTCGCTTTGTAATTTGCGCAAGGATTCGTCAATGGATGCCTTCGCTTGTTCATAACCCGCATTGGAAATCCATACTTTGGTGGTGATGAAAATCTCATCACGGGCAATACCGCTTTTCTTCACGGCACGTCCCACGCCTTCTTCGTTGTAATAAGCCTGCGCGGTATCAATGGAACGGTAACCCACACTCAAGGCATCTGCTACGCAACGTTCACATTCTTCAGGTGTCACTTGATAAACGCCGTAGCCCAATATCGGCATTTCGACGCCATTGTTTAATTTTACTATTTCCATTTTTAATTATTGTTATTGTTACCTACTACATAGATTCATTCTTTGTCTTTTTTCAGATTCTCACGAAAGAAGTGTTCTATTTTATCATAGGGAATCATGTTAGCCTTATTGTCATAGAGATCCACATGGGTTGCACCGGGAATAATCATAAGCTCCTTATTGTCACCTCTCAACTTTTTGAATGCATCCTCACTGAAATAGCGGGAATGTGCTTTCTCTCCATGAATCAAAAGTACTGCACTGCGTATTTCATCGCTATAAGAAAGTAAGGGCATATTGATAAAGGAAAGAGCCGAAGTCTTGTTCCATCCTCCATTAGAATTGAGGGAGCGTTTATGGTATCCACGTGCCGTCTTGTAATAGCCGTAATATTCTTTCACGAACCAAGGTGCATCCTCCGGCAACGGGTCAGCCACTCCGCCTCCAAGTTCATACGATCCATTCTTTGCATCAATCGTGCGCTGGGCATTGAGCTGTTTGCGGAGTTCATAACGCTGGCCGGCATCCATTGAATCGAAATAGCCGTTAGCATTCACCCGGCTCATATCGTACATTGTAGAAGCTACTGTCGCTTTGATTCGGGTGTCTATTGCCGCTGCATTTATAGCCATACTGCCCCAGCCGCAAATACCTATGATCCCGATGCGTTCTGAGTCTACATTATCACATATAGAGAGGAAATCCACGGCAGCACAAAAATCTTCGGTATTGATGTCCGGTGAAGCTACATAGCGAGGTTCGCCGCTGCTCTCACCGGTGTATGACGGATCGAAAGCAATGCTCAGGAAGCCGCGTTCAGCCATCGTCTGGGCATAAAGGCCTGATGATTGCTCCTTTACGGCACCGAAAGGTCCGCATACGGCAATAGCTGCCAATTTTCCTTCAGCGTTCTTTGGAGTGTACATATCTGCCGCTAACGTAATGCCATAACGGTTACGGAATATCACTTTACTGTGATTTACTTTGTCACTTTTCGGGAAGACTTTATCCCACTCTTTTGTTAATTCTAAAGTATCCATCTTTTTATCAGTTATTTCATTTCAATAAATATTTTCTCATAATGACCAGTGTGCTAAATCAGTACTATTATATTTGCTTTCCCATCCCGTATGCTTCTTGCAGGACAGGATTACCTTTTATCTCGCCTGCGTGCCACACTCCGGTTGCAAGTAACTTCCCTTTTACTACCGGGTTTTCCAGGCAATCAATGAAGCCCATCAGATTATCAAAAACGTGCTCCAAAAGGGGGCGTCCCCCGTCTCCTTCGGCAGCGGCGGCTAGAAAATAGAACTCCTTGTTTGTCATTTCGGTATAAGGACCACAGCAACGGTCCAGCATTGTTTTCAGTTGCGCACTCATCGCATAGAAATAAACAGGGGTTGCCAGTACAATGACGTCGGCAGCCAACATCTTGCCGATAATCTCGGCAGCATCGTCTTTTTGAGGGCATGGTTTTCTGTATTGGCTGCATACGCTGCACCCTGTGCAATAGTTGATTGTTTTGTCTCCCAGAAAAACCTTTTCCACTTCATTCCCGGCTTCCACTGCTCCGCGCATAAATTCATCGCAAAGGGTATCGGAGTTTCCTCCGCGTCGCGGACTGGATGATAGTATAAGTACTTTCTTACTCATAATTGTATGTTGTTTTAATTGGTTATTTTTCATGTTGCAAAAATACATTGTTACAGGGAGGTACTTGGTAGATAAATTACGGATAACATGACCCGAATTACGGATAATCCCGCCTATTCATATTTTCCATCCTTACGATGCGATCTCCGGTTTTACTTGTTGTTCGCTAAATTGTTTTGCCCGAATCCTCAATGCCACGAATACGATACTTACTATCAGAAACAGTAGAGAACCGAAAACAGAAAAGCGCGTACCCCAATAGGTGATGAATAAACCACAGACTGCCGCGCCTATCGTCGTGCCCAGATTGGCAGACAGAAGAAATAGTCCGTTGGCAAAATCCGGAGCTTCGGGAGCTGCATCGGTTATCATGTACTGCATGGTGTTCTGTGCATATCCGGCAAGTATGCCGAGGATCAGGATGATAATTGCCATGGCTGTCATCCATTCTCCCAAGAAGTACAGACATATATAGGATGCGAAGAGCATAAACGGAACAAGCATCATGCTGCGCACCGGATTCACGGCAAGCTGCTTTCCGGCTATGACATTCCCTACAATATTGGCAATTCCATATATCAGTAACATAATGCTAATCACATGGTAGGATACCTTTGTAACCATTTTTAGATAATCCGACATATAACTGAAGAATCCGAACAAAGCCCCATTAATCAGTGTAACGGCAACAATGGAATGCCATGTGATTTTTTTACTCAATACACTTAATTGTTCCCCATAGGATAGCTTTTGCCGGACTGGCATAGAAGGTACAAAAAGAACAGTGGCTATAAATACCAATGCATTGACCACAGTGAAGAACGCCATTCCCATAGTAAATGAAACTTCACTTGCAATATAGCTTGTTACCGGTACTCCCAATACCATTCCGGCAGAGACGCCAATGAAAACTTTAGCCACAGCCTTCGGCGCTTTTTTCTTGCCCACAGAAGCCGCCGCCACCGTAAAGGCCATAGAGACATAGACCGGATGCAGGAAAGCCGGAAGTGCACGGGCTATCAGTAACACGGCAAAGTTCGATGTAAGCATTGAAATGATATTACTCAGTGTAAAGACTCCTAATGCCAGCAACATTACTTTTTTACGGTTCACACCCGAAAAAAGCAGGGGAGTGACAGGAGCCGACAAAGCCACCACTAATGCGAATATACTGACCGTCCACCCCGCCTGGGGGACAGTGACATGATAAGTTTCGGCTATTAAAGGCAATATACCAATTACCCCCATCTCTGTATTGATGATGCCGAATACACCAACCGTAAGGATAAAAACGAGCAATGTGCCCGAATTGAGTTTAAGTTTACTTTCTTGTTCCATAACCTATATTATTCTTTTGTTTCCATGACGCAAAGTACGGAAGAATGCAGAAAAGTATTTGTAGACAGATTACGGACATCATGACCCCAATTACAGAAGTGCAGTCTGCTTAAAACAGTAATAATGGTTGGATAATCAGTAATTTATGCACAAGCCATTTACTGAATGGAACGTATCTTTGTTGCAGCAACTCAATATGAAATAGTGAAAAAACGATTTATATGAGAATGATTAACAAACTGATAGCAGCAGCGCTATTGACCGTAGCCGTCTGCCATCCCATTAATGCGCAACAGAATATGGAAAATGTATTGAATGAACGGCAACGGAATATGGTTGCCATCGCGTGCCTTGAGGCAAAAGGTGATTTGGAAAATCTTTCGGAAGCCATCCATACAGGTTTGGACGAAGGCCTGACAATCAGTGAAATAAAAGAAGCACTCTCACATCTCTATGCCTACACCGGCTTTCCCCGCAGCCTTAATGCCTTGGGAGTCCTCCGGCAAGTATTGGAGGAGCGCAAGGCAAAGGGCATTATAGATAAGGAAGGCAAAGATGCCGATGCATTGCCCCAAGATTTTGATGCCTTGAAAGAAGGCACGGCTGTGCAGACCCGCCTTAGCGGCACTCCCTTCAATTATACGTTTGCCCCGGCTACCGATTATTATTTGAAAGCGCATCTTTTCGGCGATATTTTCGCACGAAACAATTTGACTTTTCCGGAACGTGAGCTAGTGACCGTCAGCGCCCTGTCCGGTATCAAAGGTGTGGATCCTCAACTGAAATCGCACGTGCGTGGAGCAAAGAACATGGGACTGACGGATGCGGAAATACATTCCATCCCCGGCGTACTGCTGCAAAAAGTAGGCGAGACCGAGGCTTATCGTGCGGAGAAAGCCATCGCCGAAGTCTATGGTGAAGAACTGAAAGAAGGCGAACCCATAGAGAACAGTGTATTCCCGAAGGGTGAACCGAATACCGCCTATGCCCCCTATTTTATAGGGAACAGCTACTTGGCTCCGCTGGCAACCGGTGAAGGGAAATTGCCGGTATCAAACGTCACCTTCGAACCGCGCTGCCGTAACAACTGGCACATTCATCACCGTGGCGGACAGATCCTGATCTGTGTAGGCGGCAGAGGCTGGTATCAGGAATGGGGTAAGCCCGCCCGGGAACTGCATCCCGGTGACGTGGTTGATATTCCTGCCGAAGTGAAACATTGGCATGGCGCCGCAGCCGACAGTTGGTTTCAGCACATCGCCATCGGTGTTCCCGCCGAAGGGGCAAGTGCCGAATGGCTGGAACCGGTGACCGATGCAGAATATGACAAACTGAAATAACACATGCACTGTTGTGTAGGAAGAAAATCATACCCGGGCTACGGATAGTATAACCCCAATTACAGATTTCGCGTACCGCCTGATATTCGTATGATTTTTATTCCTACCTTTGCTACAGTTCAAACACTTACGTCTATGGATCAGATCATAAATTTAGAGAATGTAGACCAGTACAACAACCTGTACGGACTTGAAACATTGCATCCGTTGATAAGCGTCGTAGACCTTACCCGGGCGACCAAGATTGTAAATCATATTCGTATGCATTACGGAATCTATGCACTCTTTCTGAAACAGACGAAAAGTTGCAACATCCTGTACGGACGCACTTCATACGACTATCAGGAAGGAACCATCGTCAGTTTTGCCCCCGGGCAGACAGTTGGTGTGGATATGATAGAAGATGAAGTAGCTCCCCAAGTTTATGGAATCATCTTTCATCCCGACCTGATCCGTGGCACCTCCTTGGGAAAAAGCATCAAGGCATATACTTTCTTCTCCTATGCTGTCAACGAGGCATTGCACCTTTCAGAAGAAGAAAGAGGCATCGTGATGGATTGTCTGAAAAAAATCAGCATCGAACTGGAACATGGCATAGACAAGCACAGTAAAACTCTGATAGCCATGAACATCGAACTGTTGCTCAGCTACTGTATGCGCTTTTATGAACGGCAATTCATCACTCGAAGCAATGCAAACAGAGATGCCCTCACTAAATTTGAGGAACTGTTGGACGATTATTTCCAAAGCGGGTTGCCTATGCAGGCAGGACTGCCCACCGTGAAGTATTTTGCAGACAAGATATGCCTTTCGTCCAACTATTTTGGCGATATGGTAAAGAAGGAAACAGGAAAAACGCCGCAAGAACATATTCAGGAGAAAGTGATTGAACTGGCAAAGGAACATATCATAGGTACGGACGAAACGGTAAGTGAAATAGCCTATACACTGGGCTTTCAATACCCGCAACACCTCTGCCGGTTATTCAAGAAACGCATGGGTTGTACACCGAATACATACAGGTTGCAACAAGGACAAACTATTTAATAACGCAGGATGATCCTCGGAAAAAGATATACATTATGAATGAAATAATAAAAGTCGACACAATAGACCTGTACAACAAGCTGTATGGGCTGGAAACCACCCATCCACTGGTCACGGTAGTGGATTTGACAAAAGCGACTACCTTCCCCAACCATGTCCGCATGAATATGGGAGTCTATTCACTTTTCTTGAAACAAACCCAATGCGGTGACTTGACATACGGCAAAAAGCTATATGATTACCAGGAAGGAACCATTGTCACCTTCGCCCCCGGACAGGTAATCGGCATTGAACTGAAGGAAGATGCCCGCCCCATTTCAATGGGCATTGTTTTCCATCCCGACCTGATACGGGGCACATCACTCGGAGAAAATATCAAGCATTATTCATTCTTCTCATACGAAGTAAATGAGGCGCTCCATTTATCCGAAGAAGAAAGGCAAATCATCCTTGACTGCCTCGACAAAGTCCGTATAGAATTAAGCCATGACATAGATAAACATAGCAAAACGCTGATAGCCAAGAATATAGAATTGCTACTTGATTATTGTATGCGTTTCTATGAACGCCAGTTCAATACCCGCAGCAAGGCGAATAAGGATATACTGGTACAGTTTGAGGCTCTGCTGGATGATTATTTTCAAGGAGAGAATGCAGAGAACAACGGTTACCCCACCGTTAAATATTTTGCAGACAAAGTATTCCTTTCTCCCAATTATTTCGGCGACCTCATTAAGAAAGAAACCGGACAAACAGCCCAGCAATATATATTGCTGAAGCTGATAAGCGTTGCCAAAGACCGGATTGTAAACACCAACCAGTCCGTAACCGAAGTAGCCTACGGACTGGGATTTCAGTATGCACAGCATTTCTCGCGCCTGTTCAAGAAGAACGTAGGTTGCTCGCCCAATGAATACAAGAAACAGAATATGGAATAAGACATTTCTGCTTGCAAACAAGCCATATCCATGAAAGAGAACCTATTGAATATAGAAACCATACACGAGTGCAACTGCTGCCTGGGGTACAAGACATTGCACCCCTTGGTCAGCGTTATCGACTTGTCGCAGGCCAACCTGGAGCAATGTACCGTCAAATTTGATTTCTATACCCTTATCATGCTGGAAGGCGACGCGGAAGACTTCCTGTATGGACGCAAGTATTATGATTACTCCAATGCATCGCTCCTGTTCCTCACTCCGGGCGAGTCCATCCAAATAGATCATAATGAATTGCTCCGCCGGAAGGGCTGGCTGCTTGCGTTTCATCCCGATTTGCTCTGCTATACTTCGCTGGGCGGGCATATAGCAGACTATACCTTCTTTTTCTATCAACCGGAGGAAGCCCTCCACTTGTCCTTGCGCGAGAAAAACAAAATCACAGACTGCCTGCACAATATAGGCGATGAACTGGAACACGCCATAGACTGTCATAGCAAGACCTTGATTTCCAGGCATATCGAACTCTTGTTGGATTATTGTACCCGTTTCTATGAGCGTCAGTTCATTACACGCTGTGAGGCGAACAAATCTATCATCCGCCAGACCAATCTATTGCTGGACGAGTACATCCAATCCGGAAAGTTGAAGAAAGGAGTTTTACCTTCTACCGAATACTGTGCCGGCAAACTTCATCTGTCTACCCACTATTTCAGTGACTTATTATACTTTGAGACAGGACAGAACATCCATGAGTATTTCCAGTTCAAGCGATTGGAAGCTGCCAAGACGATGCTGTTAGCCCAAGGCAACACAGCCCGCATGGTGACGGAAAAGCTGGGTTATCCCAACGTGCAATATTTCAGCCGCATCTTTAAAAAGATAACAGGAGTGGCTCCCAACGATTATAGATTGGCTCAGAACTAATGAAAACCGCCTGTTCATCGTTAGTCTCGCTTGGTTTCATTAAGCGAAACTGGAGTCTCGCCCAGTGGAGACTCTAGTATCACCTAGGGAACACTCGAGTTTCATGCTGTGACTACTCCAATACCATGCTGGGAGTACTGGAGTATTCTCGGCAGATACTGACGCATGATTGCTGAGGCGTTGAAGGATTGACTATAATGAAGGAGTTATGAAGGATAATGAAGGAGATATGAAGGAGTTATGAAGGAAATTTGAAGGATAGTTTGTTGATAGACAGTAGTTTATCTACTATTCTGAAGGATATGAAGGAGTTTTGATAAAATTTCCTATGTATGATTAAGAATATTCCGCCTTTATTTTTCGTTCTCAATCGCTTTGATAACTTGATAATATAGCATATAAAAAAACAAAAGGAGTAAAGTCATTGAGACTTCACTCCTTTTATTTCATCCGATCAAATGAATTATTTTCCGTTATATTCATCAGATACAGTTAATTTCTTACGACCTTTAGCACGACGGCTAGCCAATACACGACGACCGTTAGCAGTTGCCATTCTTTCACGGAATCCGTGTTTGTTTTTTCTCTTTCTGTTAGAGGGTTGGAATGTTCTTTTCATTGTATATACTTATTTTTATGTTATTATTCACCATTGTAACGGGCTGCAAAATTAGTGACTTTTTTGAAATAAACAAAGAGTTATCTCATTTTTAGTGATTTCTTTTTGCGTTTTTTCTTGATTTACATTACTTTTGCACTCGAAATCACAATAGTAAGTGAATATAATCTGAAATAATAATCAAATATAAGCGAAGAAAAGTATGATTAATGCTCAAGACATTAAAATCGGAACAGCTATCCGTATGGACGGCAAATTGTATTTCTGTATTGACTTCCTGCATGTAAAACCGGGAAAAGGTAACACGTTTATGCGTACTAAATTAAAAGATGTAGTGAATGGTTACGTTTTGGAACGTCGTTTCAATATCGGTGAAAAGCTGGAAGATGTGCGCGTAGAACGCCGTCCTTTTCAGTTCCTATATAAAGAAGGTGAAGATTATATCTTCATGAACCAGGAAACTTACGATCAGCACCCTATCGCTCATGACTTGATCACAGGTGTTGACTTCCTGAAAGAGGAAATGGTTGTGGAAGTGGTTTCTGATGCTTCTACAGAAACAGTGTTGTTTGCTGAAGTTCCTGTAAAAGTTCAGTTGAAGATTACTTATACAGAACCGGGATTGAAGGGCGATACTGCTACCAATGCGACAAAACCTGCTACTGTTGAAACAGGTGCAACGGTTCGTGTTCCCTTGTTTGTAAACGAAGGCGAAGTAATCGAAATCGATACTCGTGACGGTTCTTATGTAGGTCGTGTGAAAGCATAATCTTACCGGATACAGCATATAAAAAGGCGGAACTTGTTGCAAGCTCCGCCTTTTTTGTGTTCCTTTGTACGTGGTTTGTACACTGTAGGGGGCGGATTGAATCCGCCCGAACCAGCGGTCACGACCTTGGGAGTAATGCATGAAGTAAACTATTGTCGGGCTAGATTCAATCTGCCCCTACGGCAAAATGATAACAACAATAGTTTTCCATACACACACCACGAGTAAATATATGATAGTAATGAGATATTCTTTTATTATACCGGTTTATAACCGTCCCGACGAAGTGAATGAACTGCTGGAAAGCTTAACCCGGCAGACCAACAGGGACTTTGAAGTCATAGTGGTGGAGGATGGATCATCCATCCCGTGCAAAGAGGTAGTGGATCAATACGCCACCTCTATGGATATACATTATTATAACAAGCCAAACTCCGGTCCCGGACAAACCCGCAACTATGGGGCGGAACGCAGCCGGGGGGAATACCTTATTATATTAGATTCCGATTGCATTCTTCCCGTAGGTTACTTATCGGCAGTTGAGGCCGAACTTCAACGGGAGAAAGCCGATGCTTTCGGTGGTCCCGACCGTGCACACGAATCTTTTACCGATGTGCAGAAGGCGATAAACTATGCCATGACTTCATTCTTCACCACCGGAGGCATCCGTGGCGGAAAGAGGAAGATGGATAAATTCTATCCCCGTAGCTTCAATATGGGAGTACGATCGGAAGTGTATAAAGCATTGGGCGGCTTCTCGAAGATGCGTTTCGGCGAGGACATTGATTTCAGCATCCGCATCTTTAAAGGAGGATATGCTTGCAGGCTATTCCCCGAAGCATGGGTGTGGCACAAACGTCGCACGGATCTGAAGAAGTTCTTCAAGCAAGTGCATAATTCGGGTATTGCCCGCATCAATCTGTATAAGAAATATCCCGAATCATTGAAACTGGTTCATCTGCTTCCGGCCGTCTTTACTTTGGGCGTGGCGTTCCTGTTGCTCTGTTCCCTGATTTGTGCATGGAGCCTGACGTTGCTTTTGCTCTTTGCATTGATAATCTGCATTGATTCCACCTTGCAAAATAAAAGTTTGAAGATAGGACTCCTTTCCATCGTGGCTTCTTTCATCCAACTGACCGGATATGGAACCGGTTTCCTGTGGGCATGGTGGAAGCGGTGTGTGCTGGGCAAGAGTGAGTTTGCGGCGTTTGAAAAGAACTTTTATAAGTAAGATGGCTGAAAAACTAACCATAAACCACTGGGCGGAAGAAGACCGTCCCCGTGAGAAGATGATGTTGCACGGTGTGGCTACCCTGTCGGATGCCGAGTTGCTTGCCATCCTGATAGGGTCGGGAAATACGGAAGATTCCGCCGTGGAACTGATGCGCAAGGTGCTGAACGATTATCATAACAACCTGAACGAACTGGGCAAGACCACCGTAGATGAACTATGCCATTATAAAGGAATAGGTCCCGCAAAGGCGATCACCATCCTTGCCGCTTCCGAATTGGGGAAACGCCGTAAAGATGAAGAAGTGAAAGAACGGAAAACCATTCTCAGCTCCCGTGATGTCTATCAATATTTCTATCCGCTGATGTGCGACTTACCTACGGAAGAATGCTGGATATTGCTACTAAACCAGGCATCTAAAGTCATTGACCGGGTGAAAGTCAGTGCCGGCGGCTTGGCTTCTACGGCGGTTGATGTGCGTTGCATTTTAAGGGAGGCATTGTTGAAGCGTGCCGTCTCTATGGCGCTTTGCCATAACCATCCATCGGGCAGCATTCGTCCCAGCATGGAGGACGACCGCTTGACGGATCATTTGGATAAGGCGGCAAAAGTAATGAACATAAAGTTGATAGACCATGTTATTTTAACGGATGGCAAATTTTATAGCTATGCCGATGAAGGTAAAATGTAGAAAAATCACTAAATTTGCAATTATAAAGAATAAGAAACATGGATGCAGATACCCGTTTAAAAATAGAAGAGAGAATAATAGCCATGCTGAAAACCGTATATGACCCCGAAATACCGGTAAATATATACGATTTGGGCTTGATATATAAGATTGACTTGCAGGACAGTGGGGAAGTGATACTGGATATGACACTGACCGCTCCTAATTGTCCCGCGGCAGATTTCATTATGGAAGATGTCCGCCAAAGAGTTGATTCGGTGGAAGGAGTCACATCATCAGTCATAAACTTGGTCTTTGAACCCGAATGGGACAAGGATATGATGACTGAAGAAGCCAAACTTGAATTGGGATTCCTTTAATAAATTGAGAATTAAAAATTAAAAATTGAAAAATAAGAAGCTGCCGGTGTCAGAAGTTATTGTACAAAGTATTATTTTTTAATTCTCAATTCTCAATTTTTAATTTAATAAGCTTATGAAGAACGTTTATTTCCTCTCCGATGCACATTTAGGCTCTCGTGCCATAGCGCACGGGCGTACTCAGGAACGCCGTTTGGTGAATTTCCTGGATAGTATCAAACACAATGCCGCCGCCGTGTATCTGTTGGGAGATATATTTGACTTTTGGTATGAATTTAAGTTGGTAGTGCCGAAAGGTTATACCCGCTTTCTGGGAAAGATTTCCGAGCTGACCGATTTGGGAGTGGAGGTTCATTTCTTTATCGGCAACCATGATATATGGTGTGGTGATTACTTGGAAAAGGAATGCGGAGTGACTATTCACCGCCAGCCGTTGACTTGTGAGATTTATGGAAAAGAGTTCTTCATGGCGCATGGCGACGGGTTGGGAGATACCGATGCCAAGTTTAAATTGCTGCGTTCTATGTTTCATAGCACTACATTGCAGCAGTTGTTTTCTATGATTCATCCCCGTTGGAGCATAGACTTGGGGTTGGAATGGGCAAAACACAGCCGCATGAAGCGTGCCGGTGGCAAGGAACCCGAATATATGGGGGAAGACAAAGAACCCTTGGTGCTCTTTACCAAAAATTATCTGAAAGACCATCCTACTATTAATTACTTCATTTACGGGCATCGTCACATCATGCTGGACTTGATGTTGAGCCGCACTTCCCGTATGCTTATCCTTGGTGACTGGATACAGGATTTCTCATATGCCGTATTTGATGGTGAGAATATGTTTCTGGAACAGTATGTGGAAGGAGAAAGCCAATACTCTTGATGCTTCGATACCAGGATTTGTTATCATTTTGCTGTAGGGGCAGATTGAATCTGCCCGATAACAGTTTACTTCATGCATTACTCCCAAGGTCGTGACCGCTGGTTCGGGCGGATGCAATCCACCCCAACGGTAAACAATATGATAGTTGTATCCGTGTTTTGACACTTCTTCTTATTTTATATAGCTCTCCTTATTTACCTCTTATTTTTATAAACTGAAAAATAAATAGAAAGATTTTTCTGTAATCGTGTCTGTTTTAAATAAAAACTTCTATATTTGCAATTAGGATAGTTTCAAATGATAGGTTTTAGGAATTGATGCTCTTATTTCATAGGAGAGATAAAAAAGGTGGATGATTGGAAGGACATTGGGTTTCCCCTATTATTTTGAACTTAATCTAATTTGACTATTATGAAAAAGATCTGATTTTAATCATTCAGAAGGAGCTTGACTTCGATGGGGAGTAAATAAAGTTAGAGAGCGAAACTATTTTCAGAACTGATGTCATTGCGATGATTATCCGGTTCAATCTTATGAAACACTAATCCATCCGGTTTCATAAGTGAATGCAAAAAAAGAAGAAGGCCGCTAAGCATCTCGCTCAGCGGCCTTCTATAGCCATATATTAACCAAACAATAAAATTACTTGTTCAGGATTGCCATTGTATCGCTGGCAATCATCAGTTCTTCGTCAGTCGGGATAACGGCCACGGTTACTTTTGAATCGTCAGCAGAGATGATTGCTTCTTCTCCGCGGACCTTGTTCTTTTCGAGGTCGATCTTTACACCCATGAATTCCAGTCCTTCGCATACCTCAGAGCGGCAGTTTGCCTGGTTTTCGCCTACACCGCCGGTAAACAGGATGATGTCTACGCCACCCAAAGCGGCAGCATAAGAACCGATATATTTCTTAATGCGGTAGAAGTACATTTTCTCTGCCAAGATAGCTTTCGGATTCCCGGCAGCAACGGCAGCTTCCAGTTCGCGCATATCGCTTGATACACCCGAAACGCCCAGTACGCCACTCTTTTTATTTAATAAGTTGGAAACACCTGTCGGAGTCAAACCTTCTTTTTCCATGATGAAAGTTACGGCGCCTGCATCAATATCACCGCTGCGGGTACCCATCACCAGACCTTCCAACGGAGTCAAGCCCATGCTGGTATCTATACATTTACCGTCTTTGATAGCGGAGATGGAACCACCGTTGCCAATGTGGCAAGTGATGATTTTCTTTCCTTTCGGATCAACGCCCAAGAAATCGCATACACGCTGTGAAACGTAGCGGTGAGAAGTTCCGTGGAAACCGTAACGGCGCACACCATATTTTTCATACAGTTCGTAAGGAATGGCATACAGGTATGCATAATCAGGCATAGTCTGATGGAATGCAGTATCGAATACACCTACTTGGGGTACGTTGGGAAGGATGGCAGAAACTGCGTTTACACCTTTCAGGTTGGCAGGGTTGTGAAGCGGAGCCAGATCGTTGCAAGCTGTGAAAGCATCCAATACTTCTTTGTCCAGTTTCACTGATTCGCTGAAACGTTCTCCACCGTGTACCATGCGGTGACCTACGGCGTTGATTTCATCCAATGATTTGATAGCGCCATATTCCGGGCTGATCAATGTATTCATAATGAACTCGATACCTGCTGTATGTTCGGGGATGTCTTTTTCCAGAATTTTCTTTTCGCCGTTAGGCAAAGTCAATTTCAAGAAAGAGCCTACCAATCCGATTTTTTCGATACCGCCCTGTGCCAGGACTTCTTTGGTAGACATATCAAACAATTTGTATTTGATGGAAGAGCTACCGCAATTAAGTACTAATATTTTCATAATGTTGTTTTCTTTATTTATTGCTGTAGGGGCGGATTGAATCCGCCCGGAAACAGTTTGCTTTATGTATACGGGCGGATTCAATCCGCCCCTACGGGTTAATGTTATTGGTTATTTTTAGCAGCAATGGCCTGATTGGCAGTAATTGCAATCATCTTATAAACATCGTCAATAGAACAGCCGCGAGAAAGGTCGTTTACCGGACGGGCAATACCTTGCAGGATTGGACCTACAGCGGTAGCGTGTCCTAAACGTTCTACCAATTTATAGGAAATATTACCTACTTCCAAAGAAGGAACGATCAATACATTTGCTTTACCTGCAATTTCTGAACCCGGAGCTTTGCTTGCACCGATGTGAGGAACCAAAGCTGCATCAGCTTGCAATTCACCATCAATCTTCAAATCGGGAGCCATTTCTTTAGCGATGCCCAAAGCTTCAACTACTTTGTCTACTACTTCGTGTTTAGCAGAACCTTTGGTTGAGAAGCTTAACATAGCTACGCGCGGTTCAATTCCGGCAACAGCCTTAGCAGTCTGAGCCGTACAAACAGCAATCTGAGCCAACTGGTTAGCATCCGGAACAGGAGTTACAGCAACATCGCCCATTACCAACAAACCGTTTTCTCCATATTCGGGAGCGTGAGTCAGCATCAGCATAGCACCTGATACGCAAGTGATGCCCGGAGTAGTCTTGATAATCTGCAGAGCAGGGCGAAGTACATTACCTGTGGTATTGCGTGCACCAGCCAATTGTCCGTCAGCGTCGCCAGCCTTGATAATCAGACATCCCAGGTACAACGGATCGAGAACCAGCTTGCGGGCTTCTTCGATGGTCATTCCCTTTTTCTTGCGGAGTTCGCACAGCAGTTGTGCATACTCTTCTTTTTTCGGATGGTTTTCGGGGTCGATAATGGTTGCTTTACCGATGTTTCCCAATCCCCATTCTTTAGCCAATCCCATGATTTCATCAGGGTTTCCCAATAAAATGAGGTCGGCAACACCGTCTGTCAATATTTGGTTGGCAGCTTTTAATGTGCGTTCTTCTGTTCCTTCCGGAAGAACAATGCGCTGTTTGTTAGCTTTCGCGCGCTCTACGATTTCAGAAATTAAATCCATGATAATATATTAATTATGTACGTTCTAACGACGAGTGTTGTTTTTCACGCTGCAAAAGTAGCTAATTTTGCAATATCTACATTGCAAAATCAATAATATTTTTGGTTTAAAGTATGCTAAAACTGTATGTTATTGAACACCAAACGAGATGTTTCCTTAACTTTGCGCAGTTTTCAATGAGTATTCAATAAAATAAAAGGTATGATTCGTCAGTGCGCCATTCTTTTTGGCTGTTTGGCTTTGGGTGAATTGATTGTTTTTTTGACGGGTATTAAGCTGCCGTCCAGCATTATAGGAATGCTGTTGCTCACCCTTTTTCTCAAATTGGGTTGGATAAAACTGCAATGGGTGCAGGGACTGTCCGATTTCCTGGTTGCAAACCTTGGTTTCTTCTTTGTTCCACCCGGCGTGGCGTTGATGCTATACTTTGATATTATCCAGGCACAGTTTTGGCCGATAGTTATTGCCACACTGGTCAGTACGGTTCTGGTACTGGTCGTAACAGGATGGGTTCACCAATTAGTTAGAAAATCAAATGGAATATTTAGAAAATAAGTTCTTCTTGCTGGCACTCACCTTCGGGGTGTTTTTTCTGTCACGCGTTCTTCAGAAGAAGACAGGATGGGTGGTATTAAACCCTATTTTATTGACCATTGCCGTGTTGATTCTGTTTTTAAAGTTCACCGGCATCAGTTACGAAACTTATAATGAAGGTGGCCATCTTATTGAATTTTGGCTGAAACCGGCAGTAGTGGCACTGGGCGTACCTCTTTATTTGCAGTTGGAGATGATAAAGAAGCAGTTGCTCCCCATTGTCATCTCCCAGTTGGCAGGTTGCTTGGTGGGACTGGTTGCCGTAGTGGTTATTGCCAAGTTGCTGGGGGCTACTCCCGAAATAATCTGTTCATTGGCACCGAAGTCCGTAACAACTCCTATCGCAATGGAGGTTTCTAAAACTACCGGAGGTATTCCCGCTTTGACGGCTGCCGTAGTGGTGGTAGTCGGACTCTTTGGAGCAGTATTCGGCTTTAAGGTGCTTCATCTGGGGCGTGTAGGCAGCCCCATTGCACAGGGGTTATCCATGGGAACGGCTACCCATGCGGTGGGAACTTCCACGGCAATGGAGATTAGTGGCAAGTATGGAGCTTATGCCAGCCTGGGATTGACGCTGAACGGAATCATGACAGCCTTTTTTACTCCAACAATTCTTAGATTATTAGGTGTGATTTAACAAAAAAGCCCTTATCTTTGTTATACTAAGAAATCAATATTTTAATATGATCGAATTTAAAGATATAACTTTAGCGGATAAAGACTTGATACAGTCATTTACCCTTAAAAGCCAGCGTCGTAATTGCGATTTATCATTTGCTAACCTTTGCAGTTGGATATTTCTTTATCAAACCATGTATGCTGTGATAGACGACTATCTGGTGCTACGCTTTTATGCGGGTGAAGAACTGGCTTATATGATGCCTGTGGGCACAGGAGATGTGAAACCTGTATTGGAAGCTTTGATAAAGGATGCCGAGGAGTTGGGAGGCAGATTCCGTATGCTGGGAGTATGTGTGGGCATGAAAGCCGACATAGAAACTGTGATGCCCGGACGCTTCACCTTTACCGAAGATCGTGATTACTTTGATTACATCTATCTGCGTACCGACCTTGCCACTCTGAAAGGAAAGAAATTTCAGTCTAAGCGCAATCATATAAACAAATTCAAGAAACAGTATCCTGACTATGAATACAAGGTACTCACTCCCGAACTTGTACCTGAATGCCTGAAACTGGAAGAAGAATGGTGCCGTGCCAATAATTGTGACGAACAACTGGCATTGGGAGCCGAGCGTAAATCCATGACCTATGCGCTGAATAACATGGAAGCATTGGGACTGGTAGGGGGTGTACTGCACGTAAATGGAAAGATTGCCGCCTTTACCTATGGCGCTCCCATCAACCATGAAACCTGGGATACCTGTGTGGAAAAGGCAGATACAGAAATAGAAGGTTCGTATACCATGATAAACTATGAGTATGCCAACCATATAGATGAGCAATACATCTATATCAACCGTGAGGAAGATCTTGGTTTGGAAGGTTTGCGCAAAGCAAAGCTGTCTTACCAACCTGTCATTTTACTGGAAAAGTGCATAGCCGAACTCAATGACCACAAAGGATGAAGTAAAAGCATTGTGGAAACTCTGCTTCGATGATAGCGATGAGTTTACCGACCTGTATTTCAGTATGAGGTATAAGGATGAAATCAATATGGCCATCCGTGAAGACGGAAAAATTATTTCCGCATTGCAAATGATTCCTTATCCCATGACATTCTGTGGTGAGGTTATCTCTACTTCCTATATTTCGGGGGCTTGCACGCATCCCGGCTATCGGGCACACGGTGCTATGCGGCAGTTATTGAAAGAAACTCATAGACGGATGTATAAAGAAGGGGTGTTGCTCAGTTCACTTATTCCGGCGGAGGAATGGTTATTTGGTTATTATGGCAAATCCGGTTATGCTCCTGCTTTTGGTTATGCTGTGGAGCAGGAGGCGGATAGACTGCACCCGTCGTCTTCCGATTATCGGATAGAGGTCTGTACATCGCCTGATGCGGCCCATTATCAGTATTTCGATTCCCGTATGCGTCAGCGTGAGAGTTGCATTCTGCATACCCAAGAAGACTTTGAAGTCATTATGGCCGATTTAAAATTGGGTGGCGGCAGGTTGCTTGTGGCATATCAGAACGACCGGATTATGGGAATGGCCTTTACGGTAAGAGGTGGAGAAACATTGTATATTAAAGAGTTACTGGCAGATAATGATGCGGTGAAAGGATCGCTATTGCAGGAAGCCTTCTTTATATATAAGGTACGCGCGATGGAATATATCGTACCATCTTCTTCCAATGCTTTATTTCTGGGGATGGCGCGCCTTATTCATGTAGAGAAGGTGTTATCCCTTTTTGCTCGGAAGTATCCGATGTCAGCATTGCATATTCACCTGGAGGACGATGATGTGATTCCTGAAAATAACGGATATTATACGGTGAAGGATGGCATTTGCCTTCGTGAGCATTTGCCGGAAAAGGAATATCAAACTTACACATTGGCTTCTCTTGCCTCCTTGTTGGTGGAGGCAGAGCACCCCTATATGAGTTTGATGCTGAATTAATCTTCTTTTGTCAGAATCCGTTCCAGTTCCTCTGCCGTCAGCCTTAATTGGAATTGTCCTTTGTGTGCTACGGAGATGCCTCCGGTTTCTTCGGAAACAATGATGGCTAAAGCATCCGTTTCCTGCGAGACTCCCATCGCAGCACGATGTCTCAATCCTAATTCCTTCGGGATGTTCAGGTCATGAGATACGGGCAGGATGCAACCTGCTGCTTCTATGCGTTTATGGCGGATAATCATCGCTCCATCGTGCAGAGGGCTGTTTTTGAAGAATATATTTTCTATCAATCGCTGGTTTACATTGGCATTGATGATTTCTCCCGTGCGGATAATGTCATTTAGCGGTACACTTTTTTCGATAACGATCAGTGCACCTACTTTGCCTTTACTCATACTCATGCAGGCAAGTACGATAGGCATAATATCCGCTTTGTCTGTCTTCTCCTGTTTGTTTCCGGTCAATGCCCGGAAGAAACTTCCCAACCTTTTATGAGAACCAAGGGTGACAAGGAACCGGCGGATTTCATCCTGAAACAGGATAATCAGTGCCAATACACCCACGCTGACCAACTTGTCGAAGATAGATCCCAGTAATTTCATCTCCAGAACCTGTGAAACAATGAGCCAAATGCCCACGAATACCAGAATACCGATAAATATATTGATAGAACCGGAGTCTTTCATCAGGCGGTAAGTCTGGTAGAGCAGATAGGCTACCAGCAGAATATCGATCAGGTCTTTTATGCTAAAGTCAATAAACATCGTTCTTAAATTAAGAATTGAGAATTAAAAATTAAAAAATAAGGTGCGGAACTATCTGTTCTAATCCGGGGAAGCCCCGAATCAGAAGGCGGCGCAACTTTTCATCTTTTGAACTATCTTTACCGTTTCCACGGCAGCTTTTACATCGTGTACTCTCAATATATCGGCCCCTTTCATCAGGGAGATAGTATCCAGTACGGTTGTTCCGTTCAAAGCCTCGTCGGGCGTGCCGCCCAGCAGGTGGTAAATCATGGATTTACGGGATACGCCTACCAGCAAAGGAAGTTCGAAGATGCTGAATTCCTCCAGATGATTCATCAACTGGTAATTGTGTTCCAAGGTCTTTCCAAAACCGAAACCGGGGTCCAGAATAATATCCTTTACGCCCAAGTCGCGCAACTGTTGCACCTTTTTTGAGAAATAAAAGAAAATCTCTTTCAGCATATCGTCATAATGCGGGTTCATCTGCATATTCTGCGGAGTTCCCTGCATGTGCATTATAATATAAGGTACTCCCAAGCGGGCAACTGTTTCAAACATCCGTTCATCCATATCTCCGGAGGCAATATCGTTGATAATTGCCACTCCGTATTCCTCCACACACATCCGGGCTACATCGGCACGGAAAGTATCTACTGATACCACACTGCCGGGATGATTCCGGTTGATGATTTCCAAACCGGTACGCAAGCGGCTCATTTCTTCCTCGGAGCTGATATGCTGGGCATTAGGGCGGGAGGAATAAGCGCCTATATCAATGATGGATGCACCTTCTTCCAATATTTGGGAGGCGCGGCGGATTATCTCTTTTTCGGTTTGCTGCCGGCTGCCGGCATAAAAAGAGTCGGGCGTAACGTTCAGGATTCCCATCACTTGCGGCTGGGAAAGATCCATCAGTTTGCCGTTTACATTGATATATTTAGCGTAATTGGTTTCCATTGTTTACAGTTTGTCATTTCGGTAGCACAAAAGTACGTACAATTCTTGAGTTTTTGTTATTTCAAGAACTATTTTTCAGTTATCTTTGTTGCAACTTAATTTAAAAACAAAGGTAAAGATGGATATTTCAGCTTTATACAAGTGTTTTACGGAATGCGGCGTGGTTACCACCGATAGCCGTAATTGTCCCGACGGCTCTATGTTTATAGCCCTGAAAGGAGAAACATTTAATGGGAATACATTTGCGCGACAGGCATTAGAGAAAGGTTGCCAATATGCCGTAGTAGACGAGAAAGAACAGGCTGCTGGTGGCAATCCGCGCATCCTGCTGGTAGACGACTGCCTGAAGGCATTGCAAGAACTGGCAAACTATCATCGCCGCCAACTGGGAACCCGCATTATCGGCATCACGGGAACCAATGGCAAGACCACTACAAAAGAATTGATAGCAACCGTGTTGCAAAAACGATATGAAGTGCTTTACACCCAAGGCAATCTGAATAATCATATTGGCGTCCCCCTGACTTTGCTCCGGCTGACACCCGACCATGAACTGGCGGTGATAGAGATGGGAGCAAACCATCCGGGAGAAATCAAGGCGTTGAGCTCCATAGTAGAACCTGATTATGGTATTATTACCAATGTGGGCAAGGCGCACTTAGAGGGCTTTGGTTCCTTTGAAGGGGTTATCAAGACAAAAGGTGAATTATATGATTATCTGCGATACAATGGAAAGCATATTATTTTCATTGATAAAGATAATGAATATCTGACTGCTATTTCCCAGGGACTTACCCGTATAGGCTATGGCATGGAGGGAGGCGAAGGACTTTACATCAGCGGCAAGCTTGGATCTTGTGCTCCGTTCCTTTCTTTTGAATGGGAGCATGAAGGTCAGAGGTTCGGAGTGAACACTCATCTTATCGGTACATATAATATGAAGAATGCATTGGCTGCGATTACTGTAGGCCGTTTTTTCAGTGTCCCGTCCAGACAAATTTGCGAAGCGTTGGAAGAATACGTTCCTCATAACAACCGTTCGCAGTTGACAGAGACGACGGATAATAAACTGATTGTTGATGCATACAATGCCAATCCTACCAGTATGATGGCGGCATTGGAGAATTTCCGTTTGATGGATGTTGCTAGCAAGATGGCTATCTTGGGCGATATGAAGGAACTGGGTGAAACCAGCCATGAGGAACATCAAAAGATTGCCGATTATCTGGATGAATGTAAATTCGACCGGGTGATTCTGGTGGGAGAGGAGTTTGGAAAAGTGATTCCACCGTTTGACCATTACAAAGATGTGGCTGCGCTGAAAGAGGCATTGCTAAAGCATAAACCGAAAGGGTATTATATACTGATTAAAGGTTCTAACAGTATGAAGTTGAGCCAGCTTCAAGAAATATTATAAATAATGTAGTTCTTTTCCCGTAGGGGCGGATTGAATCCCATAGCCGTCAATCTAAGTTTTTTATAGTTAAATAAAAGGTGGCTATATCTATCC
>CABMPB010000026.1 GCA_902388365.1 uncultured Bacteroides sp. | reverse complement strand
CTTTGTGGATAGCGAGTTACAGAGATTGTTAACGGTTTTTAGTGGACACGTGTGGATTCAATCCGCCCCTACGGTAGATGGTTAACGAAATGTGTGGTCACTTTACACATGCAATTCCAACACAAACCTTGTCCCTTTCTTATACTCGGTATCCAGCGTCAACGTCCCATTTAACTTATAAGCAATAAGACTGCAAGTGGGCAGCCCCAGTCCGTTTCCTTTTGTCAAATCATGTACTTCAGCAAAGGGTCTGAACAGGTTTTCGCGTTCCTCGGGAGCAATACCCGTACCGGTATCAGTCAGAATAAACTGATGGGTGTGAGCACTTCTTTTCTTAAATTCTAATGTAATTTTTCCACTTTCAGTATGTTCTGCCGCATTCCTTAATAAATGCAGCAAGATACGCTCCAATTCTTCAGCATTCGTCTTGACTTTCACACGGGGAACATTTACTACCGCTTCTACTTCCGGCTTAAAGTCAACTTTAGCCTTTTCCATAATGCTTTCGCACAGCGTATTTATGTTCAGCTCTTTCAACGGATAATGTTCTTCGCGTGTTTCTTCCAAACCAATGTAGGTCTGAATATCAGCCATCAATCGCTTCAAAGCCTTGATATTTTCTTGCAGAATTTCAGTAGAGAAAACCTCCGTTGTTGCTTCATCCATCGTATCCAGGGTAGGCTCTATCTGTGCACTGATATTACCAATGAATTTAGACTTTTGTTCGTTATTATCATTAGCTATCTGCAAACTGTGTTTCAACTTCTTTACTTGGCGGATATGCTTGAATAGCAGTGCAGCCAGGAATAATAATCCCGCAGCCAGTATGGCAGTAAGCACACACAGTGCGATGATGATAAACAGATTCGTGCTGATCTTATCTTCTTTCTCCTGCAAGGTCTTTTGGGTGACCTCGTATTTTTGTTGTAATGTATTCAGCTCATTGGCAGCCTTTACCGCTTTTATGGAATCTTGCCAGGAAGTATATAGTTTTCTCATGGCAACAGCCAAGGGAGCATTATTACTCTGTTCGGCATGTGCCAACATATCTTTATAGCATTGGTCTATACCTTTCTCATCCTTTCCGCCGGAACGTTTTTGGAATAATTTCTTATAACACTCCAAGCTTTTGTCGGTCATGCCGAAAGTCTGGTAGTAATTGGCCTCTGTCATCAGGAGTTCTTCTTGCAGTGCATCAGATTTCAGTTGGTCTGCGTAGGAATGTAACTGATTTAATAGTAACTTGGATTGTTCTGTGTTTTTCAGATTGATGTACATGCGCAGGCGTTCCTTAGCCACCATGAAGCGCAATTGATACTCGGGCGCCTTTTTCTCTTGTTCGCTATTGTAGATTAATGCATCCATCTGGCGGCAAGTGGCAAATGCTTCCTTATATTGTCTGTTTTGGGTGAAGAGCGTACTGACACGTATTCCCTCTTCTACGGCTTTATTTACTTGTTTTTGCTCAGCGTATTGGGTAAATTTTGCCCATTTCGCATTTAACTCTTGTATATTGACACCTGTAGGGGTAGCAGGGGTCTGTCCTTGCCCCATCATGCAGCAAAAGGCAAGCGCTAATGTTAGAAGAATTTTTTTCATTATTGAACAGGTTTTCTGCAAATATAACCCTTTTTTAACCAAAATGTTTTTATTTGTGCAACTTTTTTTCGACAGGTTGCGTCTAAAGGATAAAAGAACAACTTGCAAGCAGGCCGGGCCACCCTGCGGAAAGAGTAAAATCAGATAATTGAAATGAGAAATATTGTAATGATAGCTATACTTTTAAGCTGTATGGTACAAGGAGCCTTTGCTCAGAAAATAGCAATAAAAGGCATTGTGAAAGACGCGACAAACAAAGAGGCGGCAGAATATGTAAATGTGGTTTTGCAAACATCGGATTCTACTTTTGTAGAAGGAACAACGACCGATGGAAAGGGAGCCTTTCTGCTGAATAAGATGAATGCAGGTGATTATCTGCTGGTGTTATCCAGTGTGGGGTATACTACCCAGTATCTCACTCTGAATGGAGTGAAGCGGGATGTGAACTTGGGAGAAATCTTGCTGGAGGATGCGGCGGTTGCCATGGAAGGTGTAACGGTAAGCGCTTCCAGCCAAATCAGTCGTGCAGACCGCAAACTGGTTTTTCCTTCCGAGCGTCAGATGAAGGTTTCAACCAATGGAGTCAACTTGTTGCAACAGATGATGCTTCCCCGTATTCAGGTCAATCCGATGGACAATAGCATCGGTTTGCTGGGTGGTGGAGAGTTGCAGCTTCGTATCAATGGAGCGAAAGCAGAAATCGAAGAAATCAAGGCATTACAGCCATCGGATATTATCCGCATAGAATATCATGACAATCCGGGTTTGCGTTATGGCAATGCCGAGGTGGTGCTCGATTACATTGTCCGCCGTCCCGATACGGGTGGTAACTTTGGGGTGGATCTGTCTCAGGGCGTGAATGCCATGTGGGGAGAATATAATGTATTTGGAAAAGTAAACCATAAGAAGTCGGAATTTGGAGTTTCGTATTACATGGGTCCTCGTGATTTTTATGGTATGTCTCGCGATAATGAAGAAGAATTTCATTTGGCAGACGGAACTACGCTGCATCGTATAGAAGAAGGTGAACCGGGACATGGCTCTATGTTTATGAATAATTTAAGTTTGAATTATAATTTGCAGCAGACGGAAAACTCATTGTTCAGTGCCACTTTCCGTTTGCGGAGCAACAGCCAGCCGCATTGGGATTATCAAGGGGTATTGACCAATGTTTCCGATCCGGAGGACAAAGTAGATATGATAGACCGTACCAAAAACAGTTGGACCCGTCCTTCGCTGGACCTTTATTATCAGCAGGGATTGAAGAATGACCAGCTTTTAATCTTTAATGTGGTAGGTACTTATAATCGGGAGAAATCGCGTCGTTTGTATCAGGAGAGTTTGCAGGATGAACTGCTGACTGATGTACATAATAATGTATTGGGAGATAAATATTCTCTGATTGGAGAGGCTATCTATGAGAAACAATTTTCTAAAGGTAACGCCTTGAGTTTCGGCCTGCGCCATACCCAGTCTTTTGCCAACAATGAGTATCGCAACGGTCATAATTACGAAACGGATATGAACCAGGGAGATACCTATGCCTATGGTGAATATCGGGGCAAGTTGAATAAACTGGATTACAGGCTGGGTGTAGGAGTGACCCGTTCCTATTACAAGCAGAGTGGGGATGAATCGTATGAAAATTATAGTTTTAATCCCCGTTTGGTGTTGCACTATGCCTTGCCGGGAAACTCCTTTATCCGTTGGAAATCCGACATTAGCAACGCCTCTCCGTCATTAGGAGATTTAAGTGCGGTGGAGCAGATTGTGGACTCGTTGCAAATAAGACGCGGTAATCCTAACTTGAAAGCCTATTTGCGCTATCACACAGAGTTGACTTATGAATGGCAGAAAGGTATTTTCTATTCCAATATTTGGGGAGCGTATGATTATCAGCCCAATGCCATTATGGATGAGAAACATCAGGAAGGTGACAAGATAGTACAGACATGGGATAATCAGAAGGATTGGCAGAAATTGTCCGGCCGTTTGACTTTGCGTGTTGGTCCTATCAAAGATATGTTGCAGTTTTCATTTACCGGTGGAGTGAACCATTATATGAGTCATGGCAATACATATTCCCATACTTATACCAATTGGTTCTGTAATGCTGAGGCATCTTTCAACTACAAGCAATTTTCTCTTTACTGGCAAATGAATACCAATTGGAATAATTTTTGGGGTGAGACCTTGTCGGGTGGTGAGAATATTCAGGTATTGGTGATGTATTACACTCACAAGAATTTGCGTGTAGGCGTGGGAGCTTTCAATCCGTTTACGGATAATTATAAGCAGCAGACTGAAAACTGGAATAAATATGCTTCCTATAAAAAAACGAATTATGTAAAGGAGAGCTCACAAATGTTCCTAGCAAGTGTTTCTTATAATTTCTCGTTTGGGCGTAAGTTCAAGTCTGCTCAACGGAAGGTGAGTAACAGTGATAATAATTCCGGTGTGATGAGTACCGGGAAATAAACGAACTGATGGTCGTTTCAATGAACTTAGGTTCATGGAGCAAGTAAGTTAACTTAGTTGGCTTTTGAAGTTAACTTACTTGGCTCACGAAGTTAACTTCATAAATTAACCGAAATAATATATGAAAATGAAGAAAAAGATGATTGATTACGAACTCCTTTGGGAGAAGATTGCCGACTATGCAAGAGCAGCTGGAAGGACTACGGCACGTCCTGTACTCCTATTATATTATGTATTGCGAAGTCCTGAAACCCCTTCTTCGGATAAAATGCTGATTGTGGCGGCACTTTCTTACTTGGTATTGCCGATAGACTTGATTTCGGCAAAGCGATTACCGATTATTGGATGGGTAGATGAGGCGGTATCTTTGGTTTATGCTTATAAGAAGATGTGCCGGTATATCACTCCTGAGATTGAATCAGAGGTGGATAATATATTGGAACGTTGGTTTCCGGAGGCGAAGTATGAGTTGGTGGAAGGATAATTGGAGAGAGACTTAAAATAGGAATATTTTATCAGTCTGTTATCCTAAACGAAGGATCTGTGCACTATTGCTTAGTGTTTACAGATCCTTTTAAACATGAATAATGCTACCATTTGAAATAAACATCCGTTTTCTACCTGCCGGATATTGCTATATAACATCAACCACTACACGAATCTTCCGAGTGCCTTTTTATATTCTTGGCGAAGATAAAGAATATATTTCAGATGAGTTCAAGTCTATCACCCGATATGAAGTATGATTTTGAAAGAAAGTGTTATACTAAGTTTAGTATTTAACTAACTTTCTGTTATTCAGTGATTAACAGTTCCTAAGTTCTCTTAGAACTTTATATTAAATAATGATGCAAAGATATGAAAATATATTAAATCACAAAGAAAATGGATATAAAATATTGAAATACTGTTTGTTATTTCCCTAATGTCTAACATTTTGTCTTCCGATTTCTACCAAAACTCCTTTTTTTATGGTTTTTTGCTCAAGTTCTAAGAGAACTTTGCATTTATGAACGTTAAATTAAAAGGTAGTTTTATGAAAAAGAGAGTTTTATTTACGTTGGCCTGTCTACTTTTGTGGACGGGTATGACAATGGCTCAGGTGTCCCGAATTACTGGAATTGTAGTTTCGGAAGAAGACAATGAGCCGATTGTCGGAGCTTCAGTCCTTGTTAAAGGCACTACTATCGGAAGCATTACTGATGTTGATGGACGGTATAGTATTGACAATGTTCCTACAAGTGCAAAAACTTTAGTTGTTTCATTCGTAGGTATGCGCACTCAGGAAGTGGGGATTCGTCCGGAATTGCGTATCGTGATGAAAAATGACGCACAGTTATTGGGTGAAGTTACTATAACCGTAGCTTATGGTAGCGCTAAAAAATCCTCTCTGACAGGTGCTATCTCTTCAGTAAACAAAGAGCAAATTGAAATGCGTCCTACCACAAGTGTCGTTTCCGCCTTGGAAGGTACTACTTCCGGTGTGCAAATAAATAGTACGATGGGGCAGCCGGGAGCAGATCCATCCATCCGTATTCGTGGTATTGGTACTGTAAACGGATCAAGTACTCCTCTGTATGTTATTGATGGCGTACCTTTCGGGGGGAATATTTCTGATATTAACCCTGTTGATATTGAAAGTATCTCTGTGCTGAAAGATGCCGCTTCCTGTGCCTTATATGGAAACCGTGCTTCTAACGGCGTTATTCTGATTACGACCAAGCATGGAACTTCTGATAAAATCAGTATGGATTTAAGGATTAACCAAGGTAGCTATACCAGGGGTATTAAAGAATATAGCCGTACCAATCCTTATCAGTTTATGGAAGCCAGTTGGCAGAATATGAAAAATGCCCGTATGTCTGCCGGTGACGATGCTGCTACGGCAGCAGCTTATGCTTCGCAAAATTTGATTTCTGAAACCCTTTACTTGAATATCTTCAATAAAGCCGATGATGCACTGTTTGATGCTAATGGTAATTTGGTAGCCGGAACTAAAATCTTACCGGGGTATGCAAATGACCTTGATTGGTATGATGATGCTACCCGTGCAGGTTATCGTCAAGAGTATAATTTGAGTGGTAATATGGCAACAGATAAGAGTAATGTTTATTTCTCTTTGGGTTATCTGGATGAAAATGGTTATGCTAAAAATTCTGATTTTAATCGTTTGTCCGCTAGAACCTCTGTCAATTTTACTCCGACAAAATGGTTGAAAGCCGGATTGAATCTGGCAGGTACCCATCAGATCTCCAATGCGACAAATGGTAATGGAGATGGCAGCAGCAGTTTTACCAACGTTTTTATGTATGCCCGTCAGATTGCTCCTATCTATCCTGTACATTTGCACAATGCAGATGGGTCTTACCAGTATGACAAAAATGGTGCTCTGCAATATGATCCGGGATATTATATTAATTCCGAAGGAGAAGAAATCTCTACTCGAAATCAATATGTAGACCGTCATGTAGTGTGGGAAAATGAACTGGATATGGATAAGACATTCCGAAATACATTGCAGGGAATTGCTTATATGGATATTAAGTTCCTGAAAGATTTTACATTCACAGTAAAAGGAGATTTGAATGTGCGTAACAGTGAAAATCAGACCTACAATAATGCTATCATTGGTGATGGTAAAGGTAATTCCGGACGTGCAAAACGTGTTAGATATCGCTACAAAAATTATACAGCCCAGGAACTCCTGAATTGGAACCATACTTTTGATAAACATTTTCTGGATGTAATGGTTGCTCATGAAAACTATTATTACAATTATAGTTATGAATATGGATATAAGACAACCGAAGTATTTACCGGAAAGCCTAATATGTCCAATTTTACAAATATTACTTCTTTAACCGGTTATGATAGTGATTATCGTACAGAGAGTTATTTGGGCCGTATCCGCTACAACTATGATGACAAATATAATCTGGAAGTTTCTTTCCGTCGTGACGGATCTTCACGCTTTTCTAAAGAGAACCGTTGGGGTAATTTTGGTAGTGTCGGTGCCAACTGGATGATTACGCAAGAAGAGTTTATGAAGCAGATAAGCTGGATTAACAGTTTAAAGTTACGTGCCAACTGGGGACAGGTTGGAAATGATGCCGGTGCAGGATATTATGGTTATATGCCTCTTTATACAGCTTCACAAAATGCAAATTTGGGTGCTTACTATCTTACACAGTATGAAAATAAGGACTTAAAATGGGAAACAGGTGAAGCGTGGGGAATAGCTATTGAATCACGCTTTTTTGACCGTTGGAATTTAAATGTAGAGTACTTTGACAAACGCAACAAGGATTTGCTGTTTAATGTGTATTTGCCACTATCAGCAGGATCTAATAATTCTGATTCGGCTAGCGGAACTATTACCAAGAATCTGGGTACTATCAGTAATCGCGGTTTTGAAATAAATACAGATGTGGATGTATATCGTTCCAGAGATTGGACAGTGAACCTTTCTGCCAATGCTTCTTTTATAAAGAACAAGATATTGAAATTACCTGATCAGAATAAAGAAGGTATTATTTCCGGTAATTATAAAATTGTAGAGGGTAAGAGCCGTTATGAGTTTTTCCTCCCAACTTTTGTGGGTGTTGACCGGTTGACCGGTAATTCAATGTACACTGTAGATCTGGAAAAGAACTATATAAAGACAGAAACCGGAAGCATTATCGGTAATGAAGGTGGAACGGATATTACAGAAAATGTTACTAAAATAGGTGATACCTATTATGTAAACAATACTACTTATGCATTAAAAGAGTTCCAAGGTTCGGCTTTACCTAAAGTTTATGGCAGTTTTGCCGGTAACATTTCTTACAAGTCGCTCTCATTGTCGGCTATGTTTACCTATTCTTTGGGTGGAAAGACTTATGATGGGGTTTATGCTTCTTTAATGAGTACAGGATCATCCCCGGGAAATATGCATGCTGATATATTAAAGTCTTGGAAGGAAGCACCCGCAGGAATGACTGAGACATCGACCGACCGTATTGATACTAAAGGTATTCCACAGATAAATAATACCATGAGTACTTATAATAATGCAACTTCCTCGCGTTGGTTGACCAGCTCGGATTATTTGGTATTGAAGAATATTACATTGAGTTATGTTTTGCCCAAGTCTTGGGTAAGGAATATTGGTTTGCAGAATGTAGGTGTGAATGTGACTTGTGAAAACCTGTTTACAGTGACTGCCCGGCAGGGAATGAATCCCCAGCAGTCGTTTAGCGGTTCACAGTCCAACTATCTGGTAACTCCGAGGGTATTCTCTGTCGGGGTAAATATTAAACTATAATTGAACTTCTTAAAAAGATAATATGATGAAAAAAGCAATATATACCTTAGGTTTGATATTAGCACTTAGTTCCTGTGCCGGTGATTATCTGGATACGGAATCGCAATCATCTGCTAGTACTGACATTATTTTTGAAACGACAGACAATGCCAAACTGGCTATAAACGGCATCAGCCGTCTGATGGCTCGTCAATATTTGGAGAGCCAGGGCTTTAATGGTGAGGGTACCATCAAGACTTGGTATGGCAATTATCCGGGCAATGATTTTCAAAAGTGTAATCTCACAGGATGGTCTTCTATAATCAATAGTCTTTATCATGAAAGGAATACATCCAGTTATGATTATTATCCTTGGTTCTATTATTACAAATTGATAGGGAATGCCAACACTGTTATTTGTAATATTGATAATGCAACAGGTAAAGATGCTGAAAAGCAGTTTATTAAGGCACAAGCATTGACATTCCGTGCTTATAGCTATATGATGTTGACGCAACTTTATTGTAAACGTTGGGTAGACAGTGCCAATGGTTCCAGCCGTGGTCTTCCTTTGCGATTGGATGAAAGCCAGGGAGATTTGCCTGCTTCTACTATGTCCGAAGTTTATGACCAGATTTATACTGATTTGGATGATGCAATCAAACTTTATAAAGAATCGGGTTTGGATCGTCCTAAAGATGATAACTATAGCCCGAATCTGAATGTTGCTTATGCTACTTACGCTCGTACTGCTCTGACTCGTGAGGATTGGGCAAATGCTGCCAAGTATGCTCCGTTGGCCCGCGCAGGTTATCCTTTGATGGGTAATGAAGAATATGTGGATGGAGGTTTCAATGCCCCGAATCAAGAATGGATATGGAGTTGTTATGGTGCTTCTGACCAGACTTTATTTTATTACTCATTCCATGCATATCAGGCAAGCAACTCCAGTGCCAGCATCTGCCGCACTTATGCTTGTGCTATGAGCAGGGAATTGTATGACCAGATTCCGGAAACCGATGTTCGTAAAAATATGTACTTAGGTCCGAAGGATGGTGAAACTTATACTACTTCTACAGGACGTGCATCAAGCGGGCCATTATACCAGCGTGCAAAGGCTGATTATGCGGATAAGCTTTATAGTACCAGCTATATTTTTGCTTATATGCAATTCAAATTCCAAGTCTTGGATCAGCCGGGAGTAGGTCATGTTAACAATTTCCGTTCTGCCGAGATGTACCTGACGGAAGCTGAGGCTAATTGTCATTTGGGTAAGGATGCTGAAGCTCAAAGCTTATTGATTGAGTTGAATAAAACTTCCGGTCGGGATCCTGAATATACTTGTACCAAAACAGGGGCTGATTTATTGAAAGAGGTAAAACTCTACCGCCGTATTGATCTATGGGGTGAGGGATTTGATTGGTTCGACTATAAACGCTGGAATGAGCCGATAGTACGTCATGCTTATAAAGACGGCGGAAGTTTCCATGCCCAGTTTGCTGTGACTACCAATCCCGAAGATCAAAATCATTGGACTTGGGTATATCCTGCAAAAGAGGTAGATTATAATTTGGATCTTGACTCTTATAACGAATAACATGGAATAATTTTCATTCATTACTCTCTCTTTAACTAAAGAACAAAGGGCGATGCATCAAATGGAATCTGTTTCTGTTGATGTGTTGTCCTTTGTCATTAACTAACCCGGTAAAAAGTCTTTTTATGAAAAACATCATTTCATTTCTGGCAGCTATCTTTAGCTGTTTTCTATCTTTTGGTCAGGACATGGCTTATCAGCGTCCGCCTCAAATAATTGAGGATATTGCCCTGGCTCCTACAACTCCCCGTGTCTTGTTTAATGATACCTATACATGGATGTTGCAATTGCAAACCTCCCCTTATTACTCTGTTGGTGAATTGGCCCAACCGGAACTTAGACTGGCCGGTACACGTATAAATCCTGCTACCTATAGTCTTTCACGGCAACGTGGTTTCCTTGGTGTCAGCATAAAGAATATAAAAACAGGTAATGAGGTCGTTGTCAGTGGATTACCGGAGGAAAGCATCATAATAAACGCTATCTGGTACCCCGATGGTAACAGAGTCTTGTTTGCTTGTAAAGAGAGCAATGGCATCTACCTGTATTCTACCCTGTGTGCAGATGGAAAAGCGAAAAAAATCAGTAATCGTAAACTAAATGCTACTCTTGGAGGCTCTGTTTCTTGGCTGAACGATACGTGTTTCATTATCAAGGCTGTTCCCGAAAACATAGGGAATGTTCCGATAAAAAATCCAATTCCTGTAGGGCCTATGGTTCAAGAAAATTTGGGCAAGGAAGTGGCAGCACGTACTTATCAGGATTTGCTGAAAAATAAATATGATGAGGATTTGTTTGAGTATTATTTTACTTCCCAATTGGTGAAAATAACGCCTCAGGGTGAAATAGAAATGAGTACCCCGGGTATTTATAGCAGAATATCAGTATCTCCTGATAAATCGCTGTTGCTGACCACTACCATTGAAAAACCTTATTCATATACAGTACCTTATTCTAATTTTCCTGCAACTACTTCTATTATGGATATGCAAGGGGAAATAGTAAAAGAGATCCTTAAAACTCCGGTAGTAGTGCCTGCTATGGGGTATGATACGACTTCTCCTTTTCCGCGCAATTATGCTTGGAGGCCCGACAAGCCTGCAACACTATACTGGGTAGAAGCACAGGATAATGGGAATCCGCGTAGTAAGAAAGTAGAAATAGCTGATATTGTTTATCAACAAGAAGCGCCATTCACTTCACCAAAACAGGAAGTATGCCACACATCGATGCGTTTCAGGAGTATTCAGTGGCGAGATGATAACTTTGCATTACTAACCGAAGGTTCACGAGCTACACGAAATAATAAAACTTATCGTATTAAACCCTGTTCTGGCGATGCTCCCCAATTGGTATTCGATTTGAGTACAGATGATTTATACGGTAATCCGGGAATACCATATACTGTTAAAAATCAATATGGAAAATATGTTCTTTACACCGATAAAAACTATTCGGAATTACTTATGACTAGTGAAGGGGCTTCTCCGGAGGGTAATATGCCCTATATCAGCCGTTATAATTTAAATAAGAAAAAGAACACTGTCTTGTGGCGTTGCAAAGCTCCTTACTATGAGACCGTTGTTGCCATTGTCGATCCGGTAAAGTTGCAGGTCATTACAGCTCGTCAATCTCAAACTGAACCGGTAAATTTCTATTTAAAGGAGTTGAAAAAACGTAAGGAAATGGCTCTTACTCATTTTGCCAATCCTTATCCGATGCTGGAAGGAGTAACAAAAGAAAAAATAAGATATAAACGGGCTGATGGAATAGATCTGACGGCTACTGTTTATCTTCCTGCCGGTTATGATAAAGAAAAAGACGGACGGTTACCGGTGTTGATGTGGGCATATCCGCGTGAATATCGTTCGGTAAAGGATGCCAGTCAGGTGCGTGGCTCACAATACACTTTCACTAACATTAATTATGGTTCGCCTGTATTTTGGGTGACGCGTGGTTATTGTGTAATGGAGAATGTGGAAATGCCCATTGTGGGTAGTGATGGAAAGGAGCCAAATGATACTTATATAGAACAATTGGTAATGGATGCTGAGGCAGCGGTAAAGGTTATTTCGGATATGGGAGTCGGTGATCCGAATCGTATTGGTGTAGGTGGACATTCCTATGGGGCTTTTATGACAGGAAATTTGTTGACGCACACTAAGTTATTCAAGGCGGGGATTGCCCGTAGTGGTGCTTATAATCGTACATTGACTCCGTTTGGTTTCCAGGCAGAGACGCGTACGTATTGGGAAGCTCCTGAGGTGTACAATGTTATGTCTCCTTTTATGTATGCTGATCAGTTGAGTGGTGCACTTCTCTTGATACATGGTGAGTTGGATAATAATACCGGAACTTTTCCCATTCAAAGCGAACGGTTTTATCAAGCACTGAAAGGTCATAAAGCTACTGTCCGCTATGTTGTTCTTCCATTGGAAAGTCATAGTTATTCGGCTAAAGAGAATATACTTCATTTGTTATATGAGGAGGATGCTTGGTTGGAGAAGTATGTGAAGAATGCAAAATAATAGGGGGATTTTTGAGATTAAAAGAGTAACGATATGAAGATGTTTTAATTTATTTATGACCAATAATTGTCTTATAAAAACTCATTTAAAATACTGAGCTTATGAAAAGGGTAGTAGTAATTTTTGAAACGGTAAACTTAAAAACTTGATTATTATGAAGAATGTGAATTATTTTTATTTGTTTGTTTTCTTGCTTATGGTTTGTTTTTCTTCGTGTAGTAAGGATGAAGAACTTCCTGATGAAGCAGAGTTTGAAACAATCGTTTCTGGTGTTTTTTATAAAGTAGTCAATACTCAATTATTGGAAAAAAGTGGAGATAAATGGAAGAATAGCGATGTAAATATTGATGGTGGTCCTTTAGGTATTTCAGAATTCATATGGTTTTATAATGGAAAGGTTATTACCGTTATGAATGCGGGTGGGTATGATTTAAATCAGGAATGGAGAAAGTGCCCCCGTTATATTGAATTGTATGTAGCATCTGATTATCATTATGATTCGGTAACAGGAGAGATAACTACGGTAATGAAAATCTTAGGGGAAGAAGATGGAGGTGATAGGTTTTTTGTAGAACATGTGAATGGACAGGAAATTACTTTACGGACAGAATTTGAAAAACTCCTTTTTGATATCAGTGGGGTTCGTGAGTCTTTTATTGGAACTCCTTCTCCTCAGAAAGAATCTTATAAGATTTTCAATAGCAATGAGGATGCTATTGCATATGCAAGGAAAGTGATGGAGGAATGTGAATAGAAGGAGGTGTCGTATTTGTGATTTGAGCTCAAGCCTAGAAAAACTTTATTTTGTATTTTATCTCTCATGCTCTCATCATTGAAATGCTTTATATATCGTGGTTTTATTGATATTGATGAGGGCATGAGAGAGGAAATGAGAAAAACAAGATTTGTGTGGTAGGTAAAAAGTGGTACATTTGTACAGAATTTAAATAAGGAAAAGAAGAATATGGAAATAGGATTGACTTATACTTCGACTGTAGTTGTGTCGAAAGAGAATATGGCTGTCACAATGGGCAGCGGAGATTTGGAGGTATTTGCAACTCCGGCTATGGTGGCGTTGATGGAGAGTGCCGCTATGAATGCGGTGGCGGGCGAGTTGCCTGAAGGTTCCACTACGGTGGGGGCACTGATGAATACCAGTCATATCAAGCCTTCGGCTGTGGGAGATACGGTTTCGGCTACTGCTACATTGAAAGAGGTGGAAGGCCGGAAACTTACTTTTGAGGTGAAGGCGGAAGATAGCAAAGGAATAGTTGGTGAAGGTACGCATGTGCGCTATGTGGTGGATCGCGAGAAGTTTATGGCGAAGCTGAAATAGTCTATTTTTATTATGGCGTACTCGGGGGTGTCAAAACTCTAAAGTAGCTATCGAATTGTTCACCGTAGGGGCGGATTGAATCCGCCCAAATACACAATGCAAATTATTATCGGGCAGATTCAATCTGCCCCTACAGCAAAATGATAGCTATTTTTTGTTTTGACACATCCCCCTACGGCTAGATGTATTTCTTTATTTTATAGCGACAAAATATACTCATGCAACTTCTTATAAAACGGATGTTTTGTCAGCGTCGAAGCATCTCCCAGTATAATAAGTTTCATGCGCGCGCGAGTAATCGCCACATTCATTCGCCGCAAATCATTCAAAAAACCAATCTGCCCATCCTCATTAGCACGAACCAGGCTGATGAGAATCACATCCCGTTCCTGTCCCTGAAAACCATCTACCGTATTGACCGTAATCAAATGCCGGTAAGGTTTGAAGAATGCATCCCGCTTTACCAGTTGACGAAGATATTGTACCTGCGCCTTATAAGGAGAAATCAATCCTACGTCAATCCGTTCCTCCAGGAAACGCTCTTTTCCTATCTTATTAATGTAGGCGGTGAGTTGGGAAATGGAAAGTACCGCCTCGGCTTTATTGATACGTCCGAAACTCTCACCCACAAATTCCTCATTGCAATCCATTCCTTCCGTATTCACCCATTCTATCGGAGTATCATAATCCAATATTCCCCGATACTTCACTTCGGGAGCCGATTTCAACTCTCCATGATAAAACCACTCCGAAGAAAAGCGCATGATTTCATCATTCATCCGGTATTGCACTTTCAGGAGAGAAACCGTTTCCGGCTTGTTCCGTACAATTTCCTGCATCAGCGTTTGGTCCAATCCGCCACGGGCGGCTTCCATACATTTTATGGTGGGAGGAAGCTGGCAATGGTCACCGGCAAGTACCACCCGGTCTGCCTTGCGGATGGCTATCCAGCAAGCAGGTTCCAAGGCTTGTGCGGCTTCGTCTATAAATAAGGTGCCGAATTTGCGGCCTGTCAATATTCTATTGGCGGAACTGACCAAGGTGCAAGCTATGACACGGGCTTCACCGAACAAGGATTCGTTGATGCGGATCTCCAACTCCATAGCCCTGTCTTTCAGCGAGTTGATTTTCAGACGGATGTTTTCACGTTCCGCCCCTTTGCGGGCACGGCTGTAAAGTTCGCGTATAGCCTTGCGGATGCTCCATAGCTGCGGGTAGTCCGGATGGCTTTCAAAACGGCGCTCGTAAGTGAAGGATAGCATCTTGTCATTGACACGGGTGGGATTGCCGATGCGGAGGACGGGCACGCCGCGATCCACCAGCTTTTCGCTGATCCAGTCCACTGCCATGTTGCTTTGTGCGCACACCATCACTTGATTTTCGCGGTGCAGCGTTTCATAAATCGCTTCCACCAGTGTAGTTGTCTTACCGGTTCCGGGAGGGCCGTGGACGATGGCTACATCTTTGGCGTGCATCACCTTGTTCACTGCTTCCTCCTGCGTATGGTTTAGCCAAGGAAAACGGGTAAAGCCGAAGCTGAATGTTTCCGCCTTCCGGTTGCCGTGGAATATCTCCCGCAATTCTGCCAGCCGGTTGTCCTTTGCCTTAATCACCTGTCCCAAAGCCTCAAACATGAGCCGGTAACTGGTTTCATCAAAATAAAGCTGCACTCCCAACGGGTGTTCGGTGGACTGTATGCTGAGCAGTGCATCTGCTGACGGCAGGACAATCACCATGCGGTCCTCCTCTACATAATTCACCGTTGCCGTGAAGTTGAAATAATGCAGTCCGCCCGATCCGTCTTGCGTGAAAAAACATACGGGACGGCCAAATTCAAAGACATGTTCTATCTCCTTATCTTCCTGCCTTTCTATATCTACCACCAGTTGGTTCAGCGAATTATAATAGCTTCTTCCGGCGGAAACCGGATACCAGCACATGCCGCGTTTCACCTTGCGACCGATGCCCATCGCCTCAGTTTGTTGCTTAAAAGTTTCTTTTTCGTAATTATATTCCATGCGAAGCAACAACTCTTTGCGTTGTAATTTGTTAATTATAGTAGAGACGGACGAATGCTGGTTCATAATTATTCTTTTTCTATTAATGAAGTACAAAGATAATAATTATCCCTTTACGAGTCCTTTATGTTTTATTTTGTTAAACGTATTCTATATTATACAAGAATTCAATTCTTTTTTCTATCTTGCGCAAAGCTAAAACAAATTTAAAACTGTAATAATTATAAATTGTGGTAGGTATGGTATATGACTTGGACATGTTAAAGGCCTTTTATGCTTCTTATGAAAAGAAGATCGGTCGGGTAAGAGCAGTGTTGCAGCGCCCGCTGACACTGGCAGAAAAGATTCTGTACACCCATCTGTACGATGAAGCACAGTTAAAAAACTATGGACGCGGTGAGGATTATGTGAACTTCCGTCCCGACCGTGTGGCTATGCAGGATGCAACGGCACAGATGGCGTTGCTTCAATTTATCAATGCCGGAAAAGCGGCGGTTGCCGTTCCCTCTACCGTGCATTGCGATCACTTGATTCAAGCATACCAAGGCGCAGGTCCCGACATTGCCGTGGCTACCGAAACCAACCGGGAGGTCTATGATTTCCTGCGCGATGCTTCTTCCCGTTTTGGTATTGGCTTTTGGAAACCGGGTGCAGGTATCATCCATCAGGTGGTATTGGAGAATTATGCTTTCCCCGGAGGAATGATGGTGGGAACAGACTCGCATACTCCCAATGCTGGAGGTTTGGGCATGGTGGCTATCGGCGTAGGCGGTGCCGATGCGGTAGACGTGATGACCGGCATGGAATGGGAATTGAAGATGCCGAAACTGATCGGTGTGCATTTAAAAGGTGCGCTGAACGGATGGGCTTCTCCCAAAGATGTGATTCTGAAACTGGCAGGCATCCTGACGGTGAAAGGCGGGACAAATGCCATTATCGAATATTTTGGCGAGGGAACCGCTTCGCTTTCGGCTACGGGAAAAGCTACCATTTGCAATATGGGTGCGGAAGTAGGCGCTACGACTTCACTCTTTCCATACGATGAACGCATGGCGGCATATCTCAGTGCTACCGGACGCGAGGAAGTGGCGGCAATGGCCGATGCCGTGGCCGGTGACTTGCAAGCAGATGCTGAGGTAGCTGCTGATCCGTACAGCTATTACGATCGGGTAATTGAAATCAATTTGTCCGCACTTGAACCTTATATCAACGGGCCGTTCACACCGGATGCTGCCACGCCTATTTCCCTGTTTGCCGAAAGGGTATTGGTGAACGGTTATCCGCGCAAGATGGAAGTTGGCCTTATAGGCTCATGTACCAACTCATCCTACCAAGATTTAAGTCGTGCAGCTTCCATTGCCCGCCAGGTAGCCGAGAAGCATTTGGCTGTGGCGGCTCCGTTGATTGTAAATCCGGGTTCGGAACAGATCCGCGCTACTGCCCAGCGTGACGGAATGATAGATGCTTTCCAAAATATAGGGGCTACCATCATGGCAAACGCCTGCGGTCCTTGCATCGGGCAATGGAAACGCCTGACGGATGATGCCACCCGCAAAAACTCCATCGTGACTTCCTTTAACCGTAACTTTGCCAAACGTGCGGACGGAAATCCGAATACCCACGCTTTTGTGGCTTCTCCAGAGCTGGTACTGGCACTGACTATTGCAGGTGACCTGTGCTTCAATCCGTTGACGGATACATTGATCAACCAGAATGGTGAAAAGGTGAAACTGAGAGTGCCCGAAGGAGATGAATTGCCCTCAGCAGGCTTTGCGCAGGGAAATCCGGGGTATCTGGCTCCCGAAGGGGCGCAGGTGGCCATCAGTGTGAATCCCGAATCGCAACGCTTGCAGTTGTTGGCTCCGTTCCCGGCTTGGGACGGCGAAGACTTTGCAGAGATGCCGTTGCTGATAAAAGCGCAGGGCAAATGTACCACCGACCATATCTCGATGGCAGGTCCGTGGCTCCGTTTCCGCGGTCATTTGGAGAATATTTCGGATAATATGCTGATGGGTGCGGTGAATGCCTTCAACGGTGAAACCAATAAAGTGTGGAACCGATTGACTGATGCGTATGACAGCGTATCGGGCACTGCCAAGCAGTATAAGGCAAAAGGCATCGGATCCATTGTAGTGGCGGAAGAAAACTATGGCGAAGGTTCTAGCCGCGAACACGCCGCCATGGAGCCCCGGTTCCTGAATGTAAAGGTGATCCTTGCCAAGAGTTTTGCCCGCATCCACGAAACGAACTTAAAGAAACAAGGTATGCTGGCAGTGACTTTTGCGGACAAGGCGGATTATGACAAGATTCAGGAACACGACCTTATCACCGTAGGCGGACTGGCTGCTTTTGCTCCCGGCAGAAACCTGACAGTGACCGTGCACCACGAAGACGGCAGCAAAGACACTTTTGAAGTGCAACATACATATAATGAACAGCAGATCGGCTGGTTCCGCGCCGGTTCTGCCCTAAATGCAAGATAAAAGATGAAAAAGAAAGTACCTTATATTACAGGCGACGGAGTGGGAGCAGAAATTACTCCCGCCATGCAAGCCATAGTAAATGCAGCCGTGCAAAAGGCTTACGGCAGCGATCACGGAATAGAATGGATAGAAGTACTGGCAGGTGAACGCGCTTTCAACGAAACGGGTTCATGGTTGCCGGATGAAACGATGGAGGCTTTCAAAGAATACGGTGTGGGGATTAAAGGCCCGTTGACTACCCCGGTGGGTGGCGGCATCCGTTCCTTGAACGTAGCTTTGCGCCAGACGCTTGACTTGTACGTTTGCCTGCGTCCCGTGCGCTGGTTCCGCGGAGTGGTTTCTCCGGTAAAAGAACCTCAGAAGGTGGATATGCATATTTTCCGCGAAAATACGGAAGACATTTATGCCGGCATCGAGTGGGAGGCAGGCACGCCGGAAGCAGAGAAATTCTATCGTTTCCTGCACGATGAAATGGGTGTGACCAAGGTTCGTTTCCCCCAGACCTCTTCCTTTGGCGTGAAGCCTGTATCAAAAGAAGGAACGGAACGACTGGTGCGTGCGGCTTGCCAATATGCATTGGAACACGACCTGCCCTCTGTAACCCTGGTGCACAAAGGAAACATCATGAAGTTCACCGAAGGCGGATTCAAGAAGTGGGGATACGAACTGGCTGAACGCGAATTTGGCAAAGAGATAGAAAAGGGCAGATTGGTGATAAAAGATTGCATTGCCGATGCTTTCTTGCAGAATACCTTGCTCATTCCTGAAGAATACTCAGTGGTAGCCACCCTGAACCTGAATGGGGACTATATCTCGGACCAGCTGGCGGCCATGGTAGGCGGCATCGGCATCGCTCCCGGCGCAAACATCAATTACAAGACCGGGCACGCCATCTTTGAAGCCACCCACGGAACAGCTCCGAACATTGCCGGAAAAGATGTGGTGAATCCTTGTTCGCTGATACTCTCCGCCGTCATGATGCTGGAGCATTTCGGATGGAACGGGGCGGCAGAACTGATTGTAAATGCACTGGAAGCCAGCTTTGGCGAAGGACGCGCCACGCATGACCTTGCCCGCTTCATGCCCGGCGGCGTGTCACTCAGTACATCGGCGTTTACAAAAGAAATAATAGAAAGAATAAACTCCTAAAAACTCACGGATATGAAAAAGGAATATATCATTTACAAGCTCTCCGAGGAGATGAAGAATGCAACCCGGATTGAGAACGAACTGTTCAAGAAGTTTGACGTAAAACGCGGTTTGCGCAATGAAGACGGTACAGGTGTCCTGGTGGGACTGACCAAGATTGGTAATGTGGTAGGCTATGAACGTATTCCCGGCGGCGGACTGAAACCCATCCCCGGCAAGCTGTTCTATCGTGGGTATGACTTGGATGACCTGGTTCACAGCATCATCAAGGAAAAGCGTTTCGGCTTTGAAGAAGTGGCATTCCTGTTGCTCTCCGGCAACCTGCCCGACAAGGAGGAACTGGCTTCCTTCCGTGAACTGGTGAATGACAACACCCCGTTGGAACAGAAGACCAAGATGAATATCATCGAGTTGGAAGGAAATAATATCATGAACATCCTTGCCCGTAGCGTACTGGAAATGTACCGCTTCGATCCGCAGGCGGATGATACCTCGCGCGACAACCTGATGCGCCAGAGTATTGACTTGATCTCTAAGTTCCCTACTATTATAGCGTATGCATATAATATGTTGCGCCATGCCACCCACGGCCGTTCATTGCATATCCGCCATCCGCGCGAGAACTTGTCTATTGCCGAGAATTTCCTCTATATGCTGAAGAAAGATTATACGGAACTGGATGCCCGCACGCTGGATCTTCTGTTGGTGCTTCAGGCAGAGCATGGCGGTGGTAACAACTCTACCTTTACGGTGCGTGTCGTTTCTTCCAGCCGCACAGATACGTATTCGGCTATCGCCGCAGGTATCGGTTCGCTGAAAGGCCCGCTTCACGGAGGCGCTAATATTCAGGTGGCTGATATGTTCCATCATTTGCAGGAGAACATCAAGGATTGGAAGAATGTGGATGAAATTGATACTTACTTCACCCGTATGCTGAACAAGGAGGTGTACAACAAGACCGGTTTGATTTATGGCATCGGTCATGCGGTTTATACCATTTCCGATCCGCGTGCCGTGTTGCTGAAAGAACTGGCTCGCGACTTGGCAAAGGAAAAGGGCAAGGAAGAAGAATTTGCATTCCTGGAATTGCTGGAAGAACGTGCCATCGCTATGTTTGGCAAGATTAAGAATAACGGCAAGACGGTTTCCAGCAATATCGATTTTTATTCGGGATTTGTGTATGAGTTGATTGGTTTGCCGCAGGAAATCTTTACTCCGTTGTTTGCAATGGCCCGTATCGTGGGTTGGTGCGCGCATCGCAATGAGGAGTTGAACTTTGAAGGAAAACGTATCATTCGTCCGGCATACAAGAATGTGTTGGAGGAATTAGAGTATGTGCCTTTGAAAGAAAGATAAATCTATACATAAACATAAGTTGGAGGTAACTTTTTTCCCTCTTGAAAGCTACTCTTTCTACACATTTCGTTTACCATTTACCGTAGGGGCGGATTGAATCCGCCCGCATGCATAAAGCAAATTATTTTCGGGCAGATTCAATCTGCCCCTACAGTGGATGAAAGTGTTACTGGAATATTAAAACTTGTATAGAAAGAGTAGCTCGAGGGGGGGAAGAAGTTACATTTTACTACCTCTTTCCTCTTATTTTCTTATCTTTTCCCACAAAAACCATCTTAATTATTGCTTTCCTACTTTTTTTCCATTAAATTTGTTAGTGACTTATTAAATCTAAATCAATGGAGGAATGAGTATGGGACAACAGACTTTTGAATTTCTGCTATTAACAATGTCCGCACTGGCGGTAGTTGTATTTGTAGCCCTCTATTATGTGCGTGCCGGATATGGCATGTTCCACACCCCCCGGTGGGGAGTTTCCGTGAACAACAAATTGGGCTGGATACTGATGGAAGCACCGGTATTCCTTGTTATGCTATACCTGTGGTGGAACAGCAATGTGCGTTTTGATGCTGCACCACTCATCTTTTTCCTTCTCTTTGAATTGCATTATTTTCAACGCTCGTTTATATTCCCTTTCCTGCTGAAAGGAAAAAGCCGTATGCCCATTACCATTATGCTGATGGGGGTAGTCTTTAATGTACTGAACGGGCTGATGCAGGGCGAATGGCTGTTTTATCTGGCTCCGGACGGACTGTATACGGATGCATGGCTCAGTACGCCTTCCTTCTTCTTGGGGGTGATCCTGTTCTTTGTGGGGATGGGGATCAATTGGCATTCCGATAGTGTGATCCGCAGTTTGCGAAAACCGGGCGATACCCGTCATTACTTGCCGCAGAAAGGGATGTATCGATACGTCACTTCGGGCAATTACTTTGGTGAATTGCTGGAATGGATCGGATTTGCAGTGCTCACTTGTTCGCCTGCCGCATGGGTATTTGTGCTGTGGACATTTGCTAATTTGGCTCCGCGTGCCAATTCTATCCGTAATCGTTACCGGGAAGAATTTGGTAAGGAGGCTGTGGGGAAAAAGAAGAGGATGATTCCTTTTATTTATTAATTTATGGCGGGATGAAAATGAATCAATTGTTTAAGGTAAACCTCCACCGTAGGGGCGGATTGAATCCGCCCGAATGCATCCACAGATACACCATTGGGATGTTATCGGGCAGATTCAATCTGCCCCTACGGTGGACGGCAAGGCTATTCATTTCCATCCCGATACGAATTAATTAAAATCTTATATATAATAAAGACATGATGGACTCTAAACTATTTACTCCTGCCTCTATCGGTCCGCTTACGCTGAAAAACCGGACGATCCGTTCGGCAGCTTTTGAAAGCATGTGTCCGGGCAATGCACCTTCCGGGCAACTGGCGGACTATCATCGCTCGGTTGCGGCAGGAGGAGTGGGGATGACTACTATCGCATATGCGGCTGTCACCCGGAGCGGCCTTTCTTTTGACAGGCAACTTTGGATGCGTCCCGGGATTGTTCCCGCTTTAAAGAAAATTACGGACTGTATTCATAAGGAAAATGCTGCTGCAAGCATCCAGCTGGGGCATTGCGGAAATATGTCCCACAAAAGTATCTGCGGCGTGATACCCGTAGGTGCTTCTTCCGGCTTCAACCTTTATTCGCCTACCTTCGTGCGCGGTTTGCGCAAGGATGAATTGCCGCAAATGGCAAAGGCATACGGGCAATCAGTCCGCTTGGCGCGTGAGGCGGGATTTGATGCGGTAGAGATTCATGCCGGGCATGGTTATCTCATCAGCCAGTTCCTTTCGCCCTATACCAATCACCGCCGGGATGAGTTTGGCGGTTCGTTGCAGAACCGCATGCGCTTTATGGACATGGTGATGGAGGAAGTGATGCAGGCGGCAGGCAACGATATGGCTGTGCTGGTCAAGATGAATATGCGCGATGGCTTTAAAGGCGGAATGGAAATAGATGAGGCCCTGCAGGTTGCCCGTCGCTTGGTGCATGATGGCGCTCAGGCGTTGGTGCTGAGCGGAGGTTTCGTGAGCAAGGCTCCCATGTATGTGATGCGTGGGGCGATGCCCATCCGCAGCATGACGCATTATATGGATTGCTGGTGGCTGAAATACGGCGTGCGCATGGTGGGCAAATGGATGATTCCTACCGTCCCTTTCCGGGAAGCCTATTTTTTGGAAGATGCGTTGAGGTTCAGAACCGAAATTACGGATATTCCGTTAGTATATGTAGGCGGCTTGGTATCTCGTGAGAAGATAGATGAAGTATTGAATCACGGATTCGAGTTTGTGCAGATGGGACGCGCCTTGCTGAATGAACCGGGTTTTGTGAACCGGATGCGTGAAGAAGAAAAAGCCCGTTGCAACTGTGGGCACAGCAATTATTGTATTGCCCGTATGTATAGCATCGACATGGCTTGCCATCAGCATATGAAAGAGAAGTTACCCCCTTGTTTGGAACATGAAATAGAAAAATTAGAGAATAAATGAGTAAATTAGCCATTATAACCGGTGCCGATGGAGGAATGGGAACCGAAATAACCCGTGCGGTAGCACAGGCCGGTTATCATGTAATTATGTTGTGCTACGCACTTTTCAAAGGAGAAGAACGCAAGAACCGGTTGATTCTGGAAACCGGCAATAAGGAGATAGAGGTGAGGCAGGTAGATCTTTCCTCGATGGCTTCGGTGAATAATCTTGCCGATGATTTGCTGGGTCGTGGAAAGCATATTGACCTGTTGATGAATAATGCCGGGACTATGAGCCCCCGCCTCATGCAGACCGAGGACGGATTGGAACGGACGGTTGCCGTGAATTATGTGGCTCCTTATCTGTTTACGCTGAAGCTGTTGCCTCTGATGGGGAAGGGGACACGGATTGTGAATATGATTTCGTGTACTTATTCTTCCGGTAAGATTACCCCTGAGTTCCTCACTCGTGGGAAGAAGGGAAGCTTTTGGCGTATTCCTGTATATAGTAATAGTAAATTGGCATTGTGGCTTTTCACCCGCGAACTGTCCGAAAGATTGAAAGAAGATGGAATAATGGTGAATGCTGCCGATCCGGGTATTGTTTCTACCAATATCATTCGTATGGATATGTGGTTTGATCCGTTGACGGACATGCTGTTCCGTCCTTGCATACGTACTCCGAAGCAAGGGGCGGCGACGGCTATTCATTTGCTGTTGAGTAAGGAGGTGGAAGGGGTGACCGGACAGATCTTTGCTTCTTGCAAACAGAAGAAGGTGAAAGATGTTTTTATGAATCATCCGCAGGCAAAGCAACTTTGGGCGGATACAAAGAGTTATTTGGAAGGACTCAGGTTGGATGAGCCGATTGTATGATTGCTCAATATTGTGTACACATATTTGTAAATATTCACCGTAGGGGCGGATTGAATCCGCCCGAACCAGCGGTCACGACCTTGGGAGTAATACATCCACAATACACCTTTCAGTGTGTTATCGGGCAGATTCAATCTGCCCCTACGGTGGAAGGGTTAACCTATCTTTTTCGCCGCTTTCTCCGCTAGCATCTGCTCCCTGCTCTTACTCTGCGTCACAATATATACCCCCATGAACACCAGCGCTACCGCTATCCCTTTCGCCACTCCAAAACTCCCCATCCCCAACAGGATAGAAACCGAAGTCCCCACAATGGGTTGCACATAGTTATACATACTGATCACCGTAGGCCGCAACGTTTTTTGCCCGATCATCATCAATATATAAGCAAAGAAAGTCCCCCCTAGAATGACGTATGCCACACAACCCCATGTAGAAGCCGCAATCTCCTGAAAATGGATAACCGAAACCTCATGATAGGAAAATGGAATAAAGCAAATAGCCGCATACGTAAACATCCATTTCATCAACGTAAAGATATTATATCTACTGATCAGTCCCTTGAATATCGCCAGATAAAATGAAAAACTGATCTGTGCCGCCAGACAAAGCAAATCTCCCGGAATGCTTCCCGCCTTTCCATCCGTCGATCCCTGACTGCTCAATATCAGCGTCAACGCCCCGATAGATCCCAGGAAAATACCGATCACCTTTTTCCCCGTCACCGGCTCTTTCAGATAAATGGCGGCGACAATCATAGTAGCGATAGGCGCCGTGGTGGTCACAATGGAAGCATCAATAGGCGAAGTGAGTGACAGCCCGAAGGTGAAACACCCTTGATTGAAAACAATACCCAGCAGCCCTGCAAAAAACAACATCAGCAGATCATGCGGCTTCACCTGCTCCCGGGGTGCAAAGATGGATGCTATCCAGAAGCAGACAGCCCCTCCCGTCATTCGGAACGTGGCGAGGGACAGCCCCGAAATTCCGTTTTCCAACGCCGTTTTACCTATCGGAGACATCAATCCCCACATGATGGCAGCGCCCAGCAGTGCCAAATGTCCTTTATATTTCTGAATTGCCATTCTTTTTATCTTAAATAACAGTGCAAATGTAGGAGGTTTTTTTTATATTTTCTATCTTTGCTAGAGAGTAAATCCATATAAAATGAAAAAACAGGCTGATTATATTAAGCGTATTGAGATTAAACGTCTTTGGGGACGCAAGGATATCTCATGGGAGCTTCGTCCGGATGTGAATATTCTGAGCGGGGTGAATGGTATCGGTAAAAGTACTATCCTGAACAGATCAGTGAATAGCCTGACCGCTTTAGAAGGCGGAGCCTTGAGTAACGGTTCTACGCCCGGTGTGCATTTTGTCTTTTCCCCGGAAGATGCTACTCAGATACATTTTGATGTAATCCGTAGTTTTGACCGTCCTTTGATCCATTCCGAATTGTTGGAGAAGATGGCGGACAAGAATGTGAAAACCGAACTGGACTGGCAGCTTTACCAACTGCAACGCCGTTTCTTGGATTATCAGGTAAACGTAGGCAACCGCATCATAGAATGTCTTACTTCCGGTTCTCCCGAAGATCAGGTACGCGCGGCGCAAATGTCCTTTCCTAAGAAGAAATTCCAGGACTTGATGGACGACCTGTTCAGCGAAACCGGCAAAAAGATAATCCGCAAGAGCAACGAAATCCTGTTTGAACAGGATGGCGATACGCTTTATCCTTATCAGTTGTCTTCCGGCGAGAAACAAATTCTGGTTATATTACTCACTGTCCTGGTGCAGGACAATCGCCACGGCGTCCTCTTTATGGATGAGCCCGAAGTTTCCCTGCACGTAGAGTGGCAGCAACGCCTTATCTCGTTGATACGCGATCTGAACCCCAATGTGCAGATCGTATTGACAACCCATTCGCCCGCTGTGGTGATGGACGGTTGGCTGGATGCAGTGACCGAGGTAAGTGACATAACAAAGTAAACAAAACTTAACGACAACACACTATGGGAAAAAGATTGTCCGAAAATCTCTCCTCCTTATATATTGGTGCAGCCAACAAACTGAAACCCAAACGCTCGCGACGCAAGATCATTGCCTACGTGGAGAGTTATGATGATGTTTCTTTTTGGCGTACCGTATTGAGTGAGTTTGAAGACGATACCCGGTATTTCGAGGTGATGCTTCCCTCAAAGACCACTTTGGCAAAAGGGAAGAAGTCTGTGCTGATGAATGACCTGGGATCTCAGTTGGGACAAAACATGATAGCCTGCGTAGATAGCGATTACGATTATCTGTTGCAGGGAGCTACCCATACGTCGCGTTATATCATCAATAATAAGTATGTTTTCCATACCTATGCCTATGCCATCGAGAATTATCAATGCTATGCCGAGGCATTGCACGAGGTCTGTGTCACGGCTACGCTGAACGATCATCCTTTGGTGGATTTTGTGGCGTTTATGCGCATTTATTCCCAGATTGCTTATCCGTTGTTTATCTGGTCGGTATGGTTCTATCGCAAGCATATCCTTTCGGAGTTCTCTTTACTGGACTTCTGTTCTTTTGTAAAACTGGATCAGGTAAGTGTTTATCATCCGGAACGGAGTTTGGAGGGCATGAGCCGCCGCGTGAAGCGCAAATTGCAGGAGTTGGAACACCGCCATCCCAAGGCTTTGCAGGAAATAGAAGCCATGAAAGGTGAATTTGAAAAGTTGGGGGTGAATCCTGACAATACCTATATGTTTATACAGGGGCATCACATTATGGACAATGTGGTGATGAAGCTTTTAGTGCCCGTGTGCAATGTACTCCGCCGGGAGCGTGAAGCGGAAATAAAGGAACTGGCGGAACATGATATGCAGTTCCATAACGAACTAACCAGTTATCAACGCCGGCAGTTGGGAGTGGAAATCGTACTCCGCAAACATACCAGCTATAAATTATCTCCTCTTTATAAAAGGTTGGAAGCGGATATTCAACGCTTCCTCAGGCAAATCTGATTTAATTGCTCTTTTGGGGAATCAATGCTTTGGCTATAAAATGATCGAGTGAGAATTTGCCTGGTCCGGCTATGTATAGCAGGATGAATACTACCAAATAAATGAATGCCAACTCTTTCACAGCAAAAGGATCATTGCCATGAACCACAAAGAAGGCGATACACATGGTAAATATCATCGGAATCATGGCCAGACGATACAGGAATCCGAATATAAAAGCCATGGAGCAAACCATCTCACCAAAGATGGCAAGTATCAGTGAAAGCTGGCTCCCTATGCCCAACGGATCGGGAAAACTGCCGGATAATGCATCATAGTTTGCCCATTTCTGCACGCCGTGCGACATCAGCAAGACTCCAAACAGGATTCGTAAACCTAACAATAACAGTGACATAGCGGTTCCCTCCGGCTTGGAAGGAAATAAAAATTTATAAATGACTGACATAATACGTTTTTCTTTTTTAGTTTATACCTTATTTATATAAACGTAACAAAACAGTGAAATGTTCAGATTATGCTTCACCGGTTTCTTTGGGTATGGTAGATTCATTGCCGTCACGGGTAGCTATATAGTGTGGGGACATAATCTCCACATCTGCTTTAGCAAAATAGTCCTGTATATTTTGAAGCAATGCCGAATAAATCTTGGGCATCTTGTCAGCTTCCTGTATAAAGGCGTTTATTTGATAAACAGGATACCAGTCACTCAGCGAAGTTTCCAACACAAAAGGTTCGGGGTTGGACATCACACCCGGGGTTGCCAGTGCCGAGTCAATTAATAATTGATGGATTTTCCGCCAAGGCACATCGTATCCGATGCTTACTTCGGTATGGATAATCAATCCGTAAGAGCGTGCAGATTCGCTATAGTTCACCGTGTGCGAGGACATCATAAACGAGTTGGGAATAGTAACCACTTCATTCTTTGGAGTACGGATGCGGGTAACCAGCACTGTCTTTTCTATGACATTGCCTATGGTGTCATTCAGTTTGATGCGGTCACCCGGTTTAAAGGGACGCATATAGGTAATGACCAGTCCGGCAATAATGTTGCCGATAACGGTACTTGATCCCAATGAAACGATCAATCCCACAAATACGGAGATTCCCTGAAATACGCCCGATTTGGAGCCTGGCAGGTAAGGATAGACCATAGCTATCATAAAAGCATAGAGCAGGAAACGGATAATATGGAAAGTGGGCATTGCCCAGTCGGTGTAAAAGCCGTTTATCTTCAGCCGTCCCGAATCAACTTCTGTTGCCAGATAGCGTAAACCTTTTATTACATACTTTATGGCAAAGTAGATCACCAGGATTGTAAACAGGTTGGGGATATAGTTCACTATTCCTTTTAATATTTCTTTTACCGGATCCCATATATAATAAAAGATGGTGTATGCCAGATTTTTGGTCTGCGGAAAGATGGAAAACAGCAAAGGGACTGTGATCAGTAATTGTAGGAGTACCAATATGTAGCGAATGATATTGGCTGCAAAGATCAGGAGGTTGACTTGCTTTTGCGTGTCCAGTATCTCATAGTTCTGTATGGAGATGGGCTTTAGTTTCGTATCTTTCAGGCGTTGGATACGCACTTTGGATTTTCTATATAGCCAAAGGGTCAGCCGGTAGAGTAAATATTGTCCTAACAGTACTAATATAAAATAGAGGATGCGTTTGCATAGCTGGGTGAAGCTGTGCTCTTTGTGCATTTCCTTCAGTTTGTCTACAATAATGGTACGCACATGCTCCGCTAATTGTTCGCGGGTGCAGTTTTCCCATAATCCGTCTTTGTCTGTAAAGGAGACTATAACTTTATCTCCATACATAATGTCGGTTACAATATCCGTATTTTCCAGATATACGGAGTCGGGATGCAGATTGAAACGCTCTCCCAGTTCGGTGATAATGGCAGCGTCCATTTCGGCACGGGCTTGTGCACTATATCCTCCGCGGTTGGTGTATAGGTGGAATAAAGTATCTCCTTCTACTACCACAGGCACTCCCTTGGTGATTCGTCTCAATGAATCAATCCGTAGTTTTTGTTCTGCTTGTTTCAAGGAATCGGCAGAGAATGTTTGCAAGCGGAGTTGCTCCATTTCCAAACGCATATTGGCTTCATTCAGCCGGGCTTCTTCTAATTCTTTTTGTATTTGTTTCAGTTGGGTGGAGTCTATTTGGGATGCCTCAGCTGTGTGAGTTGTGTCATTGCCCAAAATCTGTTGCAGTGTTTCTTGCAGTTGGGCATGTGCTCCGGTGGTTATCAGCAAGGTGATGAGAATAACCAATATTCTATTTCTTTTCATAGGAATTGTTCTTTTAAAATGCGGCAAACATACATATAATTTTTTATAAATGGAAAAGTCTTGATACAAATATCAAGACTTTTCGCTAAATAGGTAAAAAAGAACAATCCAAAAGAACTCTTGGTTCCGGAAAAGACTTTTTAAATGTTGTTAATAGAGAAGCGAGAGCAATTCCGCCGCCTTCTCTATAATATATGCCGGGTGCAACGCTTCCAATTCTGTGCGCGGACGAAATCCCCATGCTACTCCTACGGCTGTGACTCCGGCATTATGGGCAGTTTGCATATCTACATTCGAATCGCCTACATACAAAACTTCTTCTTTCTTTACACCCGCTTTTGCTATAATATCATGAACAATGGACGGGTCGGGTTTGGCAGGTATGCCTTCGCGTTGCCCCAGCACTTCCACAAAGTTTATTGCAGGAAAATAGTGGGCGATCAGTTTCCGGGTGGCTGCCTGATATTTGTTAGAGGCAACCGCCAGCATGATTTCCTCCTGTTGCAGCACGGATAATAGTTCGGGAATGCCAGGATAGGGACAACTTAAATCTGCATTATGTTCGTCGTAATAGGGAACGAACCGGGAACGTATTTTTAATACATTTTCCTCTGTGCGTTCATCTTCGGGCAATGCGCGTTCAAATAGTTTATTAATTCCATTTCCTACGAAAAAGCGGTATGCTTCCGTGTCATGGGTGGGGTAGCCATAATGTTGTAAGGCTTGGTTGGTGGCAGCAGCCAGGTCGGCAATTGTATTCAGCAAGGTGCCGTCTAAATCAAATATTACAAGTTTCTTCATATTTGTATTTTTTTATCGGTGCAAAGTTACTATTTTTGTGTGCAAACTAATAAAAATGCTTATGAACTTTTTGGATTTAGTAAAAGCGCGCTACTCTGCACGCAAATATGCCAATCGTCCTGTAGAGGCCGAAAAATTAGATTATATGATGGAATGTGTGCGTTTAGCACCGTCTGCGGTCAATTTCCAGCCGTGGCGTTTCCGCGTGGTTACAGATGAGGCTACGCTAAAGGCCTTGCAGCAATGCTATAAGCGCGAGTGGCTGGCTACGGCGCCTTGTGTCATTGTGGCTTGTGTGGATCATGGGGAATCTTGGCATCGCCGGGCTGATAATAAAGATCATGCCGATATTGATATTGCTATTGCGGTAGAACATCTTTGTTTGGCTGCAACAGAACAAGGATTGGGCACTTGCTGGGTTTGTAATTTTGATGCGCCGCAATGCCGTGAGGTGTTGGGGTTGGCAGAGAATGTGGAACCGGCTGTATTGATTCCCATAGGATATGCGGAGGATGAACCGACGGAAAAGAAACGAAAAGGATTAAATGAAATATTATTGTAATATTTTTCAGTAAATCAACTTTTATAGTGCTCTCGTCCACCGTAGGGGCGGATTGAATCCGCCCGAATCAGCGGTACGACCTTGGGAGTAATGCATAGTGCTAATCGTTTTCGGGCGGATTCAATCCGCCCCTACGTTAAATGACACGCATTACGGAAAATGCTAATCCTTCTTCCTTCACTCTTTCTGTCCTATTTCTAATAATTTTGCATCTTTTGTCTTCCCTTTATGATAAAAATAAAGCCGAAATGCCTAAATTTGAGCACTTCTTAGGTTTTGAACTGCCTACGAGTGTAGTAATTACTATTAATAACATTAAATTTATGGAGAACATAGGAGTTGGGTTAATGTTGATGGTGGTCGGTATGGCGACTGTCTTCGTTATTCTCCTTATCGTTATCTATCTGAGCAAGTACCTTATTACTTTTGTCAACAAAGTGGCGCCCGAAGAAGCTCCCAAGAAAGCACCTGCTGTAGCACCTACGGCAGATACCGGTGCTATGGATGCTATTAAGGCTGCGGTTGAGATTTTGACAGCAGGTAAAGGTCAGGTGATAAAGATTGAGAAGTTATAATCCAAAAAGAAAAACACATTTAACGAAAATGGAAAGAGAAGTAAAGTTTAGTCTGGTCTTCCGCGATATGTGGCAGAGTGCAGGTAAATACGTACCCCGCGTAGACCAGTTGGTTAAGGTTGCCCCGGCTATCATTGAAATGGGCTGTTTCGCCCGAGTGGAGACGAATGGTGGCGGTTTTGAACAGGTAAATCTATTGTTTGGTGAGAACCCGAATAAAGCAGTGCGCGAGTGGACAAAACCATTCCACGAAGCAGGTATCCAGACTCATATGTTGGACCGCGCCCTGAATGGTCTTCGCATGAGTCCCGTTCCGGCGGATGTCCGCAAATTGTTTTATAAAGTAAAACACGCTCAGGGCACTGATATAACCCGTACTTTCTGCGGATTGAATGATGTCCGCAACATTATCCCTTCTATCGGTTATGCCCACGAGGCAGGTATGATTTCACAATGTTCGCTTTGCATCACTTTCTCTCCGGTACACACCGTAGAGTATTATGTGAATATGGCAAAACAACTGATTGAAGCCGGAGCCGATGAAATTTGTATTAAAGATATGGCAGGTATCGGACGTCCCGTTTCACTGGGCAAGATCGTTGCCGGAATCAAGAAAATAAAAGATATTCCCGTTCAGTATCACTCTCATGCAGGTCCCGGTTTCAATATGGCTTCTATTCTTGAAGTATGCCAGGCAGGCTGTGACTACATAGACGTAGGTATGGAACCGCTGTCATGGGGTACGGGACATGCCGACCTTATCAGCGTACAAGCCATGTTGAAGGATGCAGGTTTCAAAGTGCCCGAAATCAATATGGAAGCCTACATGAAGGTGCGCTCTCTGGTACAGGAATTTATGGATGACTTCCTCGGTCTGTATATCAGTCCGAAGAACCGCTTGATGAACTCCCTGCTGATTGCTCCGGGATTGCCGGGCGGTATGATGGGAAGTTTGATGGCAGACCTGGAAACAAATCTGGAATCTATCAATAAGTTCAAGGCAAAACGTAACTTGCCGTTTATGACTCAGGACGAATTGCTGATTAAACTGTTTGATGAAGTGGCATATGTATGGCCGCGTGTGGGCTATCCTCCTTTGGTTACTCCGTTCAGCCAGTACGTAAAGAACCTTGCCATGATGAATGTAATGGCAATGGAAAAAGGCAAGGAACGTTGGGGAATGATTGCCGATGACATTTGGGATATGCTTTTGGGCAAGGCAGGCCGTCTGCCGGGCAAACTGGCTCCCGAAATCATAGAAAAGGCGGAACGCGAAGGCCGTAAGTTCTTTGAAGGAAATCCGCAAGACAACTATCCCGACCAACTGGATAAGTATCGCAAGATGATGCTTGAAAAGCAATGGGATAAAGGACAAGATGATGAAGAACTCTTTGAATACGCTATGCATCCGGCTCAGTATGAGGCCTACAAGAGTGGAAAAGCGAAAGAAGAATTCTTGGCAGATGTGAAGAAACGCCGTGAAGAAAAAGCGAATGCTACTGCTCCTGCCGAAGCAGAAAATAAAACAAAAGTATTGACCGTAGATGTAAACGGACAACCTTATCGCGTCACGGTAGCTTATGGCGCAGTAGATCCGGCTACACTGACTGCCGCCGCAGGTACTGCTCCTGCTCAGGCTGCCGCACCCGTAGGTGAGGGAAAAGATGTCCTCTCTCCATTGGAAGGTAAATTCTTCCTAGTGAAGAATGCACAGGAAACTCCGAAGAAAGTGGGCGACAAGGTAAATAAAGGTGATGTGATCTGCTACGTCGAAGCAATGAAAACCTATAATGCCATCCGTGCAGAATTTGGTGGAACGATAACTGCCATTTGTGCCAATTCGGGTGACTCGGTTTCAGAAGATGACGTATTAATGAAAATTGTATAATGGAAGATATATTTGAAAGACTTTATGATATGACTGCCTTCAGCAATATTATTGCTGAACCGCAGTTCTTGATAATGTATGCCATTGCGTTCATCTTGCTTTACCTGGGTATCAAGAAAAAGTATGAGCCGTTGTTGCTTATCCCGATTGCTTTCGGGGTGTTGCTGGCCAACTTTCCCGGTGGTGATATGGGTGTGATCCAGGCTGACGAGAACGGCATGGTAATGGTAAACGGAGCATTGAAGAACATCTGGGAAATGCCGTTGCACGAGATTGCACACGACTTGGGACTGATGAACTTCATCTACTATATGCTGATTAAGACAGGTTTCCTTCCGCCCATCATCTTTATGGGTGTAGGTGCTTTGACAGACTTTGGTCCGATGCTGCGCAACCTGCGTCTCTCTATCTTTGGCGCTGCGGCACAGTTGGGTATCTTTACCGTATTGTTGGTGGCTATCTTGATGGGATTTACTCCTAAAGAGGCTGCTGCACTGGGTATTATCGGTGGCGCTGATGGTCCTACGGCTATCTTTACCACTATCAAACTGGCTCCCCATTTGCTGGGTCCGATTGCTATTGCTGCTTATTCTTACATGGCTTTGGTACCGGTTATCATACCGTTGGTAGTAAAATTGTGGTGCAGCAAGAAAGAACTGAGCATCAATATGAAAGAACAGGAAAAGAAATATCCTTCAAAAACAGAGATCAAGAATCTGCGCGTATTGAAGATCTTATTCCCGATTGTGGTAACCACTGTCGTTGCTTTGTTCGTGCCTAGTGCTGTGCCTTTGATTGGTATGTTGATGTTTGGTAACTTGGTGAAGGAGATCGGTAGTGATACTTCACGTTTGTTTGATGCAGCTTCAAATAGCATTATGAATGCGGCTACTATCTTCTTGGGCTTATCGGTGGGTGCTACGATGACTGCTGAGGCGTTCTTGAACTGGACAACTATCGGTATTGTAATTGGTGGTTTCCTGGCATTTGCTTTGTCTATTACCGGTGGTATTTTCTTTGTGAAGTTGGTTAATCTGTTCACTAAGAAGAAGATCAATCCATTGATTGGTGCTACCGGATTGAGTGCTGTGCCTATGGCAAGCCGTGTGGCAAATGAGATTGCTTTGAAGTATGATTCCAAGAATCATGTACTTCAATACTGTATGGCAAGTAATATCTCCGGTGTGATTGGTTCGGCAGTAGCTGCCGGTGTGCTGATCTCATTCTTGGGATAAAAGCTAGCAGGTAATACTTTTATAGAATACATTCTATAATAAAATAGATAATTATAAGGTGAGGGCATTGCTCTCACCTTTTTTATGCACTGACATTTTATAGTGAGAGAGTAGAAAAATAGGCTCCCTTCTCACGAAGAAAGCCTATTGCTTAATCAATGTTTAACTATAAGAGAGAGTTTATTATAATCCTAGTAATTCATTGAATTTCTCTGCTGTCTTGGGATCCGATGGACGGGTCATATTAGCAGAGATGATTTTGCCATCACGATCTAATAAGATAAAGCGGGGAATGCCGTTGATGAGATAAGCATCCATAAAAGTCTTATCAGTACCCATATGGAGTTGAATCCCTTTCAAGTCATCCTTCTTTACCATATCTTCCCATGCCTTTTTATTTTTGTCGCATGACATGCTGACAAAGTGAATATCTTTACCTGCATATTTTTCTTCCAGTTCCTTTAGGGAAGGAAGTTCCCCACGGCAAGGACCGCACCATGTTGCCCATACATCAATATATATGTATTTTCCTTTCAGGTCTGCCATTGAAACGGTTTTGCCGTTAATATCCGGATAAGAGAAAGTAGCCGCCGAAGGATTTCCTGCTCTCAGTTTCTCCCATTTTGAACAAAGTGTGTTGAATTTATTTATCGACTTTGTATTTTTTACATGTTTACGAAACATAGTAATCAGCTCGTCTGCTTCATCAAGGCCGTTGTTATCCACATAGTTGTAGACAAATTCATCTATTAGAAATTCTGCAACTTTAGCATCCTTTATTTCCGCATCTATGTATTTCACACATTGTTCTGTAGAACTTGACGCTACTGTTTTTCCTTTGTTGCTGAAGGCTTCAATAGCGCTTGGTAAGAATGATTTGTATTCTTTCAATGCTAATAATTTAGCATCAATCGAAGTTATTTCTTTCAGCTTATTATAGTATGCTTCCGAAGGAATATAGTTTTCATCTTTTCCGTAATGGGGATGATACATAGCATAATGGGCAAAATAATAATAAGTATAGTATAGCAAACGTACCTTCTCCTGTGCTGTGAACTCAGCAGGGAGCTGTGCGGCTTCCAATACCTGACAGTTGGCTGCAAACAGGCTGTCGCCTCTGTGTATGATAGTTGCTTCTTGCATTTTCATATCGGGCATACCAAGGGAGTTGAGGGCTTTACCTCCCAAATAATTATTGATGGCTGCTCCTTCTCCCTCAAAAGTGGTATTTCTCCACATATTATCGCTATCGAAAGATAGAGTGAGATTCTGATTGGGATCTAAGTAAAGAGTGCGGCGTCCGCGGGTGTATTGCATGGTTACATACTGCGGAGTGAATGCTGTTACTTCTATACTGCCGTTTCCTGCTGCATCAATAGCTACTTCTTTTTGTTCACCGCTTTGACTGAAAGTCAATACAACTTTGACTTTGTCATTAGGATTGGTTACCTTAAAAGTTAGCTTGGCAGCTTCTGTAATTGTACAGGTACTCAGTGCTAGGCTGAGTACCATGATTGATTTTAGATTACGCATTTTATTTTTTTCTTGTAGGTTTCATTTTCAGTGCATCGGGGCGCATATTATACACTTTCTTGCCGTATGCAGGTTCTGTCTGGAGGCAGGCGGGAATTTCTGCTTTACCACTTAGTTTGCGGAGCACCATTTCTAGTGCTACTGCATATTCCTGATGAATGTAGGCATCATCTCTGTCTGTTTGGTTATAAGCGATATACTGTAAGTATCCTACACATTTATTGAACCATGCTTCAGGCAGTTCCTCTGCTTTATAGCCTAGGCGTGCAATGAATTTCAGCCTGTTAATTAATTCTTGTTGATTGACAGTAGGATCTGCGATCATTGCATCAATCTGAGTGGCTGCTGCATCATAGTTTTGTTCCCGGATGGCATTGTTGATGCGAATCATTTTAAGGTTGAACCCTTTGCCTTCATAGTCGCATAAGGCTTCGATGTCGGCTGACTCACCATAGGTGGTTTCTTTTGCTAATTTGGCATCAATAGCTTTCTTACCGAAATGTTGGCAAAAATCGGCATAATTATCAGAAACTTGTTTCAGATAGGGAGTCATGCCTGTAATGGTATTTACATATATTTCCCATACATCCGGGTCAGTCAATTTGGCACCACCTTTAATCAGTTCGTCAAAGGCTGATTGTACATTGTTGCGTGCATAAACAGAGTAATGATAATTGATATAATCAATCAGAAATGCACGATCTCTGTTTCCTTTTGTATATTGGTCTTGCAGATAGAAAGAACGTTTTGTGGGGATCATTGCATCCTTTCCTGTCTGGATAAACTGTTCGGGAGTTTGACGGCTACTGCTGCGGTGAACAATTTCTTCGGTAGCAGGATCAACGAATGCATAGGTAGGATAGCTACGTACAGCATATTTCTTGGCTAAAGTGATTCCTTCTCCTTCTTCTGCATCAATTTTAAGATTGATGAATGTATTGTTGTAGTAATACCCAACTGTAGGTAAAGAGAATACAGTTTGTGCCATATTCATGCAAGGTCCGCACCATTGGGTGTAGAAATCGATGAATATCAATTTGTTTTCTGCTTTGGCTTTAGCTACGGCTTCTGCCCAAGTAGTGCCATGCAGGAAATTGATTCCTGCATTTTGGGCACTTAAGTTGATCGCATAGATAAATGCGAAAATGATTAAAATATATTTCTTCATGGTTTTTTATTTATTAATATCCGGGATTCTGTTTGCAATCCAGGTTTGAACTGATCTCTCCCGATGGGATGGCATCAATACGACGATCTATAATGCGCTGATAATAATTGTCACCTTGTGCTTCTGACTTTTCATATTCTTTTTCGAGGGCTTCTCTTAAAGTTTTATTCAAAGCAAGCAGACGGGTGAAGTCCGGTTTTTCGGTGTATCCGGCAAAACGAATCATAGCAAACCATTCGTGCCAGTTCTCAAAAGACATTTCAATCATCCATTCATTGAAGATGGCTGTTTCCAGTTCTTCATTATTAGTCGGAATATTGATTTCGGCACCTGCTCTTTCACGTAACTTTTTGATAGGTGCATAAGCTTCAGCTATAGAAGCTCCTGAACGGTATAATGCTTCGGCTTTGATCAGATAAAGTTCGGATATACGGCTGAAAATAACTGGTATATCGTTTGATTCATTCAGTAACTTCTTTACTGATTTCAAATTATAAGCTACAGCAGAACTGCGACTATCCATCAAGCTATCTACTTTTGAGAAGATGGCATTGGCACGAGGATCGTCTCCGACTAATTCTATATATTCGTTTGTAGGTCCCCAGTAGCCCTGTTTTTTACTGGGACTATTACCAAAACATTGCTGACGAGTTGAAGTATTAGTTGCATCTTTTTGGTCGAATACACGAGCAAATAAGATTTCTTTTGTGGTTGAGAACTTGTCAAAAACATCACCATAGTTTGCTTCTGGCAAAGAAGAATTAGTATCAACTGCATCATTTACAGCTGTTACTGCTTCGGTGTATTTTCCTGCATACAATAATACTCTAGCCTTTAATGCTTTAGCAGCCTCTTTTGAAGCCTGTGAAAGTTTTTTCCAATTAGGAGCTTTTTCAATGGCTATTTCCAATTGGTCTAAAATATATTGATAAGAATCAGCTACTGAACTACGTGCTTTTAATGCATTGGCTACAGAAGGAGCTTCATTACGTAGAACAACTCCGTACTCGCTATTCATATCCCAAAATTCGCAATAACGAATCAAGACGTTGAAGTAAGCCAAAGCGCGTAAGTAGGCAATTTCACCTAGAACTTCTGCTCTACGGTTTCCCGAGAACTCTCCATCGTTCATGCGGTTGCAAGCTGTCTCCAGAAAATTAGCATTTTTGATTACAGAGTAGTCTGCGTCCCATTCTGTTGCATCACTGTAGGATAGAGTTGGTAGCATTCGTTCTGAATAGTAAACTGCGTTTCCGGCACTTACAATTTCCTGCCGCCACATGGTTCCGGCTTTAAAAGAACCGCTGACAGTAGGGAATATTACATTAAATCCATTTCCGGGCAGAGAATAGTAAATTCCATTTAATGCTAGTTCTACGGCAGCCGGAGTAGTGATGGCACCATCCAAATCTGCTTCGGATTCGGGCTTCTGATCTAGTACATCTACCAGTTGGCAGGAAGAGATGCCCATAGTAAGTAAAGCTAAGAATATATATTTTTTCATTCGATTGTACATTTAAATGATTATAAGTTAATTTTCAAACCTGCCGAGAATGAACGGAATCCTGGATAGGTTGAGGTTTCATAGTTACCACCATAGTTGCTACTAGTGTTTACTGTAGCAGGGTCTGTTCCCGGATAGGATGTGATGGTAAATAAATTGGTTGCTGAAATAAATATCTGTCCTTTAATCACTTTGTTTAGAGGTAAATTATAAGTTAGACGCACTTCCTGCAAACGGAAGAAGGAAGCATCAAACAATTCATGATCGGTAAATCTGGGTACACCATCACCTACATATAAAGCTGGATATTTAGCATCTTTATTGGTGTCAGACCATCTGTCACTTAATCCATAATCAACTAAACCTGTTAATTGTCCTGGTAAATTTTGAAGTGCTTTATTGTAATATTTTAAACCTCCAATTTGATAACCAAAATTAGCGAATAAACTAAATTGTTTATAAGATAGGTTCGCAGTCAAACCACCGAATAAATCCGGGTCCGGATTACCGATAATAACACGGTCATTATTGTTGATAATACCGTCACCATTCAAGTCTTTGATTTCTAAATGTCCAGGTTTTAAAGAGTTACCATCATAATAACTCTGTCCTTTTGATTTGGCATAAGCGTTTAGTTCGTCAATTTTTGCTTGATTTTGTATAATTCCAGCATATTCATAGCCATGGAAAGCTCCCATGGGGTAACCGACTGCTAATACTTGGGTTGAATTACCTTGAACCACTACATCCATGGCCGATTGTGCTTTGCCTTCTTCGACCAACTTGGTTACTTTGTTCTTATTGTGTGACATATTCAGGGTTAAATCCAGATTCCAGTCTTTAGTAGCCAATACACGTCCAACTAAGTTAATTTCGATACCGCGATTAGTTAATGCACCGATGTTACGATTCATTTGCATGGAACCGCCAGTGGCACTTGGAGGAAAACTGAATCCCCAAATTAAGTCTTTGGTATCTTTTATGTATCCGGAAATAGAACCTGTCAGTCGATAGTCAAATAAAGCAAAATCCAGTCCTAAATCATATTGAGTAGATTTTTCCCAACGGATGTCACGATTACCCACTTGTTTATGTATAATGGCTGATAAGTTGTTATAACTAGTTGCCTCGTATAAATCACGATTAGAGAAACTCGTTAAGTTCTGAGTACCGGTGGTACCTACACTAGCACGTAATTTCAAATCGTTGATAAATGTCAGATTCTTCATGAAGTTCTCTTTTGACATACGCCACGCAATAGCTCCTGAAGGGAAGAAACCATAGCGGTTATTAGAACCGAACATAGAAGAACCGTCATAACGACCAGTGAAAGTGAATAGGTAACGATCCATTAATTTATAGTTGATACGTGCGAATGAAGAGAACAAACCGTTTGCATTATAACCATTACCCCACCTTGAAATGCTTGCAGCGCTTCCTATATTAGTGTAGATATCATTGTCCGGATAAGTTTGACCGGAAATTTGTGTACTTCGGCTGATGCCCCGTTCAAAAGAAACACCGGCTACAGCATCAATAGCATGGTTCTTATTAAATTCGTAGTTGTAATTTAATGTATTGTCGAATACGGTCTTAGAATATTTGTAATGATATTCAGAGCCACTGGCTTCATTTCTGCTACTTAAAAAGCTAGGGCTGAATGAGGTACTCTCTGTAAACTGTAGATTTCCCGATAGGCTGGAACGGAACCGCAGCCCTTTCCAAATATCAATTTCACCATAAACAGTACCCATGATGCGATAAATATTATCATGATCCTTCTTGTATGTGTTTGCCACAGGGTTAGCACTACCACTAGACAAATCGAAATCGCCATTATCATTATATATAGGTAAGTCCGGACGGAATCCTTGTGCATTAAATAATGACGTTCCTGCATTATCTTGATCTGTATAACTCATATTGGCATTGATACCGAAACGAAGAATAGGTAACACATTCATTTCAGTAGATACACGCGCATTGTATCGGCTTAAATCGCCTCCTTTTACCATACCTTGCTGGTCAAAAACAGATAATGAAATAAGGTATTTGGAAACTTTGCTACCTCCACTTACTGTTAGGTCTGCATTGTGACGGATAGCAGTCTGCTTCACTTCGTCAAACCAATTAGTATTGGCACTGCCTAATGCTGTAGAGTTAGGTTCAAGTATTTCTAATGCATATTGATTAGATGGATCATATACCAATGTTTCTTTAGCAAAACGGCGTACAGTTTCACGCCATTCATCGCCATACAGAATGCGGAAGTTCTTGATCTGGGCATCTGTAGTTACATTATAATTGAAACTGACAGTTGGCTTTGAACCTTCTACACCTTTCTTCGTAGTAACAATGACAACACCATTTGCGGCACGAGAGCCATAGATAGCAGCTGCAGAAGCGTCTTTCAGTACGTCCATAGATTGAATATCATTAGGAGAGATAGCGTCCAGCATGCTGGGATCTTCTACAGGTACACCGTCAATAACATATAGGGGTTCATTGGAACCAGTCAATGACGTAGCACCACGTACACGTACACGTACTGTTTCGCCCGGAACACCGGTGTTTTGTGATACTTGCACACCTGCTGCCAAGTTTTGAAGCATAGAAGTCACGTTGGGAGTATTTAACTGGCTAAGTTGTTTTAAACCTACCGAAGCAACAGAACCTGTCAAATCCTTTACAGAAGAAGTACCATAACCTACTACTACAACTTCATCCAGATTGGTTACTTCACTCGTCATCTTTACATTGAATACATGTTTATTGCCAATCTTTTCTTTTACAGTCTGCATACCGATGAAACTGATCATCAATTCATCGTTCTTGGTATTTTCAGGATATGATAACATGAACTGTCCATCCATATTGGCTACTGTACCAAAGGTGGTACCTTGAATGACAATGGAAGCTCCGATAACCGGTTCCCCCGTTTCATCTTTGATAACACCGGTAATTGTCCTGCGTTTGGCAGTCCTGTCAATTGGTAATATCAATACATAATTGTTTTCCACTAATTCGTAACGCATGCCTGCCTGGCTGCAAATAACAGAGAGTGCTTGCTCTAAAGGCTCTTTGTTTAATGTAAGCTTCAGAGGTACATTGTTCAGGGTAGCATCTTCATACATGATGTTGATGCCTGTCTGCTTCTTAACCATGTTAAGAGCTTCTTTCACACTGATATTTTCACCTTTAATAGTGACTGTTTTGTCGGCCAAAGTGTTTGCAAATACTGAGCTGAAGGCACAACATATGCACATCAACACCACTAATAACCGCATTCTTGGAGGTCTAGATGCCAGACGCTCCCATAGTTCATCTTTTTTCATAAAACTCAAAACTCATTTAATTTAGAATATTCCTGTTATACAGGGATTGATTATTGTTTCTTTACTAATATAGTTTTACCTTTCTTTTCAAATTGCACGTCAGAAACACGATGGATGATATCCAGTGCAAAGTCCAAAGGCTTGTTTCGGAAAATGACTCCTGTAAATTTCATCGTTTCCAATTCTTTGGATGCAATCCGTATATCCACATCATAACATCTGGATAGCTTAGCTACCAGTAAGGGGAATGGCATAGCATCAAATTCCATAGCTCCACTGGTCCATGATGTATATAATTCTGTTTCTACTTTGGTAACTTTGGATTGTGCAGAAGAGTAATGTTCGCCGGGTAATAAGTAATATTCACCTGATGGGGCGGCTACTTTCAGCTTTCCTTCAACCAGCGTTACTGATATTTCTTCATTAGGATATGCTGAGACATTGAAAGTTGTCCCCAATACATAAATGGTATGGTCGTGTGCTTTGATAATAAAAGGTCGGGTTTCATCATGTGTGACATCGAACATTGCTTCGCCCTCTAAATTAACCTCTCGTATATCTCCAAATTGAACAGGAAAGTCAATATGTGAATCTGCATTCATCTTTACTTTTGTACCGTCGGCTAATATGATAGAATATTCTGATCCTTTGGGCACAATGATTTTATTCTGCAATAATTGGGTATCAGGTTCTATGTTGGCAGGGTGTTCGCTTTCTTGTGGAAAGGTGATTTCTCCATTGTTGATCTGGCTGCCATTAATTTCTTTTTGATTTTGGTAAAGAGGAACTACTGAACAGTTCGCCAAAATCCATGTTGCTTTGGGAGTTTCTGTATTTCCAGATATGGATGTTTGTTGTGGCTGCTCTATTTCAGCTACAATCGGCTGTATACTCCGTGTATTGAAATATAAGATGGTGCTAATGCCTAATAATACAGCTATAGCAGCGGCAGATGAATAAATCGCAATCCGGCGGCGGATGGAACGGGTACGCTTGCAACGTTTTTGAATGACTTCCCATGATACTTCCTTATCGAATTGGCGTAGTAAGTTAAGTTGGTTATTGACATGGCGAAGTGAGAGTAACTTCACAAATATTTCTCTGTGCGAAGCATCTTCTTCAATCCATTGCTTTAATTCTTCAAATTCCTGTTCATTGAGTTGGTGAGACAGGTATTTCTGAATTAATGTTTCTGTTTTACTCTTTTGCATAATTGTTATACTGTTTAACATAAGTATCACAAAAACACAAAATGGGTGACAAAAATATGAATAAAATTATAAATTAAATAAGATTAGTATTTCTATCATGTTGAAACGACGCAACATTTTCAATGCTCTTGATAGATGAGTTTTTACTGTATTTATAGAAATATGAAGTTCTTCAGCTACTTCTTTGTATTTCTTATCCTCCAAAACTATTTTGACTAAAACATTATATTCCTGTTCCGGCAATTTTTTTAATTCAGCCAGTAATTGACTCTTTTTTCGAAGTAATTCCTCCTCATCATAAAAATCATCAATGGGAGAATAAGATTCTTCCTCTAATCCATCCAAAGAAAAATAACGTTCACGCTGCACTTTGGTTAATGAGGAAAAGCGTACAGCATTGAATAGCCAGGCATGGAGATTGGAAGAAATTGTAGTATGAGACTCTTTGTCCCAAAAGCTGACGAATAAATTTTGGACAATATCTTCTGAAACTTCAGTGGAACCTGTAAATTGCACAGAGTAAAGGCATAGGGGAAGATAATAAGTATCGTAAAGTAGACGAAAGGCTTTTTCTTTGTCTTCGGCAAAGAGGGCTAATATCCTTTCGTCTACTTCATTATATTTATTGTATTTTCTTGCATTATGATCCATGGAGACCTTTTATGGCACAAAAATAGGAATTTAACTGGCATAATGAGTGATAAATACCGATTAAAAATACAAAAAGAACAATGTATTATAAATAATTCCTTTATTTTTCGATTCTGAACCAGTCAGCATCCGTCCATCCACCGTCATTAGTCACAATAGCGGGGCGAGTACAGAAGATACCTACTTTAGCACCAATCCATTTACCTTCCTTTACTTGAAATGTTTCTCCTAATGGCTGGAATTTCTTGCCGTCTGTGCTATAACTGAGATTACATTTCACCAGTAAGTCGTGACCGCCTTCGCTGGCTTTTATCTTTTCTCCTTTTGCAGAGAATTTGGCGCGAAGATAAACCGTACCATCTTTTAACGGAATAGAGGCATTGACTTTTTCTGTACCGCCACGGTCGGCTTTTATACATTCTACTTGAGATAGAACCAATCCATTATCGGTGTTCTCAACAATCAGTCCGGCATAGTCCATACCCATCACTACCAACCCGGTTCGTTCACCTTTATATTTATCTGTGGGTTTGAACGTTAGTTTGGTAGTTGCTGTGAAGTTAGGGGCCGGTGTCTTTTGTAACATCAGGTTGGAAACATCCCAAAGACTCTTATAATCTTTCGGAACAGGGTAGGAGTATAGGCGTACATAACTATCACTTCCATTAAAATAAGCCCATTTCTCATTGATGTTGGCTTGCCATTGCCATTGTGGTGACAAGGTGTAGCCATCAAATTCATCACTTTCCTGCGGCGTGCAAATGGGGTAGGTCTTACCTACATTCGGTTTCTTGTAGGTCAGAACAGGTTCGCCGCAGCCGTCACCATCTTTATCAATGCCGATCACAGGCCAGTCATTGACCCATTTAACAGGTTGCAGATGCACCAGACGGCCGTATGCACCTACATCCTGAAAGTGCAGGAACCAGTCTTCTCCAGTAGGTGTATCTACCCAAGCTCCCTGGTGAGGGCCGTTTATGGGCGATTTACCTTGTGCAAGTACTGTTTTCCATTCATAAGGTCCATATACGTTCTTTGAACGGAGCACTACCTGCCATCCTGTAGGTACGCCTCCTGCCGGATGGAAAATGTAATAATATCCGTTGCGCTTATAGAATTTGGGACCCTCACAGGTCTGATGTGCTTCGTGACCATCAAAAACAATGCGTGACTGGGTAATTGCTTTGCTTGCATCAGCACTCAGTTCGCAGATAGTAATAACACTTTTCAGTCCTGCACGGCTTCCCGCATATGCATGAACCAGATATACGCGTCCGTCATCATCCCACAAAGGGGTGGTGTCGATGATACCTTTTCCGGCTTTAACCAAGACGGGATTGCTCCACGGCCCTTTCGGATCTTTGGCTTTTACCATGAATGCTCCCTGGTCAGGATCCCCCCAAAATATGTAAAATTCACCATCATGATGGCGGATACTTGGAGCCCATACACGGTTTCCATGTTCGGGACGGACATCAGTAACCGGAGGCAGGGCATAAGGTACGGCCGCACCTATGATACTCCAGTTAACCAAGTCTTTGGAATGCAAAATCTGCAAACCGGGCAGGCAATTGAAACTGGAAGATGTCAGATAGTAGTCGTCTCCTACACGGCAAACATCCGGGTCGGAGTAGTCTGCATAAAGAACGGGATTCTTATAGGTTCCATTGCCTTGATCGGCTACCCATACTTGAGATACATAATTCTGTGCAGGAGTGGATAAAAAACAAACTCCTAACAGGCAGAGAGTAATAAATCGTTTCATGGTATCAGTTATATGTTTATGTAAGTTAGTTACTATTTAATAGTGACTTTACACGGATGTTCCAGTTCTTTTCTCCACTCGGGAAGATAATCGAACCATGCTTTCATATCTTTAAATCCAAAACTTTCTTTTTTTGAGGTGAAAGTAGTGTAATAGTGAAAACTCTGTTTCCCGGGAGCTTGTAAGGTATATAGATAATTAGAATCGTCTTTGACTTCTTGTGCTACATATTTAGGGATAAAGGTTCCCATTCCCGTTGTTTCCTTTACATAGCCTATGGTGTCTGTAACCGGCCAGTCCGTACCCCAGCTTCCGGCCAGTCCCTTGTGGTCACTCATGTGCTCGCCTTCTTTTAATATCTGTACGCCTGCGGCAAAAATTTCTTCTTTCAATGGGCGGTCGAACAATACATCTATGCGTATATCGCGGTGTCCGCCATAGATTGTATATCGGTTAATCATATTCAGATCATTCCCCTGATATTCCCAGCCGGTCACTTCTGCTTCTACGATAGCACGTACAGGACCCGATGCCAATACTCGTTCTGTGCGGTTTACTACAGGCTGTATGTGAGTCGCTTCTTTGCCGTTCCAACCTTTCAATGCTCCTACGCCACCACTGTTATATACACGTAAGGCATCATCTCCATAACCGTTTTCACGTTGTTCTTTGGTGGGGTAGAAACAGGTCTCTTTTATTTCCAACCGTTTGCTTACCTTACTATAAGGATCTACTGTTTGTTTTTCGTTGAAGTAAACGCGATATGCTACCAGTTCACTTTCTATAGCCGGTCCGTGGTGATAAACAAAGCTATATACATTTTCTGTTCCGGCGGCAGAGAACCCGGTAATTTGGGCAAACTTCTTGTTGTGACCATAAGCCATCATCTGGGCGTAAGTACGTGCCGGATAAGTTTTATTGCTTTTTTCTGAGGAAAGTACGATGCGGAAGTTCTTGGTACTTTTTGCCGGCATATCAGTTAAGAAGGCTAGTTCATCTGCACGTGCATCGCCATTCAGATCATCCAATTGAGATGGAATCTCTTTATCTCCCTCCCATACCGTAGCCGATTTTACGTTGAAATCAGTTTTCAGGTTATTGAGGTTGATTACAATCGGTTCATCTGCTTTGTTTTTTGTCCATTCGTTGCTGACTTCTACTGTCAGTGTCTTTTCTGCTTTTTGTGCAAAAGAGTTGGTAAAGCATCCTGCTAATAGTGCAAGGACAATCATTGAGTGTTTTTTCATAACTGTATATTTATCTATTTAATTCTATTCAAACAAGGATTGCGCAACTTCTCCCCCTTGTAAAGGGGGATTTAAGGGAAATGTTCCCCCTGGTAATGTCATGGAACCTTTTTCGGTATTGAACATCCCAAAGAGAACATCCTCCTTGCACCTTTAAAAGGAGCAAGTGCGTGTATTTCTTCTATTGATTAAAAGTTGAGTTCTTCTCCTTTAGCTCCAATCTCAGAATAATTTTTTCCGTTTATAGTCACATTGGAAACTTTCTGCATCTTCAAATTAGCTCCGTCTTTCAACAGCTCTATCTTGATATTCTTCATGCTCACTTCATCGGCTTCATTTAAAATGATACCTTCTTTAGCATTGGATACGATAATGTTTTCCATATTGATATTCTTGATTCTCATTTCCGGCAAACCATTGAAGAATGCAGCTCTGCCTGCTCCTTTGCAAGTAACGTTTTTGATAAAGATATTACGGAATACCGGAGTTTCTTCTGTTACAGCAGGAATTGTTTCCTCTACTTTCCTATCATCCTGGTCTGTTTCTTCTCCACGTGCTTTGCCGCCATAGTAGAGGTTGAAAATCAAGGCTTCATTCGGAATATTAATCATATTGATATTGCTGATGTAGATATTTTCCACTACACCACCGCGGCCACGGTTACTCTTGAAGCGTAAACCAACGTCTGTACCCAGAAAGTTACAGTTGTCTACATAGATGTTCTTAACGCCGCCGGACATCTCACTACCTACAACAAAACCTCCATGTCCATGCAATACTGTATTATTCATTACAATCACGTTTTGACAAGGTTCACCACGCTTACGGCCTTGTTCATCTTTACCGGATTTAATGCAGATACCATCATCGCCGGCATCAAAAGAATTATTGATAATCAATGCTTTATTGCAAGATTCCAAGTCTAAGGCATCACCGTTTTGTGAATACCAAGGATTAGATACCGTTACCTTATTAATAGTAATGTTTTCGCATGAAAGTGGGTGCAAGCACCAGCTTGGTGAGTTCTTGAAAGTGGCTCCTTCTAATAATACCTTATTACATTTGATAAAGCTCAGCAATACAGGGCGTAACCAGTCACGCATATAATCCCAATCGGCATCTGTCAAAGTTCCACGAGGTACATTAAAATTGTCTTTGGACAGCATAGCACCTTTCAATGCGCCTTCGCTGGGATACCATATTCTTCCGTCAGGATCTACCACGCCACCACTACTGACCAACTTCTTCCACTGACCTTCTGTTAGTTTATCCTTTTTGGTAGGACGCCATGTGTCACCGTTTCCATCAAATGTGCCATGACCGGTAATCGCAATGTTTTCGGCGTTACGAGCAGAGATAGGAGACTGGCAACGGCGGGTTTCCAATCCTTCGAAAGATGTATTAATAATAGGATATTGTGAATGGTCTGCCGTAAATAATACGAGTGCATTTTTTTCTGTATGCAGGTTCACATTACTTAATATTTCAATAGGTCCTGATAGCCAAAGACCTGCGGGGATAATCACTTTACCACCACCTTTTTCGTTTACATTCCTGATTGCATCATTGATAGCTTTTGTATTTAGAGTAATACCATCCGGTTTTGCACCGAAATCTATGATGTTCACGGAATAATCGGGAAAAGTGGGTTGTTCAACCTTGTCCATCTGGAAGGGGAGTTGGGCATAGATCGCGGGATCTATAATATCTTCTACGGCAATCGTTGACGGACAATTATTGCATCCTGTTAATAAAGGTAACACACATGCAGCAGGAAGCAATAAAATCTTTTTTATAAAACTAATCATTGGTATTATATATGTTTTAAGATTAATAATTTTCAGCTTGTTTATTGTTTTAAGAAGTCTTATTACTCCCCCGTAAAAGACCCTCACGGGCTATTTACGGGAGTGGTAATAATGTTTCATGTTAACCTAATTCTAACCTTAAATAAATATTATGAAAAAACCTCTTAATTCATTGGCAAATATAGCTGAAAGAAATGTCCTAAGTGTGCACTATTTGATAGATTAAGTGGATTTTTTGATGATTTATTAGCGCTTATAAACAATCATAGGTGAAAATCTGTTTTAAAACTGCATTCTTTTTGCTTTTATGTGCAAAAAGTGCTACAATTAATTTTATTGTTTGTATCTTTGCAAACTAATTTAACACTAAGAAAAGGTATGAGTTACAATTTACTGAAAGGAAAAAGAGGTATTATTTTTGGTGCATTGAATGAGCAGTCTATTGCTTGGAAAGTAGCTGAAAAGGCTGTAGAAGAAGGTGCAACCATTACATTATCAAATACTCCGGTAGCTGTGCGTATGGGTGAAGTTTCTGCTTTGGCCGAAAAGTTGAACTGCGAAGTTATTGCAGCAGATGCTACCAGTGTGGAAGATTTGGAGAACGTATTCAAGCGTTCTATGGAAGTGTTAGGTGGAAAAATAGATTTTGTTCTGCATTCTATCGGTATGTCTCCTAATGTTCGTAAAAAACGTACTTATGATGATCTTGATTATGATATGCTGGACAAGACTTTAGACATATCTGCTATTTCATTCCATAAAATGATCCAGGCAGCCAAGAAGTTGGATGCCATTTCAGAATATGGTTCTATCCTTGCATTGAGTTATGTTGCTGCGCAACGTACATTCTACGGATATAACGATATGGCGGATGCAAAAGCATTATTGGAATCTATTGCACGTAGCTTTGGCTACATTTATGGACGTGAACATCACGTGCGCGTGAATACTATATCACAGTCGCCTACCATGACTACAGCCGGATCGGGCGTGAAAGGTATGGATAAATTGTTCGACTTCGCTAACCGTATGTCCCCATTGGGTAATGCTTCGGCTGATGAATGTGCTGATTATTGTATTGTGATGTTCTCCGACTTGACCCGTAAGGTGACTATGCAGAATTTGTTCCACGATGGCGGTTTCTCCAGCGTAGGTATGAGTTTGCGTGCTATGGCTACTTACGAAAAAGGGTTGGACGAATATAAAGATGAAAACGGAAATATCATTTACGGATAAAGAATGATACGCAAAATTATATTCATATTGGTATGCCTTGTTGCTCTTTCCTCCTGTCAATGGGATGGAAAGAGTAGCAATGCTACTGATTTGGACATAAGAGTAGCCCGTTATGACCGCTTGCAATTCGAATATGTGACAATGAATAGTCTCTCGGCATTGCAAAAGATGAATACGGATTATCCGCAGGTCACTAAACTGTTGATAGAAGATGTGCTGGCAATCGGTGAGGTAAACGATAACAGGATAAATGATCGTATGTCTGAATATTATTCTGATTCTACCTTATTGGTATTGATGCAGGATGCCGAAGAAAAATTTAAGGACTTGGGATGGGTTGAAGAAAAACTGACCAAGGGCTTTAAACGTTTGAAAAAAGAGGTTCCCGGCTTGCCTGTTCCCCATTTCTATGCACAAATAGCTGCACTCAACCAATCGGTTGTGGTGGGAGACAGTATCTTGGGATTCAGCATTGACAAATATATGGGTGCTGATTACCCGTTATACAAACGTTTTTATTATGACTACCAATGTCGTAGCATGGAGCCGGAACGTATTGTACCTGATTGCTTTACTTTTTATTTGTTGAGTGAATATCCTTTGCCTTGGCAACCCGGACGTACTCTGCTGGATATGATTATGCACCGTGGAAAGATAAACTGGGTGGTAGCGCATATCTTGGGCTACGAATCTTTTGAAAAGGAGATGGGTTATGATGAAAAGGAAGCCAAATGGTGCAAGAAGAATAAAGCTGCTTTATGGAAGAACATGGTAGAGAATGGACATTTGTATGCTACTGATCCGTTGATTGTACGCACTTATATCCGCAAAGACCCTTTTATTTCTATTATGGGTGAACAGACTCCTGCAAGTATTGGGGTGTGGATGGGTATTTTATTGATTGATGAATATATGGATAAACATCCCGATGTGACAATCAATGAATTACTGAACAAAACAGATTATCGTCAGATGTTGGCTGAGGTGGATTTCAAACCTTGATTTTGAATAATTAATATGATGGAAGTTGCATTATATCTGTTGCCCGTGACTTTGGGCGAAACTCCTGTTGAAAACGTATTGCCTATATATAATAAGGAGATCATTCTCGGCATCAAGCATTTTATTGTGGAAGATGTGCGCTCGGCACGCCGATTCCTGAAAAAGATGGATCGTGAGATTGATATAGATGCATTGACTTTCTATCCATTAAACAAACATACTTCTCCCGATGATATTTCCGGTTATCTGAAACCTTTGATAGCAGGACAGTCGATGGGCGTAATCTCAGAAGCCGGTTGTCCGGCTGTGGCCGATCCGGGTGCGGATGTGGTTGCTATTGCCCAGCGGAAAAATCTGAAAGTGGTTCCGTTGGTAGGTCCTTCTTCTATTATTCTTTCTGTGATGGGATCGGGATTCAATGGCCAGAGTTTTGCTTTTCACGGTTACTTGCCTATTGAACCGGGTGAACGTGCTAAGCGTATCAAAGTATTGGAGCAACGGGTCTATTCAGAAGATCAGACTCAATTATTCATCGAAACTCCTTATCGCAACAACAAGATGGCAGAAGATATTCTAAAGAACTGCCGTCCTCAAACCAAATTATGTATTGCTGCCAATATCACTTGTGAAGGAGAATACATCAAGACTAAAACAGTCAAAGAATGGCAGGGAAAACTGCCTGATTTATCTAAGATTCCTTGTATCTTTTTAATTTATAAGTAGTAGTGTTGCCTGTTTAGCGAACAAGGTGACCCTAGGATCTATTTAAACTCATCCCACATTTGTGCCACCACATTCAAATGATCTACTTCTTCTCTAAGGAAGGAACTGTATTGTTTTGAATTAGCCTCTATTTCCTCAGGAGTCACAAATTTTCCTCCGGTGAAGTGTATCTGGTCTTCGTCATTTAGTGGAAGTACATAGAGAAGGATTGTTTTCTGCATTCCACTAGCTGCTTTTACTAGATGTTTCAGGCTAAAACGGGGTTCCGGCTGTCCGTTAATATGATTACTATATCTTTTTTCTACCTCTTTGGCATATTTGTCCGTATCCGTTTTGCAAGCATAGATATAATCTTCCATCGGGATATCCAGTTTTCCTGGTTCTTCTCCTTGAAGGTTGCGGGGGGCAACATATATTTTTCCATTGCAAATAGGAGCGATACGCAGGAAAGGCATCTTTTTATAAGTCAAGCTAACTGTTTTGACAAAGACATAGTTTACCAAAATGCAGACAATATATACCAGTGGCGGTATAATATGCGTCATTGCATAAAGCGTATTGTATGATAAAGGCCTGAAAAACAAATAGATGATGCATGAAATAAACAGATGGATACTGGATAAAAGGGCAATAACCTGTATAGCCCAACAATTCAGTATGGATATTTTATAATGAAAGTAAGAGAATATTTTGTTATATAGACTGGGAACCATGAGATAGAGCAAGGAAAGACTGAGAATCAGTATTTCCAAAGTGATGGGTACAGTTCGGTCCGGGATAAGCATATCTCCCCCTATACCTTTCATTACAGATGCAATGATTAATGCCAAAGTTCCGTGTAGCAACACCAAATTGGGCTGATAAACAGGCGGTTTGACAAGTCTGTATAGGATATAGACAATGCTAGCCAAACTACAGACATATAAAACAGAGGCATCCGGACAAAATATGCAAAAAATCATGCATACAATAACAGGAATTAACCCGGTAGCCATGATTAGATTCTTGTATTCTAGTAACGATTTCATTCTCTCTATCTCTTTTATGTCTTTATAACAAATAAGATATAAAGTTGGTTTACCCGTTACCCTTTAAATTTTATATGTTTTTCTGCATGATAGGAAGAACGTACCAGGGGGGCACTTTCTACTTCACGGAATCCTTTCTTTAAACCGATTTCCCGATATAGCTTGAATTGTTCCGGGGTGACATACTCTGCAACCGGATAATGGCGGTGAGTGGGTTGCAGATATTGACCGATAGTCAGTATTTTACAACCTTGCGCCAATAGGTCATCCATCAGTTCTTCTACTTCTTCGGGGCGTTCACCCAACCCTACCATGATGCCGGATTTGGCAGTAATTCCGTTGTCTGCTATTTGTTTGATCACTTTCAGGCTGGTATCATAGTCGGCGGCACTGCGCACTAACGGGCTGATGCGACGTATTGTTTCCATGTTATGGGAAATGATGTCGGGATTAGCATCAATTACTTGCTGTATCAGTTCGCTCTTTCCCTGGAAATCGGGAATCAGTACTTCGGAAGTCGTTTCGGGATTCAAGCGCTTTATTTCGAGTATGGTCTTTGCCCAGTGAGAGGCTCCCAAATCTGCCAGATCGTCACGGTCTACGGAAGTGATAACGGCATGAGACAATTTCATGAGTTGGATAGATTCTGCTACATGGGTCGGTTCTTCCGGATCCAGAGGCATAGGACGCCCGGTTTCTGTGTTACAGAATTTGCAGGAACGGGTACAGATATTTCCACCTATCATAAAGGTTGCAGTACCTTTTCCCCAGCATTCTCCCATATTGGGACAACGTCCGCTGCTGCAAATGGTGTGTAGTTTGTGAGAATCGACTATATGCTTGGTTTCTGCATATCGGGCATTTGCTCCTATATTTATTTTAAGCCAGTCCGGTTTTTTAACGTGTTCCATGATTAGATTAGATTTTACTGTAGGGGCGGATTGAATCCGCCCGAATGCATAACGCTAATTCTTATCGGGCGGATTCAATCCGCCCCTACAGGGGTTATGGTTTTATTTTAAATGATCAATAAAGAAATTGGCAACGCGTGTCAGCAAATGCTTGGTAGTATTACCGCCACTGATGCCATGATTGCGATTCGTATAAATCTGCATATCAAATTGTTTATCAGCCTGCACCAATGCCTCACTATACTCTGCATTATTGCGCAAATGCACATTGTCATCAGCCGTACCGTGAATCAGTAATAATTCACCGTTCAGTTTGTTGGCACGGTTAATGGCGGATGCTGCATCATATCCTTCCATATTCTCTTTCGGGGTACGCATGAAGCGTTCCGTATATACAGAATCGTAGAAACGCCAGTCTGTTGGGGCAGCAACAGCTACACCTGCTTTAAAGATGGGAGTTCCTTCGCTCATAGACATCAATGTGTTATAGCCTCCATAGCTCCATCCCCAAATACCGATACGGTTACCATCCACATAAGGCAATGTACTTAAATATTTGGCTGCTTCCACTTGATCTTTCGATTCTTTCACACCCAAGTTCAGATAAGTGCATTTCTCAAAGTCCGAACCACGTCCGCCTGTTCCGCGTCCGTCTACACAGACCATAATAAAACCATTATCCGCCATATATGCCTCAAACATACCCCCATCTCTGCGGGCGCCGATTCCCCATTTATCTGCAACTTCCTGTGATCCCGGTCCGCTATACTGATGCATAACAACAGGATATTTTTTGCTCGGGTTAAAATGGGCAGGTTTCATTATCCAGCCATTCAGTTCTGTTCCATCACTGGTCTTGAAACTGAATAATTCTTTGCTGGGCATATTCAGTCGGGCTACCTGTTGCTTTAACTTGTTATTATCTACCAATGTAGTCAGTTCCTTGCCGCTGTTGTCATTAATGGTAATAACAGGAGGAGTATTGATATTAGAGAAAGTATTGATGTAATACTTCATGTTCTTGCTGAAAATAGCTTTATTCGTACCTTCCTGTCCGGATAACTTGGTCTTCTTTCCTTTCCCGTCTATTTTATAGATAGCAGTGCGCAACGGGTTTCCTTCGTTGCTTTCAAAATAGAACGTATTATTAGCTTCGTCCCAGCCTAAGAAATCTTTTACTTCAAAGTTTCCTTTGGTAATTTGCTTCACCAGGTTGCCTCCGCTAGTGTACAGGTATAGATGATTATATCCATCTTTCTCACTCATTACAACAAAGTTCTTGGGATAGAAAGCAATATCCGAATAAGCTTCTTCCTTAATATATTGAGGAGTTTCATCGCGTACTATCAGTTTACACAGTGTGCTGCGCGGATTGGCAAGATAAAGGTCGAAACGATTTTGATGGCGGTTCAACGTCATGATAGCCAGTGCATTCTCATCGTTGGTAAACTTGATGCGGGGGATATATCCGTCCTTGTCCAACGGCAAATCCATTTTGCGGGTTACTTTACTCTTTATATCAAAGGTATGTACGGATACTTTAGAATTGTCTATGCCCGGCATAGGGTATTTATATTCATATTCTCCCGGATAAGTGTTGAACTGATTGAGTGCAGGAGACATTCCTTTGTAGAGTGGGAAAGAATACATCGGCACCTCGCTCTCATCAAAACGGATATAGGCAAGCATTTGGCTGTCCGCACTGAAATCAAAAGCACGGTTAAATCCGAATTCTTCTTCATATACCCAGTCAGGAATACCATTCAATACCTCATTGAATTTTCCATCCTTGGTTACTTGTGATTCACTGTTACCAAACAGTAGTTTAACCAGATAGATATTATTATCGCGTACAAATGCAATTTGATTACCATCCGGTGAGAACAAAGGCACTTGCTGAGGGCCATTCTCTGAAAGCGGTTCCATCTTATTATTCTTCACATTGAAAATATAATAATTAGCAGTGAAAGAACGGCGATAAATAGGTTTGGTATCTGTTTGTATCAGAATGAGCTTTTCATCCGGAGACATGATATAATCATCAAATGACTTTATGTTACAATCACGTGCTGTGTTCACATCAAAGATAGTGCCTGTCTCTTTACCTGTCTTGAAAGAATACTGTACAATTTTCTTGCCATCGGCACTCATTTGTGTGTAGTGTTCCCCGTCCAGCATGGGCTTGATACCTCTGATTCCTTCAGCACGGTAAGTTCTGCTAGCTACATCTTGCAAGGTCACTTTTTGTGCACCGGCAGTGAGCAGGTAAAAGAATAAAATAATAAATATGCTTAATTTTTTCATAATAGAATAATTCTTTAAATGATAATCAAAGACAAAGGTAAGACTTTTGTTTGAAAATACGTATCTTTGTCCCGCAAAATAAGTTCATGGAAAGAGAGATGCTTTATAACGACTTATCCGGCTTTTTGGCTATGCACTTTCCTTATAAGGTGCAGAAGATTTCTATTAATGCCGGGTTCACTTGTCCCAACCGTGATGGATCGGTAGGATACGGGGGATGTACTTATTGCAATAATCAGACATTCAACCCCGCTTATTGCCATACGGAGAAATCTGTAAGTCAGCAGTTGGAGGAGGGAAAGCAGTTCTTTGCACGCAAATATCCGGAAATGAAATATTTAGCTTACTTTCAGGCTTATACCAATACTTATGGAGAATTGGAAGAACTGAAACGCAAGTATGAAGAAGCGTTGACGGTAGAAAATGTAGTAGGATTGGTGATTGGAACCCGTCCCGACTGTATGCCGGATGCATTGCTGGATTATTTGGAAGAACTAGGTAAGCATACATTTTTGTTGGTGGAATATGGTATTGAAAGTACGAATGATGAAACCTTGAAGCGCATCAACCGGGGGCATACTTTTGCAGAATCGGTTGAGGCTATTCGTAAGACGGCGGAACGGGGAATACCAGTGGGTGGACATATTATATTAGGGCTACCCGGTGAAGAAAAGGAGATGTTGATAAAACAGGCGGGAATACTTTCCGGCCTACCACTGACCACCTTGAAATTGCATCAGTTGCAACTGATAAAAGGTACGCGTATGGCGGGTGAATATGAGAAAGCCCCCGAAACTTTCCATCTTTATACGGCAGACGAGTATATTGATTTGGTTATTGATTATATAGAGCATCTGCGTCCGGATATGGTGTTGGAACGTTTTGTGTCCCAATCTCCTAAAGAATTGTTGATAGCTCCCGATTGGGGCTTGAAGAATTATGAGTTTACGGACAAAGTTAAAAAAAGAATGAGAGAAAGAAATGCCTGGCAAGGCAAATACTATACATCTTAAAAAAGAGAAAAAGAAATATGGAAATAAAAGGTAAAGTACATTATGTAGGAGTGAATGACCGTAACAAACCGCTATTTGAAAATTTGTGGCCGTTACCTTATGGAGTGTCTTACAACTCTTATCTGATTGATGATGAAATGGTTGCTCTGATTGACACGGTAGACGTATGCTATTTTGAAGTATATCTGAAAAAAATCCGTAGTATTATTGGTGACAGACCTATCAATTATTTGATTATAAACCACATGGAACCTGATCATTCAGGCTCTATCAGCTTGATCAAGCAATATTATCCTAACATTGTGATTGTCGGCAATAAGAAGACTTTCGAGATGGTTGAAGGCTTCTATGGTATAGGTGGAGAACGTTACGTGGTAGGCGAAGGTGATTTTCTGGCTTTGGGACGCCACAAGTTGCGTTTCTCATTGATTCCGATGGTTCACTGGCCCGAAACAATGGTTACTTTTGATGAGACGGAAGGGATTTTATTCTCGGGTGATGCGTTTGGTTGTTTCGGAGCATTGAATGGTGGAGTGGTTGATACCAACATCAATACGGATATTTACTGGAATGAAATGGTGCGTTACTATTCTAATATCGTTGGTAAATATGGTGCTCCGGTACAAAAGGCATTGCAGAAATTACAGAACTTGAAGATCACTGCCATTTGTTCTACTCATGGTCCTGTGTGGACAGAAGAAATTCCTCGGGTGGTACGTATCTATGATCGCCTGAGCCGTTATGAAGCAGAAGAAGGCGTGGTCATTGCTTATGGTACCATGTATGGAAATACGGCAGAGGTGGCGGAGACTATTGCAGAAGAATTGAGCAAGCAAGGCATTCGCAATATTGTAATGCACAATGTTTCTCATACACATCATTCTTATATTATTGCCGATGTATTCAGATACAAAGGATTGATAGTAGGCTGTCCTACTTATAATACCCAGATGTATCCCGAGATGGAGGCTTTGCTCAGCAAGTTGGCTTCACGGGAAATCAAAGGGCGCTATATGGGAGTCTTTGGCTCATTCACATGGGCTAGTGCTGCTGTGAAGAAGATTACAGAATTTAATGATAAGCTGAAGTTTGAGCCGGTAGGTAATCCTATTGAGATGAAACATAGCATGAAGTCGGAAACTTATGCGCAGAGCAAGGAATTGGCTATTGCTATGGCGGAGCGTTTGAAGGCGGATAGAAAATAATAATTTGCAGATAATAAAAAAGAGGGTAAAGTTCATTGAATTCACCCTCTTTTTTTATTGTTTTTATCAGTCTTTTGCCTGATGCACTGTAAGTTGTGGAAATGGGAAATTGATACCTTCTTTATTAAATGTAGCATAAACCACTTGGTTTATATAGAAGAATACATCCCAGTAATCAGCACTATTCACCCATACGCGGACTTTTATATTTACACTGCTGGCAGCCAGTTCGCCTAATTCAATAAATGGTGTAGGAGTCTTAAGGATACGTTTTTCGTCTGCAATAATCGTGCGAAGCACCTTTTCTACTTTAGTAAAATCTTCCCCATAATCTACTCCGAAGTTCCATTCTATACGGCGAGTATCCAGTTTGCTATAATTGGTGATAACTCCACTACTCATTGGACCATTAGGTACATATATCATTTTATTGTCAGGAGTGATAAGAATTGTGTGGAAAATCTGGATCTCTTTCACAGTACCCGATGCTCCGGTAGAAGCATCAATAAAATCTCCGATCTTATACGGTCTGAATAATAAGATGATCAAGCCTCCGGCAAAGTTCTGTAAATTGCCCGATAATGCCATACCAATGGCAACACCGGCAGAGGCCAGAAGTGCGGCAAATCCTGTCAACTCAATACCAAGTTTACCGATAACGGCGAGAATCAGCATAATTAAAAGCAAGATATTCACCATGCTTTTCAGGAAGGTCTGGATACTTGGGTCTACTTTTCTTTTTTCCAGTATACGTGCAAATAGCCGATTCAGCCAGTTCACCAAGAACTTACCTATGACGAAGATAATAAGGGCTCCTAAAACTCTTTCTCCCAGTTGAATACCGGAATCAATCAATTTTTCAAGTGCATTCGTTAATTGTACACTTGCTTCTGCTGCTAGTAATGACATAATAATTTTGTTTTAAAACGTTAGTATATGACTTTCTATATAAACAATCCAGATTAAAAATCGTTCAGGATACCTTTACCTTGGCGCAATATTTCTGCTTCTCCTTCCGTGCAGTTTACAATAGTAGAAGGTTCTACTCCGCCTATTCCTCCGTCAATAACCAATTCCACCTCATTCCCAAACTTTTCTTCAATTAGTTCCGGTGTAGTGATATATTCTATATCTTCCCCTTCTTGCAACGGAAGGGTGGTAGTCATTATCGGGGCATCCAGCAGTTGGCATATTTCTCGTATAATGTTATTGTCCGGCACACGGATACCCACTTCCTTCCTATTCTTGAATATCTTGGGCAATCGGCTGCCTGTATTTAGAATAAAAGTGAATGGACCGGGTAGGTTGCGCTTCATCAGTTTAAAGGTAGCGTTGTCCACCTTGGCATACTCGCTGATATTACTCAGGTCATAGCAAATGATAGACAAATTGTTCTTACGCGGGTCAATGTCTTTCAGTTTACAGATACGTTCTATGGCACGTTCTTTCAGCCCATGGCAACCGATGGCATACATCGTGTCGGTGGGATAGATAATGAGCCCGCCTTCTTCCAATATCCTGATTACTTCTTCCAGGTCTTTGGGGTTATTGTTTTTTTCATAAAGTTTAAGTAGCATGATATTCTATTCTTTAGATTTTTTTTCACGCAATCGTTCTGCAATAGCCCATTGCAAGGCTGCTTCATCCTCTTTTCCCATTCTCATCAGTGCATCTCCAAAGTATTCATGGGCTTTGGGATGTTCCGGCTTTAGGGTAACGGCACGGTCAAAATCTCCCAATGCTCCTTCTATATTCTCCAGTGCCAGCCTGTTTTTTCCCCGGTTATAAACGGCTTTGAACAGGGCAGGGCTGAGGCGTACCGCTTCATTCAGGCAGACTTCGGCTTCATAATAGTCTTTATTATTATATAAGGTAATGCCTTTGCGTACCCATGTATCCGTAAAAGTAGGATTCAGTTCAATCGCCTTGTCGTAATTGGCAATGGCGGCACGGGAGTCATGTGCCTGGGTAATACACTCATTCCCCATCAGGTAATATTCCCGGGCATACTTTTCCATATTCTTGCGCTGCGTGTGCAGTTGATCCCGTAATCGTTGGTTTTCGGATTTTAATTTATTGATAATACCCAGTTTCTTACGTATAAAGCGTTTGATAATCGGTTTCTCAATATCATACCGGGAATGAATGGCAAGAAAGAACTGCTCCAGAAAACCTTCAAAATTCCCCTTGTCGAATTGCTTCACCGCTTCCACATATTGCACATCGGCTTGAGCTTGCCTCAATGCTTTTTCAATAGATTGCCTGTTATTGAACCTTTGGGCAAAGGTCACTATCTCCGGACGCACAAAAATATCTCCGCGCGTAATCTGCTTTTTCAGTTGGATGCCATCCAGTGAGGTGCAGCGGCTTAATGCTACATAAGCCTGTCCGCCAGCAAATACTCCACCGGTAAAATCAATCACTACCCGGCTGAAAGTCAATCCCTGGCTTTTATGAATGGTGATGGCCCATGCCAGACGAATGGGATATTGTGTGAATACTCCCAATTCTTCTTCCTCTATTTTCTTTTCCTGTTCGTTGTATTTATAGCGTATGTTGCGCCAACTGTCTTTTTTAACATCAAATTCGCGTCCGTCTTCTGTTATGATATACAAGGTATCTTCTTCATCTATTCCGGAAATGGTACCTATGGTTCCGTTCACCCAACGGCGGTCATAGTCATTTTTGATAAATATAATCTGCGCACCCGGTTTTACTTCCAGTTCCATCAAGGTAGGAAGACTGCTTTCCGGAAATTCCCCGTTTATTTCACCTTTCAGAATGGTCGATTCTCCCGGCAGCTCCGCCAATTTCTTTTCATTGATAAAATCTACCGTATCCCTTCGGGTGGCGAGTGTGATATACATATCACTCTCTTTTTCCTCTATTTTAGTATTATATCGGGTATTCAATAACTGCAAGTCGGCAGCTCCGGCAGTATTGGTGCGGATATGATCCAGCACATTCACAAACACTTTGTCGGATTGCCTGTACACTTTGGTCAGCTCAATGGAAACCAGCTCCATTTCTTGAAATACACGCGCTGAGAAAAAGTAGGGAGTGGGATAGAAGCGGTTGATAATTTCGCGTTCATCATTCTTTATGACAGGCTCTAATTGGAAAACATCTCCTACCAGCAGGATTTGCTTCCCTCCGAACGGTTCGCGCATATTCTGCGAATACACTCGTAATACCTTGTCTATGAAGTCGATGATATCTGCACGGACCATTGAAATTTCGTCAATGATAACCAACTCCACCTCTTTTATCAGTTTGCGGTGTGCAGCCGTGTATCGCAGGAAACTATGCAGTTTTCCACCTTTCAGACTGAAATTAGGATCATCCGGCAATAAAGGATAAAATGGTAGTTTGAAGAAACTGTGCAGAGTACTTCCACCTGCATTAATGGCCGCTATTCCGGTGGGAGCCAGTACAATATGTTTCTTCTTGGTTACTTCACATACATATTTCAGAAAGGTAGACTTTCCCGTACCCGCTTTTCCGGTCAGAAAGACCGACTGGCGGGTATATTGAATCAGGTTCAAGGCATCTTGAAACTCTTTATTATTAGTGTCTACCTGCATTTTGTCCATACATTTGAAAATGAATAGGCAAAGATAGCAGAATTCCTGTAAAAGGACCTAAAAAAAGACGGTTAAAAACCGTCCTTTTTCTATACTTCTACGGGGAGTCCCCGTATTTCAAGTTCAAATTACTTAGATTCGCTTAACATGACATAACCCCAAATCATAGGATCTGCATTAGCGATCTTGTGAAAAATGTTTTTTACCTTTTTCATAATGTTACCCTTTCTTTTTAAATTAATACCTTAAAAACTTAATAAATCTCCGGCGTGCCTCGCGGTTGGCCTTCTTTAATCAATCTTTCTTTTTACCTTAGTAGCTACTAAAAAACTATCTTTTTATGTTTTACAACACAAAGATAGAGTCTTTGTTTGTTATATGGTATGTTTTATAGCATATTTTTAAAGGAAACCCTTGTTTTATTGATTTAAGTCAAAAAAACACTCCTTTTCATTTCATTCAGGTTACTGCAATCCCCTATTCTCTGTTCCATAACATATTCTTTCTTTTGTTTTTCTCCCGAATTGTTTCTTTATTTGTGATATCAAAATAATATCAAAAATAAATCGTTATGGAAACAAAGGAAACTACTTACAATGGCATGGTAATCAATGGATTCACTGCTTTGTTGCTTAACTTAGTTATAATACCTGCATTGCTCCTTTTGGAACTTTGGGCTTTTGCCGAAATGCCTGGAGTGTCTATTCCTATTGTGTTTGTACTTGTGCTGGCGTTTGTGCTGATGGCGCCCGGATATTTCTCTCAGGAACCTAATGAAGCCCGTGTGATGGTTTTCTTTGGAAAATATAAAGGTACTTTCAAGAATACCGGTTTCTATTGGGTTAATCCTTTTATGAATAAGAAGAAACTTTCACTTCGTGCCCGTAATCTGGATGTGGAGCCTATCAAGGTGAATGATAAAATAGGTAATCCTATCCTCATTGGTTTAGTCTTGGTTTGGAAACTGAAAGATACTTATAAGGCTATGTTTGAGATTGATGCACAAACCATGGCGGACAGCAAAGGAACAGGTTCTGCCAGTGTCAGTGTGGCGGGGCGTATGAATGCTTTCGAGGATTTTGTGCGTGTGCAGAGTGATGCGGCGCTTCGTCAGGTGGCAGGTCAGTATGCCTATGATGATAATGAACACGATACCAATGAACTTACCTTGCGCGGTGGTGGTGAGGAAATAAATGACCAATTGGAACGCCAACTGAATGAACGTCTTGCCATGGCAGGTATGGAAATTGTGGAGGCGCGTATCAATTATCTGGCTTATGCACCAGAAATTGCAGCGGTCATGCTTCGTCGCCAGCAGGCAAGTGCCATTATCACAGCCCGTGAAAAGATAGTAGAAGGAGCCGTGTCTATGGTTAAAATGGCTTTGGATAAACTGGCAGCCGATGAAATTGTAGAGTTGGACGATGATAAGAAGGCGGCTATGGTCAGTAATCTGCTGGTAGTGCTTTGTGCAGATGAACCTGCACAACCTGTAATCAATTCCGGAACTTTGAATCATTAATGTGTCAATGGCAAAGAAAGAAACTATAAAAAACTTTGTGCTCAGGGTGGATGCGGAAACTATGGAAGCAATTGAAAAGTGGGCGGCGGATGAATTTCGTTCCACCAACGGACAGCTTCAGTGGATTATCGCAGAAGCCTTGCGCAAGAGTGGCAGGATGAAGAAAAAGAAAGTTAGTAAAAGAGAGGAGGAGACAGAATGATGCGTTTTTTGAATTTTATGTTGAAAAATAATATAGGGAATGTGACTGTTGTAGATCGAATATTAGAAATGGTTTCACTTGTATTAGCTGTTTTTCTTATCACACTGTCAGTTGTGTTCTATTTCTATCTGCCTGAGCAAGTTCCGGTTCATTTTAATGTTGTAGGTGAGGCGGATGGATGGGGTAGCAAAAGAATAGCACTCATCTTATCAGTATTTGGTATAGTGGTTATGGCTATATGTAGCATTGCTGCCTACAATTATAAAATGGTAAATCTTCCTTTTCGTCTAAATCCTGAAAACCTTTCGCAGCAGGTTACTTTGATAGGACGTATGATGCGTATTCTTTCAGTTTTGTGTGGTTTGTTGTTTATTACCATATTGTCAATGGTTGCTGCTCCCCAATGGGGAATACAATCTATTTGTTCTCTTCTTTATTTAATAATTATAGTGTGCCTGGTCGTAGTTCTGACTATTTATGTTGTTCTAATTTATAAAAGGGGGCGGTAATATAAATAAAATGAATTATTTTTCATAAATTCATAGGGTATTTTAATTCTGGGCGATCTTATATGTAGAACAGGATTAGTATTCACCTTTTTAAAACCTTATGAATATGAAAACGCATAATAAACAACTCCTTGAATGGGTACTGGCCCTCGTCCTTTGGCTGGGTGCAATTCCGGTATGGAGTCAGGATAGTGCTCCGGTTGCTGAAGAAGAAAACTATATCACGGTAAGTGGTGTGGTGAGGGACAAGCAGAATAGGAAAACATTGGAGTATGTCAACGTCTCTATTCCGGGCAGCAGCATCGGTACGGTGACCAATGCAGACGGCGCTTTCTCTTTAAAGATAGAAGATGTGGAACATGTTCCGGCATTGGAAATTTCTCATATAGGATATCGTAATAGCCGGATACATTTGGATAAGGAGCATCTTTCCGATTTAAAGGTCTATCTCACCCCTCATGCCAATATGCTACATGAAATCGTGGTCTATGCCAACAATCCACGTTTCATAGTGGAAGAAGCCATTCGCAAAATCCCCGCTAACTATAGCATCAAGAATAATATGTTGACCGGATTCTATCGTGAAACCGTTCAAAAAGGCCGTCGCTATATCAATATCTCCGAGGCAGTGATTGATGTATTCAAGACACCGTATGAAGACAGGACTGTAAACCGGGATCGTGCGGAAGTATTGAAAGGCCGTCGGTTGTTGAGCCAGAAAGCAAGCGATACATTAGGAGTAAAACTGATGGGAGGCCCCACATTATCCATTTATCTGGATGTAGTGAAAAATCAGGATGCACTGCTGGATATGGAAACCTTGCACTTTTATGACTTCTACATGGAGGAACCGGTTCTGATAGATAACCGTCAACAATTTGTAATCGGCTTCCGTCCCCGTGTGGTACTGCCTTATGCCCTTTACTATGGCAAACTCTACATAGACCGGGAGAAATTATCCTTTACCCGTGCCGAATTTAATCTCTCTATGGATAATAAACCCAAGGCAGTGCAGGCCATTCTTCAAAAGAAACCCTATGGATTGCGTTTTAAACCGCAAGAAGTATCCTTTCTTATTACCTATAAAGACCTGAACGGAAAGACTTACCTGAGTTATATCCGTAACTGCATTCGCTTTAAGTGTGATTGGAAAAGGAAACTTTTCTCTACCGGCTACACAGTCCTTTCTGAAATGGTGGTGACAGACCGCGAAGAAAATAACGTAACGGCTATCCCCGGCAAGCGGGCTTTCGGGCAGCGGGATGCTTTCTATGATAAAGTAGATGAATATTGGAGTGAAGACTTCTGGGGCGCCTACAATATTATTGAACCTACGGAATCATTGGAAAATGCAGTCCATAAATTAAAGAAACAATCCCGGTAAACTTTCGGATACTTTTCATATCTTTGGAGGACAACCTTTTAATAAAGATGGGATGCTGAATGACTTATTAACACTGGCAAAGATAAGAGAGGGAAATATAAAGGCGTTTGAAGATGTGTTTCGCCGTTATTATTCCCCTCTCTGCTGGTACGCCGTCGGTATCACCGGTAGCATGGAGGCGGCAGAGGAAATTGTAGAAGATTTATTCTATCAATTCTGGAAAGAGAAGGAAACATTACCCGTTTTCCGTTCCATGAAAAGTTATCTTTATGCTGCTGTACGCAATCAATCCCTGCAATATTGTGAACACCAGGAGGTGAGAAATCGCTATCGGGAGTTTGTACTTTCCAGGGCAGAAGATACGCCGGAAGATACTCCGCAGGAACAGATGGAATATCGTGAATTGCAGAGTTTGATAAATACAACCCTTTCCCGTTTCCCTGAACGCAGGCTTCAAATCTTCCTGATGCATCGCATGGAAGGGCGGAAATATGCAGAAATTGCTTCACAGCTCTCTGTTTCGGTAAAAACGGTGGAGGCTGAGATGACGAAAGCCCTTAAAACACTAAGAACAGAAATTGAAAACTATATTCAAAAGACATGAGTGAAACAGAAAAAAATATCAAGAAGGTAGACCGGGCATGGAGCAAGTTGTATGGCCGACTGGATGCCGATGGACTTTTGCTGTCGGCAGAAGGTGAGAAAAGGCATGCTCATTCGTATGCATTACGGAAGTGGGGAGCTGTGGCTGCCGTCTTTATCGGAGTTTGCATCTATTGGGCGATGGGATACTTTAAGGCAGATGCTCCGGTAGTTGCACAAACTCTGATTATGCAGCAAAATAGGGAGCAATCTACATTAGTCACCACCTTGGAAGATGGTTCCATTGTTTATCTGGGTGGAGAGACTTCCTTGCAATACCCTGAGCATTTCTCCGCAGAGAAACGGGAAGTGGCCCTGCAAGGCAATGCCCTTTTCGATGTGACGGGGAACCGAAACCGTCCTTTCCTTATCGAGACTGATGAAGTACGGATTGAGGTGTTGGGAACAGCTTTCCATGTAAAGAGTGACCTCGGTACTCCTTTCCAACTGTCCGTGCAACGTGGCAGGGTAAAGGTTACTTTGAAGAAAAAGAATCAAGACGTTTATGTAAATGCAGGCGAAACGGTTACACTGAAAACACAACAGTTTCATCTCACCAATAACGGGGACGATGGGCGATTCGCCCGCTATTTGGAGAATATACGATTCAAGGATGAGCCTCTTTCAAATATCCTTCGGGTAATCAATTTGCATTCTTCCGATTTGCAGATACAGGCTTCTCCTGCTTTGGCAGAGCGCAGGCTTACGGTAGCATTCTCCGAAAATTCAGCGGAATCTATGGCGGAACTGATCTCTCTGGCTATGAATTTGAAGTGCACGCGTGAGGGCAATACTTTCATTTTGTCCGAATAAAACTTGAATCAAACCCAAATGAAACGTATCTGTACATATTATCTGTATGCCTTCTTCCTCTGTTTGCTTGCCTGTGTGGCGGCATCAGCGAAAGCGGCAGATAATGATGTCTTGGAACGTGTCATTTATCTTTCTAAAAGTAAAGGTACTGTCTATGCGTTGTTGGGGAAAGTTTCGGAGCAGTCCGGCTTTCTTTTCATATATGATAGTAAAGTGGTGGATAATGAACGTATGGCAAAGCTTGGCGCTGGACAACGAACCATACGCCAAGCTGTCTGCCAAATTATTGGGCGGCAGGACATCAGTCTTCGGGTAGTGGGGAATCATATTCTCATTAATCAGTTGCAGGAGCAGCACACTGCTGTTGCCATTCCCACAGATACATTGACTTATTTCACAATAGAAGGTAAATTGCAGGATAACCAGTCCGGCGCCCCCATTGCTTATGGTACGGTGGGGGTGGTCGGTACTTCTATCGGCAGTATCACCAATCAGGATGGGGAATTTCGCTTGCGCTTGCCCGATTCGTTGAGGCAAAGCCGCATCGGTGTGTCTCATGTAGGCTATGTGGGGCAAGAGATGGATATTCCTCTTTTGGCAGCCCAGCATGCGGTGTGGTCTTTGGAACCCAGAGTTGTTCCTATTCAGGAAGTGGTGATTCGTGCGGTCAACCCCAAACGGTTGTTGCGTGATATGCTGAGGGACAAGAAGGTGAATTATGCGCAATCCCCCGTCTATCTCACTACTTTTTATAGGGAAGGCATCCGGTACAAACAGAAGTTCCGCAGCCTGACAGAGGCGGTTTTCAAAGTTTATAAATCATCTCCGCAGATGGTCAGTTCTTCGGATCAGGTAAAGTTGCTCAAAATGAGTAAAATCACTAACGACCGCGAAAAGGATACGCTGATTGCGAAGATGAGCGCGGGCATTGATGCCTGTTTGCAACTGGATATCATTAAGGACTTGCCGGAGTTCTTGTTGCCTGATGCCGAAAATAATATGTACACGTATGTTTCCAGCGATATGACGGTGGTGGATAATCGCATGGCGAATGTGATCTCTTTTGAACAGAACAAGGGAGTCCGGGAGCCTCTGTATAGAGGAGACTTGTATATAGATGCTGAGAATAATGCCCTGCTACAAGCGTGTTTTGAGATCAATCCTGAGTATGTGAAGCAATCTACCGGCATGTTTGTTGAACGACTTGCACGTAAATGGAAGATTGCCGCACAAAAAGTGGTTTATACTATATCTTATAAATCGTGGAATGGAGTTTATTATGTGAACCATGTTCGTGGCGATCTTTATTTCAAGGTAAGGCAGAAACAACAATGGTTCAGTAGTTCCACACTGCACACTTGGTTTGAGATGGTCACTTGTAAAGTCGATACCGGGAATGTTACCCGTTTTCAGCGCAGAGAGCGTATTCCTACCCGGAATATATTTGCTGATACTCACTTTAAATATGATGCTGACTTTTGGGGAGAGTTCAATGTCATTCCTTGGGAGGGAGAGCTGAATGCGGTGATTGAGAAATTGTCTTCTAAGATAGAGCAGATAGAGTATTAACAGCATTCAGGTATTGCAATATGATGTGCCTGGTTGCGTACTAACGGTCGGGGTGAAGAAAAAATAGGGAAAAGATATTTTAAGGCAATGAATTATGGTGGGTTGTGGTTTTTCACTATCTTTGTTGTATCATAGAATTTGAGAAAGAAAAGGAGAACGAATTATGGGAACCATGGAACTTAATGCAGAACTATTCCGCCAACTTAGTATCATAGCCGAAGACGAGACGCTAATGCGAAAAGCTGTTAAGGCGATTCGTAAATTGGCCCAGGAGAAAGAGGAAGAGGCCGAATACATCAGCAAAGAGGAGGTACTCGCAGGGATTGATGCCGGTCTGAAAGATGTGAAGGCTGGAAGAACGCGCCCAGCTCGGGAATTTTTAAAAGAGCTAAGAGATGAATTATAGGATTGAGCTTTCAGCTTCATTTACGAAAGAAGCCAAGCGGCTTAAGAAGCATTACGCTTCTTTTGTTGATGATTACGAGAACTTGATTAACGAACTTGAAGCCAATCCTTGTCTCGGTACCGATTTGGGTGGTGGACTTCGTAAAATTCGGATGCGCATAGCCTCAAAAGGTAAAGGAAAGAGCGGTGGTGCACGTGTCATCACTTTCACTGTAGTGGTGGCAGTAGATGAAACGAAGATCAGTCTACTTTATATTTATGATAAGGCCGAACGTGCTACTATCGCTTCTGGTGAGATAGAGGAACTACTCCGGAAGAATGGGTTGAAATAATAAGCTTCACCTCCTTCACCCACCCCTGCAACCCGCACCACCAAGGCGATAGCGGGTGTAGGGCAACACTAAAACTCCTCCTTCACCCTATTCACCTGTAGTGTCAGAATATGGTTTACCATAATTCCCCGGTGTGGGAACATAAATAGGTTGATTGTGGGTATTCGTGTTCTTCAAGCGCTTCTCCTTTATCAGCCTATTGATATGCTTCAGCGCCATGGTGCGGGTAAAACCGCAAAGTTGTTGGAACCGCATACGCGTAAGGTATGGGTTTTCTTGGAAATACTCAATCAACAGACCGTCAATCTCTATTTCCGATAATTGCAAGGAGTGCGATTTCCTGTCGGAACGGGAGGTCTTGATTTCTTTGCGAAGCTCTTTTCTTAATATCTGGTCCGGACGGAACTTCACCGTTTTGAAATGTACATTCTGGGCATGCGTTGCTGACGGATCATCCGTTTCTGCACATTCCAGCGTTATCTGAAAATAGCCTATTCCCTCCAGGTGCACCCGGTTTCCCACGCTGAGGCTTTCTACTAAAATAGCACTTAATGCACCCAGTGCACCTTTTACATCTCCCCTCGTCAAACTGCATGCATTTTGAATTTTTCTGGTGATTTCTGCTGTCTTTACCGTATAGCTACCTACCACCCGGGCATGATAACGCACCTTCTTTTTAGCACCCGGTGCCACAGGTGTAGGATAGAAATCAAATTTTACCGCCATGTTTTTTCTTTTGTTCGGTTTATATTCTTGTTCTTGTACGTTTGATAACTTCGTCTGACCTATATCAGACGATCGTTTCACGTATATAAAGCGATCGTCTTACGATTATCAGACGCTCGTCTGACGATCATAAGACGACTTTGTTTTCCGCACAAAAATACAAAATAATACCGGAGTGAGCAAAAATACTTCCATATGTTTTCATAAATCAGAAAATTGAAAGATTTATGATAAAAAGATTTGGAATCCGCCATTTTATGACTATATATTTGCAGGTAACATTTAAAACAAAATCGAATGAAAAGTATCAGAATGGTGTGGAGTGTTGCCTGTCAATGGTGGGCTAAGTGGAAAACAATGCAAGTGGCAGATGCCGCAAATGTGGAAGAAACTCCCCGAATGGTCGGGAATAATCAATTCCGCATCTCCGGAGAAGAAAAAAAGGCGGAAGCCAAAGCGCGGGAGAGATCGGCTTTATTGATGGAGAGATTGCAAAGTTTCCTACTTTCCCATTATGAATTCCGGTATAATGTGTTGACGGAAGTGACGGAATTCCGTTCATTGAAAGATAAAAAGAGGGGTTTTCGTCCTGCCAACCAGCGTGAGCTAAATAGTATTTGTATTGATATGCGTGCGCAGGGAATTGATTGTTGGGATAAGGATTTATTACGATATGTGAACTCTACAAAAATAGCGGAATACCATCCGTTTATGCTCTATCTGAATGAGTTGCCGGCCTGGGACGGACAGGATAGATTAAAGGAACTGGCTCTCCGGGTCGCTTCTAATGAATTGTGGGTGAGATCTTTTCATCGCTGGATGCTGGCACTTGCTGCACAGTGGAGTGGAATGACCGGAGTGCATGCCAATAGTGTGGCCCCCATGCTGATCAGTAGTGAACAAGGAAAATTGAAGTCTACCTTTTGTAAATCATTAATGCCGGAAGCATTAGAGAATTATTATGTAGATAGTTTTGAATTGACCTCGCAAGGACAGGCGGAGCAGAAGATGGCGGAGATGGGGATTATTAACCTGGATGAATTCGATAGGTTTCCGCCCCATAAGATGCCCGTATTGAAAAACGTGATGCAAATGGCTACCTTAAACTTGCGTAAGGCACATCAGAAGAATTATCGCGTTTTGCCTCGTATAGCCTCCTTTGTGGGCACGTCCAACCGAAAAGACTTGCTGACCGATCCAACCGGAAGCCGTCGTTTTATCTGTGTTGAGGTAGCAGACAAGATTAATTGTGAAGGGATAGAGCATAGCCAGATCTTTGCTCAATTAAAAACTGAATTGGCTGAGGGCGAACCTTACTGGTTTTCGGAGGAGGAAGAACATGAAATTCAGCAGCATAATGCCGCATATTATCGCCAGTCTTCTGCCGAAGAAGTATTTTATTCCGTTTTTCGTGCGGCAAAACAAGGGGAGGAGTGCAGCTTATTGTCTTTGGCAGATATATTCAAGACATTAAAGAAGCAGAATGCCGCCGCTATGCGGGATGCGAATATGGTGCAATTGGGACAGGCCTTGATAGCCGCAGGTGTGGAACGCAAGCATACAAAGTATGGAAATCGTTATCGAATTGTAATGTTGGAGCAGGTGAAGGGGGTGAAGAACTGAATTGGGGGTTGCCCTTCACCCGTAAATGCCCGTGGATAAAGAGAATGCGGAGTGGGTGAATGGGGTGAATACCATAAACAGTATTTATAGTGCAACGCGTGCGCGCGAATATTATATGGTGTACCCTTTTCATGCTCTTGAAACAACGTTTAAATATTATGTCTTTAGATATGATTGTAAATCAGTCGTTTAGCAAAAAACTTGCAGAAAGTGTGGAAAAAAGTAACAGATATATTTGGAGAAGGAAGGGAAACCCATTAATTTTGCATCCGCTTTGCAAGAGAGCTGAGTTTGAAACAAACAGATTGATACCATGAACAATGATGAAACAAAAAAGTTTCAAAAAAGTTCGATAAAAATTTGGTGGTTCAAAATAAACGCTTTATCTTTGCAGAACCTTTCCGAATAAAAATAGGAAAGCTAAAGAAAAGAGTTCTTTGAAAGATTTATAGATAAACAAACAAGTAGTACAAGCCCTACTCATTGCATATACTATATGTGATGTTGTAGAGAAAAACAAGAACCGTCAATTGAATAATTGATAGATTTGGAATCCTTGAGCAGATTACAACACTCGTAAGAGTGAGAAGAATATTTTTACAATGAAGAGTTTGATCCTGGCTCAGGATGAACGCTAGCTACAGGCTTAACACATGCAAGTCGAGGGGCAGCATTGTCTAGCAATAGACAGATGGCGACCGGCGCACGGGTGAGTAACACGTATCCAACCTGCCTTATACTCTTGGATAGCCTTCTGAAAAGAAGATTAATACAGGATGGTATCATGAGTCCACATGTTCACATGATTAAAGAATTTCGGTATAAGATGGGGATGCGTTCCATTAGATAGTAGGCGGGGTAACGGCCCACCTAGTCTACGATGGATAGGGGTTCTGAGAGGAAGGTCCCCCACATTGGAACTGAGACACGGT